>NZ_BDQX01000394.1:103394-120280 GCF_003112455.1 Paenibacillus agaridevorans
CGGTTGCCATACATGACAAGCTGGTGGATCGTTATTTCATCAATTTAATCGCGTCGTTGTTGAAGCTTTCCAGTTCTTTTTTCACGTCCGCGTTATTGCGGTAAATCACTTCGAAGTGTTTTACATAGCTTTCGCTGATTTGCGCCCATTCGGTAATAACAGGCATCGGTTGGGCCGCGTTCAGCTGCTCGCCGATCACTTTATAGTTCACGTCGTTTTTCAGCTTGTCGTCTTCCCAAGCAGCAGTTGCCGCCGGCAGGGAGCTAGTTGTCTCCATCCACTGAAGCTGCGTCTCCGGCTTGCTCATAAATGCGATGAACTTGGCTGCGGCATCTTTGTTCTTCGAGTATTCGAAGATCGACAGGTTGGAACCGCCAAGCAGCGAGATGTTGTTCTCTTTCTTCGGAAGAACCGCCATCGCCCATTTGCCGTCGATTTCCGGAGCTTGATCCTGAATCAGCTTGATCATCCAAGGACCGCTGATGAACATCGGCAGAATGCCTTCTTTGAAGGCAGGGATGATGTCGAGACCCAGATCCTTCGGCGCGGAGCCGTTTTGGTAGAAGCTATTGATGTACTCTACCGCTTCGACGAACTTGGGGTCGCTGAAGTTAGGCTGGCCCTCAGCCGTGAACCATTCTGCGCCGTTCTGGCGGGAGAACATGAAGCCCAGCGATTGCTCCTTTGGATCGATGCTGATGCCGTACTTGCCGTCGCCGCGAGCCGCCAGCTTCTGCGCCGCGT
Organism: Paenibacillus agaridevorans; assembly: GCF_003112455.1. Classification (GTDB taxonomy): domain Bacteria; phylum Bacillota; class Bacilli; order Paenibacillales; family Paenibacillaceae; genus Pristimantibacillus; species Pristimantibacillus agaridevorans. The sequence goes on from NZ_BDQX01000394.1 coordinate 104,139, forward strand.
CGGACAGCTCCTCCCAGGTTTTCGGAGCGGCTTCATAACCGACTTCCTTCAGCAGATCCGTGCGGTAGTATAATACGCGCGTTTCGACGTACCACGGGGAGCTGACATATTTGTCGCCCGCTTTGCCGGCCGCTACGGCGCCTTCGTAAAAGTTGTCCGGATTCAGCTCCGGATATTTTTCGACGTATGGCGTCAGATCCGCAAGCGCCTCCGCGTCGGCGAATTCCGGAATCCAGGACGTGCCCATCTGGATGACGTCAGGACCTTTTTTCGAAGCGATTGCCGTCAAGAGCTTCTCATGGCCTTGATTCCATGGCAGCGCCTGTACGTTGATCGTAATGTTCGGGTTTTCTTTCGTAAATTGCTCCGCCAGCTTCGGCAATGTTTTGGCCTCTTCGCCCATGCCCCATACGCTAAGCGTTACTTTTTCGTTTTCCTTGCCGCCGCCATTGCCTGCCCCCGTATTGCCTTCCGTGTTGTTGCCGTTCGCCCCGCAGCCGGCGAGCAATCCCGCGCCTAGAGCAACCGTCGTAATCATCGCAAATGTCTTTTTCATTCTGCAAACCCCTCTCGAAATGTCATTTGATCATGCTCACTACCCGTTCTTACCCCGTTCCCTCGTATTCCAACCATTTGGACGAATTCATACTTATTTTTTGAAGCACGCGCCCTTGCATGGTTAGAATGCCCTTAGAAGCAGAGCTTCATTCCAATAAAGCTGTGGCCTCCAACTGATGCAACCTATTAGAGAAACGTTTCGATAACAATCAAAATTCGTGCTGCGAATGTTTTCTTTTGTCAGATGATCGCAATCGAAACGTTTCGATATTGATTATAATGCAAGTTGAAATCGTATTCAAGTGAGGTTTTTAACTTTATCGAAACGTTTTTATTTCCATCTGCCGTATCTCTTGCCACGCTTGCTTACATTTTGTTTTCAGTATTATTTATTTCAAGCTAATGTTTCCCTATCCATGGACCTTCCGCGTAAGCGATACTTCAAGTATATAAACTTGAGGATAAGAAAGGTCGGTGTCAAGAACATGAAACAACCTTTCACACTGCGTGCCCTTCGATTGCCGGAGGACTACGCTCCGCTCGCCGAGCTCCTGAACGAATATTGGTCGGAGCCAACTACCGCCGGGCGTTTGGAGGAGGACGACAAGAAGCTGTACGAAGTCGGACATACCTGGATGGATGACAGCGGACTGCTTGGAGGTTATGACCGCACAAGACGCGTAGCCGTCTCCCGGGACGGAGATATCGCCGGATATGTATGGTCATGGCGGGCTCCGTGGACAGAGCCGGGGTATCTGTGCAACACATTGATTGTCAGCAAAGCTTATCGGGGGCAGGGAATTGGCGAAGCACTGCTGCGCCACGCCTTCCACTGGGGAGAAGAGCTTGGCGCAGCCTCCCTCATTACGGAGGTATGGGACGATCACCCGGAAGCTTTGCAATTCGCCGTTCGCCGGGGATTCGTCGTGGAACGCCACGCGTATCAGTCCGTGCTGCAGCTTGCCAACGTATCCCCGGAGTGGTCGGATCGCAATCCCGCAGCCATCCTTGCAAAAAGCGGACTAAGACTGTTGACTCTCGCGGATGAGCCAGGCGAGGAGAGCGAGCGCAAGCTCTACGAGCTATCCGCCTCGACAATGCGGGATATCCCTAGCTTCCTTGGCGACGTGCCTGACTTCGATCAGTGGAAGAAGTGGTATCTGGAGGTGGACGGCTTTCGGCCTGGGCTGGTGCTGATTGCAGCCGCCGGCGACCGGTTCGTCGGCATGACGAACGTCCTCCATATCGAGGCGACCGGGGGATTGTATCATGAGTATACGGGAGTCGACCGCGAATACCGCGGCATAGGAGTCGCGCTCGCGTTAAAACTGGAGGCGATCCGCAAAGGCTTGCGTTTGGGAGCAAGCTATATCCGGACGGACAACGATTCTATGAACGCGCCGATTCTGTCCATCAACCGTAAGCTCGGCTACGAACCTCTGCGCGGCATGTACCGAATCGTAGCATCGATGGAGAAGGTAAAGGAAACACTCCTTTAGGCAAAACGGCAAAACGGTAAAGTTCTGGCTCCAGGAATAGGGCGAGATTCCCCTTATCCAAAGTCGGAATTACCTGAAGGTAATCCAAAAAACAAAAGCGTCCAATCACTCACCGCCTAACGGACATAACGAGGCTGTCTATTCATTGTGCAAAGGTGAAATTGCGGGCAAGTATCCGGTAAAAAATGAGCGGGAGCAACTGTAACGGAAATCAAAGACGTTATTTCAGCAAAAAGCGGCACTTTTAAAATCTAATGGAACTGACAGCCCTTATGATGAGCAAAAGTCCTCGGTTTGCCTTGATTTCTCACAAATAACGTCGCAGAATTCCTTTATATTTTAAAATCACGCCAAAAGATCCATATAAGGGCCCTCACTTCCGTTAACTCGTCGGCGATGATTGTTTGCAGCTTCATTTCCAGTTTTGCACACAATGAATCGACGGCCTCTCAAGTTTTAGAGTCACATAATGTCCTAAACAAACAACAAAAAGCCCGGCAAACCTCTATGGTCGAGGCCTTGCCGGGCTTTCCACTTAGTAGTTCTGCCTCTCCACCTGCAAGCCCTTCGGCAGCGCAAGCATAAGCATTGGTCTTACAGCGTCGGTAACGAACCCTCCGTCTCTGCGGGGGACTGTTCCGATCACGATGTACATCGTATCCCCGACAACCCTTGTCCGCCAGATATCGTCGTTAATAGAAGTGATCGGCCCCTCCGACCAATAACGAATTTGTCCCATAAGATGGGCTTCGCGAGTTTCCGTCTCGTTTAACGTCACGCCGTCTGTCGCCTGGACGATGACCTTGGTCACTTCAGCCGGGATGGCGACGCCCTCCGTGTCGACGTATGCCGTGCGCTGCGTCATCTGCAATCCGGAGCGCAGCTCGTCGAAGACGCCCGTCGACATTAACAGAGCAAGCAAAAGACTAGCCGCGCCGATCAGACCGACAAAGAAGACGCTGATCCAGTCGTACCGGACGACGGTATCGCGGCTTCCGGACATTTTCAGATGAATCAGCAGCTCCGCGCCCAACAGGACAAATACGATGGGAGCGACCCATAGCAGCAACTCGTAAGCTTCCGTATCTTGCCAGAGGGAAACGGCGAAAGCCGTCCCCATCAAAATTAACGTAATGCCCATCGATAACGAGCCGACCCGCCATGTCCGGAGCCCTCGTTCTGCCGCTCCGGCGGATGGAGAGCCTGGCAGCGGCGGCATATTCATTGCGTTCATCGTCCGTCCCCTCCTTCTTTATCCCGTCCCGCAAAATCGCGTTCCGGCGGCATGACCGCGCCGAGCACGCTCTTGCTTCCGAAGGCAAGACGCAGGCCCAACACGATCATGACGAACGCGATGATCGCGGTCGGGAACATATATTTGTACATCAAATACTCGCGAACGATAACCGGAAAACGCTCATTGAGCGCCCGCATCACGATACGGTCTACGAGGAAGTATGCCCCGAAGCCAAGAAGCGCGATTCCGAACCAACGCTGGTACGGCACGAACATCGGCAGCAGAGGCTCGTCACTTAACTCGCCGCGCTCGTAACGGCCAATCTGCTGGAGGGCGTCGAAGAACGCGAAGCACCAGTAGAGCGGCAGCAGGAACAGGAAGAGCGACAGCCTTAAATTATCCATGACGTAGATGGCCAGCAGGAACCCTCCCATGTATTGAAGCCCCCGCTTCTGCAAGCCCAGATATAAGTGACCTGCACCTGGGAAAATGGACAGGGCGATAGTGAGCACTTTATTTTTATGGCCGGAACCGATATGCGCCTCGAAGCCCTCGAACAACGATTTGTCCTGCAGTTGTTCTCCCCGATGTTTCGCCTGCAGCAATTGAACGGCGTCGAACATGCTGTAAATCCAGATGACCGGCAGCGCCAGCAGGAAGACCAAAATTGCACCGGAGCCCATCACCGCGCTAATGAACACGATAATCGCGAACAACCCGATAAACGAAATAAGGAAGGTAATGCCGCGCTGCGTCAATCCGAGGAACATATGGCCAAGCCCCGGAATGACGGACAACATAATCGTCTTTGATTTCTCTTGCTCCTGCGCGTAGTCCAGCCGACCTCCATGACCGCCATAGGCGCCGCCGTAACCCTCGCCGCCATTAGCCTGCGGCCCGTATGCATATCCGCCATCCCCGTAAACGGGGGGATTCCCTTGCAGCCCCGGGGCCTTGCCGGAAATTAACGTAAAAATCATATCCAGCATATTGATGAAAGCTGCCGCGAAAGCCAATATGATCATCATCATGAAGGCATCCGACTCGTAACCTCCGTTCGCAATTTGAATCAATATACCCAGGCCGATCAAGCCGAAGAATAAACCCGCGTATATCAAACAACGAAAAGGTCTGCCCAAATACGCGTGTCCCGCTCCCGGTATAAACGACAGAAAAAATGCCGCAGCCTTGCTTTTGCGCACCATCACAACTCATCTCCTCTCTGCTTCCTTCAAAAATATCGCAACTGGAATAATCAAACCTTTTACACTCGCTGTTCTTGTCTTCAACCGTTTATTTAAAGCGCGAAGCCTGAATGCCTTCCAGCCAACTTCCCGTACGCTGGACTAACTCGTCAGACCAGGTAGGCTCGACACGCCAAGCGTTTTCGGCATCAGGCTGCGCAGGCATGGCAAGCTGGCTTTCATCCAGCTTCTCCAGTCCGCGTGTAAAATCCGCAAGAGCTCCGGAAGCGAGCAGCAGCAATGTAACCGATGCGGCTATCGTATATTGCACGACTGGCCTCTGCATGAGAGTGGGTCGCCGTTCCATGCTTCTCCGCCTTGGCTCGACCGGCTTCATGGCGGCAGACTTCGGCATTGGAACCGGCACTTTAACTTGTCGTTCGGAGGATCCCGCCAACTGTGCGATCACTTTCTCCTCCATCGCCGACAGATCCGGCATCGACTGCATCTCGCTGCCTGTTCCTCCCGCATCCGCCTCGTCACCCAACATGCTCATAAATAATGCCAGACAACGGTCGCATACCAGCAGCTCGTCATCTACGCGCGCACGTTCCGCTTCTCCGAGAGTCCCTCTCGCGTAACCTCTCATGACTTCGGTCGATATATGTCGCATTTCGTTCTCTGTCATTCGAAATCCTCCTTCCGCCAGTGTCGCCTCATCCAGCTTCTCGCCCGGTACAGCCGGGACTCCACACTCTTGCGTTCCAGACCTGTCTCGGCCGCGATTTGCTCATAGCTTTTCTCTTCCATGTAGAAGGCTTCGACCACCTCGCGATAATGCTCCGGCATGCCGCCGACCCGCTCATGCAAGGCTCTGCTCCACTCCTGCTTCATGGCTACTTCCTCGGCAGCGGGGGAGGGGGTCGCATCCAGCATGCCGATCGCAGTCACCGACGTTGCCCGCTGCAGCGCTTCCTCGCCGGCTCCCGACAGCTGCTCCGGCCTTCTGGCCTTGCTTCGTTTGTAATCGATAGCTCGATTGACCGCGATGCGGGTGATCCAGCTCTTTAATCCGTCCATACGGTAATTCGGGAGGGAACGGTAGATCTGGATAAGCACTTCCTGCGTTACGTCTTCCGCATCATGCGGCGACTGCAACACGGCGTGAACGGTGTGATAGATATAAGTTCCGTAAGCCTGCACGAACGGTCGATAATGCTCGGGCCCGCCGTCCCGCACAGCCTTGATCCACGCTTCGTCGTGAATGTCGCTCTCCTCCCTTCCCGCTTATATAGACGTCAGCCACTGCAGGAAACCCTGCGCTTCTCCAAAAAAAAAATTATAATTTGTTCCAATGTTAACTTTTATGACTCAAACCTCATGGATTATATTTAATTTTGCAATTACCAGCAAATTGATTCACCTATGAATTGAAACGAATTTAAAAGCATGAATAAGATATTTTATCATGTATGCGTTTTATTACCCCACTTTTATATTTGTCATATTATCTAACATAAATTACGATTTTACCGAGGAATCCTTATACTCATCACTTAAAAGGAGAGATAACATGACACAAACTGTCGGGAAAATGATTGGCAAAAAGGTATTGATCTCTATTCTAGCATTCGCGCTCGTCGCAGGTGCAATCGGTACATTCACCTGGAGAAATCTGGTCAATGCTGCCGAGCCTATCCCACTTCCGACTTTCGACATCCCGGCGTTATCCGAAGCGCATCAAACTTCTCCTCTCCCCAACGTCATCGTGGTAGCTACTGGCGGCACGCTTGCCGGCGCAGCCCGCAACGGCGACAAAACGAGCTTCCAAAGTTATTCGGCCGGCACTTATACAATGGAAAAGCTGCTCGGCGATTTGCCTCTGCATAAGACAGCAGACGTATCCTCTTACCAATTCGGAAATAAGGGCTCCGGCGGCTATACGATTCAAGAACTGTATGATCTGTCGCTTGCCGTGGATGCCGCTCTCGAACTATACGATGGGGCGGTCGTAACAACAGGCACGGACACGATGGAGGAGATCGCCTACTTCCTCGATCTGACCGTACGCAGCGAGAAGCCGGTCGTCGTCACTGGCGCCATGAGACCATGGGACGTTATCGGAACGGACGGTCCCGCCAACCTGTATCAAGCCATCAAAGTCGCGGGCAGCGGCAAAACAAAATGGTTCGGTACCGTCGTTATGCTAAACGACGTCATCCACGCGGCTCGCGAAGTGACGAAGTCGAATTCGCATCGCATGGACACGTTCGAGACGCCAATGTTCGGCGCGATCGGTTACGTAGACGACCCTGCGGTTCGTATCTACCGCGCACCGGCAAGAGCGCTCAAAGCAGGCACGCCGGAATGGGCCTCGCCGTTCGATCTGAAAACGATCGAGAAGACCAGCCTGCCGATCGTCGAAATCGCTTATAACTATCAAGAAGCAGGCGGCGGCGCGATTCGCGGCTTCGTCGAAGACGGCGCGAAAGGCATCGTAACGGCCGGAACGGGCGCTGGCGGCATTTCTTCCAAGATGAGCGCGGCCCGCACGGCAGCTATCCGGGATCATGGCGTCATGTTCGTAACAACGACAAGAACCGGGTCCGGCACGATGTACGGCGGCAGCGGCAATACGATCGCCGGCGATAACCTGAACGCTCAACATGCGCGTATGCTGCTTCTGCTCTCGCTCGCATTTTCCAGTGACGCGAACACAATCCGCGGCTGGTTCTCCACCTTCGGAACGCAAGACGTGGAAATTTCCGTCGATGAGAACACCGCTTTGACGGCGAGTGTCGATGAGCCCGAAGCAACGGAGCCCGTTGTCACCGAGCCGGTCGCAACAGAACCTGCTCTTGAGCCTACTCCCGCAACTACACCTGAGGTAACGGAGGCGCCTGCGGCTACGGAAGAAACTGAAGCCCCTGCCGCTCCTGAAGCGCCAGAACTCGTATCGACACCATAAAAAGGGGGAGGTAAGCCGTCATGACCATATTCGAAACCAACAAGACGCTAAGGAAGCTGCTTGCTCCGCTGCTGGTCGCCTCGCTCCTCGCCACGCTGCTGGCCTCAAGTCCCGGCCCGGCACGCGCAGCGGACGCGGCGCCTCCCTCATTGCCCACCTTCAACATACCGGCCCTATCGCAGGCGCATATCGAATCGCCTCTGCCTAATGTTATCGTGGTCGCAACGGGAGGCACGCTTGCCGGCAAAGCCTCGAACAGCACAAGCTTCCAGAGCTATTCGGCCGGTACTTATACGATGGAGAAGCTGCTCGGCGATCTGCCCGTGCACAAGACCGCCGACGTATCCTCGTACCAATTCGGCAACAAAGGCTCCGGCGGCTACACGATGCAAGAGCTGTACGACCTCTCTCTCGCGGTCGATGCGGCGCTGGAGATTTACGACAGCGCGGTCGTAACGACGGGAACGGATACAATGGAGGAGATCGCCTACTTCCTCGATCTGACCGTGCGCAGTCCGAAGCCGGTCGTCGTCACCGGGGCGATGCGCCCTTGGGATGTAATCGGCACAGACGGCCCTGCAAACCTGTATCAAGCCATCAAGGTGGCGGGCAGCAATAAGACCCAATGGTTCGGCACTGTCGTTATGCTCAACGACGTCATCCATACGGCACGCGAAGTGACAAAGTCCAACTCGCACCGCATGGACACATTCGAAACGCCGATGTTCGGCGCGATCGGCTATGTCGATGATCCCGCCGTACGCATCTATCGCCTTACCGCTCGCGCAATGAAGGCCGGACAGTCGGATTGGGCGACTCCGTTCGATCTGCGCACCATAGCAAAGACGGCGCTCCCTGTGGTGGAGATCGTCTATAACTACCAGGAAGCCGGCGGCGGCGCGATCCGGGCGCTGGTACAGGACGGCGCGAAGGGAATCGTTACGGCCGGCACCGGCGCGGGAGGCATCTCGTCCAAGATGAGCGCGGCCCGCAGCGCAGCCATCCAGGATCACGGCGTCGTATTCGCTTCTACAACGCGAACGGGCTCCGGCTCTACTTCCGGCAGCAGCAACGGCATTGTCGCAGCCGACAACCTGAATCCTCAGCACGCGCGCATCATGTTGATGCTGTCGCTCGCGTTCTCCAGCGATTTCAACACGATCAAAAATTGGTTCGAGACGGTAGGAACGCAGGACATTACATCCGCTTTGGAGCAAGCGCCGATATGGGCAGACGGCAGCGCGCTGACTCTGGAGAGCAGATCCACAACGGACATCACCTTCGCTTGGCCGCTAGCATTGGACGATGAGAGAATTAACGGCTATTCGGTATACGTCACAGGCAAAGATGTACCGATCGCACGCCTCTCCGCGACAACCACATCCTACTCTGCGAGCGGCTTGTTGCCGGGAACCTCCTATTCCTACACGGTCAAAGCCATCGATAACAGCGGTCTCGAGAGCTCGCCTTTGACGGGCACGTTCGCTACGGATTCCGTCCTATTGCCAGGCGGCCCGACAACGCCGATTACCAAGACGGAAGGAATGATCCAACCGGCTAACGGAGGCTCCCTGTCTCTCGGGCAACTGATAACGCTGAACGTGCCGAAAGGCGCGACCGAAGGCGAAACGAAGATGTCCATCGAGAAGCTGCTGAACTCTACGGTACCGGGCAGCCAGCCGGGAGACCTGGCAACGTCGGTCTACGAACTGTTAAAGGACCGTATCGGCAACTTCCTTGTACCGGTCACATTAACCTTTAAGTTCGACCCTTCTCTCGTGAAGGAAGGACAAAAAGCCTCCATCTTCTACTTCGACGAAGAGCTGAAGCAATGGGTTGAAATCGGAGGCACCGTCGAAGGGGACACCATCACGGCCAAAACGGATCACTTTACCAAATTCGCGGTATTCGTCGTAGACGACGAAACGGCGCAGGAACCGGAAATTTCCTTTACGGACATCGCCGGTCACTGGTCGGAGGAAGCGATTAAGGAAGCGGCAGCAGCCAGCATCGTGCAGGGTTACGACGACGGCACGTTCAAGCCGGAGAAAACCGTCACCCGCGCAGAATTCGCCGTCATGCTGATGAACGCCTTGCAAGCGGAAGAGAGCGGAGCGCCGCTAGCCTTCACGGACAATTCCGCGATCGGCCCATGGGCTCGGACAGCTATCGCCCAAGCGCTGCAACGCGGCATTGTCGGAGGATATCCGGACGGCAGCTTCAGGCCTGGCGCCACGATTAATCGGGCCGAGATGGCCTCCATGATCGCCAAAGCGATTTCGCTTCCGACAAGCGGAACCGCGGCGACGAGCTTTGCGGATAACGCAGCGATCCCTTCGTGGGCGCTTGGAGCCGTCAAGTCCGCGGCTGACGAAGGCATTCTGCATGGCCGCTCGGGCAACCGTTTCGTCCCACAAGGGACGGCGACCAGAGCCGAAGCCGTCACCGCCATTCTAAATATGCTGAAGTCAGACAAGTAGCAATACGCACAAAACAAGCTGTCCCGGCCATCTTTATGGCCGGGACAGCTTGTTTAATTATGATTGGAATTCGATGCGGCAACACGGCATGACCGACGGTTCCCGCAAGCTATGCTTGCTCGTCAAGCCGGAGGCCGTTCCCCGGAGAGACCTCGACCGAAGTCATCTCTTTGTCGGTCATACCCTCTTATTGAAGCTTCTCCTTCAGTTCCTCCGGCGAGCGATCCCACCACTCCGCGTTATGCTCGACAAGAAGCTTGCGCAGCGCCGCCTTTTCGTTTTCTCCGAGATTCTCCAGCATGTAGCGGCGCTTGATCGCATAATCCAGACGATTTACATGATCGGCAAGAATCTTCCAGCCCCGCCTCGCTTCCGTATCGACCAGCATCTCGCAAGAAGTAACGCCCGCGTAATAGGAACCCTCTTCGTTACGATCGACGGCGACCCACACGATCCAGCACGGACGACCGTTCGGCGTATCCTCCTTGTTCGGGGTGAACTTGATGCCTCGTTCCACCTTGCTCTTTGCATGCATAATGCCAACGTCGATATAGGCGACGCCATCGTCGATCATCACGCACGCCACATCGCTAAGGTCGATTGACCCCGCGCCGAAGCCTTTATGTTTTTTGTTGCTCACCACGTTGAGCGACAAGGATTTCTTTTCTTTCGCCGCCGGCTGCTCCGGCGTATTCCCTTGCTCCGTCACGCTTATCCCACCTTCCCGTACAATAATTCCATTTTAGCTAATAATCTTGGAATTGCAAACATATACATGCCTTAGATGCTTGTCAACGGGAGGGAAACGTTCAATGACTCCACGCAATGTCAAACGGTTAATATTCGGTTTGCTCGCGGCCTTATTGCTCGTCATATCCGTGCAATTCGGCTTCGGGAACGCTTGGCAATCGCAGTATACATTCGCTTTCGCCCCTGCCGCCGGCGCCTCCAAGGCCGCTCCGCCTGCCGCAAATTCGGCCAAGCCACAAGCTGTCCAGCAGCCGGACAATAACCTGCCCGCAAAGCCGGAAAGTCTGAGCAAACGGGTCGTCGAATACCATATCAACGTCACCTTGCGCGAGGATGGTCAGCATCTGGACGGCGTGCAGGACGTTACTTGGACGAACCCTGGGCACAAGGCCGTATCGGAGCTTTATTTCCACCTGTATCCTAATGCCTTCCAGTCCCCCAAGACCACCTTCATGACGGAATCCGGCGGCAAGCTGCGGCAGGACAAGGCAACGCTGAACAGCCGCAGCTACATCGAGCTGCTCACGCTCGAGACGCTGGAGGGCGAAAGCCTTCTTCCCAGACTGCAATACATGCAGCCCGACGACGGCAACGTCAACGACTATACGCTCGTTCGCCTCAAGCTGCCGGAACCGGTCGCCCCGGGCAAGTCGGTGACGCTTAAGATGAGCTACGAGGTCAAGCTTCCGGAGGTGTTCGCGCGAATGGGCTACTCCGGAGATTTCGTTATGGCTGGCCAATGGTTTCCCAAGCTCGCCGTGTACGAAACCGTCGGCATGCGCGGTCGGACGAGCGAAGGCTGGAATGTCCACCAGTATCATGGCAACTCGGAATTTTACAGCGACTTCGGCATATACAGCGTGCGGATTACCGTTCCGGAAACTCATATCGTTGCCGCCACAGGCTTCCAGACCAAGCCGGTCGTGACGAAAGACGGAAAGAAGATCTTCCAATTCTATGCGGAAGACGTGCACGACTTCGCATGGTCGGCCTCTCCCGACTTCGTTTACGAGGAGACCGTCCATTCTGACAAAGGCATTCCCGGCGTACGGATCAAGCTGTATCTCGATCCGCTGCATGCCGAGCTCAAGGAGCGTTACTTCCACGCCGCCAAGTCGGCTCTGTCGAACTATGCCCGCTGGTACGGCTCCTACCCGTACAACACCCTCTCCATCGTTGTTCCGCCTGCCGGAGCAAACGGCGCGGGGGGCATGGAGTATCCAACGTTGATCACGGCCTTCGGAGCCATGAATGCGAACCCGGGCTACGATCTGGAGCGGACGGTCGTACATGAGATAGGTCATCAATATTGGTACGGCATGGTCGCTTCCAATGAATTCGAAGAAGCCTGGCTGGACGAAGGTTTCACCTCCTACGCCGAAGATAAAGTGATGGAAGCCACGTACGGCATAACGCCAAATCTTCGCTTGGAAGCCAGCTATATGACGGATCCCGCTCCGCTCAAGCAGCCGTCGTGGGCCTACGACGACTCCGGCCAATACGCGGAGAATGTCTATATGCGGGCCAAGCTTGTGCTCGTGGATATCGAGAACAAGGTCGGCGAGAAGCTGATGGAGCGGATTATGCGAACTTACTTCCAGAAGTATAAATTCAAGCATCCGACCACCGGCGACTTCCAGCGGGTAGTGGAACAAGTCACGAAGGCAAAATGGACGGACTACTTCAACCAATACGTCTACAACAGCGGAATGGCCGACGTTTCCGTCGAAGCCATCCAGGTTCAGCCCTTTCAGCAGGACGGCGGAACGATGTACGAATCCACGGTGCTCATCCAGCGCAACGGCGGATTGACCGGTCCCGTGCCGATCGTCTTCCATTTTACCGACGGCTCGTCGATCACCAGAGAATGGTCGAATTCCGAGACGCATATTCAGTACACCGAGGTTTCGGAATTCCCGCTCCATTCCGTCACCGTCGATCCCGATCAGAGCAACGTGCTGGATAACAAGCTCATCAACAACTTCATGATGGCAGAGCTGCCGAGCGAGTCGCGTACACGCTGGAGCCTGGCAGCCATTAAGCTGGTGGAGGGCCTGCTCGGCGCGATTGGCTGGTAGCCGCCCCCGGAGCAACAAACCTATCCTTCGCACGCAAGGAGCGATTAACGATGAAGACTCATATTACGCAGGGCTGGAAGCTGGCGCTGAGACACTTCCACCTGGTGCTGCTTTTGTTCCTTTATCAATTCGCGTGGGGCTTCTTCTTATACCGCGCGATCGACGGCACCATTGCGCCTATCCTGCGGCGGTTGCCCCATTCCGGCTCATCCGAAGCGGTCATGCGGCATTTCATAACCGAAGCGCAGATCCAGCTGTTCAAAACAGATCTCGTAGTGCCCTACCTCTGGATGCTCGGAGGACTGTTCCTTGCGCGCATGCTGCTGACGCCGCTGTTCAATGCCGGCATCCTCTACTCGCTTAGCGAGCAGTCCCGATCAGCCGGGGGCAAGACACGCTTTCTCGAAGGCGTGCGCCGGACATGGCGGCCGATCGCGCTTCTCTACCTGGTGCAGTCTGTACTCACCCTACTGCCTAGCGTATGGTTTGTACCGCGCGGGTTGGAGGCGCTCATCCGCAGCGCTTCCTACGAGGAGCTGGCGCTCACGCTGCTGCCCGGCATCTTGGCCTGGGCCGCTTGGGGCGCGCTGCTGCACCTGTTGTTCCTCGCGATGCAGTTCGGCGCCGTCTCCGGAGAGAACATTTTCGCTTCGTTATGGCGTTCGGTCCGGTTATTCCTGCCCTTCGCCGGTCTTTCCCTGCTCATGTGGGGCATTGCGGGCGCGCTTGGTCTCGTCGTAAGCAGCATGTCGCTTCTCTGGGCCGGTCTCATTGCGATCATCGTCCACCAGTGTTATTACCTCGTACGAACTTTGCTAAAGGTATGGACGATCGCGGCACAATTCGAATGTCTGCAGACGAAGTGAGGAATACGGTTGGTTGGGTAGGGTTGCTTGAGTTCGGTTGAGGTTGGTTGAGGTTGGTTGAGGTTGGTTGAGGTTGATTGAGGTTGATTGAGGTTCATTGAGGTTGGTTGAGGTTGGTTGAGGTTGGTTGGTTGAGGTTGGTTGGTTGAGGTTGGTTGGTTGAGGTTGGTTGGTTGAGTTGAGTTGATTGAGTTCGGTCGCTTGTCTAGTTTGACAGCCTCAATGTGCTTTTCTTGTCTAGATCACTGGTAGCCGCAATCCCGGAGTTGGCGTGATGCCAGCTCCGGAATTCTACATGCGACGTGGCCCCAGATCAGGGATTCTGCATACGACGTGGTGCCAGATCCGAGACTATGCATGGGACGTGGTGCCAGATCCGAGACTCTGCACACGACATGGCACCAGATCCGAGACTCTGTATGCGACGTAGTGCCAAATCCGGGACTATGCATGCAACGTGGAGCCGAATCTGAGACTCTGTATGCGACGTGGCGACAAATCCGTGACTCTGCATGCGTTGTCTCGCTTGCATACTGCTCCCACCACCCCCTTGCCAGCTTGTCAACGATTTCGTGGACGAGTTACCAACCTGACAAGTCGATTAGAAGGAATTCCTCCCTCTAATCCGGCCATTCGGACTCCCATATCCAACTTTAGGGGAAAACCTCCCTCTATTCCATTGGTTCTTACGACTATGCCAGGAATCCAGCCAAATTATAGGGAGGTTTTCCTCTTATACACCCATTCTGCCGTTATTAGAGTCTTTAGTGGGAGGTTTTCCCTTTATTTGTGCTCAGCCCCCCTTTTTTTCTTCCAAAAAAATTTGCATGGCTCTCACCGAACTCTCACATTTAACATTCTCACGTTGACCGACTCCATTGTTCGCATTCCCTGCAACACCATCAATTAACGGGTAGTCTCTCTACCCTAACCTTTAGCCAGCCCCTTCCTCCGCATCCAACCATTAATCTACTTGAACTGACCCGTTCCCCTCATTATTCGCACCTTCCGATTAAACACTCCAGCCACTACCGCACGCCAAAAACCCGCCTTCTTTAATAGCAAACGGGCGGGGTTAGATCGTCTTTTAGCAAAGATTCAATCGTCTTTCAGCATGGATTCGAAGGATTCTCTCGTCTTTCAGCTAGGAATAAGTCTTTTAGCAAAGATTCGATCGACGGCACCATGACCGAGCTCGTCCTGTCAAACATGGTGTCCCTCTACCTTTTTAAGGCGCAGGAAGTCGCCCAACATCGCGAATCTCCATGGCAGAATCATGCCAAACGCCAGCAAGTAAAAGAGCGCTCCCGTCTGCGGAATCGACATATACTGCTCGACGATGCCATGCAACAGCAGCCGGATGATAAAGAGCGTAATCATAATCGCGATGAACGCCTTGGACCGCCGCACGAAAATATGCTCCTCTACCCGTTCCATCTGCGTCGTAACGATAAGAGGGAACGCAAAGATGAGCAGTCCTGTTCCGAACGCGGATACTCCCCACAGCCAAGGGATGTGCGTCACGGGGAACGCGAACATCGCGAGCCCCGTTGCCATGCCGAGCGGCGGTATGATGATTTTTTTAAGCGTTGTCGGCCTTTTTCCAGCACGCAGCCGAAGGATGATAAGCACAATCCCCGCTATAGCCGAGAACGCCACCGATCCTATTTGAACAATTGGATTGGACCACAACATCGGGACGAACCTCCCTTAGTCTCAGGTTTTCACGAAGGAACTCTCTTCTTTATTATACCTGCATCTACTTGAGCGAATACTTTCGAAAATAACCTTGATTTATCTATTATAACTTTTTTTGCCCATACCACTTAGAGTCTATTGCAATACCATATAACAAGTCAAAAGGAGGTGCTGCAATTGAGCGACTTATCCAAACATAAGAAAACTAAAAGGCATGCAAAGAGCATGAACGCTTGCGGGAAAAAGCCCCTCCCGTCCCCTTGTAAACGGACAATCAAATGTAGAAAACGCAAGGGATGCCGGGGTCCAACAGGTCCCACCGGGGCAACTGGCGCGTATGGACCTACAGGCGCAACGGGCGAAAGAGGCTCTCGTGGCAAACGGGGAGCAGATGGAGAGCGAGGTCGTCCCGGAGCAACTGGCGCAATAGGACCCGCTGGATCGACAGGGCCTACCGGTGCGAATGGCGCCACCGGAGCTAATGGCGCTATTGGCCCCACTGGGCCGACTGGTTCTAGCGGGGCGACTGGAGTCACTGGATCGACCGGTGCCACTGGCGCTACGGGAGCTACAGGAACGACTGGGACAACCGGTGCTGCCGGCGTTACAGGACCCACTGGGCCGACCGGCGCCGATGGCACTAGGGGACCCGCTGGGGCGACCGGCGCCGACGGTGCTACAGGACTCACTGGGGCTACTGGCGTAGACGGCGCTACAGGACCAACTGGGCCGACTGGCGCCGATGGTGCTACGGGACTCACTGGGCCAACCGGCGCCGACGGCGCTACAGGACCCGCTGGGCCGACTGGCGCCGATGGTGCTAC
>NZ_BDQX01000395.1:0-2641 GCF_003112455.1 Paenibacillus agaridevorans
GGCGGAAGCCCCGCCCGCAGGCTTGACGCCCGTTGCCGATTGTTCGGTCGAACCGGCCCCGCTGCCAGTAAGCCCGCTGCTTTGCGCCGGTTCCGCCGTTGCAATCGGCTCCGTAGTAGTCGGCTTCGCTGCCGGCACGGTTGCCGGCTCTGCCGTTGCAGTCGGCTTCGTTGTCGCCGCAGTCGAAGGCTTTGTCGCCGCCGTCTGCGCCGGAGCTGCGCCTTTTACCAGCTTGAAGCTGTCGTGTTCGAACACGAATCGGATCGTATAATCGTGGTCATAATCGATCTCTTCGACGGTCACGTGGATTTTGGAGAGTATCGGCTTCGTAATGTCCGCAGAGAATTCCACCAGCCGCGTATCCGCTTTTTTGTTGGAGCTGACGACCTTCGTATTCACGAACGACCCGCCGCTTCCCGGCACCTTGAACTCCGTCACCCAGAAGCTATGGTTGATCGTCACCCTTACCGTCGCCTTGCCGTCCTTGATCGTGACCGTGGCAGGCTTCTCCCAATAGTCGTTCGCCATGGAGACGGAATCGTTCTCCGCCTTCAAGATGAGGTAATTCGCAGTATATGTACCATCCGCAAGATCTCCCGCGGCCATCATGCTTGCCGGCCACGCCAGCAGCGTTATCCATAATGCGGCCAGCAAGCCGCTAACCTTCGCCTTCGTTGTCAACGCATTCCCGTCCCTTCTATATATAAAATCAATATATATGATAATGATAATTATTATCACTAAATATCCTACCAATTATTTGAATTCACTGTCAACCCTAACCTTTAATTATTTTCTTGCACCCCGATTCCATACAAAAGGGCTTCAGGAGCCGACAGTCGACTCCCGAAAGCCCATTCGCCATCGTCTTACGCGCCCTGGGCTTCGGCCTCGGGGAGCGGGTTCCGCACGATCTTCACGTCATAGAAGGCAATCTTGTTGGAGATGATGTATTCCGGCGTCTCCCGGTGGGAATGGGATTCGCGGAACGCCTCGCTGCGCGTCCATCCCTGGAAGTCTTCCTTGCTCTCCCAGCGCGTGCTCACCGTCACCTCGTCATACTCCTTCGTGTTCTCCGTCAGCATGACTTCGAGACCCAGGAAACCTTTCATCCCTTCAACCTTGCCCACCTTGTTGAAGCGTTCGATCAGCTTCGCTCCGTTGCCCTTCGTAATTTGCGATACGTTCGTAACAATAACCATTGTCGATTCCTCCCTGGATTGTGGTATTGACATTATTTCAAGATTAGCGCCTTGCAAGTTATGGCTGATGCCGACCGTGGTCAGCGCCCAAGTGACGGTCGTCTATCGGATCAGTCTCCTCTTCTTGAGCAGCATCAGGAAAAACGGCGCTCCAATACATGCGAGCAAAATACCAGCCGGCAGCTCCAGCGGATCGAACCAGCTTCTTGCCGCCGTGTCGGCAATGACCATGATCGCGGCTCCGCCGACGACGGAATACGGCAACAGAAATCGGTAGTCCTCGCCGATGAGCAGCCGCACGGCATGCGGCACGATCAACCCCACGAAGCCCACCAGTCCGGCGACGCTAACCGCTGCGCCCGCCAGCAAGGACGCCAATGCGACGATCAGGAAGCGCTGCCGCTCGACATGCTGGCCTAATGACGATGCCGACTGGTCGCCAAGCATAAGCAAGTTCGTCGTCTTCGCCGCGAACGGCACCAGCAGCAGACCCACTGCCGCGTAAGGCAACATGAATTGCAGATGCGGCCAGCTTCTGCCGCTCAAGCTTCCCGAGAGCCACGGGATGACGCTCTGAATGCGATCGCTGTTCAGCACCATGATGCCGTTCATCACGCCGCCCAGCAGCGCGTTCACCGCGATGCCTGCCAGCACGATCTTAACGGGCGAGCTGCTTCTGTCCCAGGCCAGCAAGTAGATGATCAGGGACGAGACCAGCGCTCCCGCGAAGGCGAAGCCCGGCAGCAGATAAGCGAACTGCGGGAAGAGCACTAACGCGATAACCGCCGCTACTCCGCCGCCCGCCGACACGCCGACAATGCCGGGATCCGCGAGCGGATTGCGCATGACGCCTTGCAGCAGCGCCCCCGAAGCGGCCAGGCATGCGCCGACGAGCAAGCCGATCAGCACGCGCGGAAGGCGCAGATTCCAAATAATCGATTCGTGGGCGGTATCCCCCGCCCCGAACAAGGTGTGCCAAATCTCCGCCGGCGAGATCGACACCGATCCGCTTCCAATGCCGTACAGCATCGATAGAATAAGGAGAGGGCCCGCGCCAATGGCCATCCAGCGCCTTCGATTATTCCTCACCTTCACGTTCATGGCGCGAGCAGCTCCGTCAGCAGCTTAACGGCTTCGGGCACTCTCGTACCGGGGTTGGTCCCGAACAGCTCCGCCGGAAGCACGTGGATGCGTCCTTCGCGAACAGCCGCGAGCGAATTCCATGCCGGATTCCCCTCCATCTCGCGAACGAACCCCTTCTGCACCTCTTCCGAATTGCCGTGCGTCATAATCATGATCACATCGGGACTTGCTTCCACCACTCGCTCCGTGTTGAGCTGGGCGTACTGCGGGTAATTCTGCAGCCGCGGGAATTCCGCCGCCATGTTGCGTCCCCCCGCCGTCTCCAGCAGGTTGCCGGCCAGCGAGTTCGGCAGCGC
>NZ_BDQX01000395.1:2741-3293 GCF_003112455.1 Paenibacillus agaridevorans
TTAGCACGCGCGGAGCGTTCTCGGAGGCCGCGGCTTTCAGTTCCGCCAGCTCTCCGTCCAGCTTCGCGAGCAGCTCGGCCGCCTTCTCTTCCCGCTCAAGCAGCTTGCCGAACAGCTCTATTTGTTGCTTAATATCCGCAATCGAATTGCCTTGCGTCAACACGATCTTCGACCCTATGCTCTCCAGCAGGGGGACGTCGTTGCTGTTAATGGGATAATTGCCGAGCACGACATCCGGCTTCAGCGACGCGATCTTCTCCAGATCGACCGTGTGGACGGAGCCGACGACGGGCACGTCCGCTACTTGCTCCTTTAGCAGTCCGCCGTTATCTTCCGGTCTGCCGACCACGGATGCGCCCAGCGCGTAGACGATATCCACCTCGCCGTTGCCCAGCGCGACGATCCGGCTCGGGGCCGCTTGAAACGTTACCTTCCGATCCGCGAAGTCCGTGACGGCTATTCTTCCCATCTGCTCTCCCCCGCTTGCCGCTCCCGCGCTGCAGCCCGCCAGCAATCCGGCTGCCGATATTGCGGCTGCGATGATCAGGAGCG
>NZ_BDQX01000395.1:3359-10747 GCF_003112455.1 Paenibacillus agaridevorans
CCTGCTCGCCGTATGAGCTTGTTCCCGCTCCTGCCGCTTTGCGCCGGCATTTCTCATTGTATCGATAGCTCTTCTGACTGCTTCCAATGCCAGTTACCCTCCAACCTCCGCGCCGCCCTCTTTTTGAGAGAGATTATCATTAACGTTTCACGAGGATTTTACTTCCGCAATGTGAACGGAGCGTGAACTTCAGATTACAATTTTCCGGCGTGACGTTTCGTCGCCTCGGACTCTCCGAAGTTAGAGGAATCATGCACTCATCGGCTCATCAATGGAGAGCCTTGGAGAAATGTAATCTAAAGTTCATACTGCGTTCATAATGCAGGAGTAATATTCGTGTTGCAGTAAAAATTTGGGTTGGCCGAAGAAGCCATATTTTTTTGCGACATCATTGAGAATGATAATCATTAACTTCATATGGCATTTTCTACTCGTAACAGAAAGCCAGACCCGTCGAGAGGAGGGCGAACGCCTACAAGAACGTAACGGGACACCATGGTTGGCAGAAGGATGACGGATTCGATCGCAAGAACGCAAGTCAAAAACCAAAAAACCAATTCGAAGGAGTGTTTGTACAAATGACTAAAATGTTCAAAAAATCGTTGATGCTGACTCTTATGGCAATGGCACTGGTTCTGGCTATGGCGGCGTCCGCCTTTGCCGCAACCGAAAGTTATGAATTCCATTACGGCGGCAGCTATCACTCCCACTCCAGCTCCTATATCTCCGGACCGGCCGATGTGACGGGGGGCCAAGTGACGATCAAGCTGACTGGCAACTACTTCCCTGAAATCCAAGTCGGCAGCACGGTTTATTACGGTTCCTACGATACCGGCTCGAATCTGACGACATTCGTCTTCCCTGGCAGCGCGTCGGCCGACATTCCGGTAGAACTGAAAGTTGTTGCCGGACCTCACAATATGGTCTACAACCTTACGCTCGTCTGGCTTTAATAGCTCTGCCGGAGCCTTGACGGTTCCCACATAAACGAAGGAAGCGGCCACGCGGCCGCTTCCTGTTTAAATTTAAACCAAGGGAGATATTGTTGTGACACTATCGATGAGAAAAACGCTCGTTTTGCTTCTCGCATTCGCTTTGCTGTTGTCGGCAGTACATATTGTGCCCGTTTCGGCTGCCACCGCGGTTCGGGACGGAGAATTCCCCATTTCATTCCGTTATGTAAAGGACGGTACCACAGTGACGTCCGCCGCCGACAGCTTTGTCGTGAAGGATGGCGCAAAATTAATTATTCGCAATGGCAAGGCTATATTCGAACATCAGGTCACGGAGGCCAACTATTCGACATTCGCTTTCTTCGGCACGCGGAAAGAGGGTGCACCAAAGGCCGTTATTACAGACACCGGTGCAGGAGAGACGGTGAGCGGATCGGACGGTTACGCGCCGGTCGTCGTCAAGGGAGCACCCGTAGACGGCAAGATCGTCATTCAATTGGACATTACGGATGTGTATACCAAACAAGACATCTTAATGCATATTAACGATACTAACAACATCTATGGTCTGCCTACCAACTACAATCATTGGTATAACGCCCAGCTCGAGCTGGATCTTACCGGCGTCGACTTGTCTCCGTTGCCCGGCGGCGGCGATAACGGCGGTGGCGATGGCAATAATCCGGACGTCACGCTTGAACTTTTCCAAGCGCGGGTAACTGCCGGTAAAAGCCTGCATGACAGTACGACTGAGGGACAAATAGACGGAACATACCCGGCAGCCGCAAGACAGAAGCTGATCGAGGACCTGGCACTTGCCGAGTCCATTGTGTCGGGATCGCCAAGTAACCCAAATCTGCTAATCGCTGCATATAACATTGCCGATGAGGCAATCAAAACCTACGAATCTGCGCGTATCGTCGTTAACCGGGCTTCGTTGTCAGCCTGGATCGCCGGAGCGGAGGCTTGGCTGGCCACCGACCCGAAGGACGCTGGATTCGCTGAGGGCGGGAAGCCTGCATCAGGCACAGTCGGCGCAGCGTTTTCCGTGAACGAATATCCGACGGACTTCCCCGATATACAATATGAGGACGGCAAGTTGCTCGGCCTAAGCCAGAAAGTAAGAAGCAATGTAGAGGCGGCTACCACCCTGCTTAACGACCCTCTGGCTACGCAAAGCATGGTTAATGCCATGTATACGAATCAACTCGCCGCGTACAACTGGAGCGAAATTGCAAAACGCCAGTTCGCGGCCTCAAACGTAGATATCTATGTGCTTGACGCGCTCACACCGGAGACGGTCTCTCAATCCGTTTATGCTCCGGAAATCGGCGATACCGCGACAGTTCTTCAGCAGGCAGGATACTATGAATCATTTGCCAATATTACGTTTATCGATAATCCGAACGACGACATCGTCTTTACCCCGCAGGTTATCGCGCAACCGTCGCTTAACGCGACGACTGGATTGTACAACAAAAGCTACTCCAGTTCGCCGGCCAAACCGGTTATCGCGGAGACGAACGGCAATCAATTTACCTATCAGGCCAAAATTCGAGTCCATAACAATACTACACCGCAAACGGATATGCATTGGCAAGGCATTATCAAGTTGAAATATCCGATGGTCTTTGCCAACAACACGATAAGCGAAGTTCCCGGCGTCACGCCGAGGGAAATTTTCATTAGCTTTAACGCCGCTCAGCATAAAGCGCTATTATCCCAGATTGCCGAGGCCGAATCGTTGCTGGAAAGCGCCGCGCCCGGCAATGCCATCGGGCAATATCCCCAGTCGTTAATTGACAGACTGGGCGACGCCATTGCATTCTCCAAGGAGACAGGGGGTTGGTTGGCTGCACCCAGACCGGCAATTCTGACAGCGTCGAACACGCTTAACGAGGCTGTGGAGCAATTTAGGGGAGGAGTGACACAGAGCCTGCAATTCAGCGTCGCGCATGCGTCGGGAGAGGAATTCTCGATTATGGAGAGCTACTTCCAAAAACCGGCCGTCGTCACTTACGTGGACGAATCGACCCGCAAGTTGATTCTCACGATTAAGGACAGCTCCTCCGTGCCCGAATTTAGAATCAAATCCGGCAATAGCTTTGCAGATGCAGAGCTGGTCAGCGAAGATAAGAGCGCTAACACACGTACGGTTTCGTTTAATCTCACCCAATCGTCGAATTTAATCGAAGCTCAGGTTCGTACGGTCGTACCCGCACAACAGTATGATCGCACGCATACCATCCGCTTGAACTTCAATAATGTAGACAACTCCGCATTGTACACGCTAATAGATGAGGCCAAGAAAGCTCACGGCGCTGCGGTCGTCGGCACTGCTCCGGGACAATATCCGGAATTCGCCAAAACTTCCTTCTTGGCGGCGATTGCGGTAGCCGGTAAAGAGGCCGTCCGAATCCCATCGTCTAGCGCGCAGACGTTATCCGCCTATCAGACTTTGCAACGTGCTTATGAAACATTCCAAGCTTCGTATGTAGGAGGCAACGGACCGGGCAATCCGACTAACCCGAGCAATCCGGGCAACCAAGGCCCTCAATACCCTGCCGATGGCAATTACTTAGTGGACTTCACGGTTCTCAAAAAAGGAAGCGAAAGCGTCTCGGTCATGAACCAATACGTGTTCACCACGGCTCTGGTCAAGGTTACCGGAGGTAGTAAAACCGTTTCCTTCACCTTAAAACAGAGTAAGGAAATTACGGGTTTCACGCTGAACGGCAGCAGCGGCGGAGGCTCCGGAACAGACTCGGGCACGAATACGCGCGTCGTCACCTTCTCGCTGTCGGATCTGTCCGGCAAAATTCCCGGATGGGTGTCCATCTATTGGGATCTAAGCAGCACGATTCCAGGATTTATCTATGACGAGCAATACGATGTAGACTTCAAATTTAACGAATCCTCTGCCAGAAGTGCCGGCGATCAGACCACTCCTCCAGGGGGCAGCGGCGACGGAGGCTTGCCTTCAGGGCTGGAACCTCCAGGTACTGGCAGCGGCGGACCTAAGCCTGACGACGGCAAGAATGACCCTGACCCAGAGGAAGAGCCCGGCGAGGAAGAATCTCCGGAGGAAGAAGGGAACGGGACTCCGATTATTAAATTCTCGGACACAACGAACCATTGGGCCAAATCAACCATTGAGCAAGCCGTTAAGCTCGGCATCGTGAACGGCTTCTCCGACGGCAGCTTCCGTCCCGACAACATCGTGACACGCGGCGAATTCGCCGTCATGATCAGCCGAGCGCTGGGGCTGGAAGGCGAAGGCGACGGTGACGCGCTGCAAGACTTCGGCAGCATCCCGGCTTGGGCTCAGTCGCATGTGGCGCGCGTCGTCACCGCCGGTCTGATCGGCGGCTTCGAAGACGCCACGTTCCGATCCGGCGGTCAATTAACTCGCGCTCAGCTTGCGGTTATAATCTCCCGCGCGGCGGGGCTTAAGCTGGAAGAAGACGCTTCGCTCTCCTTCAACGATACCGAATCCGTACCGGCATGGGCACAGAAGGAAGTCGCGGCGGCTGTCACGGCCGGCTTGATCCAAGGGAAGGACGGCAATCGGTTCGACCCTAACGCTACGGCTACTCGAGCGGAAGCTCTGACGTTGATTATCCGTCTGCTCGATCATTTGGAATAGTCTCCATTCGAAATAGCAGCTCCGGGATGCGAATAGGCATCCGGGGCTGCTATTTTCCGAAAGGATACGCTTCACCGCAATAAAACTTCTATCACTTTCACTCATTGATGGGTTACCTTGCGTGGAGTAGAATAGAAACAGATATTATTCGGAGATAGGGAAGCGTGAGATCGGATGATTGCCATTGAGCAAGACGGGGAGTGGGCCAGCGATACGCTGGTCGGAAGGGAACGGGAGATTGCGCAGTTCGTTAAATGTCGGGAATCGACTGCCGCATCCTTACAATTGATAAGCATCTATGGTACCGCCGGCATCGGCAAGAGCAGCCTGCTGGACGAATTCCAGCGAGTGGCCTCCGCGCATGGCGATCTCTGTCTAATGATGGACAGCGAAGGATTCGTGAAAACCCCCGAGGCGTTCTGTCTTCGTATACTAGGCGCCATTGACCCGCGGCAGCATTACGACCGGGCGGATGCCAACTTGCCGGAGTCCTGTATCGCAGCGCTTGAAGAGCTTTCCGGTGAGAGACGAATTTGTTTGTTTATCGATGCTTACGAACGTATGGAGAGCATGGATCAGTGGTTGAGGGACTACTTCCTGAAGAGGCTCAGTGGAAGTATTCTCGTCGTGCTGGCGGGACGTTATGCGTTATCGGAGGCTTGGCTTCTCTCCTCCTATTGGAGAAGGTATGTGACGCGAATGCCCCTGTCGGATCTTGATATATCCGCCGTTACCAGCTTCGCCGAATCCATGCATGTGCGTGACCCGCAGGCCATTCAACAGATCTGGCGCTATTCGCGAGGCCACCCGCTGACGATGTCCTTAATGGCGCTCCTGCTCTCGCAAGAGAACAGCGGCAGCTTCGACGAAGCGGAGCCGGGAGGCTACGAGACGCTTGCCTATATCGTAAACGAGTGGCTTCGTGAGGTGCCGGGCGAACATCTCCGACCATTAATCGAAGCAGCGTGCGTGCTTCGCCGCTTCAATCAGGAGAGCTTGTCCTTTGTGCTGAATCGGGAGATGAGCGCCGCGGAATTTTATCAGCTTATTCGATTCTCCTTTATCCGCAAGGTAGATCAAGGCTGGGCCGTACATAGCTTGATGAGGGAACTTGTGAGTCGGGAGATGCTGTCCCGTACGCCCCTGCACTACGAGCAGCTTCGCGCAGGCGCCCTTCGGTATCATTACCTCAGATGGCTGGATGCCCGGAATAAAGGGGATGCCGGCGAGCATCGGGAAGCCATCGAGCTCATGAACTATATCGGGGATGCGCTCATTCGCGCTTTCATGAACTGGTTCGAGCTGTCTCCTCCCCACTTCGAGACGGCGCAGGCCGAGCATAAGGACGAATTGAAAAGGTATGTCGAGATACGGATCGCGGAAGCCAAGGATAGTCTTATCGATATGTACGATCCTTCTTCCAACCAGCGCTTCTCCTTCCCTCTGACGGCCAAGGAAAGCCGCTATACAGTTCGACATATCGATTTTGACGCCTTGTTTGGTCTTGGCTACGACGTAGTACGACTGATGAGGGACAGCACCGGGGCCATTATCGGCTTCGCCGTCATTATCCCGATAAATCAGGATACGCTCCCCTATCTGGAGCAAGCCCCGCGGTCGAAGCCCTACTTCGGAAGCCTGTCCCCGGAAATGCGCAGCCGACTGAAGGCCGCGCCGCATACGCGGGCGGGATGGTTTATCGAGACGATCGATACTTCCGATCTAGGCGACGTTTCACAGCAGACGGCAATGGGCCACCTGCTGCACGATCTTATTTTCACGGGGGAGCTGCTGATCGAATCGCCGGCGCCAACCGTCTATTTCGTGGAATCGCATAAGAGTCTGGGCTTCTCCATTGCGGATAACGCCAACCATTACGGCTACGACGAGGAACGGGAAGCCGTTACCTTTGTCATGGACCGTCAGGGCGGCAACGCGATCAGCTACATTCATCATATGCTCCGCATGACCGGGCAGGCGCATCTGATCGAGCCGGACGGGGATCCGGAATCGGCTTTCTACTCCTCACCCGCAGCAGCAACGGTCGAAGCTTCAGTGACGAATATGCCTTCGGCGGCGGCAGAAGCTGCCTCAAAGCCGTTATCCTATGCGGAACGGATCATGAACCGCCCGGAGCTGACGCCTCGCGAGAAGGAAGTCGCGCTTTTGCTGGAGCAGGGCTGCACCAACGTGGAGATTGCCAAGTCCCTCTATCTGAGCGAGGTCACCGTCAAAAAACACTTGAAATCAATGATGGAAAAGTTCAGCACCTCCAATCGAACCCAACTGCTCAAGCGGCTGTTGGAGTAGGAGCGGGCTGTTGCAGAATGCGCATGACAGGTTATAAAGTAACTACTGTGGTTAGTTGACTGGTTGTCGACGTGAGCGACAACCGTTGCTTGGAGATGTCCATTCCGCACCGGGGGTGAGTTGGCTTCGGAGCTTGTATGTCGGTAGCGCCGACTTATTTACAAGAAATGATGCGGTTGGAGAACAGGATGTCGGTGTGGTCGGCTTATTTGCGGAAAAAGATGCGGTTGGAGCTCAGTATGACGATGTCGCCGACTTATTTGCAGGAATTGATGCGTCTAGAGGGAAGTATGTCGGTATCACCGACTTATTTCTCAGTAATCATAGGTTTTTGGAGGCAGTATGTCGGTGTCGCCGACGTAGTCGCAGTAATTGATATGTTTAGTTGATAGGTTGTCGGCGTGAGCTACAACCGCTGCTTGGCGATGTCCATTCCGCACCGGAGATGAGTCGGCTTCGAAGCTTGTTCATCCCGGTCG
>NZ_BDQX01000396.1 GCF_003112455.1 Paenibacillus agaridevorans
GCACGCCGCCAGCGTTCGTCCTGAGCCAGGATCAAACTCTCCATTAAGGTGTTTGACTTGCTCATTACGTTGTTGCTATCCAAACTTCCTCTTTGGACAAGCCAAATTCGAAAGTTTGTTATTCGATTCAATCTTGCGATTGTATCGGGCAGTTTCGCTCGTTGTTCAGTTTTCAAAGAACAATCT
>NZ_BDQX01000397.1 GCF_003112455.1 Paenibacillus agaridevorans
CGCTTTATGCACAGTGGACAGAGAACCCAACGTACACGATGACGTATAACGGAAACGGAAGCACTGGCGGAACTGCGCCTCTGGACAGCGAAGCATACGAAGCAGGCGAAACGGTCAATGTGCTGGGCAAAGGAACTTTGGTGAAAGTAGGTCATACATTTGCAGGCTGGAACACGTTAGCGAACGGAACTGGCACGAATTATTCAGCGGGCGCGACACTGACGATGGGAGCAGCGAACGTTACGCTGTATGCGAAGTGGACGC
>NZ_BDQX01000398.1:0-650 GCF_003112455.1 Paenibacillus agaridevorans
GCCGGTAAGCAAGCTAAAGATTCAGCACACTTTCGTATCCAGTTTTCAATGTGCAAACATTGAAACATATTCCCTGATAGCTCAGTTGGTAGAGCACTCGACTGTTAATCGAGTTGTCACAGGTTCGAGTCCTGTTCGGGGAGCCATTTCCTGGAGAAGTACCCAAGTGGCTCAAGGGGACCCTCTGCTAAGGGGTTAGACTGCGTAAGTGGTGCGAGGGTTCGAATCCCTCCTTCTCCGCCACATTCTTTTTGCCGAAGGACTCATCGCATGGCATCGAGAGGCCGAGACGTAATCGGTCTTTTTATTTTGTTCAAGTCCTCGCGGATTGAGAAATTAAGAAATTAAATCTTGCAAATGAGCAGACAAGGTGATACAATAACTCTTGTCGCAAAAAAGCGAATGTATGCGGTAATGCAGCATGTGGCCCGTTGGTCAAGGGGTTAAGACACCTCCCTTTCACGGAGGTAACAGGGGTTCGAATCCCCTACGGGTCACCATATTGTGCCGTTGTAGCTCAACTGGTAGAGCAACTGACTTGTAATCAGTAGGTTGGGGGTTCAAGTCCTCTCGACGGCACCAGCTTTTTGCGGAAGTGGCTCAGCGGTAGAGCATCGCCTTGCCAAGGCGAGGGTCGCGGGTTCGATTCC
>NZ_BDQX01000398.1:777-5537 GCF_003112455.1 Paenibacillus agaridevorans
CCATTTACGAACAAATTAAATGAACTTATAACGAATACTGACGCTGCATAACGGCGTCAGTATTTTTTTGTTGTAATCAGAAAGCCCTGTCCGGGGGAAGCTATTTACAGAGAATGCTGTCAGAAAATCGTTACAGAGAGGAGTGTGCATTCGCATTGACTAAATGGATAGTTCAGACGGTCTTTATCGTATTAGGACTGGGGCTGGCGGTTTGGCCAGTCGGCGGGAATAGGATTGACGCATCGCCGGGCGCGTATCACTTCGGTTTCAAAAAAAGCGTTAACGGCTCGCTGCCGTCGATTGATGAGGAGGGATTTAAGCCGGTTTTATCGAAAAACGGCGCGCTTTTCCTCGGGGACACGACAAAGAAGGAGTTGTTTCTAACCTTCGATAACGGTTACGAGAACGGTTATACGCCTCGAATATTAGACGTGCTCAAGCAAAAAAACGTGCCCGCGTTATTTTTTGTGACGGGGCATTTTGTAAAGGATCAGCCGGAACTGCTTAAACGTATGGCTGCTGATGGGCATCTCATCGGCAATCATTCCTGGAGCCATCCGGATATGACGCAGTTATCGGAGAGTCAAATCGCCTCCGAACTGGCGAAAGTGAAGGAACAGGTTGAAGGGCTCACTGGCCAGCAAAGCATGACCTTCCTTAGACCGCCGAGAGGCATCTTTAACGATCATGTACTCGCCGTCAGCAAACGTCATGGTTACACGAGCGTATTCTGGTCGATCGCCTACAAGGATTGGGATGTCAATGCGCAGCGCGGGGGAGCGTACGCGTTCGAGCAGGTAACCAAGCAGCTTCATCCCGGCGCCATCCTATTGTTGCATTCCGTGTCGAAGGATAATGCCGAGGCTCTTGGCAACATAATTGACGAGGCCAGGAGGCAAGGTTACGAATTTAAGGGGCTTGATGGCCAAACAGGGCTTAATCCCTCACCAATTAATGAGTTTTTGCCAACGGAATGAGTTGAATAAAAAGAGCATTCCAAGCTTACTGGCCTGGAATGCTCTTTTTTATCCCGCCCATTGCACTTAAAATGATGATTAAGTGCAATGGGCTTGTCACGATTTAGTTATGAACCGTTTTTTTTGAAAAGAAAGTAGTCAACGCTTTATAAACCTCGCCTTTCTCCTTAATGATCGAGTATATAAACTTCTTATCTTGAATGTGCTTATATGCCGACATCAACGTGCTGCTCCGATTGTATTGATTAACCTCGCCGTACCCGAACATATTGCACCGCCCCATGAGCTGAGAAATCAACTTGACGCATCGTTCGTTGTCCGACGTTAAGTTGTCGCCATCCGAGAAATGGAAAGGATAGATGTTCCACGCTGCGGTCGGGTACCTGCTATCGATGACTTCAAGGGCTTTCTGGTACGCGGAGGAGCAGATCGTGCCGCCGCTTTCGCCGCGAGTAAAAAATTCTTCTTCCGACACTTCTTTGGCTTCCGTATGGTGAGCGATGTAGATGATTTCGACATGTTCGTATTTGCGACGAAGGAAACGGGTCATCCAGAAGAAAAAGCTGCGCGCGCAATACTTTTCGAACGAGCCCATGCTTCCTGACGTGTCCATGAGCGCAAGAATGACGGCGTTGGACTGCGGCTTGACGATTTCCGTCCACGTTTTGTAACGGAGGTCGTCCGGCGAGATACCGCCGATTCCGGATATGCCCGCATTCGCGTTGCGACGAAGATTCTCCATCAGCGTACGCTTTTTATCGATATTGGACATAATTCCTTTCTTACGGATGTCGGTAAAAACGATCTCCCTGGTCTGCAGTTGTTCCTTCTGCTTTTGCTCCAGATTCGGCAGCTCGAGTTCCTCGAACAGCATATCCTCCAATTGGTCGATGCTGATCTCCGTATCGACGAGATCTTCGCCAGGTTGATCCCCGGCGTCTTTTCCTTTGCCAGGGCCTTTGGCGGCTTGCGGATCTACGCCGAGAACGTCGCCAACCTGCGAATCCCCGTCGCCTTGTCCGACGTGCTGCTTTTTGTTGTAGTTATAGATGAAACGTGACTCGTCGAGACTTTTGATGGGGACTTTGACGGTCTTGCGGCCATCGGACAGCACGATGCTTTCGTCGGAGACAAGATCAGGGAGGTTTTTGCGAATCGCTTCCTGCACCTTCTGATGATGCCTCGCTTGATCCGAGTAGCCTTTGCGATGGAGCGACCAATCCTCCCGCGATACGATAAAAAGCGGTTCCGAAGCCATTTTATCACCTCTGAGTCCTATAGTTAATTATGCCACTCCCACGGAGCCCGATCAATCTTCCCTCGGCTCACGGATAACATGCCGCCTTCCGCCTCTGCTGGTCTCATGTCGGAGCACCTCCTTGCTGATTACATGGTTAATATTCAATATATTCAGTCCGCGGGTGGTTATGTGAAGGAAATTAGTCCAAATCTAGCAAAAAGTATTGACTGAGAGCATGATGGCTAGCAGATGCCGCGAGTGATAGAATAATAGGAAGAGCTTGTGCAGGAGCGCGGGGCAAACCGTGCAGGGGGAGGTACTATGAAATTGTTTCACACGGCGGACTGGCACTTAGGCAAGCTGGTTCATGGCGTCTATATGACCGAGGATCAGCGATATGTGCTTAATCAATTTATTGAGGATATTCGAAGGGATAAGCCGGATGCCGTCATTATCGCCGGTGATCTGTACGATCGAGGCGTGCCGCCTACGGAAGCCGTCGAGCTGCTGGATGACGTGCTTGAGACGATCGTGGCGGAGCTAGGCGTGCCCGTGCTAGCCATTGCGGGCAATCACGACAGCCCGGACCGGCTTAGCTTCGGAACGGCTCTTATGGAAGGGCGCGGCTTGCATCTTACGGGGCAGCTTCGGTCTCAGCCCAAACCGGTCGTGTTGCGGGACGAATTCGGCGAGGTGCACTTCCATCTGGTTCCGTATGCCGATCCCGCAATCGTGCGGCATGTGATGGGAGACGAAGACATTCGGAGCCATAATGACGCCATGCGGGCGATCACAACGAGGCTGACCGAGGGGATGAGCCCGGATGTCAGACATGTGCTGGTGGGACATGCTTTCGTTACGCCGCTTGGAGAAGCTGCCGACAATACCAGCGATTCCGAGCGTCCTCTGGCGATCGGGGGAGCGGAATATGTCAGCGCAAGCTTGTTCGACCGCTTTCACTATACGGCTTTAGGCCATTTGCATCAGGCACACTTCGTCAGAAGCGAGAAGATCCGTTATGCAGGTTCGCCGCTTAAGTATTCGATCTCCGAAGAGCGTCATAACAAAGGTTATCTGGTCGTAGAGCTCGACGAGGCCGGCAAGGCCGCGATAGAGAAGCGAGAGCTGAAGCCGCTGCGAGATATGCGCAGAGTCGAGGCGTCGATCGAGGAGCTTGAGAAACATCCCGTTAACGATGATTACGTGTACGTGACGCTGCTGAACGACAATCCCGTGCTGTTCCCCATGGAGAAGGTGCGTTCCGTCTATCCAAACGCGATGCATGTAGAGCGAAGAATCGCCATGGCGAATACAGCCGCTGGTTCCTCGGGAATTTCTTCGGAGGCGGATGGTTCCGTCAGTCGCAAGGAGAGAGATCCCGTGCAATTGTTCGCGGACTTTTATATGGAAGTTAAGGGGCAGGAACTGACGCCGGAGAAACGGTCTATGTTCTCCGCCGAATACGAAGCGCTTCTACGCGAGGAGGAGGGATTGACGTGAGGCCGCTTAAGCTGACGATGACCGCGTTCGGTCCATACAGGGATGCAGAGACAGTCGACTTCGCAGAGCTTGGCGAACGCAGATTGTTTGTCATCTCCGGCAATACCGGAGCGGGCAAGACGACGATATTTGATGCCATCACCTTCGCGATTTACGGGACCGCGAGCGGAGAGGACCGCGCCGATCCGCGGATGCTGCGCAGTCACTTCGCGGATGACGAGACGCATACGTCGGTGGAGCTCGATTTTCAGTCCGGGGGCAGATGTTACCGCGTATTCCGCCAGATGAAGCATCGCAAGGGCGGCAACAGAAGCGAGACCGGCGAGAAGACGGAGCTATACGTAGTGGAGGGGGAAACGGCGGTTCCGGCGGTTGACCGGTTCATCACAACGGAGGTGAATGCGAGACTGCTTGCCGTTATCGGCTTGACGAAGGAGCAGTTCAGCCAGATTGTTATGCTCCCGCAAGGGGAATTCCGCAAGCTGCTTACTTCCGATACGGATAATAAAGAGGATATCCTTCGCCGCATATTCCGGACAGAGCTGTTTGAGAGACTGGAGGGCCGGTTCCAGGCGCGTTACCGAGAGCTGTCGGATGGACTAAAAGATGCCCGGGCAACGACCGCCGCCGTCATGCGTCAGGCGGAGGAAGCGTTGCCGCAGCGCGAGGACAGTCCGTTGGCAGCCACCTTTCGGCAGGAAAACTACAATGCCGTACAGGTAAGGGAGGCCTTGCAAGGGGAAGCAGCCCATTATGAGGATACAGCAGCCGCAGCAGGACGCCGCAAAGTAGAGACGGCATCGGCGCTGGATGCGCTACAGGATTCGCTGCGAGCGCGGCTGTCGCTGAATGCGAAGCACGAGGAGTTAGCGGCTAAGCGTACGCAACACCAGACTTTGGCTGCGAGACAAGGTGAGATCGAGGGGCTGGAACGAGAGCTTGCGCTTGCCGCTAGAGCAGACGGGCTGACCCCTTATGCGGAACAAGCCGCCAATGCGACGAAGCTTCTGAAGCTCCGTTACGAAGGCTTGCGTCTGAGAGGC
>NZ_BDQX01000398.1:5662-6675 GCF_003112455.1 Paenibacillus agaridevorans
AATAAGGAGCCGCAACGCAGAGAGGTTGAGCTGGAGCTTCATCGGCTATCGGAGCTGACGAGCGTTGTGGAGTCTCTAGCCGCGCAACGAGAATCATTGGCTGAGCTTAAGCGCCGGGAGATGGACTCGCAAAGCAAGCTGGCTGCAGCGGCCCAGTCTATAGCCGCAAGCAAGCAGTTGCGGCAGCGTACGGCGCTGGAGCAGCAGGAATGCGAAGCGGCAGCTGCGGCGCTGCCCGAGAAAGCGGAGGCGCTTGCCGGTCTGGAGCGACAAGGCAAGGGCGTCAAGAGGCTGCTGGAGCTAAGTGTCGAGATCGGACGTTGGATGGAGCTGGAGCAAGAAGGCGAGCGGGCGCTTTCTGCGGCCAAGTCGGGAGTATCCGAGTTGGAGCGGCGCTGGATTGAGGGTCAAGCCGGCTTGCTGGCAAAACATCTGCATGATGGCGACGCTTGTCCGGTGTGCGGCAGCGTAACGCATCCTCAAAAGGCGGGTATGCATGAGGAGATGCCTTCGAAGGAGGAGCTTGAAGGGGCGAAGGAGACTCTTGCGGCCGTACAGCGCGAGCTGATGACGTCCAAAGCGCAGGCAGCAGCAGCTACTGGCAACTGGCAAGCGGAATTAGACGAGCTGGCCGAGCTTCTGCCCCCTCTCCCGCCTGAGGAGCAGAACGGTCAGCGGATCGAAAAGCTACGGTTGGTCCAAGGCGAGCTGAGACAGGCCTGGAAGTCATGCAAGGAAGAGCTGGATGCGCTGAAGGCAAAATCCGGGCGGCTAGAGTCGCTTCGTTCTGCAATATCCAAATCCGACAAGGAGCTGGAGACGCTGGAGCGGGAGCTGGACAGGCTTCGTGCCGAAACGCAGACCCTGGCTCTGGAAAACGCGGGGAAAGAGACGGCATACGCGAAGGAGCTGGAGCGTGTGCCGGAGCAATGGCGGGAGACGAATGCGCTGCGGACAAGGCAGGCGGAGCGTCAGAGTTTGCTAGCCGAGCTTAATCGCTCCTGGCAGGTTGC
>NZ_BDQX01000398.1:6769-10859 GCF_003112455.1 Paenibacillus agaridevorans
TGGCAGCGGCTAAGGCCCATGCGGAACAAGCGACGGAGCAAGCGGCGGAAGCGGAGTTGTCCGAGAAGGAGTCGCGTCAGCGCCTGCATTCGGAGCTGGCCAAAGCGGGCTTCCTTTCGGCGGAGGATTACGCGGGTGCTGTGCGTACTCAAGCGGAGCAGGAACGTCTGAAGCAGGAGACGGAGCGTTACCGCACTGCGGTACTCGCCGCCGCGGAGGCGGTCGCCGCTCTGGAGTCCGAGCTGTCCGGCACCGAGTGGCTGTCACCTGAAGACCTGCAGGAAGCAATTATGACAACGCGCGGGAAACACGAAGAGCTGCTCGGCGAGGAGCAGTCTTCCTTGCGGTTCGCCGCCGAGGCCGCCAGACTGGTGGCATCCGTGGATCGTGCCGCTCGTCAAGCAGGGGAGCTGGAGGAGAAACTGGAGCGCGTCCAAGATATTTACGGTAATATGAAAGGCGATAACAGCCTCAAGATGTCGTTTGAGAGATATATTTTGATCGAATATCTGGAACAGATCGTAGCGATGGCCAACGTGCGGCTGAATGAGCTGTCAGGCGGGCAATTCCAGCTGCAACGCAGTGATAGGCTGGAGACGAGAGGAAAGCAGAGCGGCCTGGGACTTGATGTATACGATGCGTACACCGGCCAGAACAGGGATGTGAAGTCGCTGTCGGGCGGCGAGAAGTTTAATGCTTCATTGTGCCTCGCTCTGGGGATGACGGATGTCATACAATCTCACCAAGGAGGCGTCTCAATCGACATGATGCTGATAGACGAAGGTTTCGGTTCCCTCGACGAGGAGTCTCTTCACAAAGCGATTGCTGCTCTGGTCGATCTGCAAAAGGCGGGCCGGATGATCGGCGTCATCTCGCATGTCCAGGAGCTAAAGGAAGCTTTCCCGGCGTGTCTGGAAGTAAACAAGACGAAGGAGGGCTACAGCACAACTTCGTTTCTGCTCAAATGAGAAAACCCCCGCTCCGTCACTAATATGACGAAGCGGGGGTGGTCAAACAGTTCTACTAAACGGAACCCATGCCAAGGGCGATTGTAGCAATAAACAAACCGATGGTGCCAACCATGAAAAGGCCATTCAGCACAAGACCGATGATACCGAACGTCTTCTTTCGTTTTCTGGATGCCGCACTGACGATGCCAAGGATGAGCCCGACGAAAGCAAGGGCGAGCGATCCCAGCATCAGCACTCCGGCGAACAGAAAGGTCGCGATGAATTCACCGAAAATTTCGGAATCCATCAAGGCGTTGCCGAGTTCGGTTTCTTGACCAGGACCGTAAAGGCTTGCGAAGTTTTCTAATTCCGTAAGCAGACTCTGATCCTCGGCCAGGCCTCTAGCCCCGACTACCGCTATGATGATGGCGATCACGACCAGCAAAACCGCGACGAGCGCCAGGACGAAGGAAGCGATGCCGATGCCGGAATGTTTATGAATCTCAGTGTCCGGTTCCATGGGCTGAAACGGGGACCCGAATGGCTGCGTGTGCGGTTGCGAATGGTCATGTTCCTGAAATTGATTGTTATCGAATGGCCTGTTCTCAGATTGATTGTTGTCTGTCATAGTGGATTCTCCTTTGGACAATGATGCCAAAAATTATACAGGAAAATGGAAGGGATGAAAACAAAATGTTTCCAGCTTATTTTGTAATCGGAGCTGTCAATGCGGCGCTGGCCATCGCGTTAGGCGCTTTTGGCTCGCATGGATTGGAAGGAAAAATAACGGAGCACTATATAGACATATTCGAGACCGGAGTCAAATACCATATGTACGGAGCGCTCGGTTTAATGCTTGTTGCTCTAATGGATAAGATTGCGGGCGGAGGCAAGAAGGCAGTCATTGGAGCAAGGCTCTTACTCGCAGGCATGCTGATCTTCGGCGTCAGTCTTTATGTTCTTGCCTTGACCGGTTATTCCAAGCTCGGCATGATAACGCCAATCGGCGGCGTTGCCATGTTGGCAGGCTGGGGCTTTGTCATTGCAGGCGTCCTTAATCAACATCGAAAGAGCAAATAACGTATTTTGATTCGCCCCTTTTCGAGCGAAAACGCCAAATCTTTTAGTGCTATAGCAAATATTTCTATGCCAACGCCACCAATTCGTTTATAATAAACCTAGCTATCGCTTGACTCGACATTGAGGAAGGAAGTTTGTGTGTGGCGAAAGATATGGAAGATTTGCCTTCAGCACGAAATCAGCGAAGCCCGCTGTCCTTGAACGAGCTAATGAACATTGGCGTGATCGGATTAACGGCCATGTCCGCGGTTTGGATTGTAGTTTCATTTGTCTTGATCTCGGACATGATGTTAAGATGGATATCCTTGACGGTATCGGCCGCGCTCCTTGTAACGGCCGCCGTCTTATGGCTGCGTCGTCATCCGCTAAGCAGCTTTAGACGCTTTCACTCAGCCATCGTAGATACATTGCTGCGTTCGGAGGCTGTCCCCTTGTCCGTGCTCGATCGCTCCGGCCGCGTGCTGGAGCTAAATGAAGCGGCCGGACGCATGCTCGGCTATCAGCGTTCGGAGATGATCGGAGAGCCGCTCATGCGAATGATTGATCCCGCAAGCAGAGCACTTCTTAAGGAAAGTCTGGAGCGATCGCTGCAAGGCCAGACCGTGCAGAACAACATTAGTATTACCCACCGAACAGGTTTTCCACTCGAGATGCAAGTGATTTGCGCTCCCATGATACAGGATCACGAAGTCATCGGCACGCTGATGATCAGCCATGATCTTAGCGATCGGAAACGCAATGTGGAACGAATTAGATATATGGCCTATTATGACGATATGACAGGACTGCCGAATCGTACCTTGTTCCAGATGAAGCTGACGGAGAGCTTGTCGAGAGCCAAGGAAGACGAGAAGCTGGTTGGCATCTGTTATCTTGATCTGGATGGCTTCAAGCTCGTAAATGCTTCCTTCGGAAGGGAATTTGGCGACATGCTGTTGATGCAGGTGGCGGAACGCATCTCGCGCAATTTGCCTGAACATATGATGGTTGCGCGAATGGAAGGCGATGAATTCGCTCTTCTTCTTCATACGGTCGATTCCGAAGAAAAGTTGCTGGAATTTGCCCGGCACCTCCTTAAGTCGATAGAGGAGCCGTACGAGCTTAAAGGTTTCCCCGTTCATATAACCGCCAGTATCGGTCTTGTTACGAACAGGAACGAGCAGGACGACGGTTATACCCTCTTCAAGAAAGCCGATATGGCTCTATTTAAGGCAAAAGAAAACGGCAAAAACGATTGTATGTTATATTCGGACAGCTGGAGCAACTCCTCCTTCGAGCGGCTGAAGCTTCAGCATGAGATGTACCGGGCCATACAACGCCATGAATTCGTGCTTCATTACCAGCCGCAATATGATCTAAAGAGCGGAATTATGGTAGGTGTCGAGGCCTTGGTCAGGTGGAATCATCCTGTTCGAGGACTGTTGGCTCCCGGATCTTTCATTCCATTGGCAGAAGAGAGCGGCATGATCGTTCAGATCGGAGACTGGGTGCTGGAGGAGGCATGCAGGCAGAACAAGGAGTGGCAGGATGCAGGTCTCGCTAAGATTCCGGTATCCGTTAATCTCTCCATCAGGCAGTTCCTGCAGCATGACCTGGCAAGCCGCATTGCGGAAGTTCTGGAGACTACCGGTCTGGAGCCGAAGTATCTTGATCTGGAAATTACGGAGTCCATGACGATCGATGTTGGTCATATTACGCGATGCTTGCTGGAGATTACGAATCTTGGCGTCGGTATTAGCGTAGATGATTTCGGAACGGGGTATAGTTCCTTCCACTATCTCAAAAACTTCCCGATCGACAGGCTCAAAATCGATCGTTCTTTCGTAAGAGATATTCAACAGGATCCTAGCGACGCGGAGATCGTGGCGGCTATCATCGCGATGGCACACAATCTTAACATCCAGGTCATTGCCGAAGGCGTCGAGAC
Source organism: Paenibacillus agaridevorans (assembly GCF_003112455.1). GTDB lineage: Bacteria > Bacillota > Bacilli > Paenibacillales > Paenibacillaceae > Pristimantibacillus > Pristimantibacillus agaridevorans. Next base: position 10,727 of record NZ_BDQX01000398.1, read on the forward strand.
GGAGGAGCAGATGGAGTTCCTGAAGAAACATAGATGCGACGAAATGCAGGGATTTTTCTGCAGTCCTCCCGTCAGCAGCGACAATATTGAACAAATGCTAAAGGCCGGCTGATGTAGCTGGTCGGCGACCAAA
>NZ_BDQX01000398.1:11151-30487 GCF_003112455.1 Paenibacillus agaridevorans
ATTTGCCGCAAGGGTGGCTCGAGTAGCTGACGAAGCATAAAACTAAGCTTCATTTGCCGCAAGGGTGGCTCGAGTAGCTGACGAAGCATAAAACTATGCTTCGTTTGCCGCAAGGGTGGCTCGAGTAGCTGACGAAGCATAAAACTATGCTTCGTTTGCCGCAAGGGTGGCTCGAGTAGCTGACGAAGCATAAAACTATGCTTCGTTTGCTGCATGGCTGCCTCGAGGAGCTAATGAAGCATAAAACAATGCTTCGTTTGCCGCAAAGCTGGCTCGAGTAGCCAATGAAGCATAAAACTAAGCTTCGTTTGCCGCATGGCTGGCTCGCCTGTTATGCCCTGCTTAGCCCAATAAAGCGGATTATTCCGCTACAAAAGTCCATTCGCCTCCGGCTTAGTCCAATAAAGCGGATTATTCCGCTATAATAGTCCGTTCACCTCCTGCTTAGCCCAATAAAGCGGATTATTCCGCTACAAAAGTCCATTCGCCTCCTGCTAAGTCCAATAAAGCGGATTATTCCGCTATAATAGTCCGTTCGCTTCCCGCTCGCAGGGGGGTGTTAATTTGTGTTTTCATTCGATAAAATCCTCGATTTCGTTCAGTCTGAACGTGTACACCTGTTTCTCATCCACATGATAGACGGTGATCAAATGCTCCCCTTCATCCATATTAATAATTCGGCAAGGTATGCTGAGCTTGATGCCCAGTCCCCTGTTGACGATTAGCCGGATAAGCTTGTTGCTCTTCATGAAAGCTCGTATAGGGGCGAAGCCTTCGTTCGAATCAGAGTCCGCTTTGGCAGAAGTCTCGGACTTCGGTTGCTGAGGTACGATCGGTACAGGTTCAGGCTCGGCGCCTTCGATGGTCCTCTCGTCAATGAGCTCGCCAAGGCGAATACCCGAAGTAATCCGATAATCGTCGAACGCCGCGCTGTTAAGTCCGGCAATCAGCTTCTCCAGCGCTTGAGCGTGATGACGATCCTCGATCATAATATCAACTTGAAATACAAAGGATGAAAGCTTTGTTCCGGGCGGCTTCCGTTTCATCATGTAGTGCCTCCGTATCATAAAGATGGAATAGCTATAATATATCATTAATTCGCTTGGTCAAGTAGACCTATTCCGCATTCGTCCATACTGAGTCCAAACTCCCGCATATACTGTGAATCAATACGATTCTGCGCATAAGATCCGCGCATCCGAAGGAGGTGGATTTCATATGATGAGGATGGTCCCATTCGTACTGGATGGCGGAGAAACCGTTCTCGGTGTCGAAGTGAAGTTGCCGAAGACGACGCTCTTATCCATCTCGACGGATAAAGGGTATATCATGTGCGGGGCGCTTGACGTAATGCTTTTGAACGAGAAGCTCGCGGACAGGGAGATCGTTGCAGGGCGAGCAGTCGGCGTCCGCACATTGGAAGAGCTGTTAAACGCTCCGTTGGAATCGGTAACCTATACGGCAGAGGCTATGGGAATCGTAGCCGGCATGAAGGGCAGCGATGCGCTGAGACGGATGATGTAACACATAAAAACCCAAACATCGAGTCCGTGCAAGGAGTTGCGGCACGGTGTTTGGGGTTGTGTTTGGATTTTCGTCCACATGTTCTTCTCATAACGCGGACTTCGTTTCGAATCCGTTCCAGACGTCAATAATAGTGGACAGCAGGAAAATCGTTTTGAACAACCACTCCTAGTATAATGGATTAGCTTTCGCCATGGAATACCTTGCTTCTTTACAGATTGACTTCCGTCGCCGTTTTTTTCACAATAGAAGGATGTCCAATGCGGACGATGGAGACGGAGATGCAAGGAGGTACATATTAAGGTGGATGAGCAAAAAAGGCAAATGATCGCTCTGAAGGAATGGGCGGTGTCGGTCAAAGCGCTGCGTGAAGGCAAACAGATCCTTGTGCTTCGCAAAGGGGGGATTATCGAGGAGACGCGAGACTTCCAGCTCCTCAGCCACAGCTTCTATCTCATGCCGGCGTACGAGCATCAGCGTAAGGAGCTGCTTAAGCATCCTTATCAGGACGGGATGGACGAGACGCTCGAGGAATGGTCGCCTGGCATGGAAAGGGTCAAGCTGGACACGTACGCGGAAGTGACGGACGACATCGAAATTACGGATCAGGAAACGCTGGACAAGCTGAGGGACTGCCATATTTGGACGGATACGTTCGCCGAGGAGAGACTCAAGTGGAAGCGCAAGAAGCCGCTTCATCTTTTATTAATGAAGACATACAAGCTTGACGAGCCGGTATATGCGCCTATGAGAGAGGTTTATAACGGCTGCAAGTCATGGGTAAGGCTGGAAGACAGCCTGCCGGAGCCAGCAATGAAGCCCGTTCTAACCGCAGACACGTACGCAGAAGAACGCGAACGGATACGAACGCTCATTGATTTATAACTAAAACTATATTAAAATGATTATTGAGAATCATTGAGAATCATTTCTTTTAGAAGTAAACCAACCTTTGGAGGGATAGCATACAATGGCAACACAATTTGTCATCGACGGTCTGAAGGCCGAAATCGAAGGAAAAGAAATTTTAAAAGGCATCAATCTTGAAATCAAAGGCGGAGAAATTCACGCCATCATGGGACCAAACGGCACCGGCAAAAGTACGCTGGCTTCCGCGCTGATGGGTCATCCCAAATACGAAGTAACGGAAGGCAGCGCAACGCTTGACGGCGAAGACCTGCTGGAGATGGAAGTTGACGAGCGCGCGCGCGCCGGTCTATTCCTTGCCATGCAATATCCTAGCGAGATTCCGGGCGTGACGAATTCCGACTTCCTGCGCAGCGCGATTAACGCACGCCGTGAAGAAGGCAGTGAAATTTCCTTGATCAAATTTATCCGTCAGATGGAAGGCAAGATGAAAGAGCTCGAGATGAACCCGGAGTTCGCGCATCGTTACCTTAACGAAGGTTTCTCCGGCGGCGAGAAGAAACGTAACGAAATTTTGCAGATGATGCTGCTGGATCCGAAGATCGTCGTGCTTGACGAGATCGACTCCGGTCTCGACATCGATGCTCTTCGCATCGTAGCGAACGGCGTAAACGCGATGCGCAACGAAGATCGCGGCTTCCTGATTATTACGCACTATCAACGTTTGCTGAACTATATTACACCTGACTTCGTTCACGTTATGATGCAAGGCCGCATCGTGAAATCCGGCGGTCCCGAACTGGCTCAGCGCTTGGAAAACGAAGGTTACGACTGGGTGAAGGAAGAACTGGGCATCGTAGACGAAACTGTAGGCCAGGCTTAATCGGAGAAGGAGGTTAATGGCAATGAGTACACAACTAACGACTCCGACCGACCGCGGTTCCGCGGAAGCTCTGGCACGGAGCAAGGGCGAGCCGGAATGGCTCGTAGCGCTGCGCGGCGAAGCTGCCGAACTGGCTGGAACGATTGAGTGGCCGAAGCCCGAGAAGGTGCGCATCGAGCGCTGGAACCTTACGGCTGTCGGAAGTTATGCAGCTTCCACGCCTGCCGGCTCGCTGACCGAGCTTCCTTCGGTCGTACAGGAACTTGTCTCGGAAGGTACGGAGAATTTGATTGTACAACGCAATTCCGGCACGGCTTGGAGACAACTATCGGCCGAGCTGGCTGCTAAAGGGGTTATTTTTACCGACCTGGAGACGGCATGCAAGGAACATAGCGAACTCGTGCAGCCCCATCTTTTCCAGGCCGTGAAGAAGGACGAGGACAAGTTGACGGCGCTGAACGCGGCGCTGTGGAACGGCGGCGTATTCGTATACGTGCCGAAAAATGTGGAAGTGGAGCTTCCGCTCCAATCGATTTTGTTCAATGACAATGCGGACGCAACGTTTGCTCCTCATATTCTGATCGTGGCCGATTCCAACAGTCGTGTCACTTACGTCGACTGTGTTGTAACCGACAACTCGGCGGTATCGTCGCCATTTGTACATCCTTCTGTCGTGGAAGTGTTCGTGAAGCCGGGCGCGCTCGTTCGCTTTGGATCCGTACATTCCATGGGCGAAAGCGGAGTCGACATGACTTTGCGCCGCGCAGTCGTAGAGAATGATGGACGCGTCGAGTGGATTATCGGCGATCTCAACGATGGCAACACGTTGTCCGACACGAAGTCGATCATGAAGGGCCAAGGTTCTACTTCCGACGTAAAAGTCATCAGCGTTGGCAAAAACGCGCAACAGATGAGCCTTACAACGCAGGCGGTTCACTTCGGCAAGAGCTCGGACAGCAACATGATCACCCGCGCCGTTATGAAGGATTCGGCTTCCGCGATCATCAACGGCATTACGAAGATCGAACATGGAGCGACGAAAGCGAACGGCGTTCAGACGGAGAAGGTGCTTATGCTGAGCTCTAAGGCGCGCGGCGATGCCAATCCGATTCTTTTGATCGACGAGGACGATGTAACGGCGGGCCACGCGGCCAGCGTCGGCCAAGTCAATCCGGAGCAGGTGTACTACCTGATGTCGCGCGGCATCAGCAAATCCGATGCGGAACGCCTGATTATTCATGGTTTCCTCGCGCCGGTCGTATCGGAGATTTCCGTAGAAGCAGTACGCACTCAACTTCAGCGCCTGCTCGAAAGGAAGCTAGAGGGATGAATATAAATGCGGTGCGGGAGCAGTTCCCGATATTGCATCAAGAGGTAAACGGGCATCCGCTCGTTTACCTGGATAGCGCGGCGTCTTCCCAGAAGCCGCGTTCCGTCATTGATGCGATGAAAAGGTACTATGAGCTGGATAACGCGAATGTTCACCGCGGCGTGCATACGCTGGGCTCCCGCGCGACCGACGCGTATGAAGGAGCACGCGCGAAAGTCGCGGCGTTCCTGAACGCGGAGACTCCCGAGCAAATTATTTTCACCCGGGGGACAACAACGGCGTTGAACTTGGTCGCTACGGGGTATGCGAGGGCGGTATGCAAGGAAGGCGACGAAATCGTCATTACGCCGATGGAGCATCACAGCAACTTGATTCCATGGCAGCAAGCCGCCAAAGCGACGGGAGCTACGTTAAAGTACATTCCGTTGCAGCCGGACGGCACGATCTTGCTGCAGGATGCAGAAGAAGTCATTACGCCGAACACGAAGGTCGTTGCGATGACGTATGTGTCCAACGTGCTTGGCGTCGTGAACCCCATCAAGGAAGTGGCGGAGATTGCCCATCGCAACGGCGCCATCATGGTCGTAGACGGAGCGCAGAGCACCCCGCACAAGAAAGTGGATGTGCAGGAGCTTGGCGCAGACTTCTACGCGTTCTCCGGTCACAAGATGTGCGGCCCTACGGGCATCGGAGCTTTGTACGGCAAAAAGTCGATGCTAAATAACATGGAGCCGATCGAATACGGCGGCGAGATGATCGACTTCGTGGATCTATACGAATCGACGTGGAAGGAGATTCCTTATCGGTTCGAAGGAGGCACGCCGATCATTGCCGGCGCGGTAGGCCTTGGAGCCGCGATCGATTTCCTGGAGAGCGTCGGCATGGATGAGATCGACCGTCATGAGCGCAAGCTTGCGGCATATGCTTACGATAAGCTGTCGGAGATCGACGGAATCGAGATTTACGGACCGAAGAGCGGGCGCGTAGGTCTCATTACGTTTAATCTGGACGATGTGCATCCGCATGACGTCGCGACCGTGCTGGATGCCAAGGGCATTGCAATCCGTGCAGGCCATCACTGCTGCCAACCGCTTATGCGTTGGCTAAATGTGTCGGCAACCGCCAGAGCAAGCTTTTATCTTTACAATACCGAAGAGGACATCGATGCTTTGGTTCGTGGTCTCATCGAGACAAAGGAGTTCTTCGGCCATGCAATTGGATGATTTGTACCGCAGAGTCATAATGGATCATTATAAAAATCCTCGAAACCGCGGCACGATGAACGACGACGCCGTTACGATCAACCTGAACAACCCGACTTGCGGAGATCGTATATCGCTGCAGCTCGTCGTTGAAGACGGCAAGGTAACGGACGCGAAGTTCACGGGCGAGGGCTGTTCCATCAGCATGAGCTCCGCTTCCATGATGACGGAGGCCGTCAAAGGCCAGACGTTCGAAGCGGCGCTTGAGATGGCAGAGCGGTTCTCTTCCTTGATGAAGGGCGAGTCGGTGGAATTCGAGGAGCTTGAAGATATCGAAGCGTTGTCGGGCGTCAACAAATTCCCGGCCCGCATCAAATGCGCAACGCTGGCATGGAACGCCCTCCGCAAGGGCATCGAATCCCGTAATTAAGATTTGAAAATGAAGTAATACAATCGAAGCTCAAAATGGCCGGTTTTCAGCACCGAGAAGATTGGACGAAACTAGTGAGTGAAGAGCGGAGCATAGCAGCGCTATGTGAGCATCTGAAGGAACGGTTGAGTTCAAGGTTCGACGTCGAGTAAGCTGCGAAGGAATACATCGTGATCAAAAGCGGTCATTTTGAGCTACCTTTAAAGGAGTGAGTTGGAATGGCAAAGTCAATGCCGGAAATGGAAGAATATAAATATGGATTCCGTGATGAGCATAAAGCGATTTTCCAATCGGGCAAAGGGCTGACGCCCGAGATCGTCCGCACGATCTCCGAGATGAAAAACGAGCCGGAATGGATGCTGGAATTCCGTCTGAAATCGCTGGAGCAATTCTACAAAATGCCGATGCCTCGCTGGGGCGGCAATCTGGACGATCTGGACTTTAACGACATTCAATATTACGTGAAACCTTCCGAGAAACAAGGCAAGACTTGGGAGGAGGTTCCTCAGGAAATTAAGGAAACCTTCGACAAACTGGGCATTCCCGAAGCGGAGCAAAAGTTTCTGGCGGGCGTGTCCGCTCAGTACGAGTCGGAAGTTGTTTACCACAGCATGCAGGAGGATCTGGAGAAGCAAGGCGTTATCTTTACGGATACCGATACGGCGCTTCGCGAATATCCGGAGCTTATGAAGGAATATTTCGGAACGATCATTCCTCCGAACGACAACAAATTCGCTGCTCTAAACAGTGCGGTTTGGTCCGGCGGATCGTTTATCTACGTGCCGAAGGGCGTGCAATGCGAAATTCCGCTGCAAGCTTACTTCCGCATCAACTCCGAGAACATGGGTCAGTTCGAGCGGACGCTCATCATCGCGGACGAAGGCAGCTCCGTGCACTACGTTGAGGGCTGTACAGCTCCGATATACAGCACGAACTCGCTGCACAGTGCCGTGGTTGAGATTCTCTGCAAAAAGGATTCCCGCGTTCGTTACACGACGATCCAGAACTGGGCGCCGAACATCTACAACCTGGTTACGAAACGCGCCGTTGCTGACGAGAACGCGCAGATGGAATGGATTGACGGCAACATCGGTTCCAAGCTGACGATGAAATATCCGGCTGTCGTGCTTCGGGGCCGCGGCGCGAAAGGCATGGTATTGTCTATCGCCGTAGCGGGCAAAGGCCAGCATCAGGATGCCGGCGCTAAGATGACTCATTTGGCACCGGACACCAGCTCCACGATTGTATCCAAGTCGATCAGCAAACACGGCGGCAAAGTGACATACCGCGGCCTTGCTTCCTTCGGACGCAATTCCGACGGCGCGAAAGCGAACATCAAATGCGATACGCTCATTCTCGATAACGAGTCGACGTCCGACACGATTCCATACAATGAAATTTTGAACGACAACATCACGCTTGAGCATGAAGCAACGGTATCCAAAGTGTCCGAGGATCAGCTCTTCTATCTGATGAGCCGTGGTCTGTCCGAGGACGAAGCAACTCAAATGATCGTTATGGGCTTTATCGAGCCGTTTACGAAAGAGTTGCCGATGGAATACGCGGTCGAGATGAACCGTTTGATCAAGTTCGAGATGGAAGGCAGTATCGGGTAAGTAGACTAAAATATAAGAACCCCTCGGGCTCCGGGGGGTTCTTTGCGTACCTATTAACGGATATGTAAAGGACTACAGATAAACATGCTCGATCTCGTAATGTCGATCGATCGTCAGGTCGACGAATTCGTCGTCAATCTGTATAAGGGGCCTGAAAAACTCGGTAGGATGCGTCATGACAATAATGCCGAAGCGCTCGTTGTTCAACCGTACGCGCTTGCCGATGAAATTCGGGATCATATGCTTAATAAACGTATGAGTCGTAACAGGATCGATCTCGCTGAAGCTGAGACGATACAGCTCCTTGAGCACGAACAGCAGGTCCCGCTCCTTCTGATAGACGCGAGCCGATATCATTGCGCTGTATATGTCGACAACGGCGATGATCTTCGAGATGGGGTGGATCTCTTCGCCCTTAAGCCCATGAGGATAGCCGCTACCGTCAATTCGTTCGTGATGCTGGAGCGCTCCGATGGCAAGATCCTTTTCTTGGAACGAGCCCAGAATGATCTCGTGACCGTACAAGGTGTGGCGTTTTACTTCTTCGAATTCTTCCTCCGTAAGCTTGCCCGGTTTGTTAAGGATGTCAGCGCTGATCTTGCTTTTGCCGATATCGTGCAGGAATCCCGCCTTGCCGATCAGTGCGGCGTCCTCCGACGAGTGGTCGAGCCAGGTCGCCAAATAATAAGCCAGCATGCCAACCTGAACGGAGTGCTGGTAAGTATAGTCATCTTCGGTATTAAGCAAAAGCAGCATGGATACGACGTCGCGTTCCAACTGGAGGTTATCCAGCAGAGGCTGCATAATTTCCGTAACCTCCGCCTCCTGAACGATGCCATCCTCTATTGCAGATTCGAACAGCTTCTCGAAGCGTTTGACTGCGTTCTCGTAAATAGGCTGCACAGTTGGCAGCCACTTGGGATTGACCGTGGATTCCAATGTACGATTAACAGGGCTGATTGCTTCTCCCGAAGGCAACACCAGAGTTCGGTCCAAGATCTCGACTTGATCAATCTGATGCTGCAGAAGCCGTGAGATTTCGTTCTTGTACAGCCTCGTGCCTTTGGAGAGAACATGCAGCCCATAATGATTAAATATATCGTGGCTTAGTTGGTCTCCATCTTGTATATCCGTTACATGAATCCTCATAGAGACACCTCTAATATGATTAATTATGCTCAACCAGATATATAGATAGTAACAATCAAACCACCTATTGGCAATATGAAAACGCTCTAAATGATACTAATTACCTAATAGTTCGGCATAAATTGACCTTGCTTTCGACAAATTCTGCGTCCCTTGGATGATAGCTCTTCCGTCAGCGAATAAAACAAAAGTCATATCCTCATCATCCATTCGCAGCCGCAAAAGATAAGGATTAAGCACGACTTCACCTGCGGATGCAAGCCGATTGGCCAGATCTCCCAGATTGACAGCTCCCGAAGCTCCCGGAGTCAGATGAACGGAATCGCGGCCGCACAATGCAACTGCTACCGTAGCGGAAGCTTCGTTATCGAGATAATCGAACGATCCTTGGGGTCCGCAGCATGGACAGGAGGGACGCCTGACGTTGCGGATGGACAGCGGCAGCCAGGAGTGGTTCCAGAGATCGGCCTGGAATAAAGTGCCGTGCAGCGCTTCGCGATTGCCGGAGAGCAGCTTAAGCGCCTCTGTTGCTTGCACCGAAGCGATCAGATCGACGATCGGCGAAATGACGCCTGCCGTCTCGCATGTATCCGAAGTCCCCGGTGCGGGGACTTCCGGGAAGACGCAACGGTAACAAGGCGTCTCTCCCGGCAATACCGTCATGCTCATGCCGGAGGCGCCGACAGCTCCGCCGTAAATCCACGGCAAACCATGTTTGACGGCATAATCGTTTAGGAGATATCGTACCGTGAAGTTGTCGGTTCCGTCGATAATTAAGTCGACATCGTGCAGCAGAGGAGCCGCATTATCGCCGTGCAAATCGGCACAAACAGGTTTGATCGTTACAGAGGAGTTGATGGCGGTCAATCTGCGGGCAGCCGCCTCTGCTTTCGGGAGCATATCCTTCGCGTCTTGTTCCGTGTATAGAAGCTGTCGCTGAAGATTGCTCCATTCCACGAAATCGCGGTCGATTAATCGAATATAGCCGACTCCGGAGCGGACGAGATGCTGCGCGGAGACGCAGCCCAGCGCGCCGACGCCTACGACGGCCACACGCGCTTCGGACAGCTGTCGCTGACCGTCCTCACCGATAGGCCGGAATCGGGTCTGACGGGAATAACGGCTTAACTCCATGGGGATGCCTCCTTCATTCCGCCGTCAGCCCGGCGATCGGATTCCAGGGACCAAGCTGATGGCCCTTCCATTCGGAGCCGTCTTCCCAGATTTCCTTCTTCCAGATGGGGACGATCTGCTTAAGCCGCTCGATGGCGTAACGGCTAGCCTCGTAGCAATGCTCGCGATGGGGAGCCGATACGGCAATAACGACGCTGGTCTCGGCCGGTCCGACGACGCCAACGCGATGAAAGATCGCGCATAAGGCTCCCGCCCAGCGGCTTGCGATCTCATCGCCGATCTGGGACATGGTCGCTACCGCCATCGGCTCATAAGCCTCGTATTCCAGCCGCACCGTTCGTTTGCCATTCGTCCATTCGCGCGTCGTGCCGACGAATGCGATGGACGCGCCATGTTCCGGTACGATTACTTTGGCCAGTACTTCTTCTGTAAGAATGATATCGCTCGTCACAACAAAGCGAGGCGAGTCCGACATATTCTTGTCCCCGCCCTCCGCTAGCTCCTCTCCGCCGGAAACGGGAGGAAGAAGCGCAAGCTCGTCCGAGGCTTGGACGGTCTCTCCGTCGGCTACGTAGGCGTGGTTGCGCGCAACGAAGCAGGTCGACAGCAGGGAAGAATGATCGCTGTTCTCTCTTGCGATCATCGATTTCAGCTCGCTGGCAGTCAATTGTCCTTGATCCAGATCTAGGATGAGCTGAGCCGTGCCGAGACGCTCCGGCAATCCCGCGAACAGCTTGATGGTCCAGGTATAAATCATATATGTGCAGCTCCTCGCAACAGCCTGTAACAGGGCTTTAGATTGCTACTAGAATACCATAAACGCAAAAAAAATGTTATGCTGTAAGGTACATGGAAAGGTGGTGCGCAGTATGCCGGAGCTAAAGGATCGGTATGGAAGAGAACATGATTATTTGAGAATTTCAGTAACCGATCGCTGCAATCTGCGCTGTCTTTACTGCATGCCTGAGGATGGAGTGGAATTTACCGAATCCACCAACCTGCTGAGCTATGACGAAATCGTCGAGGTCGTTAAAGCAGGGGCGGAGCTCGGTATCAAAAAGCTGCGCATTACAGGCGGCGAACCCCTGATCAGACCCGGTCTGGACGAACTGATCTCGAGGTTGTCGCGCATACCTGGCATTAATGACATCGCGCTGACGACAAACGGCATCTTCCTGGCTAAGCAAGCACAAGCGCTTAAAGAAGCAGGTTTGAAGAGAGTGAATATCAGTCTGGATACACTTGATGCGGCAAGGTTTCGGTTTATAGCCAGGCGTGGAGATTTGCGGAGGGTGCTTGAAGGCATAGAAGCGGCAGCCGAAGCCGGGTTTGATCCCATCAAGCTGAATTGCGTCCTGCTCAAAGGCGTCAACGAAGACGAAATCATGCAATTCTTAAAGCTCGCTTACGAGCAGCCGCTTCATGTGCGGTTCATAGAATATATGCCGATCGGCCATGCCGACGAGAATTGGCGGAAACATTATCTTCCTCTTTCCCGCGTGATCGAGATTGCGGAGGAAGAAGGGTATAAGCTGTCGCGGAAGGAAGGCGTGACAGGCAACGGCCCTTCCGATGATTGGCAGATGGCAGGGGCTGTCGGCTCCTTTGGCTTGATCCATCCCATCAGCGACCACTTCTGCAGCAACTGCAATCGTCTGAGATTAACGGCTGATGGCAATCTAAAACCTTGTCTGTACTGGGTGGATGAGCTTAACGTTAAGGAAGCGCTCGGGGATCCGGATGCCATAAAGCAATTGTATTACAAAGCGATGGATATTAAGCCGGAGAATCACGAGATGGCCGCGAAGCTTGCAGATTCGGCTCAATCTCATGTGCCGACGGAACGGCGCATGTCGCAAATCGGAGGATAAGGTATGGAGATAAAAGTTGTGCTCATGCACAGCAATGACATTCATAGCCGGCTGGAGAACGCCGCGCGAATTTCGACCATGATCGCCGAGGAGCGAAGAACATGGGGAGCAGGCCGCGTGCTTGCGGTAGACTGCGGCGATCATATGGATCGGATGAGACAAGAGACGGAAGGCAGCGACGGACAGGTTAATATCAGACTTCTGCAGGAGGCTGGTTACGAGGCAATTACGCTGGGCAACAACGAGGGACTGACCTATACGCCGGAGACGTTGGAACAGCTGTACGCCCCCGTGTCGGAGTTTAGCGTCGTCTGTGCCAATCTGCTCACGATGGAGACTGGGGAACGCCCAGAGTGGCTGTGCCCCAGCCGGATTATCGTCAAGAACGGTCTCCGGATCGGCCTTATCGGCGCTACGGCCGCTTTCGGCCAGTTCTATGAGCTGCTGGGCTGGAAGGCGACTGAGCCCATGGAGGCGATTCGTGCCGAAGCGGAGCGGCTGCAGGGTAGAGCTGACGTTGTCGTCGTATTATCGCATCTCGGCATTCGATTCGATCAAAAGCTGGCGGAAGAAGTTCCGGGCATCCATCTTATTCTGGGCGGACATACGCACCATCTGCTGGAAGTGCCGCTTATCGTTAACGGAGTTATGATCGCGGCAGCGGGGAAGTTCGGCGAATACGTCGGACGCATCGAGATTGGCTGGGATGAAGCCCGGTCCGAGCCCTTGCTGCGCGGGCAAGCCATTCCCACCGGCGCCTACGCCGAGAGACCTGCGGCGGAGGATATTATCCACGAGTTCCGCGAATCCAGCCGCGTAAGTCTGGGACGAGTGGCCGCCTTTCTCAACGAACCTCTACCGTCTCATCCGGGACGCGAAAATCCGCTTTCCAATCTGCTCGCGATCGGCATCAGGCGATGGACGAATGCCGAGATCGGGATTGTTAACGCAGGACAGCTGCTTGGCGGTCTCGCGATTGGGGAAGTAACCGCCGGAGAGCTTCATGCCATCTGTCCTTCGCCGATTAATCCGTGCCTGATGACCATCGCCGGGTCCAAGCTGAGGACGGCGCTGGAGCAATCGCTCCAGGAGGAATTCGCTTCCAAGCCGATCAAAGGCTTTGGCTTTCGGGGTGAGGTGCTTGGAGGCCTTGCAATCGACGGCATGACGGTGGAATTCGACATGCGCCGGGAGCCGATGGATCGTATCGTCGAAGCGCGAGTAAACGGCTCGCTCCTGGAGGACGGAAGGCTCTATGAGGTAGGCTCGATTGATATGTTCAGCTTTAAGGTGGGCTACGAGTCTTTGGCCGAGGCGGAGAGTTATCGCTATTATTTGCCGGAGTTCATCCGCGATGTGCTGGAGCGGGAATTAAGCTCCGAGCCTTCGCTGAGGAGCTGCAAAGAGAAACGTTGGCTTCGTTTGTAAGCATATGTCGTCACAATTTAGAAAATTTCGGAGTTTTTTGTCGAACAATTAGCATATTATGGTTGCGAAAATTCGCATTTTCACGTAAATTAACAATACAAGATCGTATTTCCGATATGTATAGTTAGGGACGTCACAGCGGGGAAGGACCGAGAAAATGCGTTTGCTATCCATTATGCAATGCAAGCCGGGAATGAGACTGGCCAAGAGAATATTTTCGGAAGACGGCATCGTGCTGCTTGGCGAGAGGATGGAGCTTACCAGCCGACTAATCACGAGGCTTGCCGAATGCGGGGTTCAATACGTATACATCGAAGATGCGCGAACGGAGGATATTAATCCCCCCACCCTGATCCGCGAAGATACGTTCCGAATGGCGGTTAAAGAAATCCGTACGAATTTCCGCACGCTGATGGAGCGGCCTAATAGAAAGAAAGGCTCCGCCTACCCCTATATCGCCCAGCCCTTTAAAGCAATGATGAACTTAATTATAGATGATCTGTCCAATCAGGAAGATGCCATGATCATGCTTATGAACATGGGAACAGTCGATCACTATCTGTTCCAGCATTCCCTGAACGTTTGCGTATACTCGACGCTGCTTGGCATGTCGAGCGGTTACTCGCGCGACGAACTGACGACCCTTGGTCTCGGAGCTCTGCTGCATGATATTGGCAAGACGCAGATTAACGTCAATGTACTAAAGAAGCCGGATCAGCTGACCAGAGAAGAATTCGAACTTATGAAGCGTCACCCTCAGCTCGGTTATGAAATGTTAAAGGATCAGCCGAACTTGTCGCTTCTCGTAGCGCATTGCGCCTTCCAGCATCATGAGCGTCTGGACGGCAGCGGATATCCGCGAGGCATCAGGGGCAATGAAATTCATGACTACGCGAAGTGGATCGGCTTGGTCGATTCTTACGACGCCATGACGACAAACCGCGTGTACCGGTCTCCGATGCTGCCGCATGATGCGATGGAGCGTTTGTACGCGGGCACGGGCACTTTGTACGAGCAGCGGATGCTGCAGCTGTTCCGGGACAAGGTGGCGATCTATCCCATCGGCATGTCCGTCCGATTAATGACGGGTGAGCGAGGCATCGTCGTAGATCTAAATTCCTCCTACCCGCACCGCCCTGTGGTACGAGTCCTCAGCAACGAAGCGGGAGAAGAGCTTAAGGCGCCGTACGAGATCGATCTGTCCAAGCAGCTTACAGTCATGATCGTCGGAGTAAACGACGAAGAGACGGACGTGCCGCTTGTGTCAGGCATTTAACTGAACGCCGAGCCATTGATGCTTGCATTTACCGCAATGCAGCGATGGTTGTTTCAAGAGGCCCGCAAGGCCTCTTTTTTCTGTCGGCTTTTGGATGAAGTCCATCCGGGCGACGTTTTTACACCATTTTATTTGCTTCCTCAAACATCTCACATTACAATAATAGAAGATATGATGGCAAGCGGACTTTTTGAACAACCTCTAGAACGGAAGTTAGGTGCTGAAAGCTGATGAAACCGATGAACAAGCTGGATACGACATGGCCGCATTTTGGCATGACATCCCGCGACATACTGCCTCCTTTGACTCCCTCCAATGACCCTTGGGATCCGCTTAACTCGCTTAAGCAATTCGGTCGCCATGTACTGACAAGCGTGGAGATGACGGTTACGAATTTATGCAATATGCGCTGCGAGCACTGTGCCGTAGGCGATACGCTGGTCATGATGGAGCCAGCCAAAATTCCGCTGGACAACATGCTGCGCCGTCTGGACGAGGTCGAGCATCTGCAGACGATCAGCATTACGGGCGGCGAGCCCACCTTCTCGGAACGTACCGTCAAGGAATATATGCTGCCGCTTCTGCAATACGCGAGAAGCCGGGGCGTTCGCTCGCAGATTAACTCCAATGTAACTTTGCCTTATAACAGGTACGAGCTTTTGGCTCCTTACCTCGACGTTATGCATATCTCGTTTAACTACACGTCGGCGCAGGACTTCCATGAGATCGGCTTCGCCAAAGCGGGTCATGCCGTCTCCAAGGAAGCGGCAGCCAAGCTGTACGCACGAATGATCGACAACGCCAAGCGGCTCAGCGATGCAGGCGTGCTCGTGTCCGCCGAATCCATGATCAATTATCGGACGCATGAAAAGATCGATCAAATTCATGAGCTGATTCTCGAAATGGGCTGTCAGCGTCATGAGGTTCATCCCATGTACCCAAGCTCATTCGCCCGCGATCTGCCCGTCATTACGAAGGAGCAGATGCGCAAAGCGGTAGAGCTGCTGCTGGATCGCCGCGATCCGTCGGTCTGGATGCTGTTCGGCACGTTGCCTTTCTACCAATGCAGCGACGATGCAGAGGATCGTAGACTGCTCAGAAGATTGGCGGGCGAGCCTAACGTGACGGTCAGGAACGATCCCGACGGACGGAACCGTCTCAACGTCAACTTGTTCACGGGCGACGTGTTCGTCACCGACTTCTCCGACGTGCCGGCGTTCGGCAATATCTCGACGTCCCGCCTCGACGACGTATTCGGCAAGTGGCTGGATCACAAGCTCGCCCGAAGCGTAAATTGTTATTGTCCCGCAGCCGCTTGCTGCGGTCCCAACCTGCTAGTAAAGGATATGTATTACGGCGACGTCGATTTCCACATGCGCGAAGCCAAGCTTGAATAGAAATAGAGGAAGGAGGGATAACCCGCATGTCTATAAGGACAATCGTGCTTATCGCGGTAGGTTTGCTGCTTATTTATTTGATGTTCACCGTAGGCGCGCCGTTCTTGCTTGCATTGATCGTAGCGATCTTTCTGGAGCCGCTGACCGTATTCCTGATGAAGCGATTCCGGCTCAACCGGCTGGTGTCCGCCGTCATATCCAGTACATTGTTTACGGTCATTCTCGTCGGTCTCATCGTGTTGCTGGGAATGAAGATTATCGCAGAGCTGATTGCATTTCTGGAGAAAGTGCCGAATTACTTCGAAAATGCAAGCACTTTTGTCGACAATCTGCTCGTTGACGCCAGAGGGCTGTACCAGAATCTTCCTCCAGACGCCATCGCGACGCTGGAAGAATATCTGATGAGCCTAACGAACACGATTACTTCGATGGTAGGCAAGCTGTCATCGACGGTCTTGGGCTTCGCTTCGACGCTCCCGGGCATGTTTATATTCTTTATCGTCTTCCTGGTTGCCGTCTACATGTTCAGCTTTAGCCTTAATACGATGAAGGCATCCGTCTTGTCCTTCTTCGACGAATCGTCGCGTTCCCAAGTGGACCAGGTGCTGAATAATCTGCGCAAGTCGATCTTCGGCTTCCTGCGCTCCCAGATTATTCTTAGCGGCATGACCTACATACTTTCACTGATCGGATTGCTCATACTTGGCATCAAATATCCTATGGCTATCGCGCTGCTCATCATTATTGTGGATATTTTGCCTATTTTGGGCACAGGCTCCGTGCTTGTTCCATGGGCATCGTATCTGCTGCTGACGGGCGATATCTATACCGGCATCGGGCTGATTGTGTTGTTCCTCGTCATTACGGTATTCCGCCGCATCGTGGAGCCGAAAATTCTGGGAGATTCCGTCGGTATCGGCGCGCTTCCGGCACTGATCAGCCTCTATGTAGGCTTTAAGCTTGTCGGCGTTATCGGCGTATTTATCGGTCCGCTCGTCGTCATTATTTATATGGCGGCAAGGCAAGCGGGACTGTTCCAGCAGAAGATCAAGCTGTAAGTATTTGGGGAAGTTAGGGTTGACAGGAGCAGCGAGCACGAAGTATAGTCAAACAAGGAAATCCACTAGGGGCGCCGAAAGGCTGAGATAAAGCGATTGCTTTGGTCCCTTTGAACCTGATCTGGGTCATGCCAGCGTAGGAAAGTGGGACATAGGATACCGGCTTGCCGGTCGCCGAAGGCAACTTCGCCGGCTTTGTGCAAGCCTAAGTATCAACGTCATTGCGCGTTTGCGTGAGTGGCGTCGACCATTAACTTTCTTATATGTTGAGTATGCCTCCAGGTGGAATTCCACAAATTCCATGAGGAGGTTTTTTGTTATGCCGATTATGACAACGCCATTGCCGGGAAGCCGCAAGGTCTATGTAGAAGGGAGTCATTCTTCCATTCGCGTGCCGATGCGCGAGATAGCGCTGACTCCCAGCCAGTCGAGAAGCGGAGAGGAGACGCCGAACGAGCCGGTGCTCGTCTACGATGCGAGCGGTCCATATACGGATACGGGCTACCGGGCCGACGTCAGAAAGGGGCTGCCGCCGCTTCGTGAAACATGGATC
Organism: Paenibacillus agaridevorans; assembly: GCF_003112455.1. Lineage (GTDB taxonomy): Bacteria > Bacillota > Bacilli > Paenibacillales > Paenibacillaceae > Pristimantibacillus > Pristimantibacillus agaridevorans. Next base: position 28,870 of record NZ_BDQX01000398.1, read on the forward strand.
GTGGATCGCGAGGATGTCGAGCGATATGAAGGACGCGAGGTGAAGCCCGAGGACAACGGCTTCGTATCCGAGGAGAGAGCCAGGACGAGAGGCGCCGAGGTATTTCCGAACCTGGATCGCAAGCCGCTTCGGGCGAAGGAAGGACGCAATGTGACGCAGCTTCACTACGCCAGACAAGGCATCGTTACGCCGGAGATGGAGTACATCGCGATACGCGAAGGGATGGAGCCGGAATTCGTAAGGGACGAAGTGGCAAGGGGGCGGGCTATTATCCCCGCGAACATCAATCATCCCGAATGCGAGCCGATGATTATCGGACGAGGGTTTCATGTAAAGATCAATGCCAACATCGGCAACTCCGCCGTTGCCTCCTCCATCGAGGAAGAGGTAGAGAAGATGACGTGGGCGACCAGGTGGGGAGCCGATACGATCATGGATCTGTCGACAGGCAAGAACATCCATACGACCCGGGAATGGATCGTGCGCAATTCGCCGGTTCCGGTAGGGACCGTGCCGATCTATCAGGCGCTAGAGAAGGTGAACGGCAAAGCGGAGGACCTCAGCTGGGAGGTATTTAGAGATACCTTGATCGAGCAGGCGGAGCAAGGCGTCGACTACTTCACGATCCATGCGGGCGTATTGCTCCGGTACATCCCGCTGACGGCCAAGCGCGTAACGGGCATCGTATCTCGCGGCGGCTCTATTATGGCAGCCTGGTGTCTGGCTCATCACAAGGAGAACTTCCTGTATACGCACTTTGAGGAAATCTGCCTCATCATGAAGCGTTACGACGTGTCGTTTTCGCTTGGCGACGGCTTGCGGCCAGGCTCCATCGCGGATGCCAACGACGATGCGCAATTCGCGGAGCTCGATACGCTGGGAGAGCTGACGAAGATTGCCTGGAAACATGACGTGCAAGTGATGATCGAAGGTCCCGGGCATGTACCGATGCATTTGATCAAAGAAAATATGGACCGCCAACTGGAAGTATGCGACGAAGCGCCATTCTACACGCTGGGTCCGCTGACGACCGACATCGCGCCGGGCTACGACCATATTACGTCCGCGATCGGAGCGGCTATGATCGGCTGGTTCGGCACGGCGATGCTCTGCTACGTAACGCCGAAGGAGCATCTGGGGCTGCCGAACAAGGAAGATGTCAAGGAAGGCGTTATCACTTACAAAATCGCTGCCCACGCGGCGGATTTGGCCAAAGGCCATCCTCGCGCGAAGCTGCGGGACGATGCTCTCTCCAAAGCGCGCTTTGAGTTCCGCTGGCGTGATCAGTTCCATCTATCGCTTGATCCGGAGCGCGCGATGTCCTACCACGACGAGACGCTGCCGGCCGAAGCAGCCAAGTCGGCGCATTTCTGCTCCATGTGCGGTCCCAAATTTTGCAGCATGCGCATCACGCAGGACATCCGGGAATATGCGGCGCAGAACGGTCTCGATACAGAGGAAGCGATTGAGGCGGGGCTCAAGGAGAAGTCGGCCGCATTTAAGGCCGGAGGCAACGAAATCTATGCGTGACGGGATGGCCGGCGGAAAAGGAGGCGGAGCTCCCGCTGCCATTGCCGGCGCCGGGGGGCAGCCGGCCGGCTCGAGCGCGACGTCGGAG
>NZ_BDQX01000398.1:30553-34033 GCF_003112455.1 Paenibacillus agaridevorans
GGTCTTCGCGCGAGCTGGAGGGAACGTTATTCCCGCCAAATCCGTTTCGCGCCGATCGGCGAGGCCGGGCAGCTTCGCCTCCGCGAAGCCAGCGTGTTGATTGCAGGCTGCGGAGCGCTCGGCGCTTCGCTCGCCCAGCATATGGCAAGAGCCGGCGTTGGACGACTCGTGATTGTAGACAGGGACTACGTGGAGCCTAGCAATCTGCATCGTCAATCGCTGTTCGACGAGGAGGATGCCCGCAAGGTTTTGCCCAAAGCGAAGGCTGCGGAGACAAAGCTTCGGCGGATAAACGGAGAGGCGATTATCGAGGCGCATGTGGCCGATATGGGCCACCATAATGTTGGCAAATTCGCAGCCGATGCCGATCTGATCCTGGACGGAACGGATAACGCGGCTACTCGACTGCTGCTCTGCGACGAGGCGTTCCGGCTTGGCATCCCGTTTATATACGGAGGCGCAACTGCTTCTCAAGGCATGAGCGCGATGTTGGTCCCAGGCAGGACGGCTTGCCTGTCCTGTTTGATCGGCGAAGAGGATGAGGGCGAGGAAGGAGATTCCTGCGATACGCGGGGCGTCTTGTCCGCGACAGTGGAATTCGTGGCCGCGCTACAGACCGCCGAAGCCGTCAAGTGGTTGACGGGCAATAAGGAAACCGTCCGCGGAACATGGCTGAATGCGGATGTATGGAATTTTGCCGTGCAGGAATATAAGCTGCCGTCCGGAGTTGCTTCTTGCGGAAAATGCGGCCGCCAAGCGCGGTCAAACAGCGCAGAGGTACATTCGGTCGAGATCGGCTTACGGCAGCGTCTCCAAGACGGCGACGATGTTAACTTCCCGGATAATCGTGATCGGGAGTCGCGCTTGCACGGGCGGCGATCGACGGCGTTATGCGGCCGGGACACGGTTCAAGTGACAATGGGTTTCGCGCTCGAGCTGGAGCGGGAGATTAAATATTTGGAGCGGCTTGGGTGCGGCGTAACCGTTAATCCTTACTTGGTAAAAGCTGAGCTGCCATCGCCTTGTACAGAGAAGCTGGTGCTGTTTCCGGACGGCAGAGTGCTGGTGCAAGGCACGTCGGACATGGCGGAGGCGGAACGGATATGCGACGAATATCTTAGCCGCCATAATCGAAGATCGGAGGGAACGGCTGGATGAGCAAAAGAGTGGACTGGGAGAAAATCAGGTTATATGTCATTACCGCGCAGGATGCCCACCCGGGCAAATCGGTGACCGACGTGATGGAGCAGACGCTCATCGGCGGAGCGGGCATGCTGCAGCTGCGCAACAAGACGGGATCAAGATCGGAAGTGCTGGAGCAGGCACGGGCACTGAGGGTGCTGACCCGAAGATACGGCGTGCCTTTTATCGTCAACGATTATCCCGATATCGCGCTGGAAGTCGATGCCGACGGCGTCCATCTGGGGCAGGACGACATGTCGATTAAGGAAGCGCGGGCCTTGCTAGGCGACGATAAAATGATCGGCATCTCCACCCACTGCGCGGAGCATGCCATCGAAGCTGAGCGGGAGGGAGCGGATTACATCGGCGTGGGGCCCGTATTCCCGACGAATACGAAGCCGGGCAAGGCGGCAGTGACAACGGCTTATGTGGCGGAGGCCGCAAGTCTGGTCTCCATTCCATTTGTCGCGATAGGCGGCATTACGACGGACAATGCGGATGCCGTCATCTCTGCGGGGGCCAAACGGCTATGCGCCGTGTCAGCGATCGTGGGAAGCGAGGATCCTGCGGCTGTCTGCCGTGAGCTTCTGTATAAGCTCACGGCAGCAGACCGGGCAGAGGAATCTTCCAACGCCAATGCGATTGCGAACGAGCGGGAAACGTCCGGGCATAAAGCTGAAGAAAACGTAACTTTATCGCTGAACGGCAGTTCCTATCAAACCCGCTCAGCCACTCTCGATTGTTTGCTTGCGGAGCTCGGACAGCGCGACAAGCGGCTTGTAGCAGAGGTAGACGGCGAGATTGTGCCTCGGTCGCGCTGGCAAGAGACGACGCTTGCGGACGGACTGCGCATCGAGCTCATTCAATTCGTGGGGGGAGGCTAGAAAATGATGAACCAGCAGAATGGACTGACGATCGCGGGATTAACGTTTGGCTCGCGGTTTCTGTTCGGGACGGGGAGATTCCCCAGTCCCGCCGAGCTTAGGGAGTCGCTTGCCGAATCCGGCGCCGAAATTGTGACCTTCGCCGTTAGACGCGTCAATCTGGAGCATACCGAAGACGATTCCGTGCTGCAGCATCTGGAAGGAAAAAAGCTGACTTACTTGCCTAATACATCGGGCGCGCGAGTGGCGGAAGAAGCCGTTCGGATTGCCAGATTGGCACGGGAGGCCGGACTCGGCAATTGGATCAAGGTGGAGATCAGCGGAAGTCCCGTTACTCTTCTTCCCGACCCCATCGAGACGCTAAAAGCGACGGAGCAGCTCGCCAAAGAAGGTTTCGTCGTATTGCCGTATACATCGGATGATCCGATTCTTTGCAAGCGCCTGGAGGAAGCGGGCGCAGCCGCGGTCATGCCGGGAGGCTCTCCGATCGGGACGGGACTTGGACTTCTTAATCCTTATCATCTGTCGCTTATTATCGAAGAGGCGAATGTTCCCATTATTGTGGATGCGGGAATCGGCTCTCCCAAGGATGCCGCGGAAGCGATGGAGCTTGGAGCAGCAGGCATACTGGCCAACACCCCTGTAGCGAAGGCGGGGAATCCCGTAAGGATGGCGAAAGCTTTCGCGCTTGCTATCGAAGCGGGACGGATCGCTTACGAGGCAGGACGCATTCCGAGGAAAAGATATGCTTCCGCCAGCAGCGACGAAGCCGGTTCCCTGTTTGCCGCGGGACCGACATGAGCGCGTACTCGAGGGGGCAATCCGTTATCGTGCTCGGAGGGGGTATTATCGGCTTGTCCTGCGCCCTCGAGGCTGCGCTTCGCGGGCATAGGGTAACGCTAGCGGAGCCGGGCAGAATCGGCGGCCAGGCGTCCGGCGCCGCTGCCGGCATGCTGGCTCCGTATTCGGAGAATCCCGAGGGGGCCGATGCATTCTTCCGCCTGTCGCTGGGCAGCTTGCGCCTTTATCCGGAATGGATTCGCAGCGTGGAGGAGATATCGGGCATGTCGGTAGAATGGGAGAGATCCGGCAGCTTAACCATCCTGCAGCATGAAGCCGATCTGCTGCCAGCCGAGGGCAGAATGCGGTGGCAGAACGGCTGGGGAGCCGGGGCGGAGTTGATCGACAAGGATGAGCTTCGGGGATTGGAGCCTGCGCTTGCCGAAGAAGCCGTCGGGGCTGTCTACATACCAGAGGAGAGCCACGTGTACGCGCCGAAGCTGGTCGAAGCGCTGGCTGCAGCCTGCAAGCGGACAGGCGTCCAAATACTGGAGCACGCTGGCACTATCGAGTCGCTTCACCGATCGGACATCGGCGGGAGCCGAATCGCCATGAGCGGTCTGCCTGCCTTTCT
>NZ_BDQX01000398.1:34121-45104 GCF_003112455.1 Paenibacillus agaridevorans
TCGTTCTATGTCCCGGTGCATGGTCCTCGGCATACGAACAACATTTGGGTCTGAATCTGCCCGTCCATCCTATAAGGGGCCAAATCTGTTCGTATCTCTCTCCCGCGCAATGGAGCGAACCTTTGCGGCACATCGTATTCACCAGTCAGGCCTACTGGGTAAGCAAGCGGAACGGCACGGTCGTCTGCGGGGCATCGGAGGATGTAGCCGGTTATGAAACCAGCGTAACAGAGCATGGCATTGGACGATTAACGAGGGCAACCGACCGCTTTCTGCCGGATCTTAGGGGTGTTAAGCCTGCATTTGGCTGGGCAGGATTGCGTCCTGCCACACCGGATGGGATGCCGCTAATCGGAGCTGCGGGAGGCGAGGGAGAGTGGCTGATGGCTGCCGGACATTACCGCAACGGCATCTTGTTAAGTCCGGCAACGGGCCGGCTTATCGCCGATCTGCTGGACGGCGAGCCGGATGAGAAGACGCTAGCGGGACTAGCCCCTTTTGCTCCGGCAAGGTTTACGGCAAGACAAGGGTCCAAGCAAGCAACGGCAGGGCACATATATTGATGCATGAAAACATGTAGAAGCCCCGGAGGTGCGGATTGCATTGATATCCCATATTACCAACGATCAATTGCTGGCGAAGGAAATCATCGTGGAGAGGATCCGGGATTCGCTGTCCAACAAAAACCCTTTCTTTCTCGTCCGAATTGGGGACGGCGAAAATTTCGTGCTGTCGCAGGAATCGGTCTACACGATGCAGGAGACACTAAGCCAGTTGTGGGTGAAAATCGCAAACGAGGGCCGCAAAGGCGTTCGTATTCCCAATATCGAAATTCGCGACCGTATGGTGGAGGCGATCAAGGAAGCCGATATCGTAGGCGTTCTGGCGCAGAACGACAATACGATCAGGGCGCATCCCAATCATAAACGTCCGCTTACGGACAAAATCTTCGACCACTTCGGATTGCAGCCCAAAGCGTTGTGCAATGCAATCGTCAATCGCGAGCTGATCTATTTCAAGCCCTTCTGGGAAATGCTGTCGGAGCAGGGCAGCCGCGTCATTTTGATCTCCAGATGGGCCGGAGGCACAAAGCAGCGGCTTATTCGGCCGCCGTACAATCTGAGCATTCCGTTCACGCTGCCCTTCGAAAGGTATGAAATGATGGACGAGACGCTGGCCAAGATCGAAAGCAGGCAGGACGAATTCGATATCGCCCTAGTTTCCTGCGGCGTCAATGCTGTCGTGCTTGCGCACGAAATTACGAAGCGGACGGGGAAGGTGGCCATGGATTTCGGCATCGGCTCCCAGATTATTTCCAGCGTAAAACTTCAATAAAATTGACAAGACGAAGAGCCATACCATGGAGAGAGGCATGAACTCCATGGTATGGCTCATATTGCGCCTTTAGATTGACCAGCGAAGGATAACGCCCGCTTGAGTCAAGCCCCCGCCGAAGCCGTGAAGCAGAACGCGGTGCCCTGATTGCAGTCTTCCGTCCTTGACGGCGTCATCCATCGCAAGCGGGATAGAGGCGGCTGACGTGTTGCCATACTTCGCAATAGAAGACAGAGCTTGATCCTCTGTGAAGCCGCATCGCTCGCATAACGCCTCGATGATTCGCTGATTGGCGTTATGCGGAGCAAACCAATCCACTTGATGCGCAGCCAGGCCTGCGCTCTCAAGCAGCTCCGAAATTCCTTCCGAGACGCTGGAAAGCGCCCAACGGTACACCTCGCGTCCATTTTGAACAAGCTTGCCGCTCGGCACAAGATCGTATTCGCCGATTCGCGAGGACAAATGGCTGGCGTAGACATGCCGTCCGCCGTTGCCGTCGGTCCGGGCGAAGGAAGCCAGGAAGTTTCCCTCTCCATCCGCGGTTCGTTCCACCAACACGGCGCCTGCTCCGTCGCCGAACAAAATGCAGGTCGTACGATCGGTATAGTCCGTAATTTTGGACAAGGCATCGGCACCTACGACCAATATTTTATGATGAAGCCCGGTCATGAGAAGCCCGTTTGCGAGCTGCAGACCTGCGGTGAAACCCGCGCAGGCGGCCTGAATATCGATTGCTCCGCATTGAGCGATGCCAAATGTGGCCTGAATGCCAGCCGCGATGCTGGGGAATATGGTATCTGGCGTGGAGGTGGCTACAATAATGTAATCAACATCGTCCAGTTGCACATCATACCTGGAAGCCAGGTCCGCAACAGCGCGGTAGGCCAAATCGCTGGTATATTGATGCGGCGCCGAAATTCGGCGTTCGCGTATGCCGGTCCGCTGCACGATCCACTCATCAGAGGTATCGACCAGCTTCTCCAGGTCAACGTTGGTCATGACATTGTCCGGCAAATAAGTTCCTATTGCAGCAATACGGGAGTTGGAGCGGTAAGCGGCATTGCTTGCGATATCGGTTTCTCTGCTCATGGGTCTACACAACCTTTCGTATATTTTTTATTGGCACCTGGTACTAATATCTGATACTAATATCATACCTTCTGTAAATACGGCTGTCAATGAGATCCGCAGACGCTGATCAACGCTGGTCAACACTGATCATACGAATAACCTCTCTCCTTTCGGCAAACGATAAGACTGGAATCTGTCGCAAAGGTATCATTATCGGATGACGAACAGGAGGAGGATTGATTATGATAATCCGCTCTCGCGGCGCTTGGACGCTGCTAACGGCATGCATCGTGCTTGGAGGCATGCTTGGCGGCTGCTCTATGGAGAAGCAAGGCGATCTTGGCAATAAAAATTTGCGCACAAATGAAGTGCGTTACGATGCGAATGGCAATCGGCTGCTGACGGACAAACGATTCGCGGATGATCAGAAAAACGAAATGAACCGGGTCAATGGCCGCAGGCTGAGCAGCAACAATCTCGTTGGCACGCATCGCAATTATCGGCTGGAAATCAAGCCGGAATTCGGCGAGAAGCTGGTGCAAGAGGTGGCGGGCATTCATCATGCGGTCGTCATGCTCGCGGATTATAACGCCTACGTGGCGGTATCATTGGACAAGGAGGCAAGCGGCGACGGAATCGGCACGCTAAGCCGTACTTACATGGGCTTGTCCGGAGCCAAGGGAACGGAGGCCGGCAGACGGATTGGAACCCTGTCGACAGGCCAGGAACGATTGAACGACGAGCTGACGGAAAAGGTTTCTTCGGCACTCAAAGCCATGAGGCCCAATATCGAGCTGGTGTACGTGTCCGCGAACCCTGATTTCGTAGGCCGGATGAACGCATATCAGAACGATTCCCTGCAAGGCTTCCCCGTTCAGCATTATATTATGGAGTTTAACGGAATGGTTGAACGAATCTTCCCGCCGCGAACGACTAAAAGCAGCGATGAGCTGATTCGGCCATATGGCCATCGATTCAGCGGCAGATTGCTGGAATAAGCTGAGTTTGAACACGTATTTATAGGACCGTCTCCGGGCAGCCGCCGCCGCGCTCCCATCGGAGGCGGTTTTTTGTCGTTTCGTCCATTCGTCACAGCTTGCCCGGTCATATAGTATTCTAGCTGTTTCATATCCATGCTGGGAAAGAGGCGAGAGAATTGACATCAATAAAGGAGGAGCATCACATCGAGTCTGCGGACGAGCGACGAACCGTGGCGATATTGGGATTGGGCTACGTGGGGCTGCCACTGGCTCTGCTATTCGCCGAGCAAGGATTTCGAGTGATCGGAATCGATCCTGATGTTTCTAAAATTAGCAAGCTTCAGAATGGCAAAAGCTATATCCGTGAAATAGAAGACGCAGTGATTAACGAGGCGATTGCAGAGCGATTGATTCCGACAACGCAGCATTCCGCAGCTCGAGCAGCCGAGGCCATCATCATCTGCGTGCCGACGCCGCTGACGGCTTACGGCACGCCCGATCTCGCCTACCTGAAGATGGCGGCGACCCAAGCAGGCGCCGAATTGCAAAAGGGGCAGCTCGTCGTCTTGGAGAGCTCGACTTACCCCGGTACGACCAGGGAAGTGCTTCTGCCGCTGCTGGCCAAGTCGGGTCTGCGGGCGGGCGAAGACTTCCATGTCGCGTATTCCCCGGAGCGGGTCGATCCCGGCAATGCGGACTTCCCCATCCATCGTATCCCCAAGATCGTAAGCGGCATAAGCGATCGCTGCCTGGAGAAAGTATCCGAGCTGTATCGTCGTGTATTCCCGGCCGTCCATCCCGTCTCCAGCACGGATGCAGCCGAGATGACTAAGATCATGGAAAATGCCTACAGGCTCGTCAATATCTCGTTTATTAATGAAATGGCAATCGCCTGCGATACGTTGGGGCTCGACATTTGGGAGGTTGTTCAGGCCGCATCGACGAAGCCGTTCGGTTATCATCCCTTCTATCCAGGTCCTGGCATTGGCGGCCATTGCATTCCCGTCGATCCTTCCTATCTGCAATGGAAGCTGAAGCAATACGGCATGAGCTCGGACTTTATCGGCTTGGCGAACGGCATCAACCACCGAATGCCGCTGTATGTCGTGCAGCGGCTAAAGCAAGGCGTTGCTCCCAAGACGCTGGCCGGCTCCTCCATCCTTGTATACGGGGCGGCCTATAAGTCCGATATTGCGGACAGCCGCGAGTCGGCATCGATCGATATCATGAAGCTTCTTATGCTGGAAGGAACCAAGGTTTATTACTATGACCCCTATATCAGCGAACTTGCGGTCGGAGAGAAGAAGCTTCAGAGAACCGAGCTGACGCCTGAATTTTTGGCGAGCATCGACGGCGTCATTATTGCGACGGATCACAGCGGCATGCCGCTTGATCTGATGATGGAGCATGCGCCGCTGATTTACGATACCCGCAATGTGACGAAAGGCCGCGGGGGGCGCGCCGTTACGATGAGGCTTGGGGGCGGGGGCGTTTCATGACTTTGATGCGAATTGCGATTATCGGATGCGGGGCTATTGCGGAAAAACATGTTGCGGCTATTGCCGAGTTGGGCGGCGGGGCGGAGATCGCGGCGCTTTGCGACATCTCGGAGGAGCGTCTCCGCGTTTTCGCCTTTCGCGCTGGAATCCCGCGGTTCCCGGGAGCAACGCTGCATACGGATATCGATGAAATGCTGACACGACCGGAGCTCGATCTTGTTGTCGTCGCGACGAGCAGCGACTCCCATGCCCGGATCGCGCTGCGTTCACTTGAAGCGGGCAAACATGTGCTGGTCGAAAAGCCGCTTGCGCTGTCCATGGGCGAGGCAAGGGAGCTTATCCGTCTTGCCCGAGCAAAAAAGCTGGAGCTGGCCGTGTCCTTTCAAGCGCGTTATTCCCCGCGAATTGCCGCGATGAAAGCTGCAATTGAGGAGGGACGGTTCGGCGAGATCGGTCACGGCGCCGTTGCGATGAGATGGAATCGCGATATAACCTATTACAGAAGCGGGCCGTGGCGCGAGGATTGGAGCAAGGGCGGCGGTTTGTTCATAAACCAGTGCATTCATTATGTCGATCTGCTGATCTGGCTGCTGGGTCCGCTCCAATCCGTATATGCGCTTGCCGGCATCCATGGCCAGTTTATCGGCGTCGAAAATGTCGGAGCGGCGCTGCTGCGGTTCAAAAGCGGGGCTGTCGGCATTATCGAGGCGTCAACGGGCGTCTATCCCCGAACGTTAGGCACTTCCATCAGCCTGTTCGGCTCTCGCGGCACTGCATCCTTTGAGGGCACGGCCTTGCAAGAAGCGGCGGTATGGACCTTCGAACATAACCATGGTTCGGAGGGCGCCGACTCTGTTTTCGAGCAACGGACTTTATCAAAGGTACCTGACACGGATATCAAGCTTTCGCATACGCCGCTTTATCGCGAGCTTTTGACCGCCATCCGTGGCGGGGAGTCGCCCATCGCTTCGGCCGAGTCGACTCTTCCCGCGCTGGAGGCCGTGCTTGGCATCTATCAATCGATAAAGAGCGGTCTTGTCGTGGAGCTGCCGATCAACGAGGAGTTTCATATGGGCGGCATGGTCTGGAGGGAGAAGGGGTAGGATGGAAAAAATTCCGTTAATCGATTTGCGCGCTCAATATCGGGAACTGAAGGACGAGATCGACGCTGCTTTCCTGCGCGTTATGGCCAGCGGCGAATATATCGCGGGACCCGAGGTCGAAGGGCTTGAGGCCGAGATCGCGGCATTGACCGGCGCTGCTTATGCCGTATCGGTCGCGAACGGTACGGATGCGCTGGCGCTTGCGCTGGAGGCGGCCGGCATCGGACCTGGCGACGAGGTCGTCACGACGGCGTTCACGTTTTTCGCTACGGCGGAGGCGATCGTGCGCCGGGGAGCCGTTCCCGTGTTCGCAGATATTGATCCCGCAACGTACAACATGTGTCCCTTAGACACGGAGCAGCGCATTACGCCGCGTACCAAAGCGATTTTGCCTGTTCATATTTTCGGCCAGCCGGCAGACATGTCGGCCTTTTCCTCCCTGGCGGAGCGGCATGGCCTCAAACTGATCGAGGATGCCTGTCAAGCCATCGGGGCGACGCTGGAAGGCCGTCCTGTCGGCGCCATGGGAGACGCGGGCTGCATTTCCTTTTTCCCGACAAAAAATCTGGGGGGTTACGGAGACGGAGGCATCATCGTCACGAATAACGAACGGATTGCCAACGAAGCCAGGCTGCTTGCCCGGCATGGCAGCCGTAAAAAATATTTTCACGAAACAATCGGCGTCAACAGCAGGCTGGATCCACTTCAGGCGGCCATCATCAGAGTGAAGCTTAAGAGACTGGAGGAGTGGAACGATCGTAGAAGGCAGGCGGCTGAATATTATAATAACGGATTGCGACATACCCCGCTGAGACTGCCTGCGGTCATGGATAAGGCAGAGCACGTGTACCATCTTTACGCCGCGCAATACGAGCATCGCGACGAGCTGATGGAGAGGCTCAAGGGAGACGGCATATCGTCCGGTCATTATTACCCGTGTCCGCTGCATTTGCAGCAGGCGCTGACGTTTCTCGGCTACAAGGCGGGCGATCTGCCTGTAACGGAGAAAACCTGCGCCCATTCGTTCGCGCTGCCGCTTTCGCCGCATCTGACAAGGGAGCAGCAGGATTATATCATCTCCAAGGTGATTCAATACACGTAAGGGAGAGTGAGAGGGATGAGCGGTACGACAAGGATCGGAGATGGCGTCACGCTTGGACGCGGCGTCGTGATCGGGGCCGGGGTTACGATCGGCCATGGCGCCGTCATCCACGACGATACCGTCATTGGAGACGATGTCCGCATTCACGATCATGCCGTGATCGGCAAGCTCCCCATGAAGGCCAAACGATCCGCGACGACAAGCGACGGCGTCGTCCTGCATCCGACGTTTATCGAGAAGGGCTGCACGATCGGAACGGGAGCGATTATCTATCGGGGGGCGTGGCTGCAGCCGGACGTCCTGGTGGCGGATTTGGCGACGGTGCGCGAACGGGTCCGGGTCGGGACGGGGACGATAGTGGGACGCGGCGCCGCCATCGAGAACGACTGCGAGGTCGGCGCTCGCTGCAAGCTGGAGACGAACAGCTATATCTGCGCATATTCCGTGCTGGAGGACGACGTATTCGTCGCCCCCTGCGTCGTGACGACCAACGACAATTATTTGGCGCGTTCCTCCGCCAGATTTTCCAAGTTCAAGGGAGTGACGGTTAAGCAGGGAGGCAGGATCGGAGCGGGCGCGACGATTTTGCCGGGCAGGGTCATCCATCGGGACGGCGTCGTGGCGGCAGGAAGCGTCGTGACAAAGGATGTGCCGGAGCGGACGATCGTAGCGGGCAATCCCGCTCGCAAACTAAGAGATGTGCCGGAAGATCAGTGGCTGGAGAATCAAAGGCATGGATAGGCGGCTTAAGGTACTGATGCTCGTGAAGCGGTTCGACGAGACATATCCGAAACATGTGCACAAATTCGATATGTTGAAGGCGATCGAAGATGTCGCCGAAGTGACGTATTGGAGCAAGGACGGGGATATTCGCGCCATATTGGAAAGTTTGCCGGAGAGGCCGGACGTTATTTTCCATTACGACATCGAATGGCGAAACGCTTTTGCCCCCCATATCACGGGACTGGAGAACGTCGATATTTTGAAGGCGTGTTACGTGCTGGACGTCCATTACCTGCCTGCCGCCAGAAAGGAATATTTCGAACGTAATGCGAAGCCGGATCTTATTTTATCCGCCAGCAAATATCCCTTCCTCAAGGCGTTCCCGGGGATGCTGCCGCGATTCCGCTGGTTGCCGTTCGGCGTCAATCCGGAGATGATCCGGGATTACGGCTTGCCCAAGGACACGGCTTATTCGCTCATGGGATTAATGGAGGAAAAATACCCGTTCCGTTCCGCAGTACTAAAGGCTATGTCGCGGGAAGAGGGATTTGTCCATTACCGCCATCCCGGGCACCGGACGCCTTACCGGCCGGGACTGTTCGTGCATGATACGTACGCGCGGGCCATTAACGGTTCCATGATAGCCTTCACTTGCGGCAGCGTGCTGGAAATCCCCGTTGCCAAGTTTTTCGAAATTCCGGGCTGCAGGACGCTGATGCTGGCGGAGAGCAATCCGGACATCGAAGAGCTGGGCTTTAAGGACGGAGACAACTTCGTAGCCTGCGGACGTACCGGCATACTGGAGCTTGCGAGGCGGTATCGCGCGGATGCGGAGGCGAGGAACGCCATTACGGAACGGGGGTACGACTTTGTCCATCGCTATCATAGCAACGGCGCCAGAGCGCGAGAGTTCGTCGGGATCGTGAAGGATGCTCTTGCGGGGCGAGGTGGCTGATAGAGAGAGGCAGGTGCTGCTTTGAGGCTCTGTCACAAATGCAAACGGCGCTGCCAGGGGAAGCTTGGTTCCCTTTGGCGGCGCCGTTTATTGTCGTGTTTCAGCTCTCCAGCTTGCTTACGAGCTCGGCGCTTGTGGAGAGCACAAGGTCGTTGCAGGTTTTGTCCGCATTGAAGTGTCTTGCGATGCTTTCGTGCACCGGAGTTTCCAGCGGGATGAGTCGTCCACTCGCGTCCGGCGCGTAAAGCAGAAACCGCTCGGAGAGGAAATCGATAAACACGTTCAGGTCGATGCCTTTTTCGATCATGTAGCTGCGGTTAAATTCGATGCAGCCGATCGCGCCGGCGCAGCTGTCCAGCAGCTTGCTCATGCCCTTTATGGCTTGCCATTCGAACCCTTCCACGTCCATCTTGAATAACAAGGTTCCACCCTGAATGATACGATCCTGGAACAGGCTGTCGATCGTGACGGTACCGATGGAGGTTGATTTGACGGCACGCGAGCCGGAAGGGTGGCCCGAGGAAAGGCCGGAGTGCGACTGGTCGACGTAGAAGGATATCGTGTTATCCGCCTCATCCGATACGAAGGCGAATACCGCCTTCATCTGACGGCTGTTGGGATGATCGCCGATCGACCGAAGCAAGTAGGGACGCAGTCCTTCGTTGGCCTCGATCGCCACGATCTCGGTATAAACGGGATATTGAGCGGACAGCAGGATCTCTCCATAATTGGCACCCGCGTCCACCACGATGGCCGGCTCCAGCAGGCTCACGGCCTTGCGCCAAAATGCCGTCACGGCGGGTTGGGACAAGCCGGCGTACCGCTTCATTCTGCCGCCACGCTTATCGCCCGGATTGACATACATAGCATGACCGGTGCCGTTCATTATGATTTTATGCATGTTGGTGACTGCCTCCTTCGGAAGTGAGAGAGCCGTCCCGGTTCGGAACGTTTCTATTAACGTATTCCGCGAACGGGCTGCCCGTACTAGATTCACAACCATTTGAAAGGGGGAGCATGCTTCTGTTTGGAATAATTCAACAGTATTTTGCCCGCGGACATTGACCTCGGCATCTCCATTCGATAAAGTGAATCTGTATGATTGTAACGACTGCCATATTTTATAGAGAATCTAGATGAGATAGATGAAGGAGAATGTGAACCGAGATGAAGAAAGCTGGTCTACGCCGCTTGACTATTCCGCTGATGCTGCTGGCACTCTGGCTCTGCAGCGTCCTCCCCGCGCATGCGGCAGGCAACCTGGTCGTGAACGGCGACTTCGAGCAATCCGAGGGCGGGATGCCGGTCAATTGGACGACTGAAGCCTGGATCAAAGACGATGTTTCTACCGAATATTCGGTCGAGCTTGGCTCCGCCCAGTCGGGCGAAGGAGCGGCATCCATTCGAAATCATGGCGATAATCATGCCAGATTTATTCAGACGGTCCGGGTTGAATCGGACAAGCTGTACCGAATCTCCGGTTACGTTAAGGCGGAGGGGCTGCGTCTTGACGCTTACGGCGCTTATCTGTCCGTAGAGGGAGTGGCGGTCCAATACCCGCAAGTTCACGACACAGGCGGTCAATGGTCTTACCTGGAGTATTACGGACGAACGGCCAAGGATCAGAAGGAAATCACGATCGGCGTCAGCGTGGGGGGCTACGGCAGCATTAATGCCGGAAGCGCCGCATTCGACGGCGTGTCGGTCGAGGAAGTCGGCGAGACGCCGGCGGGAGCGGTCGAATTCTCGCTTGCGTCTTCGCCGGTCAGCGGCGGCGACGAACAGGAGCAGGCGCCGATTAAGGTGTCGATCCTTTCGACGCTGCTGTTCGCCGCATTGTTTACGGCCTTTTTCGCGGTCGTCCGGAATGCGCTCCTGAGGCAGCAGGACCGGCTGCGGGGCAATAACAGGGTTCGCGATCTATTGTTATACGGAGGCTTTGCCGCCGCGTTAGCGGTTCGAATCGCAATTGGACTTAGCCATGAGGGGTACGCCAACGACATCGCGCTTTTTACGTTCTGGTCGGATCAAGTGGTGAAAGAGGGCATTGCGGGTTTCTACCATACCGATATATTCGTCGACTACCCGCCAGGTTATATTTACGTATTGTACATAGTAGGGCTGATCAAAGAATGGCTGGGTCTTGCAGCAGGCAGCGCCGGTACTCTGCTGCTCTACAAGCTTCCTGCCATCGCGGCGGATCTCGTAGCCGCAG
>NZ_BDQX01000398.1:45210-78508 GCF_003112455.1 Paenibacillus agaridevorans
AGCTCCGGCAATCGGCCTTGCGCTGATCTATGCGTTTAATCCCGCAGCCATTCTCGACTCCGCGGCATGGGGGCAAGTCGACGCCGTGTTTGCGCTGGTGCTGACGCTTGCGATCGCCGGCATGGCGGAGCGCAAGTTCGGCAGGGCATCGGTCTGGTATGCGATCGCGGCGCTGATCAAGCCGCAGACCTTTATTTTTATGCCCATCCTGCTTGTTGCCTTGGTGCTCGGACGGAAGTGGAAGGATGTTGCGGTCAGCGCCTATTATGGCTTCGGTACGTTCATTCTGCTTGCGCTTCCGTTTTTCTGGGGCCATGGCGGACTAAAGGGCGTTTACGAGCTGTACAAAGGGACGTTGTCTTCTTACCCTTATGCGACGCTCAACGCCTTTAATCTGTATTCGTTGACGGGCGGGAATTGGGCGCCGTTGACGGACAAATGGCTGTTCATTCCCTATCAGACATGGGGTGGTCTGTTTATAGGGGCCGCTGTGCTGGCGGTTCTTCTTCTTTCGTTTGCCCGTGTAAAGCGGAATAACGAGGACCGGTCATTTTATGTGGCGATGATCCTGATCGCCATCGTATTTATCGGCGTAACCAAGATGCACGAACGTTACATGTTCCCTGTTATGCTGCTCAGCTTATTCGCGTATATTCAGTCTATGGACCGCCGAATGCTGCGGCTGTTCTTCGGCTTCACGATAACGAATTTTATCAATATGAGTTACGTGCTTAAGTTCAGCGAGCAGACGACCAATGTGCCGACGGACGGCGTGGTCATCCTGTGTTCGCTGGCGAATATCGGCTTGCTGCTATACGGATTGTACGTTGGACACGATCTCTACCGGAACGGCAATCGACAGCAGGTGGAGATGTTGCAGCCCGATGAGCGGCTGCGAGCCGATGCCGAGCGCTTGGAACCGTTCCGTGTGCGGACCGGCGAACGATCCGCGGGTCTCCGCCGGTTGAGCCGCAAGGATTGGTGGTGGATGGGCGGTATTACGGCCGTGTATACCATCGTGGCGCTCGTCAATCTGGGATCGTTTAAAGATCCGGAGACGGTCTGGCATCCCTCCTCGGCCGGCGAAGGTTTCTACGTCGATCTGGGAGAAGTGAAGCAGCTCGAGCGGCTGACCAGCTTCGGCGGCGTTGGCACGGGGACTTACGCCTACGAATTCGCCGAGACGCCGGATGTTTGGAATAACCGGATCGAGGTCGACAATAATCATGTGTACGTCTTCGCATGGAAGAGCCAGCAGCTCGACGTGAAGGCGCGTTACGTCAAGCTGACCGTTACGGGAGCCGGCTTTTCGATGAACGAGCTTGGCATCTACGAAGCCGGCAGCAAGGAGCCGCTGCCCATCAGCTCCATCGTCGCTCTGAGCGATAAGGAGCCGAAGCGCGGCGCGATAACGAATCTGTTCGATGAGCAAAAGCTGATGGTTTATAATCACGAATTTATGAAGGGCAGTTATTTCGACGAAATCTATCATGCCCGAACGGCCTACGAAAATCTGGAAGGTCTCGTTGCGTACGAAAATACGCATCCGCCGCTTGGCAAGCTTATTATCGCGATAGGCATCAAGCTGTTCGGACTCAATCCGTTCGGATGGCGGATCGCCGGCACTTTGTTCGGCGCGGCGATGATTCCGCTTATCTATCTCATGGCGAGACGGCTGTTTGGAGGAACGACGTTCGCCGCGATCGCCGCGCTGCTGCTTGCGGCAGACTTCATGCATTTCACGCAGACGCGGATTGCGACAATCGACGTATACGGCGTGTTCTTCATAATGTTGATGTTCTATTTCATGCATCGATACGTCACGATGAACTTCTACCGATCGTCTCTCTTGTCGACGTTCGTGCCGCTGGGGCTGGCCGGACTTGCGTTCGGTCTCGGCGTCGCCTCCAAGTGGATCGTCTTGTACGGCGGAGCGGGTCTTGCCATCATGCTGGCGTTGTCGCTGATCGATCGCTACAAGGAATACGCGGCGGCTAAGAGACGACTAAAGCGCGGCGACGGGCTGGACGGATACAACCGGGCCGAGCTGGAACGGGCGTCCCGCTTGTTCCCGCGCAACACGATCATTACGCTAGCGGCCTGTCTTCTGTTCTATATCGGAATTCCGGCAGGCATTTACGCTCTTTCGTACATTCCGATTCTAAACGTCATGTCTGGCGGCTATACGTTGAAGGCGTTAGTCGATTACACGACGCATATGTACAACTATCACAGCCAGCTCGTCTCGTCCCATCCATTCTCTTCTTCCTGGTGGGAGTGGCCGTTCATGAAGCGTCCCGTCTGGTATTATTCCGGCAGCGAGCTGCCTGAAGGGATGAAGTCCACGATCGTGGCGATGGGCAATCCGCTTATCTGGTGGATCGGTTTGTTTACGATGATGGCGACGGCTTATATCAGCATCAAGCGCAAGGACAGATCCGCTTACATGATCTGGATTGCCTTCCTGGCCCAATATGTGCCGTGGATGCTGGTGCCGCGGGAGACGTTCCTGTACCACTATTTTGCAATGGTGCCGTTTATTATACTGGCTACGGTCTATTGTCTGAAGCATGTCGAAGAGATTCGCCCCGGCTTCGCCAAGGCGAGAAATGCGTATGTCGCTGCGGCGATCGGATTGTTCGTCATGTTCTATCCGGCTCTCTCGGGCATGCTGGTGCCGAAGTGGTACGTCGACGTCCTGCTGCGCTGGTTCCCAAGCTGGTTATTTTAGATCGATTGAGGTTATTGAAGCGAGGAGAAATGGCAAATGTCCGTTAAAGTCAAATATAGCGTAATCGTGCCGATGTACAACGAAGAAGAGGTCATCGACCATACTTACGGCCGGCTGAAGGAAGTGATGGACGCTTCGGGCGACCCGTACGAGCTCATCTTCGTAAACGATGGCAGCCGCGACCGGACGGTGGAGAAAACGGCGCTGATCGCCAGCGCCGATCCCAATGTGCGTCTAATCGACTTCTCCCGCAACTTCGGGCATCAGATCGCGATCTCTGCCGGCATGGATTATGCTCAGGGCGATGCGATCGTCGTTATCGATGCGGATCTGCAAGATCCGCCCGAAATTATTTTGCAGATGATTGCAAAGTGGAAGGAAGGGTATGAGGTCGTCTACGGGCGCAGACTAAAGCGCAAAGGCGAGACGCTTTTTAAAAAGCTGACGGCCTTGGCCTTCTACCGGCTGCTGCGGAGTATGACGAACGTTGAAATCCCTCTCGATACGGGCGACTTCCGCCTGATCGACCGCAAAGTGTGCGATGTGCTGCGCGGGCTGAAGGAAAAAAACAGATTCGTGCGCGGCCTGATCAGCTGGATCGGATTCCGGCAGACCAGCGTTGAATATATTCGCGAGGAAAGATTCGCGGGCGAAACCAAATATCCGCTCAAAAAGATGATCGGCTTCGCGCTGGACGCCATTACCTCGTTCTCCCATAAGCCGCTTAAGATCGCGACCTATCTCGGCTTCTTCTTGTCGCTCGGAAGCTTTATCTATCTGATCGTCATCCTCTATCAGCGGCTGTTCACGTCGACGACGATTGAGGGCTGGACGACGACCGTAGGTCTTAGTTTGCTGTTCAACGGCATTATTCTCCTTCTTCTTGGCGTTATAGGGGAATATATTGGTCGTATCTACGACGAATCCAAGGATCGGCCGTTGTACATCGTGCGCGAAACGTTGGGATACAAGGAGCATGAACATGCGGTTGAGGAGGGGCCAAAGGCCTCGGACGAGCGGAAAGCGGCGAATCGGGATGGCCGGTAAAGGCAATAAGGGATGGCTGCCGCAGCTAGTAATGTTCGGCTTGATCGGCGTTCTGAACACACTTGTCGACTTCGGCATGTTCGCCTTATTAACATGGTTGTCTCTCCATTATGCGGTTGCACAGACGCTGGCCTACTTGGCTGGCATGGCGAACAGTTACCTGCTTAACAACGCCATAACCTTCCGCTCTCAGCGGCGGGAGTCGTCCGGCAGAACGGGCGCGGCCTTGCGCCGGCAGCTTCGATTTCTCGTCTGGAACGGAGTTATGCTTCTTCTGTCGATCGGAATGTTAAGCGGAGCGGTGCAGCTTCTTGGATGGTCGGCTTGGTTGGGCAAGATTGTTGTTACGATATTGATTTTGGGACTGAATTTTTATGGAAGCAAACGCTGGGTATTCGCGGGTGATCGCAGCAAGAAAACCGTAGAGCTGGGATAGAGTGGAGGTTGATCATGAGACGTTGGATCGCATATAGTCTTGTCTTAATCGGTATTGTCATTCTTGCATACCCCAAGGCAAGCGAATGGTACAATGACAAGCAGCAGGAGAAATTAATGGCGCAGTGGGAGATCGGCGAGACCAACGAGGAAGCCGGTCAAACGGCGCTGGAGCAATATGGCGGATTGACGACCTTATTCGAGGAGCTGGATGCGGAGGAAACCAGAACTCCTGTCCCAACGGATACGGCCGCCGAGAGTGGGCCGTCACCGACGGCGTTACCTGCCGAAAGCAAGGTAGAGCCAATCGCGACAATCCGGATACCGAGCATCAAGCTTAAGCTGCCGGTGCTGGAAGGCGCGACGCAGAAGAACATGAAGTCGGCAGCCGCCCACTTAAAGGAAACGGCGTCCATCGGGGAGATCGGCAATGCTGCAATCGCCGCGCATCGAATGCGGGCGAAGGGCAAGCTGTTCAACCGTCTGAACGAGGTAAAGGTCGGCGACGAGATTATCATCGAGACCAAAACCGGCAAGTTCACCTACATCGTGTACGATACGTCTATCGTACTGCCAACGGACGTGTCCGTCCTGAATTACAATGATAAGGACAAGCGCTTGACGCTTATTACCTGCGACCCCGTCGTCGACCCTACGCATCGGCTCATCGTACATGCCGCGATCAAGGAGTGACCTCGTTCTAATGCGCCTATTTTGTGCATAGACAGCACCAATGCCCTGCCCCCTTCATATGATAAGTTGACTGTATCCCTTGACCTTGTTATACCATAAAAACCCGAGCAAGGAGGGGTGACACACATTGAAGGGAAGCGACCACAAGAGCAAGTTTTTATTGACGCATCGTGAACGAGAGGTATTCGAGCTGCTGGTACAGGACAAAACGACGCGGGATATAGCGCAACAACTTTTTATCAGCGAGAAGACCGTTCGCAATCATATTTCCAATGTCATGCAGAAGTTGAACGTCAAAGGTCGTTCGCAAGCGGTTGTCGAGCTGATTAAGCTTGGGGAGTTACAAATCTAACATAACCCAGACTTCCATTCCGGTTTGCCGTGGCGAGAGCCCTTCAGGCTTAGAATGGCATGAATGACTAAGGCGGCATAGCGATGTGTCGTCTTTTTCTTTTGCTCGGGAAGGGAAGGCGGGCATGTCCTTGACTTGTGGGGAGGACGACGGGACGGGCTAACGGACACCAACGACGCTAATTGTTTGTTTTTAAGCAATTTAAAAATCTAACGGACATAGAAGGCCCTATTCCACCAAAAAGAAGCGAATTGTAGCTTGATTGGCGGGAATAAGGTCGCCTGTGTCCCTTAGAATCAATTAACGTCGCTGATGAGGCTGTTGATTCATCGTGGACGGCAGCGCAGTTAAGTAAAGGCTGATCGTAACGGACACAGACGATCTTACTTCCGTCAAAACCGCATAGAATGGGCGGAAATGCACCAAATAGCGTCATCTGAGTCCCTTAGATTTTCAATATCGCGAAAATGCTGCAAATAGAGGCTCTGAGGTCCGTTAGCGAAAGCAGAACGTTTCAGCTCAGTTACTCACAATGAATCGACAGCCTCCTGATGTCCGTTAGAACTAGCTGTTGCCGAGCGGCTTCCACCGGTTTTGAGCTAATGATGGGATCTCGAACAGAATACGTGTGCTTGGATCTCATATGCGAGATCAAGAGAGCGAACTTGTCAGCTTTCCCCTCAAATCCTCGAGCTCCTTAACGAAGGCATCCCTGATGAAAGCGGGATGGATGCCTCGTAGACAAGCCCCGAACTGGTGAATGTACTGCAACAAATATGGCGTTTCAGCAGGTTCGATCCAGCCCGATAGCACGCAGTCATCGTTTGTCTCGGTTAACGACATGCGGGGATCGTGGTTCCTTTCGAAAATGGCTTTGCCTTCACCCGTAAGCTCGATTCGGTAGTCAATCGCGGACTGGCTTCTGGTCGCCAAGTCAAGGCGGTTACTCAAATCGATATCCTGCAGCCAGGGGAGAGGTTCTTCAGTAAGAGTCTCGGCCTGTAAGATTCTGTCGCAACGGAAAACCCGGTACTCCCCTTTATCCAAATCGAAGGATGGGCAATACCAGTTCCCGCGATCCGCGAGCAGGCCGATCGGCTGAATTCGACGTTCCGTTACCGCTTTCGGAGATTGATAACTGATTCGCAGGACAGACGGATACATAATCGCTTGAAACAGTTTCTCGAGCTGCGGACATTCATTTGTTATTTTGGCCGTACCGAATGACACGCGGGAGCCGACTTGCTCCAGCATGTTTTTTATTTTGGGCGACACGGATTGAAGAAATTTATGCTGAATGGCATCGTATTCCGCTTTGAACGGCAACGAACCCAGCAGCTCCATGCCTTTCATGGAGAAAAACAAAGCATAGGTTTCCTGCGGCGTAAACGTGACCGGAGGGATACTGTAAGAGTCCAAAATTTTGTACCCGCCATATCGCCCCGGCTCGGAATATAAAGGGACCCCGATATCTTCAAGCGATTGAATGTATCGGAGAGCGGTGCTTTTGGAGAGAGCAAACTCCGTCATTAACTCGCGAAGCGTGAATCGGTCCTGATGGTATACATAGTTCATGATTTTATAAAGAACTTCGTATTTTTTCATATTCGCCACCAATGGTATCAGAATTTGAAACCTATGAGTATTATACTGTTCCTTGTACAGACTGAACAGGATGAACATATAAAAGGAGGACGAATGGATGAATTACGAAGTAGTGACCTTTCTGTCGATGAATGGAGCGGGGGGAGAAGCCATTGATTTTTATACCCGTCATCTTGGAGCAAAAGCGGTGTATATAGTGACTTGCGAGGATATGAAGAAGCTGGATCCAATGATGGTCGTGGAGGAAGGGAAGGAGCACTGGATCTCGCATTCCGTTCTGGAGGTTGGCGTCCACAAAATCATGCTGGCGGAAGAAACGATGGTTCCTGACGAAAGATACCTGGCAGGCAACCATATGTCGCTGTGCATTCAGTCGGCGGACAAGGGGCGGATCGAAAGCATGTACGAATCACTCACTCAGGATGCAAGAACGGAAGTCATTACCCCTCTCGGTCCGGTTGTGTTCAGCGAGGCGTATGGCATTGTGCGGGATCCCTTCGGCATTCTGATCCAATTAACGTACGACAAGAGGCTGGCTGAGGGTGACAATCATTGAAGGGAAGCGACCACTGGAGCAGCTATTGACTGATGTATCGTGATGTGAGGTATGCGAGCTGCTGGTACAGGATGAAACGAGGCGGGATAAAGCGGAAGACATTGCATCCGCGAGAAGGACGTTCGCAATCATATTTCCAATGAGATGTGGTGTGAAACACCAAGATAAAGTAGCGGGAATGGTTGATTTTGTTGGGTTTTTAGCAGTAGCAGTTGTCAACCGAATATACTTATTAAGGCACTATGACCGTGTAAATCAAAAATAGACTAAGCGATAGCTGTCCATTTATGGGAGGCATCGTTCGGTCTATTTTTCAAATTCGACATTCAAGGTTTCAAAATTCACCTTGCATTTGGATCTCATCATAAAATCAATGCCAACAATTCCATCAAATCCATAGGGTTCTTGAATCGAGCCAAGCTGAATCGAGAAATTATCTAAAATGACCTGTTCAATGCGAAGTTCGGAAATCTGTTGTTCATAGCATACCTCACTCGTTCCCCCTACCCCGTACATTCGTTTGGCTCGTCCATTGATAAAATCAATGTAGATGCCTATTGCCCCTAATGCATCGGTATCAAACACTGTTGCCGCACAGCCCGTGTCAAATAGTACATTGTTCAGAACAATGGATTGGTCGTTTCGAGTCAAAGTCAAGGAAATGATAGGCAAACCGTTCTGAATTCTTATCTTCATAGCTGCTGCCGAACTCCTGAGAAAAACTCCTCTACAACTTCCACATCGCTTCTGCTCGTATGAAATACATACAACTCACGAGACGGATGTAGCTTGTGCAATTCTTTATAGCCGCTCCACGCTTCTTGCGGATTATCGTAATCCTGAATGACTGCCATTTCCTCTAATTGACGTATACGATTGCTGGAGCTTGCCTTAATTGCCTCAATCAGCACAAAACGACCCGGATGCAATTCTGTAATCTCTTCCCATTTCATCGGCGTCACCTCGCTTTGAATTTTAGTCATCTTAATTATAGCATATCTACTCCAAATCTACTCCAAATGGTAGGAAGGAGGTGCGTTACAAAAAACTAGCTTCGAATGGAGGGAGAGACTATGCCATGCATGTCCTCGACTTGTGGAGAGAATGGGTTAACGGACGCCAGCGTCGCTAGGCGTTCCTTCCTCACGTTTCGATCATGTCAAGGTTCCCACCGTTTCATCTCGCGATGAACAAAAGATGGAGGGTAGCTCATAATTCGTTTGAACATTCGATTGAAATAAGCCTGATCGCTGTAACCAAGATATTCGGCCACTTCTCCAATCGTCATCCTGGAGTCGAGGATCAAGTCTCGTGCAGCGTAGATACGAACTTGATGCATGTAGGCAATGGGCGTCATCCCCGTCACGACTTTAAACGTTTGCGTGATATAGTTAGGCGCACGGTTGATGTGATTAGACAAATCCTCAATACGAATGGGCTCTCTGTAATGCTTCCGTATATAATCCTGGACCTCCTGCATAAGCCGCAGCTTGACGGAAGCAATTTTTTCCTCCGCTAATTCCCGCGAGTAATAACCGAGCAGTTCGATCGCGATGCCGGTGCTGATCAGTTCGCCATGAGGGAGTCGTCGGAACCAGTGATGCTCCAGCGCTGCGAACCTTGTTTTCATCAAATCGAGATTTCGCGTTCTCACTTTGCGATATGTGCGGGCGCTATCAAACGGGAATTGTCCCGGATTATACGGCTTGTAGTGAAAAGAATACTTCTGATGAGGTCCTTCGGGAGCATTGACGCCTGACCGCATCATGCCTTGCGGGATGAACAACATATCCCCCTTGTTCAATTCGACTGTCTCCCCGTTTAAACCATAAATAGCTCGTCCATGGACAATTAGAATAAGCATGTCTGTCAAAGTTGGCTTCTCTTCGATGTGCCAATCCGGATTCATATCGTCCAGACAAACGGCTAAAAGCTCAATCAACTTCAGTCGCCTCCCTAATTGGGTTGATTTAAAAAATAGGATTGCTAATTAAATTATACATTAGAATCGTACAAATAATAATTGAATTAGCAATCGTAATACGATCACGTTCGATCTAAAATTAAGATGCGATCAACGATAAGGAGGAGGATTGGATGGCTGTCTATCCAGTTGCGAGGACAGAAGAGATTCCGGAGGGAACATTCAAAATTGTACAAATCGAGGGACGCTCTATCGGTGTATATAATGTTAAAGGCGAATATTATGCCATAAACAATTATTGTCCTCACCAAGGGGCAGAGCTATGCAAAGGTCCGGTATGCGGCACGACGCTCGAATCGCAAGTGTATGAGTTTATCTATGGACGGGATCGGGAAATTTTGCGATGCCCGTGGCACGGCTGGGAATTTGATATTAAGACCGGCAAATCGCTATTTAGCGATAAAGTGAGGGCGCGAAGCTACCCCGTTATCGAGGAGGATGGACAGATCGGCATTGTAATCGGCCAACCGAAGCAGAGGGAGGGGACGGAAGGATGCTAAAAGACAAGCAGGAGACGATGCCGGTAATCGATTGCGACGTACACAACCAGTTTCGGGGCGGTGGAGATTTGCTCCCTTATCTGGATGAGCCTTGGCGCAGCCAGGCTGCCCGCTTCGGCGTGCCAAGCGCCGGTGCGCCTTATGCATCTCCGGTCGGGAACAAAAGGAAGGACGCCGATCCGCCGAGCGGATTGCCGGTCGGCTCGGATCCCGCTTTTATGCTGGAGCATTATGTCAATCCATTCAACGTTGAATATGCGCTGCTCTGTTCGGATTCGATTATCGGCATCTCCGGATTCGCTGATCCCGATTACGCCGCCGCTATCTGCCGCGCTTATAACGACTATGTAATTGCCGAATGGTTTCCGGTTAGTTCAAAGTTTAAGGGATACATGTGTGTTGCTATGCAGGACCCTGCTCAGGCCGTTCGCGAGATTGAGCGAATCGCGCCCCATCCGGACATCGTTGCCGTCTGTGTTATTGGCGGTTCCCGCATGCCTTACGGCGATCGATATTTCCATCCGATCTACGAAGCCTGTCAGCGCCATCAACTGCCGCTCCTCATACACCCCGGCGCCGAAGGCGGCGGTATCTTTAATCCGCCGACGGCCGTCGGCTACGTCTCGAACTACTTGCAATGGCATACCTGTTTGCCGCAAACGTACATGGCTCATCTGGTCAGCCTCGTTTGCGAAGGCGTGTTCGAGAAATATCCGGAATTCAAGGTCGTATTGTGCGAAGGCGGCGTCACCTGGCTGCCTCCGCTATTGTGGAGGCTGGATAAAAATTTCAAGGCGCTGCGCTCGTCCGCGCCATGGTTGAAGCGGATGCCAAGCGAATATGTAAGGGATCATTGCTTTATGACGACCCAGCCGATCGAGGAGCCGAACAATCTGAAGCATCTGGATATGATGTTCGAGATGTTCGACGCAGAGAACATGCTGTTGTTCTCCAGTGATTACCCTCATTGGGATTTCGACGATCCAACACAGATACTGCGCCGTTTGCCGGAGGAGAAGAAACGCAAAATATTCAGCGAGAACGCAAGGAAACTTTTTCGATTATAGAGCAGAAGGACGTTGAAAGCCTTCTGCCTTGCCAAACGCCATTATGATGGAGGTACATCCTAACGTGACTACGATGCAGCAAGAATATGATATTACTGACATATTGATTATTGGGGGAGGGCCGGCAGGCATGTTTGCCGCATTTTACGGAGGAATGCGGCAAGCTTCCGTTAAGCTTATCGAAAGTATGCCGCAGCTCGGCGGGCAGCTTGCTTCGCTTTATCCCGAAAAATATATTTATGACGTTGCAGGTTTTCCGAAGATTACGGCCCAGGAGTTGGTAAACAATCTCTCCAGGCAGATGGATTTGTTTCATACGGAAATACGTCTTAAAGAGAAGGTCCAGTTGGTACAAAAGCTTGACGAAAGGCACTTCGTTGTCAGAACCGACAAGGGCGAGCATCATGCAAAAACGGTTATTATTACCGCCGGCGTAGGCGCCTTCGAGCCTCGAAGGCTGGATGTAGAGCGCGCCGATACGTTCGAGGATAGCAATTTGCACTATTTTATTGACGACCTTAGCCGTTTCCAGGGGAAAAAGGTGCTTATCTCCGGCGGGGGAGATTCCGCAGTAGACTGGGCGCTCATGCTTGAACCGATTGCCGAGCAAGTTCATCTGGTACATCGACGCGACAATTTTCGCGCACATGAGCACAGTGTTGCAAAGCTGCATGCATCCAGTGTAAACATTATTACACCAACCGAAATAACCGGCCTCCACGGCGATGACCGAATCGACAGGGTGACCTTGACCCACGTCAAAACGAATGCCACGCAAGAGATCGAGGTCGATGAGCTTATTGTAAATTTCGGCTTCGTATCGTCGCTTGGACCCATATCCGAATGGGGCTTGCATATTGAAAACAATTCCATCGCGGTCAATTCCCGCATGGAAACCAGTGTGTCGGGCATATTTGCTGCCGGAGACATTACGACATATCCGGGCAAAGTGAAGCTGATAGCCGTTGGATTTGGCGAAGCGCCTACGGCTGTTAACAATGCCAAGGTCTATATGGATCCCAATGCGCGGTTGGCTCCGGGACACAGCAGCAACATGAAGCTCTGAGCAGAAGTTCTGTTGAGCTTGCCCTGCCGAAATGTGAAGCTAAACCTGTTCCTCTTATGGTGAACCTCCCCCACTTACTGCTAACAGGTTGAAGTGGGGGCTTCTTACCATCAACAACTTCGATACAACGTTGTAGAAGCGGGTTTGCCACTCCTGCTCCATACCTTCTAGCTATGTGTATGGGTGTCATCGAAAGCGGTCTAAGTAAGCAACATGTGCCCTTGGCACATGGGGCGGAACAACCCATCTACTACTTCTTGCTTACGCAATCCGTAGATACTTGACTTGTGAATCCACATCGGAATGGACCATCTTATCATATAGAGCTTTACTGAGAATATTCCTCGCTCCATGAATATCCCGATGCTCCTTGTACCCGCAGGCACATCGGTAATTTCTCGAAGAAACTTTATTTCTCTTCGTGCAGACTGGACAAGTCTGACTCGTATAGGATTCGTCTATGCTGTGGAGCTGGATGCCTTGCTGCTCCAGCTTGTAGGTCAAGTACTGTTTCACTTTACCGAAAGACCAATTCGACAATCGCTGTGCTTGTTTACGGTTGACACGGTTTTTCTTACGCGTATTTCGCTGGACGCCTTCTACATTTCCCATATGGACATCGGAGACCGACTGCTGGACACACCAATCTACAAATAGCTTCGTGGTCTTGTGCAAGGCATCTCTCAGTTGTTTTTCGGACTTACTGAGGATATATCGTTTGGCTTTCTGGTACTTTCTCCACTGCCGTGAGCCCTTTTTGCATTTAGACTGCAGCCGCTGAATGTCCGCCAACTTTTTGTTGCGTAAACGATGAATAGAGCGCACCTTTCGTCCTGTGATCATTAAGCTTTCCCCATCCTCGCAGAAAGCGGATAGTGTGTGAATTTCACCCGGATCAACCCCGGCCGTCTGTTTCTTCTCGTAATGTTTGCTTTCGAACCCGTCTTCATAGGAAACAGCCAGGTATAACTCGTTGTCATAACAAAGCTCAATTTCTTTGATCTGACCATCAGGAAGCCCGGTCGTATGGATCACGATAGGTTCCTCCCTCTTTCCTTGGTGATTTCCCATCGAAAAGGAGATGGTCCCGTTTGGGGCTACCTTGAATCCATCCTTCGCCCATTTTGTGTTGTAATGCTTCTTGTTCTTATACGGATACCGTGCCGTTTTCACTCCCTGCTGTACCGCTTGATAAGCGGAATCCCGGGCAAACAGGTATTTATGGCAAACCGACTGGATCGACTGACTATGCAAGTGAAATCTACCCTTGGTTTGCTGCTGGAGTTCTGATCGTGTGATCCATTTCCCATGTGTCGTGTAATGGTCCTTGGATAATTTCAGGCATTCGTTCCACACTCGCGCCGATTCCCGGTTGCAGGCAAATAATCGGTCCATATTCCTATTGGATGCCCCAAAATGTACGATTTGAGCTCGTATCATTGCACTACCTCCATCGAACATATACGTATACTCATAACTCAATTTTACCACACATACGTTCGTATACAAAGGAGTTTGTGCGAACAAAATTTGTATAAGACAGGCCATTCATCTCGCCGCCTACGCGCTCACTACCCGCGAGTAAGGTAGCTTAGAGGCGGGAGACTTCTGACCCAAAAATGTTAAAATAAGCTCGATTCGCATAAAACGACGGAAGGGGCGGGATTATGCAAATGAAACTGGAGCGACTCATCTCCATCATCTATAAGCTGCTTAATCACGATGTGATATCGGCTGCCGCGCTTGCGGATGAGTACGGGGTGTCCCAGCGCACGATCTATCGGGATATCGACGCCATCTGCGCAGCCGGTTTCCCTGTCGTATCGTATCAAGGCCAAAACGGCGGTTACGGAATCATGGACGGTTATAAAATGGACAGGAGCCTGCTAGGCTCTTACGATGTTTCTTCCTTGATTACGGTGTTGGCCAGCCTCTCCTCCGTATTTGAGGATGAGCGCGCGCAAGGGACGATCGAGCGACTGAAAACCATCGACAGGGGGCGCGAGACGGTTAGTCTTAAGGTTGATCTGGAGACGAAACGCACGGAGCCCGAGCTGCTCCCCCTGCTTCGCAAGGCCATCTCCGAACGCAAGGTCGTCGCTTTTGACTACATTAATTGGAATAACGAGCGGACGAACAGAGAGTTGGAGCCGCTAAGACTCCACTTCAAATACGGCAATTGGTATATCCAGGGGTATTGCCGAAGCAGACAGGGGGAGCGGGAGTTTCGTCTATCCCGCATGTTGAATCCGGTCGTCACGGAGACTGTCTATACGTTGCGTGACGCATTGCGGAACGAAGAATCGCAGGCGCAACGTCTATCCAAGGATGGGGTGGCTGATGTCGTCCTGAAAGTCGGCCCCGAAACTTTGGCGGAAGCCATGGATCACTTTAACTTTGCCGACAGGGAATTTCTCGATGACGGAAGCATGATGTTGAGAATTCCCGTTTATCGCCCTTTGGAAGCGCGATGGCTGTGGTCGATTCTGCTTGGCTTCGGCGGCGGAGCCGAAGTGCTGGAGCCGCGAGAGCTTCGAGCCATCCTGAAGGACCAGCTTCGCAAGGCCATAAAACTTTATGAAGAAGTATGACAGACTGCTGTCATACTTCTTTTTTTATAATGACGACAGGATCAACGGCAAAGCCAACACAAATACAAGGGAGACTGAAAAACAATGAGCAATCATCCAATCGAAATGTTCAACTACCACACATGGGCTACCGCAACGATTCTGGGACGGCTAAAGGAGCTTCCGTCCTCCGTGCTGCATCAGGAAGTAAACAGTTCTTTTCCTACGATAGCCCACGCTCTCAGCCATATGTATGCGATTGATGCCGTTTGGTACAAAGTGTTAACGGGAACTAATATGCGGGAAGCCATGGGCTCTTATGCCGCACTGAATGATGAATTGCTGGATTCCGTTGAAGCGTATGCGGACAGATTCGCAAAGCTGGGCGATCAATTTAAGGCATG
This sequence comes from Paenibacillus agaridevorans, assembly GCF_003112455.1. Lineage (GTDB taxonomy): Bacteria > Bacillota > Bacilli > Paenibacillales > Paenibacillaceae > Pristimantibacillus > Pristimantibacillus agaridevorans. The sequence continues at coordinate 60,221 of NZ_BDQX01000398.1, forward strand.
GATGAAGAGCCAGTCCGATCTGGAGCAGTCGATTATGCTGGATAACCCGTTCGCGACGGTCCGAGAAACAAAGCTGTCGGAAATTTTACTGCAAGCCGCCAACCATGGCACCTACCACAGAGGCAATATTACCACGATGATCCGGCAATTGGGATTTGCTTCGACGATGAATGATTATTCGTTATACTGGTACGTGAAGGAGGCGTCAAAGTAAATATGGATATTGAAAATCTGCTGGAAGCGACAACCAGGGAAGAGCTGAGGAGTTGGCTTCAACAAAATAGCAAGCTTGAGAAGTGCTGCTGGGTCGTCGTCGCCATGAAGGCGGAGCCTGGCAAGCTGTTCTACCTGGACGCGGTCGAAGAAGCGTTGTGCTTCGGATGGATTGACGGCACCAAGAAAAAAATATCCGATACTCAGACGGTTCAAAGACTTTCCCCCCGAAGCAAAAAAAGCTCATGGACCGAATTGAACAAAGAACGTGTCCGCCGACTCGAAAGATTGGGGCTCGTGACGGAAGAAGGACGAAAGGCGCTTCCCGATATGAACCCCGAATCGTTCCGGATCGACGACGGAATCATGCAAAAGCTGAAAGAAGATTCGCAAACTTATGAGCATTTCCTGGCTTTCCCTGCGCTTTACCAAAGAGTGAGGATCGATACGATCCAAAGCACGCGAAGCCAGCCGGAGGTGTACGAGAGCCGCTTGTCGAAGTTTCTGGACAACACGAAACTTAATAAAATGTATGGTCTATGGCACGATAATGGCCGACTGTTGGAGGATTAGACGAGATTACAAATATATAAATATGTATAGAAGACGGCATCTCAATGACGCTGTCTTTTTCTTGTTTTAAGCCCAAACCTCGAATAAGTGTCACCCATCCGCGATTTCTATCAATTTTCCATTTAAAGTCCACGCTGAAGTATAACATTTCGTGAACCCGTTATATCGTTGCAAACGGCCGATCCGTCTACAATTAGTTCAAACGACAACAACGGGAGGATGAGCATGCCGCAAGCAGCAACCGAACAGCCCTACAACAGGCCGGATCGGCGTCACGACCGCAAACCCTTTCTGTCCAGGCTGATGAAACAGCTGGATGTGCAACTGATGGTGTGGCCGTCGATCATTATTATTTTCGTCTTTGCCTACATCCCCATGTACGGAGTTCTTACCGCGTTTATGGACTACAACTTGTTTACGGGAGCCCGGATTTTCGATAATCCGTGGGTAGGGTTTAAACATTTTGCGGCGTTCTTCGACGCGCCCGACTTTGGTACGATTTTGCGAAATACGATCGTGATCAGCTTGCTGAAATTCGTGATCGGATTCCCTGCGCCGATCCTTCTCGCGCTAATGTTGAACGAAGTGAGACATATGTTGTTCAAGCGATTCGTGCAAACGATTACGTACTTGCCGCATTTCATGTCCTGGGTCATTGTCGGGGGCGTTGTCATGTCGCTGCTGTCGACCGAGAACGGCAGTATCAATATTATGCTGCAGAAGACAGGAGCCATCGACGAGTCGATCAACTTTTTATCCATCAAGGATTACTTCTGGACGATTCTCGTCTCGACGAACGTGTGGAAGGAAATCGGATTCAGTTCGATCGTTTACCTGGCAGCCATCGCGGGTGTCGATCAACATATGTACGAAGCGGCCGATATCGACGGGGCCAGCAAGTTCAAACAAATTTACCTCATCACCGTGCCAAGCATTATGCCGGTCATTATCATCTTCATGATTCTGGCGGCTGGCAATCTGCTCAACGCGGGTTTCGAAGACATCCTCATTTTGGCTCAAAACCCGCTGCTCAGGCCGGTGTCGGATGTCATTGACACTTACGTGTACAGGGTCGGCTTGCAAAATCAAAAATACTCTTACGCAGTTGCGGTTGGCTTATTTAAAGCTATCATCAGTATCGGGCTGCTTACGCTCGCCAATTATTTGGCAAGACGGTCCGGCAATAGCTTATGGTAGAAAGCGACTGATTTATCATGAGCGCCTTCCTAGCCGAAGGTTTCTCAATATCTTGCAAGCTGGAGGTCGTTAACATTGCGTTTGAAACGATTGGGAGCCGCTGACCGGGCCATGGTCATCTGCATATATGTCTTCTTGGTTCTGTTGTCCTTCTCCGCGCTATATCCGTTCTGGAACACGCTTGTCGTTTCGTTAAACGAAGGGATGGACACGGCGAAGGGGGGAGTGACGTTTTGGCCGCGCGTCTTAACCTGGACGAACTACGATATCGTGTTCGGCGACAAAAACTTGCTAAACGCCTTCTGGATCTCCATCAGCCGAACCGTCGTCGGTACGGTAAGCGCGACGCTGGTAACGGCTATGCTCGCTTACGGGATGACCAAGTCTTACCTGATGGGCCGCAAGTTTTATACTTTTTTCTTTGTGTTTACCATGTATTTCGGCGGCGGTCTAATCCCGACGTTCTTGCTGATCAAGTCGCTAGGGCTGATGAACAACTTCCTTGTCTTTATTATTCCCGCGCTGGTCAGCGTATGGAACATGATCGTGTTCCGAACGTTCTTTAAAGGTTTGCCGGCGGGGCTTGAGGAATCCGCGCAGATCGACGGCTGCAGCAATTGGGGCATCTTTGCCAAAATTATTTTGCCTCTCTCCGGTCCGGTCATTGCTACGCTTGGATTATTTACGGCGGTAGCCCATTGGAACGACTGGTTCTTGCCGACGATCTATATCTTCGATCAACAGCTGATGCCGGTGCAATCGCTGCTGCGCCGTTTGCTGAACGCGAATCTGATTTCGGAGCAGATGGGGATCGATTCCAATACGGTCGAACGAATGTCGAAGAAAAGCATTACTTCGAAGTCGCTCGTCAGCGCGACGATCATGGTCGTGACGCTGCCGATCATCGCGGTGTATCCGTTTGTGCAGAAGTATTTCGTCAAAGGCGTTATGGTTGGTTCCATGAAAGAATAGCAAGTTGGCTTCGGTTTAAGGCGGTTAACGCTTTGGACATATAAATTACGGGATGAGAGGGGCATAAATACCGCATGAAAAAGTTGAAAAAGCCGAACGTATGGATTCTTGCGACGGTTGTTGCATTGACGACGGCGCTTGCAGGCTGTTCCGGCAACAGCAACGGGGAGGGCGGCAGCACCAAGCCGTCGCCGACGAACACGGCGAAAGCAGGGGAGAAAGACAACGCCGGCGAAAGCGAGGACGCGCCTTGGGTATTCGGCTCCGAGCCGCTGGAGTTCACCGCGTACACGCATTACGGCTGGCAGGATTTCCCCGAGAAGATGGAAGATGTGCCGCTCTGGAAGTATTTGAAGGAGAACAAGCAGCTTAACATCAAGTCGATTCAAGCAAAGGGCAATCATGCGCAGCTCATGAGCACGATGATGGCTAGCGGCGATCTGCCGGAGCTTATCTATGGCGACCGTTACAATCCGGATATCGAAAGGTTGATCGACAACGGCAAAATCGTGGCGCTTGACCCGTATCTCGACAAATATCCGAATCTCAAAAAGTGGCTTGATCCGCAATTGATGGATCTGCTCCGGTCCAAGGACGGCAAGCTGTATAAGTTCCCGAACTGGTATACAAACAAATCGACGAACACGGCGGGTTATGTCGTGAACAAAAAAATCTACAACGAGCTAGACCAGCCGCCGCTGCAAACGATGGACGATCTGTACGCCTACCTCGGCAAAGTTAAGGAGAAGTATGGCGACGAGGTGGTGCCGTTCGAGCCGGACCGCACGGTCGACGGCCAAGGCATCGGCGTTCTGTACACCGGTTTTGCCGAAGGCAACAACTACAAGTCGCTCAGTAGCGACGTGCAAGGCGTGATCAAGGACAACAAGCTGACATCGCTGTTTATGGATCCGTCGTTCCGCGAGTCGCAGAAGTTCGTCTCCAAGCTGTATCGCGAAAAGCTGATCTCGCAGGACATGTTCACGCAAGACCGCGGCAAGGTGCTGGAGAAGCTGATGACGGGGCGCGTGGCGGTTTATGCGGGTTCGGGTCCGACGACTTATGCATCGCAAGCGCATAACGAGCTAATCAAGACCGATCCGGAAGCGGGTTACTTTATGATCAAGCCGATTCATAAGGCCGGTCTGGACCAATCGAACATTCATCCGGGCGGCTACGACCGTCTCGGCTGGAACATTACGACGATTACGACGAAGGCCAAGGATCCGGAAAAAATCTTTGCTTTCCTCGATTGGCTGACGGGTCCGGAAGGCATGACGATCCAATTCTTCGGGCCGGAGGGCGGCAACTGGAAAGGTTTCGACGAGAACGAACAGCCGATCTTTACGGATCAGTACGACCCTGCCCAAGTGACGGAAATCCAAGCGCTTAACGACCGCGTTATGATCGTTGGCAACACGTCTTATATCGATCCGGCAAAAATGAAGTACGAAAACGCCAAACCGCCGGAAGAGCAGAACTGGTCGGCTCGTTACCAAAGCACCATTACGTGGCCGTCCGCTAACGATATTACGGCGCTCAACAACAAGCTGAATCCGGAGCCGGATTCCGAGCTCGGCGACATCAGGCAAAAGATACTCGATCTCATTACGCAAGTGCTTGCGGAATCCGCTACGGCAAGCAGCGACGAGAAGGTCGATCAAATTCTCGACAAAGCCCAAGCGGACGCGGAGTCGTACGGATACAACAAGCTGCTGGAGTGGCGCACGGAGCAATGGCTTGAGAACAAGAAAACGCTAGGCATGGAATAATGATTCGTTTATAGCAAGACGAGAGCGTCCCAAAGGAGCAGGAAGAATCCTTTGGGATAACTCCCGTTTTTTGTGATTTAACTTGCAAAAAATCTATTTTGTTTTAGATATTTTTGGTATTATTATGGCATTCTTCGATGACGTGTTCATGTGTGAATGAATTGGAAGGACGGGGGTGCTCTGCATTGAAAGGGATGGGAAGAGCGGTCTGGAAACCGCTGAGTATTGGACTACTGCTGATCTCGTTAATCGCATGCAGCGAGGCGGAGAGGGGGCAGCCCGAGCCGTCGGATGAGGCGCCCGAAGCTGCTGCAACCGAAACTCCGCGAACGGAAGACGGCCTATACGCCCTAGGGAGGGAGCCGCTCTACATGACCTTTTACGCACATTATGGCTATTATACGATGCCCAAGTGGGGAGCTGATCCTTCTTCGGCCTGGATTCGCGACAAGTTGAACGTCCATGTGAAGGGGGTCAGCGCGGAAGGCGACGGCAAGCTGATGCTGCAGAAGATGGTCGCCGGACAGCAACTGCCGGATGTGGTATGGGGTGAGAGGGACGCCGATCTGGAAAGATTGCGGGAAGCGGGGCTGCTCGTGCCGCTGGACGAGTATATTGCCGAATACCCCAACTTAAGGCAATGGGCGGGAGAGAAGATCATCAATTTGCTTCGATCGCCGGATGGCCATATCTATTATTTTCCAAACTATTATTCCAATAAGCCGTACGGCAATGCCGGTTTTGTCGTCAACAAACGAATTTATCGAGAGCTTGGTTCTCCCAAACTTGAAACAACCGACGACCTGTACCGGTACTTGCTCCGGGTTAAAACGATGTTTCCGGATGCGGTGCCGTTCGAGACGGGGCTTGCGAAAGAAGGGCAAGGCATCGACCAGTTGTTCTCCTCGTTCAAGGAAGACAACTTCAGCTTTACTCGCTACTTCGCGGTGGCAAACGGCGAACGGATGACATCTATCTACGAGGATGCCGGCTTCCGCGAATCGGCATTGTTCGTCGCCAAGCTGATGAGGGAAGGCCTGATGACGCAGGATGCGCTGGTGCAGACGGAATATCAGGTGAGCGAGAAGCTGATGGCGGGGAAGGCGGCCGTGTACGCCAGCGCCGATCCGATGCGGATGATAATGACCGCGGACGCGGAACTGTCGAAGGCCGATCCTGAGGACGGATATTTTTTTATCGAGCCGATCTATAAGGAAGGTCTTGATCCTGCCCGAATCTATCCAGGCACCTATAATGTGCTCGGGTGGAACGCGGCGGCGATCACGACGAGCGCGAACAATCCGGAGGCGATCTTCGCGCTGCTCGACTGGATGACGGGCCCGGAAGGCTCGGCCGTGCAGATGTGGGGGCCGCCAGGCGAGGACGGCTATTGGAACGGCTTCAAGGAGGATGGAATAACGCCTGCTTTCACGAGCAAGTACAGCTCCGATCCCCAGGGACTCGCGGAAATACAGGCATTGTCGGGCGATATGATCTGGGTCGGCAATACGGGTTATCTCGACAAGACGAAGAGCGAATACGAAGCAACGCTTCCGGATGAAGATCAGAATTGGGCTACGTACTGGCAGCAGAACATTACCTGGCGCTCGCAGGGAGACGCAACGCCGTTTATCAAGCTGATTCCGCCTTCCTCTATCGAAGAGGGGCGAATTTATCTCAAGCTCAAGGAAATTTGGCTTGCCGCCCGCGCGGCCGCCATGTTCGGCCGTACTGACGAAGAAGTGCTGGAGGTGCTCGACGATGCGCACGCGGCTTCCGTGGAAGCGGGTTTCGACTTGTATCTGGATTATATTACGAAGCGTTGGCAGGACAACTTGCGCGTATTAAATAACGACTGACGATCTGCGCGCGTGAGCGAACAACCTCTATACATTTGTTCCGGAACGGGAGGGACTGGCATGTACAACGTTTTGCTGGTAGACGATGAAGAGCTGGATCTGGAAGGCATGAGGCGGTTTATTCCATGGCCGGAGCTGGGCATGGAGGTGAAAGGCAGCGTCAACAACGCCCTTTCGGCTTGCGAGCTGCTGGAGAAGCAGCATATCGACATCCTTGTAAGCGATGTCAATATGCCTTATATGTCGGGGCTCGAGCTGGCCAAAATCGCGATTGAGCGCAAGCCGAACATTCGCATCATCTTTGTCAGCGGTTACCAGGAGTTCAGCTATGTGCAGCAGGCGCTGTCGCTAAAAGCGTACAGCTACGTGCTCAAGCCGATGGAGGACAGCGAGCTCGTCGCATCGCTCATGAAGGTGAAGCGGGATCTCGACGAAGAGAATAAACATAGGGAAGTAGAAGAAGCGTACAAGCAATTGATTCCTATCGCCCGAAACGATCTGTTGCTCAGGCTGTTCGAAGGCGAAGCGGCCAACTTGGCGGAATTCGGAGACAAGCTGCAGGTGTCTCGGGACATGGAGCAGCTAAAGTGGCCGGTCCGGGTGGCGGTTATTGAGCTTGAGAATAGAAGCTCGTCCAATTCCGGGGCCGACTTGCTGGAGATTTCCCGCCTCTTTATTCGCCAACTGCATGACTCGATCGGGATGAGAGGCTGGCGGATACCCTATTGCAGGCTCAACGCCAAGCGGATAGCGCTGCTGCTGGAAGAGGAGCGGCTAGAGGAGACGTTGGAAGGGTTGCTTCAAGAAGCGAAAGTCAGATTGGACGTTACGGTGACGACGGGGTTAGGTTCGCCCGCTAGCCGACTGGAGAGACTGTCTAACTCGTACAAACAAGCGATTGAAGCGGTAGAAGGCAAAATGTTTTTTGGAAAGGGCATTACGATCAAGTTCGAAGAAGTGCAGGCGAAGCCGGAGATGTTCGACGCCAGGGAGCTCGATGCCCGAATGGCCGCTTTGCTTCAAGCGATGAAGGATTACAACCTGGTGCTGCTTCACGACGAGTTGGAAAATTTGTTTAAATCGATAACCGGCTTTCGTTCCAAGTTCACCGTACATAATCTGAGCAGCTATATCATATGGAAGCTGGATCACTATTTGACCGCCAACCAGGAGGATCTGTTCGAGCTGCTTGGCATCGAAATTAGGAATTTGGACATTCTGATGCAATTCGATACGATCGGAGACATTCGTTCCTGGCTCATTCATCGCTTGTACGAAATTTCGGAGCGGCTGAACGAGAAAGCAAACACGAAGGAAAGCAAATTCATTCGCAGGGTGCTGCATACGATGAGGGAGAGGATGGGCGAAAACATCACGCTTAAGGATATCGCCCAGCAGTTCTCGTTTTCGCCGAGCTACCTCGGATTCCTGATCAAGGAGAAGTCGGGCCAGTCGTTTAACGAGCTGCTCGTTCAGATGAGGATGGAGCGGGCCGTCGAACTGCTCAAGCAGCCGGGGATAAAAATTTATGAAGTATCGGACAGGGTAGGCTATAGATACTTGCCTTACTTCAGCAGGCAGTTCAAGGAAAAATTCGGCATGACGCCGATGGAGTACAGGAAGAGCATCCAGTGAAGACGAATCGCGAGCGCGGACGCCGCTATCTCCCAATCGGTTACAAGCTGATGTTGTCTTATCTGGTTTTTATTATAATTCTCGTATCTCTTAACGGCTACGTCTCGCAATCCATGTACGAGAAGTCGATGAGGAAGCAGACGAGGTCGAACATTCAGGCAACGCTGATCCAGATTCGGGACAACGTGGCGTACAAGACAAGCGATATGATTCGAATATCGGGCACGCTGTACGACGATTATACGTTTGTGCAGCATCTAAAGACCGACGCGACGGGCGCAGAGAACCATTACCGGATGGAGCAGATTATTTTGCCCAAGCTGGACATCGCGACGAAGTCGATCGGCCTCCATTTGCGTCTGTCCGTCTACTTGCGCAACGAAAGCATCAACGAACGTTACGAGAAACGGGACGCGCTTGAGGACTTTAACACGCAGACGTTCGATCTGTACCACTTGCGCCGAATCGAAAACAAATCTTGGTATAAGGACATTCCGCCCGAACAGTACGGGCAGACGATACAGTGGAAGCAGATCGAGGAAGACGAGCACGACGGAAGGATCTCGATGATACGCCGCATCGTCGATATGAGCGATCTGCTGCAAATGAGAGAAGTCGGCGTTATGCGCTTTAGCGTTCGGAAGACGGAGCTGTTCGAAAGCGTCGTCGACTCGAAGCTGGGTCCGGGAAGCGAGATTACGGTCAAGGATGAGCAGGGCCGTCTGATCTATGCTTCTGCGGGCAGTCCGAGCGCTTACGGCGCCGCGGCGCCTTCCGGTCCGAGCAAATACGCGGTGACGAATCCGGGACGGAGCCAGCCGTATTTGACGATTGCCGAGGAGATGCCGAAGCAGCGCTGGAAGATCGAAGCCCATGTGCCGCTAACGGTCATCGAGCAGGAGGCGGTCCGGGTGCGCGCTTTTATTTTCGCCGTGTGCGTCGTCTGTTTCGTGTTGTTCACTTTTGCGGGCGTGTTTATATCCCGTTACTTTTCCAAACGAATCATGAAATTTGTTTCGGTGTTAAATGCGTTTCGGGAAGGGGATCTCCACAAGCGGATCGCTTACAGGGGACGCGACGAATTTTCGCAGATCGCGACGGCGCTTAACGGGATGGGCGAAGATGTGGAGGCGCTGATCAACAAGGTGTACCTGACGCAGCTTCAGAAGAAGGAAGCCGAGCTCGAGATGCTTCAGACGCAGATCAATCCGCATTTTCTGTATAATACGTTATCCTCCATTAATCGGCTGGCCAAGTTCGGGGAGAACGAGAAGCTGGAGAAGATGGTCGTGCAGCTTGCGAAGTTTTACCGGCTTACGCTTAATTCCGGCAAGTCATTAATACGCGTCTCGTCGGAGATCGAACAGACAGAAGCCTATCTGGATATCCAGAAGGTAAAATACGGCAGCCGTCTCGAAGTTGCATTCGACGTGGATGTCCGCATATGGCCTTTCGAGACGATCAAGCTCGTGTTGCAGCCTTTCGTCGAGAATGCGCTCAAACACGCGTGGAGCGGCGACCGCATTTACATCCGAATCTCCGTCGCCCTCGAGCAAAACGATCTTGTATATCGGATCATCGACGACGGAATGGGCGTAAGGGCCGATCGGCTTGCCGTCATCGCCTCGATGGAAGCCGAAGGAGAGACGGGCATCGGCATCCGGAACATCCATCAGCGCGTGCAGCTTCAATACGGAGAGCGTTACGGCGTAACTTTTTATAGCCGGCTTGGCATCGGGACGACGGTGATGATCCGAATTCCGGCGAGGAGGCCTGGGCGATCCCCAAGCGAAGAAGAGCCGACCGGCTGAAGCTCGAACCGGGCGGCTCTTCTTGCTATTGCTCGTCGGAATCAATAGCCGTCGGTCGAATGGCCGAGCTCGGCCGCCATTTCCATGCCATCGTTCGCGGCTTTCGTGCCGACATGTCCGTTGCCTGCGCTGCCGGCCGCTGCCAGACCTTCCGCCACGCGTCGTCCATAGTCGGCGTCCGCTGCCGTAAAGTGGCTGATCATCGTCTCGCGGATGTGATCGGTGCATGTGCCGAGCGCGTCGACGAGATTCGCAATGAGATCGTCGCGTTCCCACTGCTCGAGCTTGCGGTAGGTGTCGCCCGCCTGCGCGAAGTTGTTCTCCCGGTCGATCTTCTGCCGCGTCAGCTTGGCATTGTACAACGGCTCGTGCGGTTCCCCCGGCCGGTCGGCTTCGGTCAGTCCGCCTAGCGAAGACGGCTCGTAGTTAATATGCGGGTTCTGTCCGGGCGCTACGTCGACGTAAAACGCCATCTGCCCGTCGCGCTGATTGGTCGCCACGCGTTTTTTCGGCGCATTGATAGGGAGCTGCAAATAGTTGCTGCCTACCCGGTAGCGCTGCGTATCGGAATACGAGAAGGTACGGCCCTGCAGCATTTTGTCGTCGGAGAAGTCGAGCCCGTCTACGAGTACGCCCGTGCCGAACGCCGCTTGCTCCACCTCGGCGAAATAGTTGGCCGGATTGCGGTTAAGCACCATCTTGCCGACGGGGAGCATAGGGAATTGCTCCGGCGGCCACAGCTTTGTATCGTCAAGCGGGTCGAAATCAAGCTCGGGATGTTCGTCGTCGCTCATCCACTGCACTTGCAGCTCCCACTCCGGGTAATCGCCTTTTTCGATCGCCTCGTACAAATCCTGCGTGGCATGATTGAAATTCTTCGCTTGAATCTTCTCCGCTTCATCCTGGGTCAGGTTGCGAATGCCCTGCTTCAGCGGCTCCCAATGATATTTGACAAGCACGCCCTTGCCTTCGGCATTGACCCATTTGTACGTGTTGACGCCGGAGCCCTGCATCTGCCGGTAATTGGCCGGAACCCCCCAAGGCGAGAACAGGAACGTGATCATATGAGTCGCTTCCGGCGACTGGGAGACGAAGTCGAAGAACCGCTCCATGCTTTGCACGTTCGTGACGGGATCGGGTTTAAACGCGTGAACCATATCCGGGAACTTCATGGCGTCTCTGATAAAGAAGATCTTTAGATTGTTGCCGACGAGATCCCAATTGCCGTCCTCCGTATAAAATTTGACCGCGAAGCCGCGCGGATCCCGAAGCGTCTCGGGAGAGTGCCCGCCGTGAATGACGGAAGAAAAGCGGACGAAGACAGGCGTCTGCTTGCCGGATTCTTGGAACAGCTTGGCCCTCGTATATTTCGAAACGGGCTCATCGCCAAGCTTTCCGTACGCTTCGAAGTAGCCGTGAGCGCCGGCGCCTCTGCCATGAACGACCCGTTCCGGCACGCGCTCGCGGTCGAAATGCGATATTTTTTCGATAAAATGATAGTTCTCCAGCGTTGAAGGTCCTCTGTTGCCGATCGTGCGAATATTCTGGTTGTCTGTAATGGGATGCCCTTGGCGATCTGTCAGCGACTGCTCTGCCTCTCCCGGTGCCAGACCGCGGCTTCGCTCGTCCTCGGCGCCTCTTTTGTTGTCCATGAGATTGTCTGCCTCCTTGGGCTGATGTGGTAATGTTTCCCGTGTAGTATGTTGCGGCGGTGGAATGAATATGCGAAAAGCAAGTATGAAATACGATGCCAACCCGTTACAAAATCCCTGATTGTGGTATGATGGAACGAGATTATTTGTCATTGATATCGATCGTTATGGGGGAACGAATTCATGTTCAAGCTGACCTTTTTATTCCTGTGGTTGTCCTGGCTGCTTGGCAACCCGTTTTTTGCCATCATTCTGTTGCTGTTTATTTTGTATGTCATAGACCGCAGATTCGTAGGTTTGTCTCCCAGTCTGCTGGCGCCGCTTAAGCGCAACTCGCGAATCCGCAAGTTAAGGAACATAATGACGGCTTCTCCAAATGACGTGTCCGCGAAGCAAGAGCTTGCCCGGCTGCTCATCGACAAAAAGAAATACGGAGAAGCGATTCGTTTGCTGGAGCCGCTCAAAAGGGTCCTGGAGGATTCGGCGGAATATTGGGCCGATCTGGGGCTGGCGCTGGCGGCCGAAGGCAATAAGGCGGAGGGAGAAGCGGCCCTGTTGCGCGCGCTCGAGATTAATTCGAGGGTCAAATACGGCACGCCCTATTTGAGGCTTGCGGCGATGAGCGCGGACAGCGGCGATCAAGAGAAGGCTCTTCGCTATTTGCGTGCGTTCCAGGACATCCATTCTTCCTCGTGCGAATCTTACTACCGGCTTGCTGAGGTCTACAAACGGATGGGGAAGGAAGCGGAGGCAAAGAGCTCGGCGGAGGAAGGGCTGCGCGTCTATCGTTCCTTGCCTAAGTACAGGAAACGCGCGGAGCGCGGCTGGGCACTGCGGCTGCTGCTCAAAAAATAAGGTAAAGGGGCAAGATGCAACACATGCAACGCAATCTATGGCTGATCGCAATCGGCGTCATCGTTACGCTCATATTAGTTAATAACACAGTCTACTACTTCTTGACCAAATCAACTTTGGAAGAAAGTCATAGGGAAGAGCTGCTGACGCTTGCGAGTCAGATCGAAATCGCCGTCGAGCAGTCTCGCATGGGCGCCGAGCATTATGAGGACCAGATCGGCAGGGAGCTTCGCGCGGCATCCATTGCCGCCCAATACGCCCTTGACCCTGATGTGGAAAAGGTTACATCGGAGCAGCTTCAGGAGCTGAGCAGGAAGCTGGACATCGCCCATATTACGCTGCTGAAGCAAACAGGCGATGATATTGTGCTGCACCGCTCATCCGATGGTTCGCAAATTGGAAAGAGCACGAAGAGCTGGGATCCCTGGCATCAGGTATTCAAGCAGCTGTTCGCGAAGGAAGTCGTTAAGGAAGAATGGCTCGGGCAGTCCATGGAGAACTTCTGGAGCGGTCCGTTCGAGGTATCCTCCACGGAGCTGGACAAAGTTTACAAGTGGGGCTACTATTACGACGGAACAACAAATTATATTACCGATCCCTACGTCAGCTTTGCGAGGCTTGACGAGTACAACCGGATTACGGGGGCAGAACGTCTGATCTCCGAGCTGGAGAACAGAAGCGACTCCATTATGGAGATTGCGGCGATCAATCCGGCAACCTTTCCGGACGGGATCTGGACGCCTACGGAGAACGGCGAGGAGCAGGAGCATCATGTGCAGCGTCCCGTCATCTATGGCGATTATACGATTAAGCTGGATCGCGACGTCGAATACGTACGCCGTGCTTACCAGGAGCACGAAGTGCTCACGCTGGAGGAAAAGGCGGGGGGCAAGTCGGTCTATAAGCTGTTTATCCCCGTATTCGTAAAAGACAAAGGGATCAGCATTACGGACGAATACGGCAAGCAGTTGGACAGCTACGTGCTGACGATCGCTTCGGATTACGAGGTTATTAAAAGCAAACTGGACAACCAATTTCTAAATCTGGGTCTTATCATTGTTTTATTGTCGATCGTTAGCCTGGCGATTGCCTATACCGCTCTCCGCTATTACAAATATACCCGCGAAAAAGCAGTACAAGTCGCCCAGGAGACGTACGTGGAAGAGATCAACAGCTTGTTCCACTCCGTCAAAGCCCAGCGGCACGATTTCCTGAACCATGTCCAGACGATCAGGGCGCTTGCGGAGCTTAACAAATATCAGGAGCTTGTAGCCTACACCAAAGAATTGACCAGCGATATCCGCTCCGTCAACGATTATATCAATATCGGCAATCCGGCGATCGCGGCGCTTATCCGTTCCAAAATCTCGCAGGCGGAGAGCTACCGGATCACATTGGAATGCAGCGTAAGCGGTCTTGATCTTCAGGACATGGGGGCCAAGACGCTGGATATGAATCGGGTACTGGGCAATCTTATCGACAATGCCTTTGACGAAGTGCTGAAATACGACGAAAGCATCCGAGAGGTAGAGCTTGCCGTCGCGCAAAGGGGGCACGCGCTGGAGATCATTATTACCAATACCTGTCTTAATGCCGAGGAGCTCGTTCAGAAGCCGTTGTTTAAAGCAGGCTTCTCCACGAAGCAGGATGATCATCAAGGACTCGGTTTGTCGATCGTCAAATCGATTGCGGAACGATACAAGGGCAAAGTCACCGTATTTGCGACAAGCCCGGATAAGCTGACTTTATCCGTGTATATTCCGCTCTCATAGTTAAATGCAAAAGAATGGAGATAAAGAATCATGAGTTTGTTGACGGTTGAGCAATTATCGCATACGTTTGGCGATCGGGTATTGTTTAGAAACGTTTCCTTCCGATTGTTGGAGGGGGAGCATGTCGGGCTGGTAGGCGCAAACGGCACAGGGAAGTCTACCCTTATGAATATTTTGACGGGGAAGCTGCTCAAGGACGAAGGCAAGGTCGAATGGACGCCACGCGTTCAATACGGTTATTTGGACCAACATACGAAGCTCGAAGCGGGCAAGACCATCCGTGACGTGTTGAAGGACGCCTTTGCTCCTTTGCTCGTGCTGGAAAACGAGCTGAATGAAATTACGTTGCAGATGGGCGACGCGGACCCGGATACGCTGGAGCAGCTATTGATTCGGATGGGAGAGATTCAAGAGGAGCTTGAAATCGGCGATTTCTATCTCATTGACGTTAAAGTCGACGAGATGGCCAACGGTTTAGGCCTTACCGCGATCGGACTCGACCGCGATGTGACGGCGTTAAGCGGCGGACAACGGACGAAGGTGCTGCTCGCCAAGCTTTTGCTGGAGAAGCCCGGCGTGTTATTGCTGGACGAGCCTACAAACTATTTGGATGACGAGCATATTAACTGGCTTACGAATTATTTAAGAAATTATCCGCACGCGTTTATTCTGATTTCCCATGAGACGTCCTTCATGAATCAGGTCGTGGGCGTGATCTATCATCTCGAATTCACGAAATTGACGCGTTACTCGGCCAATTACGATAAGTTCCTGGAGATGGCCGAACTGAACAAATCGCAGCATATCGACGCCTACGAGAAACAACAGGAATATATTAAAAAACAAGAAGAGTTTATTCAGAAAAACAAAGCGCGCGCTTCGACCTCGGGGCGGGCAAAAAGCCGGGAAAAGCAGCTTGACCGCATTGACCGGATCGACAAGCCGGAGGAAGCGGCAAGACCGACTTTTAACTTCAAAGAATCCAGAACGAGCGGCAAAACCGTATTCGAAGCGGAGGGAATGGTCATCGGCTACAATAAGCCGCTGCTTCCCAAAATGGATATGGTCATCGAGCGGGGCGATAAGATTGCAATCGTAGGTTGCAACGGAGTAGGGAAGTCTACGCTCCTTAAAACGATTCTGGGAGTCGTTGCTCCTCTGGATGGCAAAACGTATTTGGGCGATTATTTATCCCCCGCTTACTTCGAACAGGAAGCCAAGGCTCCCACGATGACTCCGCTGGAAGACGTATGGGACGAGTTCTCTTCGATGAGCCAGCATGAGGTTCGGGCAGCATTAGCTCGTTGCGGTTTAAAAAATGAACATATTACGCGGTCCCTTAATCAGCTTAGCGGCGGCGAACAAGCCAAGGTTCGTCTTTGCAAGCTGATGATGCGGGAAAGCAATTGGATCCTGTTCGACGAGCCGACCAACCACTTGGACGTTTATGCCAAAGCCGAATTGAAACGGGCTTTGCAAGCTTACAAGGGTTCGGTCGTTCTTGTGTCCCACGAACCCGAATTTTACGAGGACTGGGTAACCAAGATTTGGGATGTGGAAGCATGGTCGATGCAAAGCGTGGGGTGATAGAGAGAAGCTTTTAAGCGAAATCGACGATTTAACAGGAACGCCATCCTGCGGCTCGCGTCGCCGGGATGGCGTTTTTTTGTGTTATAATGGAAAGAATGCAAAGAACGGATGAGAGGCGGGTGGAAGACTGCAATGCGTGTATTCGACGACAAAATGTTAACGGCGCTCGAAGGACAAATGGGCGAAAACATAGAAGGCATCATGATCAAGCGCGGCTGGCAGTACTTCAAAAACGGCTACGTTCAAAGCGCGAAGGAAACGACGAGCGACATTTTGACGGGCATCGTCCAAGGGACCGAGCTGTATGCGGTCGTCATCGACGCCGAACAGTTCCGCTACAGCAAGTGCACCTGTCCGTACGGCGATTATTGCAAGCACATGGTTGCCGTCTACTTCTATTATGTGGCGTTTCGGGAAGGAGAAGAAGCCGCAGAGGCTTCGTACTTCAGACTGCTCGGATTGGCTCCCGCGAGCAAGCTCGTGAAGCCGGAGAAGAAGGAGGAATCCGGTCAATTGGCCTTGTTCGAAGTCGGCGTCGGCAATCCGGGTCCTTCCGGTTCGCCAGAGGAGTGGTTCTCCTGGATGGAGGCCGAGTACGGCGAATCGTTCAGGAAATGCCGGCATTCGCTGCATGCCCTGCAGCCCGTCTTGTCGGCGCTCAAGGGGACGTCGAGGGAATGGGAAAAGCCTATGCAGCGATTGCACTGGCTGGCGTCCATTGCCTTTACGCTGGAGCAAGCGGAGCGGGCCATCCTGACCGTGGACAGCTTTAGCCGCTATTATCACGAGATGTCGTTCTTGCGTATGGCAGAGCCTTGGCTGGAGCATGGTTTCTCCTTGTTGTCGGAGCTTGAACCCCTTGAGATGGGCGAGGCGGAGCTGCATTGGGCCGAGGCGCTTACGGAACGGGCGAAGCATAGGGCGATGATTGCCGAGCGCCAGTTATTCGATTGGCCGATGCTGTATCTGGCATATTGCGAAGTGATGTCGCGGCGCAGGGACTGGTTCGATCGGGAGTTGGCGGCGTTGCTTGCGGCAGCGGAGCGCAAGGAACCCCAGAACGACGATTCGTTTCTGCATGCGGCGGCGGGCATGTTCTACTTTCTGGACGGGGATGACGATGCGGCCATCGCGCAATTTTCGCAAAGCGCCTTCGAACGGACGCAAAAGCTTATCTATCCCTGCGTGGCTCAGCGGATGGAAGCCGGCAAGTGGGAAGCCGCGAAGCAATGGATGGCGTATTTGTTCGAGCGCGTGCATGCCGCCAGAAATGCTCGCAATATCGGCCCATTTATGACTCTGTGCCGCCGCGCGGACGAGGATCGGCCGCAGGAGGAAATCTGGGCGTCTTATATGATCGGGCTGTTGCCATACTCCTTCGGGGATCTCTCCGAGCATTGGCTTAACGTCAAGCGTTATGAGGATTGGGCCGATCTCCAGATGCTCGTCGGAGCAAAGATGGAGGAGCTGGATGCGGCGGCGCTGCGCGAGGTTGCCAAGCAATCGCCGGAATCGCTGCTGCCGATCTATCATCAATCCATCGAAGCGAATATCGCCACGAGAAATCGGCAGGGCTACCGGATAGCCGTCAAACAGCTTAAAAAGCTGGAGAAGTTGTACAAGGGACTGAAGGATGCAGAGCGTTGGGATTTGTACGTGGCAAGCATTATGGGGAAATACCAACGGCTCAGGGCGCTGCAGGAAGAGCTGTGGAAAGGGAAAATCGGCGTATGAGAACATCATTGAACTTTCGAAGCCTGACGGTGGACGGCAAATGGAGCATGGAAGAAGGAAGCCCGGCGCTGCTGCTTGGCGCGGTCGAGCGCAAGGACTTGACGGAAGGACGTCTGCGCTCGTTGTTGTTCGCATGGCATAAGGCTTCTTGGTACGGAGCGGACGTAGAAGAGGAACGAATCGGCGGACAGAGCCTGCTCAAGCTGAGCCCGCTCGCCGCCGTCGATTATTTGTCGCAGCCCCGTCATGTCCGTTTGCTTGACGTGAAGTGGAGCGATCGGCTCAGCGTCCTTATCCGAATCGCCGGCATGATCCGGACGATGCTGCTGCGAGGCTGGTATATGCCGGACTGGCAGCACTGGAGCGAGGAACGGAGGAGCTGGAGGGCCGACTTGCCGGAGGACGCCGCCGAGTTCGCGAACGATTGGGAGCAGGCTCTTCGCGATGCGGCCGAACATGGCGATGCCCGGGCGGAGGCGTGGCTGGGCGCGGCGATCGAAGAATTGCTGGCAAGCGACAACGATGCGGCGGCAGCTTGGGCGGACATTGGCAAAAAGATGGGCGAAGGCGTGCTCAGGCAGAAGGGGAGCGACGAAGACGAATGGCTGATCGCCATTGGCTTCCGCCGGGATATGCTGCCGTTCCGCGTGGCG
>NZ_BDQX01000398.1:78655-88709 GCF_003112455.1 Paenibacillus agaridevorans
ACGATCGCAAAGAATCCCGCCGGAGATTGGCAGGCTGAGCGGAAGGATGAGGCCGGTCCAGAATATGGCGATTATGACGCCAATGGAGTCGTTGATCTTGACGCTGGCAACGGATTGCCTGCCGATTGGCGGGAGCCGCTCGTCGGCAAGATGAACAAGGAAGAGTCCAAGTGGGCGCAGGTATTGCCTCATCTTGCCGAGGCGGGAGAATCGGAAGATGAAGCAGGAGATAGAACGATAAAGGATGCGGCATCGCTTCGCTGGTCCTTGACGGAGCAGGAGGCATGGAGCTTCCTGGAGCACGACAGTCTTCGGCTGCTGGAGGCGGGTACGCCAGTCCTCCTTCCTGCATGGTGGGAGGCGGTTCGCAGCCGAAAGCTGAGAGTGCGGGCAAAGCTCAAGTCGTCGGTCGGTTCCGCTGCGCAGCCGATGTTCGGTCTCGACCAGATCGTCCAGTTCGACTGGAAGCTGGCTCTGGGCAATATCGATCTCTCCGAAGCCGAATTTATGCAAATGGCCGAGGAGAACAGACGGCTGGTGCAAGTGGGGGATCAGTGGGTCCATCTCGATCCTCAGGATGTAGCGGAAATCCGCGCCTGGATGAAGCGGGTAGGCAAGCGCAAGGGACTCTCCTTCCGCGACGTGCTGGAGATGCATCTGCGGGGCGGCTCGGAGATGGAGCTGGACAGCGAGATCGAGGATGGTTTGCGGGCCGAGGTCGAGTTGAACGAACATCTCGGCGCCTGGCTGGCGCAGTTGCAGCAAGTGTCCCGCATTCCGGAGGCCGAGCTGCCGTCGTCGTTTTTGGGCGAATTGCGTCCATACCAGCTGCAGGGCGTATCCTGGCTGTTGTTCCTGCGCCAGTTCGGACTGGGCGGCGTGTTGGCTGACGACATGGGTCTCGGCAAAACGATTCAGTTCATCGCGTATTTGTGCTGCGTACAGGCGTCGGAGGATCCTGCCGCAGGTGCGTCGCTGCTGGTCTGTCCGACATCCGTTATCGGGAACTGGGAGAAGGAGCTTCGGCGATTCGCGCCGTCGCTCAAGGTTCATATCCATTACGGCGGCAAACGGGTGAAAGGCGAGGAGCTGAAGGAGCTCGCGGGAGAATACGATCTGGTCATCACCTCGTATTCGCTCGCGCAGCTGGATGAAGAGGATATCGGAGCTGTGGAATGGAACGCGCTTTGTCTCGATGAGGCACAAAATATTAAAAATGTGTACACAAAGCAATCCAGCGCGATCAGGAGCTTCGGCGCCCGCCACAGGATCGCGTTAACCGGCACGCCGATGGAAAATCGGCTGACGGAGCTATGGTCGATCTACGACTTTATCAATCCGGGTTATCTCGGCAGCATGTCCGATTTCCGCAGGGCGGTCGTCGCGCCGATCGAGAGGACGAGGGACGAAACGATGATACAAGGGCTGCAGCGCTGGGTAAGGCCGTTTATGCTGCGTCGCGTAAAGAAGGACCCCGCCATCCAGCTGTCGCTGCCGGACAAGATCGAGTCCAAAAGTTTTATGACCTTGACCGCCGAGCAGGGAACGTTGTACGAGAACATCGTATCCGAGCTGATGGAGAAGCTGGATACGCTGGATGCCATGCAGCGGCGCGGGCTTATTTTGGCGACGCTCACGAAGCTTAAGCAGCTATGCGACCATCCCGCGCTTTTGCTGCACGAGACGGAGACAGAGAAGTGGGATGCCGAAAGATCGGGCAAGATGGCGAGGCTGCTGGAGATGTGCGAGGAGATCGCGGCAGAAGGCGAACGTTGTCTCATCTTCACCCAATTCGTAGAGATGGGAGCACGGATCAAGGAAACGCTCGAGGCGTCGCTTGGCATCAAGGTCCCATACTTGCATGGCGGCGTGCCGAAGGCGAAACGCGACGAAATGATTACGGCATTTCAAGAGGATGAGAAGGGCGGCGCGTTCGTCCTGTCTCTTAAGGCAGGCGGAACGGGGTTGAATCTGACGGCCGCGAATCATGTGTTCCACTTCGACCGCTGGTGGAATCCGGCCGTCGAGAACCAGGCAACGGATCGGGCTTTCCGGATCGGGCAGACGCGCCAGGTGCAGGTGCACAAGTTCATTACGCTCGGCACGCTGGAAGAGAAGATCGACGAGATGATCGAGAGCAAGCAATCGCTGAACGACCAGGTTGTCGGCGTGTCGGAGCAGTGGATCACGGAGATGAGCACGGATGAATTAAAGGATCTGTTCGCGCTCCGGGACGATTGGCTGAAAGGGTGATGACGTTTGGAGAAGGAACAATCGCGGAATCGGCTTGATCGATTGAAGCAACCTGGGTCGCTTCGGTCAATTAACGGCAAGAGCAACGGCTCCGAAGAGCAAGAAGCCGGAGAGCCGGCAGGTCCGCCGCAAGGCAATGAAGAATGGCGAGCCCTGTACGAACGAATCAGGGGAGCAACCGAAAAGCTGCGAGATTGAGGTTGCCGCTGCGGCAAAAATAATAGAAATGTATCCCCTCGTTATCGTTTTTTGGACCTCCTTGCAGGCATGCGAATGTGGATATAATAAGATACAGGGAGACAAGTGATTGTGGACTTAGGGCGTGTCTGAAAACCCGCTCAGGGGCATCTTTCACCGCCTTTCCGCCCCCTGCTTCGTCACTTTTGCTTGACGTACCCCCGGTACACCTTCACAAAAGTTCCTTGCATGGAACGAAAATTCGGCAAAATCTGCTACCCTCGGAGTATTCAGACACGCCCTAAGGAGGGTTAACAAGCTTGCGCAGAAGTTCTATCCTGATCGTTGTCCTTCTCAT
Source organism: Paenibacillus agaridevorans (assembly GCF_003112455.1). Taxonomy (GTDB): domain Bacteria; phylum Bacillota; class Bacilli; order Paenibacillales; family Paenibacillaceae; genus Pristimantibacillus; species Pristimantibacillus agaridevorans. The sequence goes on from NZ_BDQX01000398.1 coordinate 81,444, forward strand.
TGTCGCCACGGGGACTTCCGCATGCAGCGGCAATAACCCCGCAATCGAAGACAAACTGGAATTTAAGCAAGTTACCTTGTCGCTGCGGCATACGCAGATCAAGGAAACGAGCAAAGCCAGATTGCGAGTGCTCGAGGATGTCGTCGCGCAGACGGAAGCCGAGAACGAAGGCGTTGTCTTCCAGCTGGAGGGCATCGACGAAATCGTCAATCGCGATACGAAGCTCAAGCAGGAGATGGCCGTCGGCAATCCGCCCGACATCTTCGAGGTGTTTGGCGGAGCGGATCTAAAGCTCTACGTAAAGGCGGGCCGGATGCTGGATCTCACTCCGATTCTGGAGGAGCTGGAGCTGACAGACAAGTTCGAGAGTTTGTCCGAATTTACAATCGACGGCCGGGTGTATGGCGTGCCATACGGCGGTTATAGCGAAGGGATTTTCTACAACAAACAAATATTCAAGGAGCTGGGCTTGTCCATTCCCAAAACATGGGATGGACTGCTGGATACGGCGGAGACCATCAAGGCGGCGGGATATGTGCCGTTCGGCCTGGCTGCGAAGGATGCTTGGGCAATCGGCATGATGTGGAATACGGTCATGGTCCGATACGTGGGCATCGAGGCTTTCAGCGGCTTGCTGACGGGGGAGACGAAGTGGACCGACCCGGGTTTTATCCAAGGGTTCGAAGCTTACAATGAGCTGATCCGGCGCAAATACTTTCCGAGCGGGGCGCTTGGCTTCGAATATGCGGAGCAAGGAGCGCAATTGCTAAAGAGCAAAGCGGCGATGGTGTTTACGGGAACCTGGGACATGAGCCACTTCACAAGCGTGGAAACGGGGATTCCGCGTGGCGGCATCGGATTTTTTGCGTTCCCGTCGATTCCCGGCGGGCTTGGCGACCAAAGCTCCATCAACGCGTCGTATTCCAACGGCTTCGGCTTCTCTTCCAATCTGTCCGAGGGACAGATCGGGGTCGTCAAAGCTTTTATCGCCAACTTCTTTAACGAAAGCGTGCAGAAGCGGGCGATGGACGAGGATAAGCTGCTGCCTTCCATGAAGTTCACCGATCTCACCGACACGGATCCCATCGTTAATGAAGTGTTGACGGTTATGGGGCAAGCTTCGAGCACTTGGCCGGCTTTCGATGCCATTGTGCAGCCAAGCGTTACTTCGGAGATCGGAGTCGGGCTGCAGAAGCTGATCGGCGGTCTTAGCACGCCAGAGAAGGTGGCGCAGTCTATTCAGGAAGCGCAGGATAAGGCCAATCTGGCCCAGGTTAACGAAGCGGGGCTTGGCCATATCGGTCATGCGGCGGGATCCGGCATTATAACCGGGGACGACAGCAAATAGGGGGCCGGGCAAGATGAATCTGAGACCGAAGCTGATGCTGGCCTTCATTACGCTTATTATTATCCCGATGATCGTGCTCGGCATCTTCTCCTTCCTGAACTCCGAGACGCTGCTGGAGAAGAAGTACAGCGAGCAGTCGGAAATCACGATGAAAGCGATCGGCGGCAATCTTTCTTACTTTTTCCGCGAGCTGAATCAGTTGTCCAACGGCAACGTCATTAGCAGCGTCGTTCAGGATATTCTAAAGCAGAACGATCTGTCCATGGACGATCCAAGCACGATCATTCGCATTAATCAGGACGAAAAACAGATCAGCAGCATTCTGTTCCAGCATCCTGCCGTCAGCTATGTTGTCCTGTATTCCAGCGACGGCACGATGTACCGTTCGAATCGCAATGATCCCACGACGTTCCGTCCGATTACGTTCGAGCAGCTGCGGCAGCATTCTCTCTACGACGATGTCATTCGACTCGGAGGCATCCCGCTTTGGATCGGGCCGCATGAGCAGAAGGAGCTGACGGGCGTCGATCCGCCGCTGTTCACCATGCTGCGCGTCGTTAAGGACATTCAATCCTTTAACGATATCGGCATCATGGTCACTCAGTACAAGACCGAGGATGTCAGCAGCATGCTGAAAGGGTTCCAGAATCCGGATCCGGATTCGCAAGGCTCGCGTTATTTTATTATGAACGGCAAAGGTCTCATCATGCTGGACAGCAACAAGGAATACGATGGCGGGAGCATCGATCTGTATACCAACTCCATGCCCCAGTTAACGCAGGAATACAAGAGCGCGAGGATGAAGTTCGACGGCGTGGACAGTCTCGTCTCGTCCTATAAGCTGGGGCTTAACGATTGGGTGCTGCTGTCCGTACAGCCCTGGAATACACTAACCGACGAGAACATCCGATTTGTGCAGTGGATTGGCATGATTACGGTGTTGGGCTTGCTGTCGGCCGTGCTCTTCAACGTCTTTTTCGTTAATCGGGTCGCCAAGTCGATCATCAAGGTCGTCCGCAAAATGCGACTCGTCGAGCAGGGGCTGCTCGATATCCGGGTGACTGCGCAGGGCAAGGACGAGACGGTGCTTCTGGCTAACAGCTTCAACAGCATGGTGGAGCGGATCGGCAATCTGCTAAGCGAGGTTCGCAGGGAGCAGGACCGGAAGCAGCATGCGGAGATGATGCTGATGCAGGCGCAGATCAAGCCGCATTTCCTGTTCAATACGCTGGAGTCCATCAACGCGCTCGCGGCGCAGAACGAAGGGGCCAAGATCATGCTGATGGTGAGGCGGCTCAGCAATCTGCTCCGCACGAGCATGCATCACTCCGAGGAGATCGGCATCAAGCAGGAGATCGAACATGTACGCAGTTATCTGGAGATTCAGAAGTATCGCTTCGAGGAGTTGTTCTCCTATGAGCTTCAAGTGCCGGAGGAGGCGCTGCAATATAGTATTTTGAAGCTTACGCTTCAGCCTCTTGTCGAGAACAGCATCCAGCACGGCTTCGACGGGTACGAGGACGGCCAAGGCGTCATCTCGATCGACGTCTCTGTCGAACCTCACTCGCTCGTGATCATGGTCAGCGATAATGGCAAGGGCATGAGCCAGGAGGTCCTGCAGAAGCTGGCGGAGGGTTACAGTCCGTCGAGGAAAAGTCAAGACGAGGCCGAACTGGGCGAACGGAGAGGACTTGGCATACGCAATGTCGCCGACCGGCTCCGCATTCATTATGGACCGGGTTATGGCATGATGATCTGCAGCACGGAAGGGGAAGGCACGACGATCAGATGCATCATTCCAAAAAGCAGAGGTGAGAGCGCATGAGCGACAAGGTGCTCCTGGTAGACGATGAAGCTCACATTACCCGAAACTTGGAAAAGGTTATCCCTTGGGAAATGCTAGGTCTCCAAGTTGCAGGCTCTGCCAAAAACGGCGTAGAAGCGCTCCAGCTTCTGGAGCAGCAATCCGTGCAGCTCCTGCTCTGCGATATACGAATGCCGGTTATGGACGGACTGGAGCTCGTGCGCCTGATCCGGGAGCGGGAGATGACCTGCGACATTATTATGTTGTCCGGCTATCAGGACTTTGCTTATACGAGAGCGGCTATTCAATACGGCGTCAACGATTATGTGCTTAAGCCGATTCCCTATGACGAGCTGACAGGCGTTATTGCAAGAGTGATGTCGAATCAGCGCAGCAAGGCGAAGCAGCAGCACGAGGAACAGCAGAAGCTGGGCCGGATGATCGATCTGGCCAGCGAGAAAATACTCTACGATCTGATTATGGATTATACCGATTTTTCGGGCAGTCACTGGCTGTTCTCCGGCGACGAGCAGCAGCTGCGGACGCAACGTTTCGTCATGATCGTACTGGATCTTGACGTCAGCTCGGAGAAAACAAAGGATTGGCGGGACTGGGCGGACAAGGAGCGTAAGCTGTGGAATTTCGCGGTATGCAATGTGCTGCGGGAGAAGCTGCAGGGCAACGGTCTGCATCATGCCGTTATCCAGATGAGAGACGGAGAATGGTGCGTGCTGATCGAGACGGCGGGAGCTGCCGAATTCGAAGAGCAACCCGTCAAAGAGTGGGCAGACATGCTGATGACGGCGGTCCGGAACCATGTAAAGCTGTCGCTGAACGCGGGAATCTACAGGCGATTCGCGGGCGTGGAGGAGCTGTCTGCGGCCTATAAGCAGGTGCAGCTCGGCATGCAGCTGACGCCTGCTCATGACACGATCACGTTGTATCCGACGGATGGGGAACGCGGACCTGCCGAAGACAAGGCATTTTGGGTAACGGCGGAAAAGCTGATCAGCGCCGTCAAGCGGGGCGATACCTCGGCTGTAAACGTCGAGGTGGATCAAATCGCGTCCCAATTGCAGCATCTCAACGATCAACATAGCGCCCGGGTGAAGCCGCTGCTCCACTTCTTCGTGCTCCATCTTATGCGGGAGATGAAGGAGATGGCCGTATTTACGAGGGAGCAGGAGGAGCAGCTATGGCGCAGGTTGGACCGGCGTTTCCTGATCAAAGATCTCTTGACCTTTATCCGTCAGGTAACGGCCGCGGTGACGGATCGGTCAATCGACAAGAAGAAGCAGTCGGAGCTGTCCATGCTGGAGGCGAGAGCATTCCTTAATCGCAATCTATGCCGAGATCTGAGCGTGGAAGAAGCGGCAACCCATGTGGGTCTGAGCACGTCGTACTTCAGCCTGCTGTTCAAACAGACATTCGGCGAGACGTTTATCGAATACGTGACGCGGGAGAGGATGGAACGTGCCAAGACGATGCTGGCGGAGACGGGGAAAAGCGTGGCCCAAATCGCCAAAGAGGTCGGGTACGCGGAGAGAAGGTATTTCACGAAGGTGTTCATGAAGTATACCGGCGACAATCCGTCGGACTTTCGTGCTAAATTTCAAGTCGAGGATGATACGATACACTAACAGCTGAGAGGATGGGTTGAAATGGAAGGACGGGAACGACGGTCGAATGGGAGCGTATCGAGCGAATGGGGCAAGGAGAGCAATTGGAGTAATTGGAGCTTGAAGGAGAAGATCGGACAGCTGTTCGTATTCGGATTCCATGGTTACGAGCCATCGGATGACATCAACGCGCTGATCGAAGAGTATGGGATCGGAGGGACGATCTACTTTACCCGCAACGTGCAGAATGCGAAGCAGGTGCATAACCTCTCGGTCAAGCTGCAAGAGAAGGCGGCCCTATCAGGACGGGCGCCGCTGTTTATCGCCATCGATCAAGAAGGCGGCATGGTGGCCAGACTCGTCGACGGCGTCACGCTGATGCCCGGCAATATGGCGCTTGGCGCCACGGGCCAGGCCGAAGCGGCGCGCGAGACGGCAAAAGTATCTGGCGAAGAGCTCAGGAAGCTCGGTATCACGCTAAACTACGCGCCTTGTATCGACGTCAACAACAATCCGGACAATCCCGTTATCAACGTCCGCTCGTACAGCGACCGCGCGGAGGTCGTGTCGGAGCTGGGAGCCGCTGCCGTAGAAGGTTATCAGTCCGCTGGCGTGGCGGCGACGGTAAAGCACTTCCCCGGACATGGCGATACGTCCGTCGACTCCCACCACACGTTGCCGGTATTGCCGCATAACCGCGATCGGCTGGATGCGATCGAGCTGCGGCCGTTCCGCGCGGCGATTGCCGCGGGCACGGACTGCATCATGACGGCGCATGTCGTGTTGCCGGCGCTTGAGCCGAGCGGCGTGCCGTCCACGTTGTCCGAGAACGTGCTGACGGGCTTGCTTCGCGGGGAGCTGGGCTACGACGGCGTCGTCGTAACCGACTGCCTGGAGATGAGCGCGATCGACGAGCATTACGGGCCGGCGCAAGGCTCTGTGAAAGCGATACAGGCTGGCGCCGACATGGTGCTCGTTAGCCATACGATCGAGAAGCAGCGTGCGGCTCTGGAGGCAGTCGCAGCTGCGGTGGAAAGCGGCGAATTGTCCGAGGCGAGAATCGACGAAGCGGTGAGCCGCATTATGCGGCTGAAAACGAAGCTGCGGCTGGAAGAGCCGATTGGCGCATGGGAGCAGGTGGCTGCTGTTATAGGCACGGAAGCCAACAAGGAAGTTGCCCGCCGCTGGAGCGAAGCCTCCGTGACATTAGTGAAGAACGAAGGCGGCTTGCTGCCGCTTCGGCGCGAAGCGAGCACGCTCGTGTTATGGCCGAGCATCGTACCGGTATCCGTCGCTGACGAGATGTTGTCCGGCGACGGCACGTTAGGCGGCTACTTGAGTCATTATGGAGCCACGAACGTTGTGGAACGCCGCATGGACGGGGCGGACCCGCTCGCGGGTTTGGATGCATTCGAACAGATCGTCATCGTTACGTACGACGCTGCAAAGCATCCGCTGGAGCGCGACATCGCCCGTCAGGCGATAGAGCTCGCAGGCGACCGCGTCGTGGCGGTATCCGTACGCAATCCGCTGGATCTGCTGCTATTCCCTGATGTACTCGCATACCTCGCCGTATACGAGTGCAGACCGCTGGCGCTGTCTTCCGCGGCAAAGGCGCTGCTCGGCGATTTGAAGCCGCAGGGGAAGCTCCCCCTGGAAATTTCGCCGGCGTATCCTTTCGGCTGGAGCGTGGAGTAACGTTTCGCTGAGCCATAAATAGACAAAGTCCTCCAATCGTCATATACGATGCGGAGGACTTTTTTTGCTAGGCTGGCTCGCTTGGCTAGTAGCTGGGGCGCTCGCGCAATTCGCCTGGCAGGTGCTGAGACGCCGGATATAGCGGGAAACTCCGCTATAATGCGCCTGGCAGGTGCTGAGACGCCGTATAATAGCGGGAAACTCCGCTATAATGCGCCTGGCAGGTGCTGAGACGCCGGATATAGCGGGAAACTCCGCTATAATGCGCAGTGTAGGTGCTGGGACGCCGGATATAGCGGGAAACTCCGCTATAAAATGCCTGGCAGGTGCTGAGTCGCCGGATATAGCGGGAAACTCCGCTATAATGCGCCTGGCAGGTGCTGAGACGCCGGATATAGCGGAAAACTCCGCTATAAAATGCCTGGCAGATGCTGAGTCGCCGGATATAGCGGAAAACTCCGCTATAAAATGCCTGGCAGATGCTTGGCGCCTCATTGTACTCGTTTTTTCATACACATTCGCTCACCCCCACCTACCAGCACCTCAATGAACTCGCTTTTTCATACACATTCGCTCGTCCCCGCCTGCCAGCACCCCATTGTGCTCACTTTTTCATACATATTTGCTCGTTCCCACCTGCCAGCACCTCAATGAACTCGCTTTTTCATACACATTCGCTCGTCCCCGCTTGCCAGCACCTCAATGAACTCGCTTTTTCATACACATTCGCTCTTCCCCGCTTGCCAGCACCCCAATGAACTCGCTTTTTCATACACATTCGCTCGTCCCCGCTTGCC
>NZ_BDQX01000398.1:88719-91658 GCF_003112455.1 Paenibacillus agaridevorans
TATTCGCTCGTCCCCGCCCACCATCGCTCCATTGTACTCGCTATTTCACATTGCTCGTCCCTTGCAGGATATAACGTAAAAATCCGCCGTGTTGTCGAGGCGCATCTAGGCTGCGATCTAAAGAAGAAACAAAGGTATCGTAGCTGGTATGAAAGTGATTTAAACATGGAAGATCATTCTAACGTACAATTGCATATCGCCATCAGATATCCCAATAACGGCACCTTAAGTGTTTTTGCTAAATAACTTTCACGGTACTTCTACCTACGAGGACACTAATTACCTTTCCACACCAAACAAACATCCCCGCACAAACAACCTTCGCGCACCAAACCGTCATCCGCACAAACTACCATCCCTTGCACCAAACCGTCGTCCACGCGCAGACCGCAGGTCAAGCGCATCGATACTTGCTCAAGCTGCTCGCTTACTAGCAGAGGCTATGGCAGCACTTGCCAACCACCGATGAACCGTCGTCCCCGCACAAACTAGCTTCCCCGAAACAAAACGTCCTCACCGAACGAAATGGTCGTAAGTCAGATCATGCAGAATGTAGGCGAGGAAGAAGATGACGCAAGGATTCTCGTAATGATGCTGGATATGCACGAGCTGTCCGTAATACTTTTCCCCGTAATGCGGGTTGTTGCGCATCTCCAGATTGCTTTTGATGAGCGCGTCGAGCTTGTCGGCGATGTCCACGAGTTCGCCCTCGTAGGTGTCGTCCTTCGCATTCACGAGGAAATCCATCATTTCGTCGTGGAAAAATGAAGGGAGCTGCTCCACCATTTTGCGCGCGACTTCCTGCTCATAACGCTCAAACGCCTCGCGTATAACGGAGGAAGATTTCTTGATCGGCGACGCGACATCGCCGCTGACGCCTTCCACGATGTCGTGCATGACCGACTTGCCGAGCAGCTTGTAAAGATCGATGCCCGGACGTCCAAATCGTTCCGTCTCGAGCAATCCGTTAAACAGAGACATAGCGGCAACGCGGAAGGAATGCGTGGCGTCGTTGTCGGGGATCAGATTAAAGCTGCCGCCCCAACGTTCGATGAGATCCAGGTTCAGGATGTGATCGAGAAACTGCCGCACGCCGGCATCGGTGTCCAACGCCTGCAGCAGCCAGACGATTGAGGGGCAGGATGAGGCGGCAAGCTCGGCCCGCAATTGCTCGTACTTCGAAGCAAAATACGGATTGGCGTCCAGCTCGTATTCGCGCATGCAGAACAGCATCGCATCGAAGGAATCGACCGCTTGCACGAGCCGGCCGATATAGGATTCATCCTCGGCATCGACGATGTAGTCGTAGAAGTGAGGCTGGAGCGAACGGGAGAGGTACGACACGATCTCCTTGCTAACCTCGGTCTCCAGCTTGCGGATATGGTCTGCGACATGAGCGTCTTTTTTGGTCACGTATTTGATGGAGCCCGTAACCGTCTCGTTCAAATCATGCAGCAACGCCCGCGCCGCGAGTTGAAGCTTGTTCAGCGGATTGCCGAATACACGCTCCTCTATGATGCCGGCCATAATAGCAATGGATGCGCATCGGAAGCTGTGGCTGGCGGCGTTGTCCTTGTAACGGGGGGAGAATTCCTTCCACCTGGACACGTATTGCATCTGAATGATGGCATTGGTGAATGAGCTGTTCTTCAAGACTGATTCCCCTCCACATCAATTGAAATCATAACGTGCTCGCGGACTCCTGTCCGGTCTCTTCCGCACGATGAAATACTTTATAGCTGAGCAGTCCGATCACGACAGTTAACGATGTCAGACAAGCGGCGAATACGAACAATGGTACAATGCCAAACGTCTCCGCAATCCATGCCATGCCCAGCAGCGACAAGCAGAAGAACAGATTGAGCAACACGTTCTGCGCGGAAAATAATTGCGGCAGCCTTGCCTTATCCAGGCTGCGCTGAAGAAGCGTCTTGTGGCTCACCATAGCAAGCTCTGCGAACGGTCCGCACAGCACGACGAATAAAAGGGCAAGCCATGGCGATTGGTTGAATGCGAATAGGTAGATGAACAAACTGTACCCGATCATGCCAACCAGCATGTAAGAATAAATACGACAACTTAACTTCTCTACCAAGGATACCACGATGATTCCGCCGAGCAGGGTTCCCGAGAAGTAGGCGGCATTAATGAAACCCCACCATTCATCGCCACGCTCCAGAACCTGTTGCACATAAACAAGCAAGAAGGCTCCTGCCCACACCGAATTCGCGATCATGTCCGATACGTCCATAAACGTGAGGATGCGCAGCCTTGGCACTCTCCATATAAGCTGCCAGCCCTCGATCAGAATGTTCCGATTGCTTCTGGCTGGTGACTTTTCGCCACCGTTACTCTCCACAGCCGTCTCATGAATTCGCAAGGTCAACGAGGCGGCCAATCCGTATATAGCAGCAGCCGCGAGCATGGTATTACTGGTGCCGATCAGGACGACGACGACACCGCTAAGTCCCCAACCGGCGAATTGCACGATCTGGTCGCTGACGGACAACATGCCGTTCGCCTTCATCAGTCCGCTGTCCGACCCGACTAACCGCGGTACCAGCGAGTTGCGGGATGGCGTTGTCCAGCCGTCCAGGAATGACAGAGCGGACACGAGGAGCAGAACAGGCAATAGGACGAATCCCCTCTATTCCAAAGATATAATACCAACAACGAGAATACAACGAATTGTCCAAGCTGCGAGACGAATAACAGGCGCGTCAGTTTGATCCTAGCCATTAAAAGAGAAGCAACGGAGCCGCTGATCATCCCCATGGCTCCACGTATGAGCGGTACGAGCGTGGCCGAGATCAAGCTGTCCGTCTGATTCAGGACCATCACGGTGAGCGCCATCGTATACAGGATGTCGGCCATATTCGGTTAGACCCCCTAAATCCGGAGACATGCTAATGCTTGCTTAGGTAGTCGTAGTATTGCGT
>NZ_BDQX01000399.1 GCF_003112455.1 Paenibacillus agaridevorans
ACTTAGGATCTAGCGGGCGACCGTGGGGGTTCAAGTCCCTCTACGCGCACCATACCATGAAAAAGCCCTTCGGAGACGAAGGGCTTTTTGCTGCTTATTATTCATACTAGAATTCGCTGCGGTCCTTGTTGGCTTCATCTAGGTACGGACCTGCTTCCCCTTGTCGAAATTCAAAGTACCGGATCGGATGATGGCGGGGATATATCCCAGATCGGTCTCCTACACCAGCGTCTAGGCATCGGGATGAAGCTTGCGGCCGGCAAATCCGTCATGCCAGCCATGATAATGTGTGATGCGGTCCTCGCCTTCCCGCCAGCATAACAAGATCTCTTCGCCGTCCATGACGCCGGGGAAGTCGATAAGGCCGGGATTGATCATTTTGATCAATACGCCTCGTCTTGCAAAGTTTTGCATATAAAGCTGCAATTCGAATTGCATGAAGTCCATCTGTCCTTCCATCTCGAACAAGAGCTCTCCCGACAGCTCGGTATGTCCCGCCTTTACCTTCCGGTAGTGGATATAGTGCTCCTCCAGCTTGTGCGACAGCTCTTGCAACTGCTCCAGGTTCTGCTTCACTTCGGGGAGCAACGCATTGGCTTCCGCCAATGTGTATCGTTTGGTTATCATGGATATCCTCTCCTTACCAATCAGTATACGAAATGTTACCCGATCGTACAAATCGGAAACATCGTTCATTTGGCAACATTGCAATCAAGCTGAAAGTTGTCATTGACTTTGTACCTGAGAACAATTATCATTAATATGTCGTTGATAATAGTTTTCAGTTTATGTTTGAATATATAGATGTTACGGTCGCGCCAGGAGCGCGGCGGGAGGAGCGTGCAGCACCATGTTTCGTCTTTCAACTTCGGATCTGGCTATTTCTTATGACGAGCGTCTCATTGTACAGAACTTGAACATTTCCATTCCGCAAGGAAAGGTGACGGCTCTCGTTGGAGCCAATGGCTCCGGCAAGTCGACCATCCTAAAGACGATGGCGCGGATTATGAATCCGTCGCATGGCAATGTCCTTCTGGACGGCAAGTCGATTCATAAGCAATCCACGAAGGATGTGGCGAAGCAGCTCGCGATTCTGCCGCAGAATCCGACAGCGCCCGACGGCTTGACCGTTGCGGAGCTAGTTTCTTATGGTCGTTTCCCTTATCAGAAGGGCTTCGGCTCCATGAGCAAAGAAGACCGCAGCGTCGTGCAGTGGGCGATTGAAGCGACGGGCATGGTAGAATTCACGGATCGCCCCGTTGATCAACTCTCCGGAGGACAGAGACAACGCGCATGGATTGCGATGGCGCTTGCTCAGGAGACGGATATTCTGTTCCTGGACGAACCGACGACATTCCTCGATATGGCGCATCAGCTGGAGGTTCTTCACCTGCTTCAGAAGCTGAATGAGCACAATAATCGCACGATCGTTATGGTTGTCCATGACCTGAACCATGCGGCTCGTTACGCGCATCACATGATTGCGATCAAGAGCGGCGTTGTACGAGGTGAGGGCTCGCCGATCGAGGTTATTACGCCTGACATCATGCGCGATGTATTTAACATTGAAGCGGATATCGTTCCGGACCCTAGAACAGGGGTACCGCTATGCCTGCCGTTCGCGCTGGCCGGCATGTCTAACGCCGACAAGGTGATGGGCAGCAGTTTGACCGACAAGGACGAGAAGCCGTCTTTGACGGCAGCAGGAGCTTAGTCCGAGTGACCGAATATAGGGCGGAGAGATCCCCATTTCTACGTGGAATGGGGATTTAGGATGGAGAGAGCTGCTTAGGGAACCACTTGCTGCTGGTGATGACAAGCCGGTAAAACCCCTGCGGACCTGTGAGAAATAGGCTCTTCAAAAAAAGTTTGAGATTTCATGAAAAAATAGTTGCAATTTAATCGGCTGAGTGATATATTATTACTTGTCGCCACGATGAAATGATGGCTAATTGCTTGAAAACATTACCGCGCGGAAGTGGCTCAGCGGTAGAGCATCGCCTTGCCAAGGCGAGGGTCGCGGGTTCGATTCCCGT
>NZ_BDQX01000400.1:0-19444 GCF_003112455.1 Paenibacillus agaridevorans
CCCTAGCTGCATATTGAATGGATTCACCTGCCTCTCCCGTAGAATTCAATTAAACGAATCACTTGCGGCTAAACTCACCTCCTATAGAAATCAACACGCTATTATTAAGCAATATAAAGAAGCTCCAACTGCGAAATACAATTCCCGCTTCTCAATAACAGCAGCCGTTCTTACCTTGCCAGGAAGAAGAATGCTCTTCTCTATGAAAAAGTCGGATGTATTGACAATGAGCAGAAGATTTCCACTGAATACAGCTATGGCTCGGTCGTTCAATTTAACCATACAGCTGCTAGCCTCCCTGATTTGCAGCTCATTTACGAACTTCATTAAGACGGGATGAAAGACACAGATCTTCGACCCTACGCCAACAAACACATATTCACCGGCGGCAAGTATAGCTGAACCCGTCTGTCCTTCTTCCTCGAAGCGATGAAGATAAACAAGATGTTCTTTCGGAGACCATACTCCGAAGCAACAAGATTCCATCTTGGTCGGAAGTCCGCTTGCACCCCCGTTTGTTGTAAAATATAAATAATGCCCATCAGCCGCTAAACCTGCGATTTGTTGCCCAGGTACAGGCTCTGCCCATTGCTCAACTTCCAGGCTAACGGGATCTACTTTTGTAAGAGCTCCTCCGTAAGTTCCGTACTTAGCCGACCACCCCGTCCAAAATCCCCCGTCTGGTCCGATAACGCTTCCGCCTTCCGGGCGTATGTAAGCCGGCCGAACAGGAAGAAGAGACATCGGATTTCGATTGTTCAGTTGATCCCACGTCTCTCTAGGATCATAGACGATGTGGTCGCCTCCAATGTATGAGGACATAAACAAGCGTCCGTTAATCATCTGCATTCCATACACCTCTCCTCCCGCATCACATACGGAAGATGAGTTCCAGGAAGCCTTAGTACTCGGATTATAGGTGAAGATCGTTTGACCGAAGGCGCTGCACCCCCAGAGCAGCCCATTCTCGTCTTTGATCAAAGAATGAATCGCTGTCGGAGGAGCAGTGGTTGGTATACGCTTTAACATCGGCACTTGGTCTGGATGATCGAGGATGAAGTAATCTTGACCGCGAATACCTGCCAATTTCCCTCCTCCAAGCGGAATGACGCGATTCAACTTTCCATTCGGAAGAAGGATCTCCTGCACGACTAGTTGATCTCTCAAAGCGGAATCATCAATGATACGATCAAAGGTATCTTTATGATAAAAGGCGAGCTGATCCTCGCTTGCAAGAACGATAGCCTGATCGTTTATTTCTTTAACCCGAAAGCCGGGGAGGCCGAATTCTTGAAGGGTTCCCGACGCTATGTCGAATACTTTCATGCCGGACTGTTCGAATCCATAGGCAATAAAGATATACCCGGGGAGATCTCCTGATAGATAACGGCTGTATTGGTTTTTCTCTTGCTCGCTTACACGACCCAGGTGTTCTAATTTATGCCGCACGGGGTCATATCGTATTAACGCGCATCCCGGCCATGTTCCGCCATAGATCATACCATCTGAGCCTACTACCAGCTCCCAGAAGTACTTCTCTCCGATGGGCTGCAAAGGCTCTGCCCAGGTTCTTGTCGCTAAATCGAAGCAATGAAGATAAGCATGTTCCGGGCATGTGCCGACAATCAGCTTCTCATTATTCCAGTTCACAAGTCCCCATGCTCCCGAATCACCCGGCAATGGAACGGCTTCCGCTTCTTCTGTGGCCGTATCAATGAAGATCAAATTACCGACCCCACCTGCTGCAAAGTTCGAAAGAACCCACTTTTGCTTTCCGTCAATCGGGTCAATGATGTCCGTACTGGCGAGTATGTTGAAATTTTTGCAAGGCTGCTGAACAAAGGAATAGTCCGTTTTCCAATCATTCATTCGATATTCTCCTTAGTCTTTGGATAACTTGCTCTAACTTTCGCATTTCACCCTTTTATCAAGCAATGATCAATTTCCAAGAAGTCCTCATCCATAAAATGATGAAAAACAAACAAAAAAAGATAAACGCCTCTATCAATTTCAAGTGACGTTTATCCATAAATCATACGTTTTTAATTGTTTGCCATCCTACAATCATTAACATCTAACGTATTTGCGTTTAAAGCCAATCTGCCCCTTGTCGATCGCCTTCTGAATATTGGCTGGCGCCTGAAGAATTTTGCTTTTGCCATTGTCCAGTTGGACCTCCACGGGATCCACCGATTTGGCTGTCTCAAAAGCCTGTTCATGGAGCGGTTTGTACGACACGGCGACCGTATACAGGAAATTGCTCATCGAATATTGGGCCCTGGCAGGCGCCTCGTGTATAGTCTTGCTTACCTGTTCAAGCAGGCCCTCCAGCTTGCTCCGGGAGAACTCGCTGTCCGGTCGGCTGCCCAGCAGCCAGCAATAGCAGCTCCAGCCCGCCGACATCCGCAGCTCGTCGCCGCTCGCGATCCACTTGTCCGCCACTTCCTGCGCGATGTCGGTCTCCGCCAGCGTGACCGCAACCACGTAGTCGCCAACCATATAGAAATACGCGCTGTCCATCCAGCGATCGAAATCCGCTTCGGTCATGGCTTTGGGATCCGCAATGACGCCGGCGAAGTACATGGCGTCGTAATTGCCCGTGTCATACAACTCGTCCGCCAATGCTTGATTCTGCTTGATCTTTCTCTTGATGGGCTTCATCTCGCCCGTGGCAACGCCGAACAACGGTTCATGCGCGCCGTTGGACATATAGATTTTTTTGGTGCGCTCCTTGCCAAGCGCTTCGAGCTCTTGCATAACCGATTCCAGATTCATGTATGGACACTTCCTTTCGGATCATTGTGGGAAAAGCATGTACTAAAAAACTTAACAGGTTCAATTGAATAGTTCAAGCTATGGCCCGCCCTCCGACTATTGCGGATGAAGAAAACAATCGAAATGTGATACACTTTGGTTCAGAAGAGGAGGAATCCATCTTGCCAACAGTAACGGAGTTAACCAAATATGCCGATCTGATCGTCCGCACCGCAGTCCATATTGCGCCGGGACAGACGCTCTGGATCAACGCGCCTATCCATGTGCCGGAGCTGGTCCGCCTCGTCGTAAAACGAGCTTACGAGGTTGGAGCCAAACAAGTGCACGTGGAGTGGCGCGACGAGGAAGTAACCAAGCTGCACTACAGCCTCGCCCCGGACGCGGCGTTCGAGCAATATCCCGCCTGGCGGGCGCAGGCCATGACGGACTTGGCCGAGGCTGGCGACGCTTACCTGCTCATCCACTCGGAGGACCCCGAGCTTCTAAAAGGCGTCGATCCCGGACGGATAGCGAACTACTCCCGCATCTCTTCTGCGGCGCTTTCTACCTTCAGGTCGTACATGTCGTCGAAGCGCATGACCTGGTCCATCGTGGCCGCTCCTTCGGAGGGTTGGGCCAGGCTCGTCTACCCGCAGCTTGAACCGAATGTAGCTGTTGAAACGTTATGGGAGGCCATTCTCCGAATCGTTCGCGTGGACAAGGACGATCCCGTTGCGGCCTGGGAGCGGCATAATAACGAGTTGCTTGCGAAGCGGGCTTATCTCGACGCCAAGCAATACAAGCAGCTCCATTACCGGGGGCCAGGCACGGATCTGGTCATCGGATTGCCGGAGCGGCATCGCTGGAACGGGGGCATTTCCTGGAACGAGAAGGGCGATGCCTTTAATCCCAACGTGCCCACCGAGGAAGTGTATACGGCGCCGCTTCGAACCGGAACGAACGGTTTCGTGCGAAGCACCAAACCTCTGAGCTATCAAGGGAAGCTGATCGAAAATTTCAGCCTGACCTTCGAGGAAGGACGAGTCGTTCATTTTGAAGCGGAGAAGGGTTATGAGGTGCTGAAAACGATGCTGGATCTGGACGGCCAATCGCGTTATCTGGGAGAAGCTGCGCTGGTGCCGCATCATTCTCCAATCTCGAATTCCGGCTTGATTTTCTTCAATACGCTGTTCGACGAGAATGCCTCTAACCATCTGGCTCTCGGCAATGCGTATCCTACTTGCATCGAAGGCGGCGCCTCCATGTCGCGCGAAGAGCTGAAGCAAGCAGGGCTGAATCAGAGCATTCTGCACGTCGACTTCATGATCGGCTCGGCTGATATGGACATCGACGGCATTACGGCGGACGGCGTGCGGGAGCCCGTGTTCCGCAAGGGCAACTGGGCGTTCTAGCTCTCGAACGATTCTGCGGGTCGGCAGCCACGCTCCGGACTTTTCGGGGCGTGGTTTTTTCGTCCCATTCGCCCTTATCGCCACGTTTAACCGCCCCTGACGATCAGCATCTCCGTCAGCAGCTCCAGCTGCGCTTCTACCGAGACGGGATCGAAGTAGGCGAATTGTTCCTTGCCCAACTCGAACACCCGGTCCCCTCGTACCGCCGCTAGCCCGTTCCAGAGATCGCGGTCCCGCATGAGCCCGATGCCCTCCCCTTCGTTTACGACGAACAAATAGCGGGAGGACTCCGCATATTCGGGCAGACGGTCGATGGGGAGGCCTTGAACGATCTGCGTGCCGCTCTCGATCAGTTGGCGCACCTTCGCCGGCGCCGCAAGCCCGAGCCCCCTGTAGACCGCCCAACCGCTACGCCCGTAGTTGTCGCCAAAGACGGAGAACTGGCTGCCTCCGCCCTCCAACCGGATGATCGTGGCCGGGGAGTCGCCGCCCGTTATACCGGCTTCCGTTAAAGCGGCCCGCGCCTTCTCCGCTTTCAATTCGTAACGGGCGACGAACTGCTCCGCCGCCTGCGGACGATCGATCAGCTCGCCGACCAGCCGGATATCCTCGTAGATGCCGCGTTTGCCGTCATACGGAATGATGACGGTGGGCGCAATCTTGGAGAACTGTCCGTAATATTGCGAATGGGTGTCGTTCATCAGAATGAGATCGGGCTCGAGCCCGGCTATCTTCTCCAGGGAGGGCTGCGCTCCCACGTCGACGATGTCCCGCTCCTGCTCCTTCAGGGACTCGCTGCCTCCCCACCAGGTCAGGTTCGCGCCTAGCGGCTTGACGCCTATCGACATTAGAATGCCGGCATAATAGAGTGCAACGATTCTCAGTTCGCGGCGACGCTTGGCCACAAAATGTTTGGGCGCCATCCCTACCATTTGCTTGAACCGCCTGCTGAAGTAATACACGTCCTGGAATCCCGCATTGCGAGCGATCGTGTTCAAATCGTCGTTCGAGACGAGCAGCCGCTTCTTCGCCTCGTTCATCCGAAGCTCTGTCATGTAATCGACGGGACTGCGACCGGTGAGCTCCTTGAACAGGTACGTGTATTGCCTAACCCCGATGTTAGCCAGCTGAGCCAGTTGCTTCACGCTCGCGATACGCGTGATGTCCTCATGCAGCTTGTCGATGCTCCCGCTCACGGCGCTTCGGGGATTTCGCTCCGACTGCCCGTCATTGCGCTCGCACAAATAATAGAGCAGCTCCTGCAGGCGAATATGCTGCCGGTAGCCTTCCAACCCCGTCTTATGCTCGCGGTGCCGGTACAGCTCCTCAAGCATGGAGGCCCATTGGCCGAATGGCTGCACGTGAAGCTTGTCTTCCAGTCGCAAAATCTCTTCCTCCGCATCCGGCTCCTTCAACCCGATTCCCTGCTCCTCCGTGCTCGCGATTCGTTCGATGCGGAACGCCAGACGGTAGAAGGCCAGCCCTTCGGATTCCGCGCCGTCCACTTCCAACAGGGCGCCGGGAGCGGCCAGGAAACAATGTCCTTTGATCAGCCTGATGCGTTTGCCGTCGATCCTCCCCGCTCCCCTGCCCTGCATGACCGCGATCAGCGAATAATGATGGACGAACAACTTCTGAGACAAATTCTCGGGGGAACACGCCCGGTAATCCATATCCACGAACGTGAACAAATGGGACCGAAAGGATAGCTCAATATGTTTCATGGAGAGCGGATCAACTCCTCGTCGGATACAATGAGAACAATTATCAAATATCTGTTAGCCTCCATTGTAACCTCACCGGGCGCTCCTATCAACCTCGGGCACTTGCAAAAAGAAGCCCTCGTCCGCCGGAATGACGGAGCAAGGACTTCTTCTAAGCAAAGACTTCTTCTAAGCAAGGACGGACATCCGCCGGGACGGATAGGATTACTTACGAATGCTCTAGCAGCAGCTCGGTAATCAGATCAAGCTGGGCTTCGATAGAAATAGGGTCGAAATAAAAATATTGTTTTCCGTCCAGCTCGATCGCTTTGTTATTCTTGACGGCCGGGATGGTCTTCCATGTGTCGCTATCCTTCACGAGCTCCAAGCCCTCGCCCTCATTGGAGACCAGAATATAGTCCGCGTCGGCTACATATTCCGGCAACAGCTCCATCGACAACTGCTGAACGATTTGGGCGTTCTGATCGTTCAGTTCCTTCTCGATGCGGGCCGGCAGCTTCAGATTCAGCCCGCGATAGACGGACCATCCGCCGCGTCCGTAATTGTATCCGAAGATGGCGAATTGGCTGCCCTTGCCCTCGATTCGAATGATGGCGACCTTGGCGTTCTCGTCGATTTTGCCTGCGATCTTCTCTCTGGCAGCCGCCGCTTTCTCCTCGAATTTCTTCAGCAGCTCCTCGCCCGCTTCCGGTTTGCCGAGCACTTCGCCCAGCAGCTTCGCATCGTCGTAGGTGCTGTTTGCCGCATCGTAAGGGATGAGCACGGATGGAGCGATTTTGGCATATTGGTCGTAGTCCTCGACGTTGTTGCTGTTCATGATAATGAGATCGGGGTCCAGCGCCGCTACCGCTTCCAGCGACGGAGGGCCTCCTACGTCCACGATACCGTCCGACTCCAGTTCCTGCAGGAACGGGCTTCCGCCCCACCAGGTCAAGTTCGCCCCGACCGGCTTCATATCGAACGCCAGCAAGAGATGATGATAATACAGCGCGACGATGCGCTTCGGCTCCGCCGGAATCTCGACATCCCCGTTGACCGTGCTAACCACGCGTGTCTCCGCCTTCTTCTCGCCGTCTCCGTTTCCGCCGCAAGCGCTAAGCGCCGTTACGATTAACGTTAGCGCGACCCCCAATAATACATGCTTCATTCTGTGTACTTGCATTTTTAAACCCTCCAACGTGATAATAGTTCTCATTATCATCCATTATAGGAGGGCGAGTATACCTCAAACAATAGATTATTAGGCTAGAATTGACCGTTTTCCGGCAAAACCTTGTTATTTTGTACGAATTTGCAGCCCAGGGTTGCTTTTGCAGGCATTCGACTGTAGTCAATACAGCTGCTCGTTCGCCTACCTTTTAGAGCCATAAGCGTTATTAACGCCTATGGCTGCTAAACGGAGTTACTTTACGGTCCATCGGCGTTTTTAACGCCTACAGCTGCTCGTTGCGTATCTTTACGCCATCAGGCGTAAGTAAAAACGTTCCTTCCTTCCCATGCTCCAGCACAAAGGGTCCGGCAACCGTCTGGAACGATAGATGCAGCTCCTCAAGACTTGCAGGAATTCGAGGCCGGAAGTTCACCTCTGTCCATCCCGGCTCCGCCGGCTGAATGCCCGCGATATGTTCGATCAGCATCGGAATCGGGGCGCTTGCCCAAGGGTGGCATAAACTTGTATTCCACTTTGCGTCCTTCGACCAGGCTTCGAAGCAGGTTGTTGCTCCTTCCTTGATCATGGTGCTCCAGGAATTGGCGTCGTCGGATACAATCAGCTCGTAAAGCAAGTCGTATGCTCCCGCCTTTGCCAGCGACTGAAGAACAAAATAAGCCATATAGACGCCGCAGCTCAGCCTCTTTTGGCTAATGAACCGCACAATCGACTGTACTTCTTCCCCTTCGTCGGCAAGTCCAAATAGCAGCGACAGCGCATTGGCATGCAGAGAATGATGGCTGGAGCCCGCCGCATCCACAAACAATCGATGCTCCGGATCGTAAAACTGCGTTCGGAACGACTCGCGCCTTTGCTCCTGCTTTTGCTTATCTTGAGAATCCCCCTGAACCTGAACCTGGGCGTCCAGAATATCCCGCATTTGCAGCACGACGCTCCAGGCTCCGTAATAAAAGGCATTTACAACAAGATGGCAGCCCTCGCCGATCGGCAGCGTCAACGGAAAATCGTATTCGTCCCTCATCCCAACCGGCCAGTCCACCAAATTCCACTTGTCCGTGACCCGCTCCAGCAGGCCATCCTCTCGTTCAAATTGCGCGAAATGTCGGAGAATACCCTCGGCCGCCGGAAGCATCTCGCGCAGAAAGTCGGCATCGCCGCTTTGCCTGTAATATTGCAGCAGCTGCATGGGCCATTGCAGCGAGAAGTCGGCAATTTCCTGCATATGATGTCCCGGCGCAACTGCCGTAAAACCCTCACATACTTTAAGGGAATATTGCCGGAAATCGAGCAAGGATTTGCGGAACAACCGCAAATCGCCCGAAAGATAAGCATGGGCATGCGTAATAATCGTATTGTCGCCCAGATATTGCCCCTTCTCTCGACTAGGGCAGTCCACGTAGTTTTCTTGAGACCCCCATTGTACGCCGTTGCCGCAAATCGACCAGATCTGATTTAACAAATCATTGGAGGAGCGGAATCGGCTCGCTTGTTCATCCAACGGGTAATGCCTTGCGATGGCATGAATGCTGTCTATATCGATGACAACGGAAGACGGCGCAATAATTTCGGCATAACGAAACGCTTTATAGTCATAGAAGTCAGGTTCGTCCACCGCGCCCGATAAGGTCCAGAGCTCCCGGTAGTCGCAATTGCAGCGCATCTGAAAGCGAACGCGCCGAGGCTCTTGCTCCGCTCCATCCCCCGCACCGTCTCCGGCTCCGTCCCCGGACTCAAGCAATTCCTCGCCGCAGCGAATTTCGACGATATCTCCCGCTTGACCGCGCGCCTGAAACTGCAGCTGTCCGGTCAATTCATGACCGAAATCTATCCAAAGGCCGCCCTCCGATAACCGAACAACGCGCTTCGGGCGGATGGGATAAACCGCGAGCGGAGGCGTAGGCTGGGCAATCAGCGTATAATCATGGCCCGCAAACGTGCAACACGGCTTCCAGCCGGCAAGAGATGCTTCCGGCTCCCGCCAGTCAGCCTGCTTCTTACGGCTGTCTATCGCTTCAAGAAACTGCGTATTATAGCCAATAATACCTCCGCTGCTGTATTCCTCCGCTATCCGACACAGCCATGTCTCATCGGTATAAGCCGCGAGCCGTCCGCCGATCTCCAATTCCGCGATCATGCCCTGGCGGTAATCGCCGCTGTTGTAAGAGCGGCAGACAAGCCCGTGATAATAGAGATGAACGGCGATCACGTTCGTTCCCAGCTTCAAATAGGGCGCAACGTTATATCGATTGTAATAATAATGATCGTAGCTGCTTTGCGCTGGACCTTGACCGACCGGCTGCCCGTTGATATAAAGCTTGTAATAATCGTCGGCCGTTATGTCCAGCCAGGCTTCCTCGCCAACCACGTCCAATTCGAACGAATTGCGGACGAGCATATGAACGTTCGTTAAAGCTTCCTCGTGACTATGCGCCTGCCCCTCCTCCATCTCCTTATGAAACAAATAGAGCTTCGGCCGATCGACGAACCGTTCATCCGTAATCCATGACGCCGTCCAACGTTTCTCCACCTTCGATTCCCCCTACATACGATTCGGCACAATTGCACCATGTTGTCGCAGACAATCCGTCAGTTCCTTGTAGGACAACTCCTGAACCTTTACGTTATTTCGCGATGCAAGCGCGGCGGCGGCTCCTGCGGCTTGCCCGGTAGCCATGCAAGTGGCTTGAACCCGATAAGCGGAATTGGCCATCTGATCGCCTGCTATACAACGTCCGGCGACAAGCAGATGTTCGCTCCGAACCGGTATAAGCGCTTTGTACGGAATCGTCGCCACGACATGCTCGGCTTGATACTTTTTTATAATCGTGTTGCTGCTCGGGTGATGCAGATCTATCGGATAATAGCTGTAACACACCGAGTCAGGCCACACATACCCATTTAAATACGCTTCTTCGGTGACGGTTTCCTCCCCGACGATCCGCCATGTTTCGCGAATGCCGCATTCGCTCGCGGCAAATCGGATCGTAAGCCGCTCACAGCCCGGAACCGTGCGCAGAAATTTGTAGATGCGCAGCAAGGTCCGGCGCGCCTCCAGCTCCGCCGCCGTTCTCGTCGCCGAGCTGCCGCCGTCTATTCCCGGCACATGCATGCTTATGGCGCCGCCCTTTAAATCGTGATAGAACGGAATGTCGCTTGCCGGATGATCCGTCATACGAATTTCGCCTTTGGCAAGCGCTGCATCATAAAGCCGCTTTAGCTCAAGCGGATTAATATCGTCCATCACGTACCCGCCGATTTCATTGATTATCGTTCCGGGCTGCTTATGCTCGCTCTTGACTCGTCCGTAACCGAGCAAGCCGCATACATCGGCATCGCCGGTCGCGTCCACAACCTTGCTTGCGTGCAGCAGGCTTATCCCTTCTTTGCCCGCCACAGTCAGCAGGATGCCGGAATCGGTCCCCTCGGCCGCCGCCGTCATTTCATGAAACCTTAATTCCACTCCGGCGTCAACGCACATTTCGTCCAACACGGCCGAATACAGGAACCGGTTGATGCGAATCTGGTGCTGCCAATGCCGTTCGGGCACGACGGAGAAGTCCGGCAGCTCCGCTCCCTCCAGCTCGGCCGTCCGCACGACCGCATCCCAGCCGAGGCCCGCGATCACCTGCTTCCCCCAAGCATGGAACAAGCCCGGGAAATTGACGGCTCCCACCGTGGTCGTTCCGCCCAGCATCCCGTTTTTTTCGATCAAAGCCGTTTTGGCTCCCGCTTTGGCCGCTTGCATCGCTGCGGCTGTTCCTGCCGATCCGCCGCCGACCACGACGACATCATACTCCTGTATGTTTCGTTGCTTCTCCCTCATAATCCTCTTCCTTTCCGCAAGGAAAAGGGCGCAGCATCCCCGCTTCGCCCGTTCCTGATTTTTATTTTGCGTTTTTCCAGCGATCATAGGAAGCTTGATAGATGGCTACCAGTTCCTCTACCCCCATTTTATTCATCGTCTGCACGTATTCTTCCCATTTCGACACCGGGTCCTGACCAACGACGATTTTTGCTTCCATCTGCTCGATAAAGGTTTGCAGATCAACCGTGATCGCATTAACCCGCTGCAGCTCATCTTCTGTGAAATAAGTAAGCGGGAACGCCTTCTGGCCATAATCCTCATACTGTCCGACCTGGTCATTCAGCACGAATCCGAGCCAGCTCGAGTTCAGGAACTTCTTCTCCAACTCTTCGTTGGCGAAACCATAACCCAAATTAGACACCTTCATATTTTTGAAATCGTTCTCCAGCATTCCCTCCGGAACCATAAACTCCACATACTTCGGATCCGTGTCGGACCAGCGATAGCTTTCGCCTTCTATGCCGTATTGCGCGTGCAGGTAACCTTCCTCCGAATAGAGGTAGTCAAACCAGCGAATCGTTGCTTCCGGATGTTTATTCGCGCTAGTAATCGCAAACATGCCGCGACGTATCGTATCTCGCTCCAGGTAGATCGGCGTTGCGCCCGCCTCGCTCACAAGCGGCGGCATTTGCGGATTGTCCAAGATGTTATTAGGCACAACCTGCCTATCCTTTCCGCCAAAGATCGGCAGACTGTTGCCCATGACACCGTACAGCTCGTTTTCGCCTTTGGCCGTCATTTGCGCTTTGTTCTGAGAGAAGATTTCGGGATCCAGCAGCTTCTCGGCGTACAGCTTATTCATAAAGGTCAAGTAGTCCTTGTAGCCGGACTGTACCGGCACGAAGTTGACCTTGTCATCCTTCACATTAACGAAATCGCTGACATAACCGAAGTACGACAACATGATCGGGCGAATATAATGCAGTTTATTGTCCCCGGTCAACGGAATTTCATCGGCTACGCCCTTTTGGTTAGGATCTTCATCGCGGAACTTCACCAGCAAATCATACAATTCGTCGACTGTTGCAGGCAGCTTGCTAATGCTCAGATTGTTCAACCATTCGCCATTCACGAACAATCGCAAGTAGCGGTCGCGCGGATGATCCGCGATTTGCGGCAGTGCATAAATATGTCCGTCCGGCGCGGTAATCGATTGGCGAATTTCCGGATTATCCTCGAACAGCTTCGTCAATGTTGGCGCATAATCCGCAATTAATTGCTCCAGCGGTATCAGCATGCCTTGCGAGCCGTAGTTCACTTCGTCATTGCTGCTCAGCCCGCCTTGGAAGAAGACGTCCGGCAATTCATTACTGGCAAAGGCCAGGTTTTTGCGTTCCTGATAGGATGTGCTTGGCAAGGTCGTATATTCGAACTGAATATTCGTATCCTTTTCCATTCCTTTGAAGAAATAGAGGTCCTCCCAATTCCGCTGCATGTCCTCGGCGCCCATCATCGTCAGCTTGATCGGCTGGTCCACGATCGGAAGGCCTGTTTCATTAAATGTTTTCGGCTTATCGGACGGCTTCTGGCTTTCCGCCTGATTGGTATTTGTATTTCCCTCGTTGCCGTTCGACGCGCAACCCGGCAATACAGCTAAAATTAGCGCCACTGCTGCAGCTACGCTGCGCACTGTTCTTTTTTTCATAGAAAAACCTCCCTGTGTTTTATCCTTTAATGGATCCGATCATAACGCCTTGCACAAAATGACGCTGAACAAACGGATAAACAATAATAAGCGGCAGTGCGGCAACAATCATAACCGCGTATTTGATCAATTCCGATATACGAGTCTGCTCCGCCATCATCAATTCCACATCGCCGCCGTTCATCAACATTTGCGCCGCAATTTCTTGCTGCACCAATATTTCTCTAAGGAAGAGCTGAAGTGGGAACATGTTTCTGTCGCTCAAATAAATTAATGCGCTGAAGTATTGATTCCAATGGCCTACGCCGTAGAATAGCGCCATCACCGCGATGATCGCTTTGGATAAAGGCAGCACAATAACAAAAAACATTCTAAAATCCGAACAGCCGTCCATTGACGCCGCCTCTTCCATCTCCCGCGAAATGTTTGATTGGAAGAAAGTTCGCGATACGATAATATTAATCGCCGAAGCCGCCGCGGGCAGCAGCAACGCCCAATACGTGTTTACCATGCCCAGATCCTTTACGAGCAGGTAGTTTGGAATTAAGCCGCCGCTAAAAAACATCGTAAAAATAATAACGAGCGTCACCGGCGTGCGGCCGGGCAAATCCCTTCTCGCCAGCGCATAGGCGCAGGGCAAGGTGACGGCCAAATTAATCAATACGCCGGCAATGGTATAAATGGCGGAGTTCATATATCCTTGCCATATATCCGGATTACGAAATACCCTCTCGTAACCCTCGAATGTTAGTCCCCTGGGCCATAACCACATTTGTCCGGAATTCACATAAGACGGATCGCTAATCGATGCGCTTACGATATATACCAGCGGATACAAGACCAGCATAGCCAGAATGGCAAGAAATCCGCTATTCATTGCCTGGAACACCCTGTCTCCCCATGTTTGTCTGATCATCCCTCTGTCCCTCCGGTCTTCCGCTCCGATTCTACCATAAACTGTTGCCGCTCCTTCTCGCCAGTCTGTTGAAGGTAAGCAGAATCGCAAAATTAATGGCATTATTGAACAAGCCGATTGCCGCCGTGTAGCTGTACTGCGCTTGAAGCAAACCACTTTTGTACACATGTGTCTGAATGACCTCGGAGGACTCCATGTTCAGCGGATTCTGCAGCAAATAGATCTTTTCGAAGCCCACGTTCATAAAGCTGCCCAGATTAAGAATAAACAAAATAATAATAGTTGGCATAATGCCCGGGACATTGATATGGAAGATTCGTTGCCAGCGACTGGCGCCGTCGATTTGCGCAGCCTCATGAAGCTCCGGATTGATGCCTGCGAGCGCTGCCAAATAGATGATGGCGCCCCACCCCAGGTTCTGCCATTCCCCGGACAACACATAAATGCTCTTGAACCATCCCGGCTCCGTAATAAAGGAGATCGACTCTCCGCCCAAAGCTTTAATAATCGTGTTGACAATACCCGAGGACGGATCAAGAAACACCAGAATCATGCCCGAAATGACGACGACCGAAATAAAATGCGGCGCATACGTGACGAGCTGCACAAATCGTTTGAACCGCGCTCTGGTCACCTCGTGGATCGACAACGCCACAATGATCGAGACCGGGAACAGCGCCAGCTGGTACAGGTTGATTTGCAGCGTGTTGGTTAACAGCAGCTTGAAGTAATACGAATTAAAGAAACGTTCGAAATGATCAAAACCAATCCACGCGCTTCCCCATATTCCTTTTACAGCCGAATAGTTCTTGAAAGCAATTTGCGCGCCGTATATCGGGATGTAATGAAAAACAATAAAGTAGGCCAGCGCGGGAACAATAAAGACGTACAGCTGCCAATACTTGCGAACGTTCTTTGAAAGCGCGATCATCGAGAATCCTTACCTCCCCTCATCGGTTGATGGTTCTCACTATAGATTCGAGGGAGTCTAGTGTAAATCGGCGATTTTTGTTCAATCGGTCATATTGGATTCCGTCACAAATGACCTATTCCATACGCGCTTTTTTCCTGTATTCGCCCGGGGTCAGCCCCTCGGACTTCTTGAATTTCTTAATAAAGCTCGACATATCCTGATAACCGGCTTCGATAATAATATCTTTAATGGGGCGATCGGTTGACAGCATCTCGCGCTTAACAGCCTCGATCCGAAGTTGCTGCACATATTCTATAAAGGATGTGCCCGTCTGCTCGCGAATTAATCGGCTTATATAGGAAGCGGACACGTCGAATTGCTGGGCCAGCATGTCCAGACTTAGCTGATCCGACCTGTAGCCCTGATCGATTTCCTGTATAATTTTGGCGCACAGGTCGGCACGCTTCGTTTGTTTGCCCGCCCCCACATGCTCGCAAATACGGATCACAACGATACGCATGCTTTCCCGCAGATCCTCCAACGTCTGGAACTCCATCATTCGTTTCGTTTCCGGCCAATCCATCCCGATCTTCAGAGTTCTCATCTCCTTCAGCACGGCATTGACCAGATCGAAGCAAATATAACGAAGCAACAGCACGGACTGCTCCATCTGCGCCATATTGTCCAGCATCGCATGCAAGGAATCGAGACATACGGCTTGATCCGCCATTCTAAGACTTTGCGTAAACTTCATCTGGTCGCCCATCGAATATTGGCGATTATGATCCTGGAGCTTCGCGGTATCTTCGAAGAACAACACATGTCCCTCCGGGAACAGAAGACGGTATTCTATGGTGGCAAGCCCTTCGATAAACGATTGATTAATGTCGGACAGCTCGCTGCGGGCCGTGCCGACGCCTATCAGGGAATGAATGCCGAGCTTCTCGCGCAACAGTGCCTGAATGGTGTCGGCAGCCTGCTTCTGATGCGCTCTAGTATCCGCCACAACATCCTGAACCGACATGACAAGCGCAAATGCCTGCTCGTCCAGCAATTCGATACCGAAGCCATTGCTGCCGGGGACCTCGACCCGATTCAGAATACGGTAAAGCGCCTCGCGTCCGGATGAGCCGACGATCTGATTGCTGTCCTGGCGATAAGAGATGACCATGACGTAATAATATTGGCCTTGAATATGCGGATATAAGGCCGATCCCGCCCCCGTCTCTGCTTCGGACCCGCTCCCCGTTAATGCCCGATAGAGCATTTGATCGATAACCAAAGGCAGTTGCTGCTCCATATTCGTCTCTAACTGCAGTGTGTAATGATGCAGGTCGTCCACCGTTCCGCGAATAAACTCGAACTCGTTGGCGCTCCTCCGCTCCGATCTTCCCGGCGTGCTCTGATGCTGCAAATGCGCAACTAGCGCGCGGATCGGGCCCGACTTTTTAAAGGAAACGAACCAGGCCGCAACAATGCCGATCACGAGCACCAGCAACAGCACCAAGCCGGCGATCTGCTTGAACTGGATGACCCGATACCAGAATTGATCCGTCGGCATCACGATCATGTACGTCCAGCCCGTCAGCTCCGACTTCTCGCTCATGACCGAATAGCTTGTAGAGCCGATTCTGCTAATAACCTCGCCCGTCTTAAGCTCGGACTTCTGCATAATGCGCTCCAGCTCGGGAGAATCCTCCGTTCGCTCGACGGCAAGCACTTCGCCAGCCTCATTGAGCAAGTAGACGGCGCCCTGCACATTACCCAGCATATTGCTCATCATGCTTGTCAGCATCGATTCGTTGATCAGAAACAGCACCGTACCGTATGGCTGGCTATTGTTCGGCATAATTGGGAACATATACGTGAGCAGACGTTCTTCCTGGGTGCCTCTCAATTGGACCGGAACGGCTGGCTTCAATGTAATCTGAAGACTCGTGGACAGGTCCTGCAAAAATGCCTCGCGCTCCGCCTCCGGGAAAGGATACATCTCTTTGGTCAGTACATTCAGCGACACTACGCCTTCGTTAGAGAAGATGTAGCCATCGTTGCGGAAATACAGCAACACGCTCTCCAAAATCAAGCTGTTGTCCTTGTATCTGGACAGTTCCTTCACCGTCTCCGCAGCCGAATAGTCATTCAGCTTCGCCGTGTATGGAGTCAGCCGTTGATCGAAGGCCATCTTCGCCGCCATATGCTTCAAGCCGTTAATTTGGCTGTCGAGATAGCTTTGCACCTGCTTCAGCTTATAGCTGTTCGCTTGCTCGATCTCATGCTGCACAACCTTTACCGCGTTCATGTATATAAAAATTCCGAGGATAAGAAACGGGATCGCGAAAATAAAAACATAGGATATCAAATAATCTCTCCATAACCTGGATTTTTTGTTCATCGCTTGCATAGCCCCTTTTTCTATTTTCTGTTTCTCTATTCTGTTAACGCTTACAAAAAGTAAGTGTCTCTATTGCTAGCGCCTTTATCATTTTATATCGATTTTAGGCCGGAAAGTAAATGAGCGATTTTTGACAAATCGGTCATATTCGCTTGAAGCCCATTAACTCCATATTATAGCCGAACCTGACTCATTCTCGAATGCAAAAAAGACACGGAACCGCATTCCGTGTCTTTCCTAAGCTTAACGATTGGATCGTCGCCCTGCCGCGTCTTCTATTGCATTTCTACAGCCTTGCTTGCATGAAGCAACTGCTTGTTCATCTCCCGGAATTTCTCGTTATGCGAAGAGACATATGCCATGTTAGGCGCCTCGGCATCGATGTAGCTCATGGCGCTGTTAACGGCGAGCACCGCGTCGGTGAAGGCCCCGGCTATCAGCTTGACTTTGTTGGAGTACGAGGCGCAATCTCCGGCGGCGAAGATACCGGGGAGGTTCGTCGCCGTCTGATCGCTGACATGAATTCCGTGCTTGCCGATATCCAGACCCCACTCCAACAGATCGCCGTAGCTGCGCGTATAGCCGTGACTGACGACCACGGCGTCGACCTCGATCATCTCCTTATCGCCGCTCTCGATATGCGCGATGCTGACCGCGCCGATAACATCTCCCGCGCCGTGAAGCCCATGCAGCTCATAAGGCGTACGCACGTCCGCCACCTGCAGCATGCTGGACACGCTGCGCTCCATGGCGCCGAACTCCTCGCGGCGATGCACCACGATCACTTGCTTGGCCACGTCGGCAAGCTCGTTCGCCCAATCTACGGCGGAGTTTCCCCCGCCGGATATGAGCACTCGCTTGTCCCGGAAGGACTCCGGGTTCTGGACGGTATAATGCAGATTGGTCAGCTCATAACGGTCCGCGCCTTGAATGTTCAGCCTGGTCATCTCGGTAATGCCCCGACCAACCGCGACAAGAATCGTCTTCGTATCATGCGACTCTCCGGTATCGGTGCGCAATCGATAAGCGCCGCCAGGCAGCGTCTCCAGCCCGTCGACCCGCTGGCCGAAGACGATGACCGGTTCGAATGTCCTAGCCTGTTCCGCGAGCCGCTCGATTAGTCCATCGCAGCGGAGCGGCGGAATGCCGCCGACATCCCAGATCATTTTCTCAGCGTAGTGATGCAGGAAACCTCCCAGTTCGTTCTTACCCTCGATCAGCTTAACCTTCATATCCCGCATGCCCGCATAGAAGGCCGCATACATGCCCGCGGGACCGCCGCCGATAATGGTCAGATCGTAGAGACCGCCAGTCTCGTTCGAAGATGGGCCGCTCATGGCTTGATCATCTCGCGAATCTGCTTCATTCCCTCGGTAAAGACGATTGGACCGCCGCGCTCCCATGGATAACTATTCACCTTGTACACCTGGCCTTTCTGAATGGCCGGCACGTTTTTATACAGCTCATTGCTGAGCAAGTCGTCCACAAGCGCCGCATTTTCGTCGTTCCCTTGCACCAACAGGAAGAGATGCTCCGCTTCCAGCCCCGTAAAGCTCTCAAGCGAGAACTGCGCGCCCCATGTATCCGTAGCGGCATCCTTAACCGGCGTCAGGCCAAGCAGATCGTACAGGATAAAGGAAGCGGAAGAACCGGTTCCCGGACCGCCGTACAGCTCCAGCTGATTTTGACGGACCTTGATAAACGCGACGGGTTCGTCTCCGATTGCGTCTGCGACATACGTCTTGGTAATTTCCATTTCCGCATTAAAGGCATCGACGTTGCTCTTAGCCTTCTCCTCCAAATTCAGCAGGCGTCCCATCTCCAGATGCGTCTTCCGCCAGTCGACATCCCATTCGAAGTAGACGGTAGGAGCAATCTTCTGCAGCTCCGTCAGCACCTCGCGGTGATGATAACCAGCAACGAGCAGATCGGGCTCCGCTGCCACGATAGGCTCGAAATCGGTGGACAGCGGAAACGTTCCCATTCCTTCCAATTGATCCGCCAAATAAGGCAGATAGCCGTTAATGTTATCGTCCCTGTCATAGAGCGGAGCGGCGACAGGTTTAAGACCGAGCGCCAGGAAGTGATCGACGTCGTCGTCATACGTCAGGACGATCCGCTCCGGATTGGCCGGAATGTCCACCGTGCCTGCCAGCGTCGTGACAGTGCGCACGGTTGGCGACGGCTCCGGCGTCTCTTCTATAACCTCAGGCGAGGGGCTCGCGCTGCCAGGCGCAGTGCTCCCCTCTCCCCCTTCGTTTGTCGCCTTGTTTTCTCCTCCGCAAGCGGCCAACAGAATCATGATAAGTGCCGACATCGCCAGCAAGAGTCCCCATTTTTGCATTCTCTTCACAGCTTTTCTCTCCTCGTCAGTCGATAATGATAATTCTTCTCAACAAGAAGAGTAACGCATTTCCGATGGGAAAGCCATGTACGATTTCCGCAAATTATTTGTGGAATTTTGCAAACAAAGCCAGGATCAACTTCACGCCCATCGAGTAGGCGATCGGACCGCCCTTCCCCCATGGATAGCGGGGCAGCTCGATTAAACGGGGACCTAACCGTCGTATCCCGGGCTCCTCCAACAACCCGCGATGCACGTCGGCCGAGCCGCTTCGCTGCCCTACGAACAGATAGTCGGCCGGAATCGCG
>NZ_BDQX01000400.1:19526-28569 GCF_003112455.1 Paenibacillus agaridevorans
AACGTAATGCTCCCATCCGTTGACGCTCACGATCGATGCCGGCGTCAGTCCCAGCTGCTGGTAGAGCAGCCAGCCTCCGTTGCTCATATAAGGACTTACCCTTACGCCTTCCCGTGTCGACTCCAGAAAGAGGAACGTCTTGCTCGCGCATGCCGCGTACATCCGGTCCCTCGCGGAGCGGACGAGCCGGTCGAATTGCGCGATATTTTGCTCAGCGTGGGCTTCCCGTCCCAGCACGGCCGAGAGCTGGCGATGCACGTTGCGCCAGTCTACCTCCCAGCTGTAATAGTGGGTCGGAGCGATGTCGGCGAAGCCGTTCACGCCCCAGCTCTTCATGAAGCGGCCGACGATAATCAGCTCGGGGGCAAGCTTGCGCAGCCGCTCCATGTCGATCGACAGCTCGCAGCCGATATGCGGGAGATGGGCAATATAAGGCTTCAGATAGGGAATGACCGTCTCTTGCCGATCCGGTTGATGATCGGCAGGCACGGCTGCGGGGAGCAGGCCAAGCGCGATCAGATGGTCGACCTCGTCCACGTACGTAACCGCGACATTAACAGGCTTCAGCACCCTGCCGTTTCGCTCCTTGCCTTGCGAACGCTCTCCTGCCGTACGAATGTAGACGGAAGGGGAGACTCCGGCAACCTTCTTGAACATCCGGCTAAAATAATATTCATCGCAAAAACCCACCTGCCGCGCAACCTCCCTCAGCGGCCCTCCCCCCGGCAAGATGGTTTTGGCCGATTCGATGCGCGCATGGATTAAATAGTCGCTGGGCAGCATCCCCATCGCAGCTTTAAAATGACGCGTAAACGTACTGGGATGGAGACCGCACCAGCTTGCGAGCTCGTCCATTCGAATATTGTCCTTATAATGTTGGTCGATATAAGCCGCGCAGCGCCTTACAACATCCGGCGCCGAATAAGGGCTCCGCTGCGCCTTCTGCTCCGACAGAATCATATAAAGCAGCTCTGACAGTGCCAGCTGGCGCCTCCAACGAAACATGCCGTCAGCGTCGTCTCCCCCCTTATACAGACGTTCGATTAACCTTTCGATCGAATGCATGTCAGTAACGGACATTGCTCCGCCTCTCGGGAAATGCGACGGCTCGAAGGGTGCAAGCGACCAGCCCCCATCTTCTCGAACCGGACGCATCAGCTTGAAGGCGCTGTAATGGACATCCCAATCTGCAAGCGCATCAGCCTGTTCGATCATATACATGCCAGGCGTGAGCAGAAGAAGCTGATTGCCGGTAATGGAGATGGGGACATTGTTGACGGTTAATTCGCCACGGCCGTGCTTGATGTACAGCAGGGAGAAAACGCCGACGCGCCTTCTTTTCATTGTGGAGGGCCATTGCCCCGTATAATGAACGACTCGCCGAAGGAAGACAAGCGGCTGTCCCTCCCCGATCAACAGCTCCTCTCCGGGTGGGACTCGAAGCAGGGACGACGATCCATCCATACGTCCGCCCGGGATTCCCCCATAGAGCGAGGGAGCTACCCTGGCGGACTTGGCGCGAGCAGGCTCAAATTCGGGTTTGTTGGACATGGATGTCTCCCTCCTCAGGTCATAACAATGTACTATATTTCCAAATGAAGAATCGGATACGGTCGGCCTTGCGAATCAAGTTCGGACCTGCCGACGATCCGGAAACCTCTGTTTGCGTAGAAAGCACAGCCCTGCCCGTTCTGCTCGTTCACGTCGACGTATCGCACTCCCTCGTGCTTGAGAGCGGCCTCCAGCAGCTTTTTGCCTATGCCCCTCCCGCGTTGCTTCGCCTCCACGAACAGCATCTCGATCTTGTCATCCTGCATGCCGACGAAACCGAGCGGCTGCCGGTCTTCGTCATAACAACCATACAGATACTCGATTAGCTGCAAGCCCTGCCGAACCTCGGGTTCAATGGAACGGATCTCTTCGGCGGTCAGAAAATCATGCGTCGCCGACACGGAGGAATGCCAGACGGCCGTCAGGCGGTCTACGGTTTCGGAGTCGCGAATCCCAATAGCGCGCACTTCTGCCACTGTTGCCTGATTAGACCCCCGCAAAAGTAGCGTCTTCTTCAACTCATCTACGGAATGGCATACGGTCGTCGGACCTGCCCCCGTCAACTCCTCCAGGCTGCCGTAGCCGAACGTGACGCCGATGGACGATATCCCGTTGTTGCGGGCGCCGATGATGTCGTGTTTACGATCGCCAACCATGACCGTCCCCGACTTATCCAGCTTATGTTGTTGCATAATGTACGCGATGAGCTCCGTCTTGTCGGACCGCGTGCCGTCCAGTTCGCTGCCATGCACTTCCGCGAAATACTTTTCGATCCGGAAGTGCTCCAGAATCCGCCTCGCGAATACGGTCGGCTTGGAGGTCGCCAGAATGAGCGAGCGCCCTTGCCGCTGCAACCCGGCCAGCAAGTCTACCATTCCGCCGAATAACGCATTCTGGAAGATTCCCGTCTCCTTGAAATATTCCCTGTAGTACTCTACCGCTTGCCTGGCATCCGATTCGCCGAACGCGTACAGCTCCCGGAACGATTGGGCTAACGGCGGTCCTATAAACGACGTAAGGGCTTCGAGGTTTTTTTCGTAGATGCCAAGCTTGGCCAGCGCGTATTGCACGGACTTCGTAATGCCTTCCTTGGGATCCGTTATGGTTCCGTCCAGATCGAACAAGATGTTTTGATAGGTCATTCGTTATGCTTCCTTTCCCGCGTTCAGCTTCGAAAAAATAATAGCATCTCTAAAGCTTGCCTTTTTATAATAATACTCCTTCAGCGTGCCTTCTTCATAGAAGCCCATCTTCTCCAGCAGTCTTCGGGAGCCCGTATTGCCCGGCAGAATGATTGCGGCGATACGGTTCAGCGCCATACGCCCGTAACCGAAATGCATAATCGCATGCAAAGCTTCGGCCATAATCCCTTGCCGCCAGTACTCGGGAGACAGTTCGTAGCCCACCTCGGCTTTGCAATGCTTTTGGGTCCAATTGTGGAAACCGCACGTGCCGATAACCCGATCTTGTGATCGAAGCGTAATTCCCCATCGGACGGCTTGCTGATTGTGGAATCTGTCATGCCAGAACTGGATCAGCTTCTCCGCTTGCTCCAGCTCCGTGAAGCTCTCCACATCGTAATATTCCGTCACCTCGTCCTGAGCGAAGTAATGGAACACATCAGATGCATCCTTCATCCTTAGCGGCCTAAGCCGCAGCCTCGGCGTCTCGATAACGGGGATCTTATTCATGACGTTAGCCACCTTTCGTATTAGGGCAAGTTCCACGGTGCTCCTGAACGATATTCGGTGATGAGCCACTCGTTTTGTATCTTCTTTATGAATATTTTATCCTTGCCCTTTTTCAATTCGCCGATATCGCCGTAGTTAACGGTGCTATAAACGACCTTTTTGCCTTTTCCGATCCACAACACATAATCGACGTCAACGCCACAAAACCGCGATAAAAACCATTAACAGTAGTATGAATCTCGGCATTTTCCCATTTGGACAGCAGGTAGTATGTACCAAAAATACTCATAGCGATGACCGCAGCGAGCCACTTTTTATTTATCACGTATTCTCCTCTTCGTCGCTGCGTGACATATTGATGACGACACCCAGGAAACATCCAAAAGCTAGAATTGCCGTTGTTATGGGGAAGCTGAAAAAAATGATAAAATACTCGCCGTTGTTATCTAAACGAGAACCCGGGCTTATATTTTGAAGGGCTACTAAGATTCCGTACAGAATCATCAAATCTAATAAATAGTTCAAGCAAGCATAATAGACGGAAATCCACCTTAGTTTTGCAATTAAAGTAGATAAGAAAATGACTAGAGCAAATGAGAAACATAAGCCTATAATTGCAATCCTCGTTTCGTTGGATATGCTCAGAAAAAAGATCATCACCATCAAATAAGGCACGGCTATGAGTTGGGTCTGGAGAAAAAGTTTCAAGTCGACACCTCGCGGCTGTTGCCAGATTCAAGATCGGATTCCAAACGCAAGCTTGCACCTTCCAATTCATCCTGACTGTCTA
Source organism: Paenibacillus agaridevorans (assembly GCF_003112455.1). GTDB lineage: Bacteria > Bacillota > Bacilli > Paenibacillales > Paenibacillaceae > Pristimantibacillus > Pristimantibacillus agaridevorans. The sequence continues at coordinate 23,559 of NZ_BDQX01000400.1, forward strand.
GATACTTTAACGTTTTTTCAACGTCTCCTCTTGCCAATGACTTCACTATAATCAAATGTCGTATATTCATGCCCGGCGGATCGAGGTTTTCACTGTCGAAATGCACAACCAACTTCTGTGGCGTCGTGAACAAACACCATCGTTTGCTGCCATCGCTGAAGATTAACGTCGCTTCTACCAAGTCGAAGTCTTCGATTTCATCATCGAACGTCCAGCTATCCAACATAATGACGCTGTCCTTCGTAAAGTAGGTTTTGTCCACCCATATGGTTTTTCCATGTTCGCCGACGACCTTATATATCTTCTCGTTTTCATTCCGTATCATGTAGCTTTTACCCTTGGTTAAAGCATGGCCATACACGCCCACTTTGCGGCAATTTATCGTTCGTTCTTCCACGATGCCACCTCTTGCTTTCCCCTTAAACTTGCCGTTCGTTAGAGCGAGCCTTCCCGTTGCTCCCTCTCTCTTCTCTGCTTGTCTCTCAATAAGGCCTGTTCTACCGGGTCGATTCTGTTCGGCAATTTGGCATTGATGTTGATCAACAGGACAATAATGACGACCAGTAGTATCGCAATCACGATTTCCATCATTAACCACTAACCTCCTAAACGATAAATGCGCTTAATATGTTCCGGTACTGCAACGTCGGATTTTGCAATAACCATTGCTTCATCTATATAAATATCAAGGAATTTCCAGTACACAATTAGTTGATCGCTCTCCACTACATACAGAAAGTCCATCCTTCCATCACCTACTACTTCACCGTTCATTAGGAAATGGATGGTAGTGCTTCAAATCAAGAAGCAGCTGTCTTTCAACTTCGCGCTTAAGTTTGGGACCCATGGTCATCGCAAGTCCCATTTCATGCCCAAATGGTCGATCTATTCCGCCCCCCCCTCTCGCACTACTGGATAATCTTCCAAAACCTTCAAGCCGACTATACCACGGTAATGAGCCTGTGCATAGGGCAGCGTAGACGCGGCTTTAATAGACAAGGCCGGCATCCCAATTCAACAGGAATGGCCACGCCCGGATGCATCCGAAATAAAGCCGAATATTCCGCTATAATGTGCCTCGTGAGGCTGATTCGGGCGAATATAGCTGAAAAATCAGCTATAATGTGCCTCGTGGGGCTGATTCGCCGAATTATAGCCGAAAAATCAGCTTTATTGGCTGGTTGGGACCAGAGAGCCCTGATTATAGCGGAATATTCCACTTTAAATGTGCTCCGGACGGGCCTGCGACGATGATTATAGCGGAAAACCAGCTTTATTGGCTGGTTGACCCCAGCCTGAACAATTAAGGGGATTAGTGCCATCTATTTCAAGATCTTCGGTCTTATAGAACGGAACAAAGGGAAAAGCTCCCTCTATTTCGGGGCCATTCCAGGCTCTACAAAGATATTCCATAAATTAGATGGAGAATTTCCCCTAATTGCAGCAGATCCAGGATACTGACACCAAAATAACGGGACTTTTTCCCGTTATTAGCTTGGGGCAGACACACCGGGAAACGAGTCAAGATAATCCCAATGAGAGCTACCCTTCACCTTTCACAAATTTTTCGACGAACCCAGTAAACTCCTGATTACAGCTGCATATCCCCTATAGTGTGACTCGGATTAGCTGCAGCCCGCCTCCTTCTCTATGTTTAACCCTTTTTTCCATGATGCCGAGCTTCAGCAAGCTTGCTGCTGCTATGCAGTCGAATTTCTAAAACAAAAAAAAGCCTCTGACATGGTATCAGAAGCTCGATGTATTTTAAATGGACTTGTGTACTGACCTTTTTTGCTTGTAACTTGAAGGCAGCTGGGCTCCCTTCGTTATCTCCTCCCCACGGGGGACGATGGTTTGAGCTGCGCCAGAAACGATTTCGGAATATCCGTTTCGAACCGCAGCAGCTCGCCCGTAGTCGGATGGGAGAAAGCCAGCACGCGAGCGTGCAAGCCCAGCCTGCCCAGCACCTTGGAGCGGGAGCCGTATTTTTTGTCACCTACGATGGGATGCCCGAGATCCTCCATATGGACGCGAATTTGATTTTTGCGTCCGGTCTCGAGCCGAACCTCCAGTAACGTGTAGGCACTGCCGGCTTGAAGCGTTTTGTAATGCGTCACGGCATGCTGCCCGTCCCCCTGCCGCTGGCTGGAGTACATCTTTAGCGTGCTGCTCTCTTTTAGCCAGGACGTTATCGTCCCTTCCGCTTTTTTTACCTTGCCTTCGACCAACGCAACATACGAGCGCTCCTTGACGGCTTCCTGCCAAGCGTTCTGCAGCTGCTGCTGGATCCTCTCGCTTTTGGCGAACATCATCACGCCCGACGTGTCTCGATCCAGGCGGTGCACGACGAAGATCCGGCTCTTGGGATCTTTGGCACGGACATGCGCCATAAGCTGGCGATAGGCGGTGATCTCGTTGTCTTGGCCTGTCGAGATCGACAACAGCCCGGCATCCTTTCGAATAACGATAATGTCCTCGTCCTCATGCAGGATGTCGAGACCGACAAGAGGCGTTTCCTCCACCACGCGCTCCCTGCTGACGGAGACGGTCTGTCCGGGCTCAAGAGGATGGTTGTACTCTTTTACGACCACGTTGTCGACCGACACTTGCCCGCGGGCCAACATCGATTTCGCGGAATTGCGGCCAAGCTTGGATGTATGGATGAGAAAAAGCAGCAGCTCGGTCGTTTCCTTCACGGTATACCGGCTGGCATTCGGGCGGCTCGCACTCGGGCGGCTCGCACTTGGACGGCTGGCACCCTGGCGGCTGGTATTCGGGCGGCTGGCTTTAGGCGGGTTACTTCTGTTCTTCTGCTTCATGGGGGGGCCTCCTGCTTCCAAAAAAACGTTCGTCTTGATTCGTGTCAACTATATCATTTTCGCGCCGCGAATGCTATGGCGGGCCGGCTGGGGCAAGCCATCCGTCCTGGCAAAATCGATGATCCGCCGCCTCTCTTTTAACGCCATAGTTTTCACATATTGTGCCGACATCTGTCGTCGAAAGTCGAATTTTCAATCATCATTTCGATTACAATGATCATAAATATGCGTATCACGAAATTTTCTCCCTCTCATTATGGAAATCTCCCCCTTCCTGAAATCGTTTCTTCGTCCCATGATAGAAGTGACCACAATTATTTTGCAAATTGCCAACAAAGGAGGCCGTAACCACTAGACCACAAGACCACAATACCGCTCCCAATCATTCCTCTCACCTAGATCTTGCGCAAGCCTGAGCATGGCTGCAACATCCTTTCGAAAAAAAACATTCGAGGTGATCTGGTGTATACGTCAACCCACAAACTGTTCGCGAAGCCGACCGTCCTGTCGTTATGTCTCGCTTTGCTAGTCAGCCTCCTCTACGTCCCCGCCGCCATTAATGCCGCAGACGAACCGCCCGGGCAAGATCCCGCAGCACCGCAAAATCTCCGCATCGTCGACTTGTCCCACAACATGGCAACGTTCGAATGGGATTTCATCGGCAACGATCAGGATCCTCAGCATCCTAACGATATCGACATTTGGGATGCCGATACCAATTCCTATCTGACTTGGGGCAACCGCTGGACGCACGCGTTAGGCGGACTGACGCCCGAGACCACTTACCGCATCTATATTACATGGTACGAACGGCCCGCAACGCTTGCGCATAAGAGCAACGTGCTGGAATTCACGACAACGGCCGACATGAGCGAATACAAGGAGGCGCCGCTGACGCCGCCGCAAAACTTTAAGGTATCCGACATTACGGAAACCGGCATCACCTTCGGCTGGACGACCAGCCCTCAGGCAACGGGTTATGATCTCTACATGGACGGCGACTGGAAGGCCGGCGTATGGAACGGTACGGACAACGCCATGACCTACACGATCCCCGAGGAGAAACGGGTCGCCGGCGCCGCGCTCAACTTCTATCTCGGCGCCCAGGATCCCGCGAACGCGCGAGTGTCCGCGAACAGCAACGAGATCGACCTGATCTGGGGCGAGCTCGCCGCGCCGTCCGATCTGCAAGTCGTCACCGCCAACCGCGATACGGTAAATCTCGGCTGGGCGCCCGTTCCCGGCGCGACGTTATACACCGTCTATCAGGGCGGCACGGTTATCGGCACGACATCCGAGCCTCGGCTGACAGCCTCCGGCCTGGCGGAAGGACAGTCCTACGACTTTACAGTGCGGGCCGCGAACCAGCTCTGGGAATCCCCGATCAGCGAGACGCTCTCCGCCGTGCCCGGCGCGGAATACACCAACGTCACGTATTACACGGCCTGGTCGCTGTCCGAGCAAGGACGCAACTTTAGGCCGGAGGATGTCGATTACAACAACTTCACCCATATCAATTACGCGTTCGCCGATCTGTGCTGGAAGAAATTCGGCTCCGGCGCGACGGCGTGCCAAAATGAAAATATTCCGCTGCAGAGCGACTACGTTCATGACGGCGAAGTGATCCTGGGCGACGCCGACTTTGATCCTAGAAACTTCGCGAGCTTCAAAACCATCAAAGAGGAGAACCCGCACTTAAAGCTGCTTGTATCCGTAGGCGGCTGGTCGTGGTCGAACAACTTCTCGCCCGTAGCGGCAACGGAGCTGACCAGACGCACGTTCGCGAACTCAGCCGTGAATTTCATCCGGGAATATGGCCTCGACGGCCTCGACATCGACTGGGAGTACCCCGTGGAGGGCGGCGAAGAGGATAACGCGCACTCTGCCGAGGACAACGTCAATTTCACCTTGCTCATGAAGACCATTCGCGAAGCGTTCGACGCCGCGGGCTCCGAGGACGGTCGTTATTATTTGCTCACCATCGCTTCCGGCCAAGGCGACAACTTCGTCGTGAACGCGGATCTGAAAAACTCTTCCGCCTATCTGGACTATATCAATATCATGACCTATGACTACAGCGGCAACTGGGAGCTGTTCGCGCATCATAACGCTCCGCTCTATCATGACGGCAGCCATCCCATGGATTACGCGGCGCGCAACAACGTAAGCGGCGGCGCGGTCGGGCATCTTAA
>NZ_BDQX01000400.1:28638-30220 GCF_003112455.1 Paenibacillus agaridevorans
CGGCGTTCCGGCCGAGAAGCTCGTGCTGGGCATTCCGTTCTACGGCAAGGGCTGGGCGGGCTGCTCGGACGGAGGCCAGTACGGCACCTGCACGACTATTCCGAGCGGCACCTGGGAAGCCGGCGTCTTCGATGTAGCGGACTTGGAGAACAATTACGCCGGCAAAAACGGTTACGAGAAACACTGGAACGCCGCGTCCAAAACAGCCTACCTCTGGAACGAGGAGAACGGCACGTTCATTACCTACAACGACGATACGTCCATGAAATACAACGCCTCCTTCGTTAAATCTCTGAATCTCGCGGGCGTCATGAGCTGGGAAGTGAGCGGCGACCGCAACCGCACGCTGCAAAATCAGCTGGCGCATGATCTGCCCCTGGACGGGACGGCGAACGCGGAAGCGCTCCCGGCGCCGGCCGGACTTGCGATTGCGGGCAAAGGCAGCAGCCACGCGCAATTGAAGTGGAACGCCGTCCATGGAGCCGACGGTTACGAGATTTTCGTGAACCGCAAATATATCGACGCGACGGAAGGCACATCCTTCAATCTTGAAGGCCTGTCGGCAAGCACGAGCTATTCCGTCTATGTCCTCGCCGTTTCTAAGGATGGGGAGAGCATCGGAGAAGTATCCCCCGCAAGCGTGATAACCGTTACGACGGATGCTCCTGTCTCCTACGTGCCGCCTGCGCCGCCAGCCAAGGATAAGAACGAACTCGACGGCAGCGTATCGAAGCAGAACGGCAAGCTGACGATCTCGGTGCAGGAATATCCGGCTCTTAATACCATCAAGGGTAACAAATCCGGTGCATTTAAAATAACGGCCGACGCCGCGGCGGACAGCGTGGAGGTGCTTCTGCCGAAAGCCGTCGCGGAGGCGATTGCCGACAAAGGCGAGGACGCGGGGCTGACAATCATTTGGGGCGGCGTCGCCTATGCCATACCGGCCAGCGCACTGCAGCATGGAGCGGATATTCGCATCACGCTTGCCCCGCTAGCCGGAGACGCAGCGGGAAGCATCGAAGAAGACGCGAAAGCTGCTGGCATCAGGCTCCTCGCGGAGCCGATCGACTTCATCAATGCGGCTAAGAAGGATGATGGCCAGTATGAGGAAATAACCGACTTCGACGGCAGCCTGTTGAAGCGAAGCTTCACGCTGGATGGCGCGGACGCGGACGGCAACAGACTCATCGGCGTCCTCTACTTGCCGGAGAGCGGGCAATTCCGTCCCGTCGCCACTGCGGCGACGGAGAATGGGGACGGCACGATTACGGTGGAGCTGACTCGCGACGGCAACAGCATCTACACCGTAGCCGCAACCGGCTTCGAATTCGAGGACGTCGCCATGGACTGGGCCCGAGACGCTATTGAGCTTGCAACGGCGGGTCTGCTTATCGCCGGCAAGAGCGAGACGAGATTCGGAGCGGCGGATGCCATTACCCGCGCCGAATTCGTCTCCATGGTCACAAGAGCGCTCGGCATACTGCCGAATCAAGGGGAACACGTCTTTGGCGACGTAGATCCCAGCTCCGCATTCGCCGGCGACATTGCCGCCGCTGCAGCGGCGGGGGTGATCGCCGGCCAG
>NZ_BDQX01000400.1:30305-51068 GCF_003112455.1 Paenibacillus agaridevorans
CGCCATAACGCGCCAAGACATGGCCGTCGTGCTGGGACGGGCGCTTTCCCTCGCGGGACTCGAGGGCAGCGCAGACCCCGCCCGACTGGATCGCTTCGGCGACCGCGACGCTATCGCGGGATATGCCCGAGATGCGGCCGCATGGCTTGCGCAGCTGGGCATTCTGAGAGGCGTCTCCGAGACGGCGTTCAGTCCAACGACGAACGTCACCAGGGCACAGGCGACCGTGGCCGTCATTCGAATGCTGGAGAGCTTGAAGTAGCTCTCGACGGCAGGTTCATCTTCTTAACATGCAGCATACCTTGATCGAAAATCATTAAAAAACTTAAAAATAGCGGTGCAAGGGAGACTATCCCTGCACCGCTATTTTTTGATTTACAGCAGTCTCCTACCAGCCGCACACGTCCATAAACAACAGGTACATAACGTTTGTTGACTATAGTATCAAGTTTGTTGTCTAGAAGCATCGAATCCATCCATTATACAATAGGGGTCAAGCAGGAGAAACACCGGAAGGAGCGACAGACATGAGTATGGCAACCGAACGCCGCAACAAAAGAAAGCGCTCGCAATTTCGTTGGCGCAAGCAGGATACGGAACTCACCCTCTTGGCACTGCCCACAACGATTTGGTACCTATTGTTCTGTTTCCTGCCTATGTTTGGAATCATTATCGCCTTCAAGAACTTCAAGATTAGCGGCGGCTTCTTGAGCAACGTGTTTAATAGCCCTTGGGTCGGTTTCAAAAACTTCGAGTTTTTATTTACGTCGAACGACGCTTGGATCATTATTCGAAATACGATCGGATACAACATTATTTTTATCGTTCTGGGCATTGTGCTTCCCGTTCTGTTTGCGATTATGATCGGCCTGCTCCACAATCGCAAAGCAAGCAAAATCTATCAGACCATGATGTTCCTCCCCTACTTCCTGTCCTGGGTTGTCGTATCCGCCGTAGGCTGGGCGTTCCTCAGCTTCGATAAAGGGATTCTCAACCAAATGCTTGCGAGCGCAGGCAGCGATCCCGTTAACTGGTACATGGAACCGGCATACTGGCCTTACTTTTTGATTCTGCTTAATGTTTGGAAGGGCTTAGGTTATGGCATGGTCATTTATTTGGCAACGATCACAAGCCTTGACAGCACCTATTATGAAGCGGCCGTTATTGATGGCGCCTCCATTTGGCAGCAGACGAGGTACATTACGTTGCCGATGCTCAAGCTCGTTATCGTCATGCTGTTCATTTTGGCGGTCGGACGTATATTCTACACCGATTTTGGCCTGTTCTACCAGGTCACGCGAGATTCCAATTCGCTGTTCAACGTGTCTACAACAATCGATGTCATGGTATACAAACAACTCAAGTCCGCTACCTTGGGGATGGCGGCCTCTGCCGCTTTCGTGCAGTCCGTCCTGGGTTGCGCAACGATTCTGGCCGCTAATTGGATCGTCCGCAAAATTGATCCGGATAGCGCGATGATGTAAGGAGGTAAGACATTGGCGACGAGAACGACTTACGAAACGGGCCTCGAAAAATTCAACCGTACCAGCAAAGCCGTAGACATCCTCTTTAACCTGAACTTTATCATCTTGGCGCTGCTCTGCGTCATACCCGTCATTGTAGTTTTATCCATCTCCTTATCCAGCGAAAACTCCATACGCGAGACGGGTTACCGCTTGTTTCCGGTTGCCTTGTCGGGAGAGGCCTACGCCTTTGTCGTCCAGCAAGGAACCATGATTCTGCGGGCTTTCGGCGTATCCGCGCTAGTGACCGTGGCAGGCACCGTGATTGGCGTATTGCTTACCACCACCATGGGCTATGCGCTTTCTCGCCCATCCTACAAGCTGCGCGGCTTCCTGACTTGGGTTGTCTTTATCCCCATGATATTTAATGGCGGCCTGGTATCCAGCTACTTCATCAACACCAATTTATTAGGGCTAAAAGATAGCGTCTGGGCGCTTATTTTGCCGCTGGCCGTGTCTTCGTTCAACGTGATCATATGCAAAACCTTTTTTAAAAGCACGATTCCCGACGGACTGGTCGAATCCGCCGAAATAGACGGCGCGAGCCAACAGCGGATCTTCTTTTCCATCATCCTTCCGATTTCCTTGCCGGTCATTGCTACCATCGGACTGTTCCTCTGCTTCTCTTATTGGAATGATTGGTTCCAATCGATGCTCTATATCGACAACCAGAACCTCTATTCTCTGCAGGCGCTGTTAAATAGCTTGATGAGCAATGTGGACGCGCTTGCCAAAAATGCCGCGAGCATGGGCGTCAGCTACGCCGTGCTTGTCGCAACGATGCCGAAGGAATCCGCGCGCATGGCCGTAGCCATTATTATCGTATTGCCTGTAGCCTTCGCCTACCCGTTCTTTCAGAAATATTTTATTTCCGGACTAACGATCGGCGCCGTCAAAGGATAAAAAAGAATCCACATCATTGAGACGCCTCGATAGAGGATTTCTCATAGATCAATGCAAGACCGTTACAGCCATACCACTTCCAAAAGGGGGAAATGAAATGAAGAAGTCTTGGAAGCTCGTCTCTACGCTTTGCATTCTCACGCTGATGGCGGCCGCCTTGGCAGCCTGCTCCGGCTCGAACACGCCTTCCGCAACAAACGAACCGCAGTCGGCCACGGACGCGCCTAAGAAAACCGAAGCGCCTAGCAAGGAAATTCCGACATTGGTCTGGTGGCTCATCGGCGGTCAAGTCCCTAACAACTTCGACAAAGCCGTCGATGCCATGAATGCGTACACGGCAGAGAAAATCGGCGTAAAAATCGATATCAAAGTAGCCAGCTGGGGCGAATGGGATACCAAAATAAACACGATCGTGAATACGGGCGAACCCTTTGACATCATGTTCACAAACAGCGGCAAATACAGCAAACAGACCGCTATGGGGGCTTTTGCCGATATCACGGATCTGGTTCAAAGCGAAACGCCCGACTTATACAAATTGATTCCCGAAAAGGTATGGGACGGCACGAAAATCGGCGGCAAATATTATTCCGTTCCCACCTATAAGGATTCATCGCTAACGCAATATTGGGTGTACGACGACAAGTACGTGCAAAAATACAATATCGATATTAACAGCATCAAAACGCTGCAGGACCTTGACGGGCCGCTGCGCAGCATGAAGTCTGGCGAAGGCAAGAGCTTCTACCCGTTGCCAATGACGCAAGGCGAAGGCTTAAACGGATTTTTTAACACTTATGACGATTTAACGCTGGGCTTCGCTCCAATTGGTGTAAGAACAGACGATGAATCGCGCACGGTTGTCTCCGTTCTCGAGCAGCCTGACATTATGGCCAATTTAAAGCTCCTGCATCAATGGTATCAAGATGGCATTATCAATCCGGATGCTCCGACCAAAACCGAAAATGACAAAGGCAGAGCATTTTTTGCCGCTCAGGCTTTCCCAGGTGCAGAAGTAAGCTGGCAAATCAATGATGCTGTCGAAAAGTATAGTATGGTTCAGCACTTCGGGCCGATCTATACAACAAGCACGATCCAAGGCTCCCTGAACGCGATTTCCGCCAATTCGAAATATAAAAAAGAAGCTCTGAAGTACCTCGAATTGGTCAATACGGATCCAAAATTGCGCAATATGCTGGCTTTCGGCGAGTTAGGCGTAGACTATAATAACGTCAATGGCGAAAAGGTAATCGAGCGAATTTCGGATACTTGGCCGCTGGCTGCTTACTCCCAAGGCACCTTCTTTAACCTGGCGGTTACCAAAGGCGCTCCCGAGGATCAATGGGATCAGGTTAAAAAGCTCAACGATGCGGCGATATCCTCCACTGTACTCGGATTCGCGCTGGACATCAGCAACATTCAGACCGAATTGGCGAATTCCCAAGCGGTATGGGATAAATACAAATATGAACTCATTACGGGCGCATCCGATCCGGAGAAAATGATTCCAAAAATTACCGCGGAATTAATGTCCGCCGGCATGGACACGATTATGAAAGCCGCTCAAGAGCAAATTAACGCCTACTTCAAATAATTGAATGAATAAGCATCCCATATGAAGACACTTTGTATGGGATGCTTGTTTCTTGTTTCTTATTTCTTGTTTATCTTGCTGTCTATGAAGCTTTCGCTAATCATGATAAAGTAGTAAATACTTACTTCCTGTGAGTTGCCGCAATCGAGGTGTTCTATGGGCTCTTTTCTGCAAATAAAAATTTATCGTTACAAGTTTATTGCCTATGTCATCTTCGTCGTGATCATTGGTCTTGCGCTCGGCCTTCTGACCTGCGCAATGCTGCTGAATCAATGGATCGGCGATGCCCGGCTAGAGGCCGCTAATGCTTTCGCGAGCGTAGAGAACGAGCTCCAGTATGATGCCGACCGAATCGAGGCTTACATGCAGCGCATTTACTCCAATCATAGTCTGATGGAAGATGCTCGCAGCTTTTTAAGCAGCAGCGTCGAAGGATATTTAACCGACAGTCTGCAAAACAGCCAATTCTCGCAGCCTTGGGTATCCTTCCCGGAGGATATTAAAACCTACCTGTACCACTGGGCGCAAGGCGGGATCACGCAGGTGAGTCTGCATACGAACCAATACGGCAATGTCGTACACTTTAGCGATAACGGAATTGAAAGCTACAAGTTCGGTATTCCCAATACGGACGAAACTTTCCGCGATACCCTTTTAAAGGGATTCGTATACCGTAAAAAATTATCGGATCCCGCACAGGGCTCCAAAGAATTAGGGGAGCTTCGTTTCTTGGTCAGCAGTGACCAAATCTTTAAATCCGTAGCCAATTATCGTTTGGGAAAGGCCGCTGCAGTCAGCGCCTCCCGCGAAATCTACCTGATCGGCAACGAACAGGACCAAGAGCTAAAGGAATTATCCCGTCTGGCAGCGGCGAACGGCCCCGGTCATGGTTATATCTCGCAAGGATTTTTTGATCATAACTTTTTTATCACCTTTACGTCCACCAAGTTCAATTTCAAATTCGTCAGCATCGTTGATTTATCTATGCTCATCAGGCAGCATGCCAACATGCTGATTACCGTCTTTCTAATCGTCTTAACGACCATGATCAGCGTGCTGCTGCTCATCGTGTACAATCTGCGAGATGATTCCCGCTTCTTGCACCGTATCATTCAATCGATCGGACGCGTAAAAACGGCCAATTTCACTCCCAATCGCCCTGCCCGTTACCGTCGCAACGAATACGGCATGATCGCAAGGGAATTAGACGATATGATTCAACAGTTGGATAAACATATCCGCAATGAATATTTGTTAAAGCTCAAACAGCAAGAAACCGAAATGAAAGCGCTTCAGAACCAAATCAACCCTCATTTTCTCTATAATACGTTAGAGGTTATCCGTTCTACCGCCCTTGTTAATCAAGACAGGGACACCGCCGATGCCATTGCCACGCTAGGAGCGCTCTTTCGCGAAATTGTCAAAAAGGAAAATATCATCCCGATTGCAAGCGAACTCGAATTGTTGCAGAAATACTTGGAAATTATGGAGTTTAAGTATCCGGGACGGTTTTTTTATCAAGTTAATGTAGACCAGGCCTTGCTCTCGATCCCTACCGTAAAATTTTGGATGCAGCCATTGGCCGAAAACTTTTTCGTCCATGGTTTTAACGCTAGCAGCGAGTTTAACTTGTATGTCGTTAACGGTTGGGAAGCTGAAGAACATTATGTATTGGAGTTCGTGGATAACGGGCACGGTATCCATGCGGACCGTCTGCATGCGGTTCAAAAAACGCTTTCGAGCCATGACGATCCTTCTTCCGACAGTATCGGTTTACGCAACGTCTATACAAGACTTCACTTCTTTTATGGCAAAAGCTTTTCTATCGAAATCGAAAATAACGAGGAAGCTGGCGTTAAAATTTCCGCACGGATTTCAAAAGAGGTGATCGAACATGTACAAACTGTTGATTATCGATGACGAACCTCAGATTTTGGAGGGAATGAAGCGCATCTTGGACTGGAAGCAATACGGGTTCAGTCGGATCGATACATGCGAATCCACGGAGGCAGCCATGTCCATGGTTGTGGATGTGCAGCCGGATGTCGCTATTTTTGATGTGTGCATTGGCAAAAATCTTGGTTATGAAGCGATCTACCGACTCAATGAGCTCCAAATCCCAACCAAATATGTCATCATGAGCGGGTATAGCGAATTCACGTATGCCCAAGAAGCGATTCGTTGCGGCGTCAAAGACTACTTGCTCAAGCCCGTAGATCGTACAAAGCTGCAGCGGGTGATAGAAAAAATCATCGTTGAGGATCTCCATGGCACGATCGGCCATGCAAGAAACGAAAGCTTGAACAAGGATCCCGTGCTGGGAGTAAGCTATGACAGCTTATCCAAGCTGCTCAACCGCATTCTGCTGATGATCAAAACGGAGTATACGCAAAATATTACCTTAAAATCGATCGCGGAGCGCTTTCAGATGAACAGCACCTATCTTGGACAATTATTTCTCAAAGAATCAGAAATGAAATTTTCGGAATATCTTATGGCTTACCGAATGCTCCTCGCGCAAGAACGAATTCAAGCGTCGGATGAAAAGATCTCTTCTATCGCGCTTTCTGTCGGCTATAACAATCTCAATTATTTCTATATGCACTTTCATAGCTATTTTGGAAAATCTCCCTCGGATCTGCGGGGGAAAGGTTAACGACGAGCTTGGCGGAAAGGAGATTATCGATGCTCACGCCCTCTACCCGCAAATGTATGTTGACAATCAGTCTTATCCTGCTGCTTGCAGCGTATTCGACCGGTTGTTCCAGGCAGTCTGGCAGATACTACGATCATTATGACGGCGAAACCGTTAATCTGATTTATTACACGATTGGCGAGCCCGACAAGGATCTAAAGCTCGTAAACGATAAAATAAACGAAATCATGGCACGCAAAATCGGCGTGACGATCACTTATATCAAGATTGGTTGGCAGGAGTATGAAGAACGGTTGAACACGCTTATATCCGCCGGGTCTCCGTTCGACATTGCTTTTGCGCCCAACTATGCGGCTACCGCCATGCGCGGCGCATGGTTAAAGCTTGACGACTATCTCGCAAGCCTGGGCAAGGATTTGTACGACACCATAGACCCTACCTTTTGGCAAGGAGCGCAAATGAACGACGGAGGCATCTACGGCGTGCCCACCAATAAAGAACTGGCCGTCCGCGACCATTGGATGTACCCCGCTTCCATCGTACAAAAATACGATATCGACATTACGAAGTACAATACGCTGGAATCGCTTGAACCTTTGCTCCGGATGATACAGCAAAATGAACCTGCATACCTCCCCATGGAGCTAGATCGGGATTCGCACAACTTTTTTGCTCTCTATGGCTACGAATATGTCATGAACCATAAAATTCCCTTAATGGTGAAATCGCTGGATCCAAACGCCGAGGTCGTGAATATCTTCGAAACAAAGGAAGCCCGGCAGGTTTTGGATACGTTGCGGCGTTATTATAAAGAAGGTTTTATTAACAAAGACGCGGCTCTCCGGGAGCCTGGCGGACTTAAGCGCGGGGAAAAAGTATTTTGGAAATCCTCCGGCGGCGGGCCGCTCTCGGAGACGACTTGGAGCAAGGATCGCGGCTACAAGGTTGTATCCAATCCCGTAACCCCCAGCGTCGTCACGACAGAAGCGGTACGCGGAGGCATCATGGCCGTCAATGCAAACACCAAACATCCCATTGAAAGCATCCAGTTTCTCAATCTGCTTAATACCGATCCCGAAATAAGAAACTTATTTAATTACGGGATCGAAGGGGTGCATTACAAACTCAATGAACAAGGGCAAGCGGTCCCGATTCCCGGCAGGGACAGCCGCGGCAACCCGATTCCGGATGCGCCGGCAAGCTATGCGGGAGTCCAATATACGCAGGGCAACTGGTTTATCCTGAGAACCATGGGCGGCGATAGTCCGGAACCCCTCGATAAATGGGACCAATTTCGCGAATACAATGCCGAAACCGTCAAGTCCACCGTGCTCGGCTTTACTCCCGATCTATCCAAGCTGGCCGTCCAAATCGAAAACATCGAAGGGGTATGGAGGAAATATTATTCCAGTCTAATGACCGGTACCGTCGATGTCGACTCGATCCTCCCCAAGTTTAATGAGGAGCTAAAGCAAGCAGGCATCGAAGAGGTAGGGATGAACGTACAGAAGCAGCTGGATGCGCGGCATACAAACACCTGAAGGTGATTCCAAAATCCGAAAACGTCCAGTCACTCACTGCCTAAGGCGTCAGGCATCACCTGGCTTTACAGAGTGATTGCTCCTTCAAACCGATCTGTCAACCTCTCTTCCGTTGTTGCCGCCTTCCCGCATCAAAGGACGAAACCCGTACGGCGGCAGGACAAGAGAGGCTCCGACCTCCCTCCCGTCGAGTTCCCGCACAACCTCCCGGATGGCGATACGCTGTTCCCGGGCGGTAAAATTAAGCACAAAAATATAATCGCGCACGCCGTCAGTCCGCATTCCGGCGGAGACGCCTTCCGGCCAATCGGCCCGAAGCGCGCGTTCAAGCGCTGTGTCGTCGGCAAGTTTGCCATACCAGTCATCCAGAAACGCCTGCTCGGTCCGTGCAGCCAAATAGTAGACCTTGCCGTCGCCGACGCGGTTGACGGTCAAGGCGGGATACCCCCGATAGAAATCGTCTCCGTATTCCGCAAGCACTTCCGCCGTCTCGGCATGAACAAGATCGCACATCAGCGAGACCGAATAGGTTGCCTCCGCCGATTTCCAGCCGTCCTTCTCCTTCATGACGATAAAGTTGCGATCTTCCGGATACAGCGAGTCGAGCTCCTCCGCCCATACGCCGGCCAATGAACGGAGCGGACCAGGGAAGCCACCCAGGAAGCAAAGATCGTTGTCGTCGACAATGCCGCTCCAATACGTCAGGACAAGCGCTCCCCCCGAACGGACGAAGGCTTCGAGCCGTTCGGCGGTACCGCGCTTCAGCATGTACAGCATCGGAGCCACCACAAGCTTGTAGCCGTCGAGCGGCCGATCCATCGGCACCACGTCGACCGGAATTCCCCGCTTCCAGAACGGCTCATAGTGGCGCTGCACCTCCCGGGCATAGCTAAGGTTCGGCTTGCGCGGCCCGTCCGCGCCTTCAACGGCCCAGCCATTCTCCTTGTCATAGATCAGCGCGACTGCCGCAGGGACTGTCGTGCCCGCGATCCGTTCCAGCTGCTCCAGACAATTGCCCGTTGCCGCAACCTCCCGGAACACCCTGGTTTCTTCGCGACCGCTATGATCCACGACCGCTCCGTGCAGCTTCTCCGAACTTCCCCTGCTTTTGCGCCACTGAAAATATTGCACCGAGTCCGACCCATGCGCTATCGCCTGTACGGACGACAACAGATGCATGCCTGGCCGCTTCAGCTTCGCCACCTCTTGCCAATTCGTCACGCTTGGCGTGCTCTCCATAAGCAAGAACGGCTGTCCGGGCTTCAGCAAACGAAATTTATCGTGGTGAAAGGCCGTCGAGCACGCCGTCTGCCAGTCGGGACAGCGTTCATGCCATTGCGGATAGCTGTCCCAGGATACGATATCGATATGCTCGGCCATTCGGGCATAGTCGATATTGCAGTCTCCCATAAAATTGGTGGTGACGGGAATTTCGGGCGCAAGCCGTTTGAACGGCTCGATTTCCGACTTCATGAAATCAATGCTTTGATAGGTGACAAACCGGTTCCAGTCGAGCTGCAGGCCATGCAGCTTGAACTCCCCGATCGGAGAAGGCGATTCGATCTCCTCCCAATCGGAATACGTGTGGCTCCAGAATGTCGTGTACCAGGCCTCGTTTAATCGCTGCAAATCGCCATCGTACTTCCTCCTCAGCCATAAGCGGAAAGCCGTCTGGCACAGCTCGCAATGGCATTCTCCACCGTATTCGTTGGAGATGTGCCACAGCAGAAGACCGGGATGCTTTCCGTAACGCTCGGCCAGCATCGTATTGACAATCCCGACCTTCTCCCGGTAAACCGGCGATGTGTAGCAATGGTTATGCCTCATGCCGAACAAATTGCGCACCCGTTCGGGCCTGACCCGCAGCACCTCCGGATATTTTTTCGCCAGCCATGCCGGCCGCGCTCCGCTGGGCGTCCCCAGAATGGTGAAGATGCCGCTCCGGTGCAGCCTCTCCATGGTATCGTCGAGCCATTCCATCTGAAATACCCCTTCCCGCGGCTCCAGAATGGACCAGGAGAACATGCCGATGGCCATGACGTTGCACTTGGCAAGACGCATCAGACGCAGATCCTCCTCCAGAATATCCGGCCGGTGCCGCCATTGCTCGGGGTTGTAATCCGCGCCGTGCAGCAAAGCGCGAAGCTGCGGGAAAAGCGGTTTTGATTCCATCATCACAGCGCCTCCATTCTAATAACAGGCAATCTCGAAAATGCGTGCATGATCCAATCCGTTTGTAGCGAGCACCTCCAGACGAAGTTTCGTTACTCCGTCCCATTGCACGCTACGTTCCATCTGACGCTGGTAGTTGTCTCGAACATGGAGCTCGCCGTTGCATACTCCGGCGCCGCCCTCATTCCACGTAAAAGCACTGATCCGGAATTCCTTTACCGTCTCCGGCTGCGCTCCCCATACTTGCTGCCGGTGCAGATGCGATTCGTGCGTCAGCGTCAGTCTGCGGTGCATGCCCGTGTCGAGCACAACGACGATCTCGCGAATCGATACCGGCTCGCTCCATTCCAGCTCGATCCAGGGCTGCCGATCGTCCGGCTTCGACATCCAGCGATGCGTGCCCGGCACCGCCAGTTCCGGTCTGACGCCGCGCTCTCCGTGCATAGAGCGGGTATGGCCGTCGATCACATTCGCCGCCCGGCCCTCCGGCTGCTCCGACGAAGCCCGCACCTCAGCGACGCTCGCCAGATTGCCGGACGCGTCAGGTCGAATGCCGGGAATATACGCGCCTTGCCGGATCAGCCGCCGCTGCGTACGCCGGACCAGTTCCCCGTCGCGCGACGCCTCCGTCGGCGTCAATCCCGCGCCAGCCGCCAATGCGGCGAAGGTGCCGGCGCCTTGGCCCATAACTCCGCATGTCGCCATTACCCTCGTGCTGGAAAAGGCGATATGGGTAGCCGATATATTGCGACCGGCAAACATCAGATTGTCCACATTGGCGCTTATGAGCGAACGTACCGGAATGCCGTATACATAGTTGGTGACGGGCTGGCGGCACGGCTCGCTGTCAACGGCCTCGATGCCCTGCGGAGGATGCGTATCCATCGGCCATCCCCCGTACGCAACCGCCTCCTCAAAGTGAACCGCCTCCTCCAGATCGGACTGCGTCAGTACATGCAAGCCGACGAAACGCCGCGACTCCCTTTTGCCCGGTACAAAACCGAACCAGTCGAGCGCCCAGTTCGCGGATTCCGGATGATGCCCGCTGTTCTTGATATGATCCCAGACGCCCATCATAATGGCGAGCAGTTCATCGCGAATGATCTCGTTGTCCGCGATCGTATCCAGCATGCCGCCGAATTCCACCCACCAGTAGCCGTATTCCCAGGAGCTGTGGTTCCGGTACTTCAAATCCTCCTCCGTAAAGCTTCGAGCCCACGCCGGCGCAACAAACGCCATCGGCCGCCCCATATCGCGGGTCGTAAACAATAACGAAGAGCCAAGCCTGTAAGCGTCTGCCGTCTCCGCAGCATACGACTCGCCATATTGCGCAGCCGCCTCCCTGCCCGTTGTGAACGCGGCCCCCGCCTCCTTGCCGAGGCGACCGTCGCCCGTACAGTCTATGAAAGCGTCCGCATAAATGCGGAACGCATGCTCCGTGCTTTCGCGCAGCGCCGTTGCCGACAAGATTCGATTGCCTTCCTTGCGCGCGCCGGTCACCGCAGTGTTGAGCATAAGCGTCAAATTCGGCTCGGCCCTGCATTTCTCGTACAATATGAGGTCGAACATGGAGGAGCTGCGCTGGGGATTGCGAACGGCGCATTCCAGCAAAATCTCTTCCACAATGCCGCCCTCCCTGGCTTCCGTCTCAAGCGCCCGGCCCCGCTTCGAATGCGCCGCCCCGACGATATGCATGCGAATTTCCGATGAAGCGTTGCCCCCGAGCACGGACCTGTCCTGGCAAAGAACGGTCTTCGCCCCGTTCCTCGCGGCTGCCAGCGCCGCCGCCACCCCGGCCATGCCGCCCCCGGCAACCAATACATCTGCGTATATTTCTTCCATTAGACACCAGTCCTTATAAGCGTATTGGCAACCCTGTGAACGGAAGAAGCTCCGTCTCCTTGCGGGGAAGGAGCTTCTTCGCCTGTTCGCTGTTTTTATTTCAAATAACCAAGCCCGCTCAAAATTTGTTTCGCATGTTCCGTCTCTTGCTCCAGCATAAACATGCTGTTTAACGAAGCCACGAATTGGTCAAAGTCATTGATGTCGCGTTTGTTGTAAACAAACTTCAAAAACTCCTCCTCGATAAAGCGGTCCCTGTCCGCATAATTGACTCCTTCGAGCTGCGTGATGAAGCCGTTGTACACAGTAAGCCTCGGCAATCCCGCCGCCTGGTCGATCCAGCTCACCTGATTCGGAAACTTGGCAGCCAGATAGCTTTGCTCCGGACGTCCCGTGAATTGATAGATCCAGGAAAACCCCGCATCGCCGGACTTCTCGGTAAGCGTCACTTTGTCGCCGTCCAGGATGAAATGCTCGCCTTCCAATCCGAACTGCACGAGATTAAGCCCTTCGCCGTGAGAAATATAGTTAAGCAGTTCCAGAATCCGGCTCAGCTTCTCCTCGTTGCTTCCGGCGGCTTTGGAAAGCGCCACGTAACCCGACGATCCGCCTGCATCCACGTAATCCACAGCTTCTCCGTATGCATGATCTTTGAAGGGCGGCACAATGACCCACTCGGCATCCGGATTGGCCGTTTTCCATACCTTCACCTTATCGTCTTTTACCATATCCGCCCATGTCGTGTAGACGACGCCGGCCATTCCCTGGAACGCTTTGTCGAGAGGCATTTTACCCGAATTGGTGGCCAGCTCGGGATCAAGCACCTTCTCGTCGGCCAACTTCTGCACGTAGGCCAGCACTTCCTTGAGCTGCGGGTCGGAATAGAAGTTGACGATCTCGCCATTCCGAATCTGATAGGTGGGGGCGGCGCCAAACGTCGTCATAATCGGCGTAAACGCATGAAGTCCGGTGAAGATGCCCGTCATCCCGTAGGTGTCGTTTTTCTTGTTGCCGTCGGGATCGTTTTTCGTAAAAGCAACCAATACGTCATTAAACTCGTCCAGCGTTGTCGGCATAGGCAGTCCCAGATTATTTAGCCAGTCCTGACGAATCCAGTAGGAGAATGTGCGCAGCGTCGGCTCCTTGGCCACCCCGTACACCTTGCCATTTACGGTCGTTTTGTCGAAGCCGCCTTGTCCGAGAAATTCCTTCACCTGAGCCAGCTTGCCCAAATGCGGCGTCAGATCCGCCAGCAGGCCGCGGGAAGCGTAATCGCGATAGTCGTTGGCCGAGCTGAACATCATCAGATCGGGCAAGTTGTTGCCGGCGGCGCGGACATTCAGCTTATCCATCAACTCCGTTTCGGAAACGATTTTCAGATTGATGTCCAGCTCCTCTTTCAGCTTGTTGACCACGAAGTCTCCCGTCTCAGGCGGCAGTGTGCCCCAAGAATTCATCACCATTTCAATATCGATGACTTCCCTTGGCTTCTCGGTTGCAGCGGGCGGCGGACTCGAACCGGAGCCTCCCGGAGTGGCATTACCACTGCAGGCCGCCAGCAGCGAGACGGCGAGCAGGATGGAGCAAGCAGTTTGAAGCATCTTCAATTTTTTAGTCATCGTACCCCTTCTTTCTGTTCCATAATGTTGTATAAAAACCGGAATCCGGCTTCTACCCTTTGATCGCGCCAATCAGCATGCCTTTAATAAAATATTTCTGGATGAACGGATAAACCATAATCATGGGCAGACTCGCTACTACGACAGCCGCCATTTGCAGCGTAACCGTCGGCAGCGTAACATCCACGTTAATATCATCCATCGACTGATTCATCATCAGAATGTTGCGAACCACGACCTGCAGGGGATACAGAGCGGCATCTTGCACATACAGCACCGCCTGGAAATACAAATTCCAATATTGAACCATGTAGAATAAGCCAATGGTGACCAGCGATGGTACCGACAGCGGCGCCACGATGGTGGTCAGAATGCGCCATTCCTTGGCACCGTCAATTTTGGCAGCCTCGAATATTTCTTCGGGCAAACTTTCGAAAAAACTTTTCATAATCAAAAGGTTAAAAGCCGAGACGGCGTTCGGGATCAGCATCGCCCAGACGGTGTTGAGCAGCCCGACCTTCTGCACAAGAAGATAGGTAGGGATCAATCCGCCGTTGAACAGCATCGTAAACAGAATAAGCAGCAGAATCAGCGATCTTCCCTTCAGCTTCCTGCGGCTAAGCGGATATGCCATCAGCATCGTAAGCATCAGGCTAAGCGAGGTTCCGACCACCGTTACAAACGCGCTGACCCCGAAGCTTCGCGGCAGCTTCGTTCTCTCCAGCAGATACTGGTAAGCATCGAACGTAACGCTGTTGGGAATAAACACATACCCCCCGTTGCGCAGCACCTCGCCATACGGCGTAAGCGACATGGACACCACAAACATAAGAGGAACAACCGCAACAAGCGCCGCGAACAACAACACAGCATAGACCATCACATCGAACCAGCGTTCCGAACGTCCCCTCACCATACGCCTTGCCCCCATCTCTTCGCCAGCGCATTTGCGCCAAGCACCAGCCACAGGCCGATAAAGGATTTGAACAAACCGACAGCCGCCGCCAGACTGAAGTTGAGACGTTCCAGCCCTGTTCGATATACCCAGGTATCGATAATATCCGCTACCGGATATACCCGAATGTTGTACATAATATAGACTTGCTCGAATCCGGCATCCAAAATATGCCCCAGCCGCAATATGAGCAGCAGCACGAAAACATGCGCGATGCCGGGAAGCGTAATATGCCGCATCATGCGGAAGCGGCTTGCTCCGTCCACTCGCGCCGCCTCATACAACGCCGGATCAATCGCGGACATCGCAGCCAGATAGATGATCGCCCCCCAGCCGATATCTTTCCAAATCTCCGATCCCACCAGCACGCTGCGGAACCAGTCCGTGGAGGACAGGAACGGCACGGCATCCAGCCCGATCGATTGGATCATCCGGTTCAGAATACCAGTTGTCTCCGACAGAAACGCAAGCGCAATACCGTAAATAATGACCCACGAGAGGAAATGCGGCATATAGGTCAATGTCTGAACCGAACGCTTGAACCATGCCTTCCGGCACTCGTTTAGCAGCAGTGCCATCACAATATCGGGCGCCATGCCGAATACAATTTTGTACAAACTGATCAAAAACGTGTTCATCAGCAACTGGGAAAAATACGTCGATCGATAGAAGTATTCGAAATGTTTGTACCAGGGATCGGCCCACGGACTTGCGGCGATGCCTTCGAGCAGATCGTAATCCTTGAATGCGATAATAACGCCGTACATCGGAAAATACTTAAATACGATAAAAAATGCGAGTCCCGGCAAAAGCATCAAATACCAGGGCCATTGCGCCCCCAATTCCTTCCGCCATCGGCGGCGGACCGAAGGCGAATGGCGAGTTGTCGACGCATTAGGCAAATTCTGAGCCATGGATGCCCTCCTTGTCTTATGGTTACATTCAGGATAGCAGGAAGGAGTGTCCACGATAACGAACAGAATTAACAACCTTTTAGAACAAATTTTTGCAATTTCAGGAGTGGGCTTTGGCTTTGCGATATTCGCTCGGCGTCATTTGCGTCCAGCGGCGAAATATTTTGGAAAAATAGTTTTCATTCGCAAACCCTGCATAGTGGCTTATTTCGTGGATAGGCAGATCGGTTTTCTTCAAGTATTGTTTGGCCCGCTCAATCCGGTGCTTCTGTACAAAATTAATAAGCGTATCACCGGTCTTGCGCTTGAACAGGCCGCTTATATAATGCTCGTCCATGCTGATATACTCCGCCATGGACTTGAGTGTAATCTCCTTGTCGAAGTTTTCGTGAATGTAATAAATGATTTTGTTGATTTCCGGATGATCGGTATACTCCCGCTTCTCCTCGATCCGCCTCGCCTGCGCCTCCTCCAGCCGACGCTTCAGGACATGCAGCAGCGTCCCGTGGGAGGCCGCGAGCAGCAGCCGCTCCCGATTGCTCTGGGGGCTGTCGATAATGCGCAGCAGCAAGCCCTCCAGACGATCCGCCTCCTCCTTTACGAGAGGGATTCGGATGCTTCGCTGCTCCAGCAATAACCAGATTTTGTCCAGGATGCGGAAGGTCTCGTCCAGCTTGCCTAGCTCCATATACCGGATAAGCTTGCCTTCCAGCTCCCAGGGGATGGTCCGGTGCGCGTCCAATTCGGCTTGAGCGGGCAGGCGGCTTCCGGCCCCGTACCATCCTTGACGCAAGTCGTCCAGCGCCCGGAACCATACCTCCCTCACCCGCTGAGGCTGCGAAGACGCAAGCTTCAGCACGACGGCATTCGCCTGCTCCCGAAGGGTGCGAGCCCATGCCTGCAGCCTGTCGTAATCGCGGCAATCGCTTCGCCGCCAGCAGAAGAACGTAACCGTACCGCACCGCACGAAGGAATGAATCTCCGTGTTGCTTACAGGCTCGGCCATCTGCAACGCCCCCAGTTGCTCCGCTGCGGAGTCATCCCCGCCCGGCAGCAGCGCGACGATCATCCCGCCCTCGTATCCTTCGGAATCGACGACATAATTGGATGTCGAATCCTCTTCCGCCGCCCCCCGCGCAGAGTATAGCTGCCACCAGGCGGAATACAAACCGCTCCATTTGTCATGGAATCGCTCCGACCGCCGCGACTGGCGCTTGCCCAGTTCCGCCGACAGCTCGAGCAACTTGCCGCGAAGCGACTCGATGGACATGGAGAGCTTCAGGATATAGCCCGACGCACCGTATTCCAGCGCTTCCTTGGCGTACTCGAACTCATTGACGGCGGTCAGCATGATGAAACGGGTGTCGAGGCCAAGCCCTCTGGTTTGCTTGAGCAGTTCCAGGCCGTCCATAACCGGCATCATAATATCCGCGATCACGAGGTCGGGCGCCCCCTCCCTGATAAGCTCCAGCGCCTGCTCGCCGTCATCCGCCTCACCGATAATTTCATACCCCAACTTATGCCAATCGATCCCTTTGCGCAAAGAACGTCTAATATAAGGCTCATCTTCCACCAGCAATACTTTCCACATCATTCCGCTCTCCCTCCATCATCCGGTTCGTTTGGCGCTGCGAGCAGCAGCGGCATGCGCACCGTTACGCGCGTGCCCGGCTCCATCTCCACGATCGTCAGCTCGCTGTCGTTGCGGAACAGCAAATTGAGCCGCTCCCGTATATTGGCGAGCCCAATCCCCTTCCGCCTGCGCTTGTCTGTCTTCTCATGCGCCCTGTAGCCGCTTCCGTTGTCCTCTACCTCCAGCACCAGCTTCTCTTCGTCGGTATAGGCGCGAATCGTCACAAGGCCATCCTGCTTGCGTCGGGAAAAAGCGTAATTAATCGAGTTTTCGACAAGCGGCTGGAGGATAAACTTCGGCACCAGCGCATAGTTGAGCTCCGGCTGAATCTCATAGCGCACATGAAATCGCCTGTCGAAGCGAATTTGCTGAATATAATCATAGGCCTGTACAAGCTCCCGTTCCTTGTACAGATGAATGACCTCCTCCTCGGAAGCCAAACTTTGCTCCAACAGTGTCCCGAGCGCAATGCAAATATCGGTGGTCTCCCGGTCCCCTTTCTCGTGCACATTCCATTTGATCAAATTCAACGTATTCAGCAAAAAGTGCGGATTCATCTGGATCAGCAACATCTGCTGTCGAATCGCCTCCCGCTCCCGCACCTCCATCTTCAACTGCTGAATGAGCGAACGGATGTCGTCAACCATTCGGTTAAACGTTTGGGCCAGCGACAGCATCTCGCCCCGATATTTACCTTCCGGTATCATCGATTTCTGGAACTTTTCCTGCCCCATGTCGGACATTTTCCGCTCGAGCAGCTTCAGCGGCCGCGTTATGCCGGACGAAATGCCGAACGTAATCAGCACAAACAAAGCGGCGGTAATCATAAATGTAATAAACAGCTGTTTTTTGATATGATCCAGACTGCCAAAATAAATATCCAGCGTAAAGGCGGAGGCAATGTACCAATTCATCGGTCTTATGTAACCGGCATTGATCAGCAAAGCGTTCTTCTGATCGACAAATGATGCCTTGTCATGCTGGAGCGCGCGGATACGGGCGATCACATCGGGCTGCAATTGGATGTTGGATTTCGTCCGGGCCAATACGCGACCGTCCCGGTCCAAAATAATATAGTCCTGCTGGATAAGCAGATTGCGGCTGAAATGATGCAGCCAACCGGCATAATCAAAAGTAACTCTGAGCCATCCGATTATTTGCTCCTCCGATCGAATGACGGAATACAAGGAAAGCTCGTTGCCGGACACCCATTGGAAGCCTTCCCTGCTCCCCGCCGCCGTTTGAAACTCCGGCAGCTCTCTCCACTCCGGATTCTGCACGGCCACGGCCGCGGCGTTGCCGTATACATTGCCATATCGGTCAGATAGCTCGAATCGCACGTAGTTTTCCCCATAAGGCGCATATTGGCTGCGGTAATGCTCCAGGATAGGAGCGATCATCCCCGCATTCGCATCGGCATCCCCGCCGGGCTGCTCCAGCAGCTCGACAATAACCGGATTTAATTCCAATTGCAGCATCTGCGCGAACAGATCTGAACGCACATGGTTTAAATTATTAATAATGAAATTCAACTGCTCATTGTTTTTGTCCGACAGCTGACGGCCTATCATCTTCTCAATCTGACCGTAGGTATACATCTGAATAATGAGAAACGGAATGACAATAAAAATTAGGAACGATCCGAACAACCGGTAAGTCAACGTTTTGGGAATCCATCTGCTCCACATGCGCTCGCCGCCCCTCAAGTGTCGTTTTATGTCAATTTTATCATGCATAACAAATTTCTATTGCAATAGATTTAAGATGCCGCTAGAACAAAATTAGCTTGCAGGCCGGCATCGCGTGATTTCCCGGCATCAAAAAAAACCTGAACATTCGGATCGCGTAGAACGACTCGAATGTTCAGATTAAACGATTTTAAGGAGTTTCGACCGGCCTTGGGCTATTTATGCAATAAAAAAAAGCAGCAGCTCTGTCGGTTCCTTGACGGTGACATTAGGGCGGCTTGCTTTCGGTTGGTTATTTCTGGATTTATATTTCGTCTGAGCTCCTATCATTAAATTCCAAGGTTATCCTACCGCCTCGCCTAATGGTCGGGGCGGAGGAAAAACCCGCTGTTTGGCGCAAAGACTTAATCGTGAAACTTGTACGTATAGAACCGCTCCGTGCCGAACCTCTCCACCAAATCGGCCTTCGACATCTTGGCCGGGGACGGGAACTGGGATCGATGCGCGGAGATGGAAGCCACCTTCTGCGGCAAGGTCTCCCGTACGTCGTATTGAACATCGGGCGCGCCCAGCGCGACGACATGGTCTTTGGAGAATGCGACGCACAGCAGCTTGGGCCGATCTTCGGCAGGTATCCTGCCAATTACCCGTACGACCGCCGCACCGGTGGCGTCATGGTCGGGATGGACGCTGTAGCCGGGATAGAAGGTAAAGACCAATGTCGGGCGAACCTCATCCAGCAGTCCCGCGATGACCGATTCGAGCAGCTCCGGCTCTTCGAATTCGATCGTTTTGTCATGGAAACCGGGCAGTCGGAGATCCTGAATGCCGATGGCACGGCAAGCCTCCTCCAGCTCCAGCTTGCGGATGGCCGGCAGGGTTACCCGGCTCGCAAATGGCGGAACGCCCATGTTGCGGCCCATCTCTCCGAGCGTCAGGCAGCCGTAAGTGACTTGGGCACCCTCCCGCACGTACAGCGCCAGCGTCCCGGACATGCCATACGCTTCGTCGTCCGGATGCGGCAGCAGCACTAATATCCTTTCTGCCATGTCTATCTCTCCCTTCCGAACGGCTTCGGGCTCAGTTGCAGCGCAACGACCAGCTTGCCCGTGTTGTCATGGCCGGCCAAAATCAGCCGATCCGATTCCGTCTCTTCGTAATGGGTCAGACCCTCGCAATACACCCAGCCTTGAGCCATCTTAAGCCCGACCCGGTAAGGGCCGCCCCCGGAGATGCCTCCATGGGAATAAACGATGATGATATTGCTGATGAAGCTTGCGGCAGGATGCTTGGAACTATCGAAATGCGCGGCGTATGCGCCCGTCGTCTGTTCCAGATGGAGATATAGGGGATCTCCCGTCATGCTATCAATTCGTTGCTGAATGACCGATGGGTCGATCGGAAGCATTGGCAGCACCTCGCTTTCTTAATCTATGGTCTGCCGTCGTGGTCGTGGCAAGACTCGCTCTATTAGTGTACTACAACTTAGTCGATTGGCTCCAGCAGTCCTTTGTTCAGACACATCGCGACCGACAACGACTTCATGTTCGTCTCGCCGAACAGAATCTCGATGCCGTCTCCCGCCACCTTGGCAATGATGCCCGGTCCGAACACGCGATGCCGCACGGACAAGCCCGCCTTGAGCTGGGTTCGGTCGCGTAAAGCCCCGCCGCCCCGGCTCTCCGGCGAAGCCGCCGCGCTGTCGCGGCCGCGGCCCGAGCCT
>NZ_BDQX01000401.1 GCF_003112455.1 Paenibacillus agaridevorans
CGACCTTCGATCTCTCTCGACTTGGCATAGCGCACCCATCCCAATTTGGGAAGCTTCACATGATTGCCTTCTACTGCAAGGTTACCGGCCGTATACCGCGTCGTATAGCTTTGCAATGGATGCTTGCGGCTCTTGAAACGCGGAAGATCATTCTGCTTCTTGAAAAAACGCTGAAACCCGT
>NZ_BDQX01000402.1 GCF_003112455.1 Paenibacillus agaridevorans
TCTTTCAAGATTGTACTTTATTTCCACTAGTACTCTCCAACTTAATTAGGGGGCTTAATAGTTTACGCCCATTCTATGCGGGTTTGACGGAAGTAAGGTCGTCTGTGTCCGTTACCATTTGAACAGGCCCCATTTTTGCGAAATAGCGACTGTGGTGTCCGTTACGATCAGCCTTTACTT
>NZ_BDQX01000403.1:0-256 GCF_003112455.1 Paenibacillus agaridevorans
CCGGGGCACGGACCTGGCGGCGGATCTGGGCACGGACCTGGCGGCGGACCAGGGCACGGACCTGGCGGCGGACCGGGGGGACGCCTGCAGTTCCCTTTTGATGCTACATTAAATGAGCATGATTCCGACAATGAACCGAACATGTACGACACCCATCAGACCACTCGCCCCCCTCATGGTTCTGGCGGTTCCGGACACGGGACGGGGCATGGCTCTGGGCACGGGCCAAGTCACGGCTCAGGCCATGGGCAAGGAC
>NZ_BDQX01000403.1:326-36603 GCF_003112455.1 Paenibacillus agaridevorans
TGGATCCGGACACGGGCCGGGGCACGGTCATGAATCCGGACACGGCCATGGACCCGGGCACGGTCATGGACCTGGACACGGCCATGGACCGGGGCATGGACATGGACCGGGGCATGGACATGGACCAGGACACGGACACGGGCCTGGCTGGCATGGTCCTGGGCTAGGACCATGGGGCGGACCGGGCTTTTGGCCGCCAGTCCCCCTTCCGATTCCTCTCCCCATTCCTGTTCCGGTATCGGGTCCAGGACCGTCAACTACCTCTGCGCCTCAAGCCTTCGTAACGGTTGTCATCAATGGCGGGGCCGCGTTTCCGGGAGTGACAAACAGCTTCACGATTCCATATCGGCATGGACTTACGATCGGAAGAGCGCTTGCTTCGACAGGCTCTGTCGGCTTCTCTGCTGACGACCAGATCGTCAGCATCGGCGGAGTTCCGATAAGCGGCAATGTCGGTTATCAGATCAAGCTGAACGGAAGAACCGTACCGGCAACATTATTAAATTACACGATTCAGCCTTCCGATACCGTTACATTAGAACTTTACGCATTATAAGCCGCCATCCCGGCTGCTAACGTCTTTATCCTGCTAGTCATCTTCCGCCAAGCAATTAGGGGCATTACACCAAACAGACGCCCCATCCTCCCAGTCAGGGTAGGATGGAGCGTCTGTTTTTTCAATGCCTAATCGCTATGGCAGTTGAAGTTGATCCCGACATGCTAACCGCATGTCCCCTCTTAAAGCTTCACCGACAACCCGCTAGCTCTGCTCTCTTCCGCCGCCTCAAGAAACCGGATGATCTCCACCGTCTCCGAAATCTCAACCGCGGGTTTCTTTGTCTGCAAGAAACGGATGACCTGCTCCAGCAAGCTGGCGTAAAAAGGTTTTGGCGCGGAACCGACCTGGAAATAAACCGTCTCATCGCGGCGATGAATATGCGCACCGAACTCGTCATTGCCATTGAGATTGCCGCGTACCGTACCGATTCTCCCATCCCGCCATCTGCCTTTGATCAGCTCGAACTCTACCGTAGTTTCCACCGTTACTTCCTCGCAGCCAGGACCAAGGATGGCGTACAGCATCTCTGCTGCATGAATACCATACCAAAAGTAATGAGACTGCGTAGCCTGAATATGCAGCGGACCAAAAGCTTCCGCTCCCGAGATTGAGGCCGCCGCTTCTCGACCAAGCTCCGCGCTAAGCGCGTCTGCGTACCGCAGCGAAGAAGAGCTCATGATCGGAACGCCGTTAACGTCGGCGATTAACGCGATTTCCTTGGCTTCGGATGTCGTTAACGCCAATGGTTTATCAACGAATACCGGCTTGCCGTACTTCGCGATGGCCCGGAATTGCTCCAGATGGACCCGTCCGTCGGCCGACTCCAGCATAATCGCGTCGCACTCTTCCGCCACCTCTTCCAGCGAATCTGCGATACGTACACCGTATTGCTCCCGCAGCTCCACCGTATATCCCGCTACCCGATTGAAGCTGAGCGGGAAGTCCGGAGAGCCTCCCGGATACGCAGCGACAACTCGCCCGCCGGTCACATGATAGGGATGCGTTGCGTCATGCAACAGCTTGGTGAATATGGACACGTGAGAGGTATCGAGACCAATCATACCGATTCGAAGATTATTCATACGTTTATGTTAACTCCTTCCCCCATATACGGCCTGAATATCGCCATCGCCCAATGATCGCTCGGCACGTCGGGCCAGAGAGGACCAGCATGAACATTTGGCTCTACGCCAAGCAACGCGTTGATCATAACAACCGCTTCGGCTCGTGTCAACGGCCGATCCGGACGGAAGGTGCCGTCTTCATCCCCCCTCACGAGTCCGCTCGACTTCAAGCGCATTACGGCGTCGCTTGCCCAATAATGGCCCTCCATACCATGGAAGGATGCCTTATCGGAAAAAATCCGACTTGACGCGGGGCTCCAAATTATTTGCGTATCGCCTTGCCTTTGCCGGAGATCAGCTTAAGCTGGTCGTTTTCGTAACCGATCCGATAGCTGACTTGATATTTGCTCAGTGCGTACTTGCCGTCCTTGCGTTCGTCGACGGATAAAATCGCCGTTACGGTCGCTTCGTTGTCCTCTGGAGAAGAGACGTGCGTATCGTCAATGACGACGTTACGAGTTGTCAAATATCCCTCGCGGAATTTGACATAGCTCGTCCCTTCCTTCCATCCTTCTCCAAGCAACGAATAAGCATACACGTAATCGCGATTGTTCAGACTGTCGTAATAATGTTTCACCAAATATTCCGCCATCTGATCCAGAGAAACATCTTGTTCTTTCTCATCGTGCGTCTCCACAACCTTCAGATTGGGAAGCCTGTCCATCGGCTGCCTGGACCATCCCTCTGCCATCGACAATACGTTCGAGATCGGTATGCTAAAGCCGATGCCTTCATCCTCCAGGCCCGCCGAATTAATCCCTAGCACGGCGCCGGTATTCATGTCGACAAGCGGACCTCCGCTGTTGCCGCGGGCGATTGGAGCGGAGATTTGATACAAATCCTTGTACGTGTACGGCGCGATCTGGAAGCTTCGTCCGACGCCGCTTATAATGCCTGTCGTGACCGTGTTCTGGAAGCCCAGCGGGCTTCCGATCGCCATGACATCATCGCCGACTTCCCCGCGCTCATATCGCATCATGGACAGCGGCTGGGTGCCGACAAGCTCCTTCACCCGCACAACCGCCACATCCGTTTCGGTGCTGATTCCGATAACCTCTCCATCGAGATCGCGCGCATCAGCCGTCTTCACTCGCACATGCCTGACTCCTTCCACGACATGGGCGTTCGTAATGAGATCTCCCTCGAGATTGTATAGAAAGCCGGAGCCCTGCAAGCCCGTTTCCGTCTCGATCATGACAACCATCTTCTGCGTTTCAAAAATAATATCCTTTAGCGACTTCTTTACTTCGCCTACGGCGATAAGCGGAGTGCCGTTTAATTGACCCGGCACTTGCTCGTTTACCGCGTAACCCGCAGCAGCGCCTCCCGCCAGAATAAGAAGGGAGCCGATGAGCGCAATCCGCCATTTGATTCCCATGTCCATGCTCCTTAATCCAAATACCAAGTCTTATTATCGATAACGGCAACGACATCCCCTTCATAAATGCCGCTCACTGTCGCCGTAAATGTCATCTCTTCGCCCGGTTCGATATATTCCGGCGTTGCGCTCGCCGTTCCGCTTCCCAGCACTTCACCGGTTGAACTCTTAACGGAATAAGTAATTTCGACGTTATAAATCGGTCTTGTCGCTTTGTTTCTGAGCTTGCCGACAACCGAAAGGTCGCCGAAATCATCCAACGAATGATCAATGCTTATGACCTCGATCGCGTCCGTCTGATTAATCAAATCTTCCTCCGCCGCGTTTTCCATCGCCTGCTGAATTCGAAGCTGCTCCGCTTGCTCATAAGCATGTTTCTCTTGCTTGACGCGCTCCTTCAGAGCTAGCAGCTCCACATCCTCCTTTGCCCAAGTCAACGCTTTGTCGCAGGCTGACAACGCACCGGAGAAGTTTTTTCGCTGGAGCAAATACTCCGTTTCGGCAATCGTTATCTTCCGTATACTGGCCAGGATAAGAGCGCGAAGCTCCTCCGCCTCCTGCCCGATCAAGCCGTTCACGACGTTCAACATTTCTCCGTGCTCCTCGATCGTCGTCAAGGCGGTCAGATCGCCGGCCAGCTCCAGCAGTGTAAGCTCCATGGAAAAGCCGTCCGCCTTCTCCTTAAGCTTGTCGTAGATAGGCTCCTTGTGTCCGTTCAGCTCGGACTTCAGATGCTCGAGCTCGCTCAGGGCAACCTCCGCATCGCCTTTGTCCAACCTTTGCCGAATTTCAACGGACAGTCGCTCGAGCTCCGCCGCATGATGAACCGTTTCGTTATCGTCGATAATCGCGCGAAAATCCGGCCGGGCTCTTATCGCTTGCTCGAGCAGCGCGATCGCCTCGTCGTACTGCCCGCCCAAGGCTGCCGCCCTTGCTTCGACCTGCAGCCGCAGCACGTCTTCGTTCGTTTTCAGTTCATGCTTGTAGAACAGGAAAAGCCCCGAAGAAACGACAAGAACCAGCGCCGCGAGTCCGAAGAAGACGGGCCAGAGCGTCTCGCGCTTTCGTACGGCTTGCGTTCCTTCCATCGTCTCGACGTCTCCCGGGAACTTCGTCTCTTTCGTATCGATCCGATTCCCGTCCGCTATTTCCAGCGATGCCGCACTCTCCTGCTCCGCCAATCCGACCGCGCCGTGATCCCCTTGCTCCGCTTGAATCGTTATGGCATGAAGCCTTCTTCCGCATTGGCTGCAGAACCGTGCATCCCTTGCGTAGCTTCTTATACATTGATGGCAATACAAGTAAGTCATCTCCCAGCCCAGTAACTCTCTCTATCTCTCTATTCTAGCTCAAACAGTAAAAAATCACCATTTCAAAATAGTGGCAGGCTATCGACTCAGCGTTCTCCCTGCAGCCTGCCGCAACAAGGCGAAACGGCTGCGGCTTCCTTTGGCGGCGGGACGCGTTCTGTTCATTTTTTTTGCAAAAAGACAGCCGACGCGGCGCTGAGCCATGAGCGACTGTCTCTTTAAGTGCGAGTTCAAAACTTCCATGGCTTAGAGGCCGCAGCCTGTAACGAGTCTTCGAGAAAGACACTGTACACACAGTCTTATTCTCTTAGACAGTCGACCGAGCCGTTTTAAGATTCCTTCGGCAAGCCCAGACTCTCCAGCATATAACGCCTCACGTCCGCGGACAAATCATCCCGCTCCAAAGCGAAATCGATCGTCGCTTGCACGAAGCCCAGCTTGTCGCCGACATCGTGCCTGCGGCCATCGAAGCGGAATGCCGTCAGCGAAGACAATCGGTTCAGCTCTTGCAAGCTGTCGGTCAATTGAATTTCTCCCCCTTTGCCAGGCTTCGCGGCTTCCAGCAAGCCAAAGATGGACGGATGCAGCACGTAACGTCCCACTACCGCATAATTGGATGGCGCTTGACCTGGCGCCGGCTTCTCGATAATATTTTTAACCCTGGCTACTCGGCTCCCTTGCTCGATGTCCACGATACCGTATTTATGAGTCTGATCCCAGGGCACTTCCATAACCGCTACAACGGATGATTGCTCCTGCTCGTAAATTTCAATCATTTGCTTCAGGCAAGGCGGGTTCGAGGTCAAAATGTCGTCGCCGAGCAGTACCGCAAACGGTTCGTCCGCGACGAACCTGCGAGCGCACAATACGGCATGCCCAAGCCCGAGCGGCTCCTTTTGCCTGACATAATAAATATCCGCGAGCTGCGAAATTTCTTTGACGATGGCAAGCATCGTCTCGTTATTGCGCGCTTCCAGCTCCGCCTCCAGCTCGAATGACTTGTCGAAGTGATCCTCGATCGCACGCTTGTGCCGGCCGCTTACGATGACGATGCTGTCGATCCCGGAACGAACGGCTTCCTCTACAATGTATTGAATGGCCGGCTTGTCGATCAGCGGCAGCATCTCTTTGGGCTGCGCTTTCGTTGCCGGCAGGAACCGCGTGCCGAGTCCTCCCGCAGGTATGACGGCTTTCCGGATTGATGTACTCATACGCAATTCGCTGCTCCTCTCTTAAAGACGGTTGCGACTGGCAATCAACGTCTTATTCTCTGTCTCCATCATACTCGTTTTGGGATGAAATCGCCAATCCGAAGCCGTGAATTTTGACGGCTCGATCCATTCTATCGCAGGTAAGATGAAGGTTAGATGAACTGTATTGACTTATGTTACAGTTTGTAATAATTTTAATGTAACACTTGCGCAAAAACGCGCGAAAAGAGAGAACATCATACTGGAGGTAACGATTATGCACAAAACCATTATTATCGGAACAGGTCCTGCAGGCTTGACTGCGGCCATCTATCTCGCCCGCGCCAACATGGAGCCCCTCGTCATCGAGGGCTGGCAGCCTGGCGGCCAGTTGACGACAACAACGGAGGTCGAAAACTTTCCCGGTTTCCCGGATGGCATCCTTGGAAGCGAGTTAATGGACAATATGCGAAAACAAGCGCAGAAGTTCGGCGCTACGTTCAAGATGGGCTCCGTCAAGAGCGTCGACTTCGGCAAGCGGCCTTATACGCTTGAAGTTGAAGGACTTGGGCAACTGCAAGCAGAATCCATCATTATCTCGACAGGCGCGTCCGCCAAGTATCTCGGCATTCCCGGAGAGCAGGATAATATCGGTCGCGGCGTCAGTACTTGCGCCACTTGCGACGGCTTCTTCTTCCGCGGCAAAAAGCTGATCGTCATCGGCGGCGGCGACTCCGCCATGGAGGAAGCAAGCTTCTTGACCCGCTTCGCCACCGAGGTTCGCGTCGTAAACCGTCGCGAGGAGCTGCGCGCTTCGAAAATCATGCAGGATCGCGCCCGCTCCAACGAGAAGGTAGCCTGGAGCCTGAACCGTACGCCGCTGGAAGTCGTAGCCGGCGAGAACGGACTGCAAGGCCTGAAGGTCCGTAACAACGAGACCGGCGAAGAAGAGCTGCTGGAAGCGGACGGCGTATTTGTCGCCATCGGCCACACGCCGAATACAGGCTTCCTTGGCGGACAGATCGAGACGGATGCTCAAGGCTACATTTTGGTGAAGCCGGGCACTTCCGCGACGAACATTCCCGGCGTGTTTGCTTGCGGCGACGTGCAGGATACCACCTATCGCCAAGCGATCACGGCCGCTGGCAGCGGTTGTATGGCCGCTTTGGACTGCGAACGTTACCTCGAAGCGCAGGCCCACGAAGCTGCGGCGCTCGTTTAATTTTCGGATTCGCGTCGGCTCGGACTTATCCAGGGAAGGATGCAACCTCGGCTTTAATGCGGAGGGTGCATCCTTTTTTCGTGCTCGTACAACTACCCTTCCACACCACCATCGCCCCCGCCTGCCTGCGCCCCATTGTACTCGCTTTTTCATACCCATTCGCTCGTCACCGCCTGCCAACGCCCCATTGTGCTCGCTTTTTCATACCCATTCGCTCGTCCACGCCTGCCAGCGCTCCATTGTACTCGCTTTTTCATACACATTCGCTCGTCACCGCCTGCCAGCGCTCCATTGTACTCGCTTTTTCATACCCATTCGCTCGTCCCCGCCTGCCAGCGCCCCATTGTACTCGCTTATTCATACACATTCGCTCGTCCCCGCCTGCCAGCGCCCTAATGTACTCGCTTTTTCATACTCATCCGCTCGTCCCCATAACGTTACACGGCTAGCAAATACAATTACGGCCAACAGCCTTGACATTTCGCTTTTAATTTGTAATAATTATAAATAAGGAATTGATCTAATTATAATATCAAAACTTACCACCCCCAATGCATACACCCGATCACAGAAGAGCAAACTAGTCGTTGGATTGGAAATGATACGTTTTCCTATTGCAGCATATCCAAGGAAACAAGGTTTCACTGCCGCTATTCCGGTTTACTTATATGAAATAACCAATCTCAAAAATCGAAAGGATGAAAAAACATGACTACCAAAACAACAAAAACCGTCCAACAACATCTCAATCGGCAGATCGCCAACTGGAGCGTTCTCTATATTAAGCTTCACAACTACCACTGGTACGTAAAAGGCTCGCAGTTCTTCACGCTCCATGCGAAGTTCCAGGAGTTCTACGAGGAGGCGGCGCTGCATGTCGACGAGATCGCGGAACGTCTCCTAGCGGTGAAAGGCAAGCCAATCGCGACAATGAGCGAGTACCTGGAGGAATCTACCGTTAAGGAAGCCAGCGGCAAAGAATCCGCTGAAGGAATGGTCGACCAACTCATCAAGGACTTCTCGACGGTTATCGACGAGCTTAAGGAAGGTATGGAGGCTGCACAGGAAGCCGGCGACGAAACAACGGCCGATATGCTCCTCGCCATCCATACTTCACTGGAGAAACATGTATGGATGCTGAACGCGTTTAATGGCAAATAAGAGCGAGAAGGTAAACGAGCTGAGCCCCTACTCTCTGGTGGTGCAGCTCGTTTCACTAAACTCTGGGCACCGCGAAAGTTAACGGAATTGGCGTCGAAGCTTCCCTTTTTTTCGTGTGTATCAGAAAAAGGTAAAAGAACTTAAAAATTTTTAGATTTTCAAGAAGACGAGCACCGCGGTTTAAGCGCGATGCTCGTCTTTTGGTTACTATTTAAAAAGTTCCCGCCGAGCTTGATGATTAACCCTACTCGTCATTGCTCCGAAGTCCCTCCGCCGCCTTCAGCTTTAAAGCCGCTCTTGCGGGCGCAATATTGACGAGCACCGAGAGCAGCAGAAGCCCGAGCATGATCGGCAAAATGATCTCATAGAGATAGGACGGCTCGAACGCCATATAATCCGGCATGTCCCGCCTCGCAGCTTGCGTAAACAATAAAGCGCCGCTGGCGCCGATGCCCCAACCGGTCAGCAGACCGGCTGCGCTGATAACAATACCTTCGAGCATAAACATCCAATAGATTTGTTTGCCAGGCACGCCGATGCAGCGCATCATCGCGATCTGCCGTCCTCTTTCTCTTACTGTCCGATACTGAACAACCGCGAGTCCCATCAAGCTGATGATCCCGGAGAATACCGCGCAGCCTACGAAACCGATGCCTAACTGCTTGTTCATCAGATACTCCGCGCTATTATTCAGATAAGGCACCGTAAATCCCAGTACCCCGTTTAGAGCGAATCGATCCTCCAACTGTTGGGCGAGCTCGACGTCCCGATAATCGAAATCGAATAAGACGAAGCCGAGCGCCCTCTGATTTTCCCATTTGAAGCCAAATGCCTTAAGTTCGTCCACGACATCCGCGTGCATAAAAGTCTCGCCGTAATAATCGATGACGTGAAGATACGCCTCTTTCTGGAGGAATCCCGCTACGGTGAGTGATTTCTCGAACAACAGCACTTTGGGTTCATCCATTGCTCTAAGCTTTTTGTATTCATACACCGGGAACGCAGCAGTGTCGCCCGCCTTTAGTCCGGGTTTAAAGACATCGTCTCTCGTCTTGTAAAAGTACGGCAGCATAATATAACCGGGATCATTCAACACCGCTTCCCAAGCTTCCTCGTCGCTGCCGAACCTGGGATCGCGTTCCGCCAGCGGGGGAAGCTCTCTCTTCAGCAGCTCCTCCGTTACTGGCAAGATGGCTTGCGCCACCCAATCCGGCGTCATTTCGATCATAAACGGCTCAGAAATCATGTGAGCTTCCACATGCTCGGAGATAAAATCATCCCCGTCCGCCACGGACATAATATGATCCCGCTCCGACTCCGACTGGTATGAAGCATATCCGCCGTTGCCCAGCACCGTCTGCGGGGTCTGGCTGACGTCGCCCGATGCCGTTATCAATCCCATGATGGTCACCGTAAACGTCACGATCATCATGATCAGAGCGAATAATAACGCCGTAGTGTACGTTCTTCCGGATTGGCTGCGGGGATACTTCGTCGCAAGCATGACCGAGAGAGGCGGAATCCCCAGCCGCCCGAACAACCTGCTCAGAGGCCCGCTCATGATGGACAACAGCCGTATGAGGAGGAACAAGAGGAAGCAACATGCGCCTAACCACGAGACGCACACCCACAACAAGTTTCCCCCGCTCAAATCCGGTGTCTCGACAAATGCCAGATAGAAGTGAATCACCGTGAAATAGACCCCTGCCCCTGTCAGTACCCATCCGAACAAACGATGCTTGTATCCTTTTCGTGCCAGCCGCTCGCCTCCGCCGCGCAGCGCTTCGACTACCGGGAACCGGCCAGCCTTGTGTGCGGCGAATGCGGATACGACAGCCAGGAAAACGAAGATGGATATAAAGAGCAATACCGCGCCAACTATCGAGAGATGCGGATGAATTGGAATATGCATGCCCGTCATCCGTTGCAAAACGTCGCTGTACGTACCGTAGAACAGAGATACCAGACCGTATCCTGCGCCTATTCCGATAAGCGAGCCGACCAAGGCGCTAAGCAACGACAAGAGCAACGCTTCGGCCGCAAACATGGCGCCGATCTGACCGGGAGACAAACCGATCGCTCGCAGGACGCCGTACATGCCCCTTCTCGACTCCGAGATCATAACGAGCACTTGCCGCATGAAGATCAGGCTGGAAGCAATGGCTACCAAGCTGATTATCCCGATGATGATGGTGAAATTTAATCTTTCGAGCTTGTCGCGATAATCGGCCTTCAAATAATGAATCTCGTAATTCAGCTCCGGAAGGATGAACATCGCTCTGTCAGGCAGGGAATCATTAACCGTCCCCGTCCATATAGCGGGATAGATGCCCTCGCCGATCTTCGCAATCTCGCGCGCCAGCGCCTCCGATACGATCGCCGTGCCGCCATAGGCGCCGTAATCCCTGAAGCCCGTCAAACCTTGCTCCGGCGTTATTTCGCGAACGCGCAGCAGCTTGGAGCCGTCAGAGGCGATGATTTCCAACGCATCGCCGGCCGCAACGCCGAGCTGCGACGCCGTCGCCTCGTTCAGAATGACCTCGTTTTCGCCAATGCCGCGGCTCCACAGCTCCGCTCTTGCAGAATCGAATCTCGCCGCCTTCTCCGTGGAGAAGCCAAGGACCAGCACCGACTTCAGCACTCCGCTCTCTTCGCCTTTTGAGTCATGAGCCCGGAGCGTCGCCTCCGCTCCGACATAAGGCAACACCCGATAATCGGTCGATCGTTCGTCCACGTATTTCTCCAGCAAGGCGACTTGTTCTGAAGTAAATCCGGCAGAAAGCTGCTCCTCCGGCGTCAGCTTCGAACTGATAGGGCCCAGCCTCGTCTCTATCCACCGTTCTCCGCTTATGCGGACGGAATCGTAATTAACAAAGCTGACCGCGATGAGCATCGCGCCGATCGCCCCTGCCGCGATCGTTAGCAGCGTCTGCTTCCATTGCTTGCGGAGATTGCTCCACGCCATCCGCCATACGATGCCGGAGCCGATCATAATCCGTTTCCTCCGTCATGAACGATGCATCCGGATTGTACGATTCATGTGCGACGCGATGCCCGGATCATGCGTGACGACCGCGATCGTCGTTCCGTAATGACGATTAAGCATTTCCAGCAGCCCGATGATTTGCTCCGCCGTATCCGTATCAAGCGCGCCGGTAGGCTCGTCCGCCCATATAATGTCCGGTCTTGCGACAATGGCTCTGGCTATGGCGACGCGTTGATTCTGTCCGCCCGACAACTGAGCCGGATAGCTGTTCTCCTTGTCCGCAAGCCCAACCTCGGACAAAGCCTCTCGCGCTCTGACTCGAGCCTTCCCCGTGGGCATGCCGGCTGCAATAAGCGGCATCGCCGCATTCTCCCACGCCGTCAGTACAGGAACGAGATGATAGGACTGGAAGACGAAGCCCATCTTCGCCAGTCTGAGCTTCGCGATTTTGGCGTCATCCCACTCATGAATCGGCGCGTCGCCGATCCATATTTCGCCGCTGTCGCATGATTCGATGCCCGCGAGAATGTGGAGCAATGTCGTTTTGCCGCAGCCGGACGGTCCCGTAATGGACACCATCTCGCCCTTGTCCAAGTTAAGCGATACTTCCCTAAGCGCCTTCGTCGCCGCGGTCCCCTTGCCGTAAGTTTTAGATAATCCTTGTACGCGAATAAACATGCTTTTCACCTCTTGTTCTGCTAATGACGTAACTGTAGCAGAACATTATGCATTCCTAATGAACCAAATGTGCAGATATTATGCAGAAGGGGCTGGCATCCCCTATCTTCCCCTTATTCCTTCATGACCGGCAGCGTTACGACAAAGCTGGCTCCCTCGCCATAACGGCTTCTTACCGCCGCCTCCCCGCCATGAGCTCGAGCGAATTCGCGGACAATGGCAAGACCCAGACCAAGCCCCGTTCCGCGTCCTCTGCCGCCTTTGGCTGTTTCCGTTCCCCGATAAAAGCGGTCGAACACCCTCTCCAACTCCTCCTCTTCGATTCCCGGACCGTCATCGCTGACTGTAAGCTGGATCGAGCCTCCCGCTAACGCTAAATCTACCGTCACCAGAGATTGGGCATGACGGAACGCATTGCCGACAAGATTAATTAACAATTGCTTGATGCGTCCGCGATCTCCGTACATCGTTGCATCCGGAAGTCCCGTAATGTCATGCCGTATGCCGCGTTCCTCTCCGGCCGCCGAAAGCGTCTCCAACACCTCTTCGGCCAGCTCTGTCATAGAAAACCAGGACTTGAACAGCGGCAAATGTCCGCTCTCCGCAAGCGCCAGTTCCTGCAGATCGCGGACGAGACGGCTTAACCGCAACGTCTCGTCATGAAGAACGGCAAGCTTGTCCGGCGCCAGCGGAGCACCTGACTGCAAAGCATGATCCAGCGTTGCTCGCATAATGGCAATCGGCGTCCGCAGCTCGTGGGCGATATCCGCCACCATCGTCGTTCTGACCGTCTCCAGCTGTTGGTTGCGACGCAAGAGGTCGCCAATTTCTCCCTTCAAAGACGTCCAATCCCGCTCTCCGGAATCGACGGGCAAATGGCGATGCTGCGCCATATACGTCTTCAATTCTTCCGCTAGACGCCGACCGGCCTGATCTTCCGTCCGATTCAACTTATGCTGAAGGATCAGACCGCAAGTCAATACGAATAACCCCGTCATGCAAGGAACAACAAATTTTATGAACCATGAATGGCCAAAGGAGGTAATGCTCGTCTCGGTATAGCCGACAATTCGACCTCCGATCATAACCGGCAGCTTGCGTCCGCCGCTCCATTCACCGCCCCGCGAAACCTCTGCTACTTTCTCGTAATGATCATCATCGCCTGCATAGATTCGAACGGCGAAGTCGGAATCCGCGCCATACACATACCCGTCTCGCACAAGCCGCTCCTGTAATCCGTCAAAGCCGCCATTCAACTCGACATACATGACTGCATAGCCGTTCCAATACAGCTCTGCCCTCTCCCGTTCCCTGCTCTCCATGCCCAGAAGTACAATCTGTACGATCCATCCTGTAAGCAAAGCCGCCGCTATGCTAATCGCAACCAGTCGCAGCCGCTTTGCTAACCCATTCCGTCCGCGTCCAATGGTCAAACCGTCAGTCTGCGCGCCGGTCATCCCGGTCACCTCGCCTCTTCGGAGAACCGATACCCGATGCCATATACGGTCTCGATGTAAGGCTTCTCCGCTTCGTGATCGCCAAGCTTCTTGCGCAAATTGCGAATATGCGAATCAATCGTCCGCTCGTAGCCGATATAATCGTCGCCAAGCGCTTCGTCCATGAGATGGGTTCGCGTGAACACTCGTCCAGGATGGGAAGCAAGCTTCCAGAGCAGCATAAATTCCGTGCGAGTCAGCTCCAGACGGCGATCCTCGAGCTGCGCCGCATATTTGTCGTTATCCAGCAGCAGCAATCCTCGCTGTAATCGCACATCTTCGCGATGCCTTCCGTCCTCCCGGACGTTTCCCTTGGATGTGCGCCGCAATACCGCTTTCATTCTAGCGCCCAGCTCCCGCAGACCGAACGGCTTCGTCAAATAATCGTCCGCTCCCAGCTCCAGCGCCAGCACCTTGTCAAACTCATCGCCTTTAGCCGTCACCATAATAATGGGCAAGCCCCATTCACGCTCGTTGCGCTTGCATAGATCCAGCCCGCTCTCTCCTCCGGGCAGCATCCAGTCCACCAGCAGCAGATCCGGCTTCACTTCCCTAATGAGCCCCTCGGCTTCCGACAGCGTCGCCGCTCCGTGAACCTCGATATCTTCCCGCCGCAAATAATCCGCGCATTCCTTGAGCAGCTCGGTCTCGTCTTCGATCCATACGACCTTCAATCGGCTCCCCCCTTAATGAGGTTGTTCAAAAAGTCCGCTTCCCATTACGAAGTAATTCTAGAAGCTTACTCGACGTCGAATATTTCCTGAAACCCACGAAAGTGAAGGGAAGCTTCGATGTCAATTCCGATTACTTTCGCGGGGCCCAAGGTTTGCCGAACCTAGCTATGCTCACGTAGCTTCCACTACGCTCCGCTCCTCAGGTTCTAGCTACATCCAATCTTCTTGGTACTGATAACCGAACTTTTTGAACTCGAATATAATGTAGACGATTATTCCACAAATTCACTCCGATGTCGATTGATCTTGCATCCGGTTGCAACACTTCGCTTTTCTGGTACGTTCTTAATGCATAAGGCAAGGTGAAACGGCTACGCCATCGTTTGGCGGCGCGGCGCGTTTCATTCCGAGAAATATAGAGAAAGTATGGCGAAATCCTTTCCTATATTTTTAATAAGACGAACAGGAGGATTCCTTTGAAAACAATAGGCAAACTCATTCTGCTGGCAGCTTTGCTGACCGGCATTGCGATGGCATACCTGCCTCAAACAACGTTTGCATGCAGTTGCGCGGAGCCGAAGCCTATTACGGATGCCGCCGAAGGGGCACAAATCGTATTTGCCGGAAAAGTTGCTGATGTAACGGAAGCCAAAAGCAAACAAGGCTTTTCCATTAAAAATATCCAGTTCGAGACGGAGACCGTGTACAAGGGTGAAGCCGGCTCGCGTATTACGGTGTGGACCGGCAGCGGCGGCGGTGATTGCGGCTTCTTTTTCCAGAAAGGCATGTCCTATCTCGTTTATGCCTACGCTTCCGGCCCCGATGGGAACAGGGACGAACCGGGCACGGGGATATGCACTCGTACGAAGGCGCTCTCGCAATCTCAAGGGGATCTTGATCTATTAGGGCAAGGAATGCCGCCGAACAAAGATCTCGATCAGCCCATTGCCGATTCGGCGAAGGATATTGACGTCAAGCTTCCATGGCCCCTGCTTGCCGGCGTCGTTGCGGTAATAGCGGCAAGTATCGCGATTGGGTTGCTTCTGAGAAAGAAACGCGGAGCCGGACGTTGATACACGGCCAGTACGATTCCGCTTGGACCGAAAACTTATACGTTCGCATGTGGAAAAAAGCTCGCCACGCTCGCTCCCGTTAAAGGTGCTGAGTTTTGGCGAGCTTCTTTCATTTGTTTTCGCAACGGCGTTTCCTGTTCCCATTGCTCGGCAACGGAGTTTAATTCTTTAATGCCACCCTGCAAGCGCCCAGCTTCTGCTCACCCCAGAACGCCTGGAGCGTTTCGCCGTCCCGAAGGGCGGCTACGCCCGCGGGCGTGCCCGTGAAGATTAGATCGCCTGGGCCAAGGCCATAGTTCGCCTCGATATGGCGGACAAGCGCAGTCACGTCAAACAGCATGTCCTTCGCACAGCCGCGTTGAGCGACTTCTTCTCCGCGCTGCAGGGTGAACTCCGTCTCTGCAAGAGCTGCCTCGCCCGGGTACGGAATCCAATCGCCCAGCGGGGCCGAAGCCTTGAACCCTTTGGCCGCCAGCCAAGGATGCCCCTTTGCCTTAAGCTTCGACTGCACGTCGCGAAGCGTCAAGTCGAGTCCCAGCGTCATGACATCAAACATTTCGTCAGTCGGAGCGCCTGGCTTGTACCCTTCTCCGACGCGCAACACGATCTCCAGCTCGAAATGCACCTCGCCAACGCCGCCCGGCAGCTCTACCGTGCTTCCATCCATCGCGGCTACCGCGTGGCTGGGTTTCGTAAACACCATCGGGGACTCCGGCACCTCGTTGCCCAACTCCAGCGCATGCAGCCGGTAGTTGCGGCCGATGCAATAGATGTTTTTGATTTCTTTGGTTTCGACGGAATGCGACCCCATGCGAAAAGCCTCCTTTAATGAGAAAAACTTTTATCGAAGTACTTCGGTGATGAGCGACCTTCAGCTTTGCAAAGCAAAGCCGCTTCGTAAGCATAAGGAAGTTTTATCGCCAATAAGAATTTGTTTTTCGATAAGCCGAGCGCGTCATGGATTGGATCAGCCCTTCTTCTGCGCAGCAATCTCTTCCGCGAGCAGATTAAGCTCCGTCCACCGCTCCATAAGCGATTCCAGCTTTTCTTCCAGCTGCTGCTGCTTGGCGGCAAGCTCTTGCAG
The DNA here is from genome assembly GCF_003112455.1 of Paenibacillus agaridevorans. GTDB lineage: Bacteria > Bacillota > Bacilli > Paenibacillales > Paenibacillaceae > Pristimantibacillus > Pristimantibacillus agaridevorans. The sequence goes on from NZ_BDQX01000403.1 coordinate 16,262, forward strand.
CCGCACCGAATCGCTGCTGGCCGCTTCCATTTCTTCGGCTACGGCGGAGAGCTCCTCCTCGGCTTCGGCGATCCATCCGTCGATCGCCTCGTAATCCTTCTGATCCTTGTACGACATCTTGAGCGCGCGTTCACGACCGGACGAACCGCTCGCGGCGGCACCGCCTTGTGCAGAAGAAGCTCCGCTTGCGGAGCCGCTCGCCTTGCCTGCATTCGCGCCTGGGCCTGCTCCGCCAGCGAATCCGCCCGGCTTGCTACTATTCCCTCCGCCGCCGGACACCGCTGGGCTGCCGCCTCCCGCTCCCGCAGCGGAGCGCTTTTCCGCATATTCCCGGTATTCCGAATAATTGCCGGTATGCTGCGTAATGACGCCGCCTTCTTCGAAGGCGATAATGCGATCCACCGTACGGTCGAGGAAGTAGCGGTCATGGGAGACGACAAACACGACGCCAGGGAAGTCGTCGAGATAATCCTCCAGCACGGTCAACGTTGCGATATCGAGATCATTCGTCGGCTCGTCGAGCAGAAGCACGTTCGGCGCGTTCATCAGCACGCGCAGCAGCTGCAAACGCCGCTTCTCGCCTCCCGACAGCTTCGAAATCGGCGACCATTGCAACGCCGGAGGGAACAGGAACCGCTCCAGCATCTGACCGGCGGAGATCGTCGTGCCATCCGCCGTCTTCACCTGCTCGGCGTCCTCGCGAATATATTCGATAACGCGAAGGCTTTCGTCCATCTCCTCGCGTTCCTGCGAAAACCAGCCCAGCTTTACGGTCAAGCCGCGCTCCACCGTTCCTTCGTCCGGCTCAATCTTCCCGGCCAAAATGCGAAGAAGCGTCGACTTGCCGCTGCCGTTGCGTCCGACGATGCCGACACGATCCTCCGGCACCGAGATATAGCTGAACCCGGCGAAAAGCTGGCGATCTCCGTAGCTTTTGCCTACATCCTCGGCTTCGACGATCTTCTTGCCCAGCCTCGATGAAGCCACCGACAGCTCCAGCTTGCCGTCCGCTCCCTTGGGCCCCGCCGCCTTAAGCGCCTCGAACCGGTCGATCCGCGCCTTCTGCTTCGTTGTCCGGGCCTTTGCTCCCCGCCGAATCCACGCCAGCTCATTGCGCAATAAGTTCTGGCGCTTCGCTTCCGATGCGGCCTCCCGTTCCTCGCGCTCCAGCTTGAGCTCCAGAAAGCGACTATAGTTCGCCTGGTAGAAATGGGCTTGTCCGCGGTCCAGCTCGATCACGCGGTTGCTGACCCGATCAAGGAAGTAGCGGTCATGCGTAATCATGAGCAGCGCGCCGCGCCGTTTCTGCAGCATCCCCTCCAGCCAGGCGACCGACTCATTATCGATATGGTTTGTCGGCTCGTCCAGAATCAGCACGTCGGATGGCAGCAGCATCGCCGCCGCCATGGCTACCCGCTTGCGCTGGCCGCCCGACATCGTCTCTACCTTGGCGCCATGATCGTAGATCCCCAGCTTGGAGAGGGCCGTCTTCGCTTCGTTCTCGAGTCCCCACGCGTCCAGTTCGTCCATTTTCGCGTTCGCCGCAATCAGCTCCTGCTGCAGCTTCTCGCTGCCCGCATTTAGCCCGATAGCTTCCATAGCCGCCGCATAAGCTTGAACCGCCCGCAGTTGCGGGGAGTCCCCGCCCAGCACATGCTCCAGAGCCGTCTCGCCAGCCGCGAACACGGGGTCCTGCGACAACATGCGGATGACAACCCGATTCCCCACCGATACGGTTCCGGAATCCGGCTGCTCCAGCCCTGCGATGACCTTCAGAAACGTTGACTTGCCCGTGCCGTTGACGCCGATAATGCCGATTTTGTCTCCGTCCTCAACCCCGAACGTGACATCCTCGAACAGCAGCTTCTCGCCATAGCTTTTTGTTATATGTTCAACCGATAATAGATGCATAAGCAAACCTACTTTATATTTAGTATGAAACGATGGAAACCATAAGTATCATACCATAATCGGCAGCAGCCACGCGACGGTGGCTGTGCCAATATATCGATACAGGCTCCCAGACGGATCATACGAAGGGGCCGTCCCAAAAGTAGGTACATAAAGTTAACGAACGGAAATCTCCAATAAGACCCGAATCACTTTAGCCGCTTCCGCTCTCGTTACCAACCCTTTGGGATCGAACCGATTGCCGGGTTTTCCGTCCAGGATCCCTGCCGCTTGCAGATGCTGAATGTCAGCAACAGCCCAACCGGCGATCGCTCCCTCATCCTCGAATTTCCGCTTCGCGATCGATTCCGGCGGCGCAAGCTGGATATGCTTCATGAAACCCATGATCATATTCGCCATCTCTTCCCGCGTAACCTCACGATCCGGAGCGAACCTGCCCCCGCCGACTCCATTAACGATGCCATTCTCGCTGGCGTAAGCAATGTAAGGCGCATAATAGCTGCCGGCTTCCACATCCGTGAAGTTCGATGCCGATGCCAATGCCGTTGCTTCAACGCCGATCATTCGACCGAGCACCGTCGCCAGCATGCCCCTTGACATCGTACGATCCGGCCCGAACATCTCGGCGGAAATGCCCAAGAACAGCTCCTTCGTCGCCACGAACGCGATATTCCGCTCGGACCAGTGCTCCGCCACATCATTAAACGGCTTACTGTTATAGCCGATTTCAAATGTGGACGCGTTCCTCGTCACGAACGTGACTTTTCCGTTTACCGCAACCGCTTGAGGAATGATCGCTGTTCGATTGCCGTCCTTGCGGTAGACAACGAGGTTTTCGTCAGATTCCGATATTTCATTGCTATAAGGCAGGATAACCTTCACTTTGCCATCGAAATTTGCAATGGCTTGCCCATCCGCCTCGACTTTAAGCGTCATGAACGTTTGCCGGGCCGATCCTTCGGCTTGCTCGAGCGTAATGACGATGTTTTGGCCCGCGAACGGACTGACCGTTCGGGCATCCAGCACCAGTTCGCCGATCGGCGATTGAATGACAAGCGATTTGCCGCTGTCTAGGATTCGATCAACCAGATCGTTCTGCAAGCCTACCCGGATGCTGCCCACGTTACGCGAAGTCTCGACCTTGATCGTGACGCTCGCCGCTTGGCTATTATCAATGGAGACTAGCTGCGAAGCCCCGTTATTGATGCTCACCTCCGCAGACCAATCCGCTTTGCCTGGTTCGACAGGGGTGCCTGTTCGTATCGGCGGGGAACCGCCCATAATCGTAAAGCTCCCGATTTTGCTCGTTATATTCGATTCGCCATCCACGCTCTCAAACGCCTTCAGCTGCGTAACATTAAAAGTCTTTACACCCATGCTTCCTATTGCCTTAAAGGTTAAACGCATAATGTGTGCCTGGTTGTCGGACGCAAAACCGTCCATATGGACAGCGGCCACCCTTACCGTTCCTTTGCCGGGCTCCGCCTTGTACTGGTACAGCCATCCGGATACGTCTTGGCCTTTCGTTACATTCGCATCGGATAGCTCGAGCGCCGAACGATCGTAATTCAGCTGGAACTCGAACGTTTTCAGTCCTTTGGGGCGATTAATGACAATATCCACGATCGCGCTCTGACCCGCGTAGGCTTGCGCGGATTTCACTTCCAATTCAGGACTGGCTGGCGCAGCCGAGGCTAGAGGCAATGCTTGCGCCATGAGTGAAAGAATGAGCATGCCTATTATCATTTGCCATGTACGTTTGATCTTCATCCCCGCCTTCCTTTCCCGACCATTCGTCTCGCGAGACCCACGAAGTTCGCGAGCCTCACGAGACGAATATGTCGCTCATCCTGTGCTTAGGTAGAAGAGGCCAGCCTATCCGCAATGATCTGCAACAGGGCAAGCACGTCGCTCGTGTCAACCGCACCGTCGCCGTTCACGTCGGCCGCATCGGACCCCGTCAAGCCTTCGCCGCTTACGATGAGCTTCAAGATCGCTCTCGCGTCCAGCAAATCGATGACATTGTCGCCGTTCACATCGCCTGGCACGCGGCTTGTTATCGTAATAACGGCATTCTTCGTCAGCACGGAAGCGTACTGGGCTTCTCCCAATGCGCCTTCTATAACGCCCCGGACGCTCGAGAACGAAATGGTTGTGGTTTCGTCGGCAGAGATATCCGCTTTCGCCCGGAACTTCACGTTCGCCACGATGACAGGTTCGTCCGTATCGATCCTGTCACCGGACACCCCGGCAAAGCTGATCTTGCCGGCTGTATCGTCATTCGTTGCTCCATTTTCGCCAAACTCCGTAAAATCAAAGCTCTCAAGCTCGATCAGACCGGCATCATAGTTCAACACGCCTTCCAGTCCAACGAATCCGCGAGCCTTCTCTATCTTCACAGGAACTGTAAATTCAGCGCCCTTCCTCACCGTCTGATCGGCTGCAGACAACGTGATTTCTCCCGGAGCAGAGTTGGCTTCAAAGCTGATATCCATCTTATAAAGCTTGTACTGATGATCGCTGGAGAAATAAATACTTTGTTTGTCTTCGCTGACAGCCATCAAGTGTGCTTGTTTATTGGTCAATTTGCGCATTTCGCCGGTTTGCGTGTCGATGACGCTAAGCACCTCGCCGGGATTGGTCACCATCAGCGTATCGGAAAGCCAGCTAATCTGATAAGGCAGATACCAAGGATTATTGGCAGACCACGAAGTATCCCTCGTTTTGAATTCTCTGATGACTTCCAGCGTGTCCGGATCTACTTCAAAAATAATGCCGTTCGATATGGCCCACAAATCGCCATTGGGACCAATGGAAAGACCTCCGATATGCATCACGGGCGTAGACACATTGTCCAGATCGGGCTCGACCACCTTCGTAACCGTCTTTGTTGCCAGATCAAAAATAAACAGCTTTGCGTTCACATCGACAGGGTCAATCCCCAGACCGCCCCAAACCGAGGTTGAACCATAAATCTTTCCATCCTTATAAGCAAGTCCGATAATGCTTTGATTCGGAATGATGCCTTTGTATACTTCTTTTTGCGTATTGTCCGCTTTGGGGAGCAGGGTCAAGGCGCCGTTCAGAACCCCATAATCCGGAACGCTGGAAATAGCTACATAATCTCCCGCTTCTATCAGCTCAAAGGGACGATCCTGCTCAAGTCCGTCGTCGCTAAGCTTGGTAACGAAAGTTTTGGTGGATTGACTGAAATCCGCCGCGTTAAAATCTACCGTAAAAATTTCTGCCTTGGGGTAGACGCTTGCATAATATTTGCCATGTGCCTCTCCCATTCCCTCGACCTGCTCCATCGGGATATATTTGATCTCATCCGTCTGATGATTCAAAATTCCCAATACAGGCCCCATATAAGCGCCAATGATAATGGTGTCCGTCCCTGCCGGTCCCGTCTCCAAAGCCCGAATCACCTTTGGCTGAAGACCGGCTTCTACCGTTATATTCTCATACCCATACGTGTTCCCATTGGCCCAAACAAATTTGCGCCCCCCGGTAAATCCGCCGCTGCCATCAGGATGCCCAAAGCTGTTGTAGGTTACGACGCCATTTTTCTGAACCGTGACCAGGGTTTGACCGGGCAGCTCCTCCTGATCGTCAAACTCTATAAATGTGGAACCCCTCATTCCGGGATTCACATCGCCATCCTTAAAGCCGGCAACCTCCGTGTACGCACCTGTTGTCAGATCAAAATATTTCAATTTCAAATATCCGCGATCCCACACATAAACTTTATTGTCCAATGCCGGGGGAACATGGGTGCCGTTATTGCGAATCACGTTCTCCGGCTCTGTCAGCCATCTGTTATTTGCGATATCGAAGATGACCAGCATCGCAAGCTTGGTAGGCGTGGATGCTTCGACAAAGGCAAAAAGATAGTTACCTCTCAATGTCAATCCTTGAACTTTATCAAAGGCGATTTTTTCATTGGTTACGTTTTTGATCCCATCATGATTGCGAAACGGTCCGGTATACGAAAATTCCGGAAGCTCTGTAATTGCGCCGCTGTCAAGATCCAGCCTGGCAAACCTGGCTTCTGTCTCCGTACTCCCGAATAAATACATATAGCCATCATCGGCAATCACATGAGCTTTAACATATTTTCCGCCAAACAGATTTTCTTTGATGATCTCGAATTGGTTCTGCTGGACGTCATATTTCACTACAAGAGCGCTGGGATAAGTCCCGAAGTAAGCATTATCTTCACTGTCGAAGCTGACATGATAGATGGCCGTTTGCAAGGTGCCGTCCGATGCCCGGATCGATCCCAGGCTCTCCAATTCTTTGGTTACCGGGCTATAGCGGAACACGTTGGCATAGGATTGGGTGGCGATATAAACATTTCCTTGAGAATCTGTTCCATGGGTCCATATCACCTTGGCGCCCGGCAGCGGGAAATCCCGCAATATCTTCCTGTTGTCCAAATCGTATACCACAAACTTGGCCGGTGCTTCCGAACCTACCGTGCTGTCCCCCGAAGCCGAGGTATACAGAACATTGACCTGTTTCCCGTCCTCCTCCTCCACCCCGTAGGCGCTGTTGATAAACTCTGTAGAACCGGAGGTGGCAAGCGGATAGCCCAGCCCTTCAGGCTCCGTCATCGTAAAGGTATTGAGCTGATTGCTTTCAAACCCTTGTTCCTGTGCAGAAACCAGACTGCTTGGCACGCAAATCGCAACGATCAGGAAAAGCGCCAGTACCTGTGAAAAAATTTTCTTTTTCATCAATCGTTTCATTTTTTAACCTCCCGATTTTTAGTAGATATTCATCTTGAAACCGCTTTCAATTTAATGGGTTTTTAAAAAACGATTATTCTTGGAATCTTTTTTTATATTCCGCAGGATTCAGGCCATATTGTTCCTTAAACAGCCTGGAAAAATAAATACTGTTTTCATATCCGACTTTATAAGCGATTTCATAGCTTCTTAATGAGCTGTTAAGCAACAAATCCCTGGCATGCTTCATCCGGATTTCCACCAACTGATTCCATATCGTAGTGCCTGTCTCTTGCTTGAACAAATTCGCAAAATAGGTTTTGCTCATCGCTACCGCATCCGCCACTTCCTGCAGGCTGATCTTTTCCGCATAATGCTCTTGCAAATAAAGCTTGGCCTTCTCTACGCTGGGATGGAGCTGCTGCGACTTCATTGTACGCATGACTTCAAATATTTGCCCGGCCCCATTCTCCAAATAACCGACCGCTATCAAGCGAAAAATAAATCTTCGCTGGTCGGCTTGAATCGGTTGGTCGCCCAGACCGGCCAAAGAAAGCTGCGGGAGCGCAAACTCGCTTTTTTCCTTTGTAATACGCTCCAATATAAGCTCAATCCATACAATCGCGATATCTCCAAGCAAATAATAATCGGTGCCGATCCATTGCTCGAACATCAGCAGCGTATCCATAACCGTCATATACATTTGTTCGACTTGCAGCGTCTGGACCATCTCGATCCATTGCCCGATCTGCTGCTCATGGTAAGGAAGCTTCTTGATCACGATGGACATCGCAGCGAGTCTTCGCTTCTCCGCAAGCTTGGACAAGGCATGGTTTATCGCTTCCCGCAGCACGTTGCGGTCGATCGGCTTCAGAACATAATCAATGGCGTTCAATTGCATGCTGGACCTTACATACGTAAATTCCTCGTAACTGGATATGACGATGGAAGCCATCCATGGATATTTGTCATTTAACTGTTTCAGCAGCTCCAATCCGTCCATATGGGGCATTCGGACATCTGTAATGCAAATATCGGCATGCCACTCCTCCAGCCAACGCAAGCATTTGATTCCATTTTCCGCTGTACCTGCCACTAATATAGAGCCCAATTCATTGACTTTTTTCACGAGACTGGAACGGATCAGATGTTCATCGTCAACAATGATTACGCTATACAGCATTGGCATTTACCTCCGGTACAGCCTGGACTTTAGGCATTTTGATAATGATTTCCGCTCCGCCGGTCTGCTCCGCATTTCGGATCGCTATCCCGGCCAACGCATCGTGCTGGTAATACATTTGCAGCCGGAAATGGATATTCAACAATCCGATATTATTGAAGGAATGATGCAAGGGAGACAGCGCGATCTGCTTCAATTGCTCATTAATCCAGCTCAGCTTGTCCGCGGCGAAACCTTTGCCGTTGTCTCTTACGACCATCTCAATATAAGAATGACCGTCCACTTCTTGGCCCAACACTTTAATTTGAATTTGCAGAGATTGATCAAGCTGCGGAATCGCATGTTTCATACAGTTTTCGACCACTGGCTGCAGGATCGCTTTCAGACAAACGCTTTGCAGCACATCCGCATCAACATGCAAGTCATATTCCAATTGCTCGCCCATCCGCATCTTCATAATGTCCAGATAGTTATTCAGATGTCCCAGCTCATGCTCGATCGGTACAACATTGCTTTTATAATCCGAGGTGTACCGCAGCATTTCGGCCAAAGCGATCGTCGTTTGTTCAATCCGGGTTTGACCTTCCAGCGAAGCCAATGAATTAATCAGCTCCAGCGTATTGTATAAGAAGTGGGAGTCGATCTGCGACTGCAAGGCTGACATGACCGCCTTCTGTCCCGCAACCTTGGAGTCCGCCAATTCATTGACGGTTGTATTCAAATCTTCAAGCATGGCATGATAAGCATTGCCGAGCTCCGCCACCTCGTCCGTTCCGCCAATATCGTTTGCAACATTAATACGGCCTCGAGAGGTGTCTTTAATCATTTTGCGCAGCTTTGCAATCCGCTTGGTAAAGGACGAGGATATAGCCACTGCGCTCAATACCGACAGCAGCAACCCGGCTACGGCAATCCAGATCATAAACTCGCGAATAAAATAAACACTGCTGGCAAATTCACTGTAAGGAACAACGATAACGGTTTTCCAATCAAAATAGTTAATGGAACCAAACAAAATAATTTCATTCGTTTCTTTTCTGAAAAAACTGCCGCTTGATTGATCGCGCACCGTCTCCAGATAAGGCTCGTCCAAATATTCGGATATAACGGCCTCATCGGGATGGGCAATGATTTTGCCTTCGGAATTCATAATAAAACCGTAACCGTTATCGCCGATCTCAAGCTCGTTTACCAGTTGCAGCGCGGAATGCAAGTGAATATCAATTTTGATATAGCCGGAATCTTCTCCATATCTGATCTTCCGCATCAAGGTGATGACAGGCAACTCAATCGCTTTTCCTTCGAAATAATAATCGTTGGACCACCGCACATCGGCCACATTATCTTGGGCCATAAAGGACTCCAGACCCGAATCGACAAAGCTGTAGTTCAGCGCAAAGCCATATTTCGTCGAATAATTGATTTCATTGCCGTTGGAGTTGTACAAGGTGACTGACATCACTTCCGGATATTGATACATATACGGCGTGATATAATTGTCTCTAATTTTCTGGAACAGAATAAAAGAGCGAATTTTATCATCCTTCCGGATGGATAACCAGCTTTCTATTTCGGCAGAGATGGACATCAGCATGAAACCTTCCGAATAATAGTTGAAGTATCTTTCCAAGTTAAGATTCGCCTGCTTCAATACTTGATTGCTGAGGCGTTCGACATCGCTTTTAATAATCGCCGATGTTTTCGAGTACACAATGAGTCCCGCAAACACTACAACAACCAACATTAAGGCTGAAATGACCAGCATCAGCTTCCATTTCATTTTGCTCCCAATCAACTGGAGAAGATTATTCATGCTTTAGCTCCTGTATGTCTGCCAAGATCGTATTATTGTTTGTTTTCTTTAACCCACTTGGTCATTTCGTCGATCAGCTCTTGCCCGCCTTGAGCGCGCCAGTCCTTCACAAATTCATCCCAGACCTGATCTACATCCGCGCCTTCCACAATAATGCGCGCAGCAGGCTCATGGAATTCATAATAAAGATTAAACAGATTTTGACCGACGGCCGGCATGCCCATCGTCAAGCTTTCCAGACCTTCCTGGTTGGAAATCTCGATGGCATTCAACATTTTCTCATATTCCGGGCCGGAATATTTGGCGGCAAACGCTTTTTCATTGTGCGCATGCATTTTCAGCACAGTACGCCATTCTGTTTTGGCTTCCGCCTCGGAGGTTTGTCTATAGAAGTAATTGCCGCCTTCTTCCGCATAGTTGATGCCTTCCACTCCAAGCTCGGAGAAGATTTGACCTTCCTCGCTGAACAGCCAGTCGAAGAATTTGACTACAGCAACCGGATCTTTGGCGGATTTCATCACCAGATAAGATTTATTTACTTTAAAGTTAACCGCACCGATAGGACCATCATAACCTGTACCGCGTGGAGTTGGGAATACCGCTACGTCCGCATTAACGCCGGGAGAGGCATCGGAAACCAGTTTTTGAAAGAAAAACGCGCTGCTTGGACCGGCACCCCAAGTTCCGGCCTTCCCGGAAGCGATTTTCTGGTTTGTGATTGCAGCAGAATTAAGCAAAAACTCGGAATCCAGCAGACCTTCTTTATACATCGTTTGCATAAATGCCAAACCTTGTTTCATGTTGGGATGAAGGAAGCCCGGAACAACCTCGCCGTCAAGCTCGATACCTTCATAAGGAGAAATTCCCCACATCCCCCAGATGTTATCGCCTGTCCAGGAGAACTTTTCGCGCATCGTAAAAGGAATTTCATCTTTTTCGCCGTTTTGGTTAGGATCGCCGTCACGGATAGCGCGAAGCAGATCAAGGAATTCGTCAGACGTTTTAGGATACTCCGTAATTCCCAGCTGTTCCATCCAGTCTTTACGCATGAAGAACAGTCGAGAAGATGGCGTATTGCTCGGCTCCGGAATAGCCATGATCTGACCATTAATGGTCACGGCATCCCACGCATATTGCGGGATAACCTGTTTAAGATTAGGACCATATTGTTCAATGAGTTCGTTAAGCGGCAGGATCAGGTCGTTATCCAAAGCGCCGTCGCCTTGCGTTAATCCGAAGCCCATATATACATCCGGGAATTCAGATGCGGCAAATTTCAGCTTTAATTGGTCTACATAGTTGGCATTTGCCAGGAAAGTTATGTTTGGTGTAATGCCGGACGCTTTGGCCATATAAGCGATTGTCGGGTCCTCCAGCAAGTTGCCGCTTGGAACTGCTTTGGCCTGGTCAGGCACATACATCGTAAACGATAAATCCTTGCTTTGCTCCTCCGTGCTGCCCCCGTTATCGGCGGATGGCGCGTTGGCGGGCGATGGCGCTGGGTCTCCGTTGGTTCCGGAGTTGCCGTTGTTGCCGCTGGAGCAGCCAACTACCGTTAGCATGGCAGCAATCACAAGCATGCTGACCCATTTTCTGTTTGTCTTCATTGATGTTTTTCCTCCCTGTTTTTTTAATTATATATGTCAATGGATTGACAACAAAGGAAGTGATTACTCCTTCAACGATCCGATCATCGCGCCTTTAATAAAATGCCTTTGAATGAACGGATAGATGATGACAATCGGAATCGTAGCCACGATAATGGTTGCGTTCTGCAAACCTTGCGGCGAAATATCGTACGTCACCATGCTGTTCATCTGCGATAAAGTGTCGCTGGTTTCGAATTGGGCGAGCAAATTGTATAAATACAACTGAAGCGGACGAATATCCGGATCGGTAATATACAATAAGGCGGAGTAGTAGTTGTTCCAATGCGATACCGCGTAGAATAAAGCCAATGTGACAACGATTGGCATCGATAACGGAAAGGCAATCTGGGCAACAACACGATATTCGTTCATCCCGTCAACACGGGCGGCTTCGAATAGCTCCTCCGGCAAACCGCGGAAAAAAGTAATGCAAAGAATCAGGTTAAACGCTGCCAAAGCTCCCGGAACAATCAAGGCCCAAACGGAGTTCAACAATCCCAGCTCTTTAACGAGCAAATAGGAAGGAATCATCGGCGCGGTAAAGATCATTGTGAAAATAATGAACAGCAAGAACGGCTTGCGGCCTCTTAAAAAAGTTTTTGACAATGGGTACCCCGTAAAGATCGTAAGCAGCATGTTAATTGTCGTGCCTGTTAAGGTTATAAATACAGTTACAAAAAAGGAGCGCCAGAAAGTCGTATTCTGAAAAACAAGAATGTAGTTATCAAAATTGAGGCCAACTGGCCACAGCGTTACTTTCGCATGGATTAGCGCATTCGTTTCACTAAGCGATCCGGCCAGCACATGCAATAGCGGAACCAGGATGACAGCACAAGTCAAAAGCAGCAATGTTATATTAAAAATGTCGAATAGTTTTTCACCAAATGATTGTTTGATTTTCATATTGTCATCTCCTTGTAGAGCTCTCCTAATAGAGTCCTTCGCCGGTTGTAGCTTTACTAGCCCGGTTCGCGATGACGAGCATCAGTAGACCAACAACGGATTTAAACAAGCCGATAGCCGTCGTCAAGCTATATTTACCGCCAAGAATACCGATTCGGTATGCATAAGTATCCAGGATGTCCCCTGTACTTAAAGTCATTGGATTTAAGAACAAATAAATTTGTTCAAAACCAAGATCCAGAATATGACCGATTTTGAGAAGCAGCAAGATCATAATAGCTGGCGTCATGCCTGGCAATGTAATATGCAGGAATTGCTTGAAGCGGCTGGCGCCGTCCATTTTTGCCGCTTCGTACAAAGACGGGCTAATACCGGATATAGCGGCCAGAAAGACAATGGCACTCCAACCCATTTCTTTCCAAATGCCGCTTGAAATGATGATGGTGCGAAAATATTCGGCTTTTTGCAGGAAATTAACCGATGATCCGCCCAATGCTTCAATAGCATGGTTGACGAAGCCTGTTTGTACGGACAAAAGCGTATATACAAAACCGAATACGATGGTCCAGGAAAGGAAGTGAGGCAAGTAGACGATCGTTTGCACCACTCGTTTGAAACTCTGCATTCGCAACTCGTTAAGAAGAATCGCCAGAAGGATCGGAGCCGGGAATGTAAATATAATTTGATAGAAGCTGATAATAACCGTATTTTTAAGCAAGCGTAGAAGATTAGGGTAAGAAAAAAATTGCTCAAACCATTTGAATCCTACCCATTCGCTATCCAAAAAACCTTTAAAAATGTTGTAGTCCTGAAATGCGATCACGCTTCCTGCCAGCGGAAAGTATTTGAAGACCAGAAAATACAACATGCCTGGAATCAGCATGATATACAAAGCGCGATTTCGAACGATAAATCTAAGCAGACCAGCAAAATCTGTCTTGGATGAGTCGCCGGGCTTTGTTTGAACGATATTTGGTGCACTCATACGTATAACCTCCTCTGATGCCTTAATTGTAAGACCTGCGCGGAGTTGCGAAAATGAGACGATATTTCTTTTAACTGCACTAATATTAAGTTTATTCAAATATTTGCAAACCAAAAAGCCTTCACCACCGCTTGAACCATTCAAGCTGGGGATGAAGGCCGCCGCCTCTATATCTGCGAATGTTGCAGTATTATGGCTTGGACACATCATCGTTAGCGCCGAAACGCGAAAACATCTCATTTACCTGAATGCATAACGCTTCATCATCCATAAGTCCCCACCAGTATTTTTTAAGCAATTGCCGAAGTCCGTTAAAGGCTGTGCTCGATAAATTCATTTCACGATGCAGTCGATAGGATGACATGATTTCGCGGAACAAGGCGAATCGAGAGGGTCGATTGATACCTTGCCGCGGTTCAAGCTGCAATTCCGCTATCGATCTTCTGGCTATCAAACTCAGCGTCCGCTCATGAATCATTGTCTGAGCCCGTTCGGAAGTCAAATAATTCATTAGCAACCGGGCCGATTCCTTGTTCTTCGAATTTTTATAGAGCGCGGCCCCTATCACCGTCAACAACGTTCGCGGCTCATACTGATAAGGCAAAGGAGATACATCGAATTCCAGGTCTGTCTCTTTGAAATCATTCATCGCCATGTAGGTTGTCATAATCATTGAAATTTTCTCCTGCAAGAACAGTTCCGTCACATCACGGCTGCTCTCCAGCAAATAGCCCGGATACACCTGAGAATCCGTTGCAATTCGTTTGCACAAGCGAATACATTCCATCAGGCGCGTTCCTGCAAGCTCCAGAGAATTCCCTTCGTCCGGCTCGAACTTCATTCCGCTCTGCACAATAAAAACAGGCCATCTGTTATCGGACAACAAATAAAAATATAACCCGAATTGATCTTTCCCATCGGTCAGTTGGGCTGCATAAAACAAACAATCATCCCATGTCCAACTACTGTCCGGCTCAGGCAAACGGGCCTTTCGAAAATGTTTTCGATTATAGGCGAGCACAATAGGCGAAAATACTACCGGCTTCGCATACAACGTCTGATCATAATCAAATGCTTCTTCCGTAAAACGATACAAATCGCCGTCTGCTTGCAAGGGTTCAAGCAAATGAAGCTGACCGTAATCTGCAAGATTTTGAAAATCCATATTATTTAGCGTAAATACATCTATTTTCTCTTGCTCCAAATACCCCTTCATATTGTCCGTATGATCCGGCACATTTTTCATGAGCACCGTCTTTACACGCTTGTCCGGATACAAGGAATGAAAATCATCCAACAAAGCCGACAAGCCAAAATCCCGTTCAATAGACGATGTAATGCCAAACGTAATGGTCGATCGGCTGCCGGGTATGCATTCAAGCACTTGACTGCCGACACGATCGATTTTGACAATAAGCTGCTCCTTAACAAGCAAATCAAGCCCTTTGCGAACCGACTTATTGCTTAACTGGTATTCTTCAGCCAGCACCTTTTCCGAAGGCAGATACTGCCCTGGCGCCATGCGACCCTCATAAATATCGGAGCGCAGGCGATCTACCATGCCAAGAAGTCGGGCCTCAAACGATCTTCGACTCGGCTTTTCAGGTTGGTCCATACGTAACAGCCCCTCTCTCTATATATTGTCGCTAAACACTATTCTACCAAACATTTAAAGCAGTTATTCGTTTTTTGAAAGATGCTGATTCCCGAAAAAAATTACGACATACATCAGATTGATGTACTAAAATCACTTGTTGACAAAATAATAAATTCTTCTTTAAGATATATGACAATAGTTCTACATCAAATGTACACCAGTTATCAAATTTTTATTTAAAAACGATTTTATGTACACCAGTTTGGAATTTCAAGTGTCAGGCCATACTCGAGCAATTCCTGTCTTATATTACCAACCATTAAGATGCCCGGAGGGACAATAAAATGACAAAAATCGCTTTTCTTCAAGACAGAGCAACGTTGGACAGAGTTTTTAATGCTGAGCAGATTGAACAATTGCGAGCAATTGGAGAAGTGATGCTCAATGAATTCGATGCTCAGCTGACAATAGAACAAACAAAACAGCAAATTGCCGGCGCCGATATTGCCATCACCTCCTGGGGCAGTCGGCCGCTTACAGAAGAAGTGCTGGCATATGCCCCTGATCTGAAAGCTGTGCTGCATGCCGCAGGAACTGTAAAGCCCATTGTCACACCCGCTATCTGGGAACGAGGAATCCGGGTTTCCAATGCAACGGAAGCGCTTGGCAAAGGCGTGGCCGAGACAGCCCTCGGGGTGACAATCGCTTCCTTAAAAGATATGTGGCGGCTTTCCCAACATACAAGAAACGGAGCTTGGGGCGACAGAGGGCGCGTCAAGGAACTGTTTAATGTCACCATTGGGGTGGTCGGCGCAGGGAAAGCCGGCAGTCACTATATCCAACTGCTGCAAAACTTCGAAGTGCGGGTGTTGCTGTATGATCCGATCATTACCCATGAAGAAGCGGTGAAATTGGGAGCGGCCAAGGTCGAGCTGGATCAACTGCTGGCCGAATCGGACGCCATTTCCATCCACGCCCCTTCCCTGCCGGCAACCCATCATATGTTCAATCGGGACACGCTGGCGAAACTAAAAGATAATTGCATTCTCATCAATACAGCAAGGGGTTCGATCATCGATGAGAGCGCTCTGGTAGGGGAACTGCGCAAAGGCAGGCTGTTCGCTTGCCTGGACGTAACCGACCCGGAGCCTCCTGTGGAGGACCATCCTTTCCGCGAGCTTCCCAACGTTGTTTTATTGCCGCATATTGCAGGGGCCGTCAATAATGGCCTGTATCGGCTGGGAGCTTTTATCGTGAATGACATTGAGCGGTTTCTCAAACAAGGGAAGATGCGCGGCGAGATAAGCAGCGAGCAATTAAACGTATTGGCTTGATCCGGCGCTTAAGAGACGATTTCTTTGTGTTTTTGACATACTACGAAAAAGGAGCGGTGCAGAAATCAGTTTTCACCGACTTTCTGGACCGCCCCTTCTCCCCGGCGTACGTCTTATTTATTATTAATCCCTCGCGGCACACCGCGTTTGCGCAACTAGTCGATCACCCAGCCGCCACGAAAAACTTGATAGGTAAACCGATCATCGTCAAAGTCCAGCCCGAATCCCGCTTTGGGCGGAACAAAAAACATTCCGTCTTGCACGGAATAGGCGCTGTCGTCCATCCCTTCGATCGCAATATCGTCCCATTCCACGAACTGAAAACCTTTGATGCCCGCAGAAAGATGGCCCGTTGCATAGATGCCGTAGGCGTTGCCGTAACAGTGAGGCGCGGTCAACAAAGCGTGCTCATCCAGTTTCGCGCCAAGTTCCAGCCAATGAGTAAAGCCCGGATGTATAATATCGTATTGCAGCACATCGACTTTGCCCTGAATTGCCCAGTCAATCAAACGAGGGGAGGCATACCCTTCTCCGTCCGCGATCAGCACGTTCTGATTCCGTTCCTTGAGCCACGACTTCAAATCCCCGTACAATGCATCATCTTCGTGAAAAGCTTCTTCGATCCAATACAAGCCAACATCCGATAAGGCGGTCAGAACTTCTTTGGTCAGGTTAAGATTATACGCGTTGTTGGCATCGATCATCAGCTTGCCCTCCGGGCCGGCGACTTCTCTTACGCCCTCCACAATCGCAATGTCCCGTCTGGTTCCATCCATCAGCGGCATATGCATCCCGCCTCGTCCTACTTTTATTTTAAAATGACGATGTCCCTTTGCGTACCCTTGTCTGGCTTCTTCCTGAATGAGCGCTACCGCATCCTTGTCATGGGTCAGATGCAAATCGTCAAAATAAAGAGAAGTATCATAACATGGAACGGCCAGCCCGCTTGGAGCTTGACTTCGCGCTCCGTTATATAGTTCATACACCGGCTTGTTCCATCTGCGTCCGAGCCAATCCAATAACGGATATTCGAGACAAATGCGATAGGGCTCGCGTATTTTTCCGCTATCGTCGAATAAGTCGCGAACAGGTTTTCCGATAAACGTTTTCGCCTGCTCCGTCGTGATGCGAGAGGCGCCGTATGCCGTCTGACCGTCAATCGTGATCCGGACAATGCTAACCTCGCAGGCCTTGCCGTGAACGCCTAGTCTGGCGTTCGCCCCGGCGCTGCGAGCACGCTCCCCATGTAATTTAGCGAATGCGATCTTCTCGATCACCCAATTTTTATCTATACTTTCCAGATTCATAATAATCCCGCTCCCTCATAATTAGCCATTACTGTAATCGTTATTTCTCGTTCATGCTCCGGTATTCCCCGGGCGTCTTGCCTGCCAGCTTCTTAAATACGCGGTTAAAGGAGACCGAATGGGTGTACCCGACCAGATTGGCAATTTGTTGAATGGGCTCCGTGGTCGCCTTCAAATATTGTTTGGCCTTCTCCATCCGAAAATGAATCAAATAACTGACGAAGCTTTCCCCGAACTCCTCCTTGAACAGTCGGCTTAAATAATTTCCGCTCAAGCCGAATTTCTCGCTGATCGAGGTCAAAGACAGGTTGGAGTCATGATAATTGATTTCGATATAACTTTTAATGTCTTGAATCATTTCGTGGTTGCTATGATTTTCCCGCAAAGCCTGAATGTCGTTGAACAAGGTCATGAGAATGCTTTTTAAATTTTCCTGGGTAGCCGTAACGGACTCGATGATGTAAATCTCTTCCCGTATATGGGACAAGCTGTTTTCTTTTAAAGATTCTATAGGCCCCATATCCAGGTAAGATAGTTCCCTATCCAGCTCAAAGAGCAGGTAATTCAGTAAGTTCACCATATCTTCCGAGGTTAATATGGCTCCTTTCACTTCGCTGAACAGCCGCTCGAAAAGGGTCTCCCACTTCCCGTCGCCCACTCTAAACGAGTCGGCGAGAGCATGGACCAGATGCTGGTATTCGTAATAAACCTTCCCCGTTTTCCCCTCGACATCTTCGCGCGAAATCACTTTACGGTCTTCAAGCAGCCATTTATAACGCAAAATCTCATCCGCATCCCGGTAGGACCTGTTTAAATCGCGAATATAAAACACTTCGCGGCCTATGCCGACGGTTATGCTGAACGTCATAAATCGTTCCATCCAATCGATTACTTCCCGCCAAAATCCGTTCGCCGTCTCGGACATGTTGCACGAATCGGATTCGCCAAGGCTAAACAAGAGGATCAGCCTTGTTGGCGACATCCATTCGCAATAAATGCCGAATGGATAATACTCCGCAATTTCCTGAATCGCTTTGGTTACAGCGTATCTTAACAAATACTGATCAGACGCCGTGTATTGTTGGTCGAACTGGTGGAAACGGTCGATCTCGGCGATCGAAAATTGGAACTGTTTGGACTGGATCAATAAATCTCCGTCCTTCAATTCCGAAAGCAATTGTTCGACCTCCCCGGTGACGTCCTCGCTCATGATTTTTTGAAATACATGCTTGCGCTTGATAATATCGTCCTTTACCGATTGCTCCCGGAACTTGCCAAGCTCCTCCGCCATATTTCCGAACATGGATTCGATAAACCCGAATTCGTCCATATGCCGGACATCGGCAAATTCGTCTTTTTTGACCGGAGCATTCATCCGAATGCGGGTTATAATCGATTCGATCGGCTTGTAATTTCTGCGCGTCGCATACACCACCCAAATCACGCCCACTATCGTGACCAACGATCCCAAAATGATCCATAAGTACGAAAAGGC
Source organism: Paenibacillus agaridevorans (assembly GCF_003112455.1). Lineage (GTDB taxonomy): Bacteria > Bacillota > Bacilli > Paenibacillales > Paenibacillaceae > Pristimantibacillus > Pristimantibacillus agaridevorans. Next base: position 35,169 of record NZ_BDQX01000403.1, read on the forward strand.
AGAAGCGTAGCTGATTATGCTGCCTTGCTTGATTCCGCTTTCATATATCCATCCTGTATAGGGCGATGTGACGCTAGCCAGCTGCAAATGATTGCGCTCGGCGTTTTCTTTCGATCTGTTGCTCGTATCGAGCAGCATGTCCCCTTGCCCGTTAATCGCGATAAAACCTAACGTTAAAGCCGTCTTTTCTTCGATGGAACGGGCAATCGCCCGAGGTCGAATATTGACGACGACCACCCCTTTGCTGCCGTGCTCCAAGGGCACCTTGCGTACGAGAGTAACCACCTTTTGCGACGGATCATGCGGCTTGAACGGATCTTGTCTGCCGATCCAATTTAGGGGGTTCATGGAGTTCTGAGCCTCTTTAATGAACGCTTCATCCAGAAATCCATCCAAATTGGCCAAGCCGTCTTGGGCTAGCAGCAAACGATCGGACCATCGAACAACATAGATCGATGAAATCCACGGATTGGAATCCATCCATCCTCTCAATTTTTGACCCATTTCGTAATTCAGGAAATACGTGTTCGCCGACCCCTTTTCGTTAAAGAAAGCGGAGAACAACTCATCCGTCTGAATCCCTTGCATAATGACGCTATCGATCGTCTGCAGCGACTGGTCCACGGATTGCATCACGGTCTGCACGAACATCGCGTTGGCCCGTCCCGCTTCTTCCTCCGACAGCTTTACAATGAACAGGAAACAAGTGATAATCAAACCCGAAACGACAAAGAGCAGGATCGGGAGATAAGAGAACAACAACCGATAAAACCAGTTATTCCGCTTCATTCTTTATCCCCCCGCCCTTTTTTTGAATGTTATGTGATTTTACTTCGTATATAAATCTTTGGTTAAATAGGCCGTTTCTTTATTTGCATTATACCAATCGCTCCACCAATCGTCGATTTGCTCTCCCCCGACCTGTTTCCATACGTTTTGCGCATCGGCGATCGCCTGATCCGCTGTGTAGGAATCGCCACTGACAATCGCTTTCTTAAGAATATTATCGATCTGCCCGTTTACGGTAGAGGAGATCGTTTGCAACTCTTTGGGCAGCACTGGCCTGAACTCGCCGAAAGTAAATCCCGGGTATGGACGATCCGGACTCAAGTAATTTTCCACCGCTTGCCCGTAAAGCTCAAGCCAAACCTTTTCTACCTTGTTGTCGCGGTTCAAAGAATTGATATAAGCAGGCACGCTCCCGAAGAATGCCGGCGAATACAATAAATTAACGTCGTTTGTCCAGGAGAACTTCGGATTATCCGTCTGCTTCAGCGCGGGATAACCAGCCTCCGACAGTGTATGATCGGTTCCTTCATCTCCATAAGCCAGCTTGGTCATGCTCGCTTTATCCGACAGGAAATCGATATACTTCATCACGGCTTCCGGATCTTTGGCTTTGGCGTTAACGATACCCACCACCTGGATCGGCGGG
>NZ_BDQX01000403.1:36711-67502 GCF_003112455.1 Paenibacillus agaridevorans
TGCAAAGCACTTCTGCATTCGGGTTATTGTTCATTAATGTAGCGAGGACCTGCATTTCGTCGATTCCGTCGATCGAGCCCCCGTAAATCCCCAGCTTGCCCGTTACCCATTCTTCCTTCGCTTTGGCCCCGTCTTTATCGTTCAGGAAGTCTTTATTTACAATGTCCGCATCAAATAGCTGCTTCTTGAAAGCCAGTGCATCCCTTTTTCGATCCCAGCCATTTACCAATTCATCGTTTTCCACAACAGGGCTCATATTTCCGAACATAACATCAATCAAGGAGCCGGTAATAAAACTCATCGCTATCCCGTGCGTATCGTTCTCCCCGTTGCCGTCCGGATCCTCGGTTGCGAATGCCTTGGCCACTTCAAAGAGCTCCTCCGTCGTTTGCGGAACCGGCAAATTCAACGCTTTCAGCCAATCCGCCCGAATAAACAAAGCATCATTGGGCTGCAATCCATTCATCCGGCCAATTTGATAAATATGTCCGTCCGGATCTGTCGTAAGTTTTTTTAGCCCCGGGTATTCCTCTAACAACTTCTTGTACGTGGTGCTCGTTTCGTTGATAAGATCCTCGAGCTGCATAGCTTGACGCTGGTTAATCAGTTGTCCTTTGAAATCGCTGCTGTAAGACCATACGATGTCCGGAGCGTTGCCTGCCGCGAATAAAGTATTGTATTTTTCCGTATCCGAAAAGCGCGGGATCGGGACGAACGTGACCTCGGAGGGTCCCTCCTGGTTGATCCATTTTGTTGCCCAGTTATCTTGAATGGTGCCCTGATCGGCAGGGACATTGCCCCGATCATACACGGCGGCGGTCATTTTGCCTTTGGCCGCTGTTTTAGTTCCGTCCGTTCCCGGATCGGACTCCCCGGATGGAGCCGTAGAGCAACCCAGTACCGTTACACTGCCCAATAAGATGTAAACGATCGCCATCATCGAACCCCGCCGAAATTTCCAATTGATCATTTGATGCGCCTCCCTTTTCATTTTCATCCTGTTTTGGATGTAAAATTATGTTGTCATGCCTGGCCTCCGCTAACCTTTTAATGATCCGATCATCACTCCTTTTACGAAATGCTTTTGAACGAAAGGATAGACGATCAGTACCGGAAAAACCATAACAAGCACGCCGGCAGCCTTCACGCCCTCCGGCGTAATCGCTTGCTGCAAATCCGAATCGATGGCCAACTGCGGGTTCGAGGCGGAAAATATCATTTGCTGCACTAACACGGCCAAATTGTATTTGCTAGTATCATTGATATAAATCAGTACGTTAAAGAAATTGTTCCAATACGCGACGCCGTAAAACAAGGAGATCGCCACGAGCATTGGCAGCGATACGGGAAGCACGATTCGCATAATCAATCGAAGTTCGCCGCAGCCGTCGATGCGGGCCGCATCCTCCAATTCTCTGGGGATGTTTTGGAAAAACGTTTTGACAACCCACATATTATACGTGCTTATCAATCCCGGCAACCACAGAGCCCAGTAGGAATTGACCAAACCAAGCGACTTGACCAGCAAATAATTAGGAATTAATCCTCCGCTAAAAATCATCGTAAAAATGATGGCCAACGATAAAAACCGGCGGCAATAAAAATAATCCTTGGACAAGGGATACGCCACGGCAATGGAAGCCGTCATGCTGCATAACACGCCGACAAGCGTAATGACGATACTGTTTCCGAAAGCATCCACGATCCGGGTCCCGACAAATAAGGCCTGATAAGAATCCCAATTCCATTGGACCGGCCATAGCGAGACTCGTCCCGCCATAATCATACCGGGGTCGCTGAAAGAGGTTGCGAATAGATGAATTAAAGGCAAGAAACAAAGCAGTCCCGCCACCGACAAAACGAAATAATTAACCGCGTAGAAAACTTTTTCCCCAGAAGATGCGCGCATCGGTCCATCCCTCCTTTACCACAGTTCTTTCCCCATGCGGCGGGCGATTTGGTTCGCCGTAAGGATCAACAGCAACCCGACCAGCGATTCGAACAAGCCCATGGCTGTCGTAAGGCTGAATTGCGCCCCCTGCAGTCCAAGCTGATAGACCCATGTGCTGATGACTTCCGAGATGCTGGACACGACGGGATTGCCCAAAATATAGATTTGATCGAACGAAACCTCCATAATGCTTCCCATGGACAAAATCAGCATCATCGCAACGACCGTGCTGACTCCCGGCAACGTAATATGCCAAATTTGCCGCCATTTGCTTGCGCCGTCGATCGCAGCCGCTTCGTACAAAACCGGGTCGATCGCGGCCAGAGCGGCCAAATAAATGATGGCGCTGAATCCCGCCTCCTTCCATATCCCCGATCCGAGATAAATCGTTACCCATGAAGGCACTTCGTACATAAACGGATGGGTATATCCGAACCATCGTTCCAGCAACAGGTTCAAGCTTCCCGCCTCTTGCGAGAACAGCGTCAGCACGATGCCCCCTACAATTACCCATGAAAAAAAATGAGGCAAAAACACCATCGTCTGAATCGATCGTTTAAACCACGTTTTGCGTACTTCATTAAGCAGCAAAGCCAGAAGAATCGGAAACGGAAAACCGACGACGAGCCGGAGCAAGCTTAGCCACAACGTGTTCAGAATGATATCCGTTGTCAGGGGATTGCTAAAGATCAGGCGAAAATTGTCGAGCCCGACCCAGGGACTGCGTACGATTCCGTCATGAAGATTGTAATCCTTGAACGCGATCACGAGCCCCGCCATCGGCGTGTACTTGAATAGAAGATAAAAGATCGCTCCCGGAATAAACATCCATAAGAGCGGCACATTTTGTTTGAACCGTCTACTTGCGCTAGTTCCCATACGTCACCTCCAGGTTGCTCACAAAGCCCGTTTTCATTTCATCGTACCTCCTCCGTCCGGCAATCATTGGGATGTGCGCTTATCGAATTCGAATTCCTACTCATCATCGAGCTTTTGGAATTCCGCGACAAGATACAATAAAAACGAAGCTAAACCAAATGAGGAAAAAGCGTACTAAACACTTTCAATCGAATAAACATTTTCAGCAATTCCCCCTTGAAAACCTGACCAAACAAGAAGAAACGGCTGTCGCTGCCCTTAGGCGGCACAGCGCGTTTCATTGCGGGAAATAGCGGTCAAGTTTGCAGAAACAAAAAAAAGCGGCAGTCTTGGACGAGTAATAAAGTCCAAAACTGCCGCTTCGCTATTAAGCTGTAATGGAAAACCGACTAACCTCGCGCCGCAGCGTCCGCATAAAAGATGACCGCAAAAAACTTTGCCGTCTCCTCGCCATGATTCCTGTACGTATGGGGCCGATTCGCGTGGAAATGAACGGCGCTGCCTGCCGGCACTTCGTAGCGTTCATCCCCGTGCTCCAGCTCCAGGACGCCCTGCTGGACGAATAAATACTCCTCTACGCCGTCGTTATGAGGCTCGGAGACATGCTCGCAGCCCGGCTCTATAACGACCAGGTAAGATTCGAATTTGTTCCGCAGCCGATACGGGAACAGCGGAAATGTCCGGTACGCGCCCTCTTCTTCCGCAAACGACTCCAGATCGCCCGGCGTCGCGATTGTGACGTCCGAATCCACCTCTTCGATCAGCGTCGTAAAAGAGATGCCCAGACCGTTTACGATACGCCATAGCACCGAAATCGTCGGATTGGAATCTCCCCGTTCGATCTGGCCCAGCATCGCTTTGCTCACACCGGTCATCTCGGCGACGTTGTCGAGGCTGAGGCCCCTCGACTTCCGGATGGCGTGCAGATTTTTGCCAACCTTCTTATGGATGGGCTCCAACGGAATCGGCCTCCTCGCATTATCGTTTTGTCGTTTCATTCTAGCCTATCATGAGAAAAACTTCAATCGTATACGCTATTGTGGCAACAAAATCGAGCCTCCCCCGCTACTAAGCAGCTTGCGGGAAAGAGTCGTCAGCATCTCGTCTGTCGTCCGGTCCAGATCATATGCGGGTCGGAAACCCCACTCCTCGCACGCGGCAGAAGCATCGATCGCGTCCGGCCAACCGTCCGCAATCGCCTGGCGAAGGGGATCGATATGGTAGCGGAGCTCGAAACCCGGCAGCTGTCTGCGGATGCTGGCCGCAATCGCTTCGGGATCTATGCTCATGGCCGTTATGTTATAAGCACTGCGGCGCTTTAGACGGGAAGCGTCGGCTTCCATCAGCAAGGCGACGGAAGCGATCGCGTCCGGCATGTACATCATATCGAGGAACGTTCCTTTCCCGATATATGAAGTATAGCTTCCGTTTTTGACAGCTTGGACGTACATCTCGACGGCGTAATCGGTCGTTCCGCCGCCAGGAGGAGCGGCATGCGAGATCAAGCCGGGAAACCGCAAGCCTCTTACGTCTACGGCATACTTCCTGTAATAATAGTCGCTTAACTGCTCGCCGGCCGCTTTGCTAATCCCGTACATCGTTCCCGGACGCAGCGGCGCGTCCTGCGGCGTGCCTTGCCTGGGGGCGTCCGGTCCAAAAGCGGCGATCGAGCTCGGCACGAACAACTGACAGCCCAGCTCCCGTGCCGTCTCCAGCGCGTTCAGCAGCCCTCCCATATTCAGCTGCCAAGCGAACAATGGCTTCGCTTCGGCCGTGGCGGACAGGAGTGCCGCCAGATGGATGATCGTGTCGGCCCGATGGACCCTGGCCGCCTCATAGAACGCCCGGCCGTCCGTAACGTCCAGCAACTGGAAGGGTCCGCCCTGCGCCGCCTCGCTCCGGTCTTCCCGAACGTCTGTCGTCAAGACTGCGTCACTCCCGTACAATTCCCGAAGCCTGACCGCGAGCTCGCTCCCGATCTGTCCAAGCGCACCGGTCAACAGTATTCGTTTCATCCCGCATTCCTCCTATCCAATGATTCCGAGTTCGCGGCCCGCCTTCTCGTATGCGATAAGCGTACGGTCGAGCATTTCCGATGTATGCTCGGCTGTCGGCATGTTTCGGATGCGCCCCGTTCCTTTAGGCACGGTTGGGAACACGATCGCTTTGGCGTATATGCCTTCCTCGTACAGCATGGCACTGAAACGCTGCGTCTTCTCTTCGTCTCCGATGATACACGGAGTGATAGGCGTCTCAGTCGGGCCGATGGAAAATCCCAGCTTCCGGAGACCGTTCTGCAGATAGGCCGCGTTGCTCCACAACCTCTCCTGCAGATCCCGGCTATCTTGCAGCCGATCGATCGCCGCGATGCTTGCCGCAACCGCTCCCGGCGGGAGCGACGTCGAAAAGAGGAACGGCCGGCTGCGCGCCTTGAGCCAGTCCGCAACCGATCCGGAGCATGCGACGTACCCTCCGACTACGCCGACGGCCTTGGATAGCGTGCCGATCTGCAGATCGACGCGGTCGGATAACCCGAAGTGCTTCACGGTACCCGCACCGCCGCCGAGTACACCCGATCCGTGGGCATCGTCCACATAGGTGATCAGATCATAGGTCTCCGCGATACCAACGATCTCGGGAAGTTTCGCGATATCGCCATCCATCGAGAACACGCCGTCCGTGATGACCATGATCTTTGCGTATTGGCCTGATTCTCTGGCCTCCCTCGCCTTTCCCCGCAGATCGTCCATATCGGAGTGGGCGTACCGGATGACCTTCGCCTTCGTCAATCGACAGCCGTCGATAATGGACGCGTGGTTGAGCTCATCCGACAGTATCGCATCCCCTTCGCCCATAATGGCCGAGATTGCCGCCATATTGCAGTTGAATCCCGACGGATACGCGACAGCTGCTTCCGTCCCTTTGAACGCCGCCAGCTTTTCCTCTAGCTCGACGTGGAGAGACAACGTACCGTTAATCGTACGGACGGCGCCGCTGCCGACCCCGAATTGTATCGTAGCCTGTACGGCAGCGTCCACGAGCCCCTTGTCGGTCGCCAATCCCAAGTAGTTATTGGAAGACAAGTTCACGAACGTCCGGCCTCCCATTCGGATAACCGGACCGTTCGCGCTCTCCAGCGGCTCAATCGTGTTGTATAACCCACGAACCTTAAGCTCAGCCAATTGAGCGTTTATAAACGAAGACAAAGTAGAGCTTCCCATTCGAATTCCTCCATTCGTCGCTTGGACAACATGTATGCGATAGTATATTTTATTACACTATTACATTCATATGTTATACTACACAAAAATACGACATATTGCAATATAGCGTTTTCATTTGAAATCCTCCAAGCCTCGGATCCTTCTGTGCCGGAAACAAAAAAAGCCCCGAGGCGATTTATCCTCGGGGCGGCCGCGAAGCGGCTATTGCGTATGGAATTTATTTTTTGCCGATCATGTTCTCCGGACGGACGTACTGGTCGAACTGCTCCGACGTCAGAAGGCCGCTAGCGATGGCGGATTCCTTGAGCGTCAGCCCTTTTTTGTGCGCGTTCTTTGCGATCGCCGCCGCGTTTTCGTAGCCGATATGCGGGTTGAGCGCCGTAACCAACATCAGGGACTGGTCCAGATTACGTTTGATGACTTCTTCGTTCGGCTCGATGCCGACCGCGCAGTTGTCGTTAAACGAAATCATGGAATCCGCCATCAGCGCCACGGATTGAATGAAGTTATACAAGATGACCGGCTTGAACACGTTCAACTCGAAGTTGCCTTGGCTCGCCGCCATGCCGATCGCCGCGTCGTTGCCGATAACCTGGCAAACCGCCATGGTCATGGCTTCGCTTTGCGTCGGATTGACCTTGCCCGGCATGATGGAGCTGCCCGGCTCGTTCTCCGGAATGGAAATTTCGCCGATGCCGCAGCGAGGACCGCTCGCCAGCCATCTGACGTCGTTGGCGATCTTCATCAGGTTTGCAGCCAGCGCTTTGATCGCGCCGTGCGTATAAACCATTTGGTCATGGCTCGTCAAAGAATGGAACTTGTTGCGCGCCGTTATGAACTTCTTGCCTGTCAGCGCCGTAACTTCCTCGGCTACCGCGACCGCGTAATCCGGATGAGCGTTAAGGCCCGTGCCGACCGCCGTGCCGCCAAGCGCCAACTCGCGCATCGTGTCCACGCTCTGAATGAGCATCGCGCGCGTGTTGTCCAGCATGGAGTACCAGCCGCTGATTTCTTGGCCGAACGTAATCGGAGTCGCGTCCTGCAGGTGGGTACGACCGATTTTTACGAGATTGTCGAACTTCTCCGCCTTCGCGCGCAGCGTGCCGTTAAGCAAGTCAAGCGCAGGGATGAGCCGGTCTTCGACCGCGATGACGCCCGCGATATGCATGGCCGCAGGGAATGTATCGTTCGAGCTTTGCGAGCGGTTGACGTCGTCATTCGGGTGAATGCGCGTCGCGCTGCCTCGAGCTTCGAGAATTTGGTTCGCGCGGCGCGCGACCACTTCGTTGACGTTCATGTTCGTTTGCGTGCCGCTGCCAGTCTGCCATACCACGAGCGGGAATTCCGCATCCCACTTGCCGCTTAGAATTTCGTCCACGGCTTCGCCGATGACCGCTGCCTTCTCCTCATCCAGCACGCCAACCTTCAGGTTCGCGAACGCGGATGCTTTCTTAACGATCGCCATGCCGTAGACGACCTCGAGCGGCATCTTCTCGCCGCTGATTTTAAAGTTTTGCAAACTGCGCTGCGTCTGCGCTCCCCACAGCTTATCCGCGGGGACTTGAATTTCGCCCATCGTATCTTTCTCAATCCGGTAATCCATTACAGCAACGTCTCCTTTGCGCTAAAAATGATTCCTTCATACAAACCTCTTTCATTTATAACGCTTATCGGACGCAGAAGCAAGCCGGAGTCTTTATTTCAACACCCATTCCTGCGCTCTCTTGCGCTCCTGCCAGAACCGGCGGTAAATGCCGTCGCTGGCGATCAGCTCGAGATGATTGCCGTAGGCAGCTCATGTAAAATCGGAAAAAACGCACGGGATTTTTCTCTTTTTAGAAGCCGGTCATTCCCTTATGCTTAGTGTCGAGATCCATGAACAGCCGCCTATCCGGCGGCATAAAGAGGTGATTCCGCTATGAAATCCGTTATTCAGCTGTTGCATTTCGGCTACCATCAGGCCATGAGCTGCCTGTTTCCCATCGCCATCTTCGGCACTTTAGCGCTGTCCGGTATGGTGGATTGGCCCTTCATCCATCGTTACGACGCCATTTTGCTCGTCTTGCTCGCCGTGCAATTCCTGATGTATCGGAGCGGGTTGGAGACGCTTGATGAAATCAAAGTGATTTGCGTATTCCATCTCATAGGATTGGCTCTTGAAATCTACAAAGTAAAGATGGGCTCGTGGTCGTATCCGGAACCCGGGTTCACGAAGGTGTTCGGGGTACCGCTCTACAGTGGTTTTATGTATGCGAGCGTAGCGAGCTTCATGTGCCAAATTTGGCGCAGACTGCGCATGGACATGACCGGCTGGCCGGGACTTCCCGCCGCCGGCTTGCTGGGAGGCGCGATCTATTTGAACTTTTTTACGCATCACTTTATTCCCGACTTCCGTTGGTGGCTGACCGGGCTTGTGCTGATCGTGTTCTGGAGAACATGGATTCTGTACCGGGTTCGCGAGGTCACGTACCGAATGCCCTTGACGCTTGCCTTCGCCATCGTCGGCTTCTTTATCTGGCTGGCCGAAAATATCGCGACCTTCTTCGACGCGTGGAAATATCCCGACCAGCACCAGTCCTGGCAGCTCGTCGGCTTTAGCAAGATCAGCTCGTGGTTCTTGCTGGTAATCATCAGCGTCATCATCGTGGCGCAATTAAAGCATGTAAAAGCGGGCAGGCAGCCGCGGGGGAGTTGAGATTGATTGCACTGCCTATCGGACATAAATGACGCTATTCGTGATACGGAAAATTCTATTGTGGCAACAAAAAAACGCCAGACGAAGACATCAGCCTCGTCAGGCGCTTGTTTCCATAGTATGAGGGGCGGTCTCGTCGGGGACCTACAGCCCCTTGGCTTCGCGGTATGCGGCCATATAAGCGGCGGCCTTCTGCTCGATGATCGAGAAGTCGCCCGACTTCACCGCTTCCTTCGTCAGGTCGGAACCGATGCCGACGGCAACGGCGCCCGCCTTGATCCAATCCTTCAGATTGTCCAGCGACACGCCGCCGGTCGGCATAATATTCGCCTGGGGAAGCGGTCCCTTGATGGACGGAATAACGCCAGGCGAATACAGATTGCCGGGGAACAGCTTGACCACGTCCGCGCCAAGCTCGAGCGCGTTCTGAATTTCCTGGATCGTCATCGTGCCCGGCATGACCGGCACCGCATAGCGGTTGCACAGCTTGATGGTATCCGGATTCAGCGCGGGTGCAACTACGTATTCCGCTCCTGCCAGAATCGCGGCGCGAGCCGTCTCCGGATCCAGCACCGTTCCCACGCCGATGATGGCGAAGTTGTCCGCATCCGGAGACACGTCGCAGGAATATTCCTTGGACAGCTGCTCGATCGCGCGAAGCGCAAACGGTACAGTCATGGTGATTTCGATTGCCTTGATGCCGCCCTTAATGGCGCGTCTCGCCATCTCTGCTACTTCCTCCGCCGAATCGGCGCGAAGTACGGCCACGACTCCGGCATCCGTCAATTTCTGCAATACTTTCAGCTTTTTCAACACGCTAGTCCCTCTCCCTTTTTCGTACGTCTATGTTCGAAATTGTTCGTTTTCTCTAGCGTCATTATAGAGCTTTTCCGCAAATCCGGCAACTGGGAGCCTACTGGGAGCCTACTTTTGTCACTCGCTCGGCGGCCTAAACCTATAAAATCGAATATTAACCTCCGGGAATCGTTGTTTAACAAAAGCGCCTCGAGACGCGCTACTCCTTACAGCTTGTAGTCGATCTCCAGAAACTTCTCGACTTCCTTCTCCCAACGCTCCGCAACGAATGCCGTGTGCAGGTCGTGATGGTTGTAAGCGTCATATTCTTCCTGGCTGTCGAATTCCATTGCGAACCCGAAGTCGTAGTCGTTTTTGACGCTGACTTGCTTGTACGCCTTGAACCCCTTTACTACGGGAATGGAAGCAAGAATTCGTTCGCCGTCCTCCAGGAACCGGCGCTCCGCTTCGGAGCCTTTCTCATGCTTCAGAGTGAAAATAACGGAATGCAGAATCCAGCCGCTTTCTTTGCTCATTATGTAACTCTCCCTCTTGTTTAATAGAATCCTTATCTATTTAATTATAAGGCGCAAGCCCGGTTAAGGCGAATGACTGCCCACTTTGGCCGAAATAAAATTCGTAACGGATCCCTATCCGAATCGTCCATTCTCTGGCTATACTGGTAGCATATTAGAGACGAGGGATGAACAGATGTCTACCATTCAACTTAGCAGAAAAAGTTTAAATCGGACGCTGCTCCATCGCCAGCTTCTGCTCGAACGCTCCGCTCTGTCGCCTCTCGAGGCGGTCGAGCAACTGGTGGGGCTGCAAGCTCAATCGCCGAAACCGCCCTATTATGCATTGTGGAGCAGGCTGCATAATTTTGAGCCTTCCATGCTGGCGGAATTACTGCTCGGCAGGGATGTCGTACGCATCGCGCTTATGCGGTCCACCATCCATCTGGTGTCAGCCCGCGACTGTCTTTCCTTTCGTTCCGTCCTGCAGCCGGTGCAAAATCGCTTGCTGATGGGGACCCATGGCAAAGCTCTCGTCGGCGTTGACATGGAACAGCTTGCGGATACCGCTCTAAAGCTGCTCGCCGAAAGCCCCCGCACATTCGAGGAGCTCGGCAAGCTGCTTCAGGAGCATTGGCCTTCCTCAGCGGCGGGCTCGCTGGCGACAGCCGTCCGTGGCCGCTTGCCGCTCGTACAATTACCGCCAAGGGGCGTATGGGGACGTTCCGGCGCAGCCATTCATGCAACAGTAGAAGAGTGGCTTGGCATGCCGCTGGCGGAAGGAAACGAGCACGCCTTGCTGGAGCTGATCCGCCGCTATTTGCGCGCCTTCGGCCCCGCATCTGTTAAGGATATCGGCGTCTGGTCCGGACTCTCCAAGCTGGGTCCCGTTCTTGAGAAGCTGCGCCCCGAGCTTCGTACATACCGTGACGATGCCGGCCAGGAGCTGTTTGATTTGGTCGGCCTGCCCTTGCTTTCGGAAGATACGGCTGCTCCTGTCCGGTTCCTGTCGGAGTTTGACAACATGCTGCTATCCTACCAGGATCGAAGCCGGATCATGGATCCGGCTCACAAGCAGCTCGTGTTTACGGTGAACGGCATCATCAAGTCCACCTTCCTCGTCGACGGTTTCGTAGCAGGGCTGTGGCGCATTGAGTCCTCGAAACACGCCGCCATCCTGTATCTCCGTCCGTTCGGACCGATAAGGGATAAAGATCGCGGAATGCTGGAGGAGGAGGGCGGCCTCTTGTTAGCGTTCGCTGAGCCCAAACGCGAGCCTTCTATCGTCTGGGAAGCCGATTAGACGATTCCCCCTTGATTTCCTCTAACGAGGCGTTATAATACTTTATAACGTCAGTGAACGGGACAGTAATTCATTGGAGCAACGTTGCATAGCGAGCCGGGATGGTGGGAGCCGGTCAACGACCGACGAACGAAGAGGGCCCTGGAGGCGGCTTTCCGAGAGACTCATCATGGTCTCAAGGTCGGTCCGGTTCGGCCACGTTACGGCCAAGATAAGATCCGAACGCCATTGCGCATTCGGATAATCAGAGTGGCACCGCGGGTATTCCCCGTCTCTAGCAGAGACGGGGATTTTTTGCGTTCATGCGGCTGGCCGCCTCGACTTAGGAGGAATAAACATGATCAAAGAAAGACTGGTGGATGCCTTAGCCCCTCTTCTCCCCCTTGCCAAGGAAGAAATTAACTCCCTGCTGGAATTCCCGCCGAACGATGAGCTGGGCGACCTGGCTTTGCCATGTTTCGTGCTGGCCAAGAAGCTGAAGCAAAGTCCGGGGCAGATCGCCGCGGCTCTTGCGGACACTATCGTCCATCCTCTGTTTCGCGCCGAAGCGGCAGGACCGTATTTGAACTTCAAGCTGAATCGATCCGCATTCGGCGCAGAGCTTCTGGAGCGTACGCAATCGGCAACATTCTGGCGGCCAAATATCGGGGAAGGAAAACGCGTCGTCATCGACATGTCGTCTCCGAACATTGCCAAGCCCTTCGGTATTGGACATTTGCGTTCCACCATGATCGGCAACGCGATCTATCGCATGCTGAGCGAGGTGGGCTACGACACCGTAAATGTCAATCATCTAGGCGACTGGGGCACGCAATTCGGCAAAATGATTGTCGCCTACCTCAAGTGGGGCGACGCTTCCGCGATTCGGGCCAGCGACAACCCGACGAAGGACTATCTGGCCTTGTATGTCAAATTCCACGAGGAAGCGAAGCGCCATCCCGAGCTGGAGGACGAGGCGCGGGAGTGGTTCCGCAAGCTGGAGACGGGGGATTCGCTGGCAACCGAGCTGTGGCGGGATATGATCGGCGAGAGTCTGAACCAGTTCAATAAGCTGTACGAGCGGCTTGGCGTTACGTTCGATCATGTGCTGGGCGAGAGCTTTTACAATGACAAAATGGAGCCGGTCATCCAGAAGCTTCGCAGCCAAGGCTTGCTGGAGGAAAGCGATGGCGCTCTTGTCGTCCGGCTGGACGAATTCGGGATGCCTCCCTGCCTGCTCGTCAAGTCCAACGGCACTTCCATCTATGCCACGCGCGACTTGGCGACCGCCATCTATCGCCGCGACGTCATGGGAGCTTCGCAGTTGCTCTATGTGGTTGGCGGCGAACAATCCCTCCATTTTGAGCAGGTGTTCCGCGTGCTTGGCAAGATGGACGATACATGGGAGGAACGCTGCAAGCATGTTCCGTTCGGCCTGATGAGGATGGAAGGGCAGAAAATGTCCACTCGCAAAGGAAAGGTATTGTTTCTGGAGGATGTGCTTAACGAGGCGGTGGCACAAGCGAGACGCATCATTGAGGAGAAAAATCCCGCTCTCCGCGACAAAGAAGCCGCAGCCGAGGCGATCGGAATCGGCGCGGTCGTGTTTGGCGACTTGAAAAACACGCGCACGCTCGACGTCGACTTCTCGCTGGCGGACGTGTTGAACTTCGAGGGAGAGACCGGACCTTATCTGCAATACACGTATGCCCGGATGGCAAGCATTCAGCGTAAGGCGGCGGCGGGGATGGCCGAGTTGCAGAACGATGGCGATGAGACTGAATCAGGCGGCGATCAACCAGCAGCAAGCACGACGCCTTTATCTCCTGACAGTCTGCCCGCCAACGGCCCGCTGACTGGGAGCCGCTCACACTTAGCTGAACATGATCACGTGTGGCCGCTGCTCAAGCAGATCTCGTTTTATCCAGCCCGTCTGGCTCTGGCCGCCGAACGGCACGAGCCGTCCGTGCTCGCTCGTTATCTTTTGGAGTTGGCGCAATCGTTTAACCGGTTCTACCACCACGTCAAAGTGCTGGACGGCAGCGATTCGGAGCAGTCATTTAAGCTCGGCCTCGTCCTCGCGGCTTCCAAGGCGCTCGGTCAAGGATTGGCGCTGTTAGGCGTAAGGACGCTCGAGGAGCTCTAAGTGACAGGTCTGCGAGCGCCCCGTGACTTCTAGGCGCTAACGAAAAGGGTCTGCCTCGCCAGTCATTACTAGATGACTGGTGGGGCAGACCCTTCGTACATTTTCGGACCAGCGTGATAATTCATACACATTGCCGCTGGCAGAGGGCCATACCGCGGATTGTGTATGATTTTTCATACTCGCGTGCCTCGGATCCACTATTCCGGCGCCATTGTGTATGATTTTTCATACACGTGTGCTTCGAATCCACTATTCCGGCGCCATTGTGTATGATTTTTCATACTCGCGTGCCTCGGATCCACTATTCCGGCGCCATTGTGTATGATTTTTCATACACGTTGCCGCTGGCGCCAGCCCTCCGGCTGATTCCCCTGCGCGCTGCGACGGCTAACGCCCAGCCGCCTCCTCCGCCCTCTTAGGCCCGCGCGTAAACAACGTGAAACACACGACGGCCCCCGCGATCAACGCCATCATGACGATTGCCAGCGGCAGAGCCGTCCCTTCGCCGCCAAGCCCTACGAGCGGCGCTGCGATTCCGCCGAAGACAAAGGAGAGCATGCCGAGCAGCGCCGAAGCGCTTCCCGCCGAGCGTCCTTGATCTTGCAGCGCCAGCGATGTCGTCGTCGCGCTGGTGATGCCGATGCTGGACACGACGAAGAAAAAGCCCGCAATGACCATCGGCAAGCCGAGATCAAGCAAAACGGCAGCCATCAGAATAATCGCGCCGAGGCTTGCCATCGACAGACCTGCCGCAAGCAGCCTGCGTGCAGGCACTTTGCCTGCCAACCTGCCCGCGATTTGGCTCGCCAGGATGATGCCTGCGCCGTTAAGCCCGAACACAAGACTATATCCGCGCGGCGTCACGCCGTACAGCTCTTGCAGAACAAAGGAAGACCCGGAAATATAAGCGAACATGGCAGCCATCATAAGGCCCTGCGTGAACGCGTAGCCCATAAAGGCGGAATTGCCCAGCAGCTTGCGGAACGTCGCCAACGTATTGCGCAAACCTCCGCGAGATCGGCGATCGACAGGTAGGGTCTCCCGAAGTCCTACGTAAACGGCTGCCAGCATGAGCAAGCCCGACGCGCTCAGAACAGCGAATACCCCCCTCCATGACGTAAACGTCACGATCTCCGCTCCGATCATTGGAGCTAAAATCGGGGCAGCCCCGTTAATAAGCATCAGCAGCGCAAAAAACTTAGTCAGCTCCGCGCCGGCATACAAATCTCTTGCGCTAGCACGGGAAATTACGATACCCGCTGCACCTGCGAAACCCTGTACGAAACGAAGCAAAATAAAAGTCCATATGCTCGGAGAAAACACGCATAGCAATGAAATGACGGCATATACGGCCATGCCGATTAACAAAGGCATCCTGCGCCCTCTTACGTCGCTGATCGGTCCAACGATCAACTGCCCGAGCGCGATGCCGACCAGGCATGCGGTCAAGCTGAGCTGCGCAAGCGACGTCGAAGCGTTAAAATCATCTGCAAGCGCCGGGAGCGCCGGCAAATACATATCGATGCTAAGCGGGCCTATACCCGCAAGCAGGCCGAGTATGACGGCTATGAACAGACGTCTGGATTTAACCTCGCGTTCGGCAATGGTGTTGGTGGATGACATGATGGTGCATACTCCTCTCTTGCTGCAGCAAATCTCAGCTTTCATTGTAGTCCCGGCAGGCCGCATTTGGCAATCGCATACCAAAAAGAAGCATTCGGGGCTGATTTCTGTTAAAATGGAAGCGGCGATTCTCATAGCGGAGGTTACAGCATTGGACTATATTGTATTGGATATCGAATTTAACGGCCGCAAGTTTGCAAGCGATCTGCCCATGGAGGTCATCGAGATCGGTGCCGTTCGGCTTAACGAGCGTCTCGAGCTTGTAGACGAATTTACGGCTTTTATAAAACCGGTTTATTTTGCAAAATTGAATAGCTTTATTCAGAAAAAAACGGGCATCCCGCAGCAATCCATCGATACGGCGGAACGGTTCCCGCGCGTCATCGGCGCTTTCCTGCAATGGCTTTCGCGCAGCGAGTCTCCGCTCCTTGTCACTTGGGGCGGCGAAGACTTGAAGCGAATCGTGCTGGATACCCGCATGCACAAGCTCGACGATGCCTATTGGTTAAGCGTAAATTACTTTGACCTGCTCAAAGGCTTTCTGCGTTATCGCGGACTCACGAACGACGTAAGCGTTGAGGCAGCGCTGCAGGAACTTGGCTTAAGCTCAGAGGGCTCCGCCCACCGGGCGCTGGACGACGCGCGGATGACGGCGGATATTTTCCGAGCGGCATTCCCTCACCTCGACTTCAGCTTCACGCAGAAATACAAGGATATGCACTCCAATGCCAAGGAACGACGGCTGGTCAAAAATGCGATTAGGCTGCTCCGCTCCCAGAAGAAGGAGCCGACTTGGGAAGCGCTCGTGGAGCATGTGTTCAAAGACAAGGTCAAGCTCGATAACCCCAAGAAGGTAGCCGAATTGCAAGCTTACTTCGAGGTCGAGGCCGCAAAGAAACCCAAGCCGTCTGCACCGAAGCCGCGCAAAGAGGCTGCCTCCGGCAGCGAAACTGCTCCTGCACAAAATGTCAGCAGCGAAGCTGCTCCTGCACAAAATGCAGGCAGCGTAACTGTCCCTGCTCAAAATGCAGGCAGCGTAACTACTCCTGCTCAAAATGCAGGCAGCGTAACTGCTCCTGCTCAATATGCAGGCAGCGAGTCCCCAGCCGACACTGGCGGCCCTGATGCAATCAGCGGCGAAACAGCTTCGAACGCCATTGCGAACAATACGGATGAGCAAGTCTAGCTCCCCTGCTTCCGTACAAAGGAAACAGGCCGACCTGCTTTTTCCGTTCCATAGCAATTAACAAAGTTGCAGCTGTTCTGCGAGAAGTTGGTTATTCTCGCGACGAATAGCTGCTTTTTTGCATCCGAGCTTCAATACCAATTTTTTTTAGCGCAACCTTTCCTTTCTAGCCACGTCTATTTGTAGAGCAATTATTCCTCATCAATGGTAGGAGTGGAAAATGATGATAACACACAAATTAGCCAAAACTCTGCTAGCCGTTTCGCTTTCTTTTGGAGCCGTGCTGGCCGCAGCTCCCGTACCTGCCGCTTATGCGGCGGAAGTCGCCGCGGTTAAGATCGATACCGCCGCCCAAGCCATCGATCGGGCCAATGCGCTTCATCTTATTCCCGCAGCTGCGAAAGCAGACGCCAAGCTTGTTGACGGTATTTGGGAAATCACGTTCAGGGGAGAAAAATCGTTCCCTAGAACGACTAACCCGTACTTGGCTGGCTTCATTAAATTGCAAGCAAAAGACGGCAAGGTTACGGAGTATGCCGCAAGCTTGCAATCGGATTACGTCGTGGAGTATCCCAGCGATCCTAACGATGAAAGCACCTTTAAGTTTACTGTCGAAGAAGTACGGGATATCGCCTCCAAATTCGTAGAGCAACAAAACTGGACGCTGGATGTCCAATGGATGGACGATCCTTATCCCATCTCCGATTATATCGCAGGCAGAGAATTCCATACGGCCAGAATGCATATCATTCGCTACGACCGTTCCCACAACGGAATTCGCGACGGTTCAAACGGAGGCTATGTGACTGTTGACCGAGTAACGGGCGACGTCCGAGCCTATTCGGTTTATTGGAAAGAGCAAACCTATAGTCCGAATTCCGCCCAAAATGCCGCCGGCCTAATTACTTTGAATGAAGCAGCCAATCGCTTCTATTCCGCTGTTGATCCGTTTTTGAAATGGCAGGCTATTTACGATCCCGAGCAGCCAAGGCTTATCTATGCGCTGCATCCTCAATATTTGATGACCTACGACGGCAAGTTCCCGAAGGAATATCAATGGGAGAACCCGACGATTCCGGAAAAAATCAAACCCGCCTATTCCAGCGTTTTGGCCAAAAAACGATTGTTGTCGATGTATGATTTAAATCTGGAATACGTGGGAGGCAAGCTGGCCTACAAGCTGCGCTTGAAGCCGGAGATCAACTTCTTCCAGGAAGGTCTGCAGCCATCCATCGACGCGAATACGGGCGCATGGCTGGATTTCTTAAATCATCCCCTTGAGAAGCCTCTGCCCGACGCAGGAGAATGGCTCGAGCAGGCTGCTCCATTCGTCAAGGTAGGATATGCTGCCGCGTTCCTCTGGGATAACGAGCTGCTGCGACTAGAGAACGAACCTTTTATTCAGAATGCCTATACGCTTGTTCCATTCCGGGAGCTGTTGACAAAGCTGGGAGCCAAGATCGGCTGGGATCCCGTGGCGCGCAAAGTAACCGCAAGCAAAGACGGCACGACCATCGTGCTGACCGTAGATTCCGATACAGCCATAATTAATGGCGAAACGAAGAAGCTGGAAGCTCCAGCGCGGATCAAAAACGGCAGGACCTACGTCCCTGCAAGACTTGTACTGGAGACATTTGGGGCGGATGTCGGCTGGAACGACGAATCCAGGCTTGTCATCGTAAAGACTGCCGACAACATGCCAAATCCATCTGCAGATGAGCTCAAGAAGCATCGGTTCCAGGCACAGCTCAATTGGGAGAATAAAGCGCTCAAGTAAGCGGACTTAAGCTAGCGGACTGCAGACACGCCGAATCGGGGATTACACATGAGAAGAAGAACGGGGACGCTCTTGGGAGCATTGATTGTCCTATTGACGGTCTGGGCCGGGGCAGCTGCTTATATGTGGCTAAAGGCCGATCGGCATCAGCATGCGGAGTGGAACAACATCCTCCATCGCTTCAATCAAGCCGACATCGAACGCCTGAACGAGATGGTCCATCGCCATCGGGAAGGCAAGGGCGACTATTTGTTACTCATTCCTCCAGCTTTCGATGGAGGTTACTGGATCCATGATGTACATTCTAACGGCAGAACCATCACGTGGACGATCGACAATACACGGGACGGAATGAGCTCCGGAGCCGACAAAGGGAAACAGGAGTTTATTTGCCAAAACATTCAACTTCGCGAAAACTCCGAGCGTTATGTTTATACGTTGGAACAGTGCGCCGGCGAAGACGACGAAATCCTGCCCGTTTTCACCTACAGGAAGGATAGCATCGCCGAAAACACGAAAAAGCATCGTTAGTTTCATCGTTATATGCATCATCCGAACGTCTAATGGTTTGGTTTCGACGAAATAGAGTCTTGCCTGTCCGTTAGATTGGGTAGAGGTCAAAAAACGGGCAAATAGCGTCGCTGGTGTCCTTTAGATTTTCATGCTTTTGTGGGTTGTATGTGATTTACTTTCTTATCTTTCAAAAAAGACGGGCTCCTCTTCATGCTTGAAGGAGCCCGTCTTTTTATGCCTTTTTACACGTCTCTCGAGAATCGGGGTGCCGTCGATCTCGTCATTTAACCAAAAATTGCTCTGGCAAACAGCCCCGTCCATAAGCTATATTCAAATATGGACTTCATTACATGACCGAAAGCGAGCTAAACCTCATGAATCGCAGCACGAAAGGTATTACCACATATGAGCTTCTTTATGTAGCAGGCATTGTAGCCATCTCGTTCTCTTCCATCTTTATCAAATGGTCTCAAGCCGACGTTGCCGTCATTGCCATGTACCGGCTGTATCTGACCAATCTGCTCCTGCTGCCGTTTGCCTGGAAATACCGTCGCGAGCTGTTCGCGCTTACGAGGAAGCAATGGCTGATGCTGGGGGCCTCCGGTCTTATGCTGGGCCTTCATTTTCTGCTCTGGATGGCTTCCCTGCGCCTGACGACCGTCGCAAGCTCCACCGTCATTCTTACGCTTGAGCCCGTTCTTGTTATGCTGGGCTCTTACTGGATCTATAAGACAAAAGCCAATTCCGCCATGCTGGCCGGCATGGGCATCGCCATCATCGGCTCCGTTATGATCGGGGCCGGCGATTTCAGTCTGTCCGGCGATGCGCTGGCGGGCGATATTCTCTCTTTCTTCGGAACCGTCGCTGTGGCTGCGCATATGCTGATCGGCAAAGGTCTCCGCGACAGCGTAGGAGCGTTCCCTTACAACTTCTGGGTGTTCCTGTTCGCCGCTACCGCGCTGGCCGTCTACAACGTCGCTGTCGGCAATCCGTTTACGGGCTACTCCGGACAAGAATGGGGGCTGTTTCTGCTGCTCGCCATCGTGCCAACCCTGTTCGGACATTATTTGTTCAACTGGCTGCTCAAATATATGAACGCGACCGCCGTGTCCATGTCCGTGCTCGGTGAGCCCGTCATCTCGTCGCTTCTCGCTTGGGTGCTGCTAAAAGAAGCGTTGACCGGCTATCAGTTGGTTGCCGGCGTCTTCATCCTGTCAGGCGTATGGTTATTCATTCGGCGGGGGCAGGATCGCGCCGAGCTTGCTTCCAAGGCGGCCTCGAATGGCTCCGCCGTTTGACGGCAGCGCCCCTTTCTGCGACAACAATACCGGCTAATCCCAAATGTGTTCGAATGATAGGGGAGCGTTAATACGTCTTGTCATTCTTCAATAACGACCAATCCGTTCGGATGTTGGCTCTCCGCTGCTCCAGAAGCTCCCGCTGGAAGTCGCCGAACTCGAAATAATCGCCGATGGAGCCCTCGTCTATGAGGAGCGCGGCCAACTCGCCAAGCAGCACCGCCCTTTCGTAGTTCGCCCTGGTCTCTTCGCTGGACCAGAACGCTTCCTCCGTCAGCCCCGTCTTGTCGATTCGCCGCTGCATCAGCTCCGCCGCAGGCCCGCTCTCGGAATCCGCATCCATCAGCGCCGCCCTTTCGTTGGCAATGACGGAATCTATCTCTTCCTTCGTGGCCGTTAACCCTTTATCCCGGGCAAAGGCAAGAGCAAGCTCGGTCGCCGTCAGCTCGTCCAGTATTTCCTCGTCGCTCGGCACCGCGAAGTCCGATACCGTCGCGGCAAGCTCCGCATTTGCCTTATAGGATTGGAACCGTTCAACCGTAATGGCAACGCCCTGCCCCTCCACAAGAAGCGGCTGCTTGTTATCGCCTGACCTCGAATCAATGATAAACATCGTCAACAACAGCAGAACGGCAGCCAGGCAAACAAGG
Source organism: Paenibacillus agaridevorans (assembly GCF_003112455.1). Taxonomy (GTDB): domain Bacteria; phylum Bacillota; class Bacilli; order Paenibacillales; family Paenibacillaceae; genus Pristimantibacillus; species Pristimantibacillus agaridevorans. The sequence continues at coordinate 57,246 of NZ_BDQX01000403.1, forward strand.
ACGACTATGCTCTTCTTCTTCAGTGGTATGCACCTCCATGTTCTTCCTATCGCCATCGAAGCTCTCCTCTTATACGCAGTTTTCCGGCTATAAGACTCAAAAAAGCTGCCGCGCAAGCTCGTAATTTCACATCCAAGGCAAGCTCGGAAACATATACGTTTATGTGGTAAATGCAAAGAGACCTTGCGTATAAATCGCAAGACCTATTTATAAAGAACCTGTTTACGTGTAGCCGTTCATTTTACAACAACCACAACAGCAACAGACAGGCCGCCGCCAATACGAGATGAATCCAGCCGAAAGCCTTAGCGGTCCTGTAATCCTTGCTCCCCCTGTCCGCCATCGCGACATCGATCGTGAGCAGGAACAGGCCGCAGGCTGCGCAGAGCAGACAGAGGTATCCCGAAACGCCGATCGTCAGCACGCCTACTTCCATATCGGATCCCCTTTCTTACATCGCGTTCATACCGACCCTTCTGATCTTCACGTTAACATCGATATCGAATTCAAGCCGCTTGTACATCTCCTGCCACTTCTCCTTCGACCCGATGTTCTTATTCCAATAACCCGGCTTCTTCGCCCGAACCTGCTCGCCGAAGCCGAAAATGTCGGAGCCCTTGAGCTGGGTCTGCCGGATGACGTTCTGGTAGAACACGGCGGAGGTCTCGCTCTGTACTTGCTCGATTCGCCGTATCGTTTCGGGATCGTCAATGGATAACTCTCCGTTGATCTTCTCCTCCAGATTGGCTTCAAGCTCCACCAAAATGCGAAAACGGGGCAGGCCGTCCTTGATGTCCAGATTGATTCTGGAATAACGGTGCGTGACGTTCGTCATAACCGTCTTGTTGGAATTGTCCTTCTCTAGCTGGACGACTGCCCGGTATCCCGCAGGATTGACTCCTCTAATGCCCAGAAACCCCGAAATCTCCGCCGGCTTGGTCGTTCCGACCAAATGATTGCCGCGGAAATACGCGAGCCCTTGCACGCCCACGTTTTCGTTCTCCTTTATATCTATATAAGGCAGAAATCCTTCCTGACCCAGCTTCGACGAATTGCTCCAGAACTGTCCAATGTAATTCTTCGGAAACTTCCCCATGCGGATCGAATTCTCCAGAGTCGACATCAAATATAACGTAGGCACGCGCTCCAGCTTGGGAGAAGCTTCTATAAGTTTCTCCGCGCGGCCCTTGGCCACCATCATCCAAGCCATTCGACGAACCTCCGGGTTGCGCCGAAAGAAGTCGTTAATATTCTCGATTCCCTTTTTGGCTACGGATTCGGATAATACAATGACTCTCAGATGGCCGAAAAAAATACGAGCCGAAATTTGCTGCTGCAGGTTCATGAACGCATCGTCGACGGTATGGCCTACGACGCTGATGACCCAGACGGTATCTTTCGTTTCCCCATTGCCTCCCCCAGCTTCGCCGGGACCGAGCGGGATGCGACCAGGCAGAGCGATTTGAACACCGATGCGGACCATCCCTTTGCTTGGCGGAGGCAGGGAGCCCTTTACATGCGATACCTCTTGCTCCTCTTCCTCGCCCTCTTGGTTACTGACTTCATCGATGGAAACGCCCAGCACGACCGCTCTGTCATCGATCTCAAGCCTGTCCCAGCAGCCGGCGAGCAATGGCATAAACAGAAGCAGGACCAATACGGTCGCTATCAGCCTCGTCTTCGCCATGCCGCTCATGCCTGCGCCCCTTTCTTCCTTCGCGCCAACGCCAAAAGAAGCAGAATAAAGGGGTAGACGACCGTCACCAACAAGCCGTAACGACCCACGTCTTCAATAATGCGATACATATACTTGACGTTCTGCGGAAGCATCGCCATGAAATAGATGAAGGGCAGCATGACAAAGGACAAGGTGCGGTGCTCCTTCATTCCAAAAAGTTGTTTCATGGCATAGATCGTCAGGAAATAACTGGACAGCAGCGTCGTAAAAACGGCAGTTACCCACACCGCCAGGAAGGCTGCGTCCAATCGCTCCAGTACGTTGGCGGGCAACGAAGTCGCTTTCGCGAGCTCAAGAGTGGGCCATAACAGCATCTTGATTTCTTCTGAACCGAACACGCTGACAGCCGCCGTGACAATGATCAGATATAAGCCCCCTGCTATAGCTATTCCAAAAAAACTTGCTTTCATCGCCTTTTCTGGTTTGCGCATGGACGGAATGATCATGGTAATGATAAAGGAGCCCTGGAATAATCCGCCAACAGTCAGCATACCCAATACTACCTTGCCGGAATGGGTCGAGATGATAGGCTCCAGATTAAGCAACTCGGCATTTTTGAGCGAAAGGAACGCGATCAGCAGGCACGGGACAAGAAGGAAGGGGAAGTAGAAGTTATGCATATACGCGAACTGCACGATCGACTTGCGCACGGCAGCTGCCGCCAGCAGCAGCATGCAGATAACCGTCACTTCTACGGGAGTCGTCTTAAGAACCGTCGTGACGACCACTTCGCCGAATTCCCGTGCGGTCAGCGATGTCAAGATCGCGAAGAACAGAATGATCACGAAGCTTCCGATCGCCGCTCCCCACTTGCCAAGCACGCTGCGGCTATATTGGATGATCGTCTGATCGGGAAAACGTACGCCCAGCCAAGTGATGACCGAAAGCCCTGCCATAGCAACGAGCATGCCGAGAAGCGTGACGAGCGGCGCGGCAGAACCGGCCGCGTTCGCCGCGAAGAGCGGCAGAGGCAAAACGCCGACGCCGATAATGGTGCTTACAAGAATGGCCGTAGCCTGGAAGACTGTAATGGAACGGTTCGAATCAGGGGATTGGGAATCGTTCATGGAACAGATATCTCCTTTCCGCTTTGTTTGTTGGGATCGTTCTCAGCTTGATTGGTCCCCGTCCGGCTGCTCTCCGTCCTGGTGTTTCTGAGGAGGGCGAAGCTTGACATCATCCTGCGGTGCCAGGAAGGACGGCCTTCTATTCATCCAACTAAGAGGACTGCGAATGAGCACGTCTTTCATCCCTTGAAAGTTGCCTGGAACGATCGGGCTAAGATAAGGGACGCCGAACGATTTTAACGAAAGCATGTGGTTGGCGATGAGGATTAAACCGATCATGACGCCGTAGAGTCCGAACGTGCCCGCCATGAAAATGAGAGGAAACCGAAGCAATCGAAGCGCCAGCGCTGCGTTGTAAGCCGGGGTGGCGAAAGAACCAATCGTCGTAAGCGCGATGATGACGACGGTGATGGGGCTCGCGAAACCGGCAGCTACGGCCGCTTGTCCGATAACGAGCACGCCGACGATGGAGAGCGCGCCGCCTACCTGCTGCGGAAGCCGTATCGTCGCTTCGCGCAACACTTCCATGGACACCTCCATGATAAGCACCTCCACGACCGCCGGGAATGGAACGCCAGCCCTGCCGCCAGCCACCGCAACCGCAAATTCCGTAGGAATCAACTCGGGGTTAAACGAAATGACGGCTACGTACAACGCGGGAAACACGAGGGAGAAGATTAACGCTACAAGCCGAGCCAATCTGATAGCGCTCATTAGCAGAAACCGCTCTGTGTAATCCTCTACCGTCTGATAGAATTGCGCGAAGATTGTCGGCACGACAAGAGCCAGCGGTGATCCATCCACGAGGATGGCGACCCGGCCTTCCAACAAATTCGCTACGATTTTGTCCGGCCTCTCCGTGTACTGCACCTGTGGGAACGGCGACCACTTATTATCCTCGATGAACTGCTCCAAATATCCGGAATCCAATATGCCGTCGATGTCGATGTTCGAAAGCCGGCGTTTCAGCTCCTTTAGAAGGTTGGGATCCGTAATATCGCGCAAGTAGCAGAGGGCAACCTTGGACTTGGTTCGCCGGCCGATCTCCATGGATTCCACCCGCAATTGCGTGGATTGCAGCCGATAACGAATCAATCCCAGATTAGTGCCGAGCGTTTCAATAAAGCCTTCGCGCGGACCTCGTATAACCTGCTCGGTTGCCGGCTGCTCGATGCCTCTTTTCTCGATGCCCCGGGTAGATATTAGAAGAGCCGCCTTCACGCCTTCGATCGCGATGACGGTATCACCCGCAAGCACCGCGCTTAATAACCTGTCCATCATTTTCTCGGTTTCGACGCCGCAATGGTACAACGTCTCATTGACAAGAAACTCCGCCAGCTCCTCCCTAACAAGCAATTCGGGATTTAAGTGACTGGGCACATTCATAAGAGGCTTCATGATCTCTTCGTTCAGCATCGTCTGCTGCACCATATGGGAGAAGCAGTATATGACCGCGGAATAATGTCCAAAGATGCGGAAGCGGCGAACGGAGAAGTCGGCGCTTTCGCCGACTGTCTCCTGCATGATTGTGTCGAGCTGGTCGAGATCGCCGTTTAGCTCCATCCTCTCGTATTCCTCCAGCGTATGGTTGACGCTGATCGACTCGGACTTTTGCCTATTCGATTGTCCCTTCCTATTTAGCGAATTCATCAAATCACCACCGACGGCAAATAGATGCCCAAGATTAAGTTATCTCGAGTAGTCTCTGCCATCAGGGGAAATTCTATCCATGGACCTGGAAATGAGCAAGAGGCCCATGCAGTCATTCGCCGCATGGACCTCCCTAGTCGTATAGAAATAATCATAGAATACGTTTGCCCATAAATGCCGCTGCCAGCGCTACTGCCAGTCCGGACGTTCGGCTTTCTTTATCCTTCAGCGGATTCACTCCTACGATATCCATAGAAGCGATGGCGCGACTGGCCGCCAATCCCTCCATCGCGAGCCGCGCTTCCCGGAATGTAAGTCCGCCATGCACGGGCGTCCCGACGCCGGGGGCCTCTCCAGGATCCAGCGCATCCATGTCGAGACTAAGATGAATGCCGTCCGAATCGTTGCCTGCCAGCAGAAGCGCGCGCTCGATAACTTCCTGGATACCGAGCCGATCGATGTCCATTATCGTAAAACAATGAATACCATGCGAGCGAATCAAGGTTTTCTCCCCATCGTCAAGTTGCCGGATGCCCACGAGAACGATATTCCGATTGCGCAGAAGCCGTCTCGTCTGTCCGATATCGGTCTGTTTGAATGCAGCGAGCCCCGTTGCGATCGCGAGCACCATACCGTTAGCGTTGCCGGAAGGAGAAGTATGCTCCGTGTTCAAGTCCCCGTGCGCATCCACCCAGATCACCCCCAGCTTGTCGTATACGCGAGACATGCCGGCAAGCGTACCTATCGCTACGCTATGGTCACCGCCAAGCACAAGCGGAAAGCTTCCGTACAGGGCGGCTCGCGCCACGCGATCCGCCGTTCGTTCGCTCATCGCCCTCACTTGCGGCTCATATTTGATGATCCCGTCTTGTCGGCTTCGCGGCGACAGGTTAAGACCGCTGTTCGCATAAACTGTCTCTGAATTCGTATCCTCACTGTCGGCGTCCCGATGCGGTTGTTCCAGCCGTACCTCGTCACAGCTCACCCCATGCGGAGCCAGATGCTTCAATTCATCCAGCAAGCCTGCCGCCAGTATGCTCGTCGGCCCCTGTTCCGTACCGGCAATGGCGCCTCCCAAACCGAACGGCACCCGGATTACCGATATTTTATCCCGCGAAATGTTCATGCCGCTCATCCTCCCATGATGACTTTACAGGCAGCTACGGAGTGGCAGATTCCAAAACTCGCTTGATGCGGATAACGTCCCAGTCGATATATAACATGAACCGATTGCCCTGCGGAACGGTGACACGGATCCCTTCCCATTTTGCAATAACAATGGGCAGCGGCATGTAATTGCAGGTTCCATATTACTCGGCCAGCGGCATGGCGTCCCGTGATGAAGAATTCGGCGTTGGCATGTTCATGCGAAAGGCCCCCTCGTCGCCTAATGTGTTATTATCCTATTCACGGGACAACGCCTGCGAACCATAAATCATTATTTTTTTTGGCTGGCGGGCAGCTTCACGATGAACGTTGTACCGATCCCAAGCTTGCTCTTAACTTCAATTGAGCCCCCATGAACGGCGACAAATTCTTTGGCAATGGCAAGTCCGAGTCCCATCCCCCCGCTGTTACGATCCCGAGCATCGTCGCTGCGATAGAATCGGTCAAAAATATAAGGCAGATGCTCCGGCGCTATGCCCGGGCCCGTATCCGCAATGGCTGCAACGACCACCGATGCTTCGCTGCCGGCAGGTTCAAGCTCAGCGCTGATCTCGACAGTGATCGTTCCTTCGTCAGGCGTATAACGCATCGCGTTCCCGATCAAGTTTAGGAATACTTGCGTCATGCGATCCCAATCCAGCCATAGCTGAGGGTTGCCGCTTCGGTCCTCCAGGATGAGCGTCATCCCGCGCTCCTCTGCTTCCTCGCCGTATCGGTTCAAGATCCGTCCCAGCAGCTCTTCCAGCGACCCCGGTTTACGATCCAACACAAGCTTGTGCGCTTCCGCCATCGACAATTGATGCAGATCGTTAACCAGCTTGCCGAGCCGGATCAGCTCATCCTGCAGCGATAACAGCTCATGGGGTTCGGCGGCTCTCCCTTGCTGCTGAAGCAAGTCCAGCTGGCCTTGCAGGATGGTCAGCGGCGTCCGCAGCTCATGCGCAACGTCCGCCACCAGACTCCTTCTGGCCATCTCCGTTCGCTCCAGTTGAGTCGACATCGCATTAAACGACTCGGCAACTTTACCGTACTCATCCTTGCCGAGCACAGGTACCTGGGCGCCAAGCTCCCCGCTGCCCAACCGATCGATGGCGGGTACGAGCGCCTGAAGAGGAGCTGTTATCCGTTTGGCAAGCCAATAAGCCGCGATTAAAGACACAAGCAGCAGAATAACCGAAAATGCCAGCAGAATGACCGTCACGGAGCTTCCGATCCCGTATTGGAGCTTGGCCAGATTAGCCGCCTCGGGATGGTAGTAATATAAAATGCCGACTTCGACTCCATCTGCAAGGAGGTCATGCTTCTCTCCGAATGCTCGGATCTCGGCTTCATTGCGGGAGCCGGCTAGAAGCAGCAATTCCCGATTCTTCGATAGCAGGAGAAAGCTGGTCTCGAGCGGACCAGCGTCATCGGATGAGAACTGGTTCGTTGCATCAATGCCGCTCCATGTTTTGTCGTGAGCGTTATAGTAGTCCAATAGCCGGTCCGCCAGATGGGCGATCTCTTCGTCGCGATTCGCGATATCCATATATTTTAACGCCCCGTTTACGACGAATACGGCAATCAGGATATGAATGAGACTCAAACTCGCGACCAGCGCTGCCATCGCGAGGAACAGCTTGCGCCGAACGGTCATGAGGACGCACCGCCGCCGAACCGGTAGCCGAAGCCGTACACCGTTTGAATATAGACGGGGCTTGACGGATCCGCTTCGATTTTTTTGCGAATGCGGCTAATGTGTGCGTCGACCGTTCTCTCGTCGTTGAGCAGATCCTCGGCCAGCGCAGCCTGAAGCAGCTGCAGCCGGCTGTACACGATGCCCGGCTTCGCCGCCAGCGTCAGAAGCAGCTTCAGCTCCGTAGGCGTCAATGTCAGTTCCTCGCCCTGCTTCCAGACTCTGCATTGCGACTCCGAAATCGAGAGCTCGCCCCTTTGCAGGATCCTCTCCTTGTCGCCCCCCGCTCCCTCCATCCGCCGCAGAACCGCTCGGATTCGCGCATGCAGCTCTCTTAGAGAAAAAGGTTTTGTCAGGTAATCGTCGGCACCCATCTCAAGCCCCACAATTTTGTCCGTCTCGTCCGTCCGGGCCGTTACCATGATGATGCCCATCGCAGTCTCGCGACGCAGCTCCCGACAGACGTCGATGCCGCTCATTTCCGGCAGCATCCAGTCCAAAATGGCAAGCTCCGGCTTATGTTCCTTCGCCAGACGAAGCGCATCAAGGCCCGTCTTTGCCGTTACCACGACATACCCTTCCCCCTTCAGGTAAGGCTCCACGAAGTCCAATACCTTCTGTTCGTCATCTACAAGCAGTAGCGTATGCGCCATTCAAGATCCTCCCTTTGTTGAAAATACAGAAACGAAGTCGGCATCCTTTTTCGATTTTTCCCGGAATGTAACGCGCTTCGCCGCGAAAAGGCGACAGTCGTTTCACCTTGTGCTTCTAGCCTTGTGCTTCTAGGTTGTATGTTAGAGCTCCGGAATCGCCTTGTCAAAAAAAGAATAACCTCTCTCCGCAATTTCACGGAATGCGAAAAACTTCGTCACAGGTTCACAACATTTCATTGCTACAATCGGTACATCCACTTAGGAAATGAGGCGAAATCATAGATGAAACGACTACGATCCCCGCTGGTTCCGATGCTCTGCATCGCCGCCCTCTTGGCGCTGCTTCCCCTCGTAACGGCGGCCTGCGGCATGTATAAGCTGAAATATCCGGAGGAGATCAATATGGCCGATATGAGCGGTCATGCCGATCATGCCGATCATGCCGGGCAGATGAACTCCGGAAGCGGCACGGCAATCGAGGGAGGCTCCTCCTGTGCAGACATGACGGAGGCGTCGTCCTCTGCGCCAACTTCGGCCTTCGATCTGACGGCCTATAAGACGAAGGTCGATATCGGCGGCCGAACCGTCTCCGCCTGGACCTTTGACGGGACGACGCCCGGTCCCGAGCTTCGAGTTCAACAAGGGGACCGCGTCATTGTCAACCTTAACAACAAGGATATCGACAACGGCGTCACCATTCATTGGCATGGCATCGTCCTCCCCTGCTCGCAGGACGGCGTCGCCGGCGTGACGCAAGACGCGATCAGCCCCGGCGAATCCTTTACGTACGAATTCATAGCGAGGCATGCCGGGACGTACTGGTACCACTCGCATCAGCAAAGCTCCGAGCAGGCTCAAAAGGGCCTGATAGGCAGACTAATCGTGGAGCCCCGCGAGGATTCTCTTCGGTACGATAGGGACTACGCGGTCACGTTGCAAAAGCTTGCCGACAAGCATTGGCTGACCAACGGCAAGCGTGAAGGCGACACGCTTGCCGCGAAGCCCGGGGAGCGTATTCGGCTCCGCCTGATCAATAGCTCCAGCGAGGTGCAATGGATGGGCGTTGCTGGAGCGGATTTCCAAGTCGTCTCGATGGACGGACAGGATCTAAACGGTCCGGACGTCATCCGGGATCAATGGATTCCGATCGGAGGCGGGCAACGTTATGACGTGCTGCTGACCATGCCTCAGAGCGGCCAAGTCGAGGTGTACAGCCGGAATAAAGAAGCGTTGCGCGTTACGCTTGGGGAAGGGACCGCACCCGCCCTGCTCGACAAAAAAGGCGCCGAATTCGATCTCGCCTCCTACGGCACGCCGCTTGATGACGGCATTACGGCCGACATGACGTTCGACCGCGAATACGAGCTCGTACTCGGTCTGCTGGACATCAACGGCAAGCGATTCCATGAGATCCCTCCCCTTATGGTCAAGGAAGGCGAATGGATCAAAATCACACTTAAGCACGAGTTTGGCGCAGAGCATCCCATGCATATGCACGGCCATCTGTTCAAGGTGCTTACGAAGAACGGCAAGCCGTTGACGGGAAGCCCTGTATACGCCGACAGCGTTTTACTCTTTCAGGGCGACGAATACGAAATCGCGTTTCAAGCCAACAACCCCGGCCTATGGATGGAGCATTGCCACAATCTCGGCCACGCGGCGAACGGCATGTCGATGATGATTAATTACGAGGGCGTCACGACGCCGTATCGCGTTGGTACGAAGTCGGGCAATTTGCCGGATTAGCGCCCGGCCCGGCTGATGCATGTACATTCACGCAGAGAAATGGGCGCGTATCGTGGGCATTTTTTTGGAGATATGCCGCCCGTACCGTAGGCATTTTGCAGAGATATGCCCCGCGTATCATGGGTATTTTGTAGAGATATGCCACCCGTTTCGTGGGCATTTTGCAACGCCTGCATTTTTTAGATATAAGGAACGGATAAACGGGAGTAAACATTACTTTTTAATTGGGGAAACGGACATGTTCAGAAAAACGTTGTTTGCAATCGCAGGACTAATCGTTGGTTTTATAGGCGGCATTATCGTCAGCGAGGTTATCGCCATCACCGCCTACTTGATGTTAGGACAATCTGCTTGGTTGAAGGGATTAAAGTATCTCCCATGGATCCTGTCGATCCTTTGCGCCGTCGCAGCCTATATTTGGGTCCCCGCCAAGAAGCAGTCGCGCAGGGCGACTTAGCCTGGGCGCGGACGAAGCTGGAGCTGGACACGAGCTATAGCCCGATTTTTGAGACTGTCGATTAATTCTAGAACATGCACAAATAAAAATCCCCAAATATCCAT
>NZ_BDQX01000404.1 GCF_003112455.1 Paenibacillus agaridevorans
GGATGCTTGCGGCTCTTGAAACGCGGAAGATCATTCTGCTTCTTGAAAAAACGCTGAAACCCGTCAGCCAAGTTGCGAACGGCTGATTGCAAGGCAATGCTATCCACTTCTTTCAGCCAAGGCCATTCACGCTTCATAGCAGGAAGC
>NZ_BDQX01000405.1 GCF_003112455.1 Paenibacillus agaridevorans
CTCAGCCGGTTCCTCCGGTACTCACTTAGCGCTGCTAAGCTCCGTTCCTCGGATCTCGGCTTCGTCCAACCTTCTCGGTGCTGAAAAGCAAACTTTTTAACTTCATTTGTAAGTGGTTCAAAAGTCCGCTTTTGATCACGAAGTTACTCATGGAAGCATATTCGACATCGAATCTTGAACTCAGCCGGAACTCCAAGCGAATGCTTCCGAAGTATGTTTCCTCTGGAAACATTTCAGGTACTCACTTAGCGCTGCTAAGCTCCGTTCCTCGGATCTCGGCTTCGCCCAACCTTCTCGGTG
>NZ_BDQX01000406.1 GCF_003112455.1 Paenibacillus agaridevorans
TGCAAGTCTACGTCATCCGTCAAGTCGATCAGCCACTGATAGGTGGCCCTGGCTTTTTCCTCGGCAGCAATGTCCTCATAGAGGTCCGCAATGGGATCGCCTTTAGCCTGAATATAGGATGCCGTCCATGGTAC
>NZ_BDQX01000407.1 GCF_003112455.1 Paenibacillus agaridevorans
CCCGATCCGCCGAATGTAGCTGAAAAATCAGCTACAATGCGCCGCGCTGGGGCCCGATCCGCCGGATGTAGCTGAAAAATCAGCTACAATGCGCCGCGCTGGGGCCCGATCCGCCGAATGTAGCTGAAAAATCAGCTACAATGCGCCGCGCTGGTGCCCGATCCGCCGGATGTAGCTGAAAAATCAGCTACAATGCGCCGCGCTGGGGCCCGATCCGCCGAATGTAGCTGAAAAATCAGCTACAATGCGCCGCGCTGGGGCCCGATCCGCCAAATGTAGCTGAAAAATCAGCTACAATGCGCCGCGCTGGGCCCGATCCGCCGAATGTAGCTGAAAAATCAGCTACAATGCGCCGCGCTTCCCCTCCCTGCTCATGCTCTCAACTAACGATCATGAGCATTATGCGGCCCTCGACAATCTTATCGTGCCTTGTACAGTCGTTTCGTCCCCCCAATACAGTGAATTGCTCCGTCACTCCCGACGGGGCTTTTTTCTTAGAATATAGGAAAGTAAATGTAATGAAACCTACTGGGCCGCCCAAGGACGGAGACAGAAGTTTCACCTTGCAATGAATCTATAGTTGGAGCCACGAAACGGAGGAGACGCAGCATGCACAAAAACCGGCTAGGAGCTTACCTGTTCAGCTTTCCCAGCTTCTTCCTGACCATGGCGCTCGGGATCTATCCCGTCGTCTGGGCGCTTCGATACATGTTCTACGATTACCAGGGGTTCGGCCAGCCGAAGTTCATCGGCCTCGACAACTTCGTGCGGGTGGCCAGAGATACGGAGTTCTGGCAGTCTGTCGCCAACACGTTCGTGTACGCGGGCGGCAAGCTGATCATCACGCTTCCGCTATCGCTCATCCTCGCCGTTATTCTCAACCGCAAGCTGAAGGGACGACACGCGTTCCGGGCGATCATCTTCCTGCCCACGATCTTCAGCGCGTCGGTTATGTCGATCGTCTTTTATATTATTTTCAACTCATACAACGGCATTATCAATCAATACCTGATGAAGCTGCACCTCGTTTCGGCCCCGGTCGATTGGCTGGGCGCTTCGAAAGCGATGCTGACCATCGTCATCATCGCCGTGTGGGGCGCCGTCGGCAACTATATGCTCTTGTTCATTGCGGGCCTGCAAAGCATTCCGGAGGATGTCTACGAAGCGGCTTCGCTCGACGGCGTGAATTCGGCGCAAAGGCTGTGGTACATCACCATTCCGATGCTGGGGCCGGTGCTTCAGATGATCGTCATGCTCGCCATCACGACGTCGCTCAAAGGTTACGAGAGCATCATGGTGTTGACGGAGGGCGGACCGTTCGGCAAGACGGAAGTGATGTACCTGTACTTGTACAAGCTGTTCTTCCCGCTGACGACCGCGGGCACATCCGTGCAAAATATCGGCTACGGCAGCGCGGTAGGCTTCACGACGGCCGTCATCGTCGGCCTGATCACCTGGCTGTACTTCTGGATGTCGCGGAAGCTGAACAACATCTACTAAGTCCAGCGGTATGATGTCAAGTCCCTAATTCGGTCGAATTGGAAATTTTCTTGGCTGTACA
>NZ_BDQX01000408.1 GCF_003112455.1 Paenibacillus agaridevorans
AATCGGACTGTTGGTCATTATCTCTTCTATGGCAGGTTATGTTATAGCGCGTATTCCGCGCAGGGTCTTTCAGTTTCTCTTTTTTTTCTTTATCTCGGGCATGGTCATTCCGTTACAAACAGGCATGAT
>NZ_BDQX01000409.1 GCF_003112455.1 Paenibacillus agaridevorans
CGCTCAGACTGATGATTATATCAGAGAAGGAGTCTGATTCGACTGTGAAAAAGTGGATAGCGGGTATGTTGATTGGACTATTTATGTTCGCCTTGAATATCTTTCCGATACAGGCCACTTATGTTAGCG
>NZ_BDQX01000410.1 GCF_003112455.1 Paenibacillus agaridevorans
GCGGAAAAGTCCACTACAATGGGCTCGCTCCGATCTGGTGTGCCGAATATAGCGGAAAAGTCCATTACAATGGGCTCGATTTGATCTGGTGCGCCGAATATAGCGGAAAAGTCCACTACAATGAGCTCGCTCCGATCTGGTGTGCCGAATATAGCAGAAAAGTCCACT
>NZ_BDQX01000411.1 GCF_003112455.1 Paenibacillus agaridevorans
GGTGTAGCCGCTATCGGCTGTCACAGTCGGCACTGCAGATGGATAGCCCCCAGCCGTTACCGTCTCGCTAGTTCCGCTAATCGTGCCATGCAACCCGGCTGTATAAGTTACAGTGTAGCTACTCAACGGTTCTTCATTGGTAAAGTTGACTTCATAACTCCATGTCGTCGTTCCATCCTCAGCTGTTACGGTAATAACTGCTGTCCCGGGAATCGAGGCGGCTTGTACGATCGACACCACGGCAAGATTATCCGCTGACGTGGCACCAACAACAGGAACCTCCGTCGCGTCCTTATCCAATACAACTGTGTACTCCTTCAAGTCCATCGAGAATCCATCCACTATGCTGCCATCCACCGTAATCTTATTTAATCTTGCATCGTGCGAAACAGCATCATGATAAACCTCAATGCTGTCAATACGAGTTATGTCGGCAGTATCTCCTTTGTAGCAGATAACTCTGATTTTCGTTGTCATAATATCAGCGAACATGATATTAATAACCGATTTCGTGTTATCTTTGACCGAATAAAGATTTATCCACTGTCCGTCCCTCCAATATTGAACATCAAAATCCCTCATCTTGAAATAGGATTCCGTTGTATAAACATCGATATGGTTCAATACCGTAGGCTGGGCAAATTCCACCTGCAACCACTGTGGGTTGTTGTAGGAGGTTCCTCCCACTGCATCGGAGCTCCACCCCGCGAAAGATCCATGATTGCTAAGAATCGCTTTTACAGGGGTATAATCATTGCCGTAATCCGATGACGACGCTGTTGCTGTTGCTCCTACAAATAAAGGATTTGTGATTGTAAACTGAATATTGTAATCATAGGAACCCGTTACGCCAGATCCATCCAGCGCAGTCGCTACAATTTTGACATCGCCTTCCTTCAATAACGTAAGAACGCCAAATGGACTGATTAGCGCCTTATCTGTAGGCGTAACGCCATCCTGCTCAAAGACCGCCCATTCCACTCTCTGATCCCAGGTGTTGTTTGGAGCAAATACCGGCAGCATCTGTTGATTGCCAAGGAATTCGTTTC
>NZ_BDQX01000412.1 GCF_003112455.1 Paenibacillus agaridevorans
GCGCTGGGACTGACGATTATGAAGGCGGAGGTTCCGGCTAGCGGAAAACGAACGAGAGGAAAGGGGTAGGCAAATGGCTTTATTTGATCTGACGGGCAAAAAAGCGATCGTGACCGGAGCGGGCCGAGG
>NZ_BDQX01000413.1:0-3268 GCF_003112455.1 Paenibacillus agaridevorans
AACCGGACCAGCGGGCGCTGACGGAGCTACGGGCGCAACCGGACCAGCGGGCGCTGACGGAGCTGCAGGTGCGACGGGAGCAACTGGCGCTGACGGGGCTGCAGGTGCGACGGGAGCAACAGGCGCTGACGGAGCTGCAGGTGCGATCGGTCCAACCGGTCCAACCGGTCCGACTGGACCTACCGGAGCCGACGGTGCTACCGGTGCAACTGGTCCTACGGGCGCTGATGGAGCAACAGGCGCCGCGGGTCCAGGCACTATCATTCCTTTCGCTTCCGGCTTGCCTCTTGTGCTGGCATCTACGGTAGGCGGATTGGCGTCAACAGTTGGCCTTGTCGGTTTCGGCAATAGCGCTCCCACCATTCTGTTAGCGGGCAATAGCATCGATCTGACAGGCGGCGCCGGCACGTTGTTGAACTTTGCATTCTCCGTACCAAGAGACGGTATCATCACATCGATAGCCGCTTTCTTCAGCACAACTTCGGCCCTCTCCCTTCTCGATTCGACGGTTACCGTCAGCGCTCAACTGTTCGGCACCCCTGTACCAAGCAATACGCTGACAGCCATTCCCGGAACCGAAGTTGCCCTCTCCCCTCCATTGACAGGCAGTTTGGCCATCGGCCAGCCATTGGATGGCTTGTTGACAGACCTCGCTGTTCCAGTAACAGCAGGAACAAGGCTATTGCTGGGCTTTACGATCACGACAACTGGCTTGACCCTTGTCAATACGGTCGCCGGATATGGAAGTGCGGGCATTACGATCGAATAACAACATTCTCAAAGACCAATAAGCCGTAGAATCGGCTTATTGGTCTTTTCCCCATTTTTTATCAGCATATGAACGTATGGACATCATCTATGAACATATACAGGTTGTTTTCTATTCCTCGAATTAGCCGGTAGATTCGCACATTTTTCTTACTTAATACTCGAAAATCTGAAACTTCTTCCCAAACGCACATACAAAATCCCCCACCACCTCGTACTATGAAGAAGCTCAAAAGGAGGTGTTTCAACTGGATAAACCAACAAAAAAACAACGACAAATCAAACTAGTGAATATGAAAAAGAAGAATAACAGTCAATCTATCAGTATTCATGCCAGCTCTTCCAACAAACACGGCAAGAAAAAAAGCTCCAAAAAAGAAAAGAAAGTCGTTGTCGTCAAACGTTGCAGAAGAGGAACGGTCGGACCGGTCGGACCAACCGGAGCCACCGGACCTACAGGAGCGACCGGCGAACGTGGACGCCGCGGCAAACGAGGTGATGATGGCAAACGTGGTGATGACGGCAAACGCGGCAGACCTGGCGCAACAGGTCCTGAGGGAGCCCCTGGTCCTCGAGGACTTCCTGGATTAGCAGGCGCGACGGGTGCCACTGGAGCTACAGGCGCAACAGGTACGATAGAGGGAGCATTATTTAATGTAATCGGAGAAGTGGGTTCGGCAGTCGTGGAGGTTGGCGAAGACCTGATCTTTGTATCCGACACGCTGGATATCACGGTTACCGAGGGCTCCGCAATCGTTCGTATCGAGGACCCATATCTTGGCGAGACGGGACCGACCGGTCCAACGGGAGCGGACGGCGCTACCGGAGCAACTGGGACAACCGGTGCCACGGGAGCTACTGGCGCTGATGGCGCGACGGGTGCAACAGGTGCCACTGGACCTACCGGCGCGGACGGCGCTGCGGGAGCGACTGGAATGACCGGTGCTACGGGAGCTACTGGCACAGATGGCGCAACGGGTGCAACCGGAGCTACTGGGCCTACTGGTGCGGACGGCGCTACGGGTTGGACTGGCGCTACCGGTGCTACGGGCAATGATGGCTCGACGGGAGCAACAGGTGCTACTGGAGCTACCGGGGCGGATGGCGCTACGGGAGCGACTGGAATGACCGGGGCTACGGGAGCGACTGGCAATGATGGCTCGACGGGGGCAACCGGGGCTACAGGAGCTACTGGCGCTGACGGCGTGACGGGGGCAACCGGGGCTACTGGATCTACCGGGGCGGACGGTGCTACGGGTGCGACTGGAGCTACCGGGGCGGATGGCGCTGACGGTGCGACGGGCGCAACCGGACCTACTGGCGCAGACGGGGCTGCAGGAGCTACTGGCGCGGATGGTGCTACCGGGGCAACCGGATCAACGGGCGCTACTGGCGCCGACGGTGCCACTGGATCAACAGGAGCTACTGGCGCTACTGGCGCTGATGGTGCGACGGGCGCAACAGGACCTACTGGCGCCGACGGTGCTGCAGGAGCCACTGGAGCTACGGGAGCTACTGGCGCTGATGGCGCGACTGGAACAACCGGGGCTACGGGAGCGACGGGCGCTGATGGCGTGACAGGTGCAACCGGAGCTACGGGAGCTACCGGGGCGGATGGCGCTACGGGAGCGACGGGCGCTGATGGCGTTACGGGGGCAACCGGAGCTACTGGGTCTACCGGGGCGGACGGCGCTACGGGAGCTACTGGCGCTGATGGCGTAACGGGTGCAACCGGAGCTACTGGGTCTACCGGGGCGGACGGCGCTACGGGAGCTACTGGCGCTGATGGCGTGACGGGTGCAACCGGAGCTACTGGCGCTGATGGCGTAACGGGTGCAAATGGAGCTACTGGGTCTACCGGGGCGGACGGCGCTACGGGAGCTACTGGCGCTGATGGCGTGACGGGTGCAACCGGAGCTACGGGAGCTACCGGGGCGGATGGCGTTACAGGTGCAACTGGAGCTACTGGATCTACCGGGGCTGACGGCGCTACGGGTGCAACCGGAGCTACGGGAGCTACCGGGGCGGACGGCGCTACGGGAGCGACGGGCGCTGATGGCGCTACAGGTGCAACCGGAGCTACTGGATCTACCGGGGCTGACGGTGCGACTGGAACGACCGGGGCTACGGGAGCTACCGGGGCGGATGGCGTTACAGGTGCAACCGGAGCTACTGGATCTACCGGGGCTGACGGCGCTACGGGAGCGACTGGCGCTGACGGCGCGACTGGAACGACCGGGGCTACGGGAGCGACGGGTGCTGATGGCGCTACGGGGGCAACCGGACCAACAGGCGCTGGCGGAGCTGATGGAGCTACTGGCGCAACAGGAGCTGACGGCGCTACGGGAGCTACGGGAGCGACTGGCGCGGATGGTGTTACGGGTGCAACCGGACCAACAGGCGCTGACGGAGCTGATGGAGCTACTGGCGCAACAGGAGCTGACGGCGCTACGGGAGCTGCGGGAGCTACGGGAGCTACGGGAGCTGACGGCGCTACGGG
>NZ_BDQX01000413.1:3355-7510 GCF_003112455.1 Paenibacillus agaridevorans
GGGAGCTACGGGAGCTACGGGAGCTGATGGCGTTACAGGTGCAACCGGAGCTACTGGCGCTGATGGTGCTACCGGACCGACTGGACCGACTGGTATTGAGGGTGTTAATGGTGCTGATGGTGCTACCGGACCAACTGGACCAACAGGCGCGGATGGTGCAACTGGAGCTACTGGTGCTACTGGCGCGGACGGTGCTACTGGTGCTACCGGCGGCGGCGGCGCGATTATTCCATTCTCGTCCGGCGGACCGCTGGCAGTTACCGTTCTTGTAGGCGGTCTTGCAGGACTGCCTGGCCTAATCGGCTTCGGAGGATCCGCCCAGGCACTCACCGTGCTTGGCGCTACCATCACGATTACCGGCTTGACTAACTACGCTTTTTCCGCACCGCGAGATGGCGTCATTACGTCATTGAGCAGCTATATCGCCGCTACAGCAGGGCTGACGCTTCTGTCTCCACTGACGTACCGACTGCAGGTTTACAGTTCTACAACGCCTAACGAAGTATTTTCTCCAATTCCCGGCGCACTTGTCGATATTGTCATCCCAACAACAATTGCCATAGGCAACACGTACAACAACATCACCACAGGACTGAATATTCCAGTTACTCCTCAGACGCGGCTGCTTCTCGTAGCCAGCGCTAGTGGCGGCGGTCTCCTCGTTGCCGGATCCGTCGTCGGGTCGATCAGCGCGGGATTGGCCATCGAGTAGCATGCTCTGTTAATCTCCACTCGAATAAAGCAGAAAGCCTCGAAGCCAGTATAATTACTCGCTCCGAGGCTTTTTCCTTCCCAGAATGGGGGAATAATACGAATCACTTTGTTCTTCTCCGCCCCAAACGTGACATCCTCTACTTGCATCAGATCTTCGGTAGGCAAATCAAGCGGGCAACACGATCTTTACCAGCAACTCCGAATTCTATTATGTATCGGCTTGGTAATCTCTGAATTGTTCCCTGTGCCTAACGTCAACGTAGCTCTAGTCCTTACGTTGAGATCAGTCCTTGGAAACGGAACCGTAACTAGCCAGAGCTCACAGCCGGTGATGAGGTAGGTCACTCTATGTAGCTGACGGGCTGACAATCGCGCTCAATCTTGGCGGTTCGGCAGCTCCAGTGAACAGGTCGATTCACCAAATCGCATAATTTATAATAATTAAGCTTGGCAATGAACTTTGCCGGGCTTTCTTTTTTTGCATACTGCACTACAGTTACTTGCAACCCTCCTCGCCCCTCTTCATAACAGGAAAAATACTGATACCCAACGTTCCCCAGCTCTCCTCCATTACATAGACTGATTAGGCTACTGACTATAGGGGTGAGGTGAACATGAGTCGGACGAATCGATTCAAGAAAGTTCATTGTTCAAAGCTGATTATCAGTAAGATGCGAAGAACTCGACCTTCAGGGAAAGACTTTATTACTTATTGCCCTAGAGCAAGTAAAAAATGCTGCATCATGGGACCCACTGGACCCACGGGTCCAATGGGCCCACCGGGAGCCAAAGGTAAACGAGGCAAGAAAGGCAAATCCGGAGCGACTGGACCGACTGGTGCGACGGGAACAATTGAGGAAGATTTATTCCGAGTAATTGGTCCGATTGGGATGGCAACTATGGCTCTGGGAGAAGATTTGATTTTTGAATCTGATTCCATAGATATTACAGTCTCTGAGGGCTCTGCCATTGTACGACTTGAAACAACTGGCGGAAATATAGGGGCAACCGGAGCTACAGGGCCAACTGGGGCAACAGGTTCGTCAGGAAGTACTGGAGCAACGGGTCCCAACGGACCGACCGGGCCAACAGGCGCCGACGGCGCAACGGGTGCCACAGGCGCTACAGGGCCGACTGGCGCTGACGGTGCTATGGGTTCCACCGGAGTGACCGGACCAACAGGCTCCGATGGCGTTACGGGGCCGACCGGGCCAACGGGCGCTGACGGCGCTACTGGATCCACAGGGTCAACGGGACCAACAGGCCCTGACGGCGTAACGGGTTCCACCGGAGCGACTGGACCAACTGGCGCCGATGGGGGAAAAGGCTCTGATGGCGCTACTGGATCCACGGGACCGACAGGAGCCAAAGGCGCTGACGGTGTAACTGGCCCGACGGGAGCAACTGGATCAACTGGCGCCGATGGTGCTACTGGATCCACAGGGCCGACGGGGCCAACGGGCGCTGACGGTGTAACTGGCCCGACGGGACCGACCGGGCCAACTGGCGCGGACGGTGCTATGGGTTCTACCGGAGTTACCGGACCAACTGGTGCCGATGGCGTTACTGGATCCACGGGGCCGACTGGACCAGAGGGTGCCGACGGCGCTATTGGACCCACTGGGCCGACAGGTTCCACAGGCGCTGATGGTATAACTGGTCCGACGGGACCGACCGGACCAACTGGCACTGACGGCGCTACTGGACCAACGGGGCCGACCGGGCCAACTGGCGCTGACGGCGCAACGGGTGCCACCGGAGCAATCGGGCCAACTGGCGCCGACGGTGCTACTGGATCCACGGGACCGACCGGACCAACTGGCACCGATGGCGCTACTGGACCAACGGGGCCGACCGGGCCAACTGGCGCTGACGGCGCAACGGGTGCCACCGGAGCAATCGGGCCAACCGGCGCCGACGGTGCTACTGGATCCACGGGACCGACCGGGCCAACGGGTGCCGACGGCGCTACTGGACCCATAGGGCCGGCAGGAGCCACAGGCACTGACGGTGTAACTGGCCCGACGGGACCGACCGGACCAACTGGAGCCGATGGCGTTACTGGACCCACTGGGCTGACTGGACCAACTGGCGCCGATGGCGCAATGGGTTCCACCGGAGTGACCGGGCCAACGGGCGCTAACGGCGCTATTGGACCCACTGGGCTGACTGGCCCAACTGGCGCTGATGGCGCAATGGGTTCCACCGGAGTGACCGGGCCAACGGGCGCTAACGGCGCTACTGGATCCACCGGAGTTACCGGACCAACAGGCGCTAACGGCGCTATTGGACCCACGGGAACGACGGGACCAACTGGCACCGACGGCGCTACTGGACCAACGGGGCCGACGGGAGCAACTGGCACCGACGGTGCTACTGGATCCACGGGACCGACTGGGCCAACGGGTGCCGACGGCGCTACTGGATCCACAGGACCAACAGGAGCAACAGGCACTGACGGCGCTACAGGTTCCACCGGAGCAACCGGTCCAACTGGCGCCGACGGCGCTACCGGACCAACGGGGCCGACCGGGCCAATTGGCGCCGATGGCGCTACTGGACCCACGGGAACGACGGGACCAACTGGCATCGACGGCGCTACCGGACCAACGGGGCCGACGGGAGCAACTGGCACCGATGGTGCTAATGGATCCACGGGACCGACTGGGCCAACGGGTGCCGACGGCGTTACTGGCGCTGACGGTGCTATGGGTTCCACCGGAGTGACAGGACCAACTGGCGCCGACGGCGCTACTGGATCCACGGGACCGACTGGACCAACGGGGGCCGATGGTGTGACTGGCCCGACGGGACCAACGGGCGCCGATGGCGCTACTGGATCCACAGGACCGACCGGGTCAACTGGAGTCGACGGCGCTACTGGACCCACAGGGCCAACGGGAGCAACAGGCACTGACGGCGCTACTGGACCCACGGGGCTGACTGGTCCAACTGGCGCCGACGGCGCTTCTGGATCTACGGGATCGACCGGGCCAACTGGCGTCGATGGTGCTACTGGCCCCACGGGACCAACTGGACCGGCTGGAGCTGACGGCATTACTGGACCCACAGGGCCGACTGGTCCAACAGGTGCTGACGGTGTTACGGGTTCCACCGGAGTAACTGGACCAACGGGACCGACTGGTCCAACGGGTGCCGACGGTGTTACTGGCGCTGAAGGTGCTATGGGTTCCACCGGAGTGACCGGACCAACTGGCGCCGACGGCGCTACTGGTGCCGATGGCGCTACTGGATCAACGGGGCCGACCGGGCCAACGGGCGCTGACGGCGCTACTGGATCCACAGGACCAACAGGAGCAACAGGTACTGACGGCGCAACGGGTTCCACCGGAGCGGCTGGTCCAACTGGTGCCGATGGCGCTACTGGATCCACAGGACCAACAGGAGCAACAGGTACTGACGGCGCAACGGGTTCCACCG
>NZ_BDQX01000413.1:7675-10945 GCF_003112455.1 Paenibacillus agaridevorans
GGGGCAGACCGGGCCAACGGGCGCTGACGGCGCTACTGGATCCACAGGACCAACAGGAGCAACAGGTACTGACGGCGCAACGGGTTCCACCGGAGCGACTGGTCCAACTGGTGCCGATGGCGCTACTGGATCAACGGGGCCGACCGGGCCAACGGGCGCCGACGGCGCTACTGGATCCACAGGACCGACCGGGTCAACTGGAGTCGACGGCGCTACTGGACCCACTGGGCCAACGGGAGCAACAGGCACTGATGGCGCAACGGGTTCCACTGGACCCATAGGGCCGATAGGCGTCACTGGATCCACAGGATCGACCGGGCCAACGGGCGCTGACGGCGCTACTGGATCCACGGGACCGACCGGGCCAACGGGACCAACTGGCACTGACGGCGCAACGGGTTCCACTGGAGCAACCGGTTCAACTGGCGCCGACGGCGCCACCGGACCCACGGGGCCGACCGGGCCAACGGGCGCCGATGGCGCTACTGGACCCACAGGACCGACTGGGCCAACTGGCGCTGATGGCGCTACTGGTTCTACGGGGCCGACTGGGCCAACTGGTGCTGACGGCGCTACCGGACCAACGGGACCAACAGGCACTGACGGCGCAACAGGTTCCACCGGAGCGACTGGTCCAACTGGCGCCGATGGCGCTACTGGATCCACAGGACCAACAGGAGCAACAGGCACTGACGGCGCTACAGGTTCCACCGGAGCGACCGGACCAACTGGGCCGACAGGCGCCACTGGCACCGATGGCGCTACTGGACCCACTGGGCCGACAGGCGCCACTGGCGCCGATGGCGCTACTGGACCCACAGGACCGAATGGTCCAACTGGTGCCGATGGCGCTACTGGATCCACGGGGCCGACTGGGCCAACTGGCGCTGACGGAGCTACTGGATCCATGGGGGCGACAGGAGCCACTGGCACTGACGGCGCAACGGGTTCCACTGGAGCAACCGGTCCAACTGGCACTGATGGCGCTACTGGACCCACTGGGCCGACAGGCGCCACTGGCACCGATGGCGCTACTGGACCCACTGGGCCGACAGGCGCCACTGGCGCCGACGGCGCTACTGGATCCACGGGGCCGACAGGATCGACAGGCGCTGACGGCACTACTGGATCCACAGGGCCAACTGGACCAACGGGCGCTGACGGCGCAACGGGTTCCACCGGAGCAACCGGTTCAACTGGCGCCGACGGCGCCACCGGACCCACGGGGCCGACCGGGCCAACGGGCGCCGATGGCGCTACTGGACCCGCAGGGCCGACCGGGCCAACGGGCGTCGACGGCGCTACCGGACCAACGGGGCCGACCGGCAATACGGGCGCTACTGGCGCTACCGGCAACACGGGACCTACCGGTGCAACGGGGCCAAACTTTGCTACCAATGGATTCTCCGGGCGAATTAATGCGGTATCCGTCAGCACCTCCGGACAACTGGTCAACTGGTCGACGGCCAGCCCCTATTTCGGCAATGCCAACTTTAATGCCGCAACCGGCACATTTACCGTCCCCACGGCTGGCCGATATTCCATCAAAGCAACGATTAACTACTCCACAGCGGCAGCGATTACCGTTCAACTGGGGGCAGGCGTTACCCCTGCCTTCACCGTGCGCAGAATTACGCCCAGCACAACGGATTTGATTACGGGGATCTTCCCGATCCTGAACGTCAACATCGCGCTTCTTCTTACTTTGCGCACCATTCTCGGGAGCGGCTCCATTACTATCACGGGAGACGTTACGCTGAACGCAAACGATCAGATCGGACTCTTTTATGTCGCCAACGGACTTACAATCAATCTCAATCTCGGCGGCTCCGGCAACGAGGGCATCGTCTGGTCCATTCACCAGCTCTCATAGCCGACTGCCTCCTATCGACTCACGAAAGAAAAACCCTTCCGGCTTCAATTATGAAGCAGAAGGGTTTTTCATAATTACGCAAGCATAGATCAGATCCCCAGACTCAGAACGGCAAGCTCAAATTAAATTCAACACGTACCGTATTCCCCTCGAACCGGACTTCCTTCACTTTAACCAAATCTCCCGTCGGAAGATCAAGGTCGACAATAATCGTCTCCAGCATGTCTAGAGGCAAGTCGATTCCCTTGATGGATAGCGACTGCGGCCTCAGCGCAAGATTAGGATCCTGCCACTCCAGCCGATACTCCGCCCGGATCGCCAGCGGCACGCGGTCCCGATACTTCACGTTCATATTCGCGATCAACCGGTCTCCTTCCAGGTCGAACAACGCTCCTTCTACGACAACGTGTTCGCTCACGTTGGGATCCAGATTCTTTTTGATCAGATTATTAACGTCCGCTTCCGTCAATATCAGTTCCGGCTTAAGCTGCTTGATCATATCGGTCGCTTTCTCGCGAATGTTGATATTCTGATAGGACAAGTCCAATTCCTCATCGGGAGCAATATAGGACAGCAGCCACCATGCTCCTCCCGCAGCCAGCAATAGCAGAATGACAATGACCGCGAATAACCTTTTTAACACTTTCCCCATGCTCGGCTCCCCCTCTCCCAATCTCTCGCCCATTCCGCACGGCAAAGTGGTATAATGGTTGACAACTATCTCGGCTGCCCTACTTACGGCAACCCATTCCCTATTCAAAAGCTAGAAAGAAGGTTCGTTCGTTATGAGCACACAATCGTTGCATCGCATCGGTCTGGAAGAAATCATGCAAGCACACATGCACCTGAAGGATGTCATCGTTCGCACGCCCCTCCAATATAACCGCGTACTATCAGAGAGATACAACTGCCAAGTATGGCTAAAGCGCGAGGATCTCCAAATTGTACGTTCGTTCAAAATAAGAGGAGCCTACCATCTCATGCGTTCTCTCGCTCCCGAGGATCTCGCCAAGGGTGTCGTCTGTGCCAGCGCCGGCAATCACGCCCAAGGTGTCGCTTATTCGTGCCAAACTCTCGGTATCCCCGGCAAAATCTACATGCCGAGCACCACTCCGCGTCAAAAGGTGAAACAAGTCTCCTTCTTCGGCGGCGATCAAGTTGAGGTCATTTTGACCGGCGATACCTTCGACGATGCCTACTCGGAAGCGATTGCGGAGAGTACGCGCAGCGGCATGGCGTTTATCCACCCCTTCGATGACCGCAAGATTATCGCGGGCAACGGCACCGTCGGTCAAGAGCTCATGGAGAAGGCGGAATCTGCGCCCGATTTTATTTTCGTTACGGTAGGCGGCGGCGGACTGGCGGCGGGAGTGGCCTCCTATATCAAGATCGTCTCT
>NZ_BDQX01000413.1:11024-30237 GCF_003112455.1 Paenibacillus agaridevorans
ACCCAGATTATAGGCGTTGAACCGGAAGGAGCCCCCTCCCTTCGCGCGTCGCTTGATGCAGGAGAGGTCGTCCCGTTGGAGCAAATCGACAAGTTCGTGGACGGCGCAGCCGTAAAGCGAATCGGCGACCTGACCTTCGCCATTTGCCGCGATCTGGTCGACGATGTCATCACGGTTCCGGAAGGCAAAGTTTGTACGACGATGCTGGATCTGTATAACGAGAACGCGATCGTCGCCGAGCCCGCCGGAGCTCTGCCAATCGCGGCGCTTGACGCTTACCGCGACCAGATTGCGGGCAAAAACGTTGTCTGCGTCGTCAGCGGCGGCAATAACGACGTCGACCGCATGCAAGAGATCAAGGAACGTTCGCTTATCTACGAAGGATACAAACATTATTTCATGGTCAGCTTCCCGCAGCGCGCAGGAGCTTTGCGAGAGTTTCTGGATCAGGTGCTCGGTCCAAACGACGATATTACCCGCTTCGAGTATACGAAGAAGTCGAACAAGGACAACGGTCCGGCATTGGTGGGAATCGAGCTCAAGCATCGCGAAGACTATGAGCCGCTCATCGACAGGATGGCCAAGAAAGGCTTCCAATTTTTCGAGCTGAACAAGGATCCGGTTCTGTTTAATCTGCTCATCTAACGATTATCCCGGCATTATGCAAGAGGGCTGCAACTCGACATCTTCCCATGATGCGAGGGTTGCAGCTTTTTTTGCTATAAGCTATTACCAGGCGTAAGCCTTCGGAGCGTCCCCGCCCGGGCCAGGGAAAATCTCGTCGATTCGGGCCAGCGTCGATGCGTCCAACTCCAACTCCACGGCCCGCAGCGAACGCTCGAATTGATTAAGCGTCCGAACGCCGATGATCGGCGCCGTTACGGCCGGGTTAGAGAGCAGCCAGGCAAGCGACACCAGATCTTCCGGCTCGCCAAGCTCGTCGCACAGCTGCGCGTAGGCTTCCAACTGCTCGCCATGCTTGTCCAGCCGCTTTTGATCCCCGCTCCGGCGTCCGCCGTCCTTGCGACGATGGTTGCCCGCGAGCAATCCCCCGTCCAACGGGCTCCACGGAATGACGCCAAGTCCCAGCGCTTGCGATGCCGGCAGCACTTCCAGCTCCGGCAGTCGGCACAGCAGATTGTATTTGTGCTGTTCCGAGACAAGACCCAGCACGCCCCTTGCCTTTGCTTCTCCTTGCGCAACCGCAATGTCCCATCCGGCAAAGTTGCTGGAACCGACATAACCGATCTTCCCTTGCTGCTGGGCCGTTCCGAACGCGCTCCACAATTCGCTCCAGTTGACGTTACGATCGACATGATGCATCTGGTACAGCTCGATGTGGTCAGTCTGCAGACGCTTCAAAGAACCTTCGAGATGACGCCTGATTTTGTAGGCGGACAATCCTTGGTCTCGGTTAGGTCCGTCATATGCGTCATGCATGTCGCCATACACTTTAGTAGCTAGTACCGTGCGCTCCCGTCTGCCGTCCCCCCGCTTGAACCACTTGCCGATGATCTCTTCCGTGCGGCCGGAATTCTTCCCCCAGCCATAGATGTTAGCCGTATCGAAGAAGTTGATTCCCGCATCAAGCGCGGCGTCCATGATCTTGAAAGCTTCCTGCTCGTCGGTATCGACCCCGAAATTCATCGTGCCCAGACATAGTCGGCTAACCCGCAATCCCGATCGGCCCAGATAAGCATATTGCATTCATAATCGCTCCTTCGCCATAAATGATAAATTCGTGGATATTAATCCAAGTATACAAAAAAAATATAAAGGATCCAAACCGCGTTCACTCGGGCTTTACAGTCGACCCCTACACTTGGGGTTAGGAGGTGTGTCCATGCTTTATCCAGCTCATTACCGTCAACCAAAAATTTTGATTCTGTACGCCTCTTACGGAGAAGGACATATCCAGGCGGCAAAGGCGCTGAAAAACGCCATGGAGCAGTTCGGCAACGATCGCACGGTTCTCTACGATCTGATGGCGGAATCCCATCCGTGGCTAAACGGAGTGACGCGCCGCTTCTACCAGAGCAGCTACACGCATATGCCGCATCTTTACGGCTGGATGTACAACTTCACGAAGCCGATGAAACACGATTCGTTGTTCGGCAGCTGGCTTCACTCTTTCGGTCAACATAAGATTCGCCAGCTGTTGGACCAAGAACGTCCGGATGCGGTTATTTATACATTCCCCATCTATGCAATGGGATCCTCGCGCCAAGGGCGGAGCACTCGCCAGATCCCTTCCTACGCCGTCATTACCGACTTCGACCTGCACCGGAGATGGGTTCACCCCGTCGTCGACCGTTATTACGTAGCTACGGAGGATCTCCGAAGCGAGCTGCGCGGAATCGGCATTCCAAAGCGGAAAGTGCGAGTCAGCGGCATCCCCCTCAAGCAGGGCTTCGCGGCTGCCGAGGCTACGCCTGAGCTCTACCGGAAGTATGGGCTGTCTCCCTCCATGCGAACCGTGCTGATTATGGCTGGCGCCCAAGGCGTTATGCCGAACGTCCCCGCGCTTTGCGAAAGTCTTCTTGAGGACCCTGCCATTCAATTGGCTGTCGTCTGCGGCAGGAACGAAGAACTTCGCGCAGACTTGCTAATGCGAGTCACGGGGCATGACTCTGGTTCAAGGCTGCATGCGTACGGCTTCCAACTTGCTATACATGAGCTAATGTCGCTTGCGGATTGCTTGATTACGAAGCCCGGCGGCATTACGCTTGCCGAAGCGATCGCGATCGGACTCCCAACCTTCATCTATCGCCCCGTTCCGGGCCAGGAGAAGCAGAATGCACGTTATCTCGCATCGAAAGGGGCCGCATTCGTGTCCTATGACGCCAGCTCCCTAACCGACCAGCTTCGGGCGTTGATTCACGATCCGGAAAAACTGGGCGCCTGCCGCCACAATATCATGAAACTTCGCGCACCGCTCCATGAGACTATGCAGTCCGGCGAACGTTATTCAACGATGACAGCGAATGCAGCGGAATCCATTATTTTGGATATAATAACCAATAGGGGTATAATGGAACGTATTTCAATCTTCTAACTGGCAAAGGAGCTCGAAACGTGCCTACACAATCCAAACGTTGGTTCGGGGCGGAAATGAGCCTCATCTCGCTCGTTATGTTTATCGTGGAATTTGTCCGGGGAGCCGTGCTCGTCAGCTTGCTGCCCATCTATGGAGCGAATTCGCTGGGCCTCTCGCCCGACGTTATCGGAGCGGCCATCTCCGCTCACTATATTACGGATACGATTCTTAAGATTGCGATCGGTTACCTGCTCGACCGCTTCTCCGCGCGGCTTATTGTTCAGGTCAGTCTGATCATCGCGCTTGCGGGCGTCTATGCGCTGCAATTCGCGGATGTTGCATGGATGTTCATTGGCGCTTCCGCAGTCTATGGCATTGGCATGTCGCCCATCTGGATCGTCTGCTTGACCAAAGTGACGGAGGAGCATCGCGCTACGCAGATGGGCTTCCTCTATACCATCTGGCTGTTCGGTCTTGGCAGCGGCCCGATCGTGTGTAATATTTTGCTCGACTACAGCTCGTCCCTCACCTACTTGCTGCTCGTCCTTCTTTCCGTGCTGGCTTGCCTGCTCTCCTTCTTTATGCCCACGCAGAAGGCGCTCACCGGCACGACCCGAATTCCGCTGGGAAGGCAAGTTGCCGTGCTCAAGGAACGGCTGGTCAAGATGAAGCTGCTGCTGCCAGGCATGATTTTGCAGACGATGGCCGCCAGCATGCTGATCCCCATCCTGCCGGGCTTCGCGGCGGACGAGCTTGGTTTGAGCGGCGCTCAATACTCCATTCTGCTTACCGTCGGTGGATTGTTTGCCGTGGCCGGTCTCATCCCGATGGGCAAGCTGTCCGATAAGCTTGGCGGAGGACGCTGGTTCCTGGTCATAGGCTTTGGCGCCTTCGCTATCGGGTTGTACGTCTTGGCATTGGGGCTTACGTTCTGGTATTGTTTAGGTATTGCGATCATCCTCGGCTTGTCGTATTCGACGATTCTGCCGACTTGGAACGCATTGCTGGCCACTTACGTACCTCCTAAGCAAGAGGGCGTAGGCTGGGGGCTCTTGTCCACGTTCGAAGGGGTTGGCGTCATGATCGGCCCCGTGGTCGGCGGCGTGCTTGCCTTATGGGGCGGCGAGTCGGCCGTGTTCTGGACAAGCGCCGTCATTTTCGCGTTCATCGGAATATTCTATGCTTCATTGAAGGGGATTGGGGCTAAATCATGAGTACATGGCAAGACTGGTTAAATCATCTCAAAAACATGGATATCGACAGCATACAGCGCACGCTCGAAAGTTATTCGCAATTCGGGCCGCTGCCCGGCCTTCTTCTCCCGTTTATTGAATCCTTCTTGCCGTTCCTGCCGCTTATTCTGATTATCGCGGCAAACGCCAATATTTACGGACTGGGCTTCGGCTTCCTGTTCTCCTGGATAGGCGTGACCGCAGGAGCATTGTGCGTCTTCCTGATTTGCCGCACGCTTGGCAAGAACGTCAAAGATAAGCTGATGAGAAGATTCCCCAAGTCCGAACGATTCTTCAATTGGATCGAGCGCAAAGGTTTCACTCCTTTATTTTTGCTTGCCTGCTTCCCGTTCACGCCTTCCGTTATCATTACCGTGATTTCCGGTCTCAGCAAGGTGCCCTTCCATACTTTCCTTCTTGCCACCCTGATGGGTAAGGCTGTCATGATCTTCTGCATCTCGATCATCAGCTTCGACATAGCCAATCTCGTCGAGGAGCCTTGGCGGATCTTCGTCTCTGTTACAGCTGTGCTAGTCATGTGGTTCGGAGGCAAAAGTCTGGAGAGCCGTTATCAGGTTCACGGTTAAGCAGGTGAAGCAATGAATTGGGCCGACATTGCAGCCACGACATTTGTGCTTCTTATCGCAGGCGCGCTTATCCTCGCGATGTTCTACATCGTTCGCGTCGCTTCGGGGGAATCAGAGGGCTCTAAGACGATTCGGGACATGGTCGAGACGTTGTTCGGCACGCCGGCCCATCTGCGGGGCGGAGACGATTCCGCCTCGGGCGAAGGTTCAAGCGGTGGAAGCAGGCTTGCTGGCGCATCGACGCAGCTTCCCTTCCGCGAACCTTGTCCCGCTTGCGGCGAGGAAGTAACCGAAAACGATGTCAACTGTCCTTCCTGCGAGCTTAGACTGCTGTAATCCCGCCGATTCCTCTCCGGTACTCATACATTGTTTCCTTCCGTGGCAAACTAAGGCCGATCTTCCTTGGGAGATCATATTTCCTGAAGAAGAAGGGGCGATTTTTATGTCCGGCAAGCAACCATCACATCTTCAGAAAGCGGCCAGCAAAGCGCAATCGATGGCGGACCGCGGCGCGGCAGGCAAGAAGCGCGCCAGCGAGCTGCAATCCGACGCTGACCGCGCCGCCGTACCCAAGCACGGCTTATAGTCTCTGCAATCGCGGCGAACAGCACGGGCAGCACTCCAACCTGTACCATAGGAGGAATTGGGCATCATGAGCAAGGAAGATAAGGAGCAGCACCGAATGGAGCCGATCTCCGGCGAGCACGTAGAAGCCGACGGCGTTTACCGCAACGAGTGGGGACGCGACGAGCGGTTGGAGCGAGGCGACGTTTTCCCCGCCGATCCTATGTTGGGCACGACGGAGTGGAAGCAAGTGGAGCTTGAGTTCGATAACCATCATGAAGGACGGACGGATCCCCGCCTTGTGCCGCATGATGACGACGATGATCCCGAAGCGCACATGCAGCATCCGAGACGGCATAAAGGCAGCAATAAGGATCAGGAATAAACACGAAATGGCGCTGCCAGGGAGCTCCCTGCACCGCCATTTCTGTCTTTTGTTCGATAAATTGGCTAATGCCCATCAGCCAACCTCTCCGGCATCCACCTGCAGTTTGCTCCTCGCGACTTCGATCCCGTTAACCCATAACGTGAACACATGATTGCCGGCGTAATGCTTGCGTGTGGTCAGATCGGCGAACCGATGCGTACGCTCTCCTTCAACCCGCTTGCCGCCTTGCCATTCCCGATCGGATAACAGAAACCGCTTGAGCGACGTGCTGCCGCTCGACTTCACGAAGTCGATGCCGTATTCCACTCGCAGTTTAAGAGGCTCGCTGCCCTCTTCCCTCTCCGCGGTCGTGAATGCATATCGGAGCTGGACCTCTCCGCCGAGTACTATACTCTCCTCCGATAGCGTAAGGGAAGCGTCCGTAATAAGGCGACCGCCGACCATTCCCGCTTCCGTATAGCCGAACAGCTCCATAATGTCCGGATCAGCGCGCTTGATTAACGTTCTGCAAGCATGCCGAACAATCCAGTCCGTAAGCGGGTTATGTCCCTTCCAGCGCTTGGCCGTGGCAATAACAAGCTCCGGATGGTCCTTCGCAATATCATTTAGATGGTTCGCAACGCTCTTGCGCACATACAGCGCCGGATCTGCTTTAAGCTTCTCCAGCACGGGCATAACCGGTAAAGGATCCCGCTTGAACATCGGCAAAGCAGGAGCCCATGGCAACCTTGGACGCGAACCTTCGCTGGCGAGACGTCTCACATGCTCGCTCGGATGCTCAGCCCAGATCAGCAGCTGCCTTACCATCTCCTGTGGATGATCAAGGATGAACGGCCTGACGGCGAATTCGGCCGAGGATCGCTGCGTAAATCTCTCCAGCGCCTCCATCGAATGAGGGAAGTCCTCCTCCTTCCTTCCGAACACTTCTACAAAATCGGGGAAAAACAGGTAAGGAAAGCCCGTGCAGGCCTCGTCCACCAAATACAGGACATCCAGCGCCTCGCGGTAATTAGTCGGCAGCGCTTCTCCCAGAGACTCCGTTATTCGACGCATTCTTGCTTTCAACTCCAAGCTCTCCCAGTCCCCTTGGCGAGTTTGCCTGAGGAATCGATCACTATCGAAGGGTAGCCACGCATCCTTCATGCGTTTTGCAAATCCTTCGAGAAACAGGCCGTCATATATATGTTTTAATGGTTCCGCCATGACTTTTCAGCTCCTATTTCTCCCTATGCATAAGGGATCATACGTTCCGATCCAGTATACCATACATACGTTCGCGTTCGAAAGGACGAATGCGGCTCGAGTTTAGGATAGCTGTTGTTTGAGCGCCTCGGGCATTTGAATTCGATTGTCCCGATACAGTTCTTTGGTCTTGCGCGGAACCACCGGTACGGTGATCGCCATCGAATCATCCCCCTTCCGAACCGAAGCGGTCAACCACATTCCGTCCGGCTTAAGCGTGACAGCAGGCAATGCCTGTTCTTCTCCCAGCGAAAGTATAAAGATCCATACGGCCTTATCCAGTGCGTGGAAATCAAATTCCCGCTCCTCTCCCGACGCAATTACATAATCGAGGTTTACCCCGTCAGCCGTACGCTCCGCTTGGGCGGAGAGCGGGCCGTACCCAGAGTTGTCCAGCACCGCTTCCACTTGCAGGGCCGTTGCTCCGAGCTGCGCCGCGAGTCGCGCGCCATCTTGAACGACAGGTATATCCAGCGCTGCGGCGTCGCCCCCAATTAGCAATCGAATGCGTAGATCCTCGGCTCTGAATCTGCCGTTAATGATATCGAGATCCTGATGCCAGGCTCCATTATCCGTCGCCAGGTTAAAGCTGAACAACACTTGCTTGCGCGACTGCACACCGGTAAATATGGCGGAGCAGAAGTCCTTGCCGTCCTTTAGAAACTGCAGCTGGACCGACACGACCTTCCCGTCACCGGCGTTGACGTAGCCGATCAAATTGCGTCGCTGGTTCCACATGCTTCCGCTGCTGAAACTGCCCAGCGTCAGTGCCTCATTCTGATAGGTGGTTGCATAATTTTGATAGCCGGTCTCCACCGCAAGCACCGTCGGCTCTGTATAATAACGCTCCTCCGATGAGTCGAATAAGGAACGATACTTCTCGGGACAACGGGGACCGGATGATTCTATCGCCAGTCCGTTTGCCAGAAACTCCCGTTCAATAGGGCGAAGCGCCGTTCTGTACGTCCGGCTATGCGGTCCTCCCCATGCACCCGTCGCCGCATGATAATGCCTCCCGATCATAAACCACGCAATGTCCAGCAGTTGCCCGGCAATCTCCACGGCCTCTGCCGAGCTCGATTGCGAATAAATGACCTGCAGTTCTTCAATCGCAATAGGCGTATAGCACGGGCTGTTGTATTCCGAGAAGGTGCCAATCCCCGTTGTATACGCATGAAACCTTCTGAGACGCTGCTCTCCATAACTTCTAAATTCTTCTTTCCCCAGCACTTCGCCGCCAAGAAGCGTCACCACCGCTCCCATGATGGCAATATTCGTATAATGAGGCCCAACATCCCGAATCATGATAGCCCTGCAAGCGTGATACACAGCGTCTCGGAGTTTCGACAGAAGCGGTTGCGGAAGGAGCTGCGCATTATTTTTTAGAATCATCAGCAGCTTCTTGCCGTGAAAGTCGGCCATATTCCAGTCGGGTCGATCCATCTCATCTAACGTTTCCTCATAGAAGTACGGCCAAATCCCATAAGTCGCCCGTGTCGAATCCTGATCCTGACAGGACATCACTACCTCCAGAATGGCAGCAGCTTTCCGTGTATAGTCCTCGCCCCCATACTGAAGCAAATCATACGCATAACAAGTAGACGGATACAACGCGTAGACAAAAGGATGCGCATCCGGCTTCAGCGCAGTATGATAAGTTGCCGTCAGCGGAGTGCGGACGAGCTTGGCCTGAGCGTCATAGTTTGTTTCCGTTTCTTTAATCCTGGCCGCCAGTTCGGCACTGCGCATGATCGATCTCTCCTTCTCCTTTATCTTTTAATGCGATATTCACCTGCAGAAAGCTTCCTTGTCGCATCCCCATGCCCGAACGTAGCAGATACCCCTTGCGGAAGAATAACGTTTATATATTCCCGATCCCACGAAATTTCCAATCTTCCGTAAGGGGTTTGATGCCATGCTCGGAACTCGCCGATGTCCGCCGGGATATGGGGGGTTAATCTGACGTGCTTAAATCCCGGGTTGTTGTCGTCAATATTGAATCCTGCGAGCGCCTTGTAATACCACGCGCCAATTTCGGCGAACATAAAATGATTCATCGATGAACCGCCGTACCAGTTCTCGCCCAACGTTCCCGCGCATAAGCCTGCCAGGTGCCCCCAGCCCGGAAAATCCTCTTGTGAGGCAATTTTATAGGCAAGGTCAAACCGGCCATTGTTTGTAAGTACATCCAAAAGCATTTTCGAGCAAAACATGCCTCCCATAATATGATCATCCGCTAATTCCACTGTTCTGATCAGGTTATCCAGCGTTGCTGACACGTCCTCTGCAAGGCCAAAATAAAGCATCATTGCATAAAAAATCTGACTGTCCGTCTGAATAGCGGCAAATTGCTTTATAAATGCTGATTTTATATCATTCGAAAGCTCTGCGGCCTGTAGCTCGCTTTCTTCCTCGTGCAGAATCCCGGATATCTTCCGGAAAATATCCGCCATGTAATAAGAATAGGCGGTAAGCAGCGATTCTACCGGGAATGCTGGCGCAACCGAAGGAGCAGACCAGTCGCCTAGACCGATCCGGCAAATGCCATTGTCGAGAATGGATTGCAGATAGCCGATATATTTTCCCATTGGCTCATAGTACCTGCGTATATATTCGACCTTCCCCGTGTATCGATACAACTCCCAGGGAATAACGAATAAAGCGGCATCCCATGTAGGCCCGCACAACATGTGATCATATCCCCAACTGCTTGTCGGAGCGATGCAAGGAATACGGCCGCTTGGACGTTGGCAATCTACAATATCATCCAGCCATTTGAAATAGGCTTCACCCATTTGAAAGTTGAACAGCGCTTGTTCGCAAGCCAAATGCGCATCTCCGGTCCAGCCGTTTTTTTCGCGGTGCGGACAATCGGTTGGAATATGATGAAAATTAGTCAAAGTAGACCGGCGCACGGCTGCCTGAATTTTCGCAACGAGGGGATTGTCGCATTGAATGCCCCCTGCATCGGATAGATCGGTATGGAAACAACGAGCGACAACCTCGAGCGACTCATACTCTCCATAGACTCTTGCATAACGGAAGCCGTTGTAATTGAACTCGCTATGCCAGGTCTCGACTCCCTCGCCCGATAAGATATATTCGTCGCATTGAAATCTGTCATCATAAACATGTTGTTTATATCTTTCCAGGTCCGGAGTCGCCGTAGATCTCAACAGCTCGAAATACTGAATCGTCACTTTGCTGCCTTGCCGTCCGGTTACTTTAATTTCTACATTTCCCGAAAGATTGACGCCGAAATCATAGATGACAGGCAATGGGCTCGGCACAATAGCCACGGGCTTAATGAGCTCCCTAACCCGTATAGGAGAAATCTGCTGCTCTTTCATCACGCCGCCAGGCGCGGGCGCAATGGAGGGTTTCTCCCATCTATCGATCTTAAATCCCGCATCGAACGTTTCGCCGCACCGCAGGGAGTTAAAACGAGTACCGCTCTGAGCGCATTCCCACGTTGTGTCCGACATCAGAAACAGTTGCCCATCCATGTACAATTCCGCAATCAATCTCGGCTGTGCGCGCCATGCCGAGTGTTCGAACTGCCATGCCGAAGGCTGTAATTCATTATACCAGCCGTTGCCCAATGTAACCTCGAGCTCATTGCCCCCTTCTGCCAAGTAGTTGTCCACCTCGTAAACGTTAAACAAGACCGTTTTGTCGTAAGCGGTAAACGCAGGCTGCATAATATCGTCGCCGACACGTCGTCCATTTATGTTCAACACATAGAAGCCTAGTCCGCATATACGAATTTGCGCTTTTTTAATGCCGCCAGGCATTTGAAACTTTTTTCTGAAGACAGGCGCTGCATGATCGGGACATCCGGTATGCGTAATCCATTTTGCTTTCCATGCTTGGTTGACATTCATTGCTTCACTTTCTTTCATCGAGAATCACTCCTGCTGCTCCTGCCTCTGCTCCCGGTACTCCGAAGGGGTGAGCGCCGTAAGCTTCTTGAAGATGCGAATAAACGTATTGACATTGCTGTAACCGACGGATTCCGCAATCACCTTGATTTTCTCATCGGTTTCCATCAACAGCCGCTTGGCTTGATTGATTCGCAGATTCATCAGGTAATCAATAAAGTTGCTTTCCGTCTGCTCCTTGAACAGCCTGCTCAAGTGAGATACGCTCACGCGCAATTCGTCGGCCAACAAATTCAGCGACAGGTCGGCTCTGCCGAAATCCTTGTTAATGTAGTCCAGCACCTTGACGATCAGATCGCTTTTCTCCCGTTTGCCGCGTTTTGTCCGAATCAGATCCATGTACTCTCGAAGCATGGTCAAAAAGAAACCTTTCATCTCATCCAAACTGTCGTATTGATTCAGGGCATCTCTCATTTCCTGCGGCATGCGGAATTGCTCCGGCTCGATGCCCGCTTCCCCTGCCACTACGGCAGCCTTCATCAAACATTGCAGATTCAGTTGGCGAATCATCTCCGGAGGCACTCCGTATTGGGTAAAGGCCTCGAACCAGCGGTCCGTCTGCGCCTTCAGCTTCTCCCCGTCCAAGAGCTTCAATGAATCCATCATCCCGTCCGTCATCGCTACCAACCTGTAATATTGGGCGGACTCGTCACTTTGCACATCATCCCGGGTGATCACCATATTCGAGCCCAGTATCAACCGATAAGCCAATACGTCGCATGCTTGTTTGAAGGACTGACTGATCTCCCCCGCCGCTTCCGCCAGACCGCCCACGCCGATCGTGACCGTGCGCTTGAAGTTTTCAGCGACATAATTTTTGATCAAATCCGCCACAACGCTGGCTCGAAGTTCGGCTTCCACGCCGCTATCCTGAAAGCTCATCAGTATAGCGCAGCAGCCGTTTTCCAATTCAATAGCCACGCCTTTGCCTTCCGCCTGGATCAACTCCTCGGCTACATTGCATAGCGCGTAATTGTACAGATGCGTATCTTGGGCGGTCAAACTTTCGTTACGCTGATCAAATTCCGCCACCATCACGACAAACCGGTTCATATCCAGCTGAATCCCCAACATACCCATGTGCTGCCTTGTATTGGAGATATTGATCTTGGAATCGGACAGCAGCTCTATGACCAGCTGCCATTTTAGAATCGGCTTTGTCTCTCGGACCTGCTGCTGCAACTGCTCGCTGTTGACCAGGAAATCCTCGAACCGGGACTCCAATATTCGAAATCCGTCTCCTCCCGCTTCCCCTGTGTGCCCAGGAGATACGGCATTCAATCTGGAGGAGATCGTTCCCAGGAATCGGTTCAGCGGCTTAAATGTCCATCTGCCTACGGCAAGAGCCAGAACAGCCGCCGTTAACAAGATCAATCCGGACAGAACGACCAGCGTATTGCGAATCACAGTCAACGGTTTGTTGAGCTCGATCTCCGAGACGATTCTCGTAATTCTCCATCCGGTATACGGATTCACCTTGTAGAAGACGATAGAATCTTTGTTCTCAACCTTGGCATGGAAGTAGCCTACGCTCTTACCCTCCGAGGCCATCTGCGCCACGAAAGGCGTGGAGCCCATGTTCTCCCCCAGCTTGGACTCGTCGGGATGGAGCACTACCAGCCCCCCTTTGTCCAGCACAAGATTCAGGCCTTGAGCATCCCCCTCGTGATGGATCAGAGGCAGCAGCATCTCTTCCTTCAAATTAAAAGCGATGGCTCCCTTCCTTGCGCCCGTGGAATGAATCAGCGGATAAGTCCGAACGAACGACACCACATTACGATAAATTGGAAAGTTGGAATTGCTGATCAACAGCTTGCGACTTGCTAACCAGTTGGAATAACCGTCGAATTGGGCGAACTGTCCGATCCAGGCGTAATCCTTGAGCCTCATCTCCTCCGTCAAGATATCTCCCGACACCAGCCTGTCCTGGGAATAAGAGTAGATGTCTACGGAGAACAGATATTCATTGCTGCGGATTAGTCTGTCGATGTGACTGCCGATCCGATAATCGTTTTCGGTTCGTTCCCCTTGGGGCATACTATCGTCAAAAAACGTTTTGATTTCATCGTATTGAACCAGCTGGATGGCTTCGTTGTCGATGCTCTTCAGCACCAAATCCAGCTTCTGCTCCATATGATCCAGGAGCTCCACATTTGTTCTGACGAGCTGGTCCTTCAGATCATTGGTGAAAATAAAATAAAACAACACGGCCGACACGGTTACGATCAGGAACAGGAACATGATCAGACCTGTAATTATTTTTTTCATCCATCGGCTCTGCACACTCTTCATTGTCCCGTTCCTTTCGTGCGGTTGCTATTTAAAGTCGGTTTTGTTCCCCTCGTACCATTCCTGAGCCATGGCCTCTACGTCTTCCCCGCCCAGGCGCGTCCATTCCTTGCGAATTTCCTCCAGCCCCCATGCCGACGTATACTGGCTGCCCTGCATCGTCACCTTGGCGCGAATCACCTCGATAAAAGGTTTCAACGCCGTCTGGATATCGTTCAGCTCCGTAAAGTTCGGCTGATACGGAATATCCCGGCGAAACTTGTTCCGAGTCGCCGTCTCCAGTCCCTTCTGGCTCAATGCCGCCAGCCTCTGGGAAATCTCGTCAGGCGCCGCCTTCACCAGCAGATCCTCGGGCGAGAACTTCGCATCCCGCACAACCGCATATTCGCCCGCATACGACACTTCCTTTTTGTACTTTTCCGCATCTAGCATTTGGGCCACTCCGCTAACATCCTTGTAATGAACGCCCTCTTCTCCGTTGACCAGCGACTTCCATCCCTCATCTACCATCCAATCCAAATATTCGACCGCGGCCTTCGGGTTTTTCATTTCCTTATTGAAGGCTACGAAAATATTAGGCGGCGTTTCTTGGTACAGACCGAATTTTCCGTTTTTGGTGGACACGGGCTCAAGCGGTACCGGATTGGCTTCCGGCTCGTTCTTTAGCATATTCCGGATGTGGTTCTCCATCGCGCTGCCGCCCCAACTACCGGCGAAGATGCCCGCTTTGCCCGTCGTCCACAGTTGGATAGCCCTCTGAAAGTTTTTGTCCGTCAAATATTCCTTGTCCACCAGCCCCGCTTCGTACATTTGTTTCTCCAACTCCATCGCATCCCCGAACCGGTCGAGCGTGGCTCCGTACTTCATGCTGCCGTCCTCGAGGTACCATTGATTTCCAATGGCCGCGTTCATCGCCGCATAGGTATCAAAGACCGTGCTGCCTACCAACGCCGTTGTATCGTCCTGCTTGTTGCC
Organism: Paenibacillus agaridevorans; assembly: GCF_003112455.1. Taxonomy (GTDB): domain Bacteria; phylum Bacillota; class Bacilli; order Paenibacillales; family Paenibacillaceae; genus Pristimantibacillus; species Pristimantibacillus agaridevorans. Next base: position 25,280 of record NZ_BDQX01000413.1, read on the forward strand.
GTCCGGATCCTGTTCCTTGAATGCCTTCGCCACTTCGATCAATTCGTCCATCGTTGTCGGCGTCTTGAGGCCCAGCTTATCCAACCAATCTTGCCGGATCCACAGACCATGATTGGCGATGCCATCCGTCGTCCGAGCGTTCGCGACCGCATACATTTGACCATCGAAGGTCAGGTAAGGCAACAGCTCGGGATGCTCCTGCAAATATGTTTTGTAGGATGTGCTGTACTGCTCGATATAAGCGTCCACGGGCTGCAGCGCGCCTTGGGTAATCAGCTTGCCGATATAAGCCCGATCGTAATCCCAGATCAGATCCGGCGCCCGATTCGAGGCGATAAGCACATTCAGCTTGTCCTGAGCCTGGTTGCGGGGCACGGGCACCATCGTTACGTCAATTCCGGACTGCTCCCGGATCCACTTCACCCAACGATTGTTTTCATAGGTTCCCTCGTCGCTGGATACGGCTCCCCGGTCGAACGCGGAGATGCTGACCGCTTTCGGCAGATCGGCATACGGATCTGCTTCCGTCGCGGACGACTCGTTTCCGGGCAATGCCGAGTGTTCATCCGCTCCCGGATTCGAACAGCCAGTCAACCCCGTTCCCGCAAGCAGGCATGCGGCGGTTGTCAGGGCAGTGAGCATCTTATGTCTTGTTTCCATTCGTAGCCCGACCTCCTGAATTCCGTATAGTATACATGGCCGCCAGAGATGAGCCTGCGATATCGGCCACTGCCGCGCATATGCGTCAGACCCACTCTAACGGTAACATGCTGCAATGAATATCCGAAATCTCTACTTTTTGCGGAAGTGTCTATTTTTTGAGGATATGCCCTTGATCGGCATGCCATTTCGTGCTTTCGGCAGCTTTGAACGTCATAGACGTATCAGGGGACCAGCAGCAGATCCCCAAAAGCACTGCGGTCTTTGCCCGAGCCAATCCCGCCCATATACTCCATCCAGCCGCGTCTGCCGGAACCGTCATTGTCATTGATGAGCATAGCAAATCCAAAATTCGAGCCTGGGGCTGCCGTCACGCCAGCCGGCAATAACGCATCCCATGGAATCGCCATTTCATAAGTGGTCGTATTGCTGTTGTCGTCTCGAATGACCGAAGCTTGTGCGTTGCTCAGGCTTGAAACTCCCGAGGCGGCGGTCCATCTCCAGACAACGACATTGGAGGTGTTCGGGTTCAAAGCAATACCGATTTCATTATATCCGAGATTGGACGCCCCCGACTTTCTGCCGGGATCTATAGTGAACTGTATGCTGTCCCCTTTCCATATATCGCCATTCGTATCGGCTTGAACATGAACATCATCCTTTATCGCAACGGCATAATAGAAATAATCGTCATCCCATTGGATAAAACCCGTGCCGCTTAGATCGTTGACTCCTCCCCAGTTGCTCATCTGCACCTGTGACGTTTGATCGATGAGGATTGGCATCGCATCGGACCATTCACCCGGCGATAATACTCCGTCGATGATTGGCGCAGTAGAAGTTTGCTGCGCGGCGAGGAAGCTGATTCTCCGATCAACAACCGCGCTGACTCCGCCGTTTAATGTGGTTTGAATTTGCAAATCATACAGCTTTGGCTCCGGATTTCCCGGAAACGCATAGGTTACGGTTGCCGTTTGATTGGCCGCGGCGGCAAACGTTTTGTTCTGACTCCCTTGATCCCATGGCGAAGAACCGATAATTTGGATCTCTCCGGATATTCCCGTATTCATATTGTTGTCGATGCTAATGCTGACATGCCATTGTTTTCCTTGCGGCGTTTCCAGCAATTGCGGGTCTACCCGGACTTGATAAGGATCCTTGACCTCTATATTCTGAGCGAAGTTTCCTTCCACATATACAGGCACTTCCGAGATCGGCAACGTTATGATGCCATTGCCATCAGTGGTTGCACTGCTGCTATTGCCAAACAAATCATACGATGCCGCAGTGGAAGTACCTAGAGTTAACGCGAGATTTTTGATATCGCCTTTGCTCCATAACACAAGCACGTCTTTTTGATCCGAATTGCGATAAAATCGATAAGCTTGGACTTGATCGCCAGCGGCATAGGCTTGAACAAACTCCGATCCTGAAAGCATGTTAGTAAGCGAACGATAAGCCACATAGTTCTCTTTCGCGGACCAAGGCGTACCTTCGTGCTCCCCTCTGACCAGACCGAAATGACCTTCAAGACTTGTCGGCGGTTTAGGGTCATTCTTAAAATCATACCAGAAAACCTTATCTGCAAGGCCGCTGCCAAGTGCCAAAGTATACGTCTTAACGACATTAGCTCCCGACGTTAACTCGCTTACGCCTCTGGTCAAACTTTCGCTGGTCGGCCAGCCTATCTCGGTCACCCATATCGGCTTGGCAGGGCCATAGGCCAGAAACAGATTCTTGATCGACTGTAGACTGGCTACGAATCCACCGTCATCAGGGTTGATCGGATAGGTATAGGGATGAACGGATACGGCATCCATATCATCATATCCGCCTGCCGCCAATACTCTGCTGATCCATCCTGCATCCGCCCCCGATGTGGCGCCGCCTATGACTATCGCATCGGGATTGACCGCCTTGATGGCGGCATATGCCGCTTTAAGCACTTTTGCGTACGCCTCCGGCGAAAGACGATCCGGGTTGCCTCCTCCGATATTCCATTCATTCCATATTTCAAAGTGATCCACCCTGCCTAGAAAGTGTTCTGCCAGCTCGCCCGCATAACGGGCATAGGCTGCAATTCCTTCATCGGTATAAGGCGCCTTGCCATCATCGTAAAACGGATTGCCGTAATCGACAATAAACAAAGGACTGATGCCTTTGGACAATGCAGTGTCCACAAACATATCCCATGCGGGTGGAATGCTAATCTGCCCTTTTACCGTTTCGGCGACTGTCCATCTCGCGTCGTCCCTGATCCACTGGATTCCTGTCTGTGCGATCTGAGTAAGATACGTGTCTACATAATTGGCATCGGTTTTATTAAGCAGATGAATCGCAGTGCCGAACACGCTGCTCGGAGAGCTTTCGCCCGGAGCCGGCGCCCTGCTGAATGGGAAGCTCTCCTGCTCGTTAATATTGCCATTGTCGCCTGTTGCCGTTACCTCCAAAGTATATACGCCGTAACGATCGATAGCCGAGAAGTCCAGATCTTGATCCAGTACCCCGCTCACGGGCACATCCGCATTAAAATTTCCGGTTGCGATCAAGTTATTGCCGGAATCCTTTACGCCGTAATCCACTTGAACATTTTTGATCTGGTTTGTGGAGTTTTTCAGCGTCAGACTCAATATCGCCGGTTCATTAGCCGAAAAAATATGACCCGTTGGTCCATCGATGCCAATAACGAAGTCCTTTGGCTTGAATACGATGTCGTCAAACCAAACGTCGCCGCCCGCATTAGCATCCAACCTGACATATATGCGGATATAGGCCGCCCCAACCGCAAATCGGCTTAGCTCTGTCGTATACTCCGTCCAATCCTGACTGCCTCCGGTCTGAATCAGCTTCATCGTATCGTGCCAACCCAGAGAATTCATATTGGCATCAATCACTAAAGCGTTTACACTCGCGGCATCCGAAACAGATATGCCGGATGTTTTGATCCAAGTAGACAGCGTATAAACTTCGTTGGATTGTATAGGAATCAACACGCTTCCCCAATACTGTGTGGTCGTGGCCGCCGTCATGCTCGCACTCTGGTTGCCGTTTCGTTTAACAGCCGTATCCAGACTCCCCCCTGCTCTGGGCGACCATAGACCCGACTCAAAGCCGCCGTTGACCAGCATATTGTCGGATACCTTCAACTCGACGTCATCAAACCATACAGAACCGCTCGAATTGCCATCCAACCTGACATATATTCGAATATAGGCCGTACCAGCTGCAAATTGGCTCAGCTCCGTCGTATATTTCGTCCAATCTTGACTGCCTCCGGTCCGAATCAGCTTCATCGTATTGTACCAGCCTATTGCGTTCATGTTGGCATCAACCATTAAAGCGTTTACACTTGCTGAATCAGAAACGGAGATGCCGGATGTTTTGATCCAAGCCGACAGCTCATAGATGATGTTCGATTCTACAGGTATCAATGCGCTTCCCAGATACTGTGTCGTCGCGGTTGCAGTCATACTCGCACTCTGGTTGCCGTTATGCTTAACAGCCGTGTCTATGCTTCCTCCCGCTCTGGGAGACCATAGACCTGATTCAAATCCTCCGTTGGCAATGAGATTTTCAGTAGAAACGATAGATTCTACCGAATTCGGTGCAGCCGCTTGCGCAGTTACAACAAGATCAGCAGGAAATACGGCTTGAAATAACAAAAAGATAACTATAAAAATGGCTAAACGAACCGTTCTCGTTGTTTCATTCCGCTTACTCGTAGACATCATGTATACCCCTTTCAGTTTTGTGTTTTGAAAGAAGAGACAGTGCCTCAGCCTTTCTTGAAATCTTTTCGTGAAAGTCGAGGCCTGTCTCGGTTAGCTTGCAATCTCTACGCTTTATTTAGAAGTTCGCTTTGTTCGCTTCGTACCATTCCTGCGCCTTGACTTCTACTGCTTCTCCGCCCAGGCGCGTCCATTCCTTGCGGATTTCCTCCAGCCCCCATGCCGACGTATACTGGCTGCCCTGCATCGTCACCTTGGCGCGAACCTCTTCGATAAAAGGTTTCAACGCCGTCTGGATATCGTTCAGCTCCGTAAAGTTCGGCTGATACGGAATATCCCGGCGAAACTTGTTCCGAGTCGCCGTCTCCAGTCCCTTCTGGCTCAATGCCGCCAGCCTCTGGGAAATCTCGTCAGGCGCCGCCTTCACCAGCAGATCCTCGGGCGAGAACTTCGCATCCCGCACAACCGCATACTCGCCCGCATACGACACTTCTTTTTTGAACTTCTCCGCATCTAGCATTTGGGCCACTCCGCTAACATCCTTGTAATGAACGCCCTCTTCTCCGTTGA
>NZ_BDQX01000413.1:30496-31244 GCF_003112455.1 Paenibacillus agaridevorans
ATTAGCATATTCCGGATGTGGTTCTCCATTGCGCTGCCGCCCCAACTACCGGCGAAGATGCCCGCTTTGCCCGTCGTCCAAAGTTGGATAGCCCTCTGAAAGTTTTTGTCCGTCAAATATTCCTTGTCCACCAGCCCCGCTTCGTACATTTGTTTCTCCAACTCCATCGCATCCCCGAACCGGTCGAGCGTGGCTCCGTACTTCATGCTGCCGTTCTCCAGGTACCATTGATTGCCGATAGCCGCGTTCATCGCCGCATAGCTGTCAAAGACCGTGCTGCCTACCAGCGCCGTTGTATCGTCCTGCTTGTTGCCGTCCGGGTCCTGCTCCTTGAATGCCTTCGCCACCTCGATCAATTCGTCCATCGTTGTCGGCGTCTTGAGGCCCAGCTTATCCAACCAATCTTGCCGGATCCACAGACCATGATTGGCGATGCCATCCGTCGTCCGAGCGTTCGCGACCGCATACATTTGACCATCGAAGGTCAGGTAAGGCAACAGCTCGGGATGCTCCTGCAAATATGTTTTGTAGGATGTGCTGTACTGCTCGATATAAGCGTCCACCGGCTGCAGCGCGCCTTGGGTAATCAGCTTGCCGATATAAGCCCGATCGTACTCCCAGATCAGATCAGGCGCCTGATTCGAAGCGATAAGCACGTTCAGCTTGTCTTGTGCCTGGTTTCGAGGCACGGGCACCATCGTTACGTCAATTCCGGACTGCTCCCGGATCCACTTCACCCAACGATTGT
>NZ_BDQX01000414.1 GCF_003112455.1 Paenibacillus agaridevorans
GCTGACGATGGGAGCATCGAACGTAACGCTATATGCGAAGTGGACGCTTAATCCAACGTATACGGTGACGTATAACGGAAACGGAAGCACTGGCGGTTCGGTACCTGTGGACAGTGAAACGTATGAAGGAGGCAAGGCAGTTATCGTTAAGGCTAGCGGCAGTCTGGTTAGAACCGGGTACACGTTTGCGGGCTGGAA
>NZ_BDQX01000415.1 GCF_003112455.1 Paenibacillus agaridevorans
GAATATGAGTTTGATCCGAACGCGATAGCGATATTTAAACTGAAAAATGGCGGGCTCGGCAAGGTCTCGTCGTCCTTGGAATGTAAAACGCCTTATAAATTCAACATCCACTTATTGGGTGAGAAGGGG
>NZ_BDQX01000416.1 GCF_003112455.1 Paenibacillus agaridevorans
CGCTCACTTTTGACAAAGATATCCGTATCATCCGCATAACGGACAAAATAGAGTCCTCTTGCTTCTAGTTCTTTATCCAATTTGTCCAGATAAATATTCGCTAAAATGGGACTTAAAGGTCCGCCTTGCGGAACGCCCGTTTCATTCGGACGAACAAAGCCATTTTCCATAATCCCTGCTTTTAAGAAAACACGTATTAAGTGAAGCGTTT
>NZ_BDQX01000417.1 GCF_003112455.1 Paenibacillus agaridevorans
TATTCAGCGGGCGCGACACTGACGATGGGAGCAGCGAACGTTACGCTGTATGCGAAGTGGACGCTTAATCCGACGTATACGGTGACGTATAACGGAAACGGAAGCACTGGCGGAATTGCGCCTCTGGACAGCGGAACGTATGAAGTAGGCGAAGCAGTTGTCGTGCTTGGTCAAGGTAGTTTGGTTAGAACCGGTTACACGTTTGCAGGTTGGAACACGTTAGCGAACGGAACTGGTACGAATTATGCGGCTGGCGCAACGCTGACGATGGGAGCTGCAAACGTTACGCTGTATGCGAAGTGGACGCCTAATCCGTCGTATACGGTGACGTATAACGGAAACGGAAGCGCAAGCGGTTCGGTGCCAGTGGATAGTGAAGCGTATGAAGTAGGCGAAACGGTCAATGTGCTGGATAAAGGCACTTTGGTGAAAGAAGGCCACACATTCGCGGGCTGGAACACAGCGTCTGACGGTGGCGGTACCGATTACGCAG
>NZ_BDQX01000418.1 GCF_003112455.1 Paenibacillus agaridevorans
CATCGCCGGGCTTGAGGGGTTCGAATATTTTGTCGAAGAGGATCTCCCTGCCCGTCGCCTTGCTTAAGGCTCTCTCCAGCGTCTCGATAAACGTCATCAGCTTCTCCGGACTGTTGTTGCCGATGTTGT
>NZ_BDQX01000419.1 GCF_003112455.1 Paenibacillus agaridevorans
AATCATACACAAGTGGCGTAGTAGAGGCGAATATGGTGCGACGAGTATGAAAAATCATACACAAGTGGTGCAGAAGCGGCGGATATGGTGCGATGAGTATGAAAAATCATACACAAGTGGCGTAGTAGAGGCGAATATGGTGCGACGAGTATGAAAAATCATACACAA
>NZ_BDQX01000420.1 GCF_003112455.1 Paenibacillus agaridevorans
AGCTCGAATCCGGCGTATATGACGGCTAACGGAAGCTTGCTGCAACGTCCTGTCGTCGGCGCAGTGGATCTCACGTTAACGTTGACCGCGACGGTCACCAAAGGAACGGAAAGCGGAACGAAGACGTTC
>NZ_BDQX01000421.1 GCF_003112455.1 Paenibacillus agaridevorans
CCCTTATTGGAGAGGAAGAACAAGCAGCGCCATTGTTTCTTTATGGCTCCAGCCCAAAAAAGAAACGCCAGGATGATCTGCCCTGACGGTTTATTTTTCCCGGTTCGTTTAATGAGGGATAATCGTCGA
>NZ_BDQX01000422.1 GCF_003112455.1 Paenibacillus agaridevorans
AATGCTATCCACTTCTTTCAGCCAAGGCCATTCACGCTTCATAGCAGGAAGCCCTACGGCGCAGCTGTTGTAAGACAATCCTTTACCTGTAGTTTGATAGGTTTGATTCCATTTCGCTAGGAAATGGTTAAACACGAAACGGCTGCAACCCAATGTTTTGCGCATGAGCACGCTCTGTTCTTGCGTCGGATAGATACGAAATTTGAATGCCTTATGATGAAGCATCGCTTGTTTCACCACCT
>NZ_BDQX01000423.1:0-3456 GCF_003112455.1 Paenibacillus agaridevorans
GTCCGGAGCGGCGTATACGACGACGCGCTCGAGTTGGCCGGACGGGAGCGAGCGGTATGCGGACGCCCCCGGCGGTCCGCCGCTTTCCGGCACACTGCAGCCGACAGCGGAACGCGGCGTCCATGACAGCGCCGGATTCTCGCAATGGCATGCTCTCTTATACTTGCCTGCCTTGGCGCCGCTACCGCTTCTTCCCGAAGACCTGCAGGCTTCCTACGGACTCATCGCCTTGCTCTCGTTGCTGTTCCATTGGCTGCTGGACAGGCACGCCCGTCAATCCGCGACGGCCAAGGCAGCCATGGAGGCGCTGCGCGCCGACATCCATCGCCTGCAAAGGAGTCTTGGCGAGAGCAACGATTACATCCGCCAATCGGAGTATACGTTCAAGCTGGAGGAACGCAACCGTCTCTCGCAGGATATTCACGACAAGATCGGGCATTCCATGACGGGAGCGCTCATTCAGATGGAGGCGGCCAAACGGCTGCAGGCCAAAGATCCGGAACGTTCCGCCGAGCTGCTGGGCAACGCGATCGCCATTTCCAAGGAAGGCATCGAGAGCATTCGCCTCGTCCTCCGGGACATGAAACCGTTGGCCGAGCAGCTTGGGCTGAACCGGCTGCGGCTGTTCATCGACGAATTTGCGGCCACGCACGAGGGGCTGCGCGTCGCGCTTACCTTCGAGGGGGACGTGGGCCGAATCGAGCAGCTGCACTGGCAAATTATCCATCGCAACGTGACGGAGGCTCTGACGAACGCGGCGAAGTATGCGCGGGCAACCACCGTGTCGGTCCATATCGAGGTGTTGAACACGATGGTGAAGGCCGGCGTCTCCGACAACGGAGTCGGAGCTTCGAAGATCGTGAAGGGACTCGGCATCGCCGGCATGGAGGAGCGGGCGGCGTCCGCGAACGGCAAGGTCATCGTAGACGGCTCGGCGGGTTTCTCCGTCACGACGCTCCTTCCTTGCGGCAAGGCATGAGTATCGCCATATCCATAACCATGAGATTTCTCATGTCAGAAGATGAACTTACGCACTTCCGCGGGGTTCATCTTTTTTTGTACGATAAGGGCAAGACGAAAGAGTTACGGGAGGGAATGCGGATGAACGTACTGCAACTGGAGGGATTGACGAAGTCATTCGGCGACTTTACAGCCGTGGACGGACTGTCGCTTAGCATAAGGGAGGGCGAAATATTCGGACTCTTGGGCCCCAACGGCGCGGGCAAAAGCACGGCGATCCACATGATCGCGGGTTTGATTCCGGCGAGCAAAGGCGAGATTCGGCTGCTGGATCGCAATATAGCGCGAAACGGCAGGTTCGCGAAGTCGAACATCGGCTTCGTGCCGCAGGAAATTGCCATCTACGAGGATATGACGGCTTACGAGAATGTGCATTTTTTTGCCGGATTATATGGATTGAGGGGCGCGGAGCTTAAGAGCCGCACGGAGGAGGCTCTCGCGTTCGCGGGGCTCGACGACAAGCATAAGAGCTTCCCGCGGAATTTCTCGGGGGGCATGAAACGGAGGCTGAACATCGCTTGCGCCATTGCCCACCGTCCGAAACTGATCATGATGGATGAGCCGACGGTCGGCATCGACCCGCAGTCGCGCAGCTACATTCTGAATTCCGTCAGGAAGCTTAACGAGATGGGCTGCACCATTATCTACACGAGCCATTACATGGAGGAAGTCGAAGAGCTTTGCACCCGCATCGCGATTATGGATCATGGCAAGATGATCGCGGAAGGGACGAAGGCGCAGCTCAAGTCGATCATTACCGACCGAAAGACGCTGATGATCGAGCTGAAATCCGCTGAAAGACTGAACGAGGAGAAGCTTCGCGGCATCGCCGGAGTGAGGGCCGTGGCCTTAGACGTTGAGGGGAGCGCGGTTCGCGTAGAATCGGACGCCGAGGTCAACAACCTGAACCGGGTTCTTCAATGCATAATGGAGAGCGGCATGGAGATCCGCTCGGTCGACGAGAGACAGCCGAGTCTGGAGACGGTTTTTCTGACGCTGACCGGTCGCAGCTTGAGGGATGATTAGAATGGCAGGAGAAGAAAGGAGGAGAACCGCGTGAACGTTTGGCGAATTGCGATGAAGGAATTGATGACGTCGAGAGACCCGGCGATGCTGATCTTTATGCTGGCTACGCCCGTTCTGCTCATTCTCATTCTCGGCTCGGTGCTGTCGGGCAACTTCAACGGCAAAGAGGCCGTAGGAACCGTCCGCGTATTGTACTCGGCAAGCGGGGACGAAGCAGCGAAGGAGCATTGGGAGTCCTGGATCGGCAGATCTATCGACGAGACAGGTGGGCTCGAAGGCACGGAGCGGGGCGACAGGGAGATTATAGTAAAGGGGATCGCCTTCGATGAAGCAAAGATGGGAGAGCAAGCGGCGATCGACGAGGTGAAAAACGGCGGTTACATCGGCTATGCGACGATTGGCGACGAGGGCATCCGCTATTACGGCAACGACCGGATCGGAGCCGAGAACGCGATCGTCCAGGGCTTGTTATCGGCATACGCGGACCATCGCAAGCTGTCTCTCGTCTTGCCGGAAGCTGCGGGCGCGGCCGAGGGGGCAGCATCATCGGGGGAACATTTCGAGACAAGGATGCTGCAAGCGCCGCCGAAGCCGAACGCCATCGATTATTATTCGGTAGCCGTGACGACGATGATCATCATGTACATCTCCATGACGGCGGGCCTCCTGATCGAGAACGAACGCGTTCGCCATACGGCTAATCGCCTGCTGGTGGCGCCGGTGACGAAGGCGGAAATTTTCGCCGGCAAAATAACGGGGTCGCTCCTGCTTCATTTGTTCTTCGTCATCCTTATCGTGCTTCTCAGCAAATATATGTACGGAGCCGATTGGGGAGACAATCCCGTTATGGTGCTGCTGGTGCTGGCTTCGCAAATCGTGTTCGCGATCAGCTTGGGGCTTGGCAGCAGCTATATGCTCGGATCGAAGGCGTCCGGCGCCGTCATCATGACGATCATTCAACTGGCGGCGCTCTTCGGCGGATCGTACTTCCAGAACGTGGATAACGGGGATTTCTTCAGCAAGCTGACGCGATTATCGCCGCTGGATTGGACCAACGACGGGTTGCTTTCGGTCATTTACGGCGGCGTGGAAAGTCCCATTGGCGGGATGTCCGCGGAATACGCGGCGATCCTTCTGAACATGGGCTTCTCCGTCCTGTTCCTGGCCGCTGCGATTGGGATCATGCGCAGAAAGGAAGGGTTATAGATGAAGGATATGATCTGGTTGTTGCGAAGGACGATACGGTCCATGCTGCGGGGATATAAAAGCTTGCTGGTATTCCTGATTACGCCGGTCATCGGCATCGTGCTGGCCTTCCTTATCATCGGGGGCAGCGCCAATCCCAGCCCGCTTAACGTGGGAGTCGTGAATCTGGACGCGGGGGAGCCGGTATCGGATGGCGGCCTGGCC
>NZ_BDQX01000423.1:3543-9919 GCF_003112455.1 Paenibacillus agaridevorans
AAATCGCGACGCTTCCGTCCATCGGCGAGGCCGAAGAAGACGTGCTGTCGGGGGAGCTGGATGTCGCGATTACCATACCGGAAGGTTACGCGCAAGCTCTAATTGAGGGGCGTGCGGATGCGAGAGCGGAGTTAATGGCTCTGGAAGGCTCGGAAGTCGCTTCTTACGTGGAGCTCATGCTTAATCGGTACGTCGAAAACGTAAGCGCGCTTGCGGCGGCAACGTCCGGGGACGTCTCCGGCTTCAAGGAACGGTATGCACAGCTCGATGCGGCCGAATTCGGTCTGCGGAAGGAAACGGCGGAGGATCTCTCCGCGGGGCGGGACATGACGAACCGATCCATTGGTTACCTCGTGATCGTCATGATGTTCTCCGCCGTCAGCTTGTCGACCCATATGATCAAAGAGAGGGAGAACCGGACTTATTACAGGCTGTTGGCCGCCCCCTCTTCCTCCAGAGCCTACGTGGCGTCGAACGTCGCCGCCAATGTCCTGCTTCTCATGCTTCAGGTAGCCGTCGTGCTGACGGTCATGACGGTGGGCTTCGGTATCCGGCCCGGGGCCCCCCTCTGGAGCATTGCGCTTGCGCTCGTGTTATTTGCATGGGTGGCGGTGGGATTGTCCTTGGTCATCGTCGCGTTCTCGCGAAACGCCATATCCGCGAACGCGCTGCAGAACCTGCTGATCATTCCCACTTGCTTGATCGCAGGCTGCATGTTCCCCGTGGAGGCCATGCCGACGCCGCTGCGGGCGATTGCCGAGTTTCTGCCGCAGCGATGGCTGCTGGAGGGCATCGACGGGCTGCAATCCGGCGCGCCTGCAGCGACGCTGGTTCTGAACGGCCTCACTTTGGCGGCGTTCGCGTTAACCTTCTGCCTCGTCGCGGCCTACAAGTTCGGACGCAATCGGGATACGAGGACGTTTATTTAAGCCTAAAGGGAAGTTACGCCCCAATGTCTTGTAGGAAGTCGAGAAATTCCGGAAATGCGAAAACATAGCCAATGGGTTTTAGCTGCTGGCGTGCGAAGGATGCCACGACCTGCGGCCTGTTCCGTATCGCTGCAAAGGAAGATTCTGATGGCATCGATCTAAAGCTCGCCGACCGGCTGCTTTTTAAGATTTAAGTCGGCGTCATCGACCTAAAGCTCGCCGACTGGCTGCCTTTCAAGAAGCAGCTTTGCTTTGCAAAGTTGGAGGTCGCTCATCTCTGAAAGGCAGCGATAGAGGTTTTCTCACTTGGCTTTCTTGATGATCGGTATCCATACCTCGCAGCGATATTCGTCGGATGTCGTATCGCCGTCTGTATAAGCTTCGATTTCCGGGCCGCCGGCATGTTCGTAGCCCGTGGCGGGGAACCACTCCGAGTAGATGCGCCCGAAGAGGCTTTGGATGGCGTCCGGCATAGGGCCGATGGACGTAAAGATCGCCCAAGTCAAGGCGGGAACCGCGCGCGCGACCAGATCGCCCGTTGCTTTGTCCTCGTCAGCCTTCACGGCGATCATATAGTTGAAGTCGCCCGTCTCGGGCTTCATGTCGAGGCAGACGCCAAGACAGAGTTCGCCCGGAGCCAGCTCCTCGAGGGCCCTAACCGTGCCATCCGCGTGGCTGGCTCCCCAGAACTTCGGTATTTCTCTGGTATTCTCGCCATCCACGCAGGATACGGCTAGCGACTTGCCTACGATCGTGAACGATTCCTTGTCTTCGATTCTGTAATCCATGTCTTGATCTCCCTTCAAGGATAAGTGGAAGGAGAGGCGGGGGAACGCCTTCAGCTGAACGCCGGGAAGCCGGGCCTCTGACGGCGCAATGCCGTGTATGCGGCGGAACGCCTTGGCGAACGATTCTGGCGAATCGTAGCCGTACTTGAGGGCAACGTCGAGAACCCTGGCGCTCGAAGCAACCAGCTCCTGAGCGGCAAGCGTAAGCTTCCGCTTCCTGACGTATTCGGCCACCGACATGCCCGTTAGGAAGTGGAACATGCGCTGGAAGTGGAACGTGGACGAATGCGCCTTCTTCGCGATCTCTTCCATATCCAGCTTTTCTTCCATCTTCGTCTCCATGTAATCCAGGGCGTTCATCATGCGAATAAGCGCTTCCACCTGCGCGTCACCTTCCTTCGATTGTTATTTTATCAAGCGGGCTGCCGACAATCCTGTCATTGCGTGCGCTTCTCGAACAGGTTATCGGAAGCTTGCGATATAGAAGAAGGAATGTGTTTATTATTCGATTCTTCCACTAAGAAATCCTTTACGCCTCTCCCGAACATTCCGGACCCAACCCCGACTCGGATGGCTATTTCGGTATAAATTCGGTCCGGATTGCCTCCAAGTATCCCATTCCATGTACCGTATCCGGTTCGATATAGCTGCCCTCCGTCCATTTTATCATTCATCGATTAGGCTCCTCACTCTTACTCTTTATAAATAGCAAACTCAATAATAATCGGCTGCGAGGTTCCCGACACAAAATATATGCGAGCCTTGCTGCCGGTAACCGGCGAGAAGTTGACCGTCAACGGCGTGTGGGCCGAGCTGCCGATTGTAGTGCCTGTATAGGCCGTCAGCCAGGAGCTTCCATTCCAATACTCAATGCGATAGGCTGAGGTTCGACTGCCGAACTCGCTCAATATAGCCTTGTTAAAGGTAACCGAGGTTCCAAAATCAACCTCCAGCCATTCATTCGCAAATTGGCCTACCGCCGCCTGCCAGTTGGTCTGGGTCATCCCGTCGAACGCCATGGCGGCATTTTGAGCGGAATTGTAATTGGAAGAGCTTTTATAAGCGCGTCCGTATACATAGTTAAACGGTCCCGAGGTCGTGGCCGCAATCGGCTGCGATAACTCGGTTTCCTTTCCGTCGATCAACGCCGATACTTTGTAGTAATACGTCGCTCCCTCCAGCAAATCGGCATTTCGGAAGTCGGTTGTTTCAAGTCCTTCGGCCACCGCCTCATATGCGCCGTCCGCATACATGCTGCGGTAAACCGAATAGGATTCGGCGCCCGGAATCGCATCCCATGCCAGCTTCGCCGTTTTCGGACCGCCAGCAGCCTGCAAGCCTTGGGGAACCTCGTATAGCTCAAAGGCGTAAATAATCGGCTGCGAGGCAGCGGCGGTGAAATACAGCCTTGCCTTGCTTGCCGTCACTTCGGGAAAGTGGAATTGCCGGCGGTCGAACACAGTCGCTCCGATCGTCGTCCCGCTATATGCCGTTTGCCAGGACGCGCCGTTCCAATATTGCACCTGAAAACCTTGCGTGCGATTGCCGAATTCGGACACAATGACTTTGTTGAAGACGACAGGTTCGCCGAAATCAACCTCTAGCCATTGACCCGCCGTCTGCCCGACTGCCGCTTGCCAATTCGTGTTCTGCAAACCATCGAACGCTTTGTCGGCGGTTTGCGAGCCGTTAAATACGGAGGACGCGGCATATGTGCGATTGTTGCTTAACGGCTGCGCTCCCGGAGTTTCAGCTTGAACAAAAGCTGATCTCCCCATTTCATTGCCGAAGCTGTCGAAGGCGGCAAGCCGGTATCTGTACTCCCGTTTGTTCCCCAGCCCGGTGTCGGCATAGGCCAACATATTGCCCGCAGCGACGATACGACCGGGTTCGCCCTCTGCATCCTGACGCCAAAGTTCATAATGGCTAGCCCCCGAGAGCGCATTCCAGGACAGTGATACCGTTCCGTGCCCCGGAACCGCAGCCAGTCCCGTCGGAGCATGATACAATTCCAGCTCGTAAATAATCGGCTGCAGCGTGGCATGAACGATATACAGTCTTGCCTTGCTGCCGGTCACGGCCGGAAAGTGGAATGTGCGACGATCATTGGCGTCAGCCCCGATTGTCGTCCCGGTATACGCCGTCTGCCAGGCAGAACCGTTCCAATATTCAATGCGGAATGAAGTGATCCGATTGCCGTATTCGCTCACGACCGCCTGGTTGAATGTAGCGGCTCCTCCGAAATCAACCTCCAGCCATTGATTAAGTCGATCCATATTGCCCGCCTGCCAGTTGGTCGACAGATTGCCGTCAAACGCTTTAGCCGCCTCCTGACCGGACGCAAAGGTCGTTGAGCTGCTGTACGTCCGATCGTACGCCAGGTTGCCCGGAAAACGATAGTAATAAACCATCGATGGCGAAGGCTCCAACCCGTCGGCTATTGTCACCGCTTTAAGGGTGGCGGCAGATTGAATGGTGATCGGCGAGGTATATATCAAGCCGTTATCGGCATTCGGCTCTGTGCCGTCCAATGTGTAATAGATCGCGGCTCCGGCAGTTGTCGTAGACAATGCCACCGTCACAGGCGAGCGATAGGATCCGCCTTTCTTGTCGGCATTCGGCGTCGCAGCCCGATCCGAGATTCGCTGAATGAGCAGCGCCCAATCCGACGAAGCGCTTGGCTGTGGGGGAATTTGCCACTCGTTGTTCCCATCCGGAACGAATGCCGCCGAAATCGCCGTGTATTGGCCGGTACGCGGATTGTACCAGCTTGCTTGGTACGTTTCGCCAGACTCAAGCCCTTGCGCCTTGCCGGTATAAGTGGACGTATGCGAGGGCAAGTAAGCCGCAATTACCGCTCCATCCGCCGTAGAACGCTGATAAGGAGCTGCCTTGTTGTTAAGCGCCGGAGCGCCCTGCCATTGAACGCGAGCCGCGTCGGGGGTCATGTCCCACCAAGGAAGCGCGGTGAAAAAGTCCTTTAGAAACCGCATTTGCTCGCCCGCCGGTTTATGAATCGCTTCATACCATGGTGTCGGCGCCAGGTTCCATACCTGCCATGTGTCCTTCATGTCATGCGTAGCCTGCCAGATCCCCTCCGCGCCGTACGTAAAACCTGCGCTGCCGGCTATGAACGCGTTCCAGGCGGCTTCTCTCGTAAACGAGGAAGGGATGCCGTTAATGTTCTCGTAATTGACTTCCGCCTCGATCATAATTTTGGTCGGGGTTTCATTATAGTGGCCAAGCCAATAATCCTTGGATTTCTGAACGCCATGACCGGCCTGCAGGTAGTCCACTTGGTACCAGGGCTCATCTCGAAAGTTATTGGCATTCCATACGGCATTATGCAAAAAGTTTAGACGCTTGTAGGGGTCCTGTTCATAAATATACGCAGACACATTTCCCCAGGAAGCCGTGTTGCCGGTGGAATATTCGCCCGCACCCAGCCAAACTACCGGATAAGCCGCATATCGGGCCACGACATACCGGGCAAGCCGCATATAGTCCGCCTCATTGGCGGCTTCCAGATTGCGGCCCCAGTCGAGCCCGAGCGCAGCGGTCATTCCTTGCTCGGACAGATAAGCGATCCGTTCATCGACGCTTTGCCAAAACGCCGGGTTTAATTGCTTAAACAAGCCGTTGTTGTTAAGCGGCTGCATGCTTGTTCCATAGGGGACAAATTCGGTTATGGAGGCAGGACGCCCGGAGAGCGCTCCGGTAATCGTGACGCGCAAATAGCGTGCGGCGGCAGAGACCGCATCGGTGAAATTTTGGCCCGATGCACCCGATGAACGGTTCACCAGCGTATTGTACTGAATGCCGTTGGGGGAGCCTTCGATGATATACGACCATGTATCGGATTCGCCAAAATGCAAATCGAGTTGACCAATGGACGAAATCTCGCCGAGATCGATTTCAAGCCACTGCGGGTAAGTCGCGGCTGTAGCCTGCCAGCGCGTACCTAAATTGCCGTCCAGCGCTTTCTTGGCGCCGTGATGATCCCCGCCGCCGGATGGCGCTACGGCACTGGAAGCGGAGGCGGCGAGGCTTGCCGCCTGCCAGATCGGGCCGCCCTCATTGTAAGTGCCTTGGGGGGAAACATCTCCCCAGCTGCCGCCAAACAAGCTCATGGCATAAACGTTGTAGCCTTGCTCCTTGCGGATATCGGCCATCCCTTTGAACTGGGAATCGAACCTCGCATCATTGGAGCCGTTCAGGCTTTCCCGTCCGGATAATCCCATCCAGTGCGTATCGCCAAGCCAGAAGAACGGCGTTCCGTCGCTATAGGCAACATAACGGTTATTATCCGACGGCCGCAAGAAACCATGTTTGTAGATGGCCTGATCGCCCGTGTAGGCCCCTGCCGTAAAGCTGCCCGATTGATGCAGGCCCGTATTCCCCGAATCGGTAGCGCTAGTCTCATAAGTCCACTCGCCCGCGATCGGCGGCGAGAACCGGATGCGCCATACCGCATCTCCATCCCAGAAACCTGGAAGTTCCATCTCCAATCCTCCCGGACCGCTGAACTGGGCGGAAACTTCCACATCCAGATAAGGATTGGCATACGTTTCGGAGCTGGTTAACGTTATTTCGTAGGGCTGCCACAACTCGATGTCCGCCTCTTGGCTGGCCGAGACGCTTTCGGTAAGCGCTAACATA
>NZ_BDQX01000423.1:10167-32334 GCF_003112455.1 Paenibacillus agaridevorans
TGAGCAATGCAGAACGACAATGTCTCCGCCGTCATCCGCCATTCGCGCATTGCTCGACTTGGCGGTCTGACGATACGACTCCGGTATGTGCACGTATACGGTACCGCGTTTCGTATAACCCGGCCTCCATTGCAAGATCAGCCGTCGCTCCGCCGCATCCCAGCGCTCATCGCCGAATTCGGCCCAGCCTTGGGTAAAGTGCATATCCGTTCCCGCCAGATGAGGATGCTCGGCAGCGGTGCGAAGCGCAAGCAACTGCATCGAATGAGGTTTCATTTCATGAAGAGACAACCAGGTGTCCTCCGCTTCGCCGGAAAACAAAGCCGTCTCCAGCCGATCCCATAAGCTCCAACCGATTACTTGCTCTCCGTGACGGAAGCCGAGCTCCTGAAGCGGCAATGACGGAGCATCCGGCGTGTCGCTCCAATTGAATACGCCCAGCACGATCCACCGCCGTCCGTTATCCTCGATAGACAGCTTCCAGAAGCGGGGAATATCCGGATTGAAGTAGTCGAGCGGAACAGCGACGCCGGGGCCGACCGGGAACAACTGGCCAATAAGGGGCCGCCGCTCCTCTTCGAGCTCCGACAGCTTGTCGTTGTAGAACAGCAAACCGCCCGACAGCGCCACGACGCCGGCCCATACTCGCGCTTCGTCCAGAGTCGGCGTGTAGTCGTCGACGATGCCCTCCGGCTCATGTCCCCGGACAACCAGCGCATCCGGGTCGTTGAAGCCGGCGCGGGGATGCAGAAAATAGCGCGCGGCCATCGCTTGGGAGCAAATTTTCACCAGCTCCCAATACCCCGGCCGCTCCTGCGAGGCTGTATAAGTCCGCCTCGTAATATCCGGGGTCATTCGATTGGCATCGATATACGGACCCAGGCTGGCGAACAGGGGAGCCGCGCAGCCCAGAATGAAACATTGATCCCCGGCCGCCTCGCGGATAACCCGCATGGCATTGCGATAAGCCTGCGCTGTCGTCGTCCCGGGATAATACACCTGATCCCGCTCAAGGCTCGAATGTGTGCCCTTGTCGGTAAATAGAGCGCGCACCAGAAAGTCAAGCTTGATGTAGCGATACCCCCACTCGTGCACAGCCCGATGAATGAGCCGATGCAGGTATTGGAGCACCTCCGGATTCGTAATGTCCAGCACGTACTTGATATTGCTTTTCTCATGGAGCTCAAGCACATCGCTGCCGTTCGGATTCATGCCGGCCACAGGCTGCCCGTCCCTCCAGAGTAGCCAGTCCGGGTGTTCGTTGACCAGTTGCGAACCGGCATCCGCCAGCAACGGGGAAAACCATAAGCCGGGCTTGAAGCCCGCTTCGGCAATGCGGGCGGCGAGCCACTCCATGCCATGCGGAAACTTGCCGTTTGCCTCCCAGTCCCCGAATCCCGTCTCCAGAAACCATCCCGCATCCACGACGACATACTCCGGCTGGATGTCCGGAAACTCCAGCAATGCCTGCACGTTGTCCAGTACGGCTTGCTCCGTCACGGTTCCATAGTAGTAATACCAGGAGATCCAGCCGGTAACCGGCTCGCGAAATGCGCTTGCCGGTTTCATGGCTGCACAAACGCGGTCCATGTAACGGCTGAGCAGCCGATCATGCCCATGATCCGTCATAAAGATCGCCCACTCCGTATCGGCGGTCTCGCCTGAACGGAGAACCAGGTTTTCGAGATGATTGGCTACGCATATATCGAAACCTTCGTTATTCGCGTCTTGTTGCGCCAGCACATGCGGAAAGTATGTGGCATGCGAGCTGCAACCGATCAGAAGATGTCGGTTCAATGTCGGCTCGTGCAGCACGGTAAAGCCGTCAAAATAATGGTTGCGCCCAGGCTCGACCGCTTCAATGCCGATGTGCATGTCGGTCGACTGCAGCCCGACATTAAGCGCGAGCCAGTCGCGGCCTGCTGCATTTGCTCCAATACCACCGCCTCCAATGCCGCTCCCGCCTTCAAGCGCCCGAGTTTCCGCGTAACGCAGCTGCCCCTCGCACAGATGGGCGGCGGAGAGTGCCAACGGATCGTCGCCTTCATTGCGCAGCCGCAGCCTCCATTCCGCATATCCCTCCTCCTGCAGGATCAACTCCAGCGTCACCTGCAGCGCGTCATTACGATAAACATATCCATATCGCTCCTCTTGTCCACGCCGAGGAGGGAAGGTTTGCCTCTCGGAAAAGTCGGATATATCCCAGACATGTCCGTCCCCGCGCACAATGCGAAAGCCGAAATCAAGCGTTGCCTCCGCGGCCCGCTCCAACCGGATCCTTCCGTCGGGCAAAGCCTGATGCCGAATCATGGTTTGTTCCACTGCGTCTCCTCCAGCCTCGATAGTGTAGCCCTTATGTCCGGCCAAGCGAGCTGCTGCGGCAACAAACGCCGGCTGGCGCATAATGCTGCCGCTGCTCCGGCGGCCTGGCCCATGGCGACCGCATTGCCCGTAACCCGGTAGCTGGAATGGGCAACGAAATCGCCGCTGATGCATCTGCCCGCAAGCAGCAGACCGTCCACGTCCGCCGCGATCAAAGCGCGGAACGGAATATCGTACGGCTTGCTCGACTTGCCGTCATCCCCGAAGCCCTTGCCATCCTCGGGATTCGTTGAATGGATATCGATGCCGTATCGTACGCGGCATACGCCGTCCTCATGAGCGCGGCCGGCCTGCAAGTCATGCTCGTCGACCGTATAGCGCCCCGCAATACGCCGCCCTTCCCGGATGCCGATCTGGGCGGCGGTGCTGACGATATGCAGGCCGCTCCACACGCCGCCTGCCGCCCGCAGCCCGTCGATAATCCGGTGAAGCTCGCGCCTTGCCAGCATTGTCGCCTGCGACAGTTGCATAGCATCGGTCGCCTTGGCGCCATACATATGATTAGCCATTAAAGCAAAGAGGCCGTCTCTGATATGAAACAACGACGGGCCGGAGTACGACGGGAACACGCCTGCTTGGCCCATCTGCTCCAGCAAACGCCGCTTGGGCTCCTCGCTGAGGCCATCCATCGTATACGGCGCTACATCCTCCGGAAGAATGCCCGAGACGAGCGCCATAAGGCTAAGCGGCTGAGTCTCGCCGCTGCCCGGCCTTCCGAGCGCAAATCCGCAGCCCGCCTGTGCCGCCAGATCGCCGTCGCCCGTCGCATCAATAAAGCAGGAGGCTGCCCACGCCTGCCGTCCCGACTTCGATTCGGTCAGCGCCAGCGCCAAACGGCCGCTTTCGTCGACCGCAGCGGAGCACACCCTCGTATGCAATTGAACGATGACGCCCGCTTCGCAGCACATCTCCTCCAGCAACAGCTTCATCGCTTCCGGATCGTACGTAAAATCTTCGCCCAGACTTTGCCGCCGGGCGCCCTTTTTATCCAGCCGGTCGGTGATTTCCTTCATGATGCCCGGCTTGCCGCCGGCATCGATAATCCAGGACAACAAACCGGATGTCCAGATGCCGCCCAAGGCTCCGTGCCCCTCGAGCAGCACCGTCTTCGCGCCTGTACGGGCGGCGGCAATCGCCGCCGATACCCCTGCGGGCCCGCCGCCGCATACGACGACATCGGCTTGCCGCAACACTTCAATATCCCGCGCCGGCTCCCGATATAGTTCTGTACTCACCTTGTCTACCTCCACTCAAACCATTTGTACTGATAACCGAACTTTTTCAACTCGCAGTTGAGTTTACATTTTGACGGATCCGTCCGTCATTCCGCCGTAAAAGTGCTTCTGATTGTAAATGAAAAACGCCACCGGAATCAAAAAGGCGATCGTGAGCAGCGCGTAGACAGCGCCCCAATCGTTGACATACTCGCTCATAAAAGAGTATACGGCCAAGGTGATCGTTTTTTTTGATGCCGTGCGTATGAACAAAAGCGGCATAAGGAAATCGTTCCAGATCGAGATCGAAGAAATGACCATGTACGTAACCGTAACCGGCTTAAGCAATGGCAAGATGATCAGGGCAAAAATCCGTACTCGGCCGCAGCCGTCGATGCTTGCCGATTCGTCCAGGCTTCGACTGACGCCTTTAATGAAACCGGTGTACAGCATAATGCCCATCGGGATCGCTCCCGCAATGCTGATAATAATGACCGATGTCCGGGTATCGACCAGTCCGAGCTTATTCATCAGGACATAAAGCGGCACCAGATTGGCGGCGAGCGGAATCATGGAAGCGCTGATAAACACCAAATAAAGCGCCTGAAAGATCCATTCCTTGCGACGCGCCAAGCTGTAGCTCGCCATGGAGGTCAAATAAATCGCCACTACAATCGAAATGCCCGTAATGAAAATGGAATTGCCGATGTTAAGCCAGATGTAGGAGTTGTCAAAAACCCGGGCATAGTTGTCGAATTGCAGCGAGGAGGGGAGCGTAAATACCCGATTGATCTCCTGATTGGTCTTGAAGCTGCTTAATATGATATTAAGGACCGGGATCAAAATAATAACTGCCGCCGCGTACAAAATCGTATAGTTAAACATTCGGAGCCATCTTCCGTTTGCCGATGCCATGATTAATACTCCACCTCCAGTCGTCGCGTCACCGTCAACTGAATCAGCGTAATCGTCGCGATAAAGAGGAAAAACACAAGTCCAATGCTGCTAGCATAGCCGAACTGGTTGGAGAGAAAGGCCGTATTGTAGATCGACATCGTCACCGTGTTCGTCGTATTCATCGGACCTCCGCCGGTCAATACAAACGGCAGCTCGAATACGCGAAGGGACCCTGTAATCGAAATGAACATATTAATCGTGACCGCCGGCATAATAAGCGGCAACGTAATCAGACGCAGCTTGCGCCATCCCGTCGCGCCGTCCAGCGCGGCCGCCTCGTTGATTTCGGTCGGGATCGCTTGCAAGCCGGTTATATAAATAATCATGCCATAGCCCGCCCACTGCCAGATGTTGATAACGATCAGCACATGTATCGTAATGATAGGATGCGCCAGCCAGTTGTGCGCCAGCGTCTCCAGTCCGACAAGCTTCAATGTTTGGTTGATGATGCCGTTGTATTGGAAGAAGGCAATCCAAGTCATGCTGATAATCAGCGCGCTGATGACGGCCGGCATATACAGCACGGTGCGGAAAACCTTGGCTCCCTTGATGCGATTGACAAGGATGAGGGCGAGGCCCAGTTGAATGACCGTACCGAGCAATATACTGACTATCGCAAAATAAACGGTATTGTAAAAAGCCCCCAGCACCTTGCTATCGCTAAACACCGATATAAAATTGTCCAATCCGACAAACTGGTAGGATCGGCTAAAGCCGTCCCAATTCGTGAGCGAATAGAACATCGTCATGGACAGCGGGTAATACTTGAAGGTAAGGAACAACGTTAACGCCGGCAATACAAAGAGCAGCGCATAGAGTAAATCCAATCTCCGCCGGTATCTCATCATGTCCGAACTCCTATCTCTCAACCGGGAGGGGGCGGCATCGCTGCCGGCCCCCTTGCGAGCTGTTTTATTCTTTGACTACCATTTGGTCCTTCGTTTTGCCGAATTCCTCATCCAGCCGCTTCAGCTCCGCTTCCACGGACGAGCCGACCAAAATATTTTGCAACGAGATGTCCACTTCCTTGCTGAATGCCGGCGTAACCGCCGAGCGGCTGCCAATGACGACGGACACGTCATCCGCCGAGAAGCCGTTCACATAATCCTGCAATACCGGAGCCGTCTGGATATCCAACCCTTTCAGCACGGTGAACAAGGACTGTTCCTCCAAATAAGGCTTCAAATTATCCGGGTTGACGAAGAAGTTGAACAGCGCCTTGGCTTCTTCCGGGTGCTTCGTGTTGGCGGAGACGACCAGCATGCGATCGCCGTTGCTCATCGCATGAATGATCCCGTCCGCCCGAGGCACCGGCGGCATGAACGCGCCTAGCTCGAATGAAGCGCTGTCCGCATTAACAATCGGGTCAAGCGTCGGAACCCAGGTGCCTTGCGGGAGCATGGCGGCTTTGCCGTCGGCGAAATATTGCACGGACTGGTCATAGGTAAGGGTTGAGGAGGCCTCGGAGACATAACCCTGCTTCACCAGATCGGCAATAAACTGCAGCGGATAATCAATCACCTCGGAAGGTTTGACATCCCCTTTGGCCAGCGCATAAAAAATGTCCCCGTCGGTTTTCGGCAGCGCATACGACCTGAATATGGCGGTATACAGCGTGCCGGACAAGGTCCACGCGTCCTTCGCCCCGAATACGAGCGGTTCAACGCCGTTGTCTTTCAGCGTCTGGTTGACCGCCAGGAACTCTTCCGCATTTGTCGGCACATCCAGGTTGTATTTTTCGAAAATCTTCTTGTTGTAATAGATCGGACTCACCGGCGTGCCCGCATTGACCATAAATCCGAACCGTTTGCCGTTAATTTGGAAGGCTTGATCCACTAGCGGATTGTCGATCATCAACTGCATCCCCGGCTCGTTGCTCAGATCATACAAATGGCCCTCCGTCGCATATTGCGTGTACTGGTTAAACGGCAGCAAGTAGACATCCGGCGCGTCATCCGACAGGATGCGCGTTTGAAGCATCTGGCTGTATTGACCGCCGTCAATGACTTCCTCTTCTACTTTGATGTGGGGATTGGCTTTCATAAAGGCTTCGATAATGGGTTTGTCCTCCCCCTTGGACATCCAGGATGCATACTTCAGCGTAACGTTTGGTTTGGGGCTTTCGCTGCCGCTATTGTTGCTACCGCCTTGCGAAGCAACCGGACCTTGACCATTGTTGCCTGAGCTGCAGCCATAAAGTGCGACTGCCGTCGTCATCAGGATCAGCGGCATTAACCATTTCTTCTTCATTGCAACCACCTCTTCTGTCATTTTCACGTTCATCATGCCTTCGTTTCGGGGCACACGCTAACTATATCAACGATGCTCGCAGGGTGGCAGGGTTCAAAATTTACGATATAGTCCACTTTTATATGCAGTTGTACGCTTCGCTCTTGCGACAATTGCCACCGCAAATTGAGGGGTGATAGAATAAACTCACCGTTGCGCAGCGAAAAAAAGGGGGATGCGGGCATGTTGCGCTTTATTCGCAAAAGCATCAAGATCAAACTCTTTTCGCTTTATATTATCGGCATTACGATCCCTATCCTCCTCTTTGGCAGTTTGTCGTATACCATGTCCACCCGAACGCTTGAACAGGAGTACAGAAATGCGCAAAGTAATCTGAATCGGCAAATTGTAAAAACGTTGGAAGAAAACATTAAAAACATGACTCGTCAATCCATGGCGGTGTACGCCAACTCGGACGATATTGTCAATCTGCTTGCAGCTAGTGCTTCCGGTCGGCTTGCCGATACGGTCGCCAGCTACGGCCCGGCCTCCAGCTTCCTGTATAGTTTGCTCCAAGGCAACGACCGTCTATATGCCGTCAGCCTGCTTTCGATGGAAGGGAAAGTGTTGTACTATTCCAGCAAGCAGGGCAGTTCGATCAACCTGCAGCAGGTCGCCGACGAAGCCTGGTTTCAGGAAACGTTGGCGCGCAAGGGCATGCCGCTGCTGATCGAGCCGCATTACAAGTCCTATATCGACAACAAATCGCCCAACAACAAGGCGGTATTGTCCATCTCGCGCACCATCATCGACTTTACGAACAGCAAGCCGCTTGGCGTTGTCGTATTCGACCAGGAAGTCTCGCAATTTGTGCAAAACGTATCCGACACGGAATGGGAACGCAATCAGCAGTTCAGAATTATCGGCAGCAGCGGAGCGTCGATCTACAGCAATACGGAAGCGACGGAAACATCGGACGACGATTTGCAGCTGCTTCTGCAGGGGGCGGGCGAATCGTTTCGCGTCGAATCGGACGCGGGCAGCTTGCTCGTCCATTCCAACACGCTGGAAAATTACGGGTGGAAAGTCATTACGTCCATCCCGGCCGAGGAGTTATCCCGAAAAAGCTTGTTCCTGCGCGATATTCACTTGTCCTTGCTGCTTTTTCTCATTTTGATTGCCTTTCTCCTGTCGATCTTTTTTACCTATCTGGTCAATAAACCGATGAAACATCTGTTGCTCTCGTTGCGCAAGCTGGGCAAGGGCGATTTCAAGACGCGAGTGGCGATCGGGGGGGAAGACGAATTCAGCCAGATCGGTACGACCTTCAATGGCATGGTGGAAAATATGGAGAGGCTCATTCAGGAAAACTATCAGAAGGACA
Source organism: Paenibacillus agaridevorans (assembly GCF_003112455.1). GTDB lineage: Bacteria > Bacillota > Bacilli > Paenibacillales > Paenibacillaceae > Pristimantibacillus > Pristimantibacillus agaridevorans. Next base: position 18,334 of record NZ_BDQX01000423.1, read on the forward strand.
TGCTAAAAAATCAGGCGGAATTCGATGCGCTGCAAAGTCAGATCAATCCGCATTTTCTATTCAACACGTTGTCTTCCATCCTGGCGGTGCTGAACAAACGGGATTATGAGCGTTCGTCCACGATGCTGCGCAGTCTGTCCGATTTGTTTCGATACAGCCTGAATCGGGGAGCCGCGATCGTAGCCTTTCAAGAGGAGCTCGCCCACATTCAGAAATATTTGTATATCCAATCCTGCCGCTTCGGCAGCAAATATAAGGTCGGCTACGATATCGACGAAGAAGTGCTCGCTAACGGCATCGTCCGATTGTCGCTGCAGCCGCTGGTCGAGAACGCGATCATACATGGGCTGGAGCCGCTCAAGAAAGGCGGGGAGCTCAAAATTACGGCCAAGGCGTTCGGAGACCACTATTATATTTACATTGTCAACAACGGCGTTGGCATCAGTGATCGCAAGCTGAATGAAATAAACGACAAATTGCAGCAGAGCGCGGATATTCGAGAGCGATCGCAGTCGGACAGCCTGGGCATGCTGAACGTCGATGCCCGCATCAAGCTCTACTACGGCAAAGAGTTCGGACTTCGCCTGTATCGCGGGAATACGGGCGAAACCGGCGTAAAAATCACCCTTCCGGCAAGGAGGCTCGCTACATGAAAGTGTTGGTTATCGACGATGAGCACCTCGTCCGCGAAACAGTCGTCCATTTGTTAGAAACGTTCGGCATCTCGGATATTATCGAGGCCGACGATGGCCATGCGGGACTGCAGCTTGTGCAAGAGCAACGCCCGGATTTGGCCATCGTCGACGTTCGTATGCCGGGCCTCGGCGGCATCGAATTGCTGGAGCGTCTAAAGCAGCTGAACATCCAGCTGCCGTACGTCATGCTCAGCGGCTACGATCTGTTTAGCTATGCCCAGACCGCTCTGAATTTGGGAGCGACGGCATACTTGCTTAAGCCGGTCAATCCGGACGAGCTTTATGCCGTTATTCAAAAGGTTCGTCTGGACAGGCAGTTACAGGATATCCGTTCGGAAACCGCCATGCGTACGAACATCCAACTGAAACAGAGCATGGAGATTATGCGGCGGCGTTTCATCGGAGAGCTGGCTGCGACGACGCAACTGGCCGAAGGTTATGTGGCGGGACGGTTGAAGGAGCTGGAGATCGGCTTTGCGCATCGGCAGTTCGCGATTGTCCGCATCGAGCTCGACCCGGTTTCAGGGCCGGTGAGCGGACTTCCTTCCAACGATCAGGCGCTGATCCAATACGGGGCGGAGAACATCGCTTGCGAAATTTTGCAGCAGGCGGATGTCGGCGTCTGGCCGGGCGATGCCGAACAAGGTTTCTTTCTGCTGGCGAATATCCCCCTATCCGTGCTATATCCTCGCGATCTGATGTCCCTGTGTACGGAAGTGAAAGAGAGTATCCGGCGTTATTTGCGGCAGCATGCGACAATTGGCATCGGCAGCCTGGCTTGCACCTTGTCCGAGCTTCCTTCCTCCTATGAGGCGGCGGGCAAAGCGCTTTTGCAGCGATTGGTAAAGGGAACGGGCAGCGTTATTGTTTACGAGCGGCCCGTCGCGTCCCCGGATCAGTTTAAAGGAATCGGCTTTCAGGTGGAACAGGACATGCTGTTGGAGTTCGAACGGGGCGATCAGGCAGCCGCAATGGCGATTGTGCGCCGGATGTACGAACCGTTTATTGCGCTCGACTTTATTGACAGAGCCAGCTTGCTGAAACTCAACTTCCAGCTCATTGTACTGCTGTTCAAAATATTGGAACGGTTTGACGCCGAACCTGCGCCCTTGCTGGGAGAAGAATTGTCCTTGTACGAGGAGGTCAATCAATGCACAAGCATCGAGGCTATGCTGGACTGGTTCGGCGGCAAGCTGGCGCTTGCGTTTGACGCCTTGCTGAGCAACCGGGAAACCGGCGCGCGCAAGCTCATCGAAAAAGCGCGCGGGTATATCCACAACCGCTACATGGAGGACTTGTCTCTCGAGACGGTGGCAGCCCATGTCTATGTTACGCCGGCTTATTTCAGCAGCATTTTCAAAAAAGAAACCGGGAAAAACTTTGTGGACTATGTGAGCCATTACCGTATCGACAAGGCCAAGCAGCTGCTCGGCAGCGGCAATTACAAGGTTAACGCGGTAGCGGCGATGACGGGTTTTCATAACATGAAATACTTCTACAAAGTATTTAAAAAGCAGACGGGTTTGACGCCGAACCAGTATAAGGAGCTGTAGCGGCCCAAGTTCGGGCGCAATCGAGATATGTCCACCTGCCTTCTAACGTTTGTCTATTATGCCGAACGGCAATGTTCGGTATGATAGATGGTATTAATGGCGAAAGGTTGTGGATAATGGTGGTTCATCATTTGAAATTGGTTCTTGTCTGCCTGATTTGCGGCTTGGGAATAATCGCGGTACCGAATGCGGGCAACGCGGCGGCACAAGGTGTGGAAGACGCAGACAATCAAGCGGCCTTGTTCAGCTTGCGTCAATTGGTAAGCGATTACAATGGGCCGCTCATTCAAGTCAGACGATCCGACGACCATGCGACAATGGATGTTTACAGCGACGCGGAAGGCGAACTTGAGCTTGAAGCGCTTCTGGAATTTGTGGGAAGCGCGAACGGTCACGTTGCCGTCTGGTATGACCAAAGCGGCAATGCAGCCAATGCCGTGCAGGCCATCCCCGCCCGGCAGCCGCTCATCGTGAGCGAGGGAGTCCCGCAGATGCTGGACGGCAGACCGGCCATTTACTTCGACGAGTTCAATGAGCTGGCGTTAAGCGACATCAATGTTCCTGCTCCGCTCTCCATAAATGTGGTCGGCAGAACGACGTTCGGCAACGGCAGCCGCTATCTTTTCGACCCGAACGGCGCCGAGCTGTATCGCTGGAACGTAGCGCCGGCGGCTAATGAGATGCGGGTCGGGAACGCCGGTCATCTGCTGCAAGCGCCGGGTCTCGATTTCCGGGAAAGCTTTGTAAGCACTGCTATTATTAACGGCTCTTCTTCCTCCCTATCCCTTAACGGAACAGTCGTTGCCGGCACGATGGGCAGCAAGGGGCTGACGTCTACGGCTACGCTTGGCAGCAATACGGTTGGCGTCGGGCTTGTCGGCTACTTGCAGGAGGCGCTCATATTCGGCGATGCGTTAAGCTCCGTGGAACGGTCGGCGATCGAAGCGGATCAGACCGAGCGCTATTTGGCGCCTAACAAGGTGAGGAAGCTGAAGGCAACTGTTTCCGGCAATCAAGTCACGCTGAAATGGTCGGCGCCGCTCTCTTCCTACGAGCCGGTCACAGGGTACCGGGTCGAGTACAAACAAGCATCCTCAAGTGCTTGGCTGCTCCATAGCACGACCGCGTCCAGGTCGGCCGTCATTTCGGGGTTGACGGTCGATGCTTGGTATGACTTCCGGATTCGCGCCGTCAACAGCTACGGAGCAGGACTTGAATCCGATGTGTTGTCCCGCAAGCTGGGCAATGCCTGGGGCAAAATCGCGGACGACTCCGCTGCCTCCAATGTGCTGGCGTCCACCTTGTATTTTCCTGGCAAACCGAACGACAATTATATGACCGCCTATACGGCGCTGCCGCTTGAGACCGAAATGAACTTTCAGGAAGAAGATATTCGCATACAGCTTCGACGCATGAAAGAAATCGGCATCAATGCAGTGCAAATCAGCTTCTTCGGAGCGGACACGTTAAGCGGCTCCAAATTTCTTCCAATGAACGCTTGGCGCAATCGTACGGATGGACAAATCTTCGAGGATTACGATCGGCTTATTGCTTTAATTGAGGAAGAAGGGCTTTATTTCTACCCGCTGATTGAGACGTCAAGCACCATGTCCTTTTATCTGGACTTTGGCGTCGCGAATCAAAAGCTAGTGGACAGAATCGGCTATTGGGCCGAGCGTTGGGGCGATTCGCCGAGCTGGCTGAAGCTGTACAACGTGAATGGCGAGGCGAAGAAGGTCGTCTCCTTCATCGAATCCGTCAAGATGGAGCCGTATGCGTCATCCTTGTTCGATAACAATTTAACAGACATAGCGGAAGCCGTCGCATCGGATTACGATATGGAGATCGGTTTTGCTCTGGATCCGACAAGACTGCCGAAAGAAACGGAAGGCGGTATACTGCCGGGAGCTTATGGGCCGAAACCTGCAGACTTGGCCGGCAATGCGCATGTGCTGCTCATTCATCCTTGGGAGCTGACAGTCGACGGCAGTACCGAAGAGCAGAGAACGCGCTGGGCGACACGGTTTCTCAAGACGTGGAAGGACGCGGGTTATCCGGTTGCTTCGTTCATGATCGCCGGCTATGATTCGACCAATGTGTTCCCATCCAGCGATGTATATGGAAAAACGGCGCAATGGCGGGCCTTGCAGCAGACGCTGGCCGTAACGGAGCTGGGTTCGGCGGGCGTCACGTTCGGCCCATGGAACGGCTGGACAGAGTGGTTCCACATTACCAAATCCAGGGGAAGCGGAGGCGACGCCAATCTGGCATGGGCCAGGGAAAGCATTCGCATCAATCAACAGCGGGCGAGCGCTAAACCCGGCTATGTGGAAAACCTGGCCATATCTGCCGCAAGCTCGAGCCTTACGCTGACATGGCAGGCTCCGATTTCGAACGGAGGAAGCGCCGTAACCGATTACGCGATCGCGTTCAGAGCGAATGGCAGCGGCACATGGACACTCTGGCCCGAAAGCGTGTCGGCAGTTACCGGCGCCTATATTACCGGGCTTGCAGCCAATACGCTGTACGAGGTTGAAGTTAGGGCGATCAACGGCAACGGGGGTAGCGAGGGCGCGACAAGAATTTCATTACGCACATTGTAGGCGAACGGCGGGCAGCATCCGTCATCGAAATACCTTCAGCCTAGCACCCGACAGAGTGATGATTTTACTGCATATGAACTTGTAATGTGTTAGTATACTAGAAAAAATGCTGGGGATATTCCAATGCGAAAAATATTCCTTAATATGTCACTTTCCAATAAAATCGTGGCCATGGTATTTACCATGGTCATGATTCCCGTTTTTCTGATGAGCTGGTTGTTTGTCAAGGAAATGCAGCAATCCATCAGACAAGAGGTCAGCTCGAACTATATTCATTTCACAGAACAATATGTCGCCAACTTGAATTACAAGCTTGATATCTACAAAAACCTGCAAGAAACATTGTCTGCCAATCAGACGTTTCAGACCGTTATGCAAAATCAGTACCGCTATGGTGCCCAAGATATGATTTACATCAGCAATCTCTTTTCTTCCGAAATCAAAAATGTCATCTTTTCGGACTACCCGGAAATCTACAATATTATGTTTTACGCCGAAAATCCCGCATTTCCAAGAGACGGCAGGCATGTCGCCAGTCTCGATGTGATGGAGAGCGAATACTGGTTTTCCTCCGTTCCGGAAACCTATATGCTGGAGCCGATTGTTTTTGACTACCGGACGCTTGGATTGAAGAAAAAAATCGTATCGTTCGCAAGTCCGATGAAGGACTTGTCCGCAGACACATCCATCAGGACGCTAGCCTGGCTCAAAATCGATGTGGAGGCGGAGCTTTTTTTCGAGGAAAGCCTTGTCAGAAAGCAATCCAACGAATTTCAATTTGCGATACGCGACAGTCGAAACCACATTTTGTACGCATCGCATGAATCGTTTGCGGCTCGGCTCGACAGCGGCGCCGTGTCTGGTCAAGCCATGGTTGAATTTTTGAATTCGGGTGAGGTTCTGGTGCACGAGAGGATCGAGGCGTTGAACGGCGAGGTTTTGTTTCTGTTTCCCGACTTTGAAATCGAGAAAAAAACCAAGGCTGTGTTCAATAAAGTGATCTTCTTTGTCATTCTCATCCTCATCTTTACGCTGATAATGAGCTACTTGATGTCGCTTATTCTGATGAAGCGGCTGCGGCGTTTTATCAATAAGATGGCCAGAGTTAAGGAAGGAAAGCTGGAAATAGCCGAATATATCGAGGGCAGAGACGAGATCGCCATTATCGACAGCCAATTCAACACGATGGTTCGAAGGTTGGATGAAGTGATTCAGGAAAACTATATTCAGAGCCTGTCCAAAAAGAAGGCGGAGCTGTCGGCGCTGCAAAATCAGATTAATCCGCATTTTCTTTTCAATACGCTCGAATCCATCAACGCGATGGCCACGGTGATGAACGCGCGAGAAATCAGCGCGGTAACGGAAAGTCTCGGCGACATGCTGCGCTACAGCATCAACATAAGCGACTCTCTGGTTCCGCTTCGCGAAGAGCTGAATAATATCGTCCATTATGTCAAAATTCAAAATGTTCGCTTCGACGATCGTTTTCTGCTTTCCATCCAGGTGGAGGAACAACTCCAGAGCGCCAAGGTACTGAAGCTGCTTTTGCAGCCGATTATTGAAAACGCGATACTGCATGCCTTTCGCGGAAGCAGAAGCGTCGGCCATATGGAAGTAACGGCGGAGCAGCGGGACGGGCAGTTGTGGCTGATTGTGACGGACGACGGCGCGGGCATGTCCAGTGAAGAAGTGCGGCAACTGAATGATACGCTTCTCTCCGGGGAGCGTCACGGTCACAGCATCGGATTGCAAAATGTGCATTCGAGGGTCAATCTGACCTTCGGTCAGTCGTACGGATTACGGATCGAAAGCGATCCGGGTATCGGGACCAAAGTTGCGATCGTTGTACCATATGTGAAATAGGAGCGGAGCAATGATGTACAAGGTGCTTGTCGTGGATGACGAGAAGTGGGTTCGCAAAGGAATCGTGTTTAAATTGCAGCAATTAAATATGCCGTACGAATGGATTCGGGAGGCTGACGATGGCAGGGCCGCACTGGAGATGATAGATGCGGATTGTCCCGATATTATCATTACCGATGTCAAAATGGACGATATGGACGGCATTTCATTGATTCGGGCGGTCAGAGAGACGGGGCTCGACTTGCGCTTTATGATCATTAGCGGCCATGCGGAATTTGAATATGCCGAGCAGGCGCTCAATATGGGCGTTATGGGGTACTTACTGAAGCCGATCAAGGAAGAACAGTTCCGAGCGGTGTTCTTCAAGCTTTGCGAGGATGTGAGGAGCAGCCGGGAGCGGCAGCAGTCGGAGGCCAGACACGAAATGCAAATAAAGAAGACGAGACAACTGGTCGAGGAGAAAATGTTGAATCACGTCTTGTCCCAAAGCAGGGCACAGCATGGGGAGACGTTTCCCAAAGGGCTGCTCGAGGAGTGGGGTTATGCCGACGCGGAGTTGCCGGAGCATCTACGGCAGTTTGACCGTGCCGATATGAAATACACGCTGGTTATCGTCCATATTGATCGTTCCAACTACAATAGCGAACGGTTCCATTACGACGATCTGGGTTTGATCAAATTCGCGATTAAAAACATCGCGGAAAATTTGCTGGCCGACCGGCCTTTTCTAATCGGCAACAATTTGCAAGATTTGAACCAGGTGCATATATTGCTGCAAGCCGGCCCGTCCGATGAAAGCGGTCTAAATACCGATCCGTTTATTTTCCGGTTGTTTACAACCGTAACCAAGCTGCTGAAAATAACGGTAACGATAGGGGTCAGCTCTCCGCTGGACCGGGTTTCGGAAGAGCTGTACAAGCAGGCGCGAGCGGCGTTGGATTTGCGTTTGATCAAAGGCAACCATAACGTGTTTTATGCCAAGGACGCCTTCCTGTCTTCGCGAATGGAAATTCCGGTGGAGCAGCTCAGTCTGCTCGGCAAAGCGATTGAGTTGTCCGATTTCCGCAATGTAGAAGTTATCTTGTCGGAGCTGCTTGCGAACAAAAAGCTAAAGGATGCGTCGTTGCTGGATTTTCGACTCGTTTATATGGAAATTATACGTACGCTGATGCGGATAAGCTCGCAGCAGCAGCTGGATTTGCCAGATTCCCTTGATTTTGATTTTTTGAATATGGATGTGGCAAGACACTTTGATCGGACCGAGGATTTGGTGCAATATTTGTTGACGACGATCGTCACGCTTGTCAAGCCGGGCCATTCGTTGCCAATGGATTGCAGCGCCATTATTCACAACGTCAGGAGCTATATGGTGGCTAATTATGCCGAAAACCTGACAGTGAAGGAGCTGTCCCGCAAGTTTGCCATTAATCCCAATTATTTGTCCACCTTGTTCAAAGCGGAGACGGGGGAAACTTTCGTGAAAGAGTTGACGCGTATACGAATGGAGAAGGCACAGCAATTGCTGCGCCTCACCGGAATGCCGGTTTCGCAAATCGCGACAAGCATAGGCTATGACGACGTGCAGTACTTTTACCGCAAATTCAAACAAAGCTTCGGAATTACGCCTCTTGAATACCGCAACAATTGAGTTTCGTCCAATCCGCAACAAAGATTCCTCCATTATGCGCCGGGCCGGCAAACATTAAGATAGATACATCAGAAGACAGAAGGAGCGATGTAAATGTTTAACGGCCTGGAAACGCATCCGAACAACTTATGGAAATTGTCCGACGCGAGGACACGATCGATTTCACCGGAGAACCCGACAGGAGAGGTTTCCGGCGGAGCCAAAGCCGAGGCTGATCCCAAGGGACCCGCTCGCGAGCTTGGGCTGGGCTGGAAATGCAGGCCTTGCATATGGGTGAAGCCGGGCGAAACGCTGGTTCTGGCGGATATTCAGGATCAGGGCGCCATTCAGAGCATGTGGTGCGCCGGGACGATCGGGCGGGACTTTGTGCTGCGCATATATTGGGATGATAACGAGCAGCCTTCCGTGGAATGCCCGCTGTCGGACTTTTTTGCCACGCCGTTCGCATTCATGGATCCGGCAGTGCCAACCAAGGGCCCATTCGCGCAAATCAGCTCGATGATGGTTGCTGTCAATCCGAATCGGGGCATGAATTGTTTCTGGGAAATGCCTTTCCGCAAGCGTTGCTACATGACGCTGGAAAATATTCATCCTTCCCGGGATCAGGTTATCTATTACCAGATCAACTATGCGCTGACCGATGTGCCGGACGATGCCGCGTATTTCCACGCCCAGTTCAGACGGCAAAATCCACTGCCCTACGGAGAGGTATACACGATCGTGGACGGCATTGAAGGACAGGGGCATTACGTCGGTACCGTTATGGGCTGGGGCATCAACAACAACGGATGGTGGGGCGAAGGGGAAATCAAGTTTTATATGGACGGAGACGATGCATTTCCCACGATTTGCGGAACGGGAACGGAAGATTATTTCGGAGGCGCATTCAACTGGGATGTCGACGGTCAATACCGGACGTATACGACGCCTTATATGGGCATGCATCAAGTGCTTGCTCCGGACGGGCTCTATCAATCGCAGCACCGGCACGCCATGTATCGCTGGCATGTAGTGGACCCGATCCGCTTCCGGAATGACCTGAAGGTAACGATACAGGCGCTTGGCTGGAGGGATGAAGGCCGCTTCTATCCCGGAACGCATGATATCAGCTCGGTCGCCTTCTGGTACCAGGCCCAGCCGGCCAAGCAATTCCCGCCTTACCCGACGCGCAACGAGGTTGAGATTGTATGAGATTGAAGTCATTGTGGAAATACAAATATTTGTATCTGTTTTTATTTCCCGCAATCATTTATTACTTTATTTTTGCCTATATTCCGATGTACGGCATTACGCTCGGGTTCAAGGAATTCCAATTCAACAAGTCGATATGGGAGATGCCTTGGGCGGGCATGCAATACTTTGACCAATTTATCAACTATTACAAGTTCTGGGATCTGATTCGCAACACGCTGTTTATCAGTTTCCTGAAGCTGCTGTTCGGTTTTCCCGCTGCGCTCGGGCTGGCGCTGCTTCTGAATGAAATTCGAAGCCGCTGGTTCAAGCGGATGATCCAGACGGTATCGTATTTGCCTTTCTTCGTGTCCTGGGTCGTGGTCATGACGCTTTTTTCGAAAATATTGTCGCCGAACGCCGGCCCTATCAATGAGCTGAAAACAAAATGGTTTGGCGGAGATCCCATTTTCTTTATCGGAGATCCGTCATGGTTTCACTCGATTGTGGTATTGTCGGACGTATGGAAACACGTAGGGTGGAACACGATCATATTTCTGGCTGCCATATCGGCAATCAATCCCGAGCTTTATGAGGCTGCCAGCATGGATGGCGCCAGACGGTTCCAGCGTATGTGGTATATCACGTTGCCCAGTATTCGGCCGATTATCGGCATCATGCTGATCTTGTCCATGGGAGGGCTCATGAGCGCGGGCTACGAGCAAATCTATCTGATGCGGCAGCCAAGCAATCTGGCGGTATCCGAAATTCTGGATACTTACATTATCCATATGGGCTTGCGGCAGGGCTATTATAGCCTGGCTACGGTTGCCGGCATGTTTCAGGGAGTCGTTTCCCTCGTCATTATATTTGCGGCCAACTCGATTTCCAGGCGCGCGTCGGGAGTTTCCCTATGGTAAGCGCCCAAGGAAAGGAGGAGGATCGTTAATTGGTCTACAAAGAAACGCTCGGCGAAAAGTGGTTTACGATAAGCAACTACCTGTTTCTTATTTTGTTCGGATGCAGTACCGTCTATTTGTTTTTTTACATTCTCGTTCTTTCTTTCAACGACGGCATAGACGCGCTCAAGGGCGGCATCTATTTCTGGCCGAGAGAATTCACGCTGGCCAACTACCAGACCGCATTCGGCAATCCGAATATTATGAGCGCCTTCCGGCTTTCGGTGCTTCGCGCAGGCGTGGGAACGTTTCTGTCGGTTTTGCTGACGTCCATGGCGGCGTACGCGCTGCTTAGAAAAGATTTGCCCGGCAGAAAATATATTATTTTTTATTGTTTCTTTACGACGTTGTTCAGCGGCGGCATCATACCGCTCTACATGCTGTACAAGGAAATCGGACTTATCAACTCGATCTGGATTTACATCATTCCGGGGATGTACAGCTTTTTCAATATCATCATTATTCGAACGTACTTCGAGAACATTCCGCACAGCTTGTCGGAATCGGCTCGAATGGACGGCGCAGGCGATTTGCGCATTTTCTTCCAGATCTACTTGCCGCTCTCCAAGCCTGTACTGGCTACGATCGCCTTGTTCGTGGCGGTCGCGCATTGGAACGACTGGGTGACGGGGGCGTTCTTCGTGAACAATCCCGACCTGATCCCTGCGGCAACGCTGCTGCAGAAGGTGCTTGCCGAAACTTCGTTCGAGGCCAATGCGATGCAGCAAAGCATGAATTCGGATTTGATGGCCAAAGCGGTCTCGAATACGACGCCCGAAGCGCTCCGAATGGCTTTTGTCATCATTGTGACGATTCCGGTTCTATGTGTCTACCCGTTTCTGCAGAAGTACTTTGTGCAGGGCGTTATGATCGGTTCAATCAAAGAATAAGGGAGACATACATCCCTTCAGGAGGTAACGGTCCATGAAAAGTTGGTTGAAAAAAGGCTTCTCGCTTGGTCTTGCGATGTTGATTTGCTCGGTTGCCATATTGGGCTGCACGAACGCAAACAACGGCAAAAACAATGACCCCTCGACGTCTGCTTCCCCCGCGGGTTCGCAAAACAACGCAAGCGGAGAGGGGAAACCGGAGGAAGTGACGCTGAAGCTGCTGGTGGCCTGGCAAGGGTTGTCCTTCCTCGCGCCGTCCGATCTTGCGAACAATCCGGTGGCTCAGATTATTAAAGAAAAAACGGGCGTTACACTCGATGTCGAGTGGATTACGATTCCCGAAATCGAACGGCTCAACTTGCTGTTCGCCACGAACAACATGCCGGACATGGTCATGGCTCCTTATTGGGGCGGCCAGGATGTCCATACGGTCGCGATCAAAAAAGCGGCGCGCGAAGGTCTCATTATGCCGTTGAACGACCTGATCGAGAAGTACGGTTCCAATATGAAGGACGCCTTCAATGTTGGAGTCGCTTCCGATTTCAGGGAAAACGATCTGGAGGACGTTTCGTTCAACGGAGAGCGTTATTTGCTGCCGATGCATACGCCGCTAAGCCCCGAAGATACGACGCAATGGGCGTACAATGTATTCGTCAGAAAAGATATTCTCGAGGCGCTCGACGTGAAGCCGTCCGATATTCGCCATTCCGAGGATCTGTATCCGCTGCTTAAGAAAATAAAGGACGGCAATTTTACCGATACGGCAGGGCGACCTGTTATACCGTCCGGAGCATGGCAGAACGGCTGGAATTACGGTTCGATGCTGAACTCCTTTACGGAGAACAACTTTACGGCATTCACCAAGATTGATGAGCAATATCGTCTTGGCATTTTCTCGGAATTGACCGAGAAACGAGTGCTTTTCATGCGGAAACTTGTGACAGAGGGACTGTTCGATCCCGAGGCGTTCCGCCAGAACGACACGGTCGCGAAGGAAAAGATGGCGACGGGCCGCGTAGCGATGGTGAGCGCTCATTATCCGCATATGAATACCGTGCTGAGTCAGTCGCTGTACGTGGATCATCCGGAGATGGAATATGTGCCGGTAGGGCCGATTGCGGATGCCAACGGCGAGAATACGATGGTCGAATCCAAAGTCCTGAAGGGACAATCCGGCGTGCCCGGGATGTTCATTGGCGCAGATTCGAAAAATGCGGAAGCGGCCATGCGTTATCTGAACTTTATTAACAGCGAAGAAGGCAAACTTCTGGTGTATCTTGGCGTCGAAGGAGAGCACTGGACGAAGGATGCCGCAGGTCAGCCGAAACATACGGAGAAATTTTTGGAGAGCGCGAAGAGCGATCCGAGTTATGCCGTCAACCAAGGAATTGGCAGCGTTTATACGCTCGGCGTATACGGTTTGCCGAACCGGATGTTCCAGGCGGCCGGCGATGCGGCTCAAGTTGACGAACTGTACGAGACATCGAAAGAAGTTTACGGGTTGACGGTTGTGGACGGCTACCGCTTGAGTTATTTCAATAACGAGTATCCGGAATTCGACAAAATTCAAACCCTGCTGGACAGCAACACGCAACGCGATGTCATCGAAAGCGCCTATTTCGCCGCAAGTGACGAGAAAGCGCTCCAAATCTTGAATGATTACCGCAGTCAATTGATCAAGGGCGGCGTTCAGGAGTATGAAACATTCATGAACGAGAAAGCGAAAACCAGGGACGATATTATTCACTGAGTTCAGGACACCCCCTTATCGTAGACGTCGGATATGCACTGCGGGTGCGTAGCTGGCAAATGCGATAAGGGGTTTCTTTATTTTATAAAAGGGAGAAGATAGAATGGGCAACAAGTATGCAATCGGCGTCGACTACGGCACGCAGTCGGGCAGGGCGGTACTGGTGGATTTGGCGGACGGGGCGGAGATCGCGGAGCATGTGACGCCATATCGACATCATGTCATCGACGAGGCACTGCCGGCAAGCGGCATCAAGCTGGAGCATGACTGGGCGCTGCAGCATCCGCTGGATTATATCGAGGTGCTGGAGACATCGGTTCCGGCGGTTATGGAGGAATCGGGGGTCGATCCCGCCGATGTGATCGGGCTTGGCATCGACTTCACGGCATGCACCATGCTGCCGATCGATGCGGCGGGGCAGCCGCTGTGCCTGCAGGAGGCGCACAAGGACAATCCGCATAGCTGGGTGAAGCTGTGGAAGCATCATGCGGCGCAGGACGAGGCCAATCGGATCAATGAGGTCGCTGCGGCGCGGAGCGAGAAGTGGCTGGCGCGTTACGGAGGCAAAATTTCATCCGAATGGATGCTCGCCAAGGCCTGGCAGATTCTGAACGAAGCGCCGGGAATCTATGAAACGGCGGATCAATTCGTGGAAGCGGCGGATTGGGTCGTTGGCCAAATGACGGGCAATATTGTCCGCAATAGCTGTACAGCGGGCTACAAGGGAATCTGGCACAAGGCGGAAGGTTATCCGAGCCGCGAATTTCTCGCAGCGCTTGATCCGCGCCTGGCGGAGCTGACGGAGACGAAGCTGCGCGGCAAGGTGGAGCCGCTCGGCACGAAAGCCGGCGAGCTGACGCCGGCTTTCGC
>NZ_BDQX01000423.1:32415-54848 GCF_003112455.1 Paenibacillus agaridevorans
GCTTGCGGCGGGAACGGCGATTGCGGTCGGCAATGTAGACGCGCATGCCGGCGTGCCGGGCGTCGGCGTCGTAACTCCGGGCAAGCTTGTCATGGCAATGGGCACCTCGCTTTGCCATATGCTGCTCGGAACGGAGGAGAAGGAAGTCGAAGGGATGTGCGGCGTGGTGGAGGACGGCATTATTCCCGGTTACTACGGCTATGAGGCCGGTCAATCGGCGGTTGGCGATATTTTCGAATGGTATGTGGAGGAGGCGGCTCCGGCTTATGTGTTTAAGGAAGCGGAAGCGGCTGGCGAACATGTGCATGCGTACCTGACCCGCAAGGCGGAGGAGCTTGCGCCGGGACAATCCGGCTTGCTGGCGCTCGATTGGTGGAACGGCAATCGCTCCGTACTCGTCGATACCGACCTGACGGGCGTGCTGTTCGGGATGACGCTGCAGACGAAGCCGTGGGAAATTTATCGCGCGTTGCTGGAAGCGACGGCGTTCGGCACGCGCAAAATTGTGGAGGCGTTCCATGCGAGCGGAGTCGAGGTGAACGAGCTGTACGCCTGCGGAGGGCTGCCGCAGAAGAACCGTCTGCTGATGCAGATATACGCCGATGTGACGAACCGCGAGATCAAGATCGCGGCATCGAAGCAGACGCCGGCCTTGGGAGCGGCAATGTTCGGCGCGGTGGCTGCAGGCGCGGAGAAGGGCGGCTACGACAGCATTGTCGACGCGGCGGCGGCGATGGCGCGCGTGCGCGAGGAAACGTTCAAGCCGAACCCGGAGAGCGTTGCGCTGTACGACAAGCTGTACGAGGAATACCACCGCCTTCATGACTACTTCGGACGCGGCGACAATGCTGTTATGAAACGGTTGAAAGCGGTAAGAGAATCGGTCGGAGGAAACCGTACGTATGTACAACAAATGTGAAATCCGAATCCATAACTGGCAGCGATAGACATCGGAAGGCGTATCGCCGTCCGCAGGCAGGTCCTCAGAGCTTCGGTATTTCTCTGAGGTTCCCGCAAATCCTCCAATCCCTTGCCTCCCGAACATGCAGGAAATGGCCCCCATATGCTATACTCTACGTATGACTACCGAACATTCCGAACCCAACCAACATCCACATATAGGCACGAAGTTGTGCGCGCAATGCGGCGAGATGAAGCCGCTTAACGAGTTTTTGCGCCGCACGGGGCGACGCGCGGGCGGACAAGGCCGGCGCGGCACCTGCCGGGATTGCCGCCGCGGGCGGCAGTCTGTCGAATCGCTCCCTGCCAAAGGAGCGGTCCGGCATCCGCAGCATGCGCCGAAAGCGGAAGCGGCCCAGCCTTCTGCCGGCCAAGGCTCTCAAGCGGCTTCCTCGAGCGACCCCGCGACGCGCAAGCAGCGAGGACGCGGGCATAAGAGGCGGCCCGCCGCCCAGCCCAGATTGCTGGCGGAGCCGCCGAAGCGCGGCACGCATGATCCCGCGGACGCCTCCTACCTGCGAACGACCGCCAGCGGCTTCATCCGCATGCGCGGCAAGACGGATAACGGCCGCCGCTGGTATCAGGAGGTCGAATTGGAGCTGGCGCAAATTCTGGTGCGGGAAGGCGCGGCCGTCGTCGTTAATCGTTCGACGATCAGGCGTCTCTACAGCAATAAGGAATTCCGCAAGCTGATCCTGACACGAGACAATTATACATGCCGCTTCTGCGGCCAATACGGCGATACGATCGATCACGAGCTGCCGCGCGCGAAGGGCGGTCACACGACGCCGTTCAACTGCATCTGCGCGTGTTACGAATGCAATCAGCGCAAGGCGAACAGGGACGTTGACGAATTCAGAAGCTCGCTGGAGGATGAATTCGTATAAGGGCGTCATGCTGCAGTTGAGCGCGTCAATCGGCAAGCGGGCGTCATGGGAGTTGCGTGGCGCCCTGTTTGCCAATGGCTTGAAGCGACGAAACGGAGGATGGCTATGGAGAATTGGCTGGGACGCTCGCTAAAGCACAAGCTGTCGTTATTGATTATTATTTCGGTGCTGGTCCCGGTGCTGTCTCTCGGGTTGTTCTCCTACAATATAGCTGCAGGGCTGACGGAGGAGAAGGCGCAGAGCTCGGGGATGAACACGCTCCGCCAGATCGGCGCCTATCTGGAGAACATGGTCACCGACGTCGAGAACCAGTCCTTATTCATCATCGGCCATCCTGACGTACAGAACTACTTAAGGACACCGGAGCAGGATCTCTTTAAGCAGACCTCCATCATCGGTTTGTTGACTACGTTGTCCATTTCGAAGCCGTATATCGCGAACGTCATTATCGAACCAGACGCGGACAAACCGCCCGTATCGTTTAAGTCGGTGGTGGGCTCCGAATTCAAGGATATTAAGGAAAGCATTCCGAACTATTACGCGACGCATCCCAAGTGGTGGTCGGCGGTTCATCTTCAGGTAACCTCCGATAGCAGCAATGAGGTTATTACGATGTCTCGTCCCATTCGCAGCACGCAAAGATATTTCGACCTCGGCATGCTCAAGATCAGCTTGCTGCAATCCGTTATTTCCACTCATCTCAAGCGGGCCGGCCTGGAGGGCGGCGGCATCGTGCTGCTGCTCGACAGCAACAATCGTATTCTGGCTGGTCCGGACGGGTATTCCACGGAGCTTGGATTGGAAGACTATTATCCCGGGATCAGCCCGTTCCATGATCTGTCGGGTTCTTTCTACTATGGCGAGAATGCCGACCGCAAGTCTGTGTTGCATCATTCTATGGAAGCCGTGGAGTGGAAGCTTGTCGGAATTACGCCGGTGCAGTCGTACAAGGCCGAGAATCGGTACTTCCTGACGCTTACCGCCATAGCCGTCAGCGTCGCGATGGTCTTCGTCATTGCCTTCGTCTTATTCCTTATTCAAAAGGTGACGAACCCGCTGTCGCAGCTCACGCGGTTTTTAAAGCATGCCAGCCCGGACGAGCCGCTGCCGACGCTGCCGGTCGAGACGATCGACGAGGTCGGACAGCTCATTATTACGTACAATCGGATGAGTTCGAAAATCGTAAATCTGACCGATGAGGTAAAGCGGAACGAAGCGCTCAAGAAGGAAGCGGACATGTCCGCGCTGCAGGCGCAGATCAACCCGCATTTCCTGTATAATACCTTATCGTCCGTGCATTGGATGGCCCTGATGAAAGGCGAATCCAAGATCGCCGACATGGTAGGCTCGCTTAGCGACTTTTTGCGCTTTAGTCTAAACAAAGGGCAGGAATATTGCGCGATCAGCCAGGAAATTCTCCACATCGATCATTATGTGAATATTCAGAGCATCCGCTACCCCGACAAGTTCGAATACGAAGCCGACATTCCGTCGCAACTGCTGGACCGCCGAATGCTCAAGCTGCTGCTTCAGCCGTTGATCGAGAACGCGATGCTGCACGGTATTCTCACGAGAGAGGGCAAGGGCCGCATTGGGGTCAAGGCGTGGGAGGACGGCGATATCATTACGTTTTCCGTCACGGATAACGGTGTTGGCATGAGCCCCGGGAAGCTCGAGGAACTGAGGGAGAGAATCGATCATCGGGCCGCCCAGCATTCTCCGGATGGGTCGATGGAGAACGCCCCTGCCTCGACGGGCAGCAGCTACGGCCTTCGCAACGTCCATAACCGGCTGCTGCTGCATTATGGGCCCGAGTCAGGCTTGATTTTGGAGAGCCAAGAAGGCGTGGGCACGAATGTGACGTTCTCGATCAAGCCATCGCATGTTGCGCGAGAGCAGGAGCGCGAGCTGGAGCGGGAGAGGCAACAGGAGGCCGGTGAATCGGCAGCATCGTTAACAGGGGATTCCGAGGGAAAGGGGGAACGTAAATGAAGCTGCTTATCGTGGACGACGAGGTTATCATACGGACGGGACTAAGCACCGTGATCCAATGGGAGGAGAACGGTATTACATTGCTGACGCCTGCCGCATCCGCCGAGGAAGCGCTGATGCGCATTCCGCTGGAGAAGCCGGATATCGTGCTGACCGATATACGAATGACGGGCATGACGGGACTGGAGATGTCTCATGCCATTAAGCGCGATTATCCGTGGATCGAGATTGTCGTCCTGTCCGGCCACGACGATTTTTCCTATGCCCAGCAAGCGATCCGGAACGGGATCGGTGATTATTTGCTGAAGACAAGCCGTCCGGGAGATATTATGTCCGCGGTTATGAAAGCCCGAGGCAAGATCGTCAGCAGCAGGGCTGCCGTGCAGGAAGGGCAAGCCCATCAGACGGCGTTTCGCTGGAAGCTGCTGGACGGGCTGCTCCGGGGAGGGCATACGCCGGCGGAAGCGGAGATCGATGAAGTATTGTCCCATTATCCGGAGCTGCGGCTGGGATCGGATTGGGAGACGCTGGAGCTCTGGATGATAAGCCCGGGCGAATCGCTGCATATGAAAGAACAGCTTAAGCAACCGCTGCGCTTGATCGGAGACAAGCTTAAGGACTCGCTAAACTGCGCCATTTTGGACTGGAACAACGGCTGGCTGATCTTCTTCCGATCCGGGCAGCCGGCAGCGGGGAGAACGGTGCGCGCGGCGATTGACGCAGTTGGGCGGACAGCCGAAGCGCCCGTCTTTACGGTCATCGGCAAACGAGCCGCGGGTCTCGTGGAGCTGCGCGAGTCGCTCAGAACCGCAGAGCAGACAGTGGCGTATCGCTGGCTGGCCGGCGGAAGCGGCGTGCTGGACTACGAGGAAATCAAGGATCGGAAAGGGATGCGCGCCGTCTGTTCCCAGGAGGAAGAAGCGGCGCTTATCGCGGTGCTGCGCGGCGGCAGCGAGGAAGCTTTGCGGATCTGGATTCGGGAGATGCTTGCGGCCATTTTGCGAGACCCCGAAGCCACTCCGGGCACGATGACCTCGTATTTGCATTCGTTGCTCGTCGCAGGCGTGCGCTGGCTGGAGCGCGCGGCGGAATCCGTCGGCCGGCCGACGCCGTCTATCGCCAGCATGGAAGACACGAATGAGAAAAGGCTTGCGGAATGCCCCGAAGAGTCGATGATTCGGGTGCTGACAGAGGTTCTCGCGGAATACAAGCGGCTAAACGGCGGGCGAAGCGATGCGATCGAGCGGACGCTGTCGTACATCCGGGAGCATCTGGACCAGAGCTTGACGCTTGCCCAGGTCGCGGCGAACATTCATATGAATCCCAATTATTTCAGCAAGCTCTTTAAGCAGGAGACCGGCAAAACGTATATCGAATACTTGACGGAAGCCCGTATGGAATGGGCGGCGAAGCTGCTCCGGGAGACGCCCGCGAAGGTTAGCGAAATCGCAAAGCGGGTAGGCTATGAGGATATGAAGCACTTTAATCACCTGTTCAAACGGCATACCGGCGTAACGCCTTCGCAGTTTCGTCAAGGGTGAACGCACGAGTGATCGGTTGCGGGTCGTTAAATAGGATAGGGAGCAGCTGAGCTGATTGACGCGAAATATAAAAAATGTCTTGTACCCATGCATCTAATCGATCAGGCGAAACGATTTTCGTCTGGATGTTAGATGTTTTTTTGCGTAATAATACTTCAGTATAAGAAAAAATAAGATGATTGCGTTTACTTGTGTGTAAGGTTTTAGCTCATCCATAATAAGGATCTTTCATGCGAGGGAATAGGTCGAAAGGGGACAAAGGATAAGGTGGACTCAGAGCGTTAGATAGTCTAAAGGTTGATTATTCAGCATTGGAAGCGATGCCATATATTTGGGATAAGGTGAATTTTCACCCTATTGGGACTGAAGATTCCCCCCTACGCCGATGAAGGTTTGCCCACTATACTTAGATTACATTACATGGAGGGGGATTAAACGATATGAAAAAACGACTTTCCTTAATTGTCAGCGTTACCACGATGTTAGCTTTAATGACAGCTGCTTGCGGAGGCGCCAATGAGCCATCCAGCAACGGAGGCAGCGGCAACGCCGGCGGCGAGAAGGCGAAAATTACGGTATGGCACAACTTCTCTGGCGACGACTTGCGCGCCAAAGCGGTTAGAGAGCTAATCGAAAATTATAAAACAAACAACCCGAACGTAGAAGTGGACGCGCAGGCCATTCCGGTCGACGGATACCGTCAACGTCTGAGCACGGTTGCCGCAGCTAACGAAATGCCGGACGTGTTTTTCGTTTACGCGGGCAGCCAATCGCAAGAATTTTACGATGCCGGACTATTGCAGCCGATTACGGAGCTGGCGGACGAAAACCCGGATTGGAAAAACAACTTCATGGAAGGCGCGTTCGACCGCTTCTCCTTCGAAGAAGGCCAAATCTACTCCGCTCCGCTCGCGATGTCCGCGACTTCGTTCCTGTACTATAACAAAGACCTGTTCGACGCCAACGGCGTAACGGTGCCGACGACTTGGACAGAGCTGATGGCTGCCGTTAAGACATTCAACGACAAAGGCATCACGCCGATCGCATTGGGCAACAAAGCGCCGTGGGTGGCGCAATCGACGATCATCGGCTCCCTGGCTGACCGCGTAACGGGAACAGAGTGGTTCCTGAAAGCGGTTAAGGGCGATGGCGCTTCGTTTACGGATCCGCAGTTCGTAGAGGCTCTAAGCAAGTTTAAGGAGCTTGTAGACAACAAAGCGTTCCAAGAAGGCGCAAACAGTATCGACAATACGCAAGCCGAGCAATATTTTGTACAAGGCAAAGCAGCTATGATGGTATCCGGCGCATGGACGCTGACAAATCTGGCGGCATCCGCAACGGATGAGCAGATCGCTCCGATCGAAGTGACGACGCTGCCAGCCATCGAAGGTGGAGCAGGCGCGGCAGGAACGATCTCCGGCGGCGCAGGCGGAGGCTTTGCGCTCAGCAAGAAGACGACAGGCGCGGCCAAAGACGCGGCGCTGGATCTAATCTACGCGGTCAGCGGTCCGGACGGGCAAAAGGCAATCGCGGAGAGCAACTCCATGGTTATGTATAAGATGGAGCTGGACGAGTCCAAAGTCAGCCCGCTGTACTTCAAAGCGTTCAACCTGGCCAAAGAATCCGGCATCACGCCGGTATATGACGCTTACCTCTCCGCGGAAGCGGGAGAAGCCATCAACAATGGTCTGCAAGGGCTGATGATGGGCGACAAACCGGAGGACATTGCTAAAAAGCTGCAAGACGCGCAAGTTCGCTCCACTCAGCAATAGTATCAATCACACTCTAGCTATCCAAGGAGGCTGCTGTCATGCCTGCATCCCTGCGCAGTAAAAGCTTCGTCGTATTGGCGCTGCTTCCTGCACTGCTGATATTCCTGGTCTTCGCCATCATCCCGATTTTCTGGTCCGCCTACTACGGCTTCTTTGATTGGAAGGGGCTTGGCGCCGCCAAGTTCATCGGGCTGAATAACTACGAAATGATGCTGCAGGATCCCATATTCTGGAGGGCGCTGAAGAATAACCTCATTCTCGTCGCGTCGGCGATCATCGGCCAAGTGCCCATCGCCCTCCTGCTTGCCCTGCTGCTCCTGAAAAACTCCTGGTTCAACCGGCTTCTCCGGTCTGCCGTCTTCCTGCCGATGGTGCTGTCCACAGTCGTGGTCGGCCTCATCTGGGGGTATATCTACCATCCGCAGATCGGCCTTCTGAACCAAGTGTTGGAGGTGCTGGGACTGGACTCCTGGACCCGTGCCTGGCTCGACGATCCGAAGATCAATATGTTTGCGGTGTCCATTCCGATTAACTGGGCGAATATCGGCCCTTATCTGATCATCTTCATCGCCGCTCTGCAGAACATCTCCTCGGAGATCGGCGACGCGGCGAAGATCGACGGCGCCATTGGCTGGAGAAAGCTGTTCTACGTTACGCTGCCGATCATCTGGGGAACGGTCGTCGTTACGATCGTGCTGTGCATCTCCGGAAGCCTGAAGGCGTTCGACCACGTCATCGTCATGACGGGCGGCGGTCCGGCGCAATCGACGGAACTTCTTGCAACGTACATGTACAACAACAGCTTCACCATCTATCGCTACGGTTACGGTTCTGCCGTATCCACGATGATTATTTTGATCAGCGCCTTGCTCATTGGGCTTAACTACATCATTACGAAGAGACGCGGGTAATGGGCATGGCTAATCAGCACCCGGATGAAGGAGTGATAGACGATGCAAGGAACGACTGACGTCCGGTCCTCGGATTCGAACGGTTCGCTCTGGCGGAAGCCGGTCTCCGGCGTGGTCAAAACATTGCTGCTCGTATATGCGGCCGTGACTTTGTACCCCCTGTATTGGTTGATGATCAGCGCGTTCAAGTCGAATCAGGAATTTTTTAACCGTCCTTATGCCTGGCCGCAGAACTTCCAGATTGACAACATAACGAGAGCCTGGGATCTGGGAAAGATGGGTCAAGCGTTAATCAACTCGACCATCGTAACTTTGGCGGCGGTCGTGCTGACCATCGTGCTGGGCACGCTGGCGGCATACGCGCTGGAGCGTTTCACTTTCAAGATGAACAACATTATAAAGGGAATCTTCTTGCTGGGCATGCTGATCCCGATTCACAGTACGCTCGTGCCGCTCTTTATCTTTATGAACAAGATCGGCTTGCTGGATACGTACTGGTCGCTTATTCTGCCGTACACGGCATTCGAGCTGCCGATCGCGATCTTCCTCGGCATGGCTTACCTGGCCTCGATCCCGAGAGAAGTAGAGGAAGCAGCGATGATCGACGGCAACGGCTGGTGGGGCGTATTCGGACGCATCATCTTCCCGCTATGCTTGCCGGTTATATCGACGGTTACCATCCTGGCGTTTCTGCGCTTCTGGAACGACTTCTCCTTCGCGCTGGTGTTTATCAACTCGCAAGCGCTGAAGACTTTGCCGCTCAGCCTCTCGCTTTTCTCGGACGGCTTCGGCACGGACTACAGCTTGACCATGGGCGCGATGTTTATCGCTGTCATCCCGACCATCGTCATCTATCTGATCTTCCAAGAGCAGATCATGAAGGGTATGGTCGCAGGCTCGGTCAAAGGTTAATCGCCTTTGTCCGGGCTTTTTTTTGTGCGGGGGTACGGGCTCGCAGGCGCCTCGTTGTGCTGGGGGTGCGCCGAGGCGAAGGCGCTATAATGGCAGGTTGCGGCGTGTCGAAGGCGTTATGCTGGCAAGCAGCGTCCGACTTTACCCGATGGCAACTGCAAACGCACGGTGTAACGGACACAGACGACTCTATTCGGGGCAAATGGGACATATGCGAAAGCTAACGGACAAGAGAAGCGCTGTTGCACCAATATGAGGTCTACCCGGACCCCAAGGATATGGTTTTCCAGTAGAAATAGTCTCATAAGGACATGATGTCAGAACTGTAAGAATATGATACGATAGGACTAATCTATCCGAAGAGGTGATCATGGCGTGTTAGGACGCAGCGGCAATCCCACGTTAAGAGATTCAACGTTCGAAAAGACAGGCTCGCTCGTCAGCGGAGAACGCATGACGATCGAAGGCACTGTAAACAAGATGTTCATTACGCTCGCCATCCTGCTGGGCGGCGCATTCGCTTCCTGGAGCATGTACGCGAACGGACAAACGAACATTATGGCGCTGGCCATCGGCGGCGCGATTGCGGGCTTCATCCTGGCGCTTATTATCAGCTTCAAGCCAACGGCGGCCCCGTATCTAGTACCGATCTACGCGGCTTGCGAAGGATTGTTTCTTGGCGCGATCTCCGCGCAATTCGAGAGCCTGTACAACGGCATTACGCTGCAAGCCTCGGCGCTGACGATGTGCGTATTTATTGCATTGCTGGTCGCGTACCGCTTCCGCATCATCCAAGCGACGAAGAACTTCAAGCTTGGCGTATTCGCGGCTACCATGGGCGTTATGCTGCTGTACCTGCTGAGCTTCGTTCTGGGTTTGTTCGGCGTCACGATTCCTTATCTGCACGAAAGCAACTGGATCGGCATCGGCATCTCCATCGTTATCGTTATTATAGCGGCGCTCAACCTGGTGCTGGACTTCGACTTCATCGAATCCGGCGCAGAGCAAGGCGCTCCAAAGTATATGGAATGGTACGGCGCGTTCGGCTTGCTCGTGACTCTCGTCTGGCTGTACATTGAAATTCTCCGTCTGCTTTCGAAGCTGGCGAGCAGAGACTAATTGCGGCGGCAACCAGCCGTACATATGGAGCAAAGAGGCGGGACGGCGGTCCCGCTTTTTTTTTGGTGTTTTAACAATGTTGTATCCAATCATATAGAAAGCTGAGGTGTGCGGGAATGAAGAGAGCGGAACTGGCGGCGTTTTGCAAAGGGTTAAACGGCGCGATGGAGGACTATCCGTTCGGACCGGATCCGCTGGTCATGAAGGTCGGCGGCAAAATGTTTGCTTTGATCGGAACGAATGGAAGCGTGGATAATATCTCGTTGAAATGCGAGCCTCATATGGCGGAGCTCCTGCGAATGGAACATGAAGCGGTGAAGCCGGGTTACCATCTGAACAAAAAACATTGGAATACCGTTACGATCGATGGTTCGGTCCCGGATAACGACATTAGAGAGATGATCCGCCACTCCTACGAACTGGTCGTCAAAGGGTTGACGAAAGCGCAACGGGCGGAGCTTGGCTAAGCTTGGATAAGGATTACAGCAAGCAGATGTCGGTGATCATTGTCACTGGATTGGAAAGAATCCGCGACATGTTTGAAGGGAAAATGAGGAATTTGTCGAATGAAAATAGGGATGTCGAAAATAAAACGAGACGGTAGAGGTGGACAAGTTGTTGAAGAGATGGTTGCTGCTCACGGCTGTTCTATTGCTGATGAGCATGGGGACGGCTGCTTACGCCGCCGAAGGCGAAGCGAAGTCGATGACTCACGGGGAAGTATTGGTCGAACTAGGTTTGATTAACGGAACAAATGAAGGGCTGCAAGAAGATCGGGAGATCAACCGCGCCCAGATGATCGCGATCGTGAACCGTCTGAGCGAGCGCGAAGGCGACAAGCCGTTCGCTCCGCCGGCCGTGCCGACCTTCTCCGACGTGCCGAAGACGCACTGGGCGTATGCGGATATCGAGAAGGCGTACGCAAATGGCGTCACGACGGGAATCGGGCAAGGCAAGTTCGGCGTGGGCAATAAAATCACCCACCAGCAAGCCGTTACCCTGCTGGCTCGCACGGCCGGCTACGAAATCGATTATGCAAACGCGGTCGAAGAAGGTTGGGAGTTGGGCATTTGGCTGGACGCGGATAAGCCGGCAACGGCAAATCTGTATCGGAGCGATGTATTCGAGCTGATGGTATCCACGCTCGCGTTGTCCATCGATGAAGAGGAAGAATTGTACTTCTTCCATTTGATTCCGTCCATCAGCCAAGAGCATCGCGATTGGCTCATGAGCGACGCGAACATTTACTTATACAACCCGATGATGCAAGATTTTGTTTACGAGCCGATTGCCGACAGTTACTCCGGCGACGATGAGGGATATGCCGAGGCTTCCCGGAGACAGTTTGTATATACGACCGAGGTTGCCAAAGTTCTGGAGCTGTACAAAGGGGCAAGAGAAGAAGCGGCATTCGATGCTTTCTTTAAGCGTGCTTCTGGCGGCAAAACCTCTATTGCGCTGCCCTACGAGTGGAGCTCCTTTGAGCTTGACGGTGAGTGGGGAGAGTTCGGGTACTACGGATCTACCCGTGCAGAGTTGACTGCAGACGGTGTATTTGCCGGCACGATTGAAGCGACGGAAGGAAACGACTACCTCGAAGCCGAGACGCTTAGCGTATGGCAATACGGGACGGTTACGGTGGACGGCAAAAAGGTAACGCCTTATTATGTGCTTATGGAGCTTCCGCTTGGATTCGAGGATGATTTCGAATTTTACGAACTATTCGTTCTCGTAGACGACCAAGGCGTCTACAAGGCAGCTGCCGTAGGCTCGCACGGCGATGGCGTATACGTAAGGAAGTAGAAGGAACGGGAAGGACGTGAATGGCAGTGACGAATCTGCAGCTTGGCTCGCTGGTGCTCAATGCGGAGCTTCTGGTCGTATTGGCCGCAGGTCTTATGGGGTTGTTTGCGGTCCGATTGCGGCTTAGAGGGCGAAGCGAGCGGGATACGTCCCCTGCCTGGAACGCTATAGGGATATGGATTGCTGTCTGGAAGGGAAGCCTCCTTCTCACTGATGCGGTTGCCGTTATTCGGCAGCCTCTTTCTTTGCTCTATTATGACGGTGGAACGATCGGCTTCTGGCTTGCTTGCGTGTGCGGGTTAACCTATCTCCAATATCGTTATGGCAAAATGTATGGAGCAGCCGATGCCTGGAAAATTACCGGTGCATTCGCAGCAGGCTGGAGTACGGTGTATTTGATGGCGATCATCATTCTGGACAGGGCTTCTGCGGGGTATGCGCACTGGCTGGGCATGTTTGTGTTTGCAACAAGCATGTTCCTGCTGGCCGGAATATGGCGGATTAGGCCAAGGAAAGCGGCAGAAGAGGACCAGAGCGAGGGAAGCGCCCGTGCGGAAAGCAGTTTGCGGCGAATGGCCGTTCCTGGCGCCGGGCTGGCGCTGCTGCTGGTGTTAGTCAGCTATATGGCGTTCGATCAGACGGAGCGGCTGATGGAGCGGACCGAGAACCGCAACGGTAATTCGGGCGTTGGAGCGCGTGCGGGAAATATCGCACCGGCTTTTGAATTGAATAACTTATTTGGAGAAGAAGTCGCGCTGGCAGATTACAAGGGGCGGACGGTGCTCGTCAACTTCTGGACGACATGGTGCCGGGTTTGTATGACGGAGATGCCGCATGTCCAGAAGTTGCATGAAGATTATAGGGAGCAGGGCGGGGATGTAGCGATTCTGTCCGTCAACGTGACGAGCCAGGAGCAGGGCGAGGAACAGGTGCGGCAATACGTAGAAAAGCGGTCGCTGGACTTCCCGATCGTATTGGATCGGAGAGGCAGGGCCGCGGACGATTACCGCGTAGCGGCCTATCCGGCTACCTTCATCGTAGACGGAGACGGCATCATCCGCGAGCGTTTCCTTGGCGCTATCAGCTACGATGACATGAAGATGCGCATTGAGCGCGTACGCGACAAATATCCTGCAGAGCAATAAGGGGCCTTATCCCCAGTGCGATGGTCGTTCCAATGCCGGAGGCAGTAGCGTGTCCCTGTCTCCCTTGGCGGCATTGATCTGAAATGGCGTGAGGAACAAGCTGTCGCTCAGATTTGCTCCGCATAGATTCGTATCCCGGAGATCAACTCCGATCATGTCGGCTGACCGCAGATCCCCTCCCGACAGGTCGGCCGCAATGAGATAGGCCCCCCTAAGATTGCTGCCTCGCAAGTCCATGCCCCTTAAGTTTGCTCCCATGAGGTCGATTCTGGGACCGATCGGTTTTCCTTTATATTTCGGCAGGGCAGTTTTGCCTCCGCGAACGAGTCCATCCCTCACAAGCTCGCTCCCTTGGATGAGCGCAAGATTAACGTCCATACGATGTGCCGCGATATCCTGTTGGCGCAGTTTTTCGGCGGGTAGCGATGCCAAGGCATCCGTTGCTGCGACATATTGCCGAAGCTTCTCGTGAATGCCCGCAGTCTCCTGCCTTGCTAACAAATCGCCCAAATACCAAAGCAATTCGTGCAGTAAACGGATCGCATGGAAAGCTTCGAACATGTTCCCGGCCAGCTTGGGTTCGTCTCGCCAGCTTGCTCCCCCGAAGGTTTCCTGAGATACGCGTTGTCCCGCGCCGAAGCAATCGAATACGGTGCAGCCGCGGTAGCCGATGTCCCTGAGCCTGTCGTGAACGCCGCATCGATAATCCACTTGCAGATGCCGGCATGGCGTACCGGCCGCCTTGGTGGCGGCGAAGTCGGAGGAGGCTTCGAATGGCAGCGCCGTGCAGCAGAGACCGAAGCAGCTTTCGCAGCGGGCCCTGAGCTCTCTGTCTGGAGGAGATGCCTTGGCACCAATGTTTGTATCCATTTCGTTTGCCTGCTTTCGTTCTGGTTTTCTTTCACTTTAGCCTTCGATTGGCCGATGCTCAATGGAAATAATCATTTTAGTTATTTTATACCATTTTTCTTTGCGGGTCCTTGCTCTTGTATTCCGCTTGGAATTTTGGGACAATAAGGCTGTATGTCCAGCGCCAAAGGAATTTGTGGCCGACACAAGGGCATGAAGAGAGGAAGCACAATGAGCAAACCATCCATTTATGGACTGACTATAGAACAATTAACGGATTGGCTGGCGGAGCGCGGACATAAGAAGTTCCGGGCCACGGCGGTGTGGGAATCGCTGTACCGCAAACGCATAACGAACTTTGACCGCATGGAGGAAGTGCATCCGACCTGCGTGTCCCTGCTCAAGGAACACTTCGTCATCGGCACGATGGAAGAGCACGTAAAGCAGGAGTCCGTCGACGGTACCGTAAAATTCTTGTTCCGCCTGTCGGACGGCAATCTGATCGAGACGGTGCTGATGCGCCATAAATTTGGTCTGTCCGTCTGCGTGACTACGCAAGTCGGCTGCAATATCGGATGCAGCTTCTGCGCGAGCGGGCTGCTGGCAAAGAGCCGCGACTTGACCGCCGCCGAGATCGTGGAGCAGATCGCGAACGTGCAGCTGCATCTGGATGCGGCCGGCAAAGGGGAGCGGGTCAGCCATATCGTCGTCATGGGCATAGGCGAGCCGTTCGACAACTATAAGCATATGTCCGACTTCATCCGCATCGTTAAGGATCACAAAGGGCTTGCCATCGGCGCGCGCCATATTACGGTGTCGACGAGCGGTCTTGCGGGCAAGATTCGGGAATTCGCGGACGGCGATCTAGGCGTCAATCTGGCGGTATCGCTCCATGCGCCGAACAACGAGCTGCGTACGCGCATCATGAAGATCAACAAGGCGATTCCGATCGAGAAGCTGATGGATGCCATTGATTATTACCTGGAAAAAACCCGCCGGAGAATGACGATGGAATACATCCTGCTGAAGGACGTCAATGACGGAACGGAGCAGGCGCTGGAGCTGGCTGAGCTGATGAAGCCGCGCAAGGGACTCGTTAACGTGAATCTGATTCCGTACAACCCCGTCGACGAGCATAGCCAGTATCAACGGAGCGAGCAGGATTCCATCCGCGCGTTCTACGACGTCATGAAGAAACAAGGCATAAGCGTAAGCGTGCGGCTGGAGCATGGCGCGGATATCGACGCGGCTTGCGGACAGCTGCGAAGCAAGCAGATGAAGGCGGCGAATTGAAAATCGCAGCCCATAGGTAGACGATACCCCTCGGCGGACGAGACGGCAAGTGAAACTTGCGGTTCCGCACGGAGGGGTTTTCATTGATTAGGAAATTATGAATTTCGGCCGTTGTTCTTTATATAGAATTTATATAATTCGGGGATTGAACGGGCGGTTAATGAGCAGGCGGATATGTCGACCGACATGCACGAGTATGAAATTTCGAGTACAATGGCGCGTCTGAGGGGCTGTGCGTTCGAATGAGTATGAAATTTCGAGTACAATGGATCGTCGGAGGGGCCAGGCGATCGAATGAGTATGAAATTTCGAGTACAATGGTCCGTCGGAGGGGCCAGGCGATCGAATGAGTATGAAATCTCGAGTACAATGATGCGTCTGAAGGGCCAGGCGATCGGATGAGTATGAAATTTCGAGTACAATGATGCGTCTGAAGGGCCAGGCGATCGGATGAGTATGAAATCTCGAGCACATCGCCCCCCGTTTTAGCGAAGGATACCACGACCGGCGGCTTATTCCGCATCGCTGCAAAGGAAGATTCTTCGGCGACATCGATTTAAAGCTCGTCGCATGGCTGCCTTTCAGGATTTAAGTCGGCGCCATCGATCTAAAGCTCGCCGACCGGCTGCATTCCAAGATTTAAGTCGGCGCCATCGATCTAAAGCTCGTCGCATGGCTGCCTTTCAAGATTTAAGTCGGCGCCATCGATCTAAAGCTCGCCGACCGGCTGCATTCCAAGATTTAAGTCGGCGCCATCGATCTAAAGCTCGTCGCATGGCTGCCTTTCAGGAATTGAGCCTCGGAATGAGCAGGAATCTACATGCGCTCTGTTCCGCTTGCAACGATGGGGCTGCAAATATGACACTCGAAAGGCCTTCTTATGAGAAGTTGCTTGCACAGCTTCGACGTTGACGTGCACCAGGAGCCGATCAGGTAAAGTAGTTTGCTACTCGAGACAACAGACCAAAAATCGATGGCCCCCTGCACGTTGCAGTGGGTCCTTTTTTTGTAGATTCAAATAGGTATTTATACATATTTGTACTAAATAGGGTTTGGGGAGTGCATAATTTGCAAAAATGCATCGTTTTTTTGGGCATGTGAGGAGAGATTAGAGGTTTCTAAAGCTATCTTAAGGTTTTCTTTAGCTTCGCTTACGGTTGCCTTACAAAATGAGGGTTATGATTGAACTATCGGATTAACGAATGCGAAAGGGTGGGAACTTATGATCACGATGATGGGCATCAGTCATCAATTCAAGATAGGCAAGAAAGGCAAGGAGCGGATCGTACCGGTTCTGCATGATATCGATCTCAGCGTGGAGAAAGGAGAGATCGTAGCTATCGTCGGCCGGAGCGGATCGGGCAAATCGACGCTGCTGAATCTCATGTCCGGCTATATCCGGCCTACGGCTGGAGAAATTAAGGTAGCGGGACGAATGGTCACGAAGCTGGACGAGGGGGCTTGGGCGGATTTCAGATTGGCGCATTACGGCTTTATTTTTCAAAACTTTCAGCTTATATCGAGCATGACCGCCTACGAGAATGTAGAGCTGCCGCTCGTGCTCAAGGGAGTGGGGCAGTCCGAACGACGGAAGCGGGTCGAGAAAATGCTGGAGAACGTCGATATCGCGGCATTCGCCAGCCACTATCCGAGCGAGCTGTCCGGCGGGCAGCAGCAGCGGGTTTCGGTCGCGAGATCGCTTGTTTTGGAGCCGCCGATCGTGCTGGCGGACGAGCCGTCCGGCAGTCTCGACAGCGAAAACGAAAAGTCGCTGCTGACGATGATCAAGCAGCTCAATCATGAGCTTGGCATCACGTTCGTCATCATTACGCATGACGATCAGGTTGCCTCCGTCGCTCATCGCACAATCCGTCTTCAGGACGGCAGGCTGGCTCGCCAAGCGCCGCTCGTTTCGGTGGAAAGCATCAAGGAAACGTTTGACCTGGCGAAAGGAGGACATCACTCATGAAGTTTGGCGATCAACTACGATTTGTACGACAGAACATGAAACGCAACAAAACGCGTCTGTTCATGACCGTGCTGGCGACGGCTATGGGCTGCGCATTCCTGACCGTACTCGCCTCTGTCGGCTTCGGTCTGCAGCAGAGCATGGTCGAGGAGATTACCGGGGACCGGCTGGTAACGGAAATTACGATCTACGGCAAAAATCCCGACAAGTTCGATACGCAAGGCATTCAAAACGGAGACATCGACTACTTCCAGTCGCTCCCTAACGTCAAGGCGGTCACTTACCGCAATTATATCCAGCAGTATATGGATCCTTCCATCGATGGCAATCCGGTTAACGTCAATCAGAGAATCGGCATGGATTTCGAAGCGGAGAAGCAAGCGGGCTTCGGCCTCAGCGCAGGACGGCTTCCCGAAGGGAATAATGAAATCGTCATCGGCTATCATATTCGCGAAGTCATGGACGAGGAGGGACGGCCGTCTAGCGAGCTGCCGGCTGCCTCGGAGTGGGTTGGCAAAACAATGACGCTGCAGGTAAGCTATTACGAGGACGGAGAGCTGGCGAAGAAGCCGCTGGAGACCGTCATTGTCGGCGTCGCGGAGCAGCCGACCAAGGAATGGAATCGCGACCGCAATATCTACATGGGCGAAGAGATGCTGACGCAGATCGAAGCCATTACCGGCACGCAGCTCGGCGAACTGCCGTACTTTGAGGTGGCGCCGACGAAGGAGCAGGTGCAAAAGCTGATCGAGCAGCTTCCCAAGCCGACCGGCGAGCGTCAATACCAGGATGTAACCGTCGTTGCGGAAAATGCTTCGAAGGTAAAGGGCATCGCGGAGAAGATCCGGGAGCAAGGTTACTTCAACCATTCCATTGCGGATGAGCTAAAGCAGGTGAACATGCTCTTTACCATTATGAAGATCGGTCTCATCTTCGTCGGAACGATTGCCGTCCTGATCGCATCCATCGGCATCTTTAATACGATGACGATGGCGGTGACGGAGCGGGCGCAGGATATCGGCATTATGAAGGCGATCGGCGCGCATCCGTCCGTGATTCGACGAGTGTTCCTGCTGGAGAGTAGCTTGATCGGCTTGTTCGGGGCGATTATCGGCACCTTGGTGTCGTACGCCATCTCCTTTGCCGTGAACGCAGGCTTGCCCATCATGATCGAGGTGCTTATGGAGGAGACTCTCCCGGCAGACTTCAAATTTTCGGTCATTCCTCCGTATCTGGCAGCGCTAACCTGCGTGATCGCGCTTGGCGTAGCGTTGATATCCGGCCAGCGGCCGGCGAGAAGGGCGACTCGCATCGACGTTCTGAGCGCGCTGCGGCGCGAAGTGTAAGGGACGCAGTCTCTGACTGTTCCATTCCCTTCATGGCAGATGAGCAAAGGGCGAGAGCAGCGGCTTCTCGGCTTTTACATCGGCGGCCCACTCATGGCGGGCGGAGGCGCCCATCTTTCCTGATGTCAGTCGATTGTCATTGACAGAGCATCGCGTTGTGATTTATGATTGCTACTAATTTCATATGCAATTGAAATTCGATGACGAGAAAGAGTACGTTAAGCGAACGATCCGCAGAGAGTTGGGACTGGTGCAAACCAACGTTCGGGCGCTAACAGAAAGCCATCTCCGAGAAGCAGGCTGAACCTAGAGTAAGCTCTGCCGCAATTCCGGCGTTATATGGAACGCGTATTGATGGATACGTGAGCGGAGTGTCGCTTCATATGGAAGCGAAACTAGGGTGGTAACACGGGTGCAGACTCGTCCCTTTATGGGGACGGGTCTTTTTTGTTGTCTATGGGATACATGACAAGAGAGGAGAATGGCAATGGCAGAGCTTAACATGGGGGACTTCGTATCCAAGGCGGTGCGCGATATGAAACCTTCGGGCATACGGAAGTTTTTCGACTTGATTGACGGCAGAAAAGACATCATCTCGCTGGGAGTGGGGGAACCCGATTTCGCCACCCCGAAGCTGGTCAGAGATGCGTGCATTACCGCGCTGGAGAAGGGTAGGACGTCCTATACGCCGAACTCGGGACTTCCGGAGCTGCGGGAAGGCATCGCCGAATACCAGCACGCCGAATTCAAGGTGCAGTATGAGCCGGGAAACGAGGTGCTCGTTACGGTCGGCAGCAGCGAGGCGATCGATCTGGCCCTGCGCGCCATCGTGACGCCAGGCGATGAGATTCTCATTCCGGCGCCATGTTATATCTCCTATTCTCCGATTACGCAACTTGGCGGCGGCGTGCCGGTGGCCGTAGAGACGCTCGCTGCGGATGGATTCAAGCTAAGGGCCGAGTTGCTGGCCAAAGCGCTGACCCCGCGCTCCAAGGTGCTAATGTTGTGTTATCCAAACAATCCGACGGGGGCCGTTATGTCCTACGAGGATTGGCTGCCGATCGCGCGGCTCGTGCAGGAACATAATCTCGTGGTCATTGCCGACGAAATCTACTCGGACCTGACCTACGATCGCAAACACGTTTCGTTCGCCTCGCTTCCCGGTATGAAGGATCGGACCATTCTTGTCGGCGGGTTCTCCAAGTCCTTTGCAATGACGGGATGGAGAGTAGGCTACGCGTGCGGACATCGGGAATTGATCGGGGCCATGCTCAAGATCCATCAGTATACGGTTATGTGCGCGCCGATCCTGGGCCAGATCGCGGCGATCGAATCGCTGCGGAACGGGCGGGAAGAGAAGGACTTTATGGTCGAATCGTACAGCCAGCGGCGCAAAGTAATCGTTAAAGGCTTGCAGGAAATCGGCCTGCCATGTCACGAGCCGCTTGGCGCGTTCTACGCGTTCCCCTCTATCGCGCATACGGGGCTAACCTCGGAGCAATTTGCGCAGAGACTATTGAGCGAGGCTAAGGTGGTTGCGGTGCCGGGCGACGTTTTCGGGCAAGGCGGCGAAGGTTTCCTCCGCTGCTCGTACGCGACTTCGCTTTCGAAAATTAACGAGGCGCTGGACCGGATGGGGCAATTCCTTAGAACGCTGTAGCGCAGCGTGCATCAGACAAGTGAAACCCCCGTCAGGCCGTCGCGTAGTACAGGGTTAGACAATTCGGCTCGCCCCCCGAGCCGAATTGCCGAACTGGGAACGGCGGGCCGCGATTGCGGTTCGCCGTTATTTTTGCTATTTTGAATGCATGGACGACGTGTTGCAAGGCTAGAGAGAATAACGGGAAGCTCCCTTTATTTTCGCGTTGGCAGATGGAATAGTTATAAGCCGACTCCATAAAGAGCGGCGATGAGGAGATGGAGCAGATGGCTTACGAGCCGAAGATGAAGGAAACCGAACATAGCGTAATTGAATTCATCGAAGCGGTCGAAAGTCCCAAGAAGCGGGAGGATGCTTACCGGCTGCTGGAATTGTTTTCGGAGACGACGGGTTACGAAGCCAAGATGTGGGGACCCAGCATTATCGGCTTTGGCTCTTATCATTATAAATATGCGAGCGGCCACGAAGGGGATGCGCCGCTTGCCGGATTCTCCCCGCGAAAGGCGAAGATCAGCCTCTACTTGACGGCATGCGAGCCGGAACGCGAGGAGCTGCTGAAGGCGCTCGGCAAACATACGACCGGGGCGGCTTGCGTCTACGTCAACAAGCTGGCCGATATCGATCTCGATGTGCTGAAGCGGCTGATCGTCGCTACTGTCGAACATGTGCAGGCAACCTATCCCTCCGAGGGTTGATCGGAAGTAAAGCAGGTCCAAACCGGATAGTCAAAAGTGAAGATTGGCGAGTAGATAGCCCGTTCCCCCCTATTTATAATAGGCTTTAAGCCAATATGGGGGAGTGAAGATGAACAATGAACAATCTATTTTACAAGCCGGAGGATGGCTGGCTCGCTGACGTTATCCCCTTTTATGAGGATGGGGAATTCAGATTGCTGTATTTAAAAGACTGGCGCAACAGGGAGGAGTATGGCGAAGGCACGCCGTGGTTCCTGCTCGGAACCAAAGATTTTGTTCATTATAAGGAGTATGGCGAAGTGTTGCCGCGAGGCGGCGAGTCGGAACAGGATTTGTATATTTATACGGGCTGCATTTTGAAGGCAGGCGACCTGTACCATATATTTTATACGGGCAACAACTTCCATTATCCGGCGCAAGGCAAGAAGCAGCAAGCGGTCATGCATGCGGTCAGCCATGATATGCTGCACTGGGAGAAGAAGCCGGAGGATGCTTTTTTTGCGCCTGAGGATCGCTACGAAGTGCACGATTGGCGAGATCCCTTTGTTTTCTGGAACGAGGAGGCGGGGGAATATTGGATGCTGCTTGCAGCCCGGCTCAAGGAAGGCCCGGCCAATCGCCGCGGCTGTGTTGCATTATGCGCCTCCAAGGATCTGACCGCTTGGGAGGTGCGAGATCCGTTTTGGGCGCCATATCTGTATACCACTCACGAATGCCCCGATCTGTTCCGCATGGGAGATTGGTGGTATCTGATTTATTCGACCTTCTCCGATCGTACGGTAACCCATTACCGGATGAGCCGGTCGCTGGAGGGGCCGTGGCTGGCGCCGGACAACGACGCGCTGGACACGCGGGCGTTTTATGCGGCCAAGACGTGGAGCGACGGCGAACGGCGATACGCATTCGGGTGGAACCCGACCCGGGAAGGGGAGCATGATGGCGGCACCTGGCAATGGGGCGGCAATCTGGTCGTGCACGAAATACAGCAGCAGCCGGACGGCGCTTTGACGGTGAAAGCTCCGGACACGGTGAACGGGATGTTTTCCTTGGAACGCGACATTGCTTTGCGCAAGGTTCTCGGGCAGTGGGCTTTTGCCGAAGGTTCTGCAACGGTTGACGCTCCCGATCATTTTGCTTGTGCTTATGGCGGCCTGCTGCCGGTAGGAGCGATCAAGCTGGAAGCCAAGATTGAGTTTGACAGCAACACGAGAAGCTGCGGATTTGTTCTTCGGACGGATGAAGCATTGGAGCAAGGTTACATGATTCGTCTTGAGCCGGCAAGAAGCCGAATTGTTGTGGATCAGTGGCCGCGCAAGGGCGATATTCCCTATGCGGTTGGCATGGAACGTCCCGTGCAGTTGGCGCCGGATAAACCGTGTACCTTGCAGATTTATCTGGAGGGCGAAGTGTGCGTAGTCTATGTAGATGGAGAGGTTGCCATGAGCACGAGACTGTACGACTTTAAAAGCGGCGGATGGGGCATATTCGTAAGCGAAGGCGGCGCCAAATTCGACATCCGGCAGCTGGAGCCGGTTATGGAGTAATCAATCATAAAGATGTTAGAAGCGGGGCCCCCCCC
>NZ_BDQX01000423.1:54989-98236 GCF_003112455.1 Paenibacillus agaridevorans
TCCGATCCGCCATTCGTTTACGCCTCGTCCTTGACGAATGTCACGTCCCCGATCGTGTATCGTCTGGAGATGACTGCATCTGCGCTCACTGTACGGTCTCCGGATACGTTGATAGTACCGAAGGTTAATCCTTCGCTTTGATAGGCATAGCTTGTGGAATCGTCGCATAGCAGGGAACAGCTCCCCTCGTCCGCACCGTATAATACGGGATGCAGCTCCAGCATGCCGCCATCCTCCACGTTTGAGACAGGCGCCGCCCAAGGAATCAGCGCTCCTTTTCGAATAAACATCGGCACCTGATCTACCGGCACCTGGCGCGTAATCCATTGGCCGCCATCGATCCATTGGCCTGCAGACCATTCGTACCAGCGGCCTTCCGGCAAATAAAGGTTGCGGATATCGCCGCTGCCGTAGACAACAGGCGCAACCAATAAATCGTCTCCGACCATAAACTGATCGAAGCAATCGAACACCTCGCGATCATGGGGATAATCGAGCACAAGGGGACGAATGGGCGGGACACCCTGCACCTTGTATTTGCCGAATGCCGCATAAAGGTAAGGAATCAAGCGCATTCTGAGCTGCAGCAACTGGCGGCATTGCTCCGTCAACTGCGGCCAGTCCTCCAGCCATTCGCCCGCATGGTTTTTGTCGTGATCGTATTGCTTCCACGGAGGAGAAGGGATCATATAGCAGTTAAGGACGGCCAATGGCGAAAAGATGACGGCGCCAATCCGGCGCAGAAGTTCTTCTCTGGTTGCGGTTTGCCGGACTTCCGGAGACCACAACAGTCCGGAGAATGCGGCCGTCGCCATGCCCCGCACAAAATCCTTATGCTCGTACAGATCGCTGTAGAGGACATAGGGATAAGGAGCCGCGAGCGCGTGCGAGGCACGCACTTGCCCGTAGGTGCGGCGATTGGCGGCTACGAACGGGTCCAGCATCGTCTGCTGATAAAGCTGCCCCATCAAGCTGTGCATCTGCTCGCCGTCCGCTCCTCCCGGGAACCGGGCAAAATCGGGAAATCCCCAGTTGCCGATGTAATCGCCATTGTCGCATTCGTCGAGCTTGAAGCCGGATAACCCGGCATCGATGGTCGATTGATGAATGCCGACAAATGCTTCTCTGGCCTGCGGTTGCGTGAAATCCGGCACCAAGCCGTCCCACACATAGCTGTCTCCCGAATAGGGCTTCAATTCGTTATGAATCGGACTTTCGGGATGCACATATGCATGCTCCCACAAGTTAAGCCGGAAGCCCATTTCATTTAAATCGCGGATAAGCGCCCGTTCGTCGGGGAATCGGCATTTGTCCCAAACGTAGGTGCAGGAATAGGCATTTGTTTGCCAGCCCGGCTCCAGACCAAAGATGTCGCAAGGCATATCATCCTCCCTGATCTGACGGGCGAGCTTCAGCACATCCTCTTGATTGGCATGCCAATCGGCCCGGTATAAAACGCCAAGTCCCCACATGGGCGGCAGTGCGCCGCCGCCGCTGAACAGATTGTAGCGGGAGACCGCGTCCTTCATATCGTCGCCGCAGAAAATATAAATGTCGACCCCTTCGGCCGCCGGGATGTCGACAAGCATATTGCCGCTCCCCTTTTTGACCTCCCAGTGCCCCCTCTCCGTGCCGGCCGACTTAAAACCTTCCTCATCCTGCCGACTGCCGACTCGCTTGCAGCCTCCGCAGAAGAAGGTAGCATAACGGGCGGTGTCGATCAGAACGCCGTAGCCGGCAGTGCTGACATAGAAAGGGACGGGCGCGTGGGAATCTCCCAAATCCGCTGCCGGATCGGAATTGGTGCGCAGTTTCTTTTTGCTGCCGCTTTGCCTGAACGACTTGAGCTGCAAGCCGAGACCGTAAACCTCTTCATTCGGCTCCAGAGGAATGTCCAATAGAACCGAACCTTTGCGCGGCCCGAATCCAATATCTCCCTGCAGGAATGGAAGCGGATGATCCTTTAATGCATTTATGGCCTCGAAGCGGGTCCCGGGCTGCAGCACCGAAACAGGCGTAATGGCTTCGGGCGTACCGAAGGTCATTTTATAAATCCCGCTGGCTATTTTTTTCATCTTTCTTGCTCCTTCATCATGAATGTTAAACTATCCCTTGACGCTGCCCAGAACGAGACCGGTGACAAAATAACGCTGCAAAAACGGATATACGCACAAGATCGGCAGCGTAGCCAATATGATTTGCGCGCTTTTGGTCGTACGCGGTGAAATGCTGGCCAGCAGCGCAGCGTCCTCGGACCGTACATTGCTGAAATCAAAGCTGACGATAATGGATCGTAAATAGGTGGCGATCGGGTAGTTTTCGGTCTGATTCATAAATAACATGCCATCGAACCAGCTATTCCAGTGTCCTACCATGGCAAGCAGCAAAATCGTTGCGAAAGCAGGCAGGGACAAGGGGAAGTACAGTCGCCATAAAAGGGTCCAGTGCCCGGCCCCGTCGATACGAAACGACTCATCCAGCTCCCTCGGAAGAATTCTGAAAAAGTTGATCATCAGAACAATATTAAAGACGGCCAGGCTGGTTGGCAGGACAAGCGCCATCATGCTGTCCAGCATGCCCAGGGTTTTCACCTGCATGTACAAAGGAACAATGCCCCCGCTGAAAAGGATCGTAAACATAAAAAACCAGACGTAGACGGTTCGCATTCTGAAATCCCGGTTTTCCCTGGAAAGCGGATAGGCCGAAATAAAAGTGACAAGCATTTGCAAAATGCTGCCCACGATGACACGCATCACGGAAACATTTAAAGCCGTTAAAAATTCCGAACGGGTAGCGATGAAGGTGTAGGCGTCGAGCGAGAAGTTGGACGGGAAAAACAGCACATCGCCCATAGCGACCGCCGACGCCGAACTGAGAGAGATCGCCAAGGTGTTAAGCAGCGGCGCGATACAGATCAATCCCAATACAATAAGAAATAGATAATTGAAAATGGTGAATATTTTTTTGCCATCCATACGATAGTTCATCATGATCCTCCTGCTCAGAAAATGCGATAATCGGCAAGCTTATAGGCGAGATAATAGGACACCGCAATAAGCACGCCGGATACGATCGATTTAAATAGACCTACCGCCGTAGCTACGCTGTATTGGGCCTGATTGAAGGCAAGTCGGTAGACCAGCGTATCCAATATATCGCCGGAGTCCATGACCAGTGGATTCAGCAAAATAAACACTTGCTCAAACCCGGCGTTCAGCACGTTGCCGAGGCTAAGGGTGGCGAGCAAAATGATGGTGGGGCGAATGCCGGGCAAGGTGACATGCCAGATTTGCCTCCACCGGCTGGCGCCATCGATCTCGGCCGCTTCGTACAAATCCGGGTTGATAGAGGTCAAGGCAGCCATATAAATAATCGTATTAAACCCGAAGCTTTTCCACACTTCCGTCGTAATCAGCACACCGGGAAAAAGAGTGTTGCTGGACAGGAAGCCGATCGGCTGTCCTCCGAAAGCGCTAATGATACTATTAACGACGCCCTCGAGGCTGAGAATATCCAGAATAATGCCGCCCAAAATAATCCAGGAAAGAAAGTGGGGCAAATACATGGCCGTCTGGAGGACACGCTTCATCTTGCGGCTTCGCATTTCGTTCAGCAACAACGCCACGATGATGGGCACGAGCAAGGAGAAGATGATTTTCAGTACGGAAATGTATACCGTATTAAACATGACTTGCCCGAAGCGGGGCATGGATATGACATATTTGAAATTGGCCAATCCCACCCAGGGTGCGTCAAACCACCCTTTAAACACGGTGAATTTCTGAAAGGCCATTACGATTCCGATCATGGGAATATAACAAAATAAAATAGCCAAAATAATGCCCGGAATTAAAAAAAGATGATACGGCAGTTCGCGCTTAAACCGCATCCTCAAACGAGCGAGCACAGGCATTCGCGCTGTATCTGACGATGTTTTCACAAGATGTCACCTCTTTCATCGAAAGCCGGCCTCCTTGCAACGAAGAAGGCCGACTTGGCTTTGCTGTTAATTCGATTTTGCTACGGCATTTATCTCATTCAGGATCTGCTCTCCGCCCTGTTTTTTCCACTCGGCAACAAAAGTGTCGAATGCATCGATCGGTTCCGCGCCCATAATTAGTTTCGTGAACATTTCGCGCTCATAATCGCCCAGAATGCCCATCTTGTCTCTCATGGTGTCCGTAGTTCCGCTATAGGCTTGCGGGATCAGCCGATCCGTACCGTAATGTTCGATCGTCGTCTGGAAGCCCTTGACTTGATGGTACTCCATGTAGCCGGTGCCCTTGCCGTCCAGATAAGCGACGCTTGGCTCGTATTTCCCCGTTTCGGTCAGCGCTTCGTCCAGTTTGCTAGGATCGCGTTTTTCAATGGCCTCAATGACGTATTCCAACGACTTCAAGGTAGCCTCATCGGTCGTCAGGGTACGAACAAGCGACAAGTGACCTTGTTCTACAATCGTTTGCCCGTCTTCGAAAGCAAAGAATTTTTTCACTTCGGGATCATTTCGTTTTGGACCGTAAGCCATTTCGTTGTATTCGTTCAACAATTGAATCAGGATTTCCGGATGTTCGTAGTTTTTGTTGACGACATAATAACTGACTACAGTGGTGCCTACATTGGCAAACACATCTTTGCCGTCGGCGCTCGGGGCGACAAGCGGCGTCCAGATCATCTCCGGCTGGCCTTCGAGGCCAGCGCCGTACATGTACACATTCCAGTTGCGTCCGTAAGTGATGCCGTATTTACCGCCGGTCACTTCCTCCACTACTTTCGGCGTGTCCTTCATGCCGAACTCAGGGTCCAGCAGTCCGGCTTTATACATTTCTCTTAATTTTGCGATTGCATTTTTCATTTCCGGCTGAATGCTGCCGTAAGTAATTTTTCCGTCATCGCCTTTTAGCCATGTTTGGGGATAAGCGTGATAACCGTTGAAGAATCCGGTCAGGGACGTAATGCCGTCGAACAGCCAGTTGCTGAATGCCAAGCCGCCAGTGTCATTTTTGCCGTTTTTGTCCGGATCTTGTTCTTTGAAGGCTTTGGCCACGGCCATTACATCGTCGATCGTTTGAGGCACCGGCAAATTCAGATTGTCGAGCCAATCCTGCCGTACCCATAACAAGCTGGGCTCGTAAATAACCGAGGTCATATAAGGCAATGCCATAAGCTTGCCATCGAAGGTAGCGGAATTCATGCCCAAGCCGCCATCTCCGTACAAAATTTCTTTGGTCAAATCAGAGGCGTGTTCGTTAAATACATCGGTCAAATCGGCCGCCATATCGGCTTCTACCAACGTCTCCAGCTGATTGGTTGAAATTTCCATCAGTATGTCGGGAATGGAGCCGGAGGCGATGACGATGTTCAGCTTCTCGTTATACTCGCTTTGCAAGGACGTCCATTCATGCGTAACATTGAGACCGAATTTGTCGGCATAATGTCGGTACCAGATATTATTGGCGAAGTCGTCTCCTTCCGGATAACCCCATGTAGGCAATGAATAACGTCCTACCTTTAAATCAATCTTCTTCTCCGGTGCGACACTGTCGGACTCTGACGGTCCCGGGCTGGCGGTTTCCGGAGCGGTTGAATTTGGCTGTGAGCTGCAAGCCGACATCAACAGAAGAATCGAACCCAAAACAATTGCTGCCTGTTTCTTCATAGCGTTGTTTCCCCCTTAAGTTATTCTTGATATCCCTTACCTTGCCAAGAATAACAACTGGAGAAACGCGCTGCTAGAGTCCGATTTGAACATTCGATTATCCAATTTGGATATTTTTAAGTTCTAATTTACGAATAATTGATTGTCGGAGGTGAGGTTTCCGTCTTGCTCCCTGAACTGCTGAGGAGACGCGCCGACCAATTTGCGGAATACTTTTCCGAAATAACTGCTGTTGTCAAATCCGGTGGATGTCGCGATGGCGACCACGGTTTCATCTGTCTGTCGCAGCAGCCGGCAAGCTTCGGCGATACGGATTTTCGTCAACTGATGAATCGGCGTTGCGCCGATATGTTTGGCGAACAATCGGCAACAATGATGTTTGTTAACGCCGGCGGCTGCCGCAATTTCATCGAGGGTAAGCAAGCGGTGGTACTGAGTCTCCATGAGCTGCAAGGCGCGTTGAATGGATTCGGGGAGCGGCTTGCCGGCGTCGGGCATGCCGTCCATTAGCCGCAAGCAGGACAGAATCCAATCGTATAAAGAAAGCGAGATTTCGTATTTGTCCCTTAATCCGTTGTCGCCGGCAGTTTGCATCATATCCCACAGCATGGAGATGGGACGAGCCTGGGGTTTGAAGCTGACGACGGGGCCCGCTTTTGCCATCAGATCATGCCAGAGCGGAAAAACATGCGTGCCGCTTGCGACCAGAAATATATATTCCCATGGCGTTTTGGAAGCAGAGTTGTAATAATAACAATGCGAATCGGGGATGCGCAGGAAGAAGCCTTGATGTTTCGGCACCGTGTAATGACGGCCATGATAGATCAGATGCCCTTCGCCAGCCAAGGTATATTGGAACAGCACAAATTTGTCGTCCCTTGCCATGCCGTCCCAGCGATAAGTTTCGCTGGCCGTGCTTTCCCAGCCGATCGATCGAATGGCCATCAACGGGTTGTTCTGATCGTTATACCGAAAATCATAATTGGTTTTAAGCAAAATAATACTACCTCCCGTTCAATATTTTGCTATTGTCACGATAGCGGAAATGTTTTAGATTCAATGTAAATCAAATTTGATGCAAATATTGTACTATATGTCGGGCTTCGATCCGCAATCATTTGTTTTGGAGGTGCATACCCATGCCGCTGGTCGACATGCCGCTCGATCAATTGAAACAATACACCGGGAGCAATCCGCGTCCGGACGATTTTGACGAATATTGGGAACGGGCGCTTGCAGCGATGCAAGAAACAGATCCGCAAGTCGAGCTTGTCCGGAGCGAATTTCAGGTTCCGTATGCCGAGTGTTTCCATCTATACTTTAACGGGACGGGAGGCGCACGCATCCATGCGAAGCTGGTACGACCGCTTCATGCCCAGAAGCCGCATCCTGCAGTCTTGCAATTCCATGGTTATGCGCATCATTCGGCGGATTGGGCGGATAAGCTGATTTATGCGTCACTGGGTTTTACAGTGGCGACAATGGACTGCCGGGGTCAAGGGGGAAATTCCGAGGATACGGGCGGCGTCAAAGGAACGACGCATAAGGGCCATATTATACGCGGTCTGGACGATCATCCCGATCGGCTGCTGTTTCGCCACATTTTTCTGGATACGGCGCAGCTGGCCGGCATTGTCATGAATATGCCCGAAGTCGACGCCGAACGCGTGGCTGCGATCGGCGGTTCGCAAGGGGGAGGACTTGCCCTGGCATGCGCGGCTCTGGAACCCCGCGTAAATCGTGCCGCACCCAGCGTTCCCTTTCTGTGCGATTACAGAAGAGTGTGGGAGATGGATCTGGCGCGGGATGCATACGAAGAGCTGAGAACGTTTTTCCGCCATCACGATCCCCAGCATTTGCGCGAAACCGAAATTTTCGAGAAGCTTGGATATATCGATGTGAGACATCTTGCGCCACGTATTCGAGGCAAAGTGATGATGGGAGTCGGATTGCTGGACACCGTCTGTCCGCCGTCGACGCAATTTGCCGCTTACAATGCCATTGGCTCCGAGAAACGAATGGAGATTTATCCTGACTTTGTTCACGAGAGATTGCCGGCTTTCGAAGACAAAACGATACAGTTTTTGTTGGAAATGTAATAGGGGAGGCTTAGGGCCTCTCTTTTTGTTGTCCTCTCGGAGCAAGGCGGTGTATGCTTTAGCCTATGCAGGGTCAAGTTGTATGAGGGAAGGTGCCGCATGCCTGATTTTTTGAAATCGCTTACGATTTATCCAAAGCTGGTTTTGTCCTTTTTGCTGGTTATTGTGCCGATTTACATTTCCAGCCTGATGATGAATCGTTCCGGGCAAGACATCGTACAGACGCAAATTTCCGATTCCATGGCGTCCCGTGTACACTTTTATACGGTTTCCCTGGAGACGGAGCTCGCCCGGCTTACTCGTCTAAAGTGGGAATATCTTAATGATGACGATTTGCTGTCGCTTGCCAACACGCCTGAGCGGCTGGACGATTTTGAGCGGACGCAGGCCATTTTGTCCATCAAAAACAAGCTCTATTTGCTAAAAAGCTCAAGTCCGTTCGTAGAAAATGTCACGCTCTAT
The DNA here is from genome assembly GCF_003112455.1 of Paenibacillus agaridevorans. Lineage (GTDB taxonomy): Bacteria > Bacillota > Bacilli > Paenibacillales > Paenibacillaceae > Pristimantibacillus > Pristimantibacillus agaridevorans. The sequence goes on from NZ_BDQX01000423.1 coordinate 63,207, forward strand.
ATACCGGCTTTGAACAGAAGCATTAATGCCAACAACTTTGATTATCAGATTACCGAAGGTGAGCTGGAGGCGATTACCGATTCGGAGCGAATGCGATCAGCGTTATTCGGGATACAGGGCCGGCTGCTGATGAGCGGCGCATATCCCGATTCCGTCTACGCGGATCGCGCCCCGGTGTTGGCGATGGAGATCGAATTGTCGCGTGCCGAGATCGTTCGGACGTTGTCCAGCATGTCGGAGGGCGGGCAGGGAGGAGTGGCCTGGATTGATGCCAGCGGACGATGGCAGGTTTCGACAAATACCGATAGCGAGCTGCTGGAGCTGCTGGCGGACGGCCTAGGATCGTATGAAGGCAACGAATGGCCGCAAAGAGGGCAACTTCAAATGGTTTCCGGCGGTGTAGCCTATTTCACGGCGCATGAGTATTCACCGGCGCTGGGGGCGACGCTTGCCGTGTTTACCCCGGCGAAGACGGTCATGCAGCCGCTCAGCGAACATCGCAACTGGATCGGGATTGTATCGGTGATCGCCTTGCTGCTTGTCATTGTGTTCTCCTATTGGATTCATCAACTGATACACAAACCGATCAAAAGGTTGATCGGATCATTCCGCAAAGTCGAGAAAGGCGATCTCGGCGTGAGAGTCTATCACGTCAACCGGGATGAATTTCATTACGTATACAATCAGTTCAACGCGATGCTGGGCCAGATTCAATCGCTGATTCACGAGGTGTACGAGCAGCGGATTCGTTCCCAGCAGTCCGAGCTTAAGCAGTTGCAATCGCAAATCAATCCGCATTTTTTTTATAACAGCTTTTTTATTTTGCAGGGTCTGGTGCAGATGAGGGAACATGATTTGGCGGATAAAATGTTTCATCATCTCGGCAGTTACTTTCAGTTTATTACGAGGAGCGGCGCGGAGAACGTCACGCTTGCTTCGGAAATGAAACATGCCCGGGCTTATGTGGAAATTCAAAAAATAAGATTCTCCGACACGGTGCTCGTCGAGCTGGAGGATGTGCCCATTGCCTGGGAGTCGGTCATGGTGCCGCGATTGATTGTCCAGCCTTTAATCGAAAATGCCTACCAGTACGGCCTGGAAAACAAACAAGCCGACGGCCTTCTGACTCTTCGTTTCCGGGAAGTCGAAGGAAATCGGCTCATGATCGAAGTGGATGATAATGGAGAAGAGCTGGGTGACAGCCGGCTGGAAGAAATGCGCAAAGCAATTGCCGCCGCCGATCGAGCGATGGAGACCACAGGCCTATTGAACGTGCATCGCAGACTGCAATTGAAATTCGGCGAGGATTGCGGTTTGCAGGTTTCGAGGAGCGAGCTTGGAGGGTTTCAAGCGCGATTGACGATTCGAAGAGAAGAAGGTGAAGAGTGATGATCAGATTGCTTATTGTCGATAATGAACGGCTCATTGTAGAAAGTCTGCTGGACCTGTTCAGGCAGTCGGACAAGCTCGAAATCGAGGCGTTTGGCGTTTATTCGGGACAAGAAGCGCTTGAAATGCTGGAGAGAATGAAGTTTGATATCGTGTTGTCCGACATTCGTATGCCTGGTTTGGATGGATTGGAGCTTCAGAAAGAAATAGTCAGGCAATGGCCCTGGTGTAAAATCATTTTTCTGAGCGGTTACGATGAATTTCAATATATTCAGCAGGTCATGCGCAATGGCGGAGTCGAGTATCTGCTCAAGATGGAGGGGCCGGACGCCATCCTTCGCGCTGTAGAGAAGGCTTCCGCACAATTGTATGCGGCTGGGGAATCCAAAGCGTTTATTCAGAGAGCGGAAAGCCAGATGCGTATGGCAAGACCGCTTTTGATCAATGATTATTTGCTTGAGGTTTTGCAAGGAGACAGGCAATCGCTTCGCGGCATGCCGGACAAGTTTGCGCAATGGGAGTGCCCGCTTGACGCCCGGCAAGACGTGCTGCTGGTTATGGGGCGCGTGGATGACTGGCGCGACAAGCTTGGCGTATCCGACCGGGAGCTGATGTTGTATGCGATCCAGAACATAGCGGAGGAGTTATGGACGGCGTCGGCCAGATGCCTGACCGTAAGATTCGAGAGAAACAAACTGCTATGGTTATTGCAACCTTCGGGAGAGAACGACATTTCCATTGAATCGGCACTGCGTCATATGCACAGAACGATGGAGACCGTACAGATTTCCTGTCGGCAGACGCTTAAGCTTAGCGTATCGCTGGCGGCAAGCGCGTCATTTCTTCCATGGGATCAGGTTGCGGAGCAGTTCAGCGCTTTGACGCAATTGCTTGGCCGAGGGCTTGGCATGGGCAAAGAATTAATATTGCTCGATGACCGCCGCGCAAGGATGGACAAGGTAGAGGTGCAATTCCATCAGGTACGCAGTCAGCTTGGCAAGCTGCCGGCAATGGCGGCTTATTTGGAAAATGGTCAGAAAGAGCATTTTATGATCGAATTCGATAAATTGGCGGCATTGCCTGCCGCTGCCAATCAGGACGATACGTTGAAGCTGGAAATCTACTACTCCACGGCAACGCTGTTTCTATCCTACATGAATCGTTGGGAGCTGCATAAAGTAATCGGGCGTATGATCGATTTGGCCAAATTGGTTAAATATGATGCCCACAGTTCCTGGCACGAAGCGTTAAGTTATTTGTCGCAATTGGCCGAATGCCTGTTCGAGCAGAAGCATAATGACCATATCTACAGTGAGGACGACCTCGTCAAACATATTCGACTTTACGTGGAGCATAATTTGGCAGGCGATTTGTCATTGACGCGAATCGGCGAAGTTGTGGGCTACAACCCCTATTACTTGACCAAGCTTTACCGGCGAATCACAAATGAAGCGTTGACCGACTTTATTGCGTCAGTCAGATTGGCCAAAGCCCGGAAACTGCTGGAACAAGGGGACGTCATTGTGCAGGATATTTCGAAATCGATTGGATTTATGACGGAACATTCCTTTTACCGCTTTTTCAAGAAGGCTACGGGACTGACGCCTCAGGAATATCGGGAACGGCAAAGTGTATCCAAAAAGGATAATGAAAAGTGAAAAATGGCAAGTAGAGCGGCCGGGCAGAACAATTTTATAATAAATTCGGGCAGCACGGGCCGCGCATCTGTATATCCACATGTCAGAGGTGAGGGAAATGAATATAAAATGTTTATCCGTGCTGGCAGCCTGCATCGCGGTGTCGCTGCTGCTGCTGCTGACAGCCTGCGACAAAGCGACGAATACCGACACAGGCAACACGATAGGGAACAGAGGGAACGCGACGAAGGAGGAGCCATCCGCTGTGGACGAGGAGGCCGCTGTCAGTGCCAACCCCTTCGAGAAATACGATCCGCCGGTCAAGGTTCGTGTTGCGCGTTCGGTTGATCAGACCTGGACTTACCCGGAAGGCGACAGCATCGACAACAACATTTGGTATCGGGAATATGAAAGCTTGCTTGGCATCCAGGTTGTGCATGACTGGACTGCGTTATTAGGGGAATACAACCGCAGGCTGAACGTAGCGATTGCCTCCGGAGATTTGCCGGATGTATTCTCGGTATCATCGAGTCAACTCAAGCAGCTTGCAGACGGCGGACAATTGGAGGATCTGACGGACGCTTACGAGAAATACGCCTCCGATCATACGAAGAAGCTGCAGAAGGGCGATGGAGGAGCGGCGCTCGCTTCGGCGACGTTTAATGGCAAGCTGCTTGCCATTCCGGTTGTAAATGCTCCGATCTATGAGTCGAATCTGCTGTGGGTGCGGACGGATTGGCTGGATAAGCTGGGTTTGCCCGAGCCGGAGACGCTGGATGATGTACTCGAAATCGCCAAAGCATTTACAGAACGGGACCCCGATGGAAACCAGAAGCAGGATACATACGGACTTGGGGTCGGCAATTATTTGTACGGTCCGATTGTATCGACGACCGGTTTTTTTAATGCTTACCATGCTTATCCCCAAATATGGCTTAAAGCTGCAACCGGAGAAATTGTATACGGTTCGGTTCAGCCGGAAATGAAGGATGCGCTGGCCAAGCTGCGCGAGATGTACAGGGACGGTCAGCTTGATCGCGACTTCGGCGTCAAAGACAGCAATAAAGTGGCGGAGGACATCGCCGCTAACCGAATTGGCATGGCTTTTGGCGCGAACTGGAATCCCTATGTGTTTATCGACGCCGTAAAAAAAAATCCGGACATGGAGTGGAAGCCGTACCCGGTTCCATCCGTGGACGGAACGCCGACCAGAGCCAGCGCAAGCTTTTCCGCAAGCGGTTATATCGTTGTGCGCAAAGGTTTTGCGCATCCCGAAGCAGTCGTCAAGATGCTGAACTTGCACGAAGAGGTTGTTCACGGTTCGAGGAGAGACGAAGGCGAATTTATTACGGTGGAAGAGAACGGCGAGCGAATCAATACATCCCGTTTGTCCCTTGTGCAATCCGGCGTGTCTAATGAAGGCGTGCTGGAGTCGTTGGAGCTGCTGCGGCGCGCTATAGAAAACGAGGATGAAAGCCTGCTTGGGGATACGCTGACGGAGAGCGATAAATACGGGCCTACCGTTAACTACTTGAAGACCGGCAGTATCGATAGCTGGGCGGTGGCGCATCAATATTTCGGATTTGTGACGACGATGGATCATTATACGGGCGATCGCCTGCTCATGACGGCTTTTGGCGGACAAACGCCGACGATGATCGACAAGTGGGCAACGCTTGACAAGATGGAACGGGAAACTTTTACAAAAATCATTATGGGCGCCGCATCCATCGATGAATTCGATGTGTTTGTTTCAGACTGGCATAAGCTTGGCGGGGAAACGATCTTGCATGAAATTAATGATTGGTTATCGGCTCAGCAATAAGAGGAAGGAAGGGCCGATCAAGAGGCGAAAGGGGTCGTGTTATGAGAGCGGCAAGCAAAAAAATGTGGCTGGCCGGCCTGGCTGTATTGCTTCTGTGTCAATGGGCTCCGGGCAGGGCTGCGGCTGAAGGCCAGCGTGTCGGATTTAATTCCGCAACGGGCAACATTGATTTTACTTACGGAAACGCCCAATTGGCTTATGGTGAAAACGGCGAGCTGACCGGCATTCGTCATCTTTCCCTCGATGGATTGTGGAATAACGTCGCTGACTCCGTCGTGACGGGCAAAAAAGGGCATGCCACTGTTGAGCACGAATGGGGCGACGACTCTGCGAAAGCCGAATTGGAGACGACGGTGGCCCGCAAATATGACGGAACGCTGACGATTAGCCAGTATGCAGAGTCCGCGGCGGAGGGAATTTCGGGCATCCAATGGGGATTAATCGTGCCGGATACCAATGATCTCATCCTTCCCGTTCTTGGGGGCATTCGCTTGACGGCGGAATCTCCCGATGCCGCTTACGGGTTCCGCCAATTTGCCTATCCGGATGTCTGGGAAGCGCAAATGCTGTTGATTCAAGGCGAGGGCGGAGGCATGCTTGTGCATGCCAATGACGATGCCATGTTTTTCAAAACCTTGCATGTCAAACATGAGAACGGCTATTTCTATATCGGATTGGAAACGCATACACCGGCGCCGTTCCAGCAGACCAAAACGGCAGTGTCCACCGACTGGCGGCTGAAAGCTTATGCCGGGGATTGGACCAACGGAGCGCTGATGTACCGCGAGTGGGCGGATCAAACCTTCCGTTTGTCCGAGCTTTCCGCACTGGAGCCGGAATGGGCCAACGATATTCGCTTTACTGTGCTGACCGATCTGGAGGATCCGGATATGCTGGATCAGTTGGCTCAGAAGGTACAGGCGGATCAGACTTTGCTGGTGGTGCCCGGATGGCGCGAGGACCCCTACGACGTCAACTTCCCGAATTACGCGCCCAAGGCGGATATAGCGGCCAAGGTGGAAGCGGCACAGGCACTTGGTTTTAAGGTCATGCTGTATGTAAATATATTCGGCGTGTCTTTCGACAACCCGGCATATGCGGCCTTGCAAGCCTATCAGGTCAAGGACCCCTATACGCTGACGCCGAAAAAATGGGAGTATTCGGCGGGTTCGGAGCAGATTGCGTTTGCCGTCATCAATCCGGCGGCGGAAGCCTGGCGCGAGATGTTTGTGGACAAGATGGCGGATCTGGTGGATGAAGTCGGTCCCGACGCCATTCATTTGGACCAATCTCTGCTTATGTACAATGACGCGAACGGTCTTATTGATGGCAAAAATATGATGCAAGGCAATCTCGCGCTGCATCGCGAGCTGCGGCAGGCGCTCCCGGCGCATATCGCATTGGGCGGAGAAAGCCTGAATGAAATTACAACGCGCTACGAGTCCTTTGCCCAACGGCATGCGTATGGCATCTTTTCCGGTACGGGCACCTGGGACAACAGCAAGATCGATCAGGTCGTCCCTGCAAGCTCAGCCATCTTTGCGCCGTATACGACGATTTACGGACATCCCGATCATGCCAATCCGATGACGGAGGAGTATTATATGGCCTGGCATAAAGTGGTTCAGAACAGGCTGGGGGCTATTCCGATGTTATCAAGACCCAACTACGGGCAGGTGGCTAATCCGACTCCGCTCATGGAGCAGTTGTTCGCGGAGGCCAATTGGTATCAGGATGCAAGGCCTGAAGCGAGCTTTACAGGCTGGACTGGCAGTACGCTGTTTGCCTTTCGTACAGAGAGCGGCGAGACTGCGCAATATGTGCGAGACTCTTTTGGCGAGAAACTGCATGTCCGTCCATCGAGTTTCCCTTGGAAAGGGACCAATATTGTACGTTACTTGTACGGTTCAGAAGCCTATGAATTGTCGGGAACCATTCCGGGCTGGCGTTTGTATGACGATACGAGACTGTACGGGCTAAACCCCGGTCAAACGTATCTATACAACAGCGAACCTCGCGATTTGAACGCTTTTCATATTTATGACTGGCCGGAGAATGTAAGCCTCAAGCGATTGGCGCTCCGGACAAACCATGCCGTGATTCGCATGGAGGACCTGCTTCAGGCAAGCGAGATCAACTTCCTGAACTATTCCGGACCGATTCGCGCAGGCGAAACGCTGGGCGATGACACCGTCCATCAGACCGATACGTCCTTCTCTTCCGTGAACGGTTTTTCCTTTGCATTTGCGGGGGGCGGCACGGTGCAGCATTGGGGAGATCGCATGCTGGCTCATCCGCCTTATATTGGACAGTGGCAAGAAGGCCACACCTGGCTGGAGTTCGATGTGGACATTCCGGCCGATGTGGCGGCAAGCTTCCGGGTCGGAGTACAATTAGGATCCGAGCAAAATGTGTTGCACAGCGACGGGGTGACGTTTAAGGCTCTCGCTTGGGAAAAGACGGCTGCACCCGAGACGCGCGTCGTTCTGAGCGAAGAGCAATTCAGCAGAAGCGCAACTGCAGCCCCTATGGAGCTTGATCTGTCTGCATTCGCCGGCAAGACTGCAACCATAAGGCTAGAGACGCATTCGGGAGCCACCGTAGATAATGATTCCGCCGTATGGGTAGAGCCTCGTGTTGTGCTGGAGCCGGCTGGCGATCAAGCGCGAATGGTAGAGCTGGAGATCGTGAGCCCTCAGGCAGTGGCGGAAATAAAATCGGTGTCGGGCCAAGCTGGGCTCTCCGACTTGGGCAGCGGCAAATACGCCATCACGGCGCAGGCATCGGATACGGTCTATCTGATTTATGACACCTTGACGCCTGTGACGCTACCGTTCTCGCTGGATAGCACACCATTTGACACAAGTCTCTGGTTCGACAATGGCATTGAAGGATTGGCGCAGGCTCCCTTCGGAGGGTTTGCAGGAACCGGCTCCGTCAACAATGTTACAAAGCAGGGACTGGACGCGCATCCGCCTCAGCGTGGTCAGACGCATGTGGAATACGCGTTGCGATTGCCGGTCGGCACAGATGCGGCGCTCACCGGTTTTGCGGGAATCAAGGATGGAGCGGACGAGTCCGGAGGCGTCGGATTCCGCATTGCGGTAAACGGAAACATCGTATGGTCGGAAGACATGATGCCAGGCGCGGCTTGGGAGCCGTTCCATATCTCCTTGGCCGATTATGAAGGCGAGAGTGTCGTTCTGACCTTGATTACGGACTCCATAGGCGATTACGGATATGACTGGGCGTTTTGGGGCGAGCCGAAGCTAATTGCCGACTAATTCGTCAATACGCAATGAGGCAGTGGCCGTACAACAACAAAAGTTGGGCAGAATGTTTTGCGTTCTGTCCAATTTTTTTTGTCGTTCAAGATGGAACCTAAGAGCCGGTTCATGTGTCTAATTGGGTAGAGGTGGTCGGAATGGAGCAGGATTACTGGAGGTTCGTCGAACGATTTTCGCCTGAGGATCTGAACGAGCTGATGAGGCAACACGGCCAGGAAGTATGGAATTATGCGTATTTCCTGACCAAAAGAAAGGATTGGGCGGACGATATTGCGCAGGAGACGTTTCTGAAGGTGTTCCGAAGCCCGAATCGATACCGGGGCGAATCGTCCATGCAGACGTGGCTGTTCGCGATTACGCGGAACTGCGCGTTTAATTATCGGCGATCCGCGTTTCTAAGGCGCGTCATTCCCGTTGGGCAGCCAGAACGGCCGGGGAGAGAGCCTTCCGCTGAGACCGTGGCGATGGGCAACCAGCTGGCAGACGAAATATGGGAGACCGTCATGGCGCTTCCGGCCAAATACCGCGAGCTCCTCGTACTGGATGCCAAATACGAGATGAGCCTCAAGGAGATGGCCGAGCTGACGGGATTGCCGGTCGGCACGGTGAAATCAAGGTTGTCGAGAGCGCGGCGCAAAGCCGCGGAGATGTGGGAAGGAGGCGGCGTCCATGAGCGAGCATAGGCCGGATTGGTATGGACGGATGAAGGCGGGGCCGTTCCGCGAACGCACGTTTACGGAGGAACGCATGAAGGAGATTGGCCGTAAGGCGCGGGACGGCGGACGGAGAGGCCGGAGCGGTATTTGGATGTATGCCGCGTCCGGGCTGGCGGTTGCTTCTGTCCTGGCGCTCGTTCTCGTCTTGCAGCCTGTCGGTTGGTTCGGAACGAAGCCTTCTATGACCATGCCGACGGTAACGCCGCAAGCCACTCCCCAGCCGACGGAAGGTCCGAAACCCATGGTCGGCGATTTTTACGCGAAAGGGGAGACGGGTTTGTATACGGTGCCGAATCCTCATACAAAGGAAGCGGCCGTTTTCACGGTAAAGACAGGCGTTCCGCTAAAGGTGCTGGATATTTCGGGCGGATACGCCAAGGTGAACCAGGATGGCAATGCGGGATGGATGAATGCGTGGTATTTGACGAAGGAGAAGGATGAGGCGCCGGTCGATGCCGTCGAACCTTATTTGATGTTTGCCGGGAGCGCGGTGACGATGAGCACAAATCCGGAGGAGATTGAGCCGTCCGGTCCTGAGGTCGCCGCTGGCAAGGTCGTCAAAGTCGTAAAGGAGTTCCAAGACTGGGTGGGCGTCGATATCGTAACCTACGATCAGCCTTACGGGGGCGAGTTATGGCTGCGGAAGACCGAATTAATGGATTGGGATCCGGCAATGGCAATGGAAGGCGTTCTGAGGCAAGGAGCTGTGATCAAGAATGGAAACGGCAGAGAGATCGAGGTGCCATGGTTTAACAGTGTGTTTGTCGAAGAGAAGATGGCAAACGGGCGTTATCGGATAAGATCCGAGGATGGGATTACGGGCTTTGTCGAAGCGAGGGATTTTGTGCCTAATCCTTTCATTGCGGAGAACGAGAGGCGAAGGCTGCTGTTGTCCGTGATGACCGAGAATTGGCTAATGACCTCCGAGGAAATGAAGGGTTACGAGCGGTACGCGGCAAGTCGCGATGAGAATCTGCTGAGAGGTTTGCCCCCGATCGAGATTTTTCGTTATTACGTGCAGGCTCAGTTGAACAGGGATGAGAAAACCGTTTACGCCTTGTTGATTCAAGATCAGGGGCATGGGGTTCCCGACTTTGAAACCTATATGAACGATATTTCGCATGATCCAGGCCTTGCGCAGCGGACGTGGCGGTTGTGGGATAGGCTCATGATGGGTTATCGGTTGGGCGAGGAGGTCGAATCAGGTCAAGCGACGATTACGATAAGGCCAACGTTCGGTGGAACTGAGGAGGAGGTGCGGGGCTTCCAACTACTGCGCAACAAAGCAGGCATCTGGAAAGTCGCTTGGCTGCCGATGCAGTAGAAGGCGAAGCAAGATAGGTGCTTCGCTCGCGAATAATCCAAAAAACGATGGGTAAGTTGACGGCCATTCTCTCTGCAATATAATAGGAGAATGGCCGTTCCTCCCTGTTAGCCCAAGTTCGGCAGCTCGATATCGACTTCCTTGCCTGCCGCCGAGGAGCGCAGGATGCCGTCGATAATGGCTTGGTTGTACAGAATCTCCGATGCCGGGATCGGAGCGGCGCTTCCGTCGCTCAGGGCGCGGACGAAGTCCTTCACCTTTTCCTCGAACACGTTCAAGTTATGTTCGATGCGCGGAAGCGGAGTCTGCGTATGCTGGCCCAGCAGATCGTGATACAGCGTCATGCTGCCGACCTGTCCGTCCCATACGCCCGACCATGGTCCTTGACCGGCAGGCGTTACTTTAAGCCCCGCATCCGTGCCGAGGAACATGGATGCGCCGAGCGTGTCCATGTGCATGGCCCAGGAGATTTTGAATTGGAGCGTAATGCCTCCCTCCAGGCGAATGAAGGCGGCGCCGAAATCCTCGACGTCGAAGCGGCTTGCTTCGGGATGGTACGCGGGATTGGTGCCAAAATAGTTCGAAGTCACCGCCGACACCGTCAGCGGCTTGGGAGAACCAAGCGCCTGCAGCGCGAAGTCGAGCGAGTAACAGCCGATATCCGCCATTGCGCCCGCCCCGGCAAGCTCCTTTCGGATAAAGGTGCCTCCGGGCATCCCTCTTCGGCGTCCGCCGCCAACCTCCACGTAATACACCTTGCCCAGCTTGCCCTCCTGAATAACTTGACGAATCAGCTTCATGTTGGGGTCGTAACGCGGCTGAAAGCCGATCGTCAGCATGTTTCCGGTATCCTGCGATGCTTGCGTCATCTCGATCGCCTCGTCCAGCGTGACGGACATCGGCTTCTCCAGCAGCACATGCTTGCCTGCCCGGAGCGCGTCGAGCGTCGTCTGGTAGTGGGAGACGTTCGGCGTGCAGATGCTGACGCCGTCCAGCTCCAGCTCCAGCAGTCGGCGATGATCTTGAAATGCCTGTGCTTCCGTCAGGCCTGCGGCATCAAGGAATTGCCGAGCCCTCCCCGGCACGATATCCGCAGCTCCTACGATTTCGACGTTCTCCATGTTTTGATAAGCCCGCAGATGTCCTCCGGCGATGCCGCCGCTTCCGATGATGCCGATGCGAATGATTCTGCTCATGTGCTACATTCATCTCCCTATTCGATAATCGTGACATTACCCTCATCGTAACATTACAGTGAGCGGCGAAGTAGTCGATGATTGCGTCACTCTCCTACTGCAAATTTGCGACATCGGCATCGCGGTTCACTCTCGAAATTTGATAGAGCTCTGCTTCTGCTTATACGAACGATAGGCCAGACTTAGGCAATAGGGCGCTTCCATCTCCACTCATGTCCAATCGATAGACCGCAGTAGCGCATATAGATAAGAGGACATCGCTTATTTAGCTTGACTAGAGTGGAGGTAGCCAGTTGGAACAATATCAAATTGTGCCCTGGGATGATCTGTCTTCGGACGAATCGATGCGTTCCCTTAACCTGGAACAATACGTGCCGCCCGAAGTGGAGAAGCTCGCGTATGAGGTCATGAAATCTTACGATATGAGCGTCAGCGGAATGACGCTGATAACGTCCAAGCCGGACAAAGGCGGCGCCATCTGGCGGATCGAGACAAACCGCGGACCAAGGAGTCTGAAGGTGCTGCATCGGACGCCGCAGCGAAGTCTGTTCAGCGTCGGCGCGCAGGAGTACGTAGTCAGCAAGGGCGCCAGAGTGCCAGGGATTATTCTCACCAAGGATGGTCGCAATTCCGTTGAAGCCGGAGGGAAGCTGTGGATCGTAACGGACTGGATCGATACGTTGACGCCCGTCATGAAGATCGATCTGGAGGGAGCGCGGACATTGTGCCACGGTCTCGGGGAGTTTCATCAATGGTCAAAGGGTTACGAGCCGCCTGCCAAGGCGGGCAAATCGTCCCGTATTTTCAAGTGGGAGAGCCAGTACCAGAAGATCATGACGAAAATTGGCTGGTTCCGCCATATTGCCAATGCTTATCCCAATACGGAAGCGAGCGGACATCTATTGTCCGTGCTGGATACGTTTGAGGGGCAGGCGCGCGACATCCTCAAGCGGTTCCAGGAATCGGCTTACAAAAGAATGGTCGCGAAAGGCGAGGCTCACTGGGGGCTGGCCCACCAGGATTACGGCTGGTCCAACGGACAGATGGGTCCTGGCGGCATCTGGGTCATCGATCTTGACGGGGTCGCCTTCGACCTCCCTATCCGGGATCTCCGCAAAATCATCACCAGCACCATGGACGATATGGGCGCTTGGGATCTAGAGTGGATCAGGGGAGTCATCGACGCGTATCACTCCGCGAACCCGCTGGATCAAGAAACATTCGAGCTGCTCTGGATCGACATGGCGTTCCCGAATGAATTCTATAAGCACGTCAAAGAGGTTGTGTTTACGCCCGTCGAGTTCATGAACACGGAGTTGAACGCGATTCTCGACCGCGTCGTCGCTACAGAGACGAACAAGTGGGATGTGCTGCGCGAGCTGGAGAAAGACAAAACGAAGTATGCGGCCGGAGATTATCCGGACGTGACGGCTGCGCCGAGCGGACCGTATCGCTACAAGGATTATGCCAAGGAAGGCGCGGCGCCGATCGTGGAGATACCTGGATCCAAACGCAAGCGCAAGGACAAGGAGAAGAGCGATGCCATTCGTATTGTCCTCAATCCGGACGGGAAGGCGAAGATCATTCCGGGCGGAGAAACACCGCGCAAGCTGTCCAAAAAAGAGGAAAAGAAACTTGCCAAAAAAGAAGAAAAGAAGCTTTCCAAAAAACAGTTAAAGAAGCTGTCCAAAAAAGAGTTAAAGAAGCTATCCAAGAAAGAGGAAAAGAAGTCCTCCAAAAAAGAGTTAAAGAAGCTGTCCAAGAAAGAGCTCCGCAAGCTTCAGCGGTCCGAGCAACTGGCTTCGCAAGAGGGGCTGGCAGTACGCAAGCCGGAAAAGGCCGTATCGCCGTTGCGCCAGCCGGTAAAAGCCGTGGCTCCAGAACGAGAACGCATGAAACGCTACAAATACAGAACGGAGCCTGCCGCAGTAAAGCCGAAGTCCGGCAAGCCGAGCGCGGGCAGCGGGCAGAAGTCCAGGAGTACCGCCGCTGGGAGCAAGCCGCTTAAGCGTTCTACTTCGACTTCGAAGCCGGGAGCGGCTCTCAAGGAAGGATTAAAGAAGGCGGCGGGCGGAGGCCGTACGAGGTCAGCTTGGAACAAAGGAAAGAAGAAGGTCGGCGTGAAGCTGTATCTCACGGCGTACCGTGACAGTAAGTCGGCAAGGAGGACTGGGCTTGAACATTTTGATGATTTGCACGGAGAAGCTGCCGGTACCGAATATTAGAGGCGGAGCCATTCAGACGTATATCGGCGGTGCAGTCGGACTGCTGAAGGCGCAACACAACATTACGATCATTGGCAGGGACGATCCCGAGCTGGCAAGCGACGAGCGGGTGGACGGCGTACGTTATTTGCGCTTCGAATCAAACGGGGCATTGGAAACCTATATGAGCAATATGATCCCGTATTTAGCGGCTGCCGGGACTTCCTACGATCTCGTTCATATTTTTAACCGGCCTCGTCTCGTCATGCCTATCTCGAAGATCATGCCGAATGCCCGAATCGTGCTCAGCATGCATAACGACATGTTTAACCCGCACAAGCTGGCCAAGGAGGAAGGCGACGCCGTCGTGGAGCGGGTCGATACGATCATTACGATCAGCAACTACATCGGTGCCGCCATCTGCAAGGACTATCCGCAAGCGGAGTCCAAGATCCGCACGATCTATTCCGGCGTGGATCTGGGCAGATTCGCCCCATGGAAGCAGTCGAGGGCGGCGCTTCGGGACAGGGAGGATATTCGAGCCCAGCACGGACTTGGCAACAAAAAAGTTATTCTATTCGTCGGTCGTTTGTCGCGCAACAAAGGACCGCATGTACTCGTACGCGCGATGTCCCAGGTCAAACATTCTGATGCCGTGCTTGTCATCGTGGGAGCGGCCTGGTACAGCGATGATCGCATCAGCGATTATATCGCTTATCTTCGAGCAATGGCGGAGACGTCGCCGCTCCCCGTTATGACGACGGGATACGTGCAAGCGAGCGACGTGCATAAGTGGTTCTGCGCGGCGGATATGTTCGTCTGCACGTCGATCTGGGAAGAGCCGCTTGCGAGGGTTCACTACGAAGCGATGGCGGCAGGGCTGCCGCTTATTACGACTGCGCGCGGCGGCAATCCGGAGATCATCCGCGGCAATAACGGCGTGATCGTCCAGAATCCGGAGGACCCGGCGGAATACGCAACAAAAATTAACGCGATGCTGTCCAACTTGGGAGAATCCCGGCAGATGGGGCTTAACGGCCGCAAGCTGACGGAGGATAACTTTACCTGGAGTCACGTTGCGGGCAACATTTTGGAGGTATGGAATACGCCTAGACAGGCGCCCGTTGAGCTCGTTACCGAGGGATCCGATTCAGCGGGCGAGCAAGAAGCTCTCGAAGCGGGACAGCAAGGAGCTCCCGAAGCGGGAGAGCAAGGAGCTCCCGAAGTGGGAGAGCAAGGAGCTCCCGATTCGGGAGAGGCCGACGATATGGACGGGGTAGATCCTACGAGTGACGAGTCTCTATAGTCACTCCTAAAGGTAGATGTTTTGTCGATAAGAGGTAATCAACTTGGGCACGGCGAGGCTAAAGGATAGTTATAGGCTCGTAATCAAGCCCGTCAAAAAAAGGACTGCATCCTCTCCGCAGGGAGAGGAACAGTCTTTTTTTGCTTTTCCCGGACAGCAAGGCTCTCTGCCCAAGGACGGCACTCGTTAGGCTGCTCAGGGCTCAATAGCCCGACCTTTTCGTACTATTGCTTCGCTCGGAGTTCCTTTATTGGCCCCTGTAGCCCGTCCTTTTCGGGCTATTGCGCCAGCTGGGGCTGCTCTGCATGCTGTATTCCGATCATCGTTTATCGTTGAGTACTCCGCTCTCTTGGGAAGCAACGCCGAAAGCCCGTTCCGCTAACGGAACGGGCAAACTTTTGAGGACTAGAGGACATAGGTGTAGAATAAGTCCTCCTCTTAAACCTTTTCTTAAACCACCTCTTAAATCCTCCTCTTAATCGTCCTCTTCTTCATCCTCTTCGTCATCCAAATAATCATCCAAATCGTAATCTACATCGTCGTCCTCATCATCGGCGCCTTCTTCGCCGTCGCGCTCATCCTCATCGACCTCGAACGTGACTTCTGCGACCGAGTCCCACTTGATCGATTCGAGCAGCCGTTTGGCGGCTTTGCTGGACAGCTCCTGTCCCTCCAGATTCATTACTTTCTTGCTGCCGTCCTCGTAAACGAGACTCATGCTGATCACCGTGTTCTCCTGGAGCACTTCTTTGCTTTGTTTCTTTAAGCTGGACAACTTATCACTCCTCCGTCCGGTACATTATTGGCACTCCGTATATTGTATAAGAGGCGAAGGCTGTTGGATTGGGTTAATGAGACAGGTTATTCGTCGATTTTCTCGAAATATAAGAAAGCATTAAAAAACGTATTGACTCTCACGTTACGTGATACTTTAGAGTAAGGGTTGAAAGGAGGCCGAAGCGCCATGAAGGTAAAAGAGGTTGCGGATCTGACCGGGATCAGCGTGCGCACGCTGCATCATTACGATGAGATCGGATTGTTAGTTCCCGACGGGACCACGGAGGCGGGGTATCGCGACTATTCGGAGCGAAATCTTGAGCTTCTACAACAAATTTTATTTTTTCGGGAGCTTGGGTTTACTTTGAAAAAAATCAAGGAAATCGTCACAAGCAAATCGTTCGACCGGCTGGAAGCGCTGGAGCGGCATCGGGAGAGGCTGAACGAGAAGCGAAGCCAGCTGGAGCAATTGCTCCGAACGGTGGAGCAGACGATCAGACACGCGAAGGGAGAGGTAACCATGACAAACGAAGAAAAATTCAAAGGCTTCGATTTCGGCAGCAACCCATACGAACAAGAGGCAAGAGAGCGCTGGGGCGACAAGGCCGTCGACGAATCGAACGCGAAGATGGAGAAGCTGAAGCAAGATGGCAAAATGCAGGCTTTCCAAGACGAGATGAACGAATTGTACAGGAAGCTGGCGGCCGTCCGCCATGACGATCCGTCATCGGAGGCGTCGCAAGAGGCGATCGGCCAATGGTTCACGCTGCTGAACCAAATGGGCTCGTATTCGCTGGAGGCGTTCAAAGGTCTCGGGCAGATATATGTTGATGACGCACGATTCACGCGTAATATCGACCAGTTCGGAGAAGGTCTCGCCCTGTTCATGCGGGACGCGATGGCATATTACTCAGACAGCCGACTTGGCTAAAATGCGGCGAACGGAAGAATAGAGGCAGCCGAGGCTCTTGAAGCCCGGCCGTCTCTTCTCGAATGAAAGGATATCATAAGTTTTCTCATGCTTGACCTATCCTTTTCGAGATGAAACCCGCGGTCTTTCCCGAGGGCAGCGAAGCCAGTTCACCTTGGACTTTCTTCTGACAGTAACATTGTATTGTTGCACGACCTTATGGGAGTGGAGACCAATGGTATGCCTAATCTATAAATAAAGGGAAAAGCTCCATCTAATCTGAACGAATCGGGCTGTTTGCCTATCTTAAAGGGAAAACCGCCCTCTAATTGAATAGGTTTTGCCGAGATGTATGGATTCGGCCTAAATTAGAGGGAGGAAATCCCTCTAAGACTCAGGGGATGACGAGGAGAGGGCAATTAGAGGGAGATTTTCCTCTTATCAAAGAAGGACGACGCCCCCTGCCCTGTACAGGAAGATGTATCTAGTTATCCAAGAAGAATGATGATCACCCTGCCCTGTACAGGAAGATGTATCTTGTTATCCAAGGGAGATGATGATCACCTGCCCTGTACAGGGAGAGGTAACTAGTTATCCAAGAATGATGATGATCACCTTGTATAGGAAGAAGCTTATCTTGGTCGGTCTTGGTTTGTCTTGGTTTGTCTTGGTTTGTCTCGGTTGATCTTGGTTTGTCTAGTTTTGTCTCGGATGGTTGTAACCAACACCACCAAAACCATGTCTGCTAAAAAGCTCCTTCCGCAGCCGTCCTTGATGGACGCCGGGGGGCTCTTTACTTTTGCCCTGCGATCGGTCTACGATGGTAGTAAATGATAGGTGGAGTGGCTTCGACCGCACGAAACGCGAGAATCGAAGTCAGGATGGAGGAAGAAACCGAGATGTGGTTAACGCTTGCGATTATTATCCTGATTGTGCTGGTTATCGTTGTCGCCGTTCCGCTTGTACAAATCGTCGTCCCCGTCTTCGGGAGCCGGCCCTCCCGCGAGGAACTCGGGAGATATGCGAGTCTTCCGCATTATGACAACGGGAAGTTTCGTTATCCCCTCGAATCGAAGGTGCTGATGAGCTTTAAAGAAATGCTGCCTGCCGCCTGGGAATTCATTCGGGGCAATCCCGATCGAAATCCTCGTGAGGCGCTTCCGTATGTTGCGCTCGGCGAAGAAGATCTCAGGCTGAGCCGGCAACCAAGGGTTATCTGGTTCGGCCACTCCGCGGCGCTGCTGCAGATGGATGGGCTGACGATCCTGTTCGATCCGATGTTCGGCAAGGCGCCATCGCCGTTTCCCATTGTCGGAGGCAAGCGTTATGGAGGCAAGCTGCCTATGCAGCTGGAGGCTCTTCCGAGAATCGATTACGTATTTATTTCGCATGATCATTACGATCATCTGGACTATCCCTCTATCAAACGGCTGGAAGCGAAGGTCGGACACTTCTTTGTGCCGCTGGGCGTAGGAGCGCACTTGCAGCGTTGGGGAGTATCCCGTAATCGGATAACCGAGATGGACTGGTGGGAGGAACGCGAGGTCGGCAGCCTAAAGCTGGCTTGCGCGCCCGCGAGACATTTCTCCGGCAGGGGAACGACGACTCGGGACAGCACCTTATGGTGCTCTTGGGCGTTGCGGGGCCGAGAAGGGAATATATTTTTCTGCGGGGACAGCGGGTATGGTCCGCACTTCCAGGAGATTGGGGAGCGGCTGGGTCCATTCGATCTGACGTTGATGGAATGCGGGCAATACGACGAGAAGTGGGCGGCGATCCACATGCTGCCGGAGCAGACGGTGCAGGCGCATCTCGACGTGCGGGGCGGGCTGCTGCTGCCGATTCACTGGGGAGGCTTTACGCTCGCGATGCACAGTTGGGATGATCCTGCCATTCGCGTGACGAAGGAAGCGGAGCGTAGAGGCGTGACGATCACGACCCCGATGATCGGAGAGAGCATTCCTCTGCGAACGGAGGGGGGCTATCCGAACCGGAAATGGTGGGAGGCTTAAGCCAATAGCGAGAGGGGGAAACGTATGGATTGGGAAGTCCACATCGAACGGTGGAGCCGAGCCGCCGTTAGGCTGCTGGATATTCGGGAGTATAGCGCGGAGAAGGGAACGCTCCCTGATCGTTATGTAACGCCATCCAGCTTTTTTATCATTACGACCCATGGGGAGGCGAGGGTGAGTCTGTCGGGAACGGTCTATCAAGCCCGTTCGCCTCACATTCTGCATGGAGGGAAGGAATCGGAGCTGGGCATGGCGCCGCTAGGAAGCGATTATGCCTGTTATGTAATTCTTTACAGGGCGGATTGCGACTCGCCGGAGGAGGAGGAGAGCTTCCGCATGCCCTATGCGTTCCATCCCGGCGCGTCTCTGGTTCTGCAGGAAAAGTGTCTGGCCATGCATCGCCTGTGGCAGCAAACAACCTCGCTGGGGAAGCTTCAGGCGCAGTCCGCCTTCCTTCCGTTGGTGTACGAGATTATGCGGCAGCTCTGCATGTCGGCAAAGGAGAACGGCAGACCGAACCTGGTAACCGAGGCGATTTATTATATTCACGAACATTACAGGAAGCCGATAACAGCCGAGGAGTTGGCCGGCATTTACGGCTGCAGCGCAAGCTACTTGTCCCGCTTGTTCAAGAGCCAGATCGGCGTCGGTCCAATCGAATACCTGATTCATGCGCGCATTCGCAAAGCGAAGCAGTTCCTGGTGCATTCGGAGGCTCGTATCCAGGAGGTCGCGGGCAGCGTCGGCTATGCGGATGTCTATTATTTCAGCCGTCTGTTCAAGAAACATACGGGCTGCTCCCCGCTGCAATACCGGGAGGAGCGTCGGCAGGCAGTTCAGAATAATCCATTGCGGCTGTTAAAATCGTCTATTGTATCCTCTGAGCCCTATTCCCATAATGAGAATGAGATTTGTTATCAATGGATGGGGGAAGGGGAAACATCAATGTTTAGATTTTCAAGACCAACGTTCGGAGCGATGATGCTGCTATGCACAACCTTGCTGCTGAGCGCATGCCAGGCAAACAACAATTCGGGGGCGCCGTCCTCGCCGTCAGCTTCGGCAGGGGCAACTGCAGCCAGTGAGACTGCAGAAACACGTACTTACAAGCATTTGAAAGGCGAAACGGAAATTCCGGTGAAACCTCAGCGTGTAGTCAGTCTCTTCCATTTGGGCGAACTGATGGCGGTAGGGGTAAGGCCGGTTGGCGCAACGCCACACATTCTGGATAATCCGCTGATTGGCGATACTTCGGATATTACGAATATCGGGAATCCTCCCGATCTGGAGAAGATTCTGCTGCTGGAGCCCGATCTTATTGTGACAACGGAGCCGTTCGCGGAGGTCGTGGAAGGCGGATACGAAGCACTGAGCCAGATTGCGCCGACGATTGTTGTGGAGCAGTACAACGATCCGATCAAGGATGTCGAGATGTTCGGCGATATTCTTGGCAAGCAGGAAGAAGCGAAGCGATGGAATGAGGCGTTTGCGGCAAAAATCGTGCAATACAAAGAAAAGATCAGCCCGGTTATTGGGGCGAATGAAACGTTCTCGATACTGAATGTGCGCCCCGGATCGATCTTTATTTACGGCGATACCAATATGGGGGGCAACATTATCTACAAGTATCTGGGCTTGAAGCCGACCGAAAAAGTAAAGAATGACGTTATTAACGGAGAGACATGGGATATATCGATGGAAGTGATCCCCGAATTCGTAGGTGATCGGTTATTGCTTGCCGTAAATGACGGAGCGGAGGAAGACATGAAGAGGGTGGATAAGTTTATCCGGAATACGCCTGCAGGCAAAGCCGGTCATATTTACCCGATCGATTTTGACAAGTTTCTGTTCAGCGATCCGATCTCGGTCGAGCAGCAGCTGGATATCATCGTCGATTTGCTGGTCGAAGGCAGTCAGTAATGGACATTGAACTATGAATTTAAAAGGGGATGCTCCGAAAGTCGCGATGACTTGGGGCATCCCCTTTCTTTATGAACCTAGAACGTCAAGAAGCCCATGGCCTCTTTGGCAGCATTCAGCGTGCGATTCGCGACTTCCGCGGCGCGGTTCGCGCCGTCCTTCAGGATGCGGTCGAGCTCTTCGGAATGGACGAGCTCGGCATATCTCTGCTGGATCGGCTCGAGCTTGGCGATGACGACTTCGGCGAGATCCTTTTTGAATGCGCCATAGCCTTGCCCTTCGAATTTGCGCTCGACCTCTGCGATCCCGATATCCGCGAAGACGGAATAGATCTCGATGAGGTTGCTGACGGCCGGCTTCGCATCCCAGTCGTAGCGCACGTTCATGTCGGAGTCGGTGACGGCGCGGGAGAACTTCTTGCGAATGACGCCCGGCTCGTCGAGCAGGAGAATGTAGCTGCTTTGGTTCGGGTTGCTTTTGCTCATCTTGCTGGAAGGATCGTCAAGGCCCATGACCCGAGCGCCAACTTCTCTAATGATCGGCTCCGGCACGGTAAACGTCTCTCCGAACCGATTGTTAAAGCGGGTTGCGAGGTCGCGCGTCAGTTCCAGATGCTGCTTCTGGTCGTCTCCGACCGGCACATGCGTCGCCTGGTACAGCAGGATGTCGGCGGCCATAAGCGCCGGGTAAGTGAAAAGAGCGGAGCTGACGATATCTTTGCCGTCCGACTTATCCTTGAATTGCGTCATGCGGCTAAGCTCGCCGAAGTGAGCCTGCGTCTCCATCAACCAGCCGAGCTCCGCATGGGCGGATACATGCGACTGCATAAAGATGGCGCTGCTGCGGGGATCGATCCCCGCAGCGATGTACAATGCCGCGATCTGGCGCGAGCGCTCGCGCAACTCCTTGGGATCTTGTGGAATGGTGACGGCATGAAGGTCGGGCACGAAGAAGTAGCACTCACCCTCCTCTTGCATCATAACGAATTGGCGCAAGGCGCCGATGTAGCCGCCGATGTTGAGATCGCCGCTGGGTTTGATGCCGGACAGGAATCGTTTGTTGGACATGGGATAACCTCATTTCTTTGGAATAGGGGTCGTGTGCTCGTGTAATGGCTGCCGCTCCAGTAAACGCAAAAAAACGCTCCGCCCCCTGTAACAGGGACGAAGCGTGAACTCCGCGATACCACCCGAATTCGGCCAGTAGGGCCGCACTCTTCCACGAACGGAGCAAAACAGCGCGGGGCCGCTTGCGTGCTTTCGTTCATGTCTCCCTGGGATAACGGGGGGAGCTGCCGTCGGGGCCTACTGCTCGGGAACGAGGTTCGGGCCGAAGCGAGCGGATCCATTCTCTTAGACGTCTGCGCCGGACCTTTCACCAACCGCCGGCTCGCTGCGAGCATCCGCACCAAGGTACTACTTCCACTCATGGCTGTTACGATATATTGTTCATAAGCATAACGGCAATTCGGCGTCTAGTCAAGCAGGGCTTCGCGTTTTTTTTTGCGTAAAAATTTTGTCTAAAAATGGTGAGAAATGACCATATTATAGGAAACAATGCCAAACAATCGGGGATGGAACCAATGAGCAGGATGAGAAGCTGGAAGCGTTCATCGGCACGCCAGGCTGGCTTGGACGGGAACGATGCGGAGGAAACGCCAAGGCCGTTGTCGGCTTCGCTCGAGGACAATCTGGACACGATTCGGGAAGTTCTCGGAGGCAGCGACGATATCGTCATTCGGCCGATCCGGCTGAGCGGAGGTGTAGCAGCGGCCATCGTGTTTACCGAAGGATTGGCGAACGAGCAGCTTATAGCTGGATTTATTCTGGATAGAGCGATGTCGGACGACGCTGACCAGGAGCACGAACGGACCGGAAGGGGCGCCCAAGAGGTAGTATCCGAGCTCGAGCGGCATATCCTGGCCGTGGGAGAGCTGGAGTTCTTGCACGTGTTCAAGTCGCTGTTCCACGCCCTGTTGTCGGGAAATACGATTGTTCTGATGGACGGCCTCGACCACGCCATTGCGGCGGGAACCAAGGGATGGAAGGACAGAGGCGTATCGGAGACGAGCACGGAATCGGTCATTAGGGGACCGAGAGAAGCTTTCTCGGAGACGATCAGGACGAATACAGCACTGATTAGACGCAGAATCAAAAGTCCGCGGCTAAGACTGGAGACGAGCCGGATCGGGCGAGAAACCCAGACGGACGTATCCATAATGTACATGCAAGGAATTGCGAGTGACAAAATCGTCGAGGAAGTACGAAAGCGTCTGGACAACATCGATATCGACGGCATCCTGGAGAGCGGCTATATCGAGGAGCTGATTCAGGACGAGACGTACACGCCGTTCCCGACGGTATATAATTCCGAACGCCCGGATGTAATCGCAGCGGAGCTGTTGGAAGGGAAAATCGCGATATTGGTGGACGGAACGCCGTTTGTGCTGATCGTCCCTGCCGTGTTCGTCTCTTTTCTGCACGCGGCGGAAGATTATTATCACCGCGCCGACATAAGCACATTGATTCGGCTTCTGCGGTACGTAGGCATCTTAATCGCGCTGTACTTTCCATCGCTTTACGTGGCCATTACAACTTTCCATCAGGAGATGCTGCCTACGCAGCTGCTAATAAGTCTCGCCGCTCAGCGGGAGGGCATTCCATTCCCCGCATTCATCGAAGCAATCATGATGGAGGCGGCATTCGAAATTTTGCGGGAAGCGGGGCTCCGAATGCCGAGGACGATCGGTCCTGCCGTATCCATCGTCGGCACGCTCGTCATCGGCCAAGCCGCCGTAGAAGCAGGCATCATATCCGCGGCGATGGTCATCGTCGTATCTACGACGGCGATCTCTAGCTTCGTGTTCCCTGCGTACAGTATGGCCAATGCCATCCGAATGCTGAGATTTCCGCTGATGGGACTTGCGGCGTCGTTCGGATTGTTTGGCATCATTCTGGGAAGCTTCGCGATCGTACTGCATCTTACCAGTCTTCGTACGTTCGGGGTTCCGTATTTGACCCCTTTCGCCCCCATGAACCTTGGAGAGCAGAAGGATGCGATCTTCCGGTTGCCGCACTGGATGATGACCAGAAGGCCAAGTCTGCTTACAGGCTCCGGCGGCAAGCGGCAGCAGCCGGCGAAAGCGGCGAAGCCGAAGCCGGACAAATAGCCAGGAGAAGGAGCAATCACTATGCGAAGAGTCAGGACGCCAGGCACGCTTCTGCTCATCCTCGCGCTTGCGATGGCGACGGGGTGCTGGAACCGCCGCGAGCTAAACGACCTTGCCATTGTCACGGCGCTCGGCGTAGACAAGGCGGAACGCGGCTACCATGTGTCGGTGCAAGTCGTCGATCCGTCTGAAGTTGCGGCCAGATCGTCCGGAGGCAGTTTTTCCCCGGTGACCACATATGACGCAACAGGCGACACAATGGCGGAGGCGATCCGCAGAATGACGACGGTAACGCCGCGAAAGCTGTATTTTGCCCATTTGCGTCTCTTCGTGATTGGAGAGGCGCTTGCCCGGGAAGGAATGGGGAAGTCGCTCGACCTGCTGTCTCGCGATCAGGAAGGGCGGACGGACTTCTATATCGTTGTGGCCAAAGGGCATAAGGCGTTCGACGTTTTGCGTATTCTCACGCCTATGGAGAGAATTCCGGCCTCCAAGATGCATTCCTCGCTTCAAGTATCGGAACGTGCCTGGGCGCCAACCGTGTCGGTGCAACTGGATGATCTCATCACGGAGATCGTCGCCAAGGGCATACAGCCCGCTTTGACTGGCATCACGATTAAAGGTGATCCTATTGTCGGGCGCGAGCTCCAAAATCTGCGAACGCCGGATACGCCGACGAGACTGCAATACCAAGGCATTGCCGTGTTTCGTTCCGACAAGCTGATCGGATGGCTGAATGAATCGGAGAGCAAGGGCTTCAGTGATATTACGAATCGTCTAAATAGTACCATGGTGGAGATACCATGCCCCGAGGGGGGCAAGCTTGCCGTCGAGGTTATCCGATCGAAGTCGAAAATGGAAGGCAGCGTGAAAAACGGCAAGCCCGAGATCGTCGTCACTATGCGCTCGGAGGCGAATGTCGCGGATGTCGAATGCCATATGCATATTACGGGAAGGAACTCGCTGGAGGAGATTGAGAAGCGGGCGGAGGAGACGATGCGACTGAACGCGGAGCAAGCTGTCGCCAAAGCGAAGAAGCTGGGAACCGACGTGTTCGGCTTCGGCGAAGAAATTCATCGTGCGAGCCCAACGTACTGGAGCCGCGTCCAGAATGAATGGGACCAAATTTTCAAAGAGCTGACGGTTTCATTCAAAGTTGATATGAAAATCAGAAGAATCGGAACGGTAGGGGAGTCATTCCTCGACGAGATGAAGGAGTAGGAAGAAGATGGCGATAGTGGGAATAGCGGCGATAGCCGCTTGTATATGCGTTCTGGAAGTACCGCGCATGTGGCGGAGCAGGCAGTGGAAGGAGTTAGGGCTGTTCGGCTTCTTGCTTGCGCTCGGCACGGGGATTTCAGTGGGAATTGATCTGGACGCGGGGCTGCCTAATCCCATGGACTGGCTTGCCGCGATATTTCGTCCGATCGAAAATCTGGCAGAAACGACGTTTGGCCTGAGGAGAGTGAATGAGGGATGAAGAACCTCGTGCTGATTAATGGCAGACAATTCGCGCTCCTTGCGATCTATATTACTATCGGCGACACAATTCTGATCCTTCCCGCTGTCCCGGCGCAAGCGGCGGGGCGAGATGCCTGGATTTCCGCACTGCTGGGCATCGTCTTCGGAATCGGTGTCGTCCTGTTGTACAGCACGGTTGGGAAACGCAATGCCGGACGGACGTTTGTGGACTATGCGGAGACCGTGCTTGGGAGATGGCTGGGGGGCGCCGTAGCATGTGCCTTTCTCGGCTATATATTCTTATCGTCGGCTGCTCATGTGCGGGAGATCGGCGACTTCATGACGACGCAGATGATGCCGGAGACGCCGATTCATGCCATCCACATTTTCTATGCGGCCGTCGTCCTTTTGGCGGTTTACCTTGGGTTGGAGTGCATCGCAAGGACGAGCGAATTTTTTTTTCCCGTGTTGATTCTGTTCCTGATTGTATTCGTTCTATTCCTGGTGCCAAGTATAGAGACGAGCAATCTGCTTCCGGTTATGGAGAATGGGCTTGGTCCGGTCATGCAAGGCGCTGTCTCGACGACGGCCTACCCGTTTGCCGAGCTTAGCGTGCTGCTGATGGTTATTCCCCATGTCAAGAATTCGGGAGCTATTCGGGGCAGCTTCTTGAAGGGAGCACTGTTCGGAGGAGTTGTCATAGCGCTCATTATTTTTCTGTCCATCTCCATTTTGGGTCAGGACCTGGCCGCAAGAAACATGTATCCCAGCTATGCGCTGGCGAAGAAGATCGACGTGGGCCAATTCCTTCAGCGAATCGAGGTTATCCTGGCTTTTATGTGGCTGCTGACGAGCTTCATCAAGACCTCTTTGTACTTCTATGTGTTCCATATGACACTCGCCCATTTGTTCCGTCTTCAACAATACCGGTCGATGGTACTGCCGTCAGGTGTCCTTCTTGTGGCTATGTCCGTGCTGATCTCTCCGAATATCAATCACTTCCAGCAGATGAATGATTATTGGCCGTACATGGATTTGACCCTGGGTGTAGGAACCTCGCTTTTACTGCTGGCCGTGGGCTTTATCCGTGGCGGCAGCCTCTCGCCGAAGCAAGGAACGTGAAAGTTTCGTTAATCAGCAAATCCCCGTATGCGGAAGCCCCCATTCTATGTTACGATACGTCAGACGCAAATAGAGAATAGACATAGGATGAAGGTGAAGAGTTTGAGTGAACCTGCTGGACAACAGGTTCTTGGCGGAGGAGAGAAGGCCAAGGATCTTAAGTTGTTTTATTTGACGTGGCCGATTTTCCTTGAAGTGGCGTTGTTTATGATGATGGGGATCGCGGATACGTTTATGCTGAGCGAGATTTCGGACAACGCGGTGTCCGGCGTAGGCGCGTCCAACCATTATCTGCACATCGCCATTTTGCTGCTGGAGGTCATCGGCAACGGGGCGTCCATCGTCGTGGCTCAGTATATCGGTTCGAAGAAATTTTTTGAAGCGGCCAAAATATCGGCGCTCGCCGTTACGCTCAATCTGATCGTCGGCGTGGTGCTGAGTATCGGATTCGTAGCATTTAACGGTTACTTGCTGAGTTCATTGAATCTGCAAGGCGAAGTGTACGACTACGCCCAAAGTTATTTGCAAATTGTCGGCGGAGCGATTTTTCTGCAAGCGATTATCAACTCGCTGGCAGCGATCATTCGCGTGCACGGATTTACAAAGGAAGCGATGCTTGTCGCGCTGGGCATGAACGTTATCCATATTATTGGCAACTATGCGCTGATCTTCGGTAACTGGGGCATGCCGGCCCTGGGCGTGGAGGGCGCGGCGATCTCGACGATTGGCAGCCGCCTTATCGCGGTCGTCGTCTTCTTTTGGCTGCTGTATCGCATTATGGAAGTGCGTATCCAGTTCCGCTATTATTTAAATCTGTCCAAGGAATTTGTAGGCAAAATTTTAAAAATCGGCATCCCTTCCGCACTGGAACAGGTAATGTACCATAGCTGCCAGATCGTCTTCCTCGCTTACACGACGTATCTGGGCGAGGCGTCGCTGGCGGCGAAGCAATACGCATCCAATATTTCGATGTTGATCTATCTGTTCGCATTCGCGATCGGCATCGGCACGTCCATCATGGTCGGCCGTCTTGTCGGCGAAGGGCGCCCGGACGCTGCGTACCGCCGCGTCTGGATGAGCGTTCGCTCCGCCAGCATCGGGACGCTGATCGTCGTCGTGATTGTGATGGTGTTCCGCGAGCAGCTCGTCGGCTTCTTTACGGATGATCCCGATGTGCTCAGACTGGGGGCGCAGGTGCTGCTCTATAGCTTTATTCTGGAGACAGGGCGCACGATTAATATCGTCATCGTAAACTCGCTGCGGGCTTCCGGCGATGCGAAGTATCCGCTCTATGTCGGTGTTTTCTCGATGATTGGCATGAGCTTGCCCCTGGGCTATCTGTTGGTGTTCCAACTGGATATGGGGCTGCCGGGCGTTTGGCTGGCGATCGCCGCAGACGAGTGGGTCCGCGCGGTAATCTTCTACTTCCGCTGGCGCAGCCGCAAGTGGGAGAAACACGCGCTGGTCAGACCGGACACGCCGCCCGCGGATGGACATGCCGCCGCGGTGCAGACGTAAGCCAGGGGGGCCGTTGGTTGCAGGCGGTAAGCTAGGGGAGCTGGTGTAGGCGTAGCCTGGGGAGCCATTGCAGGCGTAAGCTAGGGAAACCGGTGTAGGCGTAGCCTGAGGAGCTGTTGCAAGCGTAAGCCAGGGGGGCCGTTGGTTGCAGGCGGTCAGCTAGGGGAGCCGGTGTAGGCGTAGCCTGAGGAGCTGTTGCAGGCGTAAGCCAAGGGGGCCGTTGCAGGCGTAACCTGGGGAGCCGTTGCAGGATTAGGTCTGCGTACGGGTTGGCTGGACAACCCCTACGGCCCATCTGCTTTTTGAATCGTAAGAAGAGAATGTGCATTCCCCCGCGACTGTGCCATATGAGGTGCGGTGGCGGGGATTTTACTTTTCTGGAGATGCGAGGGTGGCGAGTATGTCGATGAGAACGGACTACCGCCGGTTTAAGTCGACGAGACCGACTTAAACTTGCAGATGCGCTTGGTTGGTGGTCTTTAAGTCGTCGAGACCGACTTAAACTTGCAGATGCGCTCGGTTGGCGGCCTTTAAGACGTCGAGACCGACTTAAACTTGCAGATGCGCTCGGTTGGCGGCCTTTAAATCGTCGAGACCGACTTAAATTTTCAGATGGGCTTGGTTGGCGGCCGTTAAATCGCCGAGACCGACTTAAACTTTCAGATGTGCTTGGTTGGCGGCTTTTAAGTCGTCGAGACCGACTTAAACTTTCGAATGCGCTCGGTTGGTGGCTTTTAAGTCGCCGAGACCGACTTAAACTTTCAGATGGGCTTGGTTGATGGCCATTAAGTCGTCCAGACCGACTCCCCCGGGGTTTCTGCCAGGGTGGTCTTAAGTCGGTGTACACGATGTATGTCTTACGCCGGCAAGCCATATTAGGGTTAGCGGAGCGTTTCTCACAAACGAAATTATCTTTTAATCGGTAGTTGACAATAACCGCGTCTTCTGATATCTTTAATTTAAGATAATGCAAATTGAAGGAAAGGAGTAGATGAATATGAGCAGTGACAACCATTCAACCCATCAATCGACTCAAGGCAACGCTGCTAAATCCAATGTCTCTCTGGACCTCTACATTGCGCTTTCGCGGGCCAGTCAGTGGGTAAATGCCCACATTGATCGGGATATTCGCAGCCACGGTCTCAACAGAACGGAATTCGGCGTATTGGAGATGTTGTATCATCGCGGGCCTCAGCCCCTGCAGCAGATTGGCGGTAAGGTGCTGATGAGCAGCGGCAACATCACATACGTCATCGATAAGCTGGAGAAAAAGGGACTGTGCCGCAGACGCGCATCCAAGGAAGACCGGCGGCTGATCTACGGCGAAATTACGGATGAAGGCAGCAAATTTATAGAAGAAGTGTTCCCGGCGCATACTATATGCATCGAAGAAGCGACTGGCGGTCTGACCGACGAAGAGAAGGCGCAGGCCAGCACTCTGCTCAAAAAATTAGGAAAGTACGCCCAGCAGTCCTACAAGTAGCCACACTAGGCAGGAAGGACTGCTTCTATCGAACATATATCTTAATTTTAAGATTCACAAATATTATGCAAAAAGAGGAGAGATATCCAATGACAATCCAAAACGCGCAAGGGCAAACGAGCTTCGAGGATCGTGCACAAACGGCAGGCATCCATCACATTACGGCATTCGTACGAGATCCGCAGGCCACTTCCGATTTTTATGCCGGGATACTGGGACTGCGTCTGGTAAAAAAAACGATCAACTTCGACGCTCCGGAAGTCTATCATCTGTACTTCGGCGATCAAAGCGGCAGTCCCGGCACCATCATCACGTTTTTCCCTTGGGAGGAATCCCGCAGGGGCCGGATCGGAGCGGGTCAAGTCGGCATCACGACGTATGTTGTTCCCGAAGGTGCACTGGCATTTTGGCGTGAGCGTTTGACGAGGTTAGGTGTCAAAGTAGAAGAGACGCAGCGTTTCGGCGAGACGTACCTGGGCTTCGCTGACACAGACGGGCTGCGCGGCGAGATCGTCGCCCGGGCAGAAGGAGCCAATAGCAGATGGTCGTTCGGAGGCGTGACAACGGACAAAGCGATCAAAGGTTTCGGAGGCGCGGTTCTGTTTAGCGGAGCGCCAGAGTCGACAGGCAAGCTGCTTCAGGATGTTATGGGATTAACGAAAGTTGGCGAGGATGTCGGTTACGTTCGTTATCGTTCTTTCGGCGACATCGGCAACATCATTGACGTTAACGCTACCGCGATGGCTCCAGGCCATGGAGGTCACGGCACGGTGCATCATATCGCATGGAGAGCGAAAGACGACGCGGAGCACGCGCTCTGGAGAAGCCACGTAGCCGCGAACGGCTATCAGCCTACTCCGATTGTGGATCGGCAATATTTTAACGCGCTGTACTTCAGGGAAGAAGGCGGAATTTTGTTCGAGATCGCGACGGATCCCCCGGGCTTCGCTCGAGACGAAGACGCGGAGCATCTTGGCGAGAAGCTGATGCTGCCCGAATGGTACGAACAGAACCGCGCGGAGATCGAGAAGCTGCTGACACCGTTCGAGGTACGCGAATTGGAGGGAATCTGAACAATGACGATGAAGATGAAGCATCTCTATATCAAGGGCAAAAATGAGGAAGCGCCTGTACTGCTAATGCTTCACGGGACGGGAGGCACAGAGCGCGACCTGCTGGGACTGGCGGAGCTGATCTCGCCTGGCTCCTCCGTTCTCAGCGTAAGAGGGAACGTGCTGGAGAACGGCATGCCGCGATTCTTCCGCAGACTCGCCGAGGGCGTGTTCGACATCGAGGATCTGGTATACCGGACTGGGGAGCTTCATGAGTTCCTGGCGGAAGCGGCGACGGAGTACGGATTTGATCGGAGCAATATCGTGGCGGCAGGCTACTCTAATGGAGCCAACATTGCGGGAAGCCTGTTGTTCCATTACAAGGATTCGCTCAAGGGCGCTATCCTTCTTCATCCCATGGTTCCTCTTCGCGGCATAAAGCTGCCGGATTTATCGGGCGTGCCTGTTTTCATAGCGGCAGGAGAAAATGACCCCCTCTGCCCGCCTACCGAGACGAAGGAGCTGGATGCTTTGCTTCGCGAAGCGGGGGCGGTTGTGGAAGTGCGATGGGATCGGTTCGGGCACCAATTGACGAGCGCAGAGGCGCATGCCGCTGCTGCGTGGTTTAAACAAACTTTTGCGATCGAATGAGGCATCCAGGCAGGGGATATTCGGCATTCCTATAATCGGTTACGATAAAAAGGACGGCTCATCCCGGCACGACCGGGAGACGGTCGTCCTTTTGCGCATCGCGCTTAATGAAGGGAGATTAACGATATGACGATGATTTCGATCGATCCGGAGGGACAGAGCACCCAGGACAATTATAAGCTTCTTATAGGCGGCATTATCCCGAGGCCGATCGCGTTAGTCACAACGTTGTCGGAGGAGGGAGTGTTAAATGCGGCGCCTTTCAGCTTCTTTAATATTGTCGCGGCCGATCCTCCGATGATTGCGGTATCGGTGCAGCGTAAAAGCGGCATACAGAAGGACACTGCCCGCAATGCCATAGCGAAGCGGCAATTCGTGACGCATATCGCGGATGAGCGTTATGTGGAAGCGTTAAACGTGACGGCGGCCCCCGCGCCTCCGGATGTGAGCGAGGTCGAGCTGGCGGGATTGACTCCAGTTGCCAGCGAGATCATCACCGTGCCCGGCGTAGCCGAGGCGGCGATCCGTCTGGAATGCGTGCTGGAGCAAGCCATCCCCCTTGGCGGTACGCTTATCGGAGATGCCGGCGTACCGTCGACCGACCTGCTCATCGGCCGCGTCGTCAGGTTCCATATTGACGAGAAGCTGTACAATAACGGGCGTATCGATCCGGAAGCGTTAAAGCCCGTAAGCCGATTGGCAGGGAATGACTATGCAAAGCTAGGCGAGAGATTTACGCTGGTACGCCCCACTTGAAACCCTGCGAATGTTTAATGTTTGCCGGGATTGGACAGGATCGTGATCCATATGATCAGCTAGATGGCAGCCTCGCGTTTCCAGCGGGGCCGACAGCAACCATTGCGGCTTCCTTCCCATCGTATGCATGCATGTCGGCAGCCTTCTCGCGATATACATAAGAGATTGCTGTATAGCAGATGACGGATGGGAAGAGGGAAGGCGGTGGCGGAGTGGAAGCGGAATGCGCCATTATCGGGGGAGGACCGGCAGGACTGAACGCTGCGTTGATGCTCGGCAGAGCCAGACGGAGCGTCTTGTTGTTCGACGACCATTCGCCGCGTAACGCGGTGACAAGACATACGCATGGTTTCATGACACGGGATGGCGCGACGCCGCAAGAGCTGAGGGTGCTCGCCCGGCGGGACCTCGCCCGTTATCCCTCCGTCTGGCCGGTTGACCGCCGGATCGAGGCGGTGGCTCCGCTGGATGGTTCAGGCTTCCTCCTGCGCGACCGAGGCGGAGCAACCTACCGGGCCAGGAAACTGCTGCTCGCGACTGGACTGAAGGAGACATTGCCGAAAATTACGGGAGTGACGGAGTTTTACGGCAGCAGTCTCTTCAATTGCCCCTATTGCGACGGATGGGAGCTCCGGGATGGGCCGCTCGTCGTCATCGCAGAAGGATCGAACGCATTCTCGCTGGCTCGTCTGGCGTATCAATGGAGCCGTGATCTGCTTGTCTGCACGAACGGTTCCTCGAGATCGCTTGGCAGGCTGGAGGCGCAGGCGCTAAGCGGCAGAGGAGTAGTTGTGACGGAGAAAAAAATCGCCGAGCTGGTCGGAGACAACGGCAAACTGCGAGCAGTCCGGTTCCACGACGGGACGGAAGCGAAGCGCTCGGGAGGCTTCATCTCGCCTTATTGGCGGCAGGCTGCGCCTTTCGGCGAAATGCTGGGCTGTCGTATAAACGGGCAAGGGGGCATAGAGACGGACAACTTGGGCCGCACAAGCATCCCCGGGGTATATGCGGCGGGCGATACCTCGGTAATCGCGCCGGCCCAGACATCTATCGCAGCTGGAGAAGGCAGTCGCGCGGCGATCGGCATCAACTCGGATCTCGTAAGAGAAGATTTCGGGGGCTAATGTATACCCATCACCATTATCAGCGAATGAAGATCTTTAGACATTCGCAAAAAAAGGTTATCCTCAGCGTTCGTTCATCATCTTAGTGATGAACGCAGGCGGGATAACCTTTTTTTCTAGAATTATAGGAAAGGAAACACTACTTTATAGTCATTTCGTTATACTTTCTCTACATTTCTCCAAGGATGTCGACAGCCATTTCACCTTGTTTTTGTTTGAAAGTTAACTTTGGTTAATATTTTCCCGGATTTCAAGGTGCTAGTATGTAGAAAAGGGTATTAGGAAACCGGGAAAGGTTGTGCGCAGATTTGAGGCTGGGAAGAGGATGGAGCAAAGCGGGGAAATGGGCGCTCGTCGTGCTGCTTGCGGGCAGCATGGTCTCGGGGGTGCCGGGTGAGGCGGCGGCAGAACCGGAGCCGGGGCTGGAGGAGTCGTATGTATTCGACGGCATGTTTCCGGGCGGGGCGTATTATTTGGATCAGGTTATGGATGTGGCAACAGATAACGCAGGCAATGTCTATGCAGCGGAGCAGTTCGGCCACAGAATCGTCAAGCTGAGTCCGAATGGAGAAGTGATGGCCGAGTGGCAGGGCGACAGCTCGATTGCCCCGCGTGCCATTACGGTGGACGGCGAAGGATTCGTATACGTTGGCAGCAAGGAGCAAGTACATAAGATCGATATGACTGCCATGACCGTCGAGGACACTTGGCATATTGCCGATATGGACGTCTCGGGGATGGCCGTTGATGCGGACGGCGAAAATGTCTATGTAGCCGACTATAATCTTGGCGGTATCCGGATACTGGATACGATGACCGATCATGTAGAAGTATGGACGAGCTTCTACGACTCGAGCGAGGTGGAGCGTCGATTCGACAGCATAGTCGATGTCGCCTTGGATGGCGAAGGCAATGTGTTCGTCATGGACCGGGATAACCGCATTATAAAAATGAACGGATATGGGGCTTATCTCGACATGCTGGAGGGAGGGGAGCAGTTCGGCAGCTTGCATGGTTTAGCGGTAGACGAAACGGGCCATATCTACGCCACCGATTACGATGAGAATGCGATCATCGCCATGAATGCATCGTTCGAAGTGTTGGCCACTCGTGGTTCCTATGGTATGGGTGCCGGGGAATTCGATTCGCCGCAAGGGATTGCCGTTGCCGCGAACGGTTCGGTGTATGTGGCCGATACTTCCAACCGGCGTGTACAGAAGCTGGATGCGGATACGCTCGAGTCGCAAGCCGTATGGGGGTCGTATGGCTCCGCTGAAGGGCAGTTCTTCATTCCGGAAGGTATAGCCGTCGATGGTGAAGGACATATCTATATCGCCGATCAGGGCAACGAGCGCATTCAACTGTTCGACCGTGAATTTGCTTTTATTGCAGCAAGAGACGGAGAAGATTCCTACTTCTCGCCATACGGCCTGGCGGTCGACGAAGCGGGACGCCTGTATATGACAAGCGACAGCGCGCTGCTGCGATTTGATCCAGCGAGCAATGGGGTTACGCATTTGAACGAGACTTCGTATCTATCGAACCCGGGCGAGGTCGCGGTGGATGCCGACGGCTTTATTTATGTAGCTAACACAAGCGGCTATAAGATCGTCAAGTTCGATGCATCTGGTGACAAGGTGCTGGAGATGGAGGGCGTGATGAGCCCAGGCAGCTTCTACTTCCGCCCAACTACCATCGCGGTGGATAGCGCAAGAGGGATTGTCTATACGGGCGATTCGACCAACATCCAAACCTTCAAAACGGACGGGGAGCATCTGCAGGAAAGCTGGGGCGAGCCGGAGGGCGGAGCTTTCGGATATATTTCCGGCATGGCGGTGGATAGCGAAGGCAATCTGTTCGTGACGGACGAAGGTAACAGCCGTATTCAAAAATTTAATCCCGACGGCGAATTGATAGCGAGCTGGGGGGCTTCTGGGAAGGGCGAAGGCGAGTTCGATGGACTTGCCGCCATCGCGGTGGACCGTGCCGGCAACGTCTACGTGACCGAGACGGGCAACCATCGGGTGCAGAAGTTCACGCCATCGACGCATGAGGTGAGCTTCGAAAGCAACGGCGGCAGTGCGGTGGAGGCAGCGACGGTGAAACACGGTGATACTGTGGAAGCACCAGAAGCTCCGATAAGAACGGGATACGCGTTCGGAGGTTGGTACACCGACGAAGAACTGACGGA
>NZ_BDQX01000423.1:98246-99051 GCF_003112455.1 Paenibacillus agaridevorans
ACAGTGACGGGCAATGTGACGCTGTACGCGAAGTGGACGACAAGCGTGTACACGGTGAGCTTCGAAAGCAACGGCGGCAGTACGTTGGAGGCAGTGACGGTGGAGCACGGTGATACAATGGAAGCGCCAGAAGCTCCGACAAGAACGGGATACGCGTTCGGAGGTTGGTACACCGACGAAGAACTGACGGAACCGTATGTGTTCACGACTGTGGTGACGGGTAATGTGACGTTGTACGCGAAGTGGACGATAAACGTGTATACGGTGAGCTTCGAAAGCAACGGCGGCAGTGCGGTGGAGGCGGCGACAGTGGAACACGGTGATACTGTGGAAGCACCAGAAGCTCCGACAAGAACGGGATACGCGTTCGGAGGTTGGTACACCGACGAAGAACTGACGGAACCGTATGTATTCACTACTGCGGTGACGGGCCATGTGACGTTGTACGCGAAGTGGACGATAAACGTGTATACGGTGAGCTTCGAAAGCAACGGCGGCAGTGCGGTGGAGGCAACGACAGTGGAACACGGTGATACAATGGAAGCGCCAGAAGTTCCGACAAGAACGGGATACGCGTTCGGAGGTTGGTACACTGACGAAGAACTAACGGAGCCGTATGTATTCACTACTGCGGTGACGGGCCATGTGACGTTGTACGCGAAGTGGACGATAAACGTGTATACGGTGAGCTTCGAAAGCAACGGCGGCAGTACGTTGGAGGCAGTGACGGTGGAGCACGGCGATACAATGGAAGCGCCAGAAGTTCCGACAAGAACGGGATACGCGTTCGGAGGTTGGTACACTG
>NZ_BDQX01000424.1 GCF_003112455.1 Paenibacillus agaridevorans
GTTGGTAGAGCACTCGACTGTTAATCGAGTTGTCACAGGTTCGAGTCCTGTTCGGGGAGCCATATGCTCTCATAGCTCAGTAGGTAGAGTGCATCCATGGTAAGGATGAGGTCACCGGTTCGATCCCGGTTGAGAGCTCCATTACTTTCTTGGTAAGCAGACAAGCATTGCAATTTACGCATGGCCCGTTGGTCAAGGGGTTAAGACACCTCCCTTTCACGGAGGTAACAGGGGTTCGAATCCC
>NZ_BDQX01000425.1 GCF_003112455.1 Paenibacillus agaridevorans
GCTCACTGGTCGAGTGACTCTGCGCCGAAAATGTAACGGGGCTAAACACACCACCGAAGCTATGGCAACGTAAATCCTTTGGATTTACTTGGGTAGGGGAGCGTTGAATACGGATTGAAGTTGGACCGTGAGGACTGGTGGACTGTATTCAAGTGAGAATGCCGGTATGAGTAACGAAAAGACAAGTGAGAATCTTGTCCGCCGAAAGCC
>NZ_BDQX01000426.1 GCF_003112455.1 Paenibacillus agaridevorans
CGCGCAGGACATAGCGGCATTGCGGTTTCCTTCTGCGAAGAAGAGGAGCTGCCGTACCTCAAGGACATCGAGAAGCTGATTCAGAAGAAGATACCGGTCGTGGACGGACATCCGTACCCTATGCAGGGCGAGGCTGCGGTTGCCGCTGCCGCGTTCGTCGCGTCGGGAGCGGGCGCCGTCGCTGGAGGCAAAGGCGGCTCGAAGGGGCAGCGCGGCGGAGGCGGCCAGTCGTCGGCAGGCGCGCAGCAACCGGCGAGGAGTCGGCAAGGCGCGGATGCACAGCAGAATGCGAATGGACAGGTAAAGCGTCAAGGCGGGGGACAAGCAGCGAATCCGCAGCCGCAAGGCTCGAAGCAGCAAGGAGCTGGCGGACAACAATCGTCTAAAAGTCAGCAGACAGCAAATGGGCAGCAGGCGTCGGATGGCCAGGTAAAGGGCCAAGGCAAAGGACAAGCCGCGAATTCGCAACCGCAAAGCTCGAAGCAGCAAGGCGCTGGCGGACGTCAAGCGTCGAACGGACGCCAAACGGCTGGCGGCCCGGGGGGCCAGCAGCCGC
>NZ_BDQX01000427.1 GCF_003112455.1 Paenibacillus agaridevorans
AGACGCAATACTACGACTACCTAAGCAAGCATTAGCATGTCTCCGGATTTAGGGGGTCTAACCGTAAATGCACCATTTAGCGCCATCTGAGTCCGTTAGATTTTCAATATCGCGAAAATGCTGCAAATAGAGGCTCTGAGGTCCGTTAGCGAAAGCA
>NZ_BDQX01000428.1 GCF_003112455.1 Paenibacillus agaridevorans
TTAGGCTTTCGGCGGACAAGATTCTCACTTGTCTTTTCGTTACTCATACCGGCATTCTCACTTGTATACAGTCCACCAGTCCTCACGGTCCAACTTCAACCTATATACAACGCTCCCCTACCCAATGCAGCAAGCTGCAATGTCATAGCTTCGGTGGTGTGTTTAGCCCCG
>NZ_BDQX01000429.1 GCF_003112455.1 Paenibacillus agaridevorans
CGTTTCCGTTATACGTCACCGTATACGTCGGATTAGGCGTCCACTTCGCATACAGCGTAACGTTTGCAGCTCCTATCGTCAGCGTTGCGCCAGCCGCATAGTTCGTGCCAGTTCCGTTCGCTAACGTGTTCCAGCCCGCAAACGTGTAACCGTTTCTAACCAGACTGCCGCTAGCCTTAACGATAACTGCCTCGCCTGCTTCATGCCTTTCGCTGTC
>NZ_BDQX01000430.1:0-63721 GCF_003112455.1 Paenibacillus agaridevorans
AACAATCTTTTCTTTCGTTGCCGGCGTCAATCTCTCGCGGCGACAAGAAATAATATATCACAGCTGCCTATCTCATTGCAAGTACTTTTTTCAGCATTCGACATTTTTTTTGACTGGACGTTCTACATTCGCCCCGCCTGAACCAGCGGCGAATTCCAATTTATCATAACCCTCGTAGACCAGTCAACTTAAAAATTCACGCGCAAACTTAGTTCCATCTAACAATAAAACCTCTGCAAAAGGAGGTTCCATTCCGTTTGGAACTCCGATCGACAGAGGCGGCAAACCTTAAGCATTCATAATCGTATATCGAAGCTCGATCGCTCCGTTGTCGTTGTTATCCTTCATAACGGCCACTTCCCGTACATAAGCCCGTTTCACCAGCTTCTGTATGACAAGCGACAACTCCAGCTGATGTTCCGCCAGCTGCGGGTGAGTCTGCAGCTCTCCCAGACTCCACGGTTCGGTTCGAGAATTCATGATGCGGATCAGAGGCTCGCAGCAAGATTTCATGAGACTCATGACAGAGAACTCGCAGGCTAACATGACAAGCTGCACCCGCTGCTCGAGTGTCTCCGGACTCGCCGTCAGCTCTTCGTATAATTTGTAGACGCCGGGATGAACTCGCTTAAGCTGCTTCCATACCGTAAGCTCCGGATGCCTGCCTTCTTCTATTAGCACGATGTGTGCCCAGTAGGTTAACGCCTGCAGCACATAACTGTATGCATCCAGCAAGTTGCCTTCCACTAGATCCTGCTTGGCTTGCAAGTACGTTTTAAGAAAGCCGGTGAACTCCGTGAACCGCTTCCTCTCGCGCATGGAATCCGGGAATGACGACAACCGCTCACGTACGCCCGCCAAATAACCGTCGCGATCCAATAATATCTCCCCCCGTACCAACCAATCGATATAATGCCGATGTTCCCCTTTCGCAATCCAGCTCTGAATCGTATCTTGACGAACAGCTCTGACTAACAAGCGCGCGCCGCCCACTCGAATATGCTTTGCGTATTCCGTCTGCGCTTCTTCGCTGAGCACGGCCAATACAAGCGCATCCAGCCCATCCATTAGCGGATTATAGAGGTAAGGGTTCTCGATGACGGCTAGGGATAGCAGTCCGGGGCGTTCCCGAAAGATGTCTAAGAATTGAGTTCTGATATGCTCCACTGGGCTCCTCCGTATAGCTTATCGCCTTCTATTAGGCTATAATAATAATCTACAGATTTATTTCTTTTCGACAACAACCTTGCGGTTTCCTGCTTTTACACGAAGCTTTCCAGTCTCAATTTCGTAAGCCAATAGTAATAGGAAGGGTTTGAACCATGAACAGAATTTTTTTCAAATCGGCCAAAATCAATGAATTCCGCCTCTGGGGACTCGTATTCACGCTCGTCGGCATGGGTATCATGATCCTTGGAACGGCCGGAATCGTATTGTGGGGGCAAGCCGGCAAGATCGTTGCAGGCATCTTTATGATCTTCGGCATGATCTCGCTGCTGATCAGCGTTGCTGTCTACTTCTGGGCCGGCATGATGTCGACGAGCGCTACTATGCTGGAGTGTCCGGAATGCGGACGCCAGACCAAGATGTTAGGCAAGACGGACCGTTGCATGTTCTGCAGAACGATGCTGACACTTGATCCAAATCAAGCCAGAGATGCCGCCAACGAGGTCAATGCATAACTTCGTACGAAGCCACAAAAACCTCCATGCTTAGCGGCATGCATTTAAGCCGCTTGAGCATGGAGGTTTTTGAGTTAAAATGATGATGATGATTTGAATTAGAGCTTTCTGCTAGTCGTGCAAGGCTTCGTCAATCGTTTGCCAGATGGATGGTGTCTGGAAAGTCCTTTGCCAAGTCGCAACCCCTGCAAGTTTATACTTGTGCACGAGCTCAACTCTTGCCTTCATGGACATATCGTCCTCGATCCAAATCCGCTGCTTGATGCCATTTTCGTCGTATTCCACGTAATTCTGTCCCGACGCCGTATCTAACACGGGCTTTAGCCCCTTCTCTTGAATAATCGTCTTCACTCGCTCCATGCCCACGGCCTTGGACGAAACTTTAAGTTTGCCGTCCTCACCCGTCTCCTCGCTCCAAATTCTCGTATAGAGCGGCATGCTGAGAATCAGCTTGCCCGGCGGCACTTTATCCTCTTCCAGTATGCGGGCGATGGATTGCTCCGTCCATGGAAGCGATGCAACAGAGCCTGACTTCGGACTCGACGCCCAATGCTCGTCGTAGGCCATCACCATCATGTAATCTACCGTCCGGCCAAGCGCTTCGCGATCCAGGAAGACAGACCACATCTCGCTGTTCGACTTGGGAGTGACGTCGATCGATACGACCAGGTCCGCTTCGTGCAGCAGTGGAGTCAGCTCCTTCATAAACTGAACGAGATTTTCTTTATCCTTTGTATAGACATTCTCGAAGTCGATGTTAAAGCCTTGAAGGTTGTACATCTCCGCAAAGGCGAGCAGTTGCTGAATCATAACAAATCGGGATTCTACCGTCGCCAGCGCCTCCGTCGTCCGATCCGGCTCGAAGCCGTTGCTAAACAGCGCCCATACCTGATACCCTCTGTCATGCGCCCACTTTACATAAGCGGAATCCGCTTTGCCTTTAATCGCTCCCGTACCGTCAATCAGTTCGAACCACGTCGGGCTAACCACATTAAGGCCCGGCATCTCTCCGATCTTGGCGGGATCAATACGGCGCTCATAAACCGCTTCCCAGGTCAGATTGATCTTTCGGCCGTCCAGCTTCCACGGCACGAACGGGTCGTCTCGTTCTACTTCAGTTACCGTCTCGGAGCCGGCAGGCGTCGCATCCTTCTCTCTGATGTAGCCGATATGACCATCGCCGCTCTGTACGAGCAGCCAGCCTTCATTCTCCTCCCAGACGCGAAGCTTCTCTCCTTGAGGCAATTTAAGCAAGTAGGGCTCGCGTATAGATGGTCCCGTGCGAACCGCCGCCCCCTTCTCGGGTTTTGCTTCTACCAGCGGCACCGTTTCTCCTTCCGTAAGAAGCGTGACGATACCGCTCTCCGCATCATAATCCACTCGGAGGCCATACAGCTCTTTCAAAGGCGCAGACGGAATGTACACCGTTTCATTCGTTACTTCCGCAGCTATTGTCAGCTTGTAAGGCTGTCTGTTCAGGATGCCGGTCAACGTATCCGTCTTGAGCCGAAGCACCTTGTCTGCGCTCGTTAGCACAATCGTCCCAGTCGAGCTTTCGTAATGAAGAGGCTTGTCCTGGGCGAAGAGATCCTCCAATACGGGCAGCGGGAGCTTTACCTCGCCGTTCTCGATCAACGCCCCATGCCCCATTTCCTTGCCGCCGATCATGATGGGATTCGTCGATGCGTACGCCGGCGCTTGATATTCCCTGCTTGGTACATACTTCATATATCCGAACCACCCGAAGGTAGCTATAGCTGAAATCATAAATAGGAATA
Organism: Paenibacillus agaridevorans; assembly: GCF_003112455.1. GTDB lineage: Bacteria > Bacillota > Bacilli > Paenibacillales > Paenibacillaceae > Pristimantibacillus > Pristimantibacillus agaridevorans. The sequence goes on from NZ_BDQX01000430.1 coordinate 3,461, forward strand.
CCAGTGTCATGAATCCGACTCTCCGCTTCTTGCGCGGCGAGCGGACGTAATTCGTCTCCAAGCACTCACTCTCCTTATTGTTCGATATTGTACGGAAACAGCTGTCACCTCAAATAAAAACGTGCAAGAAGTAGCGTCAGAACGCTGCCCAGCACGTTATAATAGCCGTTATCCAATTCTATAGACGACGAATCCGTCTTAAGTGTTGCAAGTAGCACAAAGTCCATATATTTCCATTCGATGCCCATGAACGGTGAATCCCGTTTCCTTCGAGGCTACCTTCTCGACCTCCAGCAGCGGCGGGTATCCGAAGTCTACGATCTGGCCGCAGCCCTTGCAGATTGCATGATAATGGTCAGACAAGTCAGCGTCGAATCGGCTGGAATCATCTCCGTATGTCAGCTCTCGAACCAGGCCCGCTTCCACAAACAGCCTTAAGTTATTGTAAATCGTCGCAACGCTCATGCTCGGATAAGTCGGCGACAGCGCCTTGTAGATCTCGTCGGCGGTCGGATGTGACTTGGTATCCATCAAATATCCCAGTATGGCGTGTCGTTGCGGGGTCATACGAACGCCATTCATCTTCAGTTGTTCCAGTGCCGAATGAACGTTGGCTGCCATTCCCCTCACGCCTTTCTTTATTGTTAATTAATAATCGTTATAATCTATTGTACGTTCAGTTCAAAGATTTTGTCAATGAAAGCGCCTCTAAATGGACTTTTTGAATAACCTCTCTAAGTCGTGTCCTGACTTTCAATGGTTATGCTGTTTGTTGCATTAATATGAATTCGGTATACGCCTGTCCCTACCGTTCCCCTCACTGTCTTGCGGATCTGCCTGAACGGCATCTCGGCATTGATCTTGCCAAAAGTTACCGAGCCGTAAAGAGAATAGTCGCCCAGTTCCGGCACCACAACCTTAATCTCGCCCACGGAGCTGTCGAGATCCCAATTGCCGCCAACCTGGCTGCTGCTTACGGCAATGCCGCCGTTCATCGTGCTCGCCTTAACCGAACCATGCGCTTCCGCTATCGTAATGCTGCCGTTCTTGGTCTCGGCTTCCGCATCTTCCCAAGCTCCTCCCAACGAAATGTTCCCGTTGGATGTAGCAGCATATAACGCGCCGCCGGTCGTTTCATTGACGGTGATTTCGCCGTTTTTCAATTCCAGCGTGCCGGTACCGTCCAGCGTATCGACCTCGATGCTCCCGCTGTTACCCGTTACAGCCAGCGGACCGATAATTCGCGCGACCCTGATATTGCCATCTCCGCTCTTCACGGTTAAACCGTCTTCTGCGACCAGATCCGTAACCTCCGTATCGCCATTGATGTTCTCAATCGCAACCCTGATAGCGGAAGGAGCTGCCGGTGGCGGCGACATTTCCCATTCGAAATCGGGTAAAGCGAGCGAAGACTCGTCCCCGGGAAGAGCCGCAAGTTGTTCTTCGAGCGTCAGCCCGGTCTCGGAAGAATCTGTCGGAGTATTGCTCGAAGGACTTTCCGATCCATCATCTTCAATATCCGTAAACGGGGGCGCTAGTGCTCCCTCCGCGTCCTCTGCTTGTCCATCGCCCTCGATTCCGCCTTGTTCATCCTGCTCGTCCTGCTGCACATCCGGAGGAGCCAGCTTGACGCTAGGTTCGATACGCGGCACCACAACCGTCAGATTCATCTTGGGGACGCGGTTGTTATCGGCTCCATACCGCTGTCCTTTGGCTTCCAGCACAATCTCGTTGCCAGGCGTCACGTCGATGGTCGACTGCTCGGCAATCCGCTTCGATTCGTATTCGTCTCCGGCATCGACCCACACGGTGGAATAGACCTCGATTCCTGCAACGTCATCGGCGCGGAGAGTCACATCGCCGTTAACATTTTTGACCGTAATCGATGACAAATCCTCTTCAACAAGCACCTTCATCACGTTTTTGTCGATGCGGTAGCCCTTCTCATCGCCGTAATCGACCATTCCGTTTAAATCGACATTGAATTGATCCAGCCAGCGGACAGGGAAGTCCGCATATTGCGTCACCGCGTAAGCCGTCACCGTAACGACAAGCGCCGCGGCGGCGCCGGACAAATCAAATTTCAGCTTGGCGGATTTGGCTCGAAGCACCGTACTGTACAGGATGACCTCAATGCCAAGCAGCAGGAACAGAAGCGGCCACCAGTCGCCAAGAAGCGCAATATCGCTTGATCCCCTCGCCTGGTCCCAGAGCAGCAGCGCTCCGACGCTCAGGATCAGAATGGCAGCCGTCAGCCGCCCCAGCTTAAACACGGCGAACCCTCCTCTCCTCGCTGCTGTCCATACGACGACGCAAGCGAGCGTCATGAGCAGCGGACCGACAATCAGCTCCGCCAGCTCGTTCATCCAAGGCAGCAGCATATCCGGCGGCTTGACCATAATCATCATGACGATTCCCGACAAGGCAAGCAAAATGCCGTGCGCCAGACGCACAGGCATCCGCTCCTCTCGCGGTATCTCCTTGAGTTGAAGGGCCTCGTACACGCTGACGAAATAGAAGACGGGCAGCAGCATGCCTAGATAAACGATTAACAGCAGATGTCTGCCGCCGTCTGAATCGGCAAGCCGAAAAATGGCGGTAACATCCAGCAGCAAGCCGGCAAGAAGCAGCAAGCCGCGCGAATATTGTCCATTGTACACATGTCCCATGCCCGGGATCGCGAACGCAAGCAAGACCGCAAGCCACGCCCGTTTTCGTTGCGTTATTCGGAGCTTACCCAACGTATGCCCTCCAATTTATTCAACTCGTCGAGCAACCGAACGGCGGGATCCTTCTTGCGCGAAGGCATCCTGACATGGAGAATCAGCCTCGTCAAGGCTTCGTCTCCGCTTTGCCTTGAAGCAGCTACGGTTTCCATCGACATTTTACGAATCGTAACCTTGCGTTGGTCCAGCATGTCGTTAATCTTGCTCAGCAAGGGGGACAGATCATGAGCTTCAATCTTGATTATTCTGTCCTTCTTCGCATTCATAAACTTCTTCTCGATCTTGTTAAAACCCCATAACGTTAATAATGCCATAACCGTAACTGTCGCCGATGCAAAGTAGAAGCCGGCTCCGACGGCGAGACCGATAGCCGCAACAACCCATAAGGAAGCCGCCGTAGTCAGTCCCGTAATCGATTTGCCCGTAAATAGAATCGTACCCGCTCCAAGGAAGCCTACCCCGGTAATAACGGCTGCAGCCAGACGCGCAGGGTCTACCCGCACATTGGGCTCTTCCACAAAGTCCGCGAATCCATAGATGGATAACAACATCAACAAGCAGGCTCCCAAGCAAACCAGGATATTGGTTCGGAAGCCGGCAGCATGATTGGACGATTCTCGTTCGAAGCCGATCACCCCCCCAAGCACGATCGCGAGCCCAAGTCGGGCGGCAATGTCCAATTCGTTAATGAACCAGGGATCCCTTGCCGCAGCAACAAACATATCCATAAATACCCCGCCTTTTTTTCGAAATCGCCGGATATGTCCGACGTTTATCAGACTATTAATGGCCGGATGCATGAATACCCAAATCGGCGGGATATCAATAACGAACAAAAAGCGCAGTCCATCTCTAGGATGAACCGCGCCTTCGCTCTATATCCCCCGCCGTTCGCGTCCGGGTCTATGTCAGCTAAGCCGATCAAGCAGCATCTTGTTTACGAGTGCCGGATTGGCCTTGCCTTTCGTTTCCTTCATAATCTGTCCGACAAGGAAGCCGATCGCCTTCTCCTTGCCTGCCCGGAAGTCCTCCACGGATTGCGGATTTCTTTCGATCACGGCATCGACGATCGCCAAAATCGCGCCTTCATCGCTAATCTGTACAAGTCCTTGCTCCTCGACGATCTGACCCGGCAGCTTGCCGTTCTCCAGCATCGCCTTGAAGACGGTCTTCGCAATCTTGCCGTTGATCGTGCCTTTCTCCAGAAGTCCGATCATCTCGCCAAGGCCTTGACCTGTCAGCTTTACGTCCGACAGCTCCAGATTATTGGCATTGAGATAACCGAGCAGATCGCCCATGACCCAGTTCGCCACAGCCTTTGCGTCCTTCGTATAAGCAAGACTCTCCTCGAACAAGTCGGCAAGCTTCTTGGATGCCGTAATAACGTCGGCATCATAGGAGGACAAACCGTAATCGGCCTGGTAGCGTGCCTTGCGTGCATCTGGAAGCTCTGGTATGGAGGCGCGTACGTTCTCCTTCCACTCCTCGCTAATATGCAGACGGACAAGATCCGGATCCGGGAAGTAACGATAATCATGCGCTTCTTCCTTGCCGCGCATCGAAAACGACTTGCCGACAGCGTCGTCGTAGCGGCGCGTCTCCTGCACGACTTCGCCCCCGCCATCCAGAATTTCCGCCTGGCGGACCTGCTCGTACTCCAGGCCGCGCTGCACGCTGCGGAACGAGTTCATGTTCTTGAGCTCGGCACGCGTGCCGAATTTCTCTTGTCCATATGGACGCAAGCTGATATTGGCGTCGCAGCGCAGGCTGCCTTCTTCCATCTTGACGTCGGATACGTCGCAATACAACATGATCGCGCGCAGCTTCTCCAGATACGCCTTGGCTTCCTCCGGCGTGCGAATATCCGGCTCGGAGACAATCTCGACAAGCGGCGTGCCTACGCGGTTAAAGTCGACTAGCGACGCGTAGCCGCCGTCCACATGCGTCAGCTTGCCCGCGTCTTCTTCCAGATGAAGACGGGTAATGCCGATGCGTTTCGTCTCCCCGTTCACCTCGATGTCGATCCAGCCATGCTCGCCGATCGGCTGATCGTATTGCGAGATTTGGTACGCTTTGGGCGAATCCGGGTAGAAGTAGTTTTTGCGGTCGAATTTGCTAATATCCGCAACCGTGCAGTTTAGCGCCATCGCCGCTTTCATCGCGTACTCTACGGCTTGCTTGTTCAGGACCGGCAAGACGCCGGGATGTCCGAGACAGACCGGACACGTATGGGTATTGGGCGGCGCGCCGAAGGCGGTCGAGCAGCCGCAAAAGATCTTGCTGTTCGTGTGGAGCTCGACGTGCACTTCCAGCCCGACGACCGTCTCGTATTTGTTCGATACTGACATTCTTATCGTTCCCTTCCGTTCGAATTACAGCTGCGGACGCAGCTTATGATAGTCCGTGTGCGCTTCGAACGCATGAGCGGCGCGCAGCACCGTCGATTCGTCGAACGCCTTGCCGATGATTTGCAGTCCGATCGGCAAGCCGTCGGCTTGTCCGCACGGCACGCTGATGGCCGGAACGCCCGCCAGGCTGACCGGAATGGTGCAGATGTCGTTCAAATACATCGTGAGCGGATCTCCAACCTGCTCGCCGATGCGGAATGCCGGCGTCGGCGCCGTTGGACCGATAATGAGATCATATTGCTGGAACGCCTTGTCGAAGTCGCCTTTGATCAGCGTGCGAACCTTCTGCGCCTTCAAGTAATAGGCATCGTAATAACCGGAGCTGAGCGCGTACGTGCCCAACATGATCCGGCGCTTCACTTCCGGTCCGAAGCCTTGGCTTCGGGATTTGCGATACAGGTCGATCAGGTTGTCCGGATTGTCCGCGCGCACGCCGTATCGCACGCCGTCAAAGCGGGCCAGGTTGGACGATGCCTCCGAGGATGCGAGCAAATAGTACGCTGCAATCGCATATTCCGTATGCGGCAGCGAGATCTCTTCCCAAGTCGCGCCAAGCGACTCATATACGCGAAGAGCGTCCATAACGGCTTCCTTAACGCGCGGATCGATGCCAGCTCCGAGATATTCCTTGGGAACGCCGATGCGGAGGCCCTTGACGTCGCCGGTCAGCGCGGCCGTATAATCCGGGATGTCCACCTTCGCGGACGTCGAGTCGCTTGCGTCGTAGCCGGCGATCGCTTGAAGCACGTAAGCGGAATCCTCCACGTTTTTCGTCAGCGGGCCGATCTGGTCGAGCGAGCTGGCGAACGCCACGAGGCCGAAGCGCGATACCAGGCCGTACGTCGGCTTCAAGCCTACGATGCCGCAATAGGCAGCTGGCTGGCGGATGGAGCCGCCCGTGTCGGAACCCAGCGAGAAGTAAACTTGCCCGGCCGCTACAGATGCCGCAGAGCCGCCGCTGGAGCCGCCTGGCACGTAATCGGTATTCCAGGGATTGCGAGTCGGATGGAAGCTGGAATTTTCATTGGAGCCGCCCATCGCGAATTCATCCATGTTCAGCTTGCCGATCGTAACGGCGCCGGCCGCATTTAGCTTGCCTGCAGCCGTTGAGTTGTAGATCGGCTTGTAATTGCTCAGAAATTGGCTTGCGCAAGTCGTGGTCAAGCCTTCCGTTACGATATTGTCCTTAATGCCGGCGGGCAGGCCGAACAGCAGGCCGCGTTCGCCGCCGGCTTGCAGCGTCTTGTCCAGTTCGGCGGCTTGCGTGCGGGCTCCATCCTCGTTTAATGATAGAAAAGCCCCTATCGCGGAATCCGTCTTCGCGATCCGCTCGAACGAGCTATCCACGAGCTCCGCCACGGAAAGCTCCTTGCCCTTTAACTTGTTATGTACATCCTGCAGGCGCAGATCAAACAATGCCAACAGTAGCTCCTCCCTTCAAATCCTAGCAAATTATGATTCAAGCACCGCAGGCACTTTGATTTGTCCGTCTTCTTCGTCCGGCGCGTTAAGCAGCACCTTCTCGATCGGCAGCGACTCCTTGCGCACGTCGTCCCTCATGACGTTCGTGATCGGCAGCACGTGGCTGGTCGGCTCGATCTCGTCCGTATTCAGCTCGTTCAGCTTCTCCGCGTATTTCAAAATGGCGTTTAACTGGTCGGTAAATTGCGCCTTCTCGGCATCCGACAATTCCAGCCGCGCCAGATTAGCGACATGCTCGACATCCTTCAGCGTAATGCTCATCGGTAACTCTCCTTCTCTGCGTCAGTCATACCCATCATTATAGCCTACATTCGGCGCGTACATCAATTAGTAAGAAGCAACGAATCGCATGAGCCGACAATTTCGCGGAGGGCAGCAAAAAGAAGCGGACACCAAAGTCCGCTCCCATGACAAGCTATTAGTTCGTGTTCAAAAAGTTCGATTTTCAGTACCGAGAAGGTTGCAAGAAGATTAGGGACTGCGGAGCGTAGTGGAAGCTACGTGAGCACCTGCAATGTTTCCGGAGGAAACATCCTTCGAAAGCATTGACCTAGTCCTGGCAACCTCGGGCCCCGCGAAAGTAATCGGAGTAGGCTTCAAAGCTTCATTTCACTTTCGTGGGTTTCAGACAAGATTCGATGTCGATATACTACTCGAGTTACTTCGTAATCAAAATTGGACTTTTTGAAAAACCTATTAAATCCAGGCTTTGAGGTTTACCTGGCGAATAAAGTCTTCCCGACTCAGCGGCTCTTTCGCCGCTACTTCATCCTCTTGCTCTCCGTCGCCCTTCATGATCCGATAGAACAGCTCTTCGTTATGCGTCGCAAGCGCGTAATCGATCAGCGCCTCCCGTTCGATCCGCTCCGCCTCCAATTGAAACAGCACTTCCTCCAGCTCGACGTCCTCGTCGGGCAGCAAGAAATTGCGATTCGATGCCGGAACTCTGACTACGTAATCGAACACGTTGTCGGCATTGCGGTCATAGGCAATAATATATCCATGCTCCCCAACGGGAAGATTCTGTTCGTATTGATCCGATATTATGATGACTTTGGAGCCCAGCTGCAACATCCAATCTCCCCCAATCGCCCTTGTCGTTGTAGTCTCTCTTTCCATTTCTATTATCCTACTAAAAAACGACATCGCTGTCCAATAGCAGGCGGAAGAGGAGTTGACTTGCCAGAGTCTCATAGAGCGATCGTTGACGAGATGCTGCCCGCTTGGCGGATTATTCGGCTTCTTTGCCCAGCTCCAACAAAGCTTGAGGCAGTTGGAACGCCTTATTATTTAAGAACAATCGGGTTAGTTCCTCCGTATCGTCAGCCTGATTCTCCTTGATGACGGAGATTTCCCTATGCAGCCGCTCCATCTGCTGATCCAGACGATTAGCGGAATCCGAAGCTTCCTTAAGCTCCTGGATCAGCCTGGCCGGCACGGATTGATTGTATTTGTAAAAGATTTTATGCTCCAGACTTGCCCAGAAGTCCATCGCGATCGTGCGGATCTGGATCTCGACGCAGACGCTTTCGCTTCCGTCCGACATGTTGACCGGCACCTCCGCGAGCAAATGCAGGCTTCGATAGCCGTTCGGCTTGGGATGTTCGATATAGTCCTTCACTTCGAAGATATGCAGATTAAACTGATTTTGCAGCATATCCCGGATCCGGTAAATATCCGAAATAAAGGAGCAAGTAATTCGCAGGCCTGCTATATCCTTGATCTCCCGTTTAATATCCTCCAGAGAGAACGCGATGCCCTTGCGGCCGATCTTGTTCATAATGCTTTCCAGCGACTTGACTCTCGACTTCGTATGTTCGATTGGATTATAGTCGTGCAGGAACTGGAATTCTTCCTTCACGATCTCGATCTTTGTCTCCAGCTCGTTGAGCGCAAATTGGTACATCATCATAAACCGCGTCACTTCGGTCTTCAGCTTCTTGAATTGCTCGATCTGGTAATTCGTCATGCTCATCTCTTCCATTCTCCTTCGTTCAAGACGCGGAGAGCGCCCTTGATGCTCGAATAAATCCATCATATTATGAACGAAGGCACCATTGCAAACAAGGTGAAACGACTGTCGCCGTCCTTTGGCTGCGCTGCTCGGTTCATTCGGGGTAATATAGGGAAAGAGTTGCGAAGAATGCTTCCCTATATTTTAACAGGACTCGGCAAAAAGGCTTCTGCCCGCGAAGGTAGAAGCCTCTTTGCTTGTTTATCAAACGTTGACGTATGCGCCCTTGCTGTCCGCGGATCGAATCTCCGCCTCGACGATTTCGAGCGACTGGACGGCGCTCTCCGGCGAACAAATCGTAACCGGCTCTCCCGCCGCCACCGCTTCGACGAAATACTTGATCTCGCGGTAGTAGCCCATATCCGGGGATAATTCGGCAACAAACCCTTCGCCGTCATGCGGATTCACCTTGAGCACATTATTCTCGAATACGAGATTGCCGCGCTCAAAGTTCACCCGGAATGTCATCGAGAAGCCGAAGTCGCCGCCCAGCGTCCAGTCGGCCTGCGCGTTCAGCACCTTGCCGTCAGGATAGACATAGTTGGTCGATACGACGTCGTAGGCGCTGCCCGGCACTACGTTGCGCGCGATGGAAGAGACGCTCTCCGGCTTGCCAAACAGCCAGTTGATGACATCCGTATCGTGAATATGCATATCCACCATGCAGCCGCCGCTCAGTTCCCCGTTAAGGAACCAAGGCTGAGGCAATCCGCCTCCGCGGAAGAAACTCCCCGACGTTACGGCGCCGTAGCGTCCGTCCTCTACGCAGGCCTTTAAATATTCGTAAGCTGGCCAGAAGCGCAGGCATTGTCCGATCATCAGCGTATTGCCCGTGCGCTTAGCCGCTTCCGCCATGCGCCAGCCCTGCTCGGAGGTGCGGGCTACCGGCTTCTCGCACAATACATGAATGCCGCGCTCCAGCATGGAGCATGTCAAGTCCGCATGCAACGGCGTAGGCAGCGTAATGTCGACGATGTCCAGCTCCTCTTCCGACAGCATGGCCTCTATGGAATCGTACAGCTTGTACGGGGTCAGATCGTATACGGATTGCTCGGTAGCGATATTGCCCCAAGCGGCACCGTCCTTCAACTCCTCGATAAGCTTGTCGCAGATCGCCACAAGCTTAATGTCCGCCCCTTCCTGCATCAATCGTACATAGTTATCGAAGTGCATCCTTCCCATAAATCCGAAACCGATTAATCCGATTTTTAGCATAGATGTCCTCTCCCTTATCGCGTAATCCGCCCTTAGCGGTCCGTTCTGCCCAGTATGGCGTCCATAGCGCCCGAAGTGTTGTAGATGATCTGCTCGGCGTGATGGGTGTACGGAGGAATCATCTCCGCCGTCACGTAATTGTCATAGCCGATTTCCTTCAGCGCCGATACGACCGCAGGGTAATCCACGTCGCCCGCCAGCAAGTCGACGAAGCCGTGCAGTCCTCCCGCTTGACGGCGGTAATCCTTGAAGTGAACCTTTTTAATGCGGTCGCCGAGAATGCGGATCCAATGCTCCGGGTACCCGCTGTGCACGACATTGCCTACGTCGAAGTAAGAGCCCACATAACGGGAGCCATGCGCATCTATAAATGTTCTCAGCTCCAGCGGCGACAACAGGAATTTGTTCCATACGTTTTCGATCGCGATGGACACGCCAGCGCTTTCCGCATGCGGCACGAGACTGCCGATCGCTTCGAGCGCGCGGTCGTATGCTTTATCGTAAGGCACGACCTCTGCTCCCGGAATAAAATCCACGCCTACGGCGCCGGGGATGACCAAAATCGCGTCGACGCCTAGCGCGGCCGCGACCTCCAGCTGCTTCTTGCAGACGTCGACCGCCTTTGAGCGCATGCCGCTATCCTCGCTGGTCATGGCGTACGACCAGTAGAGACCGGTAGCAAGACCGGCAATCTCCAGCCCCGCATCCTCCAGACGGCTGCGAACGGCGAGAATCTCCTTGTCGCCGGCATCCAGCCCCAGCTCGCCCGACTCGTTAAGGGACAGCTCGATGCCGTCAAAACCCGCTTTTTTCGCAAGAGCGATAGCATCGGCAATAGAAGTCCCTTCCTTGAACGACCAAATATTAATTCCTTTTTTCATCGTCATTCCTCCTCGATAGTTGGATTGTCGCCTTGATCCAGAAACCGCAGCATCCCGAACCGCGCGGGCAGATGGTAGTTGACCGCTCCCGTCGGACTCCATGCCTGGTATTGCCGGACACCGTTCTCGTCCTGATCGATCCGGTAGGCGTTCATTCGCCACCATGCGCCAGGCGCCGGTTTCCTTGCGAAGCCAGCGGTCGGAATCGCCAGGTGATAGATGAGCTCGTCGCCCTGCCTGACAACTTCCGTCCGCAGTCCTTCCATATTCCATTCCACGTCAATACGGGCAATCCCGCCCTGGCCGTCGTTCCACACTCTTGCGTCGAATACCACATTATGCGGACTTAGCTCCAGTTCAACGTAAGGACCAGCCTCCTGATGCCCTTCTTCAATAAACAGCTCCACGACGTCCTCCTCGTACAGCGGCTCGTCGCGCTGCGTGAAGCGCGAGAAGACATGATGGTCCGTGCACCTGATTCGAAACCAGACATAATCCGGGCTCCAGCAGGCTTGGAACTCCGTAGGCTCAATGACGGCGCCTCCGTCTACCGTTTCGGATAACGGCGCGGCTTCGCACTCGCTCCAATCCAGTTGCCGCCCCTCTCCAACGCTTGCTGTCTCGCTTCCGGCGATCCACTTTGCAGGCCTGCATAAGTATTGTTTCAGATCCATGTCCCGAGACATCGACGCAATCGCTCCTTTATCCATTTCCGTTTCGTTGCGATATCTCCATATTTCTGTAATAATGCTTATATCATAAAAGATTTATGCGAGACTTTCTTTAGCAATACAAGCGAATATTTGCATGATTCCGTTATGGAATTTCTGTAACTTCTCTACAAAGAGGTGAAGCCGCTGTGACGATCCATAAAACGGTATTTCCCTTGCAGCGGACCGCTCCATTCCGGGAGTGGTCCCCCATCATTCATTATGCGAAGTCTCAAAAGCTGGAACAGGGGAAGCTTGCGCCGAGGCGCATCTATAATTTCGAATTGTTATACGTCAGCCAGGGAGAAGCCGCCACAATCATGAACGGCCGTCGGTACGAGCTGTCAACCGGGCACCTGATCTTCCTCCCGTCGGGCGTGCTGCATCAGAACGAAGTGGTATCGCCCGGCGGCACGCGTTTCCTCGGCATCCACTTCGACTTCTTCGGGGAGCTCGATATCCATACGGAGTACGATATGATCGTGGGCGATGCCGCTCCAGATCTTGATCGATTCGCTACGGAGGCCGTCCCCGATGTGTTTCCGCCGCTGTCCCAGCAAGTGGTCTATACGCCAACTCTCGCGTGCGTCGCGTTAATGGAGCAGCTTGTGAACGAATTTACGATGCGTCCGCTTGGCTACGAGCTTGCATGCAAGGCGCTGATGTTAAACATTCTTGCTCATCTGCTGCGGCTCCCGCACTCCCGGTCGCACGCGTTCTCTTCGCAGCACGCTATCCGCTTGCAAGAGCTGGCAGAAGAGATCGAACGGCACCCTTCCGCCGCCTGGACCAACGCTATGATCGCCGAACGGCTCGATCTAAGTCTCGATCATGCGGCCAAGCTGTTCCGGGAGCTCGTAGGACGCCCGCCCGGCGAATATGTTGCTTCCATACGCCATCGCGAAGCCCGGAAGCTGCTGCGGGAGACCGACATGTCGATCGAAGAGATCGGCGACGCCGTCGGATATTCCGGCATCCATTATTTCAGCCGGCAATTCCGCAAACACGAGGGCGTATCGGCGTCCGAATACCGGAAGCTGTCGCAAGTCCTCTAGCCTTTTCAGCCATGCACCATGTTCTGGGCGAATACATACACTACCCTAGGCATTGTGGCACTTAAGTCATGAAGGGAATGGATAGCTGATGGAAGCAACAAGCATGGATTACGCTGCGCCGAACACTCAATTCACATACGATCTGAGGAACAATGTATTCTTTAAGAAAGACGACCATAACTTCATTCTTTCGTTATCCGTCAAGCAGTTGAATACGCTGGGCAATTCCTCGTTGCTGGACATCTATCTGGACAAGGAAAATTATGTGGAGCCGCACTATCATCAAAACGCGTCGGAGCTAGTGTATTGCATTGCCGGCTCCGCTGTCGTCTCGCTGATTAACCCTTTTACGAACGAGCTGCTTCACTTCCCCATCGGACCGGGGCAAGTCGCCAACGTGCCGCAAGGCTGGTGGCACTACGAGGTGGCGTCTCAGGATGACACGCATCTGCTGGCCATCTTCGATGCTCCGGTACCGGAAGCGATCTTCGGCTCGGACATCCTGCGTCTTACGCCGGCTTCCGTACTTGCCGCCAATTATTGCCTCAATGAGGACATGGTAAAGGAGACACTGGCTCCGATCGATTCCACCGTCGTCATCGGTCCTCCCGCCGGCTGCCAATCGTCCAATGGACCGGCTGCCATAAATGATGGAAGCTGGAATACGCCGGGCATGTACCCGCAAGCAGATTACGGCATGGGGACGATGCAGGGGCAAGGACTGTCGGGACAACAGCAGGGAGCCGGCTTGATGCAAGGGCAAACGCAGCAAAGCCACGGTTCGTATGCTTACCCGCTGCGGCCCATCGAGTCCGCCTACTCCCCTTACCCTCCTCCCTTTCATCCCGTTCCCTTTCTCTATAGAAATTGGAATTAGGAAACAACTACACGATTGGCTGTCATGGGGCTGCTTCGGAAGGTCTTGAAGGACCTTGCCCGGAGCAGCTTTGCCTCATTTATACGGAATGAAAGCAAGAGCGCCCTCCGCTTAATAATAATCACAAGAAAACGCTTGCGCTCTTTTGTCGAACTAGGTAGAATCATCCATAGCGGCCGGACGGAGCTCCGGTCCAATTTGCTCGAAGGAGATCTTACATACCATGAGAAAAAGCATTGGCGTTCACGAAAGACCGCCGCATCTTCAAAGCTTGATGCTGAGCTTCCAGCATCTATTCGCCATGTTTGGCTCAACCGTGCTCGTACCGAACATTCTGAAGGTGGATCCCGCGATCTGCCTGCTGATGAACGGCATCGGCACCTTGCTCTACATTCTGGTGACGAAGGGCAAAATACCGGCTTATCTCGGCTCCAGCTTCGCCTTCCTTGGCCCTGCCGGCGCCGTAATCGCAAACGAAGCATCCGGCGGCAGCTACGCCGCTGCGCTGGGCGGCTTCATCGCCGTCGGCGTAATCTTTACGGTCGTTGCTTTTATTATTCAATATACGGGTACAGGCTGGCTAAACGTCGTGTTCCCTCCGGCAGCCATGGGCGCGATCGTCGCGATCATCGGCCTGGAGCTGATTCCGGTCGCGGCCAGGATGTCCGGCTTTATCCCTTACCCGGAAGATCCGCCGACTTGGACGATGGATACCGATGTCGTCTTATTGGCCGTATCCACGATGGCGGTCACCGTACTGGGCTCTGTTCTGTTCCGAGGCTTCATGCGCATCATTCCCATCCTGTTCGGCATCATCTTCGGATACGTGCTGGCTTACTTTATGGGCATGACCGACTTTAGCGGACTGGATAAGGCTGGCTGGTTAGCCGCACCGACACTTACCTTTCCGGAGTTCCATTGGACCGCCATTATCGCAATCGCTCCGGCAGCCCTGGTCGTCATTGCGGAGCACATCGGCCATCTTATCGTAACCGGCAACATCGTGGAGAAGGATCTGTCCAAGGACCCTGGCTTGCATCGTTCCATGCTTGGCAACGGCATCTCGACCATTCTGTCGGGCTTCGTCGGTTCGACACCGAACACGACGTACGGCGAAAATATCGGCGTACTTGCGATTACGCGGGTGTATTCCACCTTCGTCATCGGCGGCGCGGCCGTAATCGCGATCATCCTGTCCTTCTCGGGCAAGTTCTCCTCCCTCGTGTCCGGTATTCCCGGTCCCGTTATGGGCGGCGTATCGCTTCTGCTTTTCGGCGTCATCGCAGCCTCCGGCCTGCGCATGCTCGTTGAATCCAAGGTGGATTACAGCAAACCGACTAATCTGTTCCTGACAACGGTCGTATTGGTTGTCGGCCTGAGCGGCGTCAAGCTGACTTTCGGCGATGTATCCTTCACCGGCATGGCGCTCGCGACAATCGTCGCGATTTTGCTCAGCCTGCTGTTCAAGCTGTTCGAGGTACTGCGTTTAACGAACGACTCCGAAGCCGGGGGCCACTGATCCGGCACTTCACGTTTTACAGCCAGCACCGGTTTCACTACCGGAAGCTGGCTTTTTTTGTTACGAACCTTTTACAATATTCCCCTCCAATTCCACGAAACCGAAACATCATCCGTTTGCTAACGTACATAGGGATACACAAAGAGGACGAAAGGAGAGTTGCGCATGTCGGGGTTCGGATTATTCGGCATATTTCTCATGTTCGGTTTCTTCTTATTCCTGATTAATATCGCTACGAGCGTATGGGCTTACCTGGATGCAAAGAAGCTGGGCAAGAGCAACGAATACGCGCTGCTGTTGCTGATCGGCACGCTGATATTCCCGGTTGCAGGGCTGATCGTGTATTTGATCATACGAAGAGCCTAGCCGCGCATTATTAATATAGAAGAGGAGGATACGCAACATGCTGCAGCATTACAATGACCGGTTGGCCGAATTAAAAAAACAGCAAAGACAGAAATCGAACTGGACCGCGAGCAGAGAGCAGTTGAAGGTGAGTCTGGCAAACGCCAAAGAGGATCTGGGCAGGCTTGAAGCCTGGCTTCAAGAGGAACAAAGAGACGTCGATCGGCTGAAGAAACTGTCGCTTGGCGGACTATTCTACTCCCTCATCGGCAAAAAAAAGGAGAAGCTCTCGGAAGAAGAAGCAGAGCTGCTGCAAGCCAAGCTTCAATATGATGAAGCCTCGGATACGGTATCCGATCTCGAAAAGGAGCTCGCGGATATCGAAGCCAATCTCGCGCCAGTCCGCTATGTCGAGTCCGACATCGAAGCGGCCATGCGAGAGAAGGAAAAACACATCTACGATGCCCATCCTGCCTTGGCGTCGGAGCTAAAGCTGTGGTCTGACGAGGAAGCGGAGACGGAGGCAGACGCCAAGGAGCTGCGCGAGGCCGTTAACGCCGGCCGGTCCGTCATCTCCTCTCTGGATCGCGCCAGCGAACGTCTGCAGTCAGCCAGGAACTGGGGAACCGCGGACATGCTCGGAGGCGGTTTACTTACGACTATGGCCAAACACGGCCATATCGATGATGCCCGCTCGGCGATTCACTCTGCCCAGAGCTCATTGCGTCGATTCGAGAAGGAATTAAAGGACGTTCAGCGCGACGTTGGAATTACGATCGATATTGGCTCCATGATGACTTTCGCGGATTATTTCTTCGACGGTTTCCTGATGGACTGGGTCGTACAGGGCCGTATTAAGGACGCGGCGGAATCCGTGAGGGAGAAACGCGCGCTAATTCGCCGCATTGTTGCGGAGCTGGAAACCGAACTGGGAGCCAAGGATCGAAAGCTGGCGGAATTAAGACGGCGCCAATCCTCTCTTATCGAACAGGCTTAGACGGCTTCATGGCATTCTACCCTATATATCCCCCGCCAACAGGCCCTTCGGGGCCTTTTTGCATTCCTTCTTCCTTCGCACCGCGGTGTCTTGCATATTTTAGCAGCAAAATGGAATAATAATGCCGATATTCCGGCCAGCGCCAGAAGGAGTTGCCCCTTGCTGGAAAACCTGTTAGTCGTAGTCATTATCGCGATGGCGCTCCTGTTCGCGGATAGGCGCAGCTTCGCACGGTCGGAGCGCAGGACGAAGGTGCTGTATATTCTCCTTCTCCTCCCGGCTTCTTACTTGTCCTTATTGTTCATCCTGCAATTGCCTTGGTTCAACATCGGACATCTCACCAAAGCCATGTATGGATGGCCTGCCAGACAAATCGTCGCGCTGCTCAAATAATTCCGCGCGCGGAAAGGGATGTAGCTATGTCGTCCGATCGGTCCACCATCAACTTAAGGCAGCTGGCAGGTCTGTTATGCTGCTACGTGATCGGTTCCGCCATCGTGTTTATTCCCAATCCTCTTACGGCCGCGGCCGGCAATGACGCGTGGATTTCGATGACGCTCGCTTACGGCTTCGGCATCATCATGTTGACTTGCGTCCTGTACCTTCACAACAGGCACGATGGAGCGAGCGTAATCGCATATAGCCGCAAACTGATCGGACGGACGGCTACCTATCCCGTCGGACTCCTTTATATCTTGATGCTTTTTTTTGCCGCATGCGCCGTTAATGCGAGCATCGGCGATTTTTTCACGAGCGTGATGATGAAGCGGACCCCTTCGTATATTTTCCATACGATCGGCATGTTGCTATCCGCGCTGACGGCACGTTCAGGCATTCGCGTTATGGCCCGCATGTTTTTTTTGCTGCTGTGGCTGATGCTCTTTTTCTCTCTGCTGGTCATGATACTTGCCATCCCCATCTATCAACCGGCCATGCTTCTTCCGTTATTCGAGAACGGCATCAAGCCCATGCTTCATGGTTTGTTCATCTCGGCCGGTTTCCCGTTTGGGGAGATCGTAATATTCGCGATGCTCCTGCCGTTTGTACGGCTTCAAGCCGGACAATCCATAAGCAAAGCACTGTACGCATCCTATTCCTTTTCCGCGCTGATGCTGATCGTGCCGACGATTTGCACCATTATGGCATTCGGTCCGGCGGCCGGTTACTTCAATTATTCGCTATACCGCCTCTCAATCGAGATTCACATCGTCGAGCTGTTTCAGCGAATGGAAGCCATTATCGGCATTGCGCTTATTTTGGGTTCTTATATGAAAGCAACGCTTCTGCTCTTCATTATCTACCAATGTCTCATCCAGCTCTTTAACCTAAAGGACGATCATGTATTGATGTATCCCCTCTCGGTGACCTGCATCTTCTTATCGGCCACAATGTTTCAAAGTCCTGCCGACTTTCAGGAGCAAGTCTATACGATTTGGCCGTTCACGGTCATTGTCGTGGGTGGCGGACTTATTCTCCTATTTACCTTGATTACGTGGATCAAGCATCGACGATATCTTCAAGCGGAACGAGGCGATACTTCTTGACTACGGACAGTCGCAAGACCAACGCTCTTCATGACGACATTACATTTAACCGAGAGAAGCTTGAAGGCGTTTTTTCCCGCTGCGGGGACGTACACTTCCAACAATGGAATTATGGCGACGGGTTCGCGTTCCAGGCCGTATCCGTCTATTGCTCATCGCTCGCCGACTACTCCAGCCACCTCCTCCAGCGTGCTTTGGAAAAAATCCCTGGATACGAGAGCGAAGACTGGAATAGCATGACGCCGGAAAAGCTGCGCCGCTGCTTGCAGGTTAATAATGCCTCCCTTCAACCGTTCTCGCTGCTGGAATCATTCGAAAACGTGTACGAGTCTGTCATGCACGGCTTCATTGTCATTTTGTTCGACCAAGTAAATCAAGCGTTAGGATTCCCGACGGAATCGGCAGCAAGAAGGCAAATTACGGAGCCTGTCAACGAACCTGCAGTGCATGGCCCCCGGGAAGGCACGACGGAAGACTTGTCCCTGAATTTGACCTTGCTCAGGAGCCGCATCCGCAATCCGGCGTTTAAGTTCGAATTTCTGCAATCCGGCGCAGTCACAAAGAGCGCGATCTGCTTCGGCTATCTGGACGAGGTCGTAAACCCCGACGTGCTTGCGGAATTCAGGCGGCGAGTCGAATCCATCACTGATTATGAAGTACTGGAGACCTCCTACATCGATGATTGGATTCAAGAATCGACGTTGTCTCCGTTCCCGCAGGTCCGTTATACGGAGCGGACCGATACGGCCGCCGCGGCCGTGCTGGATGGCAAAATTATCGTGCTCGTGGAAAATTCGCCGATGATCATGATTTGTCCGGCGTTTCTGGTGGATTTTATGGGGACGGCGGAGGATTACTACGTGCGATCCATCTTCTCCTCGTTTATCCGAATGCTGCGTCTGCTCGCGTTTATCATCGCTTTGACGCTGCCCAGTCTCTATATTGCGCTGTCTACCTTCCACCCGGAGCTGATCCCGACCGTGCTGCTCCTGGCGATCGTAGATTCCCGCGAGGGTATCCCGTTTCCCGCCTTCTTCGAAGCGCTCATCATGGAAGCCTCCTTCGAGCTTCTCCGCGAAGCCGGCATCCGGCTGCCAAGGACGGTCGGATCTGCCGTCAGCATCGTGGGAGCGCTGGTCATCGGACAAGCGGCCATTATGGCAAAGATCGCCTCGCCGATCATGGTGATCGTCGTGGCGCTGACGGGCATAGCCTCCTTCGCGATCCCCCATTACGATCTGGCGATCTCCTTGCGCCTCTTGCGTTTTCCGTACATGATCGCGGCCAGTCTGCTGGGCGGTTACGGGCTGATGGTCGTTTTCCTGTTGACGCTGCTGCATCTCACCAGCCTGCATTCGCTTGGCGAGCCTTATTTAACGTCGATTGCGCCATTCAAGCCCAGAGATTGGCGCGATCTGTTCGTCAGGGTGCCGCTCAAGGTCTTTCTGCGATCGCCGCGCAATCGCAAGCTGCTCCGGTTAGGAGGCAGACGTCCGCATCCCTAACATCGCTTGCAGAAGCATCATGCGCCAGATACAACCTCGATAAGGAGGAGCTCCCATGCCGTCTCATAGCAAAGGAAAAGGATGGAAAACCGCTTGCTGCCTCTGCATGATTTCCTTTCTCCTTTCCGGATGCTGGGACAAGCTGGAGATCAACAATTGGGCATTCGTGCAGGCAGCCTCCGTCGATCTGTCCAAGGACGGGCGGCTGCGTCTCACCAGCCAGATCTACAAGCCCGGTTCTACGGAGGCATCCAGCATGTCCCCCTCCACCGGGTCATCGTTCTTCAACATCTCTAGCGACAATGACACCGTCTATGGCGCCTCGCTGATGGCGAGCAATGAAATCGGCCGGAAGCTGCAGTGGAGCCATATGGAAACCTTGATTATTAGCGAAGCTTTCGCGAGGGATCGGAACATTGGCGAGGTGCTGGATTTTTTCTCCCGCTCCAACGAACCGAAGAGCACCTTGACGATTGTGATCGCCAAGGGCGATGCAAGTTCACACCTGAATGCCAAGCCTCTCGTGGAAAACAACGTCGGCAAGCAGTTGGCCTCCAGTATCGAGACGGCCCAAATTCTTACGGGAATGTCGATATCCGTAAGCCTCAGGGAGCTTAGCATCCTTGCGAAGCAGCGGGAAGTGACGTTCGTTCTTCCTTATCTTCCTTTCACCGGAGCAGGCGCCTTACCCCATACGCCAACCTTGGCACTGTTCCGATTCCCCGAGGGCAAGCTGATTGACATCGTGCCGGTCTCGAAGACTCCATTCCTGCTCATGCTGATGAATCATTATCGTAACGGTTTCGTCAATATCCCCTGCGGCGAAGACAAAAACAACGGTCAGGGAAGCGAAGCGTTTAAGATCGGATCTCTCCGCAGCACCATCAAACCTCGGCTGATCAATGACCAGTTGACGGTACATGTTGGTGTGCAGGTGTCGGGAAGCGTCAAGGAGCTTGCCTGCACCCATATCAAAACAGAGGATGACGTTAGCAGTTTTACCGACAAAATCGCCGGAAAGCTGGAGAAGCGGCTTGCCTCGACGGCAGCTTACTTGCAAGAGAAGGAGGCTGATGTCCTTGGCGCAGGCGCGCATCTCCACCGCTGGCATAACAGCCGTTGGAAGAGTTTGCAGCAAAATTGGGGGGAACGCTTCAAACAAGCAAAATTCGAAATTAACGTGCACGTACGACTAACCAATACGGGCATCGATGCCGGCCAACCATTCTCTGCCAACGAGCCCTGAATCCCCGGCATACGGCTATATTCGAATATCAAAAGATTCGGAATAGCCGCCTGGCGGTTATGGAAAGATTAGAACGACAATTCTGGAAGGAGCGATAGTATCATGTTGGACAAGAAAACCGAAGGAAGAGTAGCCGGAAAAGTAGCGGTCGTTACGGGAGCAGGATCCGGCATTGGCCGGGCAGCCGCGTTGAGGCTTGCGGAACAAGGAGCAAAGGTCGTGCTGGTCGATCTTGTCGACGGGAGAAGCCAGGAGGTCGAAAAGGAAATTCAAGAGCATGGCGGCGAAGCCTTCTTTGCCGATACGGACGTATCCGATCCCGCCCGCGTCGAACGGGCGCTTAAGCAGGCGGCCAACAAGTACGGGCGCATCGACATCCTGTTCGCAAACGCGGGCGTAAACGGAACGCTGGCGCCGATCGAACACATGGAGCCCGAGGACTGGGATACGACGCTTGGCATTAATCTTAAGGGAACGTTTCTAGCCGCCAAATATGCCATTCCCCATATGAAGGAGAACGGCGGCAGCATCGTCATTACCAGCTCCATCAACGGCAGCCGCAAGTTTACCGGCTTCGGCATGTCCGCTTACAGCTCCTCCAAGGCAGGCCAGGTCGCCTTCGCCAAGATGGCGGCGTTGGAGCTTGCGCAATACGGCATTCGCGTCAACGCCATCTGTCCCGGCGCCATCGAAACCAATATCGGCGAGAACACGCATACGACGCCCGAGGTGGAGGAAATTAAAATTCCCGTAAAGTATCCGGAGGGCAATCAGCCGCTGGAACATGGACCCGGCAAGCCGGAGCAAGTCGCCGATCTCGTGCTGTTTCTGGCTTCGGACGAGTCCAGCCATATATCCGGCACGGCGATTTATATTGACGGCGTGGAGTCGCTTCTGTAAATGATCGAACAGTCCCGTTCAACTGAACGGGACTATGCTTAACATTACGGGGCGTTCGAAATCCTCATTTCATCGACTACCATAGATGTTCCCGCTCCGCCGATTTCAAACAGGATGATATCAAATTTTTTCTCTGAGCTCCACCCTGTAAGGGCTGGGATGTTGTATCTAAAAGTTCCAGTCTCCAGTGTATCCGCTTGAATGACTTTGTCACCGGTTCCGTCATTGACTTTTAAGGCCCATTTAGCGCCATTGGTCAGAGTCGGAACTTGAACAATTAAAATAGGGTATCGATTTAAATCGTATTCCACCGCTCTGATCATATTTCCGTTAGGACCACTTACGGCAGAAAGGGTTGTAAGACCGTTTGAAGAGCTTGCAATGGCATTATTACGGATCGGCCAATCCGAGACATTGCTGAAATCCTCCAGTGTGTAGGCAGGGCTCGATAGTAGATCGACTTTAAAACTCGACCCTGTTGGACCTACGACATATAACAAAATATCAAAGGTTTGTTTGCCGCCCCAACCCGTAATAGCCCTAAGGTCATAGGTAAAGGTTCCGGTTTGAGAGGTGTCTGTCTGCACGTTGATATCCCCAGAACCTTTGTTCACTTTTAATGCCCATTGGGTCCCAGTCGAAGCCTGGGGTACGGTAATCTGCAAGAACGGCGAATCCGTTAGATTGACAGTTACGTTTTTCCTTACAGAACCATAAGGACCGACAGCAGCGGATACTGTAGCTACCCCCGAAGTTGTAGAGATGGATGCATTAAATGGATTCGTCCAGTCCGATACATTATTAAAATCCTCCAGTACTGTTGCAGGGATCACATGGATCGTATCGGCCTTTACCCAACCATTAACAGCAAACAACTTGACTTTAAATGTCTTCGTACCGGACCACCCCGTGATCGCCTTCAAGTCATACGTGAACTCTCCGACCTGGGATGTGGAAGTTTGCAAGTCAATATCGACTCCGCCATCATTAACTTTTAACGCCCAACTGCCTTGCACTTTATCCACCTTGATCGTCATTTGAGAGAATGCGTCTACATCATAGGTAACTTGCTTGGCCCCATATCCGTAGTTGAGATTGTTTGCGGAATAGTTGAATATCGTACCCGCTCCATTGATCGCATACATGCCTGAATTTACACGTTCGGTCCAGTCTTCCACATTTTTGAAATCTTCCACAGTAGGCATAACATTCGGAACATTTGGCATAGAGAAGGCGGATGAGTTAAAAGCAAAGTTCGTTGCTGACCCGGAATCAATGCGAACGCCGTTCAACAACCAGGTAAATTCAATAACCGCGCTTGCCATAAACAGACTCGGCCGAACGCCGCCGACGGTCGGATTATTCGAACTGCCAGGAAGAAGCATCTCCGCAAAATCCGGGGCGCGTATCGCATCGCGCAAATTGGCTTCGATAAATTCCTTCGCTTGCTTGTGACCGCTATAATTCAACAGACCATAAATGGTTAAAGATGCGTTTGGATATTTCATTGCGCCAAAGCCGCTCATTTGCCCGCTTGGATTATGAATGCTTATAAAATAATCTTTTAATTTGGACAAAGGATTGGATGACAAGCCATTAACCGCAAGCGCGCTAATTTTAATATAGTCGCCCCCAAGGCTGACTGGACCCGATATCGTATCATAATATTGATAGATTTGCTGAGGCTCTGCGAAGAACCAAGCCTCCATATTTGCAATCATCGATTGTTTTTTAGCTTGCCACATCGTGATGTCGGCTGTTATCCCTAGTTCGTTGGCTATTTTTATAGCAAAATCTACATCGAAAAGCCACGAGGCGACGAAATCCAAATCCCTGGACGTAGGCGGAGTATTGACCCCCTCCATAAACCAGTACGGGTGATCCTCGGCCCAATCGAGATGCCGTTTAAGATTAGGGTATACGGTCTGCAGTTTGTTCAAATCGTTAGTATTTTTATAAAGCATCCATGCTGTCTGAGCTTTTCGAGTCGGCAAAGATTCTCCTGCAAGCGCTCCGTTGGAATCGACCAGACTCATTAAGCCCAAATAGGCGTTCCATGCTTCTGCAGGCATAATGTAAGATAAAAACTGGTAACCGAACAGGCTCTCCCATTGCGCCGATCCCGGATTTCGCGGCTCGCCGAAATTCCATAATGAAGGCTTGCCCGTCATCATTTGCGGATAGGGGAAAGAGGCAGCATTTTCCGGTAGCGCTTTCATATAATTTTGCAAATAAAACGTCCAGGCCTTGTAATAGCTATCGCGATGCTGCTGAGCGGTTACCCCATAGGGGTTAACCGTGGAGAATCCCCAGACAGAAGGCAGCGGCGCTTTCCGGAGTTGCGTGTCCATATAGGCTTTGGCAGCCGTTAATCGATCGGTTACTTTAAGGGCAAACACATCTTTAGCACGAGAGATGGCTACGGTACTGCCTTCGGATGAGGAGGCAACGCCTATGCTAACCGCCATCCTCCCGCCTGAATTAAAATGCTTTCTAAAGCTCCATGTAGATGCTCCAAGAACAGGGACCTCATTTAACGCTACCGGGGTTGTATCCGCAGTCAGGCCAACAAAATGAACGGCATAATAATAGTTGGCATCCGATACCAGCAGGACACGGTTGGTGCTGTCCCATTGTGCGCCGCCCGAGCCGGTGATCGTCCCTCTTACCAGAACATCATTGGGGACGCCCGAATTATTTTGGAGATAACGGACAAATGTGCCATTGTCATCCACAAAAAAATCGTAGCCGCTTAAGGATTGGTTGACCAAGCCGGAGTAAGTTGCATTAAAATCGATTTTGTAAGGATACCAAGTAGATTGAACGGTGCCGGCCGGGTTTCCGTTCGTTCCGGTAGCCACCAATCTTGTATTCACTACGGAAGGCCATTTGAAAGTGGATGATTTAAACCATCCGCCCAAATGAGCCGCTAATTCTCCATCCAATGCCCCCGGCGGCGTTGATGAGTCCCCCATGTTGGCGTTCAAAGATAGGCGGCTACCCGGATAACTAAGCCAGCGGGGTTGTTGAGCGCTGCTGTCCGCAATACTGTCGCTGTTAAAAGCAGCGTCTCCCGCCATCTCCACATTACCAATCAGTGCAGCATGAGCTTTCATAGATCCAAAGGAACTTTCGAGCAATGTTACAAGAATCGCGAATACCAGGAAATACAGACCCGACTTTTTGGTTTTCCGCATCATTTCATGCTCCTCCCTATAGATTAAGATTTCATCCCGTTCAATCACCCTCGGCAGATGAAAAAACACAGTCAGCAGCGAGTCGCAAAACACACATCTCAGTAATTGCGACATCACCGCTGACTGTTAAGTGTACCTGTTATACTTGTCCGTCAATGAAGCTTTGACTGACGATACGCAGTTGATTGATCGTAATGGAAGCGCCCGGCTCGCCGATGACAAATATTTTAATGATGAACTCCTTCTCCCCGGTCCAGCCTAACATTGGTCCATAAGTAGTCAGCTTGTAGTTGAAAGTACCAGCTGATCCGTCCTCCGGCTTCAGGGCCTGATCAACTCCAATGTCCAAGTTTTCGATTTTTACCGTCCAGTTGTTCACTGCTGCTGAGGTACGAATCTGCAGAATCGGCGTTTCATCCACATTCACTTTTACTTTAACTTTCGTGTAGAAATGTTGCCATGCCGGATTGGCCAAATCTGTTGTCGTTAATCGAATGCCATCCGCTCCGCCGTTTATCTGTTCGACTTTAATACCTCCTGGATTGAAGGAATATCCGTATTCCCACTGCTGCAAGTCTGTGAAGTCCGCTTGCCAGCCTAAACCTTCAGCCAGCACCGTCACCGGGAACGTCTTCGTCACCGAAGGAAACCCCGCCTTGGACAACGTCAACGTAACATTCGCTTCTCCCTCGGATATGCCACTTATCAACAATTCCCCGGCTTGTACGTTTGCCTGAACGATAGCGCTGTCGCTAGATACCGGAACAATCGTTACGTTTTCTGGAACAGCCGCAACCTGCACTCGCTTGCTCGCATCGACCGAAACATACTGCGGCAATATATCGCCAACTAGAATTGCCGACGCGTTGTTGTCGAGATAGGTCTGGCTAACCATGCGCAGTTGATCGATCGTAATGGAAGCGCCCGACCCGCCGACAAGATAAATCTTGACGAAAAATTCCTGCTCCCCGGTCCAACTATTCATCTGTCCATACTGTTTCAGATTGTAGTTGAATATGCCTTCCGATCCGTCCTCCCCTTTCAAGGCCTGCTCATCTCCGAATTCGCTGGTCCCGATTTTTACCGTCCAATTTTTTGTTGCGTTGGAGGTCCGAATTTGCAGAATCGGCGTTTCATCCACGTTTACCTTTATTTTTGTGTAGAACGGTTGCCAGGTCGGATTCGCCTGATCGGTTATGGTTAGTTTAACGCCATCCGCTCCGCCATCTAATTGCACGACATCAAGGCCGCCCGGGTTCGAGGAATATCCGGAATTCCACCGCTGCAAGTCTGTAAAGTCCGCTTGCCAGCCTAAGCCTTTGGCGAATACCGTGACTGGAAATGTCTTCGTTGCGGACTGATAGCCCGTCTTCGACAACGTTAACGAAATCGTCGCATTGCCTTCGGATACACCTATGATCGACAATTCCCCGTCTTGCACGTTTGCCTGAACGATAGCGCTGTCGCTAGATACCGGAACAACCGTTACGTTGTCCGGAACAGCAACAACCTGCACTCGCTTGCTCGCATCGACCGAAACATACTGAGGCGCAATATCGGCAACAGTGACATCCGGAATGCTGACGTTCACATGAAAGGAGAGACTCCGATCCCCATAAAATTCTCTCTTTAATTGAATGGTTATCGTTGTCGTCCCTTCGCTTAGCGCTTGCAGCTTCAACTGATTCCCCACCATCTGAGCATTGGCGATCTCCGGATGTTCCGAGGTCAATGCATAGCTGACAAGCCCCGGGGTTGTCCGTAGCGAAATCATTGTATCCGTATAAGCCTCTACTTCGTAGTCGGCAATGCTTTGCATCGTGATCTCGGGCTTGCTCATCAGCTTCAACGTATCGAATATTACCCGTCCGCCGAACTGCGAAGCGTAGATCCGCAGCTTGAATGTCTGCTGACCCGTCCAGCCCGTCAATGCTTCCAAATCATAGAGGTAGTCGCCTGTTCCATAACTGCTCTCTCTTACAACCACTTCTTCATTGCTTTCGTTGATCAAGCTGACACCCCAATGAGCGCTAGCCTCCGTAACAGCGAGCTTTAGCAGTTGGACCGTAACGGAATCGGCTTCAATTACCGTTTCGATATAATGGTCCTGCAGCACGTCAAGCTGAAGCTTTCCACCGGCTTCGTTCACGTTTAACTTCCCGTGATCCCAAGTCCATGCATTCAAACCTGCCTCTTCATGTTGCCATCCTGTGGCTGCGGAAACACCCACATCGAATGTACGTATTGTATCCGAATAGCCATTTCGACTGGAAACAACCGTAATAACTGCGTTTCCGGCAGAGAGGCCTGTCACAGTGAGTACGTTGTCAACCAACTCGACTGCTGCTGTCGTTTTTTTGCTGCTCGCAACATAATAGGATACCCCGTCTTGCAATTGGAGCTTCACTTGTTCGCCAACTCCAATGATTTGATCCTTGAGCGGCGATTCCGTTATTGCCGGCAAATGAACGGGCTTATGATCAGGAGCATCCATAACGGCAGATGTCCCGCCCATCCAAGATCCCGACAAATTGATTTTCTTCTTGGAAGCGTCCAATTTGAAGTTAAGCTTTAATCCATCCAATAAAATATTGGATACTTCACCGTCGGCCTCAAACAAGTTCGTAAACATCGGTTTGCCCATATCCATACGATATCCGTTACGCTGAAGCACGTTATCAACGAGCATAGTAGCTCCAAAAGAGGATGGACGTACGCCTTGCGGATATGGCACTCCCGGCACCGAATATTGTTCGGCGAAGAAATGGGCTTTGGTCACATCCCTTATCATGGTTTCAATAATCATTTTTGCGTCTTCTATTAAACCGTTGTCAATCAAGCCGTATGTCAAATAACCAACATCCGGATGCTTCGGGATAAACAACCCTGCAAATGGTGCTTCCGGGTTCATATTCGCTTTCAGCCGATTATATAAACTTTCACGTAAAGTCGGGTCTAAATCGGTAATATACATTCCCGTGGAGGTCCAAAGCGGGTTGCCCGGCGTGAATTCGCCATTTACCAAATTGTAATATTGGTAAGGCACTCCATCCTTCCAAAAGGTAGTCGTATATGTTTTGTATAACTCCTTATATCTATCTTCCCAGAAGTCGATCTTGTCGGTATACCCTAATATGCGAGAAATCTCGATTGCGAATTCGATATCCTTAAGTGCAGAGACGGCAAATTCCGCGTCAATGACATCCGGATTGTCGACGCCGGGCATAATCCAACGAAGATGATCGATCCTCCACAAGAGATACCGCTCTAAAGCGGGGTAAATCACTTCCAAAGAATCCGCGTCCTTGGATATATTATAAAGAATGAGCGCTGTTTGAGCCTTTCTGGAAGGCAAGCTTTCCCCTGCCATAAGTCCGTCGTCATCCACGAGGGACATCAGTCCCTTGAACGCATCCCATGCCAGTTCGACGTCAATGTATGCATACTGTTGAATCGACAGCAAGCTTTCCCACGAAGCGGAATACGCCGCTTTTTGATCGCCGTGTCCCCAGAGCGAAGCCTTCCCTGTCACGATTTGCGGATAGTTAAAGCCGACTTCGGGAGCAGCGGCCAAAATGTTCGAAGCTGTAAACACCCAAGCTTTGTAATATTCCTGCTCAATCTGTGCGAATGTGACGCCTTGCGGATCTACATATTCCAGTTCGAATTTACCCGGTTTAGGTACTTTAGCGAGATATTGATTCCAATTATCCAATCGTTCCTTAAATTTACGATCACGATCGTTGTTCACAAAAGGAGTGCGAACGGATTCAATCATACTTACCTTGCTATCCGCTGGCGTTCCTATACTGAATGCTGCGGATAATCCGCCAGGCGGCAACGTATGAAGTTCAAAATCCATCAACCAGTAGCCTTTGCCATGAGGTTGCGATGAGCCGTTGTCAATCAGCATATCCGCATAGCTCTCGAAATACCGAATACCGTTTGAAGGCTGCTGCCCGAAGGAAATCGCATACTGCTGATCCTGCAAGGTTGTACCCGTTGATACGTATAGGGTAGTTATACTTTCATTCCATTGAATATCCCCTTTGTATTGCCCAAACAAAGAGATGGAATTGCTAGTACCGTTTTGATTTGCTTTAATGGTCCGAACAACCGTGTTCTCGTCATAGAAGAAGTCTGACCCTTCCAATTGCAGACCGCTATTGTAGTCCGCCCCGAAGGTTAGCTCATGCGGCGCCCATGTTGTCGTATAGTCGCTCGCTTCCGCTAATGTCGATTGAATCTCGAAAATCTCCAACGTATCTATTTTGAGATAGCTGCCCTTGCCCACCTGGAATATGCGCAGCAATACATCCTTCTCGCCTGTCCAGTCCGGAACCATCTTGGCAATATCAATCGTTTCCGTTCCGTCAGCTGAGCTCTCCACGCGTAATACCCGTTCATCTCCACGGTCGCCTTTGCTCAAGTCGTAGATCTTAATGGCCCAGGCTCCCGTCGTTTCTGTATGAAGCTGCAGTAATGGTTTCTTATCTAAATCTATGGCTATCGATTCGCTTGTTAGAAACTGCCAGGGGTATGTCGCATCGTTTTTTACAGACAATTGCATATAATTCGGATCGAAGTCAACAATGGCATCCTCGGGATATTCAAACTCGCTAATTCTCCATTTGTCCGGATCGTTAAAGCTTGCCGACCATATGTTGTCCACAGTCTGATCCGTATTTGACTTATCGAAAATTCCCATTACTTTATCCAAGGTATACCCCTTGTAATTCGTTGGCCAAGGGCTAAGAAAGCCAATATTCAGGGGAAGGATTGGGCTATTGCTATAATGCACCTGTGTCGTCGGATCCGGCAGATGAAAATCGAAAGGATTGACAACAATCCTGCTCTGCGGCACACTCATCCAACGACGCTGTTGCGGACTATCCTCTTCTATTAACTGCTGACTTAGCATTTGATCGGCTGGATTTGTTGGATTGGTGCTCCCCCCGCCAGGGGCAGTCGATCCCGGATGACTCGTCAAGTCTTGAGCCGTTACGTTCTTACCCGCAATCTTCACGCTTATACCCGGAGCAATCATGATCTTGCCGGGTTGATTATCCATCACCACTCCGCCAGCTTGAATATCGGCACTCGTTATCCCATTGGCGCCTGTAATCGTTATTGGAGCTTGTGCGATGAGTTGCCCCAGCTTTGATTGCTTATCGAGATGAAGCTCGCTCCCTGTTCCCTTGTTGCCGATAACCATATCGTCCACCTTGGAGTTGTTTAAAACAATGTTTGCGGGTTTCACCACATCCAGGGAGTGAATGACACTGTTATCTGCAACGACTTTCATTTGCTCCTTGTTTACGATAACCTTGCCTTTAATTTGAGAATTGGCAATAAATATGCCTTCAAGCCCACCACCGTTGATGATAATATTTCCTTCTACCTCGACCCCGTCCAGTGCGACGACACCGGCATCGACTCCAAGCGTAACATAGAGATTGCCTTTTATTTTCATGTTAGAAAGAACAACATGATTGCCATTAATGATGACGCTTTTTTGGTAATCTCCTGAGGCACCACCATCGCTAATGATTTCATCTACGACATTATCGAAGATTTGAAAGGCTTCCGCACGGGTTAAGCGACCCTTGGGGTCGAATTTATTTCCGCCCTTCCCCTTAATAAAGCCGTTCTCTTGCATGGCTTGTACCGCTTCACGACTCCAATCGGCAATAAGCGAAGCATCAGTAAACTTCTGAGATGGAGATTTGTCGCTTGCTTGCAGCTGGAATACTCGGGAATAAATGACCGCGGCTTCCTCGCGGCTAATGTAATCCAGCGGCCTTGCGTGTCCGCTGTCATCGCCCAATATTAGTCCGGCAGCATGCGCCTTCGAAAAGTCGGAAGCATACCAGGCATTGGGGGATACATCGGCAAATTCCTTATTGCTCGTTTCTTTCAAGTTCAATATGCGTACGATAAAGCTGGCTAATTCCGCTCTGGTCATTGGTTGATCAGGCTTATACTGCTGTTTGGAATCTCCTCGGATGATCCCCTTATCAATCCATTTTGTCATTGCCCGTTGTGCCCAATGATTTTCCAATTCCGATTTCTGCGCTGAGACCAAACCCGGATAGGAAAACAATAGACATGCGATAACAAGTAATGAAATAGGCCTGCTTAATCTCTTAAAGCTAAACATAGAATCCCCTCCCTTTCTTCAAATCGATGATTAACTCGGCAAATCTATGTTGAAGCCATTCATTACAAGCCGCTCCACTGTATCCATAGGTTGCATAGAGCTCTCAATCGTAACGCTTTCTCCAGGGAAAATATGAAGATAGTTATGATTAAATGAAACAAACCTGGAAGCTTCTTTTTCTTGAATCATGACACCTACCGCTGTAATATCGGAGACGTTGCGAATCTGCAGCTGCCCTTCTCCCATAAGTTCCACAGCTAACGATGCTTTAGGCAACTGTCTTAGCGGTCGATACGGGGAGAGCAAGTCCATAGAGTACAGATACGTGTTGGTGCTGACAACCGCATCCTCTTTATCCCTTACTTGCAATCTCAAGAAAAAGAGAGAGTACGGAGCCCCTGAGACAATCCAATCCAGCTCGCCTGCTTGCGTTGCAAGTTGTTCGGAAGTACAGGTAAACCTGTCTTGCTTATACACCGTGCCATCGATCCCTACAATTTCGGCCTGTACCTCAAAGGTCTGTCCGTTTGTTCCAAGCTCATCGTGCAAGTACAATTGACAGCTGAAACGCTCTCCTTCGCTAAAGTTGACCTTGTCATACTTCGCTGAAATATGGAGTGAGGAAAATGCATTCTTTACGGCATAATAAGCCGGTTTGACCATTCCGTCATATTCGATTACAGATGTGTTCGAGTTGTTGGCAAAGGGTTCATTTCCCATCCAGATAATAAAACCGGATGCGTATGGCTCTCGTCTCCGAGTCGCTTCGATCGCATAACGCAGCGATTCCATCTGCAAATACCGGCTGGCTTGACTGTATATTTGCAATTCATTATGATCGCGACTCCACTCGCCGAATAATCTGTTTAACTGCTCCCATTGAATCCACCATGCCCCCCGATGAACCCAATACGGATTTTCCTTTGTTGGAGGCCAAGCCGAACAGCCTATCGCATATTTCTCGATATTTTCCGCTCTTGAAATACCGGGAGTCCCCATCTCGGACAGCAATAGTGAGTCGTCCTTGTTAAAAAATTCGTAGTGATCCCCCTCCAAATATAACCAAGGGCCGTGCACATCATGATGAAGCCCGTTGCCCATATGTTCGACATTGGCATTAAAGCTTGGGCCGGAGGCGCTTGTCGGCAAAAATCCACGGTCAGGATCATGCTCCTCGACAACTTTTTTTAGTCTCGCAATATTGGCATGTCTCTCATCGACAGGCTTGAACCCTTCCCACATGAGCTCGTTGCCCCCGCACCAGATGACAAGACTTGGATGCGATCTTTTTTCCTTAATGGCAAAGATGGCCACCTGCTCCAAATCATTGAGAAACTTGGGATCGTCCGGCGGCGTATTGTTGATTCCGCTAGAAGATTGCAATAATTCCTGCCACACCATGAGTCCATTGGCATCACAATATTGATAGAAATCTTGTTTTTCAATAATGGCGCCGCCCCAAACTCGCAAAATATTTACATTCATATCTTTAAACCGGCCAAGATAGTTGGCATATTCGTCCGCCTTGACATCTCCATAAAAGGGGCGGATAGGCACCCAGTTAACGCCTTTCATGAAGATCGGTCTGCCATTGATTACGAGCGTATAAGGTAGAGCGCTTTCAGGGGAATTCGGATTTTTAATAAATTCCAACTTACGGAATCCGATAAGCTTCCTATCCTGGCATTTCATGATATGGTTATCACTCGTGATCTCAATGCCAACCTCATACAGCGGCTGATTTCCATACCCGTTAGGCCACCATAATTCAATATCAGCAACTGCAAGTTCGTGTTCAATAAATGAATTACCGCATTCAAGCTCCATCGTATGAACAGCAAGCGCCTTCGGCTCGCCCTGATCTGTTATGACCTTGTAAGAGATCGTATAGGAGCCCCTTCGCTGAACGGTCACTTCCGTACGAAACCGCACATGGCCGTCGATCAAGTTGTCCTCTACCATCGCATTGGGGTAGAAGTCATTGATTTTGACCTCGCTGTAAGTTTGAAGATAAACGTCCCTCCAAATGCCGACCGGGACAATCCTCGGACACCAATCCCAGGCATAGTTGAAACGCGATTTCAGCTTTCGAATTTGATTGGAGTAACCGAATTGTCCGTCAATATCCGGCGCCGCATGAAATACGACTAACAATCGGTTCGATCCATTTGTACGGATCCGGTCTGTTATATCCAGTCTCACGGGGATAAACATGCCTTCAAAACCCGCCACTTTGCCCCCATTGAGATAAATTTCTCCGGAGTAATCCAATCCTTCGAATACGAGTTCGCATCGATCTTGCAGCCAGTCATCGGATATGCTGAAATTCGTTTCATATACCCATTCCCTGTTATCAACCCACTCGCCGTCCAAGCTGGCCAATCCTAAATTGGGATCCTTTAGCCACCCGTTCGCCATTAAATCCGTTTGCACACTGCCGGGAATCCTTGCTTTCATATGTCCAATAGCAGGAATGATCTCGTGACCGAGTTCCATGGACTCATATAGTCGCCATTGGTTTTTGTAAAAGCCCATTAATCCCCATTGACATTCATTTAAAGATACGGTGTTAGTCAGCTTTTACACTCCCAATCCTTGAAGTCTCTATGTTCGAATACATTTCCTAAAAACTCTCAACCAGCCCTTGCTCATGGAACAAATTCATCCGATAAGGCTTGCCGTTTTCCAAGCGGTACCCGTTTTTTATAAGTACGCATTCTATTAATTGCGCACACCCGAAAATGGATGGCCTGACTCCCGTCGGATGGGGTTTATCCTCCACATCATATTGCTCCGCAAAAAAACCGGACATCGTTACATCGCGGATACATACCTCGACAAGCTGCCGAGCCTCCTCCAGAAAACCCAACTGTATCAAGCCGTAAATGTCGAAGTTAATATCCGGATGTTTGGGGTAAGCAAGTCCTCCAAACGGTTTGCTCGGGTCGAATTCTCCCAGGAACCGGTTAATCAAGCTCTCCGCATAAGGCGTTTCCAAGGAAGGGAGATGAACGCCCGTCAGCACCCAGGAGGTCCAGCCCGGGCTTCTCACTCCCGTGGCGGTATCGTAATATTGATTAGGAAATCCGCCCGGCGCGTCCCAAAACCATGCTTTGTAATTTTGCAATAATTCGGCATACGTTTCTTGCCAAAACGGAATCTCGTCATGCATGCTGAGCAATTCCGCCATTTGAATGAAATAAGAAATATCGATAAGCGCGGAAACGACGAATTCCGAATCTTTCGAATTCGGATTATTAATCAATCCAAGAATCCAGCGCGGGTTGTCCACACGCCAGCGTAAGTATGAACGGATTGACGGATATACGGACCGCAAGGCATTTATATCTCCGGTTAGTTCATATAAAATCATGGCCGTCTGCGCTTTTCTGGAGGGCAGACTTTCTCCCCCGAGCATGCCGGTTGGGTCAACCAAAGACATCAGACCTTTAAATGCTTCCCAAGCCAAGTCTGGATCGATATACGCGTACAGTTGTATCGCAAAGAGGCTTTCCCATGCAGCGGAATATGGCGCTTCGTGAGCCCCGGACCCCCATAACGAAGGTTTGCCGCAGCAAAGCTGAGGGTATGGATACCCCGCCTCCGGCGATACGTCCAGTACATTGGACGCCAGAAAAATCCATGCCTTATAATACTGTTCCTCCGTTTGACCAGGCGTTACTCCTTTGGATGGAACATGACCCAGTGAGAACAAAGATGGCGACGGGACCTTTTTCAAGAACCCGTTCCAGAATCGTTCATTCTGTTCCCTTTTTACAGCTAAACGTTCGTTGACCGACGCCCGAAGCGAACTTGCGCTCAAATCGCGTACCAGGCTCTCGGCCGTTTCAAGCGGACCCGGGAAGGAGACCAATAGATGAATGCCTTCCCCGGTGCTCCGAACAGGTTTTATCCGCATCTGCCAATACCCGCATTGTGGCGGCTCCTCCAATGCCCGGGTGCCGCTTAAATAGTCGCAATAATTGGCATAGTAAACCATCCCCTCAACGTGTTCTCCTAATAGTCGAATCGCGAAGGCATAACGTCTGTCTTTTACAACAAGCATGGTCAGGCCGGGATCATACGTTAGCTGTCCCGTATAACGGCCGCCCAAGATGATGTCGGTGTCGAACGCCTCTTGCGTACAAGTTAAGGATCTGCACACCGTGTTCGTGTTATAGAAATAGTCTCGCCCTTCCAACGTCATATGATTTCGATAAACCGCTTGAAAGGCAAGTTCGTGAGGCGCCCACTCGGTTTCAAACCGAATGGCATCGGCGTAGGGATTCATAACCCCCGCGATCTCCAAGTTTTCAAATGTTATGGATTTGCCAAACCCATAAGCATATAACCTCAGCTTAAAACGCTTGCGTCCTCCCCATCCCGTCACTTCGGCAATATTAGCGCTAAAGACACCCGAGTTGGAATTTTCCGTCATCAGTTCGATATCTTCTCTTGCAGACTCCGCCTCAAGCGGCGCAACTTTAATGCTCCATGCGGACAAACATTCCGGTACAACCACATGCAGCATTGGCGTTTGATCAAGGTCAACCTCAATTTCCGTCGTAAGATACTGCCAGTAATCTCTCGCATCGCTATTAACCGTAATCGTAATACCGGAGGCGCCGAACAGGGCGGTTCCATGACCGGGAATATCATATTCGCTTATTGTCCACCGGGCCGGGTCAGATACATTTAATACGCATCCCTCGATTCGCTGCGGCGAGCGATTGGTATCTGTGTGAATCATAATCATATCGTCAAACTCGAACCCTATCTCGGACTCGGGAATATGCGGAGTGAGATATCCGACGTTCATAGGCATTGTGGATCGATTGCTGTACGAAGAAGGGGACGTCGTCCCCGCCTTCTTGAAATTAAAAGGATTTACAACGACGCGACTACCGGGAAGGCTCAGCCACCGTTGCTGGTTGCCGCCCCTTTCCCGCAGTTTATCAACGGTCCAAAGTTCCGTCATTATTGCTCATCCAAGAACGCTTGCAGTTGTTGAACCAATTCCGCTTTGATTTTCTGAATATCTGCCTGGAGTTGCTTGTCTTTCAACAGATTCTGTTCTTGTTTGGCTTTGTTGTCCGCAATATTTTTAATGAGTCCCAGCTCAAAGCCTGCGTTTTCGGCGGCCATTTTTGCAAAGGAAGGGTTGGTCATTTCGGTTTTCACAGGCTCCCCATTAAAAGTAAAGCCGGCGCTAACTTGTTTGAGGAACGTCGTATCTTGAGCAACATAACTGTAATACTCCACTACATCTTGCGGATATGCTTCTGCAAGACGCATATAGTTCGGATTCCAAGTTAATTGGTATCCAGGAAATGCGTAGTTCTGGCCAGGGTCCACTCCATCCGGAAGCTTGTATTTATCGTCCCCTACCGCAACCCAGTTTTTACCTTCAATTCCGTATTCAAATAAGTCGTGATTTTGTTGGCTTGCAAAGATCCAATCCAGGAACATCATAGAACGATCAGCATTCTTAGACGAAGCGGGGATGCTCAAGAAGTTCCAAAACTTAAATTCGGTTAGCAGAGAAGCCGGTTCCATGTTGCGCACGTTGTTCTCGTACACATATACACCCAGCTCGCTTCCCGGCACTGCCGCTTTTAATGCGTTCTCTAGTGCGACATAGTTGTCTAACGTCTGCATGTACGAGCCGGCGGTGCCTGCAGTAAATTGATCTTGCGCATCCTTGCGGTTGATTGCATTGGATTCGATGTAACCCTTCTCGTTCCAATTCAATATCTCTTCATTGGTTGTGAAGTCGAGTGCATGAAAGGGCTCAGGAAAATCCTTCAAAACATCCGTGCTTTCCCCTGGCAAATAGGCTGCTTTAATTTTGTTGTCTACAATATGCAATTTGGCTACGCCAGCGGAGCCTGTCGATACTTCCCATATATTATTTTTGGCCTGATCGATTTTAATGGCTCTATTTCCGTCAATAATCCATGCTGGCGGGTATTGATCCTTATTAAAGATATATGGAGTAATTCCAGGCTCATTATTTTTTACTGCATCAAAGTAAGCAATCATATCGTCATAGGATTTCAGTTCCGATATACCGTGTTTTTTGGCCAAGTCTTTCCGGTAATACAGCGCATATACGGGAGCATAACCTTGACCGAGCGGTACCCCGTAAACATGCTGCTGTTTATCGGGACCAACAAATTTATTGTTGTTAAGCAAGCTTTCGCCGAACGCTTTTTGCAAGCCCGGATATTGATCGTTATTAAAATACTTGTCCAATTCAATATAGCTGCCGTTAGCGATCAAACCAGGCATGTTCAACCACGGTGCATCGAAAGCCAAGTCAATCTTTTGCCCGGCTGACAGCATCAGCTTTATTTTATTGCCGTAGTCGGCCAGCGGCGTCCAAGTCACGTTTAAGTCAATGTTCAAAGTATCTTTGGTCTGTCTTTCGAATTCATCGACAATCTCATCGAATTGCTTCGGCTTGTCTCCCCAGAGCATGACCTCCAGCTTTACAGGCTCCAACGGAGTCTTAACTGCGGGCGGTTCCGACGAATTGTTTTGCACCGCATTTGTCGGTGACGACTCCCCCTTATCCGGTGTCGATGGCGAGTTTTTTCCGGTGCATGCCGCAAGCAAAGAAGTACTCATGGTGACTGCAAAGATCAAAGAAAGTGTCTTTTTTAGACCTTTTTTCATATTTAACCCCTCCGATATTTTTATATGCTAATTCAGCTTTGCTGATTGTAGCTGTGATTTATCCTTTTATTGCCCCGATTTTCAAGCCTCCTACAAAGTATCGCTGCAGGAACGGATAGAGAAAGATAATCGGACCAATGGTAACCATGGCGGTCGCGAGTCTTACGGTAAAAGCAGGAGGTCGCTGGGTGTTGATAACCGAACCGGCCGTACTTGAGACTGCGATATTCTGTGCAATGTCAATGTTGCGAATAATCTGCATGATGATATACTGCAGCGAAAATAACTTGTCATTGTTAATAAAAAGAAGTGCCGGTTGCCAGCTGTTCCAATACATAAGGGCATAGAACAAACCAATGGTTGCCAACGCCGGCAATGACAACGGCAATACAATTTGCCATAAAATCCGCCATTCCCCCGCGCCTTCCAGCCTCGACGATTCGTACAGCTCTTCCGGTATTTCGTTAAAAAAGTTACGCATGAGGAACATGTTCCATGGATTGAGAACAAAAGGGATAATATAAACCCAAATGGAGTCCGTTAGCTGCAAGTATCGGGTTACTAAAATATAAAAGGATACAAGTCCGCCATTAAACAGCATCGTGAAGTAGAAAATGAAGTTAATGTGGTTACGGTAATACAGCTTTCGACCTGATAAGGCATAGGCGATCATACTGGTAACAATCAAGCTGATAAGTGTACCCGCAACGGTTGTAAATATGGTTACTAGATAGGCTCTCGGGATCGTCGGAGTGCTTAATATGGCTTTATAAGCAGCAATAGACCAAGTTTCAGGAAACAGGGAGTAGCCGTTCCGTATCAATTCCACTTCATCGGTCAACGAGCTCGTCAATACGAGTACAAACGGATAGACGCAAGCCAGAGAAAACAATGCCGTAAATAAGTAAAATAAAGTAGACAACGACCACAAAGATGATAATTTCATTACTTTCACCGCTCCACTCTAGAAAATGGATGAATCTTTATCGAATTTTTTGACAAGTTGATTGGAGAGCACGACAAGGATGAACCCGATAATCGATTGATACAAGGCTACGGCCTGGGACATCCCAAATGAGCCTTGCGTACGCAACGCGCGAAATACATAAGTATCTATCGTGTCCGTTGTCGGAAACAGGAATGAGTTATCCCCGACCAACGAATAGACCATATCCAACGTGCCCGAGAATATACCGCCTAATGCAAGCAAAAACAACATAATGATCGTACTTTTAAGCATCGGCAGCGTAATTCGGAAAATGCATTGGAGTCGACTGGCCCCGTCAATCTTTGCCGCTTCGTATAGTCCCCTGTCTATGCCCGCTATTGCCGCCAAGTACACAATGGCTCCAAAACCCGTGCCTTTCCATAAGCTGAAAAAGAGCAGAATAACAGGCCAAATCGAAGATTCCATATAAGCATCCGAGATACCCAACCATTTCATAAGTCCGTCCAAGGTGCCCGTATCCGCCGTCAAAAAGGCTACAGAGAACAGCCCAACAATGGGCCAGGAAATAAAGTTGGGCAAAATCATGATCGACTGCATTCCTCGAACAAACAAGCTTTTACCAAGCTCGGATAACATGATGGCAAGAGTGATGGACAGCAGTGTTCCAAATCCAATGAATAGAAGATTAAGAAATACCGTGTTAAACGTCACGGTGAACCAATCTCGGCCTCGAAAAAAGAACTCGAAGTTTCGCAAACCAATGAATTCGCTTCCAAAAATACCTTTGATAGGGTTGAAATCTTGAAATGCCATCGTAATGCCTGCGAGCGGCAAATAAGAAAATATCAAGCTGAATAACAGAGCCGGGAGCGTCATTAGATATATGTAACGATTTTTCACCAAATCTCTTAAGCCCTTATGTTTCAATTTACTAACACCACCATTTTGTTAGTGCGAGGAACCAAACGCGTCAATCGCCCCAAGCACCTCATCAAGTTAATTTGCTTCCAATAAATCTTAAGCAACCTCCCCATTCATTTTGTAACCTTACTTTTTTAGTAATTTCGAATAAATAACCTTTCGAAGCAAGTATATGTCACTTCACATTTTTGTGTCAACACCTTTTATTTTGTGTTTCCATTTTTCCTGTTTCCGCTTTCATTCATTGCTGAATAGCGATAAATTCAACAATAAAGACGATCAAACCACTTTGTTTATTTTGTTGACTTGTAAAGTTACAATATTATATAATTGCGATAATGCACATAAAGGTTTTTGTTATCTTTTGGAGGAGTGTTGAGTATGACTAAGGAAAAAGTAACCCTGGATAAGATCGCCAGTAAACTCGGGATTACTAAGGTTACGGTGTCAAAAGCACTAAAAAACCAGCCCGGCGTCAGTGAGGCTTTAAAGAAACAGATCATAGAACTATCCAATCAAATGGGATACGTAACCCGTAAAGAAAAACCGATTCAGACCGTCTATAAGTTGGGACTCATCGTCCCGAAACGTTTTTTTCTGGAGATCGATGATTTCTATACAAAGATCTTTTATTACTTAAATCGAGAGTGTGCCCTCTTGCACTATACTTTGAACCTTTACATCCTCGAACCAAAGGAAGAAGATGCCCTAAATTACCCTTTATCGTTTACTCAAGATCAAAGCGAACTGAGCGGCCTGTTTATTGCGGGTGAAATTAAGAGCGATTATTTGAAATTGCTGTTAAATCTGCCCATACCAATCGTTGCGATTGACTTTTACAAAAACAACCTGCGATTGGATTATATCGTGTCTGATAATTACCGGATGGGTTATTTCACAACTAATTATTTGGTTGAAAAAGGTCACCATACTATTGGTTTTGTCGGTAACCCGAACTATACCAGCAGTGTAATGGACCGATACTGCGGATATTTCAGAGCCTTAACACAGCACGGACTGGAAATTCGCAAAGAATGGCATATCGTCAATAACGATGAATCGGGAAAATATCACTTCGACTTTTCGTTGCCGGACCAGCTCCCCTCGGCATTTGTTTGTTATTGCGATATGGCTGC
This sequence comes from Paenibacillus agaridevorans, assembly GCF_003112455.1. Taxonomy (GTDB): domain Bacteria; phylum Bacillota; class Bacilli; order Paenibacillales; family Paenibacillaceae; genus Pristimantibacillus; species Pristimantibacillus agaridevorans. Next base: position 43,926 of record NZ_BDQX01000430.1, read on the forward strand.
GCATATCTTGTTATCCAAGCTCCAAATCAATGGTGTTCGGGTACCCGAAGATGTTTCGCTTATCAGCTTCGATAATACGGAGATCAGTCAAACTATGGTCCCTGCACTTACGACGATGCATATCGATAGATTCGAATTTGCAGAAAAGGCGTTAAAACGAATGCAGTGGAGACTCCAGCATCCCGATGAAGAGGCACAGTTTGTGTATGTGAACTCAAAGTTAATCGAAAGAGATTCCGTCAAATCATTATCGGATTCGCCCCCATTGATTCCTGATACGGATTACGCCATCGGGGAACGTTAGTTGAATGACAACAGCGACAGCCAAGGACGAGAAATAAAGTCCTTGGCTGTCGCTGGTTCATTTTCCAGGCTCAGTCTAAATTTTTTTCAGTTCTAACCGTACCATCACCTGGGTATGCGAAAAACAGGAAAAAATCAAGGAGCTCATTTCTCTTTATTGAAGGTTATTACATCAATATAATTTATATAGGTCTTATCTATATTCACTATCGTCAAGAACGATATGAGGTGTTCGATTGTTGGAGCAAGTATTGCTTGTATCTATGTTTACTTTTATTATTCATCTTTCGGAGACTCTTACCTATTCTATTCGCTTGGCAGGTGTACGATTAGGGAAATTGGCGGTTGCTTTATCCTTATCGGGGATTATACTGCTCATTTCAAGAACAGCTAATATGCTACAGGCTCCACTTACAGGTAACATTATTGATTTATCAAAAAAATTTACCGTAGAATATAATTTAATTGATCAGTTTCGTATTATTATTGGTGCGGCAACAGTAGGAACTTTTACAGCTTTATTACTGTTTCCATCCGCAGTTTTTCTATCTTCGAGGGTAATCTCTCATTTAGAAGTTGCAGGATCCATACCTCAAATGGTCCGTTCTTCTGTTTCTTTTCAAAAGATAAATCATGCACGATATCATTTGCGATCCCCAAAGTTATCGATGCTGTCGCGATTGAGGGTTGGAGGTATTCCCAAAAGGCTAGTGGCTCTTAATTGTCTGGTGACAGCCATTTACACAATCGGTGTGTTAGCTGCACTACTGGCTTCAACTTTAACGACAGAATACTCGATTACCGCATCACAAGCATCTGGTCTAATAAATGGAATGGCGACCATTTTACTTACCATACTAATTGATCCGCAAGTTGGTTTAATGACAGATAAAGTCCTTAAAGGAGAAAAACAGGTCGCTACACTTAATAAGGTTTTTGGTTTATTAATGATATCCCGATTATTAGGGACTGTTTTTGCACAGGTATTACTGGTGCCAGCTGCTTACTGGATAAAATGGATTGTATCTGTTCTTTGAATAGGATTGCATCACAAAGCCCAATCAAGGAAATTGTTTGGGCTTTTCTTTATGATTACTCTGCTTCTCTGCGTACTGTAAAATAATTAACGATAATGGGATTATTTCGAGTACCCGATCGTGTTATATGCAGGAGGCGAAAAAATGGAGAACAATTCTTTATTGCGTACGGATAAAGAATTGGCTGAACTATATCAACGGCATGTAGATCGAGTTTACAGGCTATGCTTTATCTATTTGAAGAATCCCGTTGATGCAGAAGATGCTGTTCAATCTGTATTTCTAAAGCTGATCAAATATCAAATGGTTTTCAATGACCGCGAGCATGAAAAAGCGTGGTTGACGGTAACGACCAGAAATTACTGTAAAGACGTTCTTAAAAATTGGTGGAAAACCCGTCGAGTTGCTTTAGACGCTTTACCTGAGATTTCTTCTTGGGATGGCGATGAGCCGTCGGGAAACGTGCTTGCAAGACTACTTTCACTGCCCGAAAAATACAAAACCGTTTTATATCTGTACTATTTCGAGGAGTACACCGTAAAAGAGATCTCTGAGATGTTGGGATACAAAGAAAGCACGATTCAAACGCAACTATTCAGAGGTCGTAGACGCCTCAAAATTGACCTGGGAGGGAAGCTCCTTGAGTAACAATAATATTAATCGGCTTTTCGAAGCTCTTACGCCAAATACCGAAAAAAAAGAAGAGATGTTTCATAACCTTTTAGTGCAAAGCAGGGATGGAAATAAAAAAAACAGGGGATTTATTCTTTCGAAACGTTTAAGACCCGCTTTATTGGTTGCTGTATTGATGGTTTGTTTAGCCACAACCGCTTTTGCAGCGGCATATATGAAATTAGATGATGTGTTTATGAAATTTCTTAATCCGGTAAACCAAGAGCAAGCAGAATATTTGTCAAATGGCGCTTATGAGGTTGATAAACAGGTAAAAAATAAGAACGGGACGATTAATATTAAACAAGTGATTGGCGATAGTAATCTGACCTATATCTTAATGGACTTTACTGCACCTGAAGGTACGGTATTAGACGCGGCACGGTACCGCTTTTTAAATTACGACATTACAACAAATCAGGACTATAAGAGCGTAGGCTTTAAAGTGCTTGACGATGGCAACCGCAGTGACAATAAAATTAGTTTGGCTATGAGCATCCTAACGAAAAACTCCATAGCTGGTCAAAACGTTCATTTCCAACTCAAAGATCTACAAGCGGCAGGTCCGTTTCCTGGCATTTTTACAACGGTCATACCAGACGTTTGGGAAACAGATTTTAAGCTGGATTTCAAGGAGTACTCTACTCCTTATGAAGTCAACAAAAACATTGCCATGTTTGGTTATGGAGCGGTACTAAAAACAATCTCCGTCTCACCGATTTCGATTTCATTAAAGATTGAGAGCAGTTCAATGAATGAGATTAACGAAGCTGCTGGTTCATTAAAGGAAATTGGCGTTAACCAACACTTGGATAACTACCCGATTACGATAAAGTACCAGGACGGTACGTTGGAAACGACAAACCTGTTTAACGGATTGCATTTGACGGAGAATGGCACTCAGTTATTTACGGTTAAAACATTCGAAAATGTGATCAATGACAAGGAAATCGTATCCATCGTCTTTTTTGATAAGGAAATACAGTTTAAAAGATAAATTACATCGATTAGAGTCTTCTTAACTGTTACAGTAATCTTAAAAAGATGAAATAAAGGGGGGTTCCATGAATACCGGCTTTCGGATTGATAATATTAGACAAAAGTCATGATAGCCGAAGCTGAAAGGCTCGGAAAAGAACTAGGTTGTATATTGGCTCATACTTGCACATTTTCGTATCAATCGCCGGATTTTTATAAACGTAGAGGCTACGAAGTTTTTGCGGTCAATGATGAATATCCAGAAAATATTAAACAATTTTTCTTAAAAAAGAAATTGTAATCGTCATTTCATGATCCAGGAGCAGTTTGCCGGAGCGGCAGCTGCTCTTTATTTCATTAAGCTAAAGGACCCAGAGGATCCGTATTGCGACAGAGAGGAAAAAAACCGCCTCTCTCATAAGGCGGTCAATTGAACTATCGTTTTTCGTTAGCGTAACTAGGCACCTTCAAAAATTTGTCTTCAAGGGGCTATCGAAGACGCGAACGATCATCGCTAGGCGACTTAGGAAGTGACGGTCTGAACTATTTCTTGTGCGGTGGTTGGATTGAGCGTCCTGATTCCAATTTTGTTCAAGTAAATAAGCATTGGTTCAAGTTGGCTTATTATAGGGCTTACAATGTCGTGCTCGTTCGCGTCTATCAACTGCGACAGACCCAGGATAAAGGAACGCATTTCCGGTATCGGCAGCTTTTCAACCTCTGACAGCCTATGACCAGCGAGACGGATATCAGTGACGGTGTTGCTCATGCCTGTTCCTTGGCACGCCGGACAATCCGATCTTTTGGAGAAGTAAGAAATCATCCTCAGATTGCCTTTACTCGTCGTGCGCGCATCGATCATGTATTGAAGATCGTGTACGCAGCCGCGGTAATAGTCCGTATGCGGTTTCTTGTTATGGACAAACGAAACGGGTTCTTTGTCGTACCCATATAGAAGGATGGGGATAAACCCCGGATCTTGCTCGTCCAGTGGTTTCAGATAATCGATTCCAAGCATTGCTGCCAACTGCCTGATCCTTGGAACTGGCGCGCAATCCGTTCCAGCCCACAAGAGGACGGCGCCATTCTTGAGTGACAGCTCGGGAGCGATCATGCGACTGGGGTCGATCTCGGCTGATCCAACGTTTCCTCCACACTCGGAGCAACGACCATAAGAGCATGCACTCATTGTCTCCGCAATTTTTCCGTATAATGCACCTAGATACTCCGATACGGCCAACAAGATACCAACGAGGGTGCCCGGTCGTTTGGAGTTGAATGGTTTATCTGGAATCTGTGTGCGATACATAGGCTCACGCTCCATTAATTATTCCGATGTTAAGTTCTGATTCCACACCGACGTCCATTTTCCCTTTTTTATCATGAACAAAAGAGAGCTGATGCTGCCCTTTAGCTTAATGAATCTTTTTATCGAGAGTCATGGTGTTTGTTGCGCAGTTCGACGATAATGTGACCACACTTATTTTGATTTGTACTGGCAGCTCTCAATAGTTAAACGACTTATTCGAAATCTTGCTTTTCCAATAGAATGTACGCGCGCGCTTCGTCCTCGGCGGTTATACTTATAGCAGAGGTGATGGCAAATGAACAGAGACGAAATCACTCCCCGCAAAAAGGGAGATCGCCCTTCGGAGGCGGAATGGGGAGCCATCGTCTGCAACGATGGCGCAAGCGACGGAGCGTTCTGGTACGCGGTACGGACGACGGGCATCTTCTGCCGCCCCTCCTGCAAATCCAAGCCGCCCATTCGGGAAAACGTCTCCGTTTTCCGTTCGCCGGATGCCGCCCGAAGCGCAGGGTACAGACCGTGCAAACGATGCAAGCCAACAGGCGTGCGTCTCCCCGACGAGGAATGGATATTGACGATAACGGACTATATCCGTGAGCGGTACATGGAGCCATTAACGCTGGAGAAGCTGGCCGAGATCGGCCATGGCAGTCCGTATCACCTGCACCGGATTTTCAAGCGAGTGACGGGCGTTACGCCTGTCTCTTACATTCAGGAGTTCCGCATACGGCAGGCAAAGAAAATGCTTGCGGAGAGCGGCGTTTCCGTAGCCGAGATCGGCGCGCGGGTCGGCTTGCCGAACGCCCCTTATTTTATTACGTTGTTCAAGAAGATTACAGGCTGCACGCCCGCCCAATATCGGCTATTACAACGCAAGGAGGATGCTAATCATGAATAAGCAAGCCGGAGGAAGCCGTCTCTATTGGTCTCTCATTGCATTCGGAGACAGCCATATGCATATCGCGGAGACCGAGCGGGGTCTCTGTTACGCAGGGGCTTTGGGCGAACCGTTCGACGAAATGGCGGAGCGGTGTACGCGTCGATTCGGCCGCATAGAATGGATTCGGGATGACGAGCGGATGAAGCGCTATGGCAGCGAGCTTGCGGAATACGCGGGCGGGAATAAATCGCTGTTCGAAGGGAGGCTGGACCTGTGCGGCACTCCGTTCCAGCTTCGGGTATGGAAGGCGCTTCTGGACATCCCCTTTGGCGAGACCCGAAGCTACGCCGATATCGCGAAAGCGATCGACAGCCCTTCCGCCGTTCGTGCGGCAGGCACCGCGATCGGTGCCAATCCGGTACTCGTCTTCGTGCCCTGCCATCGCGTCATTGGCAAAAACGGGTCGCTTGCGGGCTATCGCGGCGGATTGCCGATGAAAAAGCTGCTGCTGGAGCTGGAAGACAGGGCAGCCCATTCCAATACAGGAGTTCATCTTGCGATGGGCTCATCCCGATGACGAGAATTGTCCGCAAGGAACCCAAGACGCTGCTGAACAAAGGAACGGGATTTCTGGAGGGCTACAGCCACTCCTTGAATCCCTATTCCGGCTGTTCGTTCGCCTGCTCCTACTGTTATGTACGCGGCATGCCCGTCTCTTTGTTCCGGGGGGAGGAGTGGGGCTCGTGGGTGGATGTCAAGCAAGGCGCGGCAGATGTGCTTCGCAAGGAGCTCTCGAGGGCCAAAACCAAAGGACCTGTTACGATTTTTATGTCGTCAAGCACGGATCCTTACCAGCCGGCGGAAGCGAAGGAACTCGTTACGCGTTCGCTGCTGGAGGTAATGACTCAGCTTCCTCCCGACTTCCTGCTGGTGCAGACCCGAAGCCCGCTCGTAACGCGCGATATCGATCTGCTGCTTAAGCTTGGCGAACGCGTTCGGGTCAGCATGACGATAGAGACGGATCGCGAAGACATTCGCAGGGCGTTTACTCCTTCCGCTCCTCCGATCGCTGCCAGGCTGCGGGCGCTGCGCGAGTTAGCCGAAGCAGGTGTTCCCACGCAGGCGGCCATAGCTCCCTTGTTGCCGAGCAGCGAAGGATTCGCCGAGACTTTGCGCGCGATCGTGGACCGTGTATGCGTCGACGATTATTTTATGGGCGATGGCAGCGGCGGCAAACGAACGAAGCGGCTCGGCATCGATAAGCTGTACGATGAGCTTCAATTGCAGGAATGGTATTCGCCTTCCGCCTATCATTCCTTGCTGGAGCGATTGCGGCGAGCATTTCCGCCGGATGCCGTCCTTGTAAGCCAGGCCGGCTTTCTCCCCTAATTCGCCCGCCGCGGCGAATCGGGGAACGGGCTGACAGATGTTTAATATGTTCAGTATGTTCTATAGTTTCTTAAGCAAACGCTTACAACCCCCGCGATATAATGAAAGTCGGGAAGCTTGGCAGGGTCTGCCTTGCCTTGCGGCATTTCGCCGAAGCTTCTACCACAATGCGCAAGGGGGAAAACAAGCAATGAGAAAATCGCTTACTAAGGTCATTGCGGTCGCGCTGGCCATGCTGTTGCTGCTGCCGGCAAGCTGGTCTGCCGGCAATGCGATGGCCGAGGGCGCAGATTCGGCACCGGACAACATCGTATTGTCCCAAAGCTTCGAAGATGGACAGACCGGCGGCTGGGCATCCGTCTGGGGCGGTCCCGGCTCTGTCTCCATCTCCACGGAACAAGCTTCGGAAGGCACTCATTCCCTGCTCTTTAGCGGCCGTGAAACGCGCGACAACAGTCCCAGTCTTAATCTAACGGCTCTTATGATCTCCGGCAAAACCTACGACCTCTCCCTCAAAGTACGATCCGGCTCCGGCAGCGATACGTTCCATGTCGCCTCCAAAGTCGATTCACCGCTTCTGGAAAACAAATACCCCTGGATCATCGGCAATCAAACGGTATCTTCCGCGGAATGGACGACCTTTTCGATCCGAAACTACGAGGTTCCGGCAAACACTGCGGAATTCCGTATTTGGGTAGAATCCGCCAGTGATTCCGTCTCTACGGCGGATATCTACATCGACGAGGTTTTGATCAAAGACGTGACGCCGGATACCGCGCCAGGCGGCGGCGACCTCGATCAAACCGGCTTGACGGCCGACTTCGAGAACGGTTCCGGCAACTGGGCCATCAGAAGCGGCAGTCCTGGCGAAAGTATCGCAGTCTCCGATGCAGACAATCATACCACCGGCGGAGAAGGCAGTCTGCTGGTAAACGTGTCGTCCCAATACAACGGCCCTATTCTGGATGTGATGGGCAAGATGCACAAAGGACATCAGTACCAACTCTCGGCGTGGGTCAAGATGGCTCCCGGAGAGCCGCCGACCTCGCTTCGACTCAGCGTACAAAGCGGCGACAGCACGTATACAAACGTCTCCCCCAACGTGGCCGCAACGGACGGAGCCTGGGTTCAACTGTCCGGTTCCTTTACAGTCGCCACTACTCCGAGCGTATTAAAGGCCTATGTGGAGACGGCTCAAAAGCCCGCGGCACCCGTTGCTTTTTATATGGATGACTTCGTCCTCTCCTATATCGGTCCCGTGGCGGCGCCGAAGCCGATTCAGAATTTGACTCCGATCAAGGAAACCTATGAGGACTACTTCCTGATCGGCAACGCGGTTGGAGACGCCGAGTTCGAAGGCAACCGCCTGGATCTGCTAAAGCGGCATCATAACGTCGTAACGGCGGAAAATGCGATGAAGCCGGACTATGCCTACAATGAGAGCAGGCAGTTCGACTTCGCCGCGGAGGATGCCCTGATCGCCAAGATCGAAGCGAACGGGCTTCTGCTGCACGGCCACGTCCTTGTCTGGCATCAGCAGATGCCCTTATGGTTAAGCACCGCGGAGGATAACACGCCGCTCAGCCGGGAGTCGGCACTGGCCAATCTGCGGACGCATATCGAGACGGTCGTTGAGCACTTCGGCGACAAGGTCATCTCCTGGGATGTTGTCAACGAAGCCATGAGCGATAATCCCCCCAATCCGTCCGACTGGCGGGCTTCGCTGCGCAACTCCCCGTGGAAAGCGGCCATCGGCGACGACTATGTCGAGCAGGCTTTTCTGATCGCCAAGGAAGTCATTCTGGACAATGGTTGGGACATCAAGCTCTATTACAACGACTACAACGACGACAACGCGAACAAGTCTACCGCCATCGCCAATATGGTGAAAGAGCTTAACGATAAATACGCGGAGACGCATGACGGCGAGCTGCTCATCGACGGAATCGGCATGCAGGCCCATTACAATCTCAATACGAAACCTGACAACGTGGAAGCTTCTCTGGAGCGTTTTATCGCGCTTGGCGTAGAGGTCAGCATTACGGAGATCGACATTACGGCCGGCGATAATGCCACTTTGTCCGATGCGCAGGCGAAGGCGCAAGGCTATTTGTACGCGCAGCTCATGAACATCTACAAGAAATATGCCGATCACATCGCCCGCGTGACGTTCTGGGGGCTTAACGACGCTTCCAGCTGGAGATCGGACAATAACCCGCTCCTCTTTGACAGGGAGCTGCAAGCCAAGCCCGCTTATTACGGAGTTATCGATCCTGATCAGTTTATCGAACAAAATCCTCCCGTAGACGTCACGGCCAAGGAAACGACGGCCCGTTACGGAACGCCTGTCGTAGACGGCGTTATCGACGGGATCTGGAGCACGACGGCCGACATTCCCGTCAATCAATATCAGATGGCGTGGCAAGGCGCCCATGGCACGGCCAAGGCGCTATGGGACAACGAATATCTGTACGTGCTGTTCCAGGTCAACAACGCCGAACTCGACAAGAGCAGTCCGAACGCCTACGAACAAGACTCCGTCGAAATATTCCTGGATCAGAACAACGGGAAAACTCCCTCCTATCAGAACGATGACGGACAATACCGGGTCAACTATGACAATGAAACGTCATTTAATCCGCCCTCCATCGCTGAAGGTTTCCATTCCGCAACCGCGATTAACGGAACGAACTATACGGTGGAATTGCGGATACCGCTGACGTCGGTCACCCCGGACATCGGTTCGAAGCTTGGTTTCGACGTGCAAATCAACGACGGCAAAAACGGCTCCCGTCAAAGCGTCGCGACATGGAACGATATGACAGGCCAAGGTTATCAGGACACCTCTGTCTACGGGGTGCTTGCCCTTCTCGGCCCAGGCTCCGGTAACGGCAACGGGAACGGGAACGGCGTAATTGTTCTCCCCAATTCCGGTGCTGTGATCAGCAAGGAGGGCGTCGTCACCATCCAGCCTCGAATAACTTTCAAGAACGGCCGTTCGACCGCCTTGGTAACTGGCGACAACTTAAAGGATGCACTGAAGCTGGCGGACTCCGGCGACGGAGGAGCCAAACAGATTTGGATAGAGCTGCCGGCGCAGGCGAACGCGTCGTCTTACGAAATTGTATTGCCAACGGAAAGTCTGCGGGGCAAAGAATCCTTCCTACTCGCAGTGAAGATGGGCAGCAACATGATCTATGTTCCGAGCGACATGTTGTCCGGCACGGACGGCTTATCCGCCGAAATATCCATTCGAATATCGGATACGGCTGCGACAGAGCTGGACTCTGCTGTTAAGGCGCTGATCGGAGAACGTCCCGTCATCGAGCTGCAAGTGCTGGACGGCGACCGGATCATCCCTTGGCACAACCCGGATTCGCCAGTTTCTGTAGTTGTTCCTTATACGCCAACGGCCGAGGAGAATCTGCACCCGGAAGGAATCGTGGTCTGGCATATAGATGGATCGGGTACGCCGACTCCGGTCAAAAACAGCATTTACGACCAAAGCGCAGGCGCCGTCGTGTTCCGGACGACACATTTCAGCACCTACGCGGTTGCTTATGCCAGCCCTGCTTTCCGGGATCTGTCGGGCGTGAAATGGGCCGAAACCGCAATACATGCAATGGCTGCACGCGATATCGTGAGAGGGGTCGGCGATAACTTCTTCTCGCCTCAAGCCTCTATCTCGAGAGCCGACTTCGTCGCTCTGCTGGTGCGAGCGCTGGAGCTGCAACAAGCGGACTATGAGGCGGAAATGTTCGAAGATGTCCCTTCGGACGCTTATTATTACGAGGAGCTGCTAATCGCGAAGCAACAAGGGATTGCAGCAGGCGTTGGAGACCGCCGGTTCAACCCGGACGGCCCAATCACTCGCCAAGACGTAATGGTGCTGACGATGCGCGCACTGAAAGCAGTCGGCATCGAGGCAGCGGCTTCAGCGGAATCTACATTAGAGACGTTTGGCGATGCGGGAGAAATTGCCGGGTATGCGAGAGAGAGCGTAGAGGCGCTCGCAGACCTCGGTATCATTGTAGGCAAAAACGGCAGCCTGGCGCCAAGAGACCTGCTCACTCGAGCCGAAGCCGCCGTCATTCTCTATCGACTCTGGCAGTTGTAAGATCGGCACTTGGCATATTTACAGACCGCCCTCTTGTGAAGTACGCTAGAGTTACTTGAGAGGCGGTGTCCCGTTGCAATTGACCACAATGATTCTATCGCAATTATGGAAGCATAAGCTTTGGACGGTGCTGTTCCTGTTGGCCCTTGTACTGGAAGTGGCCTATGCGGTAGCAGCACCGTACAGCTTGAAATTTATTATGGACGAAGCGCTGATTCCGCGAAATATGGAGGTATTCCTCCTTATCCTGGGCATTTTGCTGATCGGAGGCACAATCAGCGTGGTCGCGAATTTGCTGGGCGACTATTCGCTCGGCATTCTTAGCGGCAATACGATCCGGACCCTTCGAGCGAAGCTGTTCTCGCATCTGCAAAAGCAATCGTTACCCTTCTTTCAGCAATATCGAATCGGCGACCTGACGACACGTTTTTCGTCGGACATGTCCTCGATTGAGGGCCTCGTTCGATTGACAAGTCCTTCGCTGCTGAAGGAGTCGTTCTCGGTCGTTCTCGGCTTGACGGCTCTTTTCCTGCTGGAGTGGAGACTGGCGCTCGCGCTTCTCGCCGCCTCCCTGCTTATGATGCTCGCTCCCAAGCTGTTGCAGAAGCGGGCGGAAGCCGCAACGATCGCCTACCGCGATGCGCAAGCCGGTTTCTCCAATACGGTTGACGAGATGATCAAGGGTCATCGGACGATCAAGGGCTTGCATCAGCAGGAACGATTTACGACTCGCGGCGGCAGCGACATTAAAGGGCTGTTTACTCTAGGATTCCGACTGCATATGACAAGTTCGCTGATGGAGAGGATTCCACTCGCCATCATGCTGCTGACAAACGGCGGTTTGATTGGCCTTGGAGGGTATCTTATTTTCCGGGAAATGATGAGCATCGGAGACTTTATGGCTTTCTTCACCCTTTCGCTGACCGTTGCGCAAGGAGGAGCCAATCTGTCGTATCTCATTCCTGATTTTATCGATTCCGGCGTCAGCTTCCGGCGAGTGGGAGAGGTGCTGGAGGTAGAGCCGACCGTGCCGGAGGCCGGCAACGCCAAAACGCTTCAGCAGGAAGTCGGAACGTTCCGGTTAAACCAGGTGACGTTTGGTTATTCCGATACGACGACGCAGCTGCGGAATGTAAGCCTGGACATTCCTTCCGGCAGCTACGTTGCCTTCGTGGGCTCCAGCGGCTCCGGCAAAAGCACGGCGCTGCAGCTCCTGGCCCGCTTCTACGATCCTCGAGAGGGTGCGGTGATGGCCGATAACCTCGACCTCCGTACCATCAGCGAAGTTTCCTTAAGACGGTACGTCACACTGGTTACGCAGGAAACCTTCTTGTTCAACACCACCATTCGCGACAATCTCGTGCTCGACCAGAGCGGCCTGACCGATGAAGAACTGCGCGTAGCGGCGGAGAAAGCAAAAATTCACGCCGTTATCGAACGTTGGCCGGATGGCTACGATACGAAGGTGCATCACGAGGGAGGCACTTTGTCGGGCGGCGAACGCCAACGGCTTGCCATCGCGCGGGCGCTCCTCCGCAAACCGAGGCTGCTCCTGCTCGATGAGGTGACGTCCGCGCTTGATCCCGCGACGGAGGCGGATATTAACAAGCTGCTGCTTGAGCTTCGCGGCGCTCATACTCTCGTATCCGTAACGCATAGGCTGGATTCCGCCGCACAAGCGGATCTGATCTTCGTCTTCGACCAAGGTGTCGTCGTCGAATCCGGTTCGCATCCCGAGCTGATGGAGCGCGGCGGCGTTTATCGGGGTTTATGGGACAAGCAGCATGGCTTCCGCCTTTCCGAAGACGGCAGACATGCCGCCGTGCAGGGAGAGCGTTTGTCCAAGCTTGCTTTCTTCTCAGGTCTGGAATCGGACGCGCTGGAGGAGATCGCCGCCCATTTCGCGACCGAAACCTTCAAGGCAGGAGAAGATGTCGTCACCGAAGGCGAGGAAGGCGACAAATTCTACATTATCGTGCGTGGCCGGTTCGAGGTACGCAAGGAGATTGAAGGGCAAGGCGAGATCACCGTTGCCGTGCTGCAAGACGGCGACCATTTCGGCGAGATTGCGCTGCTGCGGGACATTCCGCGCACGGCGACCGTCAGGGCTTCGGCATCCGGAACCGTGCTGTCGATGAACCGGGAATCGTTCCTGGGCATTACCGCCAGGTACCCGCAGATCCGTTCCGTACTGGAGCAATCGCTGTTGGAGCGATCGTGAAAAAGCCTCCCAAGCCGCTATGATGCGACTTGGGAGGCTTTTATGGTTGCAAATGGATGCACTAGCACTAGCACTAGCACTAACTAGCCTCGTTTGGATTGAAGCCACGCCTTCGCGAGTCCCTTAGGCGCGGCCAGCAGGTAAGCCTCTTCCAAGAGATCGGCGATCATTTCCCATTCCTCGAGATGATTGATACTGATCCAGCCATGCTGGCCGATGTAAGGAGTCCGAAAGAATCTCGCGTCTTGAAGCAAGATCTCTGCGTTCTCCGGCGTAGACTTGATATGCATAATGCCATCCCGCATCATAATGAACGACTTGCTCTTTACCTTATAGACCGTGTGTCCATGGCCGTCGACAAGCTCGGTCGATTCGGGAAATTCCGCGCATATCGAACGAACCCGTTCTAGCATAGCCCGTCCTTCCTCCGTCTTCATGCCTCCTGCCTGCTGCTCCACGTTTATCGCCACCTTTACCGGGATTCCAGACCGTTTGCCGCCTCCGCGAATTGACGGAGAGCCTTCTCGAGAATAAACCTCGGGCAAGCCAGGTTGATCCTCAGCCAGCCTTCGCCTTCGCTGCCGAATACAGAACCTTCGTTGAAGACGACCTTGGCGCGCTTATACATCAAATCCTTGAGACCCGCTTTATCGAGTCCCAATTCCCTGCAATCCACCCATAGCAGATAGGTGCCGTCCGGCTTCATCGGCTTTACCGAAGGCAGATGTTGCTGCAAGTATTGAAGCGCGTAAGCGAGATTGCCTTCCACATAAGCGAACATGTCGTCCAGCCATTGCTCGCTCTCATTATAGGCAGCTACGACCGCATCCTGCGCGAAATGGCTGGCCATATGGAGAGACAGCGTATGGATCCGCTTGTCAAGCTTGGCTTTGAGCGCCTTATTGGAAACCACCATAAAGGAAGTTACAAGGCCGGGCAAATTAAACGTCTTCGTGACGGACAATGTCGTAATCGTAATGTCGGCAATCTCCGGAGACAACGTCGCGAACGGCGTATGGACATGCCCCGGGAACGTCAAGTCGCAATGGATTTCGTCCGATACGACGATGACCCCGTAACGCAAGCACAGCTCTCCCAGCCGCAGCAGCTCGCTCCGCTCCCATACCCGTCCGCCGGGATTATGCGGACTGCACAGCAGCAGCAGCTTGGCTCCGCCCTGGAACAACGATTCCAGATGCTCGTAATCCATCTCATATCGACCGTCTTTGAGAATCAGCGGGTTCTTGGCGACCTTGCGGCCATTGCTCTCGATGACGTCGTAGAACGGATAATAGACCGGCGATTGCAGCACTACTTGACCTCCGGGCTCTGAGAATTGTTCGACGCAAAGGCTTAGAGAAGTAACGACGCTTGGCGCATCCCCGAGCCAGGCCGGATCGATATCCCAGCCATGGCGGCGTTTGAACCAGCCCACGATGGACTCCGCATAATCGTCCGTCCGGATCGCATAGCCGTAAGCGGCTAACTCCGCACGGCGCTTAAGCACCTCTTGCACGGCGGGAGGACTCGGAAAGTCCATGTCCGCTACCCATAGAGGAAGTATATCTTTGTCGCCAAACATATTTTCGGATTGATCCCACTTGTAGGATCTTGTATTCCGGCGGTCCAGCAATTCGTCAAAATTTACAGTCACGCGTTTCACCTCTTCTGCAGCGTACGGGCGCGAGTCTCCTCGCGCCGCCTATTGTTTGTCATCATTTTACCGATTCCGTCCTTGCTAAGCAACAGCAATATGTAATTTCAGCTCCTTGGATCCGTATAACTCCATCCAGCAGAAAAGCTCCCGCTCCGCCGTTGCGGCGGAATGGGAGCTTGGATCGATGTTAAGCTTCGCGACCGAGGAAACGCCAAAAGTTGCGATGATACATATCTTCCAGATCGCGTTTGATCTCCTCGTCGGTCACGCGCCAGCCGCTTTCCAGCAGCTTGACATACTTGTCCGCAAGCACTTCGCCCACGATCTTGCGGGAATATTCCCACTTGTAGATAAGCTGCTCGAACACGCGACAGTCGGAGTGAATCGGGATCATCGTCGTTCCCAGCAATTCGATCCGGAAGCGCGTCATCTCTTCCACGATGGAGTCCGTATTCAGGAACCACCAGCAGCCGAAAATCATCAGATTGCGGAATTTGCGGGCAAGCACCGCAAGCTCATGCTGATTCTCGCGGGCCAGCATGGTCACGATGAACTTCTGCTCCGGATATTTCCGGCACAGCGCCTCCATCGCGGACACATCGGACTTCATGCTCATGTCGCCGGCAAGCTTAAGTCCTGGATTGGACGCCCGGCGCACGCCGATCATAAGCGCGAACGGAATGCCTTGCTCCTGACAGACCGGAATCATCACTTCGTCGATCATGGACGTGCGATGATGTTCGGCCGGATACGCGAAGTCGCCAGGCATGGAAACGGCCAGATACAACGCGTCCATGCGGATAATCCATTCTTTGAGAAAGCGGCGCACCTCGTTTTTGGTCCCTTCGGTCCATGCCTCTTCCACCAGGTAGCCTTGTTTGTTCAGCTCTTGGACCGCGAACGGCCAATTATTGAGCAAGGAATCGACGCGCAGGGCGGCGTAGAAACGAGGATCCTTTTTGCCGTTGCCGGCTTCCCAAACGGGACGTTCCAGCGGATCGAACGGATCGTTGGTCATGACGATTCGCTCAACTTTGGCGATCTCCATCACGGCGTCTACCTGCTCGTTCACGCTGCGCTTCGCGAAGGCCTCGCGGTAATCGTCCAGATTCCTCGACGATACGTCGATGCCAAGGCGATTAAGCATCGTAATAAATCCGCTTGCCGCCTCGCTCACCGGCGAATGATCGACGAACAGCCGCTGCCAGATCAGATCGGCCTGCTCCTTCTTGGATAAAGACCAGAATTCGTCGTAAGGCTGGTCCGTTCTGCGGAATGATTCCGACACCAAATAATGGTATACAAGCAGCTCGTCCACGCCCCATAGCAGCAGTTCCCCGTACTCGGGCGCGTACAGATGGGTGTGCATGTCGGTGACGGGCAGCGTGTTTGCCAGATGTACCGTTCTCTCTCTTAATTGCCGAATCTCTTCGTTCATCGGTTGGATCCTCCCCTATTCTCCTTGCTTGTCGCGGAACAGAAGCGATTGGAACACTTCCTGGTACACTTCCTCCAGCGAGACGCCGTATTTCCGCGCGGCCTTGGCCGCGTCCTCGTACTCCGGCGAAGACTTGACTAGCCGCTCGCCGTCATACGCTTGCTTTACTTTGATCATGCCGTAACGGGTCTCCGCCTCTACCCAGCTTCTGTCCAGGATACGTCTGTCCGCTTCGTAGCTCCGCACGCCGAACGTCGACGTTTCCAGCAGCAGAATATCTTCGCAGGCAGCTTTGTCCCGCGCATGGCATAGGACGGTCAGCAGAACGCCGGGCCTGTTCTTCTTCATAAATACCGGCGTGTAATAAACATCAAGCGCTCCGGCGCCGAACAGCCTCTCCATCGTATAACCGAGCCGTTCACCCGTCGTGTCGTCGACCTGCGTCTCCAGGACGAGGATCCGCTCCGACTGGGCAGCGTTCTCTTCGCGGTAAAGAACGGCACGCACGACGTTGGGATGATCCATGTCCTTTGTTCCCGCGCCGTACCCGATCCGTTCGACCACGCCGGCAGGAGTCGGTCCGAACGAAGACGCCAGCGCTTTGACGATGCCGGCCCCAGTTGGCGTAGTCAACTCGCCTTGCGCCGTAAACGCCGAGATCGGCACGCCGGTCATAATCTCCGCCGTCGCCGGGGCTGGGATTGGATAAACGCCGTGCGCGATTCGAATACGGCCATGACCTACAGGCACCGGCGATACCACGATCCGGTCGATGCCGAGATTCTCCAGCGCCAGACATACGCCAATGATGTCCACGATGGAATCCATCGCGCCGACCTCATGGAAATGCACATCCGCCGGACTCATCCCGTGGATCTTCGCTTCTGCTTCCGCGATAACTTCGAAGATGGCAAGGCATCGCGCCTTGACCCGCTCCGGCAGCGCGGAATTCCGGATCATCGCCAAGATGTCCGAGGCTTTGCGATGCTCGTGTGAGTGCGAATGGCTGAGACCATGGACGTGTCCGTGCTCGTGTGAGTGCGAATGGCCGTGGTCATGAGTGTGACTGTGCTCGTGTAGGTGCGAATGGCTGAGACCATGGACGTGTCCGTGCTCGTGTGAGTGCGAATGGCCGTGGTCATGAGTGTGACTGTGCTCGTGTAGGTGCGAGTGACCGTGGTCATGGCCGTGCTCATGAAGATGGCTGTGCGTATGCGCGTGATTATGATCATGAGTATGGCTGTGAGTGTGCGCATGTTGGTGATCATGGCTGTGCTCATGAGTGTGCGAGCCGCCGTGGTCATGAGCGTGATTATGCTCGTGTGAATGCGAGTGGCCGTGACTATGGGCGTGGCTGTGCTCGTGTGAGTGTGAATGACCATGGTCGTGTCCGTGCTCGTGTGAATGCGAATGGCCGTGGCCATCCTGGCTCTCTTCAAAACGAAGGTCGAGCCACTTGGCTAAAATGCCTTTGCGAATAACCGGCACGAACGACATGGTGAATTCGTCGATGGGCAGCTTACGCAATTGCTCGCTAATATAGGCCGCATCCGCCCCCAGATCGACCAGCGCAGACAACGTCATGTCGCCGGCGATGCCGGAGACGCAGTCCAGGTATAACGTCTTCATTTTTCGCTCGCCTCCGCAACCAATTGCAAAATAACAGCCGCCTGGTAAGCGGCGCCAAACCCGTTGTCAATGTTGACGACCGTGACGCCTGACGCGCAGGAGGTCAACATCGCCAGCATCGTCGTTACGCCCTGCAGATTCGCCCCGTATCCCACCGAGGTCGGCACCGCGATGACGGGACGCCGCACGAGTCCGCCCGCAACGCTGGCGAGCGCACCTTCCATCCCCGCAACAGCGATGACGACGGATGCTGCGCGAATGCGATCCATCTGAGCCAGCAGACGATGGATTCCTGCGACACCTACGTCATAGATGCGGTCCACTTGGCAGCCCATCCATTCCGCCGTGCAGGCCGCTTCCTCTGCTACGGGAATATCGGATGTTCCCCCGGTCAGAACCGCCACGGTTCCGGGCAGCCGCTTCGGTTCGCCGTCCAAACGAATAAGCCGCGACACCGGATCGTAGACGGCTCCCGGGTACGCGGCCTGAATTCGCTCCGCCATTTCCGCCGAAGCCCTCGTTACGAGAGCCCGGCCATGAACCTCGGCGATGCGGCCGAAGATCGCTTCCGCTTGCTCCGGCGTTTTGCCAAGTCCGAAGATGACCTCAGGGAAGCCCGTACGCTCCTCCCTGTCCACGTCCAGCTTACAAAAATCCATCTCCTCGTATCCGGACATTAGACGGCTCCTTCCAGCTTCAGCGCTTTGTTCATGCTGCCGCTCTTGTAACCGCCCATATCCATCGATACGTACAGAAAGCCGAGCTTCTTAAGCTCGCCGGAAATAACGGACGCGTGACCGACCAGCTCGACCATGGATGAGGGCTCAACCTCAATGCGCGCAAGATCGCCGTGCACCCTTACCCTCACCTGGCGGATGCCAAGCGATCGGATGAAACGCTCCGCAGAGCCGACTTTGTTCAACTTTTCGATCGTAATCTCTTCGCCATAAGCGATACGGGAGGACAAGCAAGCGAAGGAGGGCTTATCCCAAGTCGACAGCTCCGCGCGCATGGACAGCTCGCGAATTTCTTCCTTGCCTAATCCAGCCTCTTGCAACGGTCCCCGCACGCCTTTCTCCTTCGCCGCCTGTACGCCCGGGCGATGCTCGCTCATATCGTCGGCGATCAAACCGTAGACGATATGCCGATAGCGGCCATCCTGAACGAACGGTTCCAAATGCTCGAACAGACTTCTTTTGCAGAAGTAGCAGCGATTGCCGTTGTTTTCCTTGTAGCCGGGAATGTTAAGCTCCGAGGTCTCGATGACGGCATGATTGGCGCCCATCTGAAGCGCCAGCGTCTTCGCAGCCTCCAGCTCTTCGGCCGGATACGTCTCGGAATCCGCGGTTACCGCCAACACCTTATCCTTACCCAACGTCTCCAGCGCCGCATAAAGGAGGTACGTGCTGTCCACGCCTCCCGAGAAGGCGACGACAACAGAGCCCATTTCGCGCAAAATCTCTTGAAGTCTCTCAACCTTTTCCTGAGCCATAACGCCCCTCCTTCATTGTGCTGCTTGTTGTGCCGCAAGCCGATTATTCAGCCTAATGCGCCGAAAGTTACTCCGCGCTATGCTGTAACCCGATTTTCTCGGCTTACAGAGTCGTACAATGGAGCGAGCTCGACCGGATCCGCGCCGAAGCCCGCCCGCTCGATTAGATCGGCAAACGATCCATTTCATGCATGGACGGCTTCAACGCGTGATACAGGTTCAAATAAAACGGAAGTAACTCGCTGTAGATCGCATGCGTGTCCATGTTGGGCTCGTAGGATACGCCGTTCGCCGCGTTCCAACGGAGCAGCGGGCCACGGCCCTCCTCCATCGCGAACAGTCCCAACTGAGCCGCGCCGAGACCGGAGCTCTCCACCGATTCCGGTATCGATACCGGCACGCCGAGAATATCGGCCAACATCTGGCACCATATCTCCGAACGGGCGAAGCCGCCCGAGGCGCGGATCTCCTTCACTTCGTTGCCGCATTCCTTCATCAGCGATACGATGGCCGCGATCTGGTACATGACGCCTTCCATCGCGGCGCGGAGCATATGCTTCTCCGTGTGAGCAAGCGTCAGGCCGAACATAACGCCCTTGGCCTTGCCATCCCAGAACGGCGCGCGCTCTCCCGACAGCAGCGGCAGGAAGAACAGGCCGTTCGCACCCGGCGGC
>NZ_BDQX01000430.1:63797-79231 GCF_003112455.1 Paenibacillus agaridevorans
CAAGCGGCATTACGTCCTCCATCGCCTTGCCGGGGAACAGCCGCTCCGCGGTCCATTGAGCGACGATCGCGCCGTTGTTGGAAGCTCCGCCGATCATCCAATAATCATCCGCAAGCGCGTAGCAGAACAGGCGCCCTTCCGGCTCCAACAGCGGACCGCGAACAGCGGTGCGTACGGCACTGCTCGTGCCGATCGTGACAGCGGCAACGCCAGGCTCAATCGCTCCGATGCCGAGATTCGCCAGTACGCCGTCCTGTCCTCCAAGCACGAACGGCGTAGCTGCCGACAGCTTCATCCGCTCCGCGAACTCCGCTTTCAGCCCCTCGATCCGGCCCGTGGACGGCATCAGCTCTGGAAGCTGCTCGCGCTTTACGCCGGCAAGCTCCATATTTTGCGGATCCCAGTCCAGCGTCTCTACATTGAACAGTCCCGTCGCGCTCGCCATGGAGTAGTCCGTGACATATCTTCCGAACAGCTTATGCAGCAAATATTCTTTAATCCCGATAACATGGCTGGTCTTGGCCAGCAGGTTCGGGCGGTTTTCTCTCATCCAGATCAGCTTGGGCAGCGGAGACATGGGGTGGATTGGCGTACCGGAACGCAAGTAGGCGCCTAGCCCTTCGCCTATGACGTTCAGCTCATTCGCTTGCTCCGCGCTGCGCAAGTCTGCCCAGGTGATGACTGGGGTCAGCGCCTTGCCGCTTTCGTCCATCAGTATCACGCTATGATTTGCGGAGCTGAAGCTTACGCACAGCACGTCATCCGCGCTCCAGCCTCCCTTCGCCATCAGTTGCGAGACACATTCGATGACAGCTTCCGACATCTCCTCCGGGTCCTGCTCCGCATAACCAGGCTGCGGCGTATGCAGCCGATAGCCGATCGAGTGGGATCCGAGAATCCCGCCGTTGTAATCGACGGCCAACGTCTTCGTGCTTGTCGTTCCGATATCGATGCTGATAATCAGCTTGGATTCACGATTCATTTCGGCAGAAATCCTTCCTCGTCGAATTGCCATTGATACGGGCCTTCCAGAATTTCGATATCGGGATGACCCTTGGCTTCCTCCAAAAGGCTCTCCGAAATTTCGATCTCGCCAAGATGCAGCGTATCCTTGATGCGAGCCAGACGAACCGTCGTATAGTCCAAAATATTGCTCGTTTTGATGCCCGCCTTAATAGCGTCCATGTCGTTCGCGAGCGTTGTCGCCTGCTTGGTCGGCGCGCACACGGTCGATGTCAGACCGTTGGCGTAGGTGCCCGGCCAATCCGTCTTGCCCACAAGCCGGCTCGTGGTGAAATCCGCCGTGCCGACGCCGTTGGCGTTGCCCTTGGACTCCTTCGTCAAGTCGAGTACGACGATCTTGTTCACTTCGGGGCCGCCCGACGCGTAAGGAGTCGGATACCGTCCGGTTATGTTGGGATCCATTCCGTCGCCGCTTATGTTCTTGCCGATATAGTCGACGACGAGCACGTCGAAGCTGTCGAACAGAAACTTCGGCAGGCGCGCTTTTGCTTCCGCAAGAAGCTCGCGCTCTCTTGCTTCCATGACGTCCGTCCCGACCACCTCTACGCGGCAAATCTGATCGTACGCGTTCTCCACGACCGCGACGCCGAAGGAAATCGGCAGCTTGTCGATCATAATGCGAGCCATCGCGGGAACGTTCTCGGCCATGTATTTGAAACCAAGCTGGTGGCAGGCTTCGGCGCCCTTTTGCTTGCCTAGGCCGATCGCGATCATTTTAAAGAGGCCGCTCTCGATAGGGCCGCGGAACGCCGTGTGCGGCTTAATCCGGTTTACGACCACGATGGCGTCGGCTTCCTCTGCCGCGATCTTATCGCAATAAACGGGCAAGCCGTTCGGCAGCTGATCAAGCTCGATCACTTCCATGGAGGAACGAACGGGACAGCCCATCGTCGATTCATCGATGCCGAGATGAGCGAGGACGGCCGTCTGACCTTCCGCCGTAGCGCTTCCGTGACTGCCCATGCAAGGTACGATAAACGGCTCGCAGCCCTGAAGCTTAAGCTCGTCCACGACGGCTTTGGTCAGCTCGTCGATCCGCGATATGCCGCGGCTTCCGACAGCCAGCGCCACCTTCGCCCCCGGCTTGAGAGCTTGCAGCTGCGGACTTTCCTTCAGCCCACGACGGAGATCTCCTACAGGATCCTCCAGCCTAGTGCCATCGAATCGCTGACGGATGCGGTACAGGCTCGGAAGCGGCGTTTGCTCGACAAGGCGTGTCAGCAGGTCGCTCATATCGTCATCGCTCCGAAGCCGCCGTCAACACGCAGGAACGAACCCGTCACAAAGGAGGATGCTTTGGAAGAGGCCAGGTAGACAACGGCGCCCTTTAACTCCTCAGGCGTACCGAACCGGTCCATCGGCGTATGGCCCATAATGGATTCTATCCGCTCCGGCGACAAAATTTTGCGATTCTGCTCGGCCGGGAAGAAACCTGGGATAATGGCGTTGACGCGCACGTTGTCCTTCGCGAATTCGCGTGCAAGGAACTGGGTAACCGAGTTTACGCCCGACTTGGACACGGAATACGTGAACACGCGGGACAGCGGAGGACCCGAAGATACCGACGAAATGTTAATGATAGAGCCGCCTCTGCCCTGGTCGATCATCTGCTTGCCGAACACTTGGCAGGCCAGCACGACGCTCTTAAGGTTCACGTCCAAGATGCGGTCCCACTCATCCATCTCCAGCTCGAAGAAAGGCGTTGCGCTATTTGTGCCCGACGCGTTGATCAGCGTGTCTACGCTGCCGCCCCACTCCAACACCTTCGCCAGTACATTTTCCAGATCGCCTTTGTTCGCAGCATCCGCTTTCAAAGCGATCGCTTCGCCGCCCTTCTCGCGAATCGCTTCGCATACGCGTTCCGCCTTCTCCATATCGCGGCCGATGATGGCCACCTTAGATCCTGCTTCCGCCAGCGCCTCCGACATCGCGCTTCCCAACACGCCGTTGCCGCCGATGACGACGGACACGGTATTCTCCAAATTAAACATGAGAGCAACCCCTTCGCTCATAATTTACAACGTTGTAATTTCAATCATAATAGATTAAGCTAGTACTGTCCACCACAAAAAACGAAGTGTTCCGGACGCCTGACGCTTCCTGTGGTTGACCACTATGTGCTATACGCTTGGCAGGTGCGGCATTGTTAAAAGTGTGCACAATTGCTGACAACTTTATAGGCGCATCTCTCAAACGTGGCGCGTTCCCGACTACTTTAGTAGGGGAGAGTCGACAAAGTAACTTTATTACAGAATATTGCCATTGAAGCTTCTAAATGTAGCTGATATACCAGTTATAATTCTCGCCATGGGCGACTGGAGCAGCATTTATAGCTGAAAAATCAGCTATAACTCTCGCCTTGGGCGGCTGCAACGGCTATTATAGCTGAAAAACCAGCTATAATTCTCGCCTTGGCGGCTGCAACGGCTATTATAGCTGAAAAATCAGCTATAATTCTCGCCTTGGCGGCTGGGCAGGCTATTATAGCTGAAAAACCAGCTATAATTTTCGCCTCGAGCGGCTGGAACGGCTATTATAGCTGAAAAATCAGCTATAATTCTCGCCTCGGGCGGCTGGGCAGGCTATTATAGCTGAAAAACCAGCTATAATTCTCGCCTCGGACGGCTGAAGCAGCATTTATAGCTGAAAAATCAACTATAATTCTCGCCTCGGGCGGCTGCAACGGCTATTATAGCTGAAAAATCAGCTATAATTCTCGCCTTGGGCGGCTGGAGCGGCATTTATAGCTAAATAATCGACTACATCACGACATGCAGCCGCAGATACGAGACACGAAGACGATACATCAACTTCGATCCCTCCATCTACGCTGGATAAGTTACAATTACTTTTCACACCTATTGTTACTCAAACATTATCCCCATAAGGAGAGAATATATGGTAACGATTAAGGACATCGCCAAACGCGCGGGAGTCAGTTTCTCCACCGTTTCCAAAGCGCTTCTCGGCAATCCGAATATTAAAGCGGTTACCAAAGAACGGATCTGGGAGATCGCGCGCGAAATGGGCTACCAGCCCAACATCGCGGCCCGCAGTCTGGTGTCGCGGAAATCCGGCGCCATCGGCATCATCTGGCCCACCGTCGAACGCGGAGCCTTGTCCTCCTTAATCACAAAGCTGAATGACGAATTGGAACGGCGGGGTTACACGACGCTGCTCTCCATCAGCCGGACGGACGCCGCAATCGAATCATTTAACCGCTACCGGATGGATGCCGTCCTGCTGTTCGGCGACCATAGCGGCAACCGCGACGAACTAAGCGGGATCGGGAGCATGCAGTCGCCGCTGCTCGTCTACGGCGCGGCCGGGTCGCATCCGTTCTCCACCGTCGACGTCAACAGAGGCCAGGCGATTCGCCTAGCCGTCCGTCATCTGGCAGAGCTTGGCCATTCGAGAATCGCCTACCTCGGCAGACCCGACGGCGACGACCCGATGCAGACCGTCAAGATCGAAGCGTTTCTGGACGAAGCACGGACGCTGGGTCTTCGAGTTGACGACGAATCCATCTTGCGAATTGAAGGGCTCGAGACTCACGACGGCTACATCGCAGCGGAAGCTATGTTCGGCTGGCCCTCGCCGCCAACGGCGGTCATCAGCGGCGGCGTAGATCTGACGCGCGGCATTTACCGCGCTGCACGCGAGCGGGGACTTCGCGTACCGGAGGACTTATCCGTCGTCAGCTACGACAATATTCCGCTGATGGAGGATCTCGACGTGCCAACGACGGCAGTCGGCGTCTCCGTCCACGCGATCGCTTCCGTCATCGCCGAAGCGCTTCACAAGTTGATTGAGATGTCGGACGAACAGCTGACGATTGCTCTCGAACCGGAAATTGTCGTCAGGAGCTCCTCCACCCGATTACAATAGAGCCCCTCCGACACAGAGTCAAAACTCAATTCGCTAAGTGAACCTCCCCCACTTACTGCTCAATAGGTTGAAGCGGGGGGCTCCTTACCATTAAGAATTTCGATACAATGCTGTAGAAACGGCACCTACTCCATACCTTCTAGCCATTTGAATGGCTATCATGAAAGCGGTCCAAGTAAGCAACATGTGCCTTCGGCACATGGGACGAAACAGCCCATCTACTATTTCTTGCTTACACAATCCATAGACACAATCCATTGATACTTGTTGTGCGTCATATATACTTAACTTGTACGTCCACATCGAGATGCTATAGCTATACTGCGTATGAATCTTGGGAGCAGCTGGTCAAGGCGAGAAGCAGGAACTTATGGTTTAGGATCTTGTGGTTAAGTATCCAATTGCGACTCCCAGCTTGCCCAACAGTTGGCCGTGAATATCCCGTCCGCTCCTCCCTTGACCGATAATGACTGCTCTGATTGGCGTCTCTTCCATCGATTCCATCCAGCTTTCTCCTAAAAATCCGTTTCTAATTTGTCGAATACTTCATCCGTCGTCGCTTTATATTTTTCGCCGGGTATGCACGCTGTCAGTAGAAAATAAAGTATTAGACTGAATGCCTCTATTTCATACGGCTTTTCGCATTTTTATACCCTTAGAAATTGAAACAGCGACAGCTAAGGACAAGAAAATAAAGTCCTAGACTGTCGCTGTTCCATTGAACTAACCTTCTCCCGTTAGCAAATCATTAGTTGCTGCTTTGAAACGCTTCTTATGGGTTATTAAAATGTTGTACATGTTCAGAGACCCACCTAGCAAAGGTTCTAGCTGGATGGCCAGTGACCTGCTCGACGGTCGGAACTACTGTATACGCAGATTTTGGAGGATTGGCATGCCAACCTATTACAAAGTCGATCGTTTCCTCATCGGCGCCTTTCTTCCGCATGCGTTCGCGCGCTTGCTCTTCGGTAAGCTCCACGAAATCTATGTGACGTCCAATCGCTGCACTAATCGTGCGAACCTTCCCTGATATAGTCAGCACTTCAGGTCCGGTCAATGTATAGATTTTACCAGCGTGACCAGAGGTGGTTAACGCGGTTGCAGCAACACTGCCGACATCAGCTGGGTGAATCATTGCATCCAAAGAGTCACCGAAAGGTTCCCTCACAACACCTTCTGAGCGAATGGACTCTGCCCACAAAAGTGCATTGGACATAAACTCTGGGGTAGGCTGGAGAAACGTCCACTCAAGGCCACTGTCTTCCACGGCCTGCTCAACCGGTCCATTCGTACCGCTCCATAAAACCGTTGTTTTTTGCACACCAGCCTCTTTTGCCAGTTTTACAATTTCTCGTCCAGTCTGCAGAGGCCCGTAACCTTCACTGGTAAAAGTAATCAAGTGCATGCTTGTAACGCCGTTCAGTGCCGGCCCTAATGACGCTGGTACAGTAAGGTCACCGTACACGACTTCTACTCCCTCCGGAAAATTAGTATTTTCCGGATCACGTGTCAGAGCACGTACTCGCTGACCTGCTTGAACTAGGTAATCAACTACATAACGTCCCACATTTCCAGCCGCTCCTGTTACTAATATCGTCATTGTTGTTCATCCCCCTTTACAGTTACCCACTTTTCCCGGTTATCTTTCATTCGTTTGATTTGCTTTTCCAACCGGACTTGGGCCTCATCTAATGCCCTTTTTTGCCGGTTCACTTCATTCAGATTTGTTTCATAGATTTGCAGCAATTCTTCGCAATACTCGTCTTCTTTCTTGTCGTATCCTTTTTCGTCAGGGCAATACATAATATCTCTAATCTGATCGGTCGTTAGCCCCAAATGAAGATAAAGTTGGATCGTATTAATAGCATCAATAATTGATTCATCGAACTCGCGATAATTATTGTCAAGACGAGAAGAAGAGATCAATCCTTTTTTCTCATAGTGCCGTAATGATCGAGAACTAATCCCTGTCCTTTTGGCTATTTGACTTATTTTCAAAGTTGCACCTCACTTCGTTGTATGTATTAATTTCATTTTAAAGTTTTACACTAGTGTCAATGTCAAGTTTTTTTCACATCATGCGTAAATGCCCAAACAGAAAACCTTCTCCTGACGATCAGGAGAAGGTTTCGGCGATTCGTGCAATGCGATTACAAGAAATAATATTTGCTCAAATCTTTGCCCACGAGCGCATACCGCTTGTAGTGCTGGTAATGCGCGTTGTACAGCTGGCCGTTTTTCGACGGGGAATAGGTCAAATAAAGCTGCTTCCGGCTATTGTCCGAAGTGTTGGCTCCGCTCTGATGCGGCGTAAAGGAATGGAAGATGATGACATCCCCGGGATTGGTTTCGACAATCTCCCCTTTCCCAGGATCAATCTCGGCGATTTCCGCTGCGTTCATATTGCGCAGCTCGCCCGGGGTCGAGCGGAAACGGTCATGATAACCGGGGAACAGCTCCAGCCCACCATTTTCCACCGTCGCTCCGTCGATAGCGACCATGACGCTGATCAGCCCTTCGATCGGGAAGCCCTGCCACCAGGATGCGTCCTGATGCATGCTGTATCCGTTTGCTCCCGGCAGCTTAAAGATCAGCTTATCCTTGAACAGCAGCGGCTCATCCATATAGATGTCGCGCAGCGGCGACAGAATGCGCTCATCCTTCACGAGTTCGGAGAACAACGGCGATATATCGTGCACCGGATCCATTCTTTCGATCTTTACGTCTCCATTGGCGTAGCTCTTGTAGCCGGCGCGAACGTTGCCGCTATCCAGAAAACGCTCCGTCGTCAGAAGTTTGTCGCATTCCGCTTGCAGGACGCGGGCTTCCTCCTCGCTAAATACATTGCGAAGGACCAAATACCCTTGCTCGTTATAGCTTTTCACTTGCTCGTCGGACAACAGCATAATGTTGCTCATCTTCATTTCCCCTTCACTTTTTTTTGTGAATATCTTCTTGATACCTATAATAAACGCCGACATTTACTTTTTACATGCACTGCTTTATTCTATTTCATATACTTTTTTGCAATTATCAAGTGAAAGGGGAAAGCGACTTGCAGGCGTTGGAAATCAAAAGAAGCTACGTAAGCGGAGTCCGCGCGGAATTTAAGCTGGAGGAGGATCAATATGAGGACTGGGTGATGCTTGCCGCGTTCTCTGGACGGTTCGCCTTCGCGATGGACGACCGTGAGGAAGCCGACTTCGATGAGGCCGCCTACGGTGAGCTTGTCCTCTGTCCGCCCGGCATGCGGCTGAAACGCCGGGTAGTGGAGCCCCTCTCCTTCCTCTTTATCGAATTCGCCTCCGAACAAGAGTGGCCGTCTGGCAAGCTTGCGATTCGCGATTTGCAGCGACTGGAGTCTACCTATCGTTATTTGCGCATCGCGTGCGCGCAATCGGAAGAAGGCGAAGGAACAGCCTACATTCGCCACTTCGTCGGCGACCTGCTCGCCGTCCTGTCGCTGGAGCAGGCATCCTCCGCGGACAGAGCCCGCAAAACGAAGCAGGACCCTGTCATGGGCAGGGTTCTGGCTTATTTGGAGCGGCATGCCCTGGAATATGGCTGGAATCTTGGCCAGTTATCGAACGAGCTGGGCATCGGAGCCTCTCAGTTGACCAGACGTTTCCGACAAGCGTACGGCCAATCCCCAGTTGAATATCTGACTTCCATCAGGCTTCAGAAGGCGCGGTCGCTGCTCGTCGAAACCAACGATACGCTCGAACATATCGCCGAGCAATGCGGGTACCAAAACGCCTTTTATTTCAGCCGAATGTTCAAGAGCAAGTGTAAAATCAATCCTTCCGATTACCGTAAAAAACATAGCTTCTGACGATCGTCCGGCGAAATAATTCCCCACCCTATTTTTCCGGAAGCACCGTCCTCGCGATTCGGCCGTCGAGCGCCTCGTAATCCGAGTAACGGATCGTCTCGTACAGCTCCTTGCGCGTCTGCAGATCCGGCAGCGATGCGACTTGCGTGCCGCTGCGAGCAATCTCCGTGAAAACCCGTTCGTACGCCTTGGCCGCGGCGCGCAGCGAGGTGACGGGATAGATGACCATTCGGAAGCCCCAGTCCGCGAATTGATCGGCGGTATAATAAGGCGTTCGGCCGAACTCCGTCATATTGGCGAGCAGAGGAATGCGGACGGCTTCGCTAAATGTCCGAAATTCCGCCTCCCCCTCCAGCGCCTCGGGAAAAATCGCGTCCGCGCCGGCGGCCGCATATTTTTTTGCTCTCGAGATCGCCGGCTCCAGCCCTTCCCCGTCCCTCGCATCCGTCCGCGCGACGACGTACAAGCTCGGGCTAACATCCTTGATCATCCGGATTTTTTGCGCCATCTCCTCCGCCGTCACAAGCCGCTTGCCGTTGAGATGACCGCACTTTTTCGGCATGTCTTGATCCTCAAGCTGGACGGCCGCCGCCTTTGCCTCCACCAGCTCCTTGGCTGCGCGGGCTACGTTTAATACACCACCGTAACCGGTGTCGATGTCGACAAGCACAGGCAGCCCCGATGCCCGAACCAGCTCCCGCGTCCGCTCCGCCACTTCGTTGCTATAGATAAGCCCCAGATCAGGCAGCCCCCGGCTCGCCGTATAAGCCGCTCCGGACAAATACAAGGCTTGAAATCCGCAGGCTTTCGCCACCCTGGCCGACATGCCGTCATGCGTTCCCGGTATTTGAACGATCGGTCCGCTTGCGACAAGCGCGCGAAACTTCTGAGATAGCTCATATTGACTCGGCTCTTCTTCCACTAGCCATGACATCGCCTCATACTCCCTTCTTCTCCCTCCGCCGTGACTGCAACGTCTGCAAACTTCTTATATAACAAGCATTCCCATAAACTGCGTTACCGGCATGCGGGACAAGGTCTGAAAATCAAAGCCGGAGCGAACAATCCCGGCAGCGCGACCTCTCGGAAACCGGGTCAGCAGATTGGCTTCGCATTTCTCGATCACCTTCGGCAGTCCCTCTTCGCGCCTTCTTCGATGTCCGATGGGATATTCGCAGACGACCTTTTCCGTCTCGGTTCCGTCTGTAAACCGCACCTGTATGGCGTTCGCAATGGAACGTTTATCCGGATCCAGGTAGTCGCGGCTGAATTGCGGATCGTGTACGACGGTCATTTTCGCGCGAAGCGAATCGATTCGGGGATCGGCCGCCGCCTCGTCTTCGTAATGCTCCGCAGTAAGCGAACCGTAAATAAGCGCCACCGCGGCCATATATTGCAAGCAATGGTCCCTGTCCGCGGGATTGGCGAGAGGCCCCTTTTTGTCGATGATCCGAATGGCCGACTCATGTGTCGTCAAAGTAATTTCAGCGATATCTTCCAGACGGCTGACGATGATCTCATGCAGGACGAACGCGCACTCTACGGCGGTCTGGGCGTGGAATTCGGCCGGGAACGATATTTTAAAGAGGACGTTCTCCATGACATAGGTGCCAAGCGGACGGGCAAGAGCAAGCTCCCGGCCTTGGAACAACACATCCTGAAACCCCCACTTCGCGGCCGTGAGCGGCGTATCATACCCCATCTCCCCGTTCATCGCCATAAGGCCGTGACGCACCGCCCTGCCGGCCGCATCCCCCGCCGCCCAGCTTTTGCGCGAGCCCGTGTTCGGCGCATGCCGATAGGTCCGAAGCGCGCCGCCGTCAAGCCAAGCATTCGATAACGCAGCCTCGATCTCCTTAACAGTACCGCCGAGCAGCGCCGTCGCCATCGCCGTAGAAGCAATGCGCACAAGCAGCACATGGTCGAGCCCCACGCCGTTAAAAGAATGGTTAAGCGCCAAAATGCCCTGGATTTCGTGGGCTTTTACGGCGGCTTCGAGCACATCCCTCATCGTCAGCGATTCTCCGCCTTCGGCCAGCCTTTTTCGGCTGACATAATCGGCGACGGCAAGAATGCTGCCGAGATTATCCGACGGATGGCCCCATTCTGCGGCCAGCCAAGTATCGTTATAATCGAGCCAGCGAATCATGGTGCCGATGTTGAACGCGGCGTGCACGGGTTCCAGCTCGAGCTGCGTGCCGGGCACGCGAGCTCCGCCGGGCAATACGGCGCCAGGAACAATCGGCGCGATATGTTTCGCGCATTCCGGAAACCGCAGCGCTAGCACCGCCGTGCCGATGGAATCCATAAGCATATATTGGGCGATCCGCAACGCCTCTTCGCTTTCAACTTTGTACTGGGCCGCATATACCGCCAGCTCGGTCAGCAATGAATCTCGTACCATGCGTAGACCCTCCCTTCGCTTCTGCAAGATTGGAGCAGGCAAAATGAACCGGCCTCTAGCCTGGAGTAGCTGATAAGCGTACGTTGACTAAGGCAGATGTGCGGGTGTTTACTAAATGAGCATTCGGTGACTAAGGTAGATTGTGCTTTGACTAAGGCTGATGGGCGTGCGGTGACTAAATGAGCGTGCGATGACTAAGGCAGATAGGTGTGCAGTGACTAAATGAGCAGGCGGTGACTAAGGTAGTTGGGTTTGCGGTGACTAAATGATCGGGCGGTGACTAAATGATCGGGCGGTGACTAAGGTAGATTGTGCGGGTAACCGACGTTTGCGACTCGCGGACTATGCCTAGTCATACGCTTACTTGAGCGTGGATAAGGTGAAACGGCTGTCGCCGTCCTTTGGCGGCGCAGCGCGTTTTATTCCGAGAATTGTAGGGCAAGTTTGGAGAAAACTTATGGCTTTCCTATAGTTTGAATAAGAGGAAAAACTCCCTTTAGTTGGATTGCCTTTCGTTTTTTCGGCGTAATTGAGGGAAATTCTCCCTCTAATCCAAGTAGAATGGAGGGCAGACGCCCATAGGATTGAAATTAGAGGGCAGTTTTCCACTTAAAGCCGCAAAAACCGGTATAGCAGCGAGATTAGATGGCGTTTTTCCCTTTATCCAATTCATAACCGACTGCAACAACCACGATCCTTGCACAAAGGTTCGAGGCGGTCCAGTTCAAGGAGGCCTCGGCACAAGCCTCTGTCCGGATCAAGGAGGCATCGGCATGGATCAAGAAAGCCGCAGTCCGGATCAAGGGGGCATCAGCACGGATCAAGGAGGCATCGGCACGGATCAAGAAGGCATCGGCATGGATTAAGAAGGCATCGGCATGGATTAAGAAGGCATCGGCACTGCTTATGAAAGCCGCAGCCCCCTTGGGCCCGTGTAGCTCACGCGAGGCCGAAAAAGCCGGTTGCCGGCATGCTGCTCGCTGACATGCGCGCACAGTCCCGCCGTTCGGGCGGCCAGAAAGACGGGCGTAAACAACGGGACGGGTATGCCAAGCAGCGCATAGACCGGCGCGGCGTAATAATCCAAATTGGGATAGAGCCCTTTTTCCCGCTTCATGACCGCTTCTCCGGCGTCGCACATTTCGTACAAGTCCTGCCGTCCCTTGGCCTCGGCAAGCCTCGCGAGCGCTTCCTTCATCAGCAGCGCTCTAGGATCCGGCTTCCGCATATAGACGCGATGGCCGAAGCCCATAATCCGCTCTTTGCGCGCCAGCTTGCCGAGCATGACGGCCTCCAGCTCCCCGGGTGTAGCCGCCTCGCCCAGCATGGCCATGACCGCCTCATTCGCTCCGCCGTGCAAATAACCTTTGAGCGATGACACCGCTCCTGCCACCGCCCCGTACATGTCGGACATCGTGGAGGCGATGACCCTTGCCGCAAAGGTCGAGTTCGGCAGCTCATGCTCGCTGTAGGCGATGAGCGACTGATCGAAGATTCTCTCTTCCAGCGGCTCCGGCACCTTGGCGGTCAGCATAAACAAGAAGTTGCCGGCAAAGCTGAGATCGCCGCGCGTCTCTATGACGGGCTGCCCGGAAAGAATGCGATGGCCGTTCACCACCAAGCCCGGTACCTTAGCCAGCAGCCGGATGGCCTTGCGGCCGTTCGCCTCAGCGGAATGATCCTCCAGCTCGCCGTCGAAGCCTGCCAGCGCGGATATGGCTGTACGCAACGCGTCCATCCGGTGCGTCCCTGCGGGAACATGAGCCAGTATATCGTAGATCGCGTCAGGAATGGCGCTAGCCGCCGACAATTGCTCCTCCAGCAAATCTCTTCCTTTGCCATCGGGCAGACTGCCGTTCAGCAGCAAGCCGGCCACCTCCACATAGGAGACGCTCCGCGCAAGCTCGATAAGATCATAACCCCGCAGCACAATTTGTTCCGCTTCTACATCCAGGTAGGAGATGTTCGTTTCGCTTGCGATCACATTTTCAAGACCAGGCACATAACGATCATCCGTCATAATGGCTTCACGCTCCCGTCTTTTCGCGTTCCCGTCTTGGTCAACTACCCTCGCAATCATCGTTCCTGCGATTTAGATTTCCGGCCATCTGGCGTTCCGGCGATCCAGCGTTCCATCTACATGTTTCTCCTGTATTGTCCGCCAACCTCGAACAAGGCGGTCGTTATTTGACCCAGCGTCGCGACCTGAACCGTCTCCATCAGCTCCTCGAAGACGTTCCCGCCGCCCAGCGCCGCTTGCTTTAGACGCTCCAGAGCTTCCTCGGCAGCCGCTTCATGTTTCTCCCGGAAAGTCCGGAGATTCGCGAGCTGCGTCTCCTTCTCCTCCGTCGTCGAACGAGCCAGCTCCGGATCCGACGCCAGCGCTGCTGCGGGATTCGTATTAAGGAAGGTATTGACCCCGACGATCGGCAGCTCTCCGGAATGCTTGAGGCTCTCGTACAACATGGACTCCTCCTGAATCCTGCCCCTCTGGTAGCCGGTATCCATCGCCCCGAGCACGCCTCCCCGGTGATGAATCCGCCCAAGCTCCGCGAGCACCGCCTCCTCTACCAGGTCGGTCAGCTCTTCGATCAGGAAGGAGCCCTGCAATGGATTATCGTTTCTCGCGAGCCCGAATTCCTTGTTGATGATGAGCTGAATCGCCATCGCTCTGCGAACGGAATGCTCCGTAGGCGTTGTAATCGCCTCGTCATAAGCGTTGGTATGCAGGGAATTGCAGTTGTCGTAGATGGCAAGCAGCGCCTGCAGCGTCGTCCGAATATCGTTAAAATCCATCTCTTGGGCATGCAGCGAACGACCCGAGGTCTGAATGTGGTATTTCAGCTTCTGGCTCCGTTCATTGCCTCCATACTTATCCCTGATGACCGTGGACCAGATCCGTCTGGCGACGCGGCCCAGCACCGCGTATTCGGGATCAAGCCCGTTGCTGAAGAAGAAGGAAAGATTCGGCGCGAAGTCGTCGACTGCCATCCCCCGGCTCCGATAATATTCGACGTACGTAAAGCCGTTGGCCAGCGTAAACGCCAGCTGGGAGATCGGATTGGCTCCGGCCTCCGCGATATGGTAGCCGCTGATGCTTACCGAATAATAATGACGCACGCCATGGGCAATAAAATATTGCTGAATATCGCCCATCATTTTCAGCGCAAACCCGGTCGAGAAGATGCAGGTGTTTTGTCCCTGATCCTCCTTCAAAATATCGGCCTGCACCGTGCCTCGAACTGTTTGCAGGGTCCGCGTCCGTATGGCCTCCTCCTCCGCGGCGTCCGGCTTCCGGCCATGTTGAGCCGCGAACTTCGCAAGCTGTTGGCGAATTGCCGCGTTCATATACATCGCAAGCAAGATCGGCGCGGGACCGTTAATCGTCATGGAGACGCTCGTGGCGGGATGACACAGATCAAAGCCCCGGAAGAGCCGTTCCATGTCGTCGAGCGTCGGGACGTTGACGCCGCTGTTGCCGATTTTGCCATAAATATCGGGACGCTCGCCGGGATCATGACCGTACAAAGTGACGCTGTCGAAAGCCACGGACAACCGCTTCGCGTTATCATGCCTGCTCAAATAATGGAATCGCCTGTTCGTCCGCTCCGGCGTTCCTTCGCCCGCGAATTGCCGCTTCGGCTCCTCGTCGCTCCGCTTGAGCGGAAAGACGCCGGCCGCGTAAGGCGGCTGGCCGGGCACATTCTCCGTCAGCAGCCAACGCAGCAGATCGCCCGGACAGGAATACCGCGGCAATGCGATGCGAGGCAGCGTCAGGCCGGAGAGCGTAGTCCAGTGCAGCCTCGCCTGAGAGGGCTTAGCAGCAGTTGCCCCGGGCGATGAGGGATTAGCGGTTGCTGACCCCGCATCCGGGGACTTTTTGGCAGCATCAGTTTCCGCCGATGAGGACTTAGAAGCTGCTGCCTCCACAACCGGGGACTTTTTGGCAGCATCAGTTTTCGCTGATACGGGCTTAGAGGCTGCTGGCTCCGCATCCGGGGGCTTTCTGGCAGCATCAGGTGTTGATCCCGCTGTTAGAAGCTTTGCTCCAACTCCGTAAGCCTCCCGCACGGCCGGCCACTCGTCTAGCAGCTTCTTGCAAGAGGGATGAAGCTGAAGCTCCAGCTCGGCCGCCATCGCTTCCAGAAGCACCGCGATTTGCCCGGTGTCGGCTTGAGCCAGGTTCGACTGCCCGGCAGGCGATCCATACGCTTCGTGCTCCGCCGGTTGCGACTCAACCGTATCGGGTGACTGCGCAGCCAACGGCGGCATGGCTCCACCTTGCTC
>NZ_BDQX01000430.1:79333-79811 GCF_003112455.1 Paenibacillus agaridevorans
TGGGCGGCGCTTGCGAGGAGTCCCGCGCCTGAGATCTCGTACCTTGCCCCGACTGCCCGGACGCTGTCTCTCGCAATAAAGAACTTCCGCCATTCGCTTTCACCAGCATCCGCGCGCCTCGCAGCTTGCCGATCCGCCTCGCCAGCTCGGCCTGCTCCTCTACAAATGTTCGACGTTCCCGCAGCGTCTCGACGATCTCGCCCAGGTATCCGCTCCGCTCCCGCGGAATGATGGAGCCTGGAAGCGATACCTTCGGCCATTTGGGAGCGATCCGGGCATCGTCGGCCGGCGACTGAGGTTCTGGAATCAGCGGCGATCGCGACGCCGGCTTCAAAGCGTTACGGACATAACGCTCCGCCGCTTCCGCAATGTCGCGGAACAACGCATCGGTCGCCAAGTCGCCAAACCGGCTTGCGATCGTGCCGTACACCGGCAGCTCTTCGTCGGCAATGTCCGTACCCATGCCGCGGCTGCGACG
>NZ_BDQX01000430.1:79894-81367 GCF_003112455.1 Paenibacillus agaridevorans
CAGCGCATCCTCGGAGCCGGCACGGTCGAATTTGTTAACGACGATCATGTCGGCGTAATCGAGCATGTCGATTTTCTCCAGCTGGGATGGGGCTCCGTATTCGCTCGTCATAACGTACACCGCAATATCGCAGAGCCTCGTTATTGCCGAGTCGCCTTGACCGATGCCGCTCGTCTCCACGATGATCCAGTCGAAGCCCGCATGCTTCGCAAGCGCGACGGCATCAGATGTTGCCGCGCTCAGCTCCTTGCCCGAGGCGCGGGTCGCCATGCTCCTCATGTACGTGCGTCCGCCGCCTATCGCGTTCATGCGAATACGATCGCCGAGCAGCGCGCCTCCTGTCTTCTGCCTTGTCGGGTCGACGGAGATGACGGCGATCGTTCCTGCCGCCTTCTCTCGCAGAAACCGCCTGACGAGCTCGTCGGTCAGGGAGCTTTTGCCCGCGCCGCCCGTGCCTGTTATGCCGATTACCGGTACGCCGAGGGGGAGCTGCTCCCGAATGTCGGCAAGCCAAGCTGCTGCCCCATCCGCCTCGGCTGCCGTGATGAGTCGTCCAAGCGCGGAGGGTTGGCACTCTCGCAGACGCTCCAGCTCCCTCTCCGGATCGATCGCCATCTCGTAGTCCGATTCGCGGAGCATCCACGCGATCATCCCTTCCAGCCCTAGCGTCCGGCCATCTTCCGGCGTAAATATTTTGGATACGCCGTACTTTGCCGACTGCTCGGCTTCCTCCGGCGTAATGGCGCCCCCTCCCCCTGCAAAAATTCGAATATGCGTGGCTTCCCGCTCCCGAAGCAAATCCGCCATATAGCGCAAAAACTCCACATGCCCGCCCTGGTAAGAGCTGACCGCGATCGCCGCCGCATCCTCCTGTATCGCTGCCGATACGATCTCCTCCGCCGAGCGATTGTGTCCGAGATGGATGACCTCCGCTCCCGCCGCTTGAAGCAGCCTTCTGATCAGATTGATGGACGCATCGTGGCCGTCGAACAAGGCCGAGGCGGTTACGAACCGAATGGGCCGCCTGGTTTCGCTACCGTCCGCTTGCATTCCCGCTGGCTTCGTCATCCCGTCTGCCGCCTCCTATCGCCCTTCCTTGACCATATGCTTAAAAATAACCAACCGCTGAATCTCGTTCGTCCCCTCGTAAATTTGCGTCACCTTCGCATCCCGGAACAGCCTCTCCGCGGGATATTCGCGCATATAGCCGTACCCGCCGAAAATCTGCACCGCCTCCGTCGCGCACGACAAAGCCGCGTCGGAGCAGAAGCGCTTCGCCATCGCCGCCTCCTTGCCGCAAGGCAGTCCGCGAGTGCGCAGCGCTGCCGCCTGGTAGACAAGGAGCCGTCCCGCTTCGATGGCGGTCGCCATGTCGGCGAGCTTAAAAGCGATCGCCTGATGGCCCGATATCGGCTTGCCGAATTGATGGCGGCTGCCTGCGTATTGCATCGAGCAGTCCAGGGCGGCCTCCGC
>NZ_BDQX01000430.1:81446-87105 GCF_003112455.1 Paenibacillus agaridevorans
AGCGCCTGCGCCGCGATGCCGATTCGGCCGGCATCCAGATGCGAAAGCGCGATTCGCAAGCCCTCTCCTTCTTTGCCAAGCAAGCAATCTTCGGGCACCTTCGCGTTGTCGAACACAAGCTCGGTCGTGCTGGAGCCGTGAAGACCCAGCTTTTTTTCGCGTTTTCCGACCGTCAGTCCCTTCGTGCCGCACTCTACAATGAATGCGGATATGCCCTTCATCCCTTTGCCCGGGTCCGTTACCGCAAACGTAATGTAAGTGTCCGCGTAACCTCCGTTCGTAATAAACGATTTCGTGCCGTTTAAAATGTAGCGGTCGCCGCGTTTCTCCGCCTTCATCCGCATGCTTGCGGAATCCGAGCCTGCACTCGGCTCCGTCAGGGCGAAGGCCCCAAGCGCCTCGCCCGAGGCAAGCCGCGGGATGAACCGTTTTCGCTGGTTTTCGTTGCCGTCGTATAAAATCGGGCAAGTACCGACCGAGCTGTGCACGGACAGAATAACGCCAACCGCGGCGCTTGCCTTCGATATTTCATGGATGGCAATCACGTTCGAGACGTAATCCGCGCCGACGCCCCCATACTTCTCCGGCACGGCGATGCCCATGAGCCCCAGCCCTCCCATTGCGGCAATCAGCGCCTCAGGGAAGGCATCCCTTTCTTCCATATCGGCGACGCACGGCGTTACCTCTCTCCTCGCGAAATCCCGTATCATTTCGCGCATCGCTTCCTGCTCGCTTGTCAGTGGCGGCATCATGGCATCCACTTCCCCCGCTGTATAATCGTGCTGATTGGGATTTACGTTGTAACCGCTTTGTCGCAGACAACATCATGTGTCATACAAATAGAACCCCCGCCCCGTCTTCTTGCCCAGCCAACCGGCCTGCACGTACTTGCGCAACAATGGGCACGGGCGGTACTTGGAATCGCCGAATCCCTGAAGAAGCACCTCCATGATGGCCAGGCATGTATCGAGACCGATCAGGTCTGCCAGCGCCAGCGGTCCCATGGGATGCCGCATGCCCAGCTTCATGATGGCGTCCACCGCCTCCGGCGAAGCTACGCCTTCATGCACGCAGCAGATCGCTTCGTTAATCATCGGCATCAACACGCGGTTGGAAACGAAGCCGGGGCTGTCTCCCGCTTCGACCGGCGTCTTGCCTAACCTCTGCACGAAATGATGGGCCTCCCGGAAAGTTGCATCCGAGGTAGCAAGGCCGCGAATAAGCTCCACAAGCGGCATGACCGGCACCGGGTTCATAAAATGAATGCCCACGACGCGATCAGCCCGCCCCGTAGAGGCTGCCAGCTCGGTAATCGGCAGCGCCGACGTATTGCTCGCCAGGATGGTCGCCGCCGGACAACGATCGTCAAGGCGGCGGAACAACTCACGCTTGGCCGGCAAACTCTCGACGATGGCTTCGATGACTAGCTCCGCGCGTGCCGCCGCTTTAATATCGTCGGCAATCATAATCCGCCCGAGCATCTCCGACGTTTCGGCCTCGCTCTTCCGTCCCTTGGCGACATCTCGTGCCGCTTGGCGACGCAAGGACTCCAGCCCGTGCTCCGCGCGTTCCGGCGACACATCATGCAGAAGCACTTGCAGCCCCGCCTCCGCTGCCGACTGGGCAATGCCGCCTCCCATCTGTCCCGCGCCGACAACCATCAGCGTCCGGATACGATTGCTCATGGATGGCCTCCTTTCCGCGGTTCGGTTATCGTACATGAACAACCATCTGCGCCCGGATACGATTGTTCATTCGGATATCGTACATGAACAACCATCAGCGTCCAGTTACGATTGTTCATTCGGATATCGTACATAAACAACCATCAACGTCCGGTTACGATTGTTCATACGGATATCGTACATGAACAACCATCAGCGTCCGGATACGATTGTTCATTCGGATATCGCACTTGGACTTAATGCTCCACGCATTCCTTCCTTCATTGGTCTCGCATGCATCAGAGCCGACCGGCAGACTTCATTATTCAAGTCGAACCGGCTCCATCCTGATCATGCCAGGGCAGCAATTCTACGATCGCTCCGCTCCCCGCAGACAACAGGGTTATTAACGAGCTACATCACCTCAAGCAAAACGGCATCCCCTTGGGCTGTTCCGCTGCATATGGCCGCGACTCCCAGACCGCCGCCCCTACGGCGGAGCTCCATCACGAGCGTCAATACGATGCGCGCCCCGCTTGCCCCGACGGGATGTCCGAGCGCAACCGCTCCTCCGTTTACATTCACCTTGGATGGATCGCATCCCAGCATACGCGCGCTTGTTAGAGTGACAGCCGCAAATGCCTCGTTTATCTCGAACAAATCAATGTCCTGGACAGAGTGGCCGTTTCGGTCGAGCAGCTTCCTGATGGCGGCAGCCGGGGCCGTCGCAATGTAAGGCGCCTCCAGCGCCGACGCGGCGTGACCTACAATGCGGGCTATTGGCATTAAGCCAAGCTCATTCGCCTTATCTTGCGACATCAGCAGCAGCGCGGCTGCGCCGTCGTTCACCCCTGGCGCATTTCCCGCCGTGATCGTGCCGTCAGCAGCAAAGACGGGCGCCAGGCGCGACAGCGCTTCCGCACTCGTATCGGCTCGAGGAGCTTCGTCGCTGTCGATAGCGTTCTCCGCCCCATGCCTGCCTGACGAACGAATGGCCACAATTTCTTCGCGCAGCTTACCGTTCTGCATAGCAAGTATCGCTCTCTGATGACTGAGGAGCGCCCACTCGTCCTGCTCCTGCCGAGTTATGTTATATTCCTGTGCCACCTTGCTGCCGTGCACAGCCATATGCACTTTATCGAACGGGCATTGCAGCCCGTCGTGAAGCATCAGGTCGACGATTGTCGCATTGCCAAGCCGACTGCCCCAGCGCATACCGGGTATAGCATGCGCTGCCTGGCTCATGCTTTCCATACCGCCCGCCACGACGATGTCGGCATCTCCCGCTCGAATCATTCCGTCCGCCATCGTAATCGCCCGAATTCCTGACGCGCAAACCTTGTTAATCGTCTCGGCAGGCGTGCTCCACGGCAATTCTGCATATCTCGCCGCTTGTCTCGCGGGATTCTGTCCAGCCCCGCCCTGCAAGGCCATGCCCATGATGACGTGCTCTACCTGCTCCGGCCGCAGTCCCGCACGGCATACAGCCTCTCTGATGGCTTCACCCCC
Organism: Paenibacillus agaridevorans; assembly: GCF_003112455.1. Lineage (GTDB taxonomy): Bacteria > Bacillota > Bacilli > Paenibacillales > Paenibacillaceae > Pristimantibacillus > Pristimantibacillus agaridevorans. Next base: position 84,620 of record NZ_BDQX01000430.1, read on the forward strand.
CAGTTGAACGGCTGTGATTTCCTTGAACACACCGCCGAGCTTGCCAAAGGGCGTCCTTGCTCCGCTGACGATAACGGTTGTCGAAGCCATGCTCCCATCCCCTCTCGCCTTGCCGATTGCTGCGAAACTTATGGTCCCCGCTCGTTCATGTGACGCTTCGGATCATAGGCTGCCTAGTGATCCGGCATTTGTGCCGTTTCGGATCATAGTCTGTCTAGTGGTCCAGCACTTGTGACGTACAAGCTATCTATACTCCAATCTATCTGTTTATCCATACTTATGTTTGCGATGCCGGCAACATGATATTTGTTGTTCACGTACGTGCCCTGGACTCGCACCATTCCTATGCAGATAGGCAACGCTCGCCGTGGGATTTTAAGTTTGCTGTGTCGACTTAACTTCCATAAAAGCGGCGCTGCCGACGGTTTAGATCGGTTGCGTAGACTTAAACTCCACACAGGCGGCGCTGCTGGCGTTTTAGATCGATCGCGCCGACTTAAACTCCATAAAAGTCGCGCCGACGACGTTTTAGATCGATCACGCCGACTTAAACTCCATAAAAGTCGCGCCGACGACGTTTTAGATCGATCGCGCCGACCTAAACTCTATATAAGTCGCGCCGACGACGTTTTAGATCGATCACGCCGATCTAATCACCGTAAAAGCGGTGCTGCCGACGGTTTGGATCGGTCGCGTCGACTTAAACTCCATAAATGCGACGCCGCTGGCGTTTAGATCGATAGTACCGATCTAATCACCGTAAAAGCGGTGCTGCCGATGGTTTAGATCGATAGCGCCGACTTAAACTCCACAAAGGCGGCGCTGTTGAGCCCTCGTGACATAAGCCGCATTAAGCCCCTACCCCGCTATTCATACAATCTATTAAGACGAGTTCGGAATAGAATATTAGATGCTTAACGGAAAGAGAGGTGTACCAAATGCAACGAATTGCACTAAATGAAGCGGCTTTGCGCCCGTATATCGGCAGAGTGGTTCAAGCTAGACTGAAGGACGGCTCCATGATTCGCGGAACGATCAAGGCGTACAAAAATGGCCGACTCTACTTCTCCTCTATCGACAAGGGTAAAGGGCCGACTTACAATCGTCTCAAAAAACGTCATGCCAAACGAGCCAAAACAAAAGCGCATGTATCGTTTTTCTTCTTCGGCGCGGCCATCGCGCTCGCGTTCATCGCGGCGTTGTTCATCGTTCCCTTCGGCTTCGGCTGGGGAGGCGGTTTCGGCGGTGGTTTCGGCGGCGGCTTCGGTGGAGGATGCGGTTGCGGCGGCGGATGTGGCGGAGGCTGCGGCGGAGGCTTTTATTAACCGTTAGACATCTCAGCGGACATCTATAGCTTCTGGAAGCACTTAGAAAGTTGGGTTTAGCCTGCAGCCTGCTTATCCTGCGAGATAAGCAGGCTGCAGTCATTCCATGCAGCTACCTCAGATCGGTTCCAACAAGCACCCGTCTCGAGGCAAAAAATCCGTCGACGTTCTTTGGCAGAACAGCATGTTTGGAGCTGGAGCCATAAGCGTTACTAACGCCTATGGACGCTAATCAAAGTTACTTTACGGTCCATCGGCGTTTTTAACGCCTACAGCTGCTCGTCGGCCTACTTTTTGGAGCCATAAGCGTTACTAACGCCTATGGCTGCTAATCAGAGTTACTATCCGGTCCATTGGCGTTTTTAACGACTACAGTTGCTCGTCACCTACTTTTTGGAGCCATAAGCGTTACTAACGCCTATGGCTGCTAATCAGAGTTACTATCCGGTCCATTGGCGTTTTTAACGACTACAGTTGCTCGTCACCTACTTTTTGGAGCCATAAGCGTTACTAACGCCTATGGACGCTAATCAGAGTTACTTTCCAGTCCATCGGCGTTTTTAACGCCTACAGCTGCTCGTTCGCCTACTTTTTGGAGCCATACGCGTTACTAACGCCTATGGACGCTAATCAGAGTTACTTTCCAGTCCATCGGCGTTTTTAACGCCTACAGCTGCTCGTTCACCTACTTCCTATTCAACGAAAAAAGCCGAGCAAGGAAATCCCACGCTCAGCTTTTCTCGCCTTGTACATACGGCTATATCTTCATCCTCTTTATGGCTCCCGCATCATACCAAGCAGCTTCAGAATGGCCTCCACGGCCTCCACGCGAGTGGCGGCGGTCCGAGGCTGGAACAAGCCATCGCCGCCCAATTCCATAATGCCGCCTCCCAAGACTTGATTGACGGACGCTCGTGCCCAGTCCGCGACAGCCGCTTCGTCCTGATAGGCGACGGACTCATCCGGCACAAACGGCGGTGCGTCCGCCCCTGCCAAGTACGCATAAGCACGGACCAGCAAAGTCGCCATCTGTTCTCTGCTGATCGTCCGATCGGGGGCGAACCGCTCGCCGTCTACTCCGTTTATAAGGCCGGCCTCGTATGCCGCCCCTACCGCCCCGGCGTGCCATGCGCCGGCAGCGACATCGCGGAACGGCGGCGC
>NZ_BDQX01000430.1:87228-87682 GCF_003112455.1 Paenibacillus agaridevorans
GCCGCCCGGGTGACAGGCGCTTGCGGCTTAAAGGTTTTGTCCGCATAACCGGTAACGATGCCGCGCTCCAAGGCTTCCGCTATCGCCTCCCATGCGGGATGATCCCCCGCAATATCGCCGAACAACGGCACCCGCTCGCTGTCGAAATCGTTGTCCTCTTCGGTTTCGCCGTTGTCGCCACCATTGTCCTCTTCGGTTTTGCCGCCCGACGAAGGCGGATCTGACGGCGGCACGTATCCATTCGACGCATATACCGTCGATGCCGTCCGCTCCAGCAGTCCATGCTCCTCATCGTTGGCGTCGACGGCGACCACCTTGAACCCATAGGATGTTCCCGATGCGAGGCCGCTCACCGTATACGTGAGCACATCGCCCGCGACGCTCCCTTGCAAGCCGCCGTTTGCATAAATCCGATACCCTGCCGCTTCGCCGCCGGCAGCAGCGGCCGGCCCAG
>NZ_BDQX01000430.1:87767-90516 GCF_003112455.1 Paenibacillus agaridevorans
GTTGTGGCCTGGCTGGCCGCCAGCTCGCTGCCTTCCTCCCATGCAGGAGCCGCGCTTGGAGCAGGCGGCGCGGGCAGCGCGTACAGTCTGCCTTCGCCCGGTTCGAAGCTGGCCGTCAACACGCCCGTCGTCGCATTGTAGGAAGTTCCGACCTCGAGGCCGGTCGTCTTGGAAATTTCGGTTACGGCCGTTGGCGAGCCGGATAACGTAAATGACGCCAAATGAGCGTCCTCCATATCCTTGTTGACGATCATCACGTACTCACGTCCATCTTCATCCTCCAGCAGCGAAACGATCATCGGCATTTCCGGTGCGCCGGTTGTCGGCTGCCAGAAAAACCCGCTTGGCAATGCTGTCGTGTATGGGGGCGTTCCTCCGGTTTGGTAAACCTCCTTGGAGGTAAGGCCAAGCAAGGTAGAACCCAGATTCAACACCTCCGCGTTAACATCCTGGGCATAATAATACGTATCGTTTTTGGAACCGTCCGGCAAAATCAATCCGTTGTCCATACCGTCCGGCGTATAGTAAGTAAAGTAGACATAACCTTTGGCCCCATAGGCCAAGGAAGAATAAATCTGGAAGCGCATCTGCTCTTCCGACGGCTCGATCATATTGTAATAGTCGTATTGCATCGCCTGGATATACACCCATAAGTCGGTATCGTACAGCAAGGAACGCTCGCGATAATATTCCAGCTGCAAGTACCAAGCCTCATCGAAGCCGGTGCTATAGAACGGATAATGGTCGAACGAGATGATGTCGGGATCGGTATCCAGCCAGCCGTTGACGTAATCCTGGTAGCTGCCGCGCAGCGGATCGTCCGTGCCGCTGTAATAGTGCATGCAAGTCGGACATAATCCATACAGATTGGTATATACCATATGATCCGGGTCGAGCGTGCGAATTAGCTCCATGGCGGATTGCAGATGCGGGAACTGGTCGCCGAACGGCTCATCCACGAGATTATAGCCGAGCAAGGCGGGATGGTCTTTATAATGATTGACATAAGTGGTGAAGAAGTCATCCGATGAGCGGCCCGTCGGCGAAAAAGCGGACCAATTGCCTCCCCCGTCTTTCGGAAGCGTCATCTGAAAATAGAGATCCTTGCCGGCCGCCACGCCGTTCACATAGAGATCGCCGTCACCGTACTGGTCTCCCGTACTTGCGAGGAACGGGCCCAAGTCCGTGACAGAATCCGTCGTCAGCTCAAAATAATAGTCCGTCTCGGCCGCCACGACGGCCCCGTTAATCGTAAATTCCGGGAAGTCCGTCACCACGGGACCGGACAACGTGGATGTCGCGATATGCGTTGTTTTGGCAGGGCTATCGTAGATGTTGAGCGTAACGGACGTCCCTGCAGGCCAAGCACCCGCCTTTTTGAAGCTGAGCTTCCAGACCGCCATCCCGGTAGCGTCCGGGGTCGTAAACGTCTGGCCGAGCGCCCGATCATTGCGCAGATACAGACTTGCATCCGTATCGTCGTTTTGGGAGATCCACTCCGATTGGTACCAGCGGATGCCGGTATCCGTCACCAAAATTTTTAAATCATTGTTTTGGGCCATCTTCAGCGCCCAATCCGTAGTCGCGGGCGTCGTCATCAGATTGGTAGACACGATGAAATTGGCATTCATCGCCCGAATATCGGCATATGCACTATCTGTGGTATCACTGGGCGGCGGATTGTGGAAAATGCCGATCGGGAATTCGCCGTCGACGGTTGGCGTCGGGTTCGAGCTGGCTCCGGCCGTCAAGCCGGAAAATAAGGTCAATACAAAGGCTAATGCGGCAATGATGGGCAAGCGAATGCGTCTCATAACAAGCTTCACCTCTTCCATTGGTTTGGACTAACCTTCCATGCGATAGAGCTTTCCTTCGCCCGGGCGAAGGCTAACGCTCAGCACCCCCGTCTCTTTGTCGTAATCGGCTTCCGACAGAACTCCCACCTCCTTTTGTTGATGCCACTCTTTACCGTCCTCGTTGCTCCACTCGCGGATAAAACCGGGTTTGGCGAGGAAGCGCAAGCGGGCATCCTGCTGCTCAAGCAGTTGTTTGCTTACGATCATAACGAATTTGTCGCCGTTCTCCGCCGTAAAGAGCGAGATAATCAATGGCGGCGACTGCTCCGCATTTCCGCCTCCCTCCGCCAGCTCGATGCCGGACTGCGGCGTCAGTTCCCGCGTGGCCGGGGGCAAGCTTCCGGTATGATAGACTTGGTCCAGCGTCAAGTTCAACAAGGCCGGTCCAAGCTTCAGCACCTCGCGATTGATCGCAGCCGCGTATTGAAACGTATCGTTGCGCGTGCCGTCCGGCAGCAGGAGACCGTTATGAAAGGCGGTTTCGCCATTGGTATGCGGCGTTTCGTACGTAAAATAAATATAGCCTTTGGCCCCGTAAGCAAGCGATGAATAGACATGGAACCGCATTTCATGTTCGGTCGGCTTGGCGATATGGAAGGTATCGTACGCGACCGATTGGATATATACCCACAGGTCCTTGCCATAAACCGCGCACTGCTCGCGCAGAAATTCCAGCGTCTGATAATGCACCTTCTCGTCCATGCCGCTCGTCAGGAAGGGGTAATAATCGTAAGACATTAAATCCGGGTTCGTATCCAGCCAGTCCTTCACGTAAGCTTCGTAACGCATCGGCGGCGTGCCCTCTAGCGAGAAATAATGTTCCCCCTCATCGTTGAGCGCGTAATGATTGACATAGACCAGCCGATCCGGATCCAGCGCCTTAATGGCTTTCG
>NZ_BDQX01000430.1:90593-92824 GCF_003112455.1 Paenibacillus agaridevorans
ATGCATGCTGGGGTAGATTTCGCCGAACGGTTCGTCGATCAAGTTGTATCCCAGAAGGGCCGGATTGTCCTTGTAATGGCGCACGAAGGTACGCACAAAATCAGCGGACGGGCGGCTATCCGGCGCAAACGCCGAAATCGTGCCCCCTCGCGGGGTGGCCAACGTCAGTTGAAAATAGAGATCGCAGCTGAGCTCCTCGCTTCCCCTGTAGGCCGCGCCTCCGCTATACGCATCCTCCCGGCTGGTCAGCAGCGGTCCGATCGGCTTATCGCTCTCCGTCGACAGCTCCATATAATAAGAAGCATCGGACGCCAGTTCATAACGGTTGGCTTCCCTCGACTGCGGGAAGTTGGCAAATACGAATTCCGGATAGCGGGTACCTGCCGCCGCATGCCAACTGGAAGAGGCAACCAATTCATTCTTGCCCGGGCTATCATAAACCGTGAGACGCAGCGTCAGCGATTCATCTTCCGGCGGCTCGCCCAGCTTGAAGGATACGAAGGCGAGGTTGAGCCCTTCCGCCGCCGGTGTCGTAAAGGTCTGCCCAATCGGTTTGCCCTTCCGCACGAACAGGGCGGAGCCGTCTTCGGCATCTTGCGCGATCCACTCGCATTGCACCCATCTGATGCCGGTGTCGGTTACGAGCATTTTAAGCCCGTTGGCCTCCGCCTGCTCCAACGCCCAGTCGGTACGGGCCGGCGTCGTAATTTCATTGGTTGCGACGACAAAATTGGCATTCAGCTCGCGAATGGCTGCATAGGCGGCATAAGACGTATCCGCAGGCCCCGGAATGTGGAAGACGCCGATCGGAAATTGGCCGTCTACGTCCCACTTTTTGCCCTCCGGCACGGTGCCGCCGCGCCTATTGTTAGCGTTCATTTCTTCACCTCGTTATGGATTGGTAAACAGATCGACGACCGTAATGCCCCTGCCCGGCACCTGCGTCGTAAACCGGTTGCCTTCGGGAAACAGCGGCACGCCGGGAAAATCGGTTATAACCTCGAGCTTGCCGATCGGCTGCGCCGCCTCGACTTGCACCGCCCGATATTTGGTATTCAAATTGCGGATGAATAGACGGTAATGCCCGTTGTCCAGCTGAAATCCCGCCATCGGTGACATCTCCGCGAAACGGGTCACCGCCGGCGCATTGGCCAGCTTGACCAGCGCTTGTACGCAATCGCCGACGAATTTAGCGGGAAGCGGCGCATAAGACAACGGCTGGATCCAGCTCAGCTTGTCATCTGTCTCATCGTCGGCCAACTCCGCGGCCTGTCCGCCGGATATCGCTTTGACGATGCGTCCCCCGGTTTCCCGGACAATCGCGAACCACTCGTTCCGTCTGCTCTCCATTTCCATGCCATGCCGGCTCAAGGCCGACAGCATCCGATCATCCAGCTTGGCAATGAGCAAAGCCCCGCCCGCCGTATAAGACAATGCCTGATCAAGCTGTTCATCGGGCCACAGATGCAAATCGGCAATGCAGATATTCCCTGTGATCCCCTCCATTTGTTCGGCTCGCGCAATGGCGCCCATCGACGCCCCTTGCTCAATCAGGCTTTGCAGAAACTTGTGTGCCGGCCATTGCCTATTGTCCGAATATTGCGCCAATGACGGATACAAAGCCGCATCGCTCCAAACAAAGGTAGCTCCCGCAACCTGTCGCGGTACGCCGGCGAAAGCAGATTGCCAACGTCCGTTGATCCAGGCCCAGTTGCGCGCTTCGATGCCATCGCCCAGGCAGGCCAGGAAGCCGTCCGCGCAACGGCGCAGCCCGCCCGGCTCGTGCAGATAGACGTTGGCCAACGTATAGATATCCCGTTCGATCAAGGTCGGGGCATGGCTAAGCACGTCCCATTGCTCCGTCGTATCTTGAATGCCGTTTAGACAAATCAGCTTCGTATCGGGAACATACGCCTTCAGCGCGAGCAAGGTAGCCATAAACTCCGTGCTTGGCTCATATTCGATGCCATCCGCGCCGGCCGACAGTCCCGCAGCTCCGGATTCCACGATAAAGCCGTCTATCCCGGCTTCCGCCAGCAGCCTGTAATCGACCCCGTAGCGATACAAAGCCTCGAACGGCTCGCGTGTCCAAGCCGTATTCAGATAGCCGGTTTTGCCCATTCGCCGCAGCTCCGCCATCGTCTTGCGCCAGAACCCGGCCCAGCGGCGGGCATAAAACCCGATCCACGCCATTCGTTGCCGCTTCCAGATCCAGTCCGCGCGCCGCTGCA
>NZ_BDQX01000430.1:92903-97740 GCF_003112455.1 Paenibacillus agaridevorans
ATCGCCATCGCAGTTCGGCTCGAGCCCAGGCTGGAGCGCCACGCCGCTTTCGGCGAGGAATTGCCCCACCATATCATCGCTATAATCGGCGTCCGCGAGACTGAGTCGCGGACTCGTATAGCCATCCCCCCCGTGCAAGCCGTCAAAGCCGTAATCGGCCATGACGCGCGCCAGATCGGCGACAAACAAATCTTCGTATAACGTTCCGTCCTCAAGCCGTTTGAGCGGATTAATGACCGGGAACGGCTCGCCCGAGCCGCGCATTTCATACAGCTCCGGGTGGGCCGAGCACCATCGGCTCGCCGCCTGCTTGCCATTGTCCCGGTACAGGAACAGGTTAAAGAAGCTGCAATAGACGGCAATGCCATGGCTCCGCAACTGCTCAACCAAGCCGCGCAGCTGCCAATTGCTCCACGGCTGGCGATTGCGCTCCTTGCCGTAAGGTCTGGCGGCATAGGAGCATGCCTCGATCGGCAGCTCCCACTCCCGCTCCATGCCCCCATGACCGTGTAGGAAATCGGGGGTAAACAGCAATAGCGATACGGCTTCGGGCACAAAACCCGCGTTTTCCAAATAATCGGCCACCCCGAAGTCGGGCGCCTGATGGTCGAATCCGATCAGCTCGATCCAGATCCATCTCTCGTAAGGCTGCGTTTTCATAGCTCTCCTCCGTCACTGGCAAATCCTTATCCTTTGACGCTGCCGAGTACAATTCCCTTTACGAAAAAACGTTGCAGAAACGGGTACACGAGCAAGATCGGCAGCGCACCCAAAAAGATCTGGGCCGCACGGGTCGTGCGTTCGGATATTTGGATAATGCCGCTTAAATTGGTGGGGTCCATCTTCATGGGATTGCTGTTGATGACCATTAATTGCAAATAGGTGGACAACGGATAACGATCCGGGAAATTCATATAGATCAACCCGTCAAACCAAGAGTTCCAGTGCCCCACCAGCGTAAACAAGGTGATGGTCGCGAGTACCGGCATCGACATGGGGACAAACATCCGCCACAGCACCGTCCAGTGACCCGCCCCGTCCATAAACGCCGATTCCTCGATCTCCCTCGGCAAACCGCGGAAAAAATTAAGAAGCAGGATGACATTGAATACCGGCACGGCTCCCGGCAGCACGAGCGCCCAGATCGAATCCAGCAGTCCGGTATTCGTGACGATCAGATAAACCGGAATGAGGCCGCCGCTGAACAGGATGGTGAAAATAAAAAACCAGGCGTATACCGTGCGCAGGCGAAAATCTTGACGTTCCTTGGCCAGCGGGTAAGCGCATAATAACGAGATCAACATGTTGATCGTATAGCCGATGGCAATGCGCTGCATGGTAATGCCGAAGGATTGGATGAACTCCCGTTTCCCAAGAATGTACTTGTAGGAGGCCATCGTGAAGTCCACCGGCCAGAATTTGACCAGTCCGGCGGATGCCGCCGGGCTGGAACTGAACGAAATGGCCAATACCTGAATCAGGGGAAACAGGCATAACAGCGACAGTAGAATAAGAAACGTATAGTTGCTAAAAACGAATATTTTTCTGCCTAGAGATTGAACATGCATAACCTTTTCCCCTTCCTCAGAAAATGCGGTAATTAGCTAGCCGGTAAGCCAAATAATACGAAATCGAAATCAGCACAAGCGATACGCAGGATTTGAAAAAACCGATTGCGGTCGCCACGCCGAACTGGGCATCCACCAGGCCGATACGATAAATCAACGTATCGAGAATATCGCCGCTTTGGTAGACGCTTGGGCTGTACAGGTTAAACACCTGATCGAAACCCGCGTTAAGCACATTGCCGAGACTTAATGTCGCCAGCAGGATGATGATGGGGACCATCCCCGGCAGCGTAATATGCCACACTTGCCGCGTATGGCTGGCCCCGTCGACGATCGCCGCTTCGTACAAAGCCGGATTGATGCCGGTGATGGCCGCCAGGTAGACGATGGTGCTGAAACCAAATTCCTTCCACACCTCGGAAGCAATCAGCACGCCCGGAAACCAGCTGTTGCTGCCCAGAAAATAGACCGGTTCCAGCCCGATAGCTCCCAGCACCTGATTGACGATTCCTTGGGAAGGCGACAAAATATCGACGAGAATGGCCCCCAAAATGACCCAAGACAGAAAGTGGGGCAAATAAATCAACGTTTGTACCCCGCGCTTGATCAGGGCGTTCCTCATTTCGTTTAACAACAAAGCAATGGCAATGGGCACGATTTGGCCCACGATTATTTTCATGCTGGCAATAAAAATGGTGTTCCACAGCACTTGCCAGATGTCCGGCATCTGCAGCACGTAGCGGAAATTGTCCAGGCCGATCCACTTTGAGCCGAACAATCCGTTAATCGGCACGAATTTCTGGAATGCGATGACGACGCCCGTCATCGGGATATAACTGTATACGATCAGCAGCAGCGCGCCCGGCAGCAGCATAAAATGCAGGGGCAATTCCCGTTTGGTTTTGGCTTTTTTGTTCATTCGCCGTAACCCATCAGTCCGATATACGCCAGATTTGGCTGGGCAATATCCATGCGGCCGTATTGCAGCACGACTTCGATATTGCTGCGGAAACGCAAGGAATATTGGCACTGCCGCTCCAGCGCGATGCCTCCGATATCCTCCGGACGGTCCATGCGGAAGCACTTGACCCGCCGCGCCGCTACAGTGAGCGGGATGTTCAGATCGGGCTCGCGATCCTCGTAATAAATATCCATGGCGATATCGGCGTCTTCGTCGTGACAATTCAGAATCATAATGGCTTCATGGCCTTCGAAAGGTTCGTCCATCACTTTGCCTTTATAGGGGAGATAGCCGTCGATTACATACCAGTTGCGCTTCCCTTGCTTCTCCATGTTGTGATCTCCTTTCTATCTCGCTTCAATGACGCCTTCTTCACGCCAGGTTTTGCTCAGCTGCCGCACCAGCCCGGACATCGACCGATAACCCTCATCCGTAACGAGCAAGCTCTCTTCGATCCGATTCGAGCCATGCGGGTGCCCGAACAAGCTGACATCCGTATTGACCGTCATGCCCGCGGCAAACCGCGCTTCGCTGTGCTCGTCGGGATACGGCGACTCCGCTTCCGCCAGCCCGCAGCCATGCATCGGGGGATACAGGTCGTATTCGGTTACGCCATGCCGGGCAAACCGTTCCTTCACCGCACGAACCAGTTGTCCCATTGGAACGCCCGGCTTTAACTGATTCAACGCCCCTTCTTCCGTCTCAACCAGGATGTCGATAAACCGCCGCTGGCCTTCCGACATCGTCCCGGCCACAAACGGGAACCCGACGGTGGCGACATAACCTTCGTACTGCACGGCGATTGCCGCCATCACCATGTCTCCGTCCGCAATGACCTTGCGGATCGGACGGCCGATGATGGTATCCACGCGCGCCCCGGTTGCAAGCACGATAAACGGCATAAACTCCGCGCCTTCCTTCGTGCATTCCCCATAGGCCAGCGCGGCCAGCTCCAGCTCCGTCATGCCGGGCCTCACCTCCCGGATCATCCGCCGGTAGCCCGCATCCGCGATGCGCGCCGCTTCCTGCAGGCAAGCGATCTCGTGCGCGGATTTGGTCATCCGCAGCTCATACAGCAGTCCGCCGGCATCCGCCAGCTCCGCGTCTCCCGCGGCCGCCCGAATGATCGCCATAAGCGGCTCCGGGATGTCCTGCAGCCCGGCAATGCCGATGCGCGCAAGCGGCCCCGCCGCGCGAAGCTCCGCGAATATGGCGCCAAGACTGGCATAATCGGCCCTTGGATATTCGATCGTGTCGGGCACCGTGACGCATGTAAACTCCTGCAGCAGCCTGATATCGCTCCAGGCCGCCATTTCCCTGCACAGCTGCTCCCCTTCCGGAGCCGCGATAATAATCGGTTCGCCCGTCGACGGCACCACCGTCGCCCCGCGTTCGAACAGCGGCCAATAGTTGCTTATATAACGCAGGTTTTCCTTGCGGTATTCGTCTCCGTAGACAAGACATGCTTGCATCCCCCGCGCTTGCATCAACGCCTGCAGCCGTTCCGCCCGTTCGCGGAACTCCGACGCCGGGATGGATGCGCTGCCGCCTGTCCGTGCTTCGTTGCTCATGCTTCCCCGCTCCCTTCGTACACCATTTTGCGAATGCCCATAAAGTCGGCTACATGCGCCAACTCGGCGGTCAGGTCGCCGTATCCGATAATGCAGTGATGCGCGAAACCTTCCTTGATGAGCCGCCGCAACAAAAGTTTGATGGGCTGTTCGAACTTGACGACGGCCGTAATTTCCTCGCACGGGATATTCTCGGGAATGTGCAGCGCCTCTCCCCTCACAATCAGCATCTTGTAGCCTTCCGCATCGTTGATCAGATGGCTGACCGTCACGACGCCCGGCTTCAGCGTATATTCGAAGCCAAATCCCGCTCCTTCCAGCCCCCATTGCTCCGGCGACCGGTTTACCTGCACGCTGCCGCGGTCGGCGGCGTAAGAGGGATCGGCGAAACCATGATGGACCATAAGCAGCGCGTTCAGCTCCTCGTCGAATTCGCCCCATTCCGCGTAAGCGGGCACTTTGCCCGTCAGCAGATGCATCAGCTTCATGATGATCAGCCCGTGCACGTCGCCTTCCGTGTTCGTCACGTACTGCGCTTCCTCGTGAAGCAAGGTATGGGCCAAATAAGAGGTCGTTCCCGTCTTCTGCTCCACGTAATGCTGGCCGAGCAGCGTCAAGCCGTCGAGCCGGAAACGCTCCAGCGTATGGCGAAGCGCTACATACATCCGCGCCGACTTGTCCATATCGTCTTGTCCCACGCCGACGATATTAAATTGCTGCCGGGCGGCGGCGACCGC
>NZ_BDQX01000430.1:97830-103623 GCF_003112455.1 Paenibacillus agaridevorans
CTCCCGCCTGCTCGTATTGCTCCAGCAAATGGCTTAATTGGACGGCGATCAGATTGGGACCGAGCGTGCCTTTCACCATCGTCTTGTCATATTCGAAGTCGTACATGCCGCGGAATACATGGCCGATGACGCCCAGGTTCACGCGCTTCAGCTCCTTGTAGGCCTTGAGGGCGCGGGCATAACAGGCGATTTCGTCATACGCGGCTTCATCGTCCAGCGAACCTACCACAACGTGCAAGTCCTTGTACCAGCCCATCTTGCGGAAGGAAGCCGCGAGCTGCATATTGGCAATCAAGGCGCTGTTGCGAATGATGTTTTCATAATTCGTCTTGAGATTGATGCGGCTGTCGCGTTGCGTATTAAACATCAGCACCGGCGCCTGCCGCACATGCTCCAGCAATTGGATCGCCATGTAATCCGGACAATACGTGCCCGCCGCGTAAATGATCAGGTCGACCTGCCGCTCCGCCAGCTCCAGGCCGGCTTGCTCGGCCGCGTCCAGCGTGTCGATCAGCCCCGGCCAGACGATCTCGCAGAACGGGAGACGCTGCCGCAATTGCTCATGCAGATGCGCCATGTCTCCGGTGACGTTGCCTTTCATCTCCGGGGAGAACATCCGCCAATACTCGAAAAAAGCGACGGTAACCAATCCGATTTTCAACTTGCCGCCTTGCTCCCGCTTGGACAGCAAGTCGCCAAACATATTCCCTTTTGCCGTTTCGAACGATTCGATTAACTCAGCCATTCCATTCATCCTCGCTTTGCTTTTCGCTGCAGCACTCCGCCGACCAGAGCCGCCGCGTTGTCATGTACGATATTGCTTATCTCGCGATCGTCGATGCCGGAGAACAGCACGCTGCCCAGCATGTAATGCGGATCATACCAGGGGAAGTCCGTCCCGAAAACGACCTTCTCGGACGACGCTTCCCGAACCATCTTGGCGATCAGTCCGTTCAATCGCCCGGTATCGCACAGCTCCAGATAGACATTGGGCAGAGAGGCCGCCACTTCGATCGCGTAATCCGTTTCGCCCGGAGCGGAATGCCCCATCAGGAAACGAATATTGGGATATTTGACGGCCAGCTCCGCGATCATCCCCGGCGGATTGTAGCGGCTGTGCCCCCACGTATGGGAAAGCAGCAGCAGTCCGCGCTCATTTGCAAATTCATAGATCGGCGTAAATCTATCGCCTGTAAGCGGATACTTATGATAGTCCGGCAGCAGCTTGAATCCGACGTAGTTGTCGATTGCGTCATATTCCGCCAAATCCTCATTAATACGATCCGAGTAGTGAGGATTAACGGTATAATAACCGTAAATTTTCTTGGGATGATCCGCCATCGCCGCGACAATCTCGCGATTACCCGCGATGGGATCGAACAACGCGCTATGCGGCGCCGATACGATCCAGTCGATATTTTCCCGCTCCATCTCGGCCAGCATGCGCGGCAGCGGCGCCTCCGGCAAATAAGTGCCGTAGAACGGCCCCATATGCGTATGCATGTCGATAATCGGCAAACTTTCCAGCCGGCCTAGCTCCATAAATTCCTGCGCAAGCCGCGAACGGTTCGCCATCTCGGGTATGCCGGTCCTGCTCATAAGACCACCTCCCCTAATAGGCGCAATAAATTGCCGCTTGCGATCGCGCTCATCGCCTCCTCCGAGATACCGCTACCGCGGAGCGCCGCCAAAGGTCCGCCGATGGCGTTGCTCGGAAACCCCGAGCCGAAGAGCAGCCGCTCCGGACCGAACAACCGGCAAATCTCCCGTATTTCGCCCGCGGTCTGCATGTCTCCGGTTTCGATGTAGAAGTTCGGGTACGCCCGGAGCAGCGGGAAGGTCAATCGCGCGTGGCTCCACAATCCGTAGTTGGTCAAGATGACCGTGAGATCGGGGTATTCCTGCAAGACCTGATAGATCGGTTCCCACCCTTCGCTCGGCGACAAATAAAGCGGGATGCGCAGCGACGAGATTTCGCCGAGCAGCGGATCCATCGCCACGCGCCCGAGCATGTAGCGATTGCGGGCCGGGTAGGCCCGCAGCAGCTTCACGCCGGCCGCCTGCATCGCCGGAAATAGCGCCGACGGCGCATATTCCGGCTCGGTCACCGGCGGAGCGATCGCCCACGAGGGCAGCAGCCGATCGCCCGACCCGGCCGCTTCCGCCGCCGCCAGCTTGTTGCCGTAGCCGGGATCCACATCGATCATGGCATTATGGCTGATGACCGCCTGGTCAATGCCGCAAAAATCAAGCTCCTCGATCAGCTCCCGGCCATCCCGGGCCTGCTTTACCCGCTCCTGCACGTAGAAACGCTCATGGTTGACGATCTCGTAATTGACCGTCCGATAACCGATTGCGCAGCTGGCATCAATGAATCGCATCGCGAGCCTCCTCTGCGGGCTCCAATGCCGCCGACGACTGCGGCGGAATCCCGTCGTCCAGGAAACGCGCCGGATTGACGCGCATCAGAATCTCGATTTCGTCCGCCGTAACGCCTTCATCCTCCAGCATCGGCACAATGTTCGTCAGCATATGGTCGAAGCCCCAGCCTCCGTAATGCCGCAGTGCCGTCTTCAAGCATACGTCGGTGGAAATCATGATCTGATGCGCGAACCCCTCATCGATCAGCAGCTTGATACTCCGCACCCGGTCGATATCGCGGGCGAACAGCCCCTTCAGCACGCTCCGATGGCGGCGGTCCGCATAAAATTCCTTGCCGAAGTTGTCGAATTCAATAACGGCTCCGGCATGGAGCAGCGCCTTCAAATAATCCAAATGGATATCGACATCGACATGGTTGATGCAGATTTTGTGGGGAGGCACGCCCTCGCCCGTCAAGATCCGCATAACCTCCAGCCCTTGCCTCGCCCAAAGATCGGTATGAACGTGGACGCCGAGTCCGGTCTCTTGCTGGGCAAGGGCCGCCGCCAGCAGCGCTTTTCGTTCATGGGGATGGATAACGGCGCTGGTGCCGATCTCCCCGATAACGCCTGCTTTTACCGACGTGCCGTCCATGCCGAAGCGTATTTCCGCTACCAATTCTTCGGCAATGCCTTCCACCGTCCGTTCCTCCATGTCCGGCGGATGCGAAGCCTGGATATAGTAGCCGCAGCCGGCGACGATGTTCAGGCCAAGCTCCCGGGACAGCCCCGACAGCAGATTGGGATCGCGCCCGATATCGCGCAGCGTCAGATCCACGATCGTGCTGCCGCCCGCCCGTTTGAAGGCAAGCAATTCTTGCTTGATGACGTTCTCGTCCTCGATCAACGCATTGTCCAGTACGGCATAAGGATTCCGCTGCAGCACGCCCAGGTTGCCCATATGAACCTTCTCTTGCGCCAGCACCTTGCCGGAGATGGACTGCGGCTCGGGAACCAGCTTGCGCAAATCGATAAAGGCATGCTCATGCGGCAATACAATGCCGAGGCGGTCTGCCGATATTTCTCCAGTCACTGTCCTGACAGCCATGCCTGCCGCCCCCCTCCGTCAATTTCCGTTTTTGCTCTTATGCCATGCCGCTACTTCTTCGGTAATGACGTCGCCGCCCAGCTTTTTCCAATCGCTTACAAAGTCGTCGAATTCGTCAATTGAAGCTTCGCCCATGACGATTTTGGTAAACATCTCCAGCTCCATCTTCTTCAAGGTCGAATCCTTCTCGACCATCGTTGGCGTTGGACCGGCAATATATTCGGTCATTTGGTAGCCGTTGTTCTGGTTGTATTCATAAAGCAGCTTCTGCGCGTCGTACACGCGGGTGTAGCCCCAGCCGCTCATATCGCCTTCCCTGAACTTGACTATGCTGTCGTAGAATACGTTCTGCCCGGGCGCATCGAAGCCCGACGTATCGTTTTTCTCCAGCCCTTCGGTTACTTTGACGTACATATCCAGGTTTTGCGTCGGATTGGAGCCGGTGACAAGCGCATAATGCCATTTCTCGATATCCCCGTCTTGCGTAATTTCGGTCGGCGGATATTTGTCCTCCCAGCCATGATGGAAAGCATTCAGCATCTTCACGGCTGCTTCCGGGTTTTTGACGCCTTTGCGGACCACGTAATAACGTCCTACGGTAAATGGCGTTTGCGGCTTGGCAACCTCTCCGTCAATAGACGGCAGCGGGAATGCCTTCCAATCCATGTTCGGATCATTGGTTTTGCCATCCTGGAACAACAGCGGCGCATACATCAAGCCGTAGAACATGCCCAGCTTGCCCGAGTTGACGGCCTGGAAAATTTTCTCCGCATCTTTGACCCCGAACTCGCGGTCGATCAAACCGTCTTTATACATCTGCTGCAGCTTGGCGAGCGCTTCTTTCATCTCCGGCTGGATGCTTCCGTAGACGAGCTTGCCTTCGTCGTCCTTGACCCAAATTTCCGGATAAGCGTGGTAGCTGTTAAAAAATCCTTGCAGCCCCGGCACCGCGCCGTAAAACAGTTTCTCGACGCCCAGTCCGTACGTATCCTTCTGTCCGTTGTTGTCGGGATCCTGATTGACAAAAGCGTCGGCAATCGCGAGCACGTCGTCCATCGTCTTCGGCTCGGGCAATCCCAGCTTCTCCAGCCAGTCGGTGCGCACCCACAGCAGCGGGGCGTTGTCCGTATAGCTGCTTGCCAGCGGCAGGCCGAGCAGCTTGCCACCAAAGGTTGCGGAGTCGAGTCCCACGCCGCCGTCTTTTTCCAGCAGCAGCTTCGATTTCTCCGTTCCGTACTTTTCCAACGCTTCGCTCAAATCCTCGAGCTGATCCGCATCGACCAACTGCTGGAACTGAATGGCGTTGACCGGCATAATGTCTGCCAGCTTGCCGGATACCATGGCCACATTAAATTTCTGATCGTATTGGCTCGTATCCGCGACCCACAAATATTTAAGCTTGATGCCGAATTCCTGCTCGTACAGCCGGTTCCAGGCGTTGTTTTCAATGGATTCGCCTTCGGCGAATTTGGTCGTGGAGTCCAGCGGGCGAATCGCCGTTATTTCGACCGGCGGATCGATTTTGCCCATCGGGTCGATGACTTCCCCGTCATCTTTGTTGCCAGTGTCTGTGCCGGTATCGCCGTTATTTACGGCACCGCTATTGCCGTTGTTCGGGCTGCCGTTGCTCGGGCTGCCGGAGTTCGAGCAAGCCGAGACGATCACGAGCAGCAGCGACAACACGCAGATTGCTACCAGCTTGGCTTTTTTGGCTTTCATCGTGCATTCCCCCAAAAGTCGTATTTGCTTTCATATTTAGCTTAAGGGATCGGGTTTCCGCCCGCTATTTGCCATTGTTGTTTTTCTTAGCATCTATTGCGTAGTTTGATCATTGCCGAATGCGAAATGTCGATCGCGGTACCCCTGGGGCGTCATCTGGCACCATTTCTTAAACGACCGGTTGAATTGCGGCGCGGCTTCATAACCGGCTTGAGAGGCAATTTCCTGAATTTTCATCGTCGATGAAGCCAGCAGCCTTTGGGCCAGCCTCATGCGCTCCTCCGTAATGTAATCCGACAGCATCGTGCCGGTAATCCGTTTATATTGTCTGGACAAATAGCTGGGGCTATGGTGAACCTGCTCCGCAAGCCTGACGAGAGACAGGTCGCCGCCCAGATTGCTCTGGATATATCGGTGCAGAACCAGAATCAGTCGGTCCTCCTGCCCGTTTGTCTCTGCGCCGACATCCACTGAAATCGATCTTCGACTGGCCAGTTGCTCGGAATCCTGAATCAGCCACTCCTGCTCGCCATGCGAATGCTCATCCAGCAGCGCGGCCAGATGCTCGAACTGGCTGCCGAGCCGCTCCCATGCTACCGGCTCCCG
>NZ_BDQX01000430.1:103720-136611 GCF_003112455.1 Paenibacillus agaridevorans
GTCTCCTGCATGTCTCCTGCACGGCCTCCATGATGTCGTACGCCCGCGAGGCAAGATGCTTCCACGCATGCGAATCCGCCTCCCCTTTGGACTGCATAAACCAAATAAATTGATGGCGACTGTATTGCACGGTTGCATGAACGATCGTGGGATCCAAATATTCCTCCGCAATATTTTGGCACGCAAACATCAGCAATTCCCAGTCCGCCTCGCTCCAGTCGGCATCGAGGGGATCCAGCCTCCCGATGGCCACAAGCAGCGGTTCCGATGGCGTCAAGCCGATTTCCGCCGCTTCGAGCTTGCCCTTGACGACGACCGGATCGGCGGGCAAGCTTCGCATCAGCTCGAACATCGTATCTTTGCGCAGTGCGGCGAGCGCTACATGGAGCTTGCCCTGCACGTGATGCAAGTAGCTGCTCCGGTCCTCCAGCTCATCCAGTTCGGCAATCGCCTTCCGGACGGCCTCCACGATAACGCCGCTGTCCTCGTTCTTAAGCACATAATCGACCACCCCGCCTGTACGAATAGCATCTCGGGCATAGTGGAATTCGTTGTATCCCGTCACAAAGATAAACCGGCAGCGCGGCCAGCTCGACTTGATGCGCTGATGCAGCTCGATGCCGCTCATGCCTGGCATTCGGATATCGGACAAGACGATATCCACCCGGTTCTGCCCCATGCAATCCAGCGCATCGTACACATTAAACGCCTGATAAATCGTCAGCTCCCACTGCTTCTCCTCCCGCAGCGTCTGCTCCAGACTTTCGACAATCATCGGCTCGTCATCTATGATCAGCACTCGATACATCGTCATTCTCCCCTTCGATTGGAATAAAGAGCTCTACGCGCAGTCCTCCCAGCAAGCTGCGACTCACTTCAATGCCTCCCCGCTCTCCGTACCTCAACTTCAGCCTGCGGTGGATATTGATCAGTCCGGTCGTCTCCATCTCTTCGCCAAGCGTCAGCTTGCGGACAAGCCCGGCTAATTCGATTTGATCCATTCCTGTGCCGTTATCTTCGACGATAAAAGCCAATTGGTCCTTGCGTAGCTCGAAGCGCAAGCTGAGCTTCCCCTCTGCCACCACATGATCCAAACCATGCTCAAAAGAGTTTTCTACTACGGGCTGCAAAATGAGTCTCGGAACGGGCAGCGTCTGCAAGGAGAAGGGCAATTCATCCGCCTCCACCGCGATCCGGTTGGCAAATCTCATCTTCTGGATTTCCACGTAGGCGCATACATGCTTGAACTCCTCGCCCAGACTGACCTCCTCCAAGCCGTTGCGTGTAATATACCGAAAGTAATCGCCCAAATTCCGCGCGACCCGCTGGGCCGCCTCATTTTCATCATTCCGAATCAAATGCTGCAGCGTAAAAAAGCTGTTGTACAAAAAATGAGGGGCGATCTGCATTTGCAGTTGCTTTAGCTCGGACTGCTGCAGGCGGATTTTCTGGACGTACAGTTCGTCGATCAATTGGCTCAGCCGTTGAACCGTCCGATCAAACCGGTTAAACAGGTACCCGAACTCGTCGCCCCGATGAAGCGGCGCTGCAATCTGCAAATTCCCTTCCTCCACGCTTCGGAACCGTTTGACCAATAGCTGCATCGGGCGGTGGATCAGCAAGTAGATGCCGTACGAGAACAGGATGACGATGACCAGCGAGCAGCCAATGAGCAGCCAGGACCATAAGCCGTAGTTTTTAAGCTGTCCGACAATGATATTTTCCGGAAAATAGAACAGCAGCGCTGTATCCAGGAAATACGATTTTTCATAGACCGCGAGATACGTGTCGCTGCCGATTTTGACTGGGCGGGTAAAATGATCCTCTTGGGCAATATACGGGGCCAATTGTTCCAGCATCGGCTGGAGCTGCGCGGTGTATCTGTCGTTATGAATTTGCCAATGCTCGTTGACCAATATGGCAGCGCCTTCCTGCGGAAAGGCAGCCAACGCTTTGCGCAGCGCATCGGTGGATAGCTCGATATTTTGCACGAAATGCGCCTGTTGTCCGGTTGCTGCAAGCGCTCTCAGCGGCGACAAATGCAAATTCAAATACAGGCGGTCTTTCCACCACGTCATCGGGGAACCGCTCAGACGCGTCGCCTCTACGATTTCCTCTGCTTCCTGGGCTGGGGACAAATCGCCGGTTGAGCGATTGGAGGTCATAAGGGTACTGTCAATCGCTTTAATATACAGGCTGACATCCTGGATGTAGCCGCTTGAATCCTTGAGGACATGCAGCCTTTTAACCAATTGGTTAATCGCTCGCGTCCGTTGATATTCCGTCAGAACGGGCGTTTCGAAGCTAAGCTGGATTAGATCCTCGTCATTGATAAATTGCTGCTGGGCAAGTATGATCCGCTCCAGCTCTTCCTCAAGCGATTTGAAATAATAGTGGGTGTTCATGGAGATGGAATTTGAGATTTGACGTTTGACTTCCGATTTACCCAATTCATTGACAAGCAGGCCCAGCGCAAACAATGGTGTCATAATACAAAGAAAAGTAACCAATATTTTGTAAAATATTGACATATTGGATATTTTCACTATTCTGCTCCTGATCATCCCACGGCCCCTTCCTCCCCTTTCATTTGTTTATATACTAGCTTCTCTATTTTTCGTTGCCAAGAGAAAAAGATTGGAGCTCGCCATCTAAAACCTACGTTCAAAAGGCAGCTACATCGTCATTATCTGTAGTTTGAGGTTACGCATAGCTTCTCAAGCTCCTAGTCAACAAGAATACAATCGACAAAACCAGCCACATCCTCATCATCCGACCTTATAGCGGAATTATCCGCCTTATTATGCTGAGCCGGGGGCGATTGGACTTTTATAGCGGAATTATCCGCTTTATTGGGCTGAGTTGGAGGCGATTGGACTCTTATAGCGGAATTATCCGCTTTATTGTGCTGAGCCGGGGGCGATTGGGCTTTTATAGCGGAATTATCCGCTTTATTGTGCTGAGCCGGGGGCGATTGGACTTTTATAGCGGAATTATCCGCTTTATTGTGCTGAGCCGGAAGCGATTGGACTTTTATAGCGGAATTATCCGCTTTATTGTGCTGAGCCGGGGGGGGCAGAACAGGCTAGTAGCGAGGACGAATAATGCTTAGTTTTAGGCTTCATCAAAGGCAAAAAATGCCACTGGGATCTGTTAGATTTTTCAAGGATTGCATAATTTCCAAAAAAAAAGAGATGGAACAGTGCCTGCCAAGCACTGCTCCATTTCTACCTCTATACTCTCTCTCTATCTATCTCTATCTATCTCTCTCTACCTCTCTACCTCTAAAAATCGATGACGCCCGCTATTTCCACGTTGCTCTAAGCCAAGTAGTCGATCATCGAAGTAACGGTTACGAGTCCGGCCGCAGCCGGGACACTGAATGCCTGACCCGGCGCGCGATGCTGGAATTCCACCTCGATCGGCTTGCCCGGCACGACGTCGAAGAAGTTGTCGGAGAAGCGGCCCTCCCGCTCGGCGCGCAGCCATACCTGCTTCGCCAGCACGTTCGAGGAGACGAGGAAGCATGTCCCTCCGCTGCCTTCCACCTCCGTCACAACGACGGCGGCCGCTCCCAGCTTCAGCCCTTTGGCGTAAGCGAAATAATGCTCCTTCCGGCTGATCGTCACATAGCCTTGGACAAGCTCCGCGACAAGAACGATGCTGCCCGCGTCGCGGCCGTCAAGCCACTTCGCTTCGTCTGCCGCATATACAAGCGTCGACGTGTTGGCTCCGACCGTCGCCTCCAGCGTCTCTTGCGCAAGAATCTCGCCGTCGAAAGCATGCAACGTCAATCGCAGCTCTCCTTCCGCCGGAGTCAATGAATCCGAGATCGCATAGACGCGAAGCTCGCCCCCCTCGGAGCGGTCGAACGACAGAATCGTGTCGGCGAAGCTTGTTTTAGCATAATACTGCAGCGCCTTCCATTTGCCGTAATAGTCCATGCCCGCCCATGAGGCGACCGGCCAGCAATCGTTCATCTGCCAGTAGAGCGTCCCCATGCAATAAGGCATCCGCTTGCGATGGGCCTCGATCGCCGTCTTCATCGCCTCGGCTTGAAGCACCTGGCTCATATACAGGAACGAAGGGAAATCCTTGGGTTCGTTCATGTAGATATCCATATATTCCTTGATGAGCCTGTTCCCGTTGCCATTTTTCTGATGCGCCAGCATGACCTTGGATTCCAGCTCCATGTCGACCTCTTCTGCAAACGTCCGCACGCTGTCGTATTCCGGGAACGACTGGAAACCGTATTCGCTCATAAAGCGGCCGACCTTGACGTTATAATTCTCGAATGGCTCGACGGAATGCCAAACGCCCCAATAGTGGATATCGCCTTCCGTAGACAGCGGATGAGCATGTTGGCCAATATCCCCAGTCAGATCGATCATCGGCGAGGACGGCCAATAATCGGCGCCTGGAGCCAGCTCGTTAACGACTTCCGGCAAAATCCGGTGGAAGATGCTCTCATATCCCGCCCAGATGTCTCCGCGCTGCTCCGCCGTATAACTTTGCTTCCAGCCCCAGCCGCCCGTCTCGTCATATTGCGACCAAGCCGAATCGATCTCGTTGTTGCCGCACCAGAGAACGATGGAAGGATGATTGCGCAGCTTCTTCACATTCTCCCGCGCCTCCAGCTTTACGCTCTCGAGAAACGGTTCGTCCCAGGGATACATGCTGCATGCGAACATAAAGTCCTGCCATACCATAATGCCGTATTCGTCGCATAGCTCATAGAAGGCGGGCTGCTCGTAGATCCCTCCGCCCCATATGCGGAGCATATTCATGTTCGACTCAGCCGCCGAGGCAATCTCGTGTCTGTAGCGCTCCTCCGTGATTTCCGTCAGGAAGCTGTCGTTCGGAATATGATTGGCGCCCTTGGCGAACACCGGAACCCCGTTCAGCTCAAAATAAAACGTGCCTCCCGCCTCGTCCTTCTCGCGAACCAAACGAACGGATCGCAGGCCCGTGCGAACCGCCTTCTCGGCAATTGGTTCCGACGATCCCGCTTCCGTAAACGTGGCACGGAAATGGTACAAATGAGCCTCGCCCAGCCCCCTGCTCCACCACAGCTTCGGCTCCGCGATCTCCACGGGAACCTTCACGACAGTAACGCCAAGCTGAAGGTTGACCGCAAGACTCCATTCCGCGCCTCCTGCGGTAATCTTTACGCTGCCTTCGGCGCCGCGGACGCTCTCCAGCTCCACTTCCACGGTCAGCTTGGCGGCTTCCGCCGATATTTGCTCCTGGTTTACGAACACGTCGTTCACACGGATATCGTTCCAGCCCACAACGCGAACCTCGCGCCAGATGCCGCTGGTGACAAAGCGGGGGCCCCAGTCCCATCCGTAATGATAGGGCGCTTTTCTTGCGAATACGCTAATCTTGTCTTCGCCGAGACCGCCCAGCTCGGACTGATCATTGCTTGCCGGCAAATTATAGCCCAGACGCTCGATCTTCGGCAGATCCTCCGTCACCGGCGAGCGGAAGCGGATATGAAGCTGATTGCCGCTCGGCTTCGCCAATCCCTTTACATCCGCTCGCCAGGAGCGGAACATATTGTTGACGGACAAGATCAGCTTGCCGTTAAACGTGACGTCCGCATACGTATCCAATCCGTCGAAAACAAGCTCCAGCACGGACATCGCCAGCAGATCTTCCGTCAGATCGAAAACCGTCTCGTATTCCCAGTCCAGCTTGTCGATCCATTGCAGATCATGTTCATTCGTCGCATAAAAAGGATCTTCGATAATGCCGTTGCGGCGAAGGTCGGTATGCACGCAGCCCGGCACAACGGCCTGCAGCCACTCCGATTCCCGGCAAGCCTTGAACTTCCAATCCTTCAGCGCTGTTTGCACGGTCTCTTGCCCTACTTGGCTTGTTGTTACAGATCTATTCATAATATCCTCTCCTCGCTATATGTTGAGTACTGAGTACTGAGTACTGAGTGCTGATTGCTGTCATCGCTTTTTCTGTTCCTTGCATCATTTACCTATCAACATGTTCATAACAAATGATAACAAATCCTAATTTTATGGTCAATCGGTATTTCGTTAGGTTTTGTTAGGATTATCTATTTCCCATGGTTGCGATTTTCCGGCGTTCAGTGCTACACTTAGCGCAGACTATTTGTTGCTGAATGACCTCAAGTTTTATCGCAGCCTAACGGACATAAATGACGCTATTCTTCGATTTTTTAGGTTTTCGAAAATCTAACGGACATACTCGACCTTATTGGCATCATCATCGCGCATATTGGCTCCGTTACGACCCAATAGTGTCCCTCCTGTCTGTTAGATTTGTTTGAGGTTAAAAATTGGACAAATAGCGTCGCGTGTGTCTGTTAGATTTTACGTTTAAATAAACAATCCCGGATTCCCATTAAACATCGAGGAGAAGTCTAATGCGAGCCAAAATAACGATGCAAGAAATCGCCGACAGCGTCGGCTTGTCCAAATATGCCGTATCGCGCGCGCTAGCCGGCAAGTCCGGCGTAAGCGCGCAATCCAGAGAGCTGATTTTGCAGAAGGCGGCGGAGCTTGGCTACCGAAAGGAAATATCCCCCCCTGTAACGCCCCGGCGACGCGACGAGCAAACGCAAGCGGAGGAGGAACGACGTCAATGGACGGGAACGTTGCTTGTCCTCTTCCCGGACGTAAGGTCGCAGAATCCGGAATCCGCTTACTGGGGGCCGCTGTTCGAAGGGATATCAGCCGCGTTGAACCAGAAGGGCATTCATTTTGTTACGCTGGTCAAACCCGACATCCACTCGTTATTCTCGCTGTTGAACCCGGAAGCCATCATCGGGGTGCTTGCCGTCGGAAGCATCGCATCGCCCATCCTCCACGAATGCCGTCGCCTCGGCAAGCCCGTTGTTATGGTCGACCATTGGGACAAGGGCTTCCCATGCGACAGTATCTTCTCCGACAATCTGGCCGGCATAACTGAAATCATGTCGACGATGCTCGGCAAAGGATATCGGGAGTATCAATTCGTCGGCAAAATCGCCGATGCCTATAGCTTCTATGAGCGCTGGCTTGGTTTTAATGCCGCACTGATGGATGCCGGGCTTCCCCAGCATCAGATTCCGGCTCTGCTCCAGTATGAATACGAGGGCTGCGACGAGTCGCTGCGAGAAGCATTTGCGACAAGACCGCTCCCTCAGGTTTT
Source organism: Paenibacillus agaridevorans (assembly GCF_003112455.1). Lineage (GTDB taxonomy): Bacteria > Bacillota > Bacilli > Paenibacillales > Paenibacillaceae > Pristimantibacillus > Pristimantibacillus agaridevorans. Next base: position 110,891 of record NZ_BDQX01000430.1, read on the forward strand.
CGTCTGCGCCAACGATTATTACGCAAGCTTGTTAGCCAAAGCGGTGAAGGAACTTGATCCATCCAGCGAAGGCGTCGTCTTTACCGGCTTCGACAACTCTCATGCCGGCGTGACGGTCGCAACGGTCAACGTCGAGGAAGAGATCCTGGGCGTAAGAGCCGTGGACCAATTGCTTTGGCGTATCCTCCATCCAACGGCAAGCTACGAGCGGAAGCTGATTCGGGGCCGACTCGTCATCAACGAATAGGCGCATGTCAGCCAACAGAAATACCCCCGGAAACGGCAAGCTCGGCTTGCTCGATTCCGGGGGTTCTTTTTGCGGGACGGCAAAGTTATTTTTTCAGATGGTAAGGAACGGTCGTGACGATCACGTCCTTCTGATACAAAAGACGGGTCCGGATGTAGAAGCTGGTCTGGTTATGCAGGAAGTTATGCCAGCCCTTCTTCGGTATGAATTGGGGAATGATGACCGTCACCTGGTAATGATTTTCCTTAGCCTTGCGGTCCACGACGTCGATAAACTTCATGAGCGGCTGTATGATGCTCCGGTACGGCGAATGCAAGGTGACGAGCCTGACGTCCGGATGCAGCTTGCTCCACTTGTCCCGGAACGCGGCTTCCTCCTCCCGCTCGAACGGCACGTATACCGCGATGATCTGGCTGGCGGCAAGCGATCTCGCGTAGCTCAGCGATTGCTCCACGACATGAGTGATCCCTGCCACCGGCAGGATCAGAACGTTGCCTTCGATAACCTCCACCGGCTCGCCCGTGGATAGGCCAAGCTGCTCGCCCACCGCTCCGTAATGCCTGTTAATGCCGAGCAACACCCAGATCAGGACGGGCAGGAATACAAGCACGGGCCATACCTGCGGAAACTTCGTCAGGAAAAACATCATCGTCACCACGAAGCTGATCGCCGCGCCGACCGTGTTAATCGCGAGCTTGATCCCCCAGCCGGCCGGCTTCTCGCGAAGCCATTTGCGCATCATGCCGGATTGCGACAGCGTAAACGGGATGAATACGCCGACCGCGTAGAGAGGAATCAACTGTTCCGTATGTCCGCCAAAAAGCACGATGAGCAGGATGGAACAAATGCCAAGCATGATGATGCCGTTGGAATAACCAAGCCGATCGCCCCTCGCCGTAAACATTCTGGGGATAAACTTATCTTTGGCCAGATTGACCGCGAGCATCGGAAAAGCGGAATAACCCGTATTGGCCGCCAGGATGAGGATAAGCGCCGTCGTTCCCTGAATGGCATAATACATGAAGTTTCGCCCGAACGCATCCTCCGCGATCTGCGAGACGACCGTCGCCTCCGCAATCGGCGCGATTCCGTACTCGTAGGCCATCAAAACGATGCCCGAGAATAGCACCGCGAGCAAAATCCCCATCGCGGCAAGCGTTCTGGAGGCATTGACCGGCGCGGGTTTCCTGAAGTTCGGGATCGCGTTGGAGATCGCTTCGACCCCTGTCAGCGCGGAGCTGCCGGAAGCGAATGCCTTCAGCAGCAGGAAAAGTCCGATGCCTGCCACCGGCGTCCCTACGGGCGTATGCAATTCCTGCGGAATCGCTCCCGTTGCCATGTCGTACAATCCTTTTCCAATCAGAACGAACAATGCAAGAACGAACAAATATACGGGATAGGCCAGGACGGACGCCGACTCCGTTACGCCCCGCAGGTTAAGCAGCGTAAGCAGAATGACGAATACGACGGCAATGGGCACCGTATACGCATGCAAGCTCGGGAATGCGGAGGTGATGGCATCGGTTCCGGCCGAGACGCTAACCGCTACCGTTAAAATATAGTCGACCAACAAAGATGCGCCGGCGATAAGGCCGGGGTACTTGCCCAGATTTTCTTTGGAGACGACATAAGCGCCGCCCCCTTGCGGATAGGCGTATATAATTTGCCGATATGACAGAATAAGCGCCGTCAGCAGCAGCAGGACGCCGATTCCGATCGGAATGGAATACCAGAACGCGGCCATGCCGACGGTCATTAACACAAGCAGAATTTGTTCGGGGCCGTATGCGACGGACGACAACGCGTCCGACGAGAGAATCGCCAGCGCTTTTGTTTTGTTTAACTTCTGCTCGCCAAGCTCCGTCGACTTCAGCGGTCTTCCGATCAACACTCGTTTAAGCGCGGATAACATTAGAGCCACCGCCCGACTGAAGCCTTTTTATCGTTGATTTTTTCAATTCGTCCATCTCCCCTGTGCATGGTTGGCTGGAAGGGAAGGTTTCTACTTCGTCTGCTGCGGCATTCCGGCGGGCCCATGCCGTTTTTTGCGCAGCAAAAAGCCGCAAGGCAGCACCTTGCGGCTTAACGAGCCGAAGTCATACCCATTCCAATAACGCTTACGAGGTTAGCTGACGGATTCGGGCCATTAGATAGCCCTACGGCGGTTGTTATGCCGATTCACCCCTGACGCTTGTCTTTAACGATAAGCGCCGTTTGGTTCCCCCGCTCTTCTTCATTGTCCTCAAGAAGACTCAGCGAATTTATGATGTAGTGATCATAACTCGTTTATTGACAGGTGTAAAACGACATTTCGGCTCAAAAACGGTTGTTTCAATTCAAAGATAGCCAATAAAACGCTCGCAGCAGTTGCTTCTTATTCATTTGATCCGTGGATATCGTTTTTTCTCGCCTTTATCCGAGATATCCTTGAAAATTCTAGATTAATTTTTTCGTTAAACGCAGCAGATAAAGAAAAAACGGTGCTCCCAGCAGTGTCGTGACCGCGCCTGCAGGCAGGCTCGTCACACGATGCTCCATGCCAGGCAACGAGAAGGAGAGCGTCGCGCTCCCCGCGATCCAATCCGCGGCAATCAGCAGCGTTCCCGCCAACAATACGCTTGCGGGGAACAGATAGACGGGATGTCGGCCGACCAGCTTAGCCGCAATATGGGGACCGATCAAACCTGCGAAGCCGATGGCTCCTACTGCAGACACGGATACCGCCGTCAGCGCCGCGGCAAGAAGCAAGAGGAGCAGCCGGGTACGAAAAAGGGGCAAGCCGAGCCCGACCGCCGTCTCGTCGCCCAGTTGCAGCACCGCCGCCCTTCTTGCCATCAGCAGCGCGCAGGGAACAAGCGCCAGCGCCCATGGCCATATCATGTTCCAGTGCGCCCATACCCGTCCGTTAAGCGAACCGAACGACCACAGCAGGATGGACGCCAAGCCCTCCTGCTGTCTCAGCATAAGCAATGAGTTCGCCGCCTGCAGCACGGAAGCTGCCACGACGCCGATCAACGCCAATCGCGGGCCGCTGCCGCCGGTTCTCCCATTGAACATGTAAAGCATGCCAATCGAGAGCAATGCGCCTCCCAATGCGACAATCGGCATCCGTCCGTTTATGGGAATCGCGGCCGACGAGAACGGCATCGTCAATATGACGGCCAACACCGCGCCTGCCGACACGCCGATCAAGCCCGGCTCCATGAGCGGATTCCGCATGACGACTTGAAGAATGGCTCCGGCAAGTCCAAGAAGACCTCCCGCCGTCATGGCGACAAGAGCCCGCGGCAGACGCAGATTCCAGACGATATGCCGGTGTCCATCCTGCCCGTTTCCTGACAGTGCGGCCATTATCTCTTCCAAGGACAGCGGCGTTCGGCCGAAGGCAAGATGAAGCAGCACGAGCGCCGTCAGCATGGCAAGCAGGACACCGGTTACGATCCAAAATCTGCGGGAATGTCGGGCTGACCGTTCACCGATTCCGGGAATAGCCTTATTTTCCGCCATGGAATGCTCCTCCATTCTTTCTCGACAGAATCAACAGGAAGACCGTCCCGCCGACCAACGTCGTCCAAACGCCGACGGGCAGCTCCAACGGAGCGAACAGAAGCCGCCCCAGTTGATCCGCCAAGGCGAGCAAAACGGCTCCTATCAACGCCGAGACCGGCAATACGAGACGCGCGTCCTGCGAAAGTATGACGGCTCGCGCCAAATGCGGAGCCAGCAAGGAAACATAGCCGATTGGACCGCACTCGGCGACCGTCGACGCCAATAGCATCGCGCTGGCAAGCAGGATCACAATTCGTGATAGACCAGCGTTGATGCCGAGCCCCGAAGCCGAATCGTCGCCAAGCTGCAAGAGATTAACCCGCTTCGCAAGAACGAACGCAACGGGAAGCATGGCGGCGAACCAAGGCAGCACGCGAAGCACTTGCTCCCAGCCGCGGTTGGCGAGCGAACCCAGCAAATACGCATAAAACAGATTCACGTCATTGCTGGTACCCATGGCGATCAGCACGATAAGCAGGCCGTTCAGCATCGCCGTGACCGACATCCCGATCAACAGCATGCCCGCCGCTCCACGGGCGATCCTTGCGGCCATGATAACGACGGCGCCACCAGCCAGCCCTCCCGCCAAGACACACAGCGGCTGCAGATGGTAGGGAACGGGCAGCCTCAGCACCAGAATCGCGGCCGCAGCAAGCGACGCCCCGGCGGACAAGCCCAGCAATTCCGGGCCTGCAAGCCGATTGTTCATCGCTCCTTGCATCAGCGTACCGGAGACAGCCAGCATGGCGCCTACCATGAGCCCCAGCACGACACGGGGGAGCCGAATTTCCGCTACGATCGTCCGGACCAAAGCATCTCCTTCTCCGGAAATCAGCCCCGCCAGCTCTCCCCATGACGGCGATGGGCTGCCTCCCTTTAAGCCGACGGCGATGACCGCAGCTATCGCGAAGAGGCCAAGCAGCGCTGCTGGCAGCAGTCTTCTTTGGGGACGCCTCTCTTTGGGCTTCGGGATCGCAACAGTCTCGCTTGGCATATTCGAACCTCCTAGAATAAATCCGGATACAGGATGGCCAGCGCCTCGTCCATTAGAATGCCAAGCGAGCGGGTTCCCCGCCCGTCGCCCCAGATCGGCGAACGCACCTCATGCACTTGCCCATTCTGCACCGCCTTCAGCTTGCTCCAGAGCGGGGAAGCCGCGAGCTGCTCCGATACGGGCAGCGTGCCGGGGCTGTAAGAATAACTTTCGACGAAGATGACATCGGGATCCTCGACAAGCAATCGTTCCAGCGAATATGGCACGCTGCCCTCTCCGTAAGGATCGTCCTCCGCCTTTTCCACCTGCCATGGATAGTTCGAGAACTCCTTCATGACGGTTCCTCCAAGCCCGGTTGCCGTTATAACCGAGAAGTTGACGTCCGAGCCGAAAATAATGAGTGCCTTCTTGTCCATCGGGCTTTTCTCCTTGGCCGTTTCCAGCTTCTCCATGAAACGCGCCTTCGCGGCGGCCGCTTCATCGGTTCTGCCCGTCAACTCACCGATCTTTTCCAGGAATTCCAGTGAATCTTTATAGCTTTTTGGATTGGCGAGATAGAGCGGAGCTATACCGTCCAGCCCTTCCCTCAGCGTGTCGTGAACGCCTTTTAGGCCAATAACGAGCTCCGGCGCCGCCGTCACGAGATCCTCCAGGCCAGGCTCGAAAAAGCTTCCGCCAATCGACGGGAAGGACTCTCCCTTGCTTCCGTAAAACTCCGGCGAGCTCGCGATGACCCGAACACCGCTCTCCGCGATAGCGGCCGGCTCCATGCCCAGCTCGGCCAGCACGTCAATACAGAGGGATACGATGCAAGCGACTTTTTCCACCGGCCCGTCGAACGTGAGCTTGGTTTCTGTATCGTCCGTGACTTCGATTGTCCAGGCCTCTGCTGGGGCTTCTTCCCCTTGATTCGACTCTGCATCGTTATGCTGAGACGATTGGGCCGGTTCCCCTGAAGGCGCGGCGGCGCCCTCCTTTCCATCGTTATTCCCTCCGCATGCCGTTGCCAGCAGGGCAAGGATGAGCAACATCATCAACCCACCGTGTTTCCTCTTCATGATTCTTGATCTCCTTTTGCGCTTTATGACCGGTAGCCGGTTGCGCTTCATTTAAGCGTAATTATTACGATGTTAGTTCGAAAAAAACGACTATATTAGCCGGTTGTTAATTCGTAATAATTACTATTTATGAATGTTAACAAGAGACGGAAATGTTGTCAATTGCTTTTTCTCGGCTTTTTTCGTCTGCTTTCAGCCAAACAAAACACTTATACTGCCCAGTTGCCCCTCTGACAAACATTCGCATCACATGCCTGGATCAACATCCCCAATACTCAGAGATTCGTTACAAAACTAACTATCGACGATCCACCTTTGATGAATATCCCCACTACTCAGAAGATTCGTCCTAGAGCTAACTATCGACGATCCACCTTTGTTGAATATCCCCGCTACTCAGAAGATTCGTCCTAGAGCTAACTATCGGCGATCCTCCTTTGATGAATATCCCCGCTACTCAGAAGATTCGTTCTAGAGCTAACTATCGGCCATCCTCCTTTGATGAATATCCCGTCTATTCAGGACAGGTTACTACGCATTCTTGCCTGAACAGACGGGATATCGTTCAGAGGGGAGTGAGGACGATCGCTTCATATCGAGTACCAGCAATGCTAAAAGAGATTTTCCTGAGTAGATGGGATATCGTTCAAAGGGATGCGTTTGGATGGTCAAAGCTGATCGGCGACCTACAGCACGAACCTTCGACAAATAGGTCCGCCCTCGGGGCGCACGACCGGCGGCCGGCATCACCACGAATAGCTTGTTGTAGAGCACTCCTCGCCGATCACGTACTGAAAATGATGTTTTCCTATAAGTCAACATTCCTATACGTGAACAAAATCACCCGTACAGGCGATTCGATCGCTCCGTTGTGCAAGTTTGTCCTTCTAACGGACAGGAGCGTCGCTATTCTTCGATTAAACGATGTTTCTAAAATCTAACGGACACACACGCCACTATTTACCCCATCAGAGTAGCTTTTTGCTTTGTTTCGGCCATATAACGACGCTCTTGTCCGTTAGAATTTGATCCTTGTGTAAAATGGGCTATTAGTGTCGCAGGAGTCCGTTAGATTCTCAACCGGTCAAAAGCAACCCCGATCCGTCGGTAGCCCGGGAACGAGCCAAAGGTTGCTTCTGAAAGCCTAAAACCTCCTTGCTTCACGCTGCTAACTCCTCTGGCGCTCTCGGCTGCCATGCTTGCTCTCATAGCCACGAACTCGCTTTGCTTTCCCCCGCTCAATCCTCTGGCGCTCTCGTGTGCAATGCTTGCTCACTGCCACGCAACTCGCTTGCTTCCCAATGCTCACTTCGGCCGCGTACGGACGCCAAGCTTGCTCACGACCAAGAACTTTCCTTGCTTCCCGCTGCTCACTCCTCTGGCGCACTCGGCTGCCATGCTTGTTCGCAACCACGAACCCTCCTGTTACTGCTATTCTCGTGCCGCCGCCCGCTTGAGCATACGAATGCCGTTTACCTGCAGCGAGACGACCGATTCCTCCGCTTCGCCGCTCTCAAGGTCCGTGTAGACCCGGCCGTCTAACTTGACTTCCGCCGCCTCAGCTCCGAAGTTCATAAGGAACACATAATCCCATATCCCATCCGTTCTCAGTTGTGCGGTTAAGCCGGCTGGCAGCTCCGACTGCAGCGCGCGAGCCGCGCCAGATTCGGCCGCAACCGACCTATAGAAGTCGAGCAGGAAGTCATCACCCAGCCGCGTCGCCATGTAATAGGCTTTGCCCTGGCCCAGCTTGTTAACGGTCAGCGCCGGACGTCCCGCATAGAAGCTGTCCGTGTAATGTCCCAGCACCTCTGCGCTCTCCGCATGCACCAGCTCGCAGATCTCGCGCGCCTCGTAGTTGCCTGACAAGCCCAGTGTATTGCCAGCAAGCAAGGACAGACCGTTGCGATCCTCGTCATAAAGCCCTTCGATCTCTTCCGCCCAGATGCCAAGCGTCTTGCGGAGCGGACCGGGGAAACCTCCGAGATGACACAGGTCATGCTCGTTTACAATGCCCGACCAATACGTCGTCACAAGCGTACCGCCATTTTCCACAAATGCCTCCAGCTTGCGCCCTGTCTCTTCCATGCACAGGTACAGCATCGGAGCTACGATAAGCTTATACGGCGAGAAATCGTCGCCGCTGCCGATGACGTCCGTCATAACGCCCTGCTCCCACAACGCGCGGTGATGGTCTAGCACAGTGTCCTCGTAATGCAGGCCCGAATTCCGCGGACCTTGCGCATCCTTGACCGCCCAGCGATTGTCCCAATCGAACAAAATAGCCGTCTCTGCAGGCGTCGAAGAGCCCGCCACCGCAGAAATATCTGCCAGTGTGCCGCCCAGTTCGGCCACGTCTCGGAATACGCGCGTATGCTCATGCCCAACGTGATCCACGACCGCGCCGTGAAACTTCTCGCTGGAGCCGCGGCTTTTCCGCCACTGGAAGTACTGCACGGAATCCGAGCCATGCGCGATTGCTTGCAAAGACGAGAGTCGATGCATGCCCGGTTGCTTCAGCTTGCTCACGGCTTGCCAATTTGTCTGGCTCGGCGTGTTCTCCATCAACAAGAAAGGCTTCCGCAGGATGGAGCGGTACAGATCGTGATAAAAGCCGATGGATGCCCCCAGCTTGACGTCGTCCTTCCCTTGATGCCAAGTCGGGTAAGCATCCCACGATACAACGTCCAGCACATCCGCGAATTGGCGATAATCCAGCCCTTCGATCATATGCATGTTGGTCGTGGCGGGCAGATCGGGGTTCGCCCATTTGACCGAATCGATCTCATGCTTGCAGAAGGCAATGGTCTGAGCCGTTACGAATCTGCGCCAATCCAGATTCTGGCCATGCACCATGTTCTCCCCGTGCGGCGACGGCGACTCCACTTGGCTCCAATCCGTATACGTGTGTGCCCAGAATGTCGTCCACCAAGCCATATTGAGCGCTTCCAGCGTGCCATACTTCTCTTGCAGCCACGCTCTAAACGCCTCTTGGCACAAATCGCAATGACAGTCGCCGCCGAACTCGTTGGAGATATGCCAGCCGATTACGGCGGGATGATCTCCGTAACGCTCCGCCAGCTTGCGGTTGATAATGGCGGTTTTCTCGCGGTAAACCGGCGACGTATAACAATGGTTATGTCTCATCCCGTGGAGATTGCGGACGCGATTGGCGCCCACGCGGAGCACCTCGGGATACTTCGCGGACAGCCAAGCCGGACGTGCGCCGCTCGGTGTGGCGATCCAGGCATAGATGCCGTTATTTTTGAAACGTTCCAGGACGCCGTCCATCCAGTCGAATCGGAATTCGCCTTCGTTCGGCTCCAGCGATGCCCAGGAGAAAATGCCGATGGCCATTACGTTGCAGCCTGCAAGCTTCATCAGCCGGATATCCTCCTCCAAAACGGAAGGATCATGGAGCCATTGATCGGGATTATAGTCCGCTCCATGCATGAATACGGGCAGCTTGGGACTTATTGGCTTATTGTTAATCATCATGTCGTATATTCACCTCATAATCGTATTATTCTCTTATCCTTCTTTGATCTTAGTTCAAAGGCACGTTATAATCATAGAACGTATCTGCCAATAAATCGTCTAATCTTAACATGAGGTGAATTTCGGACAATGATGCCTTTCCTCCTTGCCGACAACGCCAATTTGGAGCATCGTCTGCCGTTTAGCGTCATCTGCGTCGGCAGCCATGAGCAGAAGGAAATCGATCGCCGCGAGAACGGTTATCCTGCCCACCAGCTGTTCCTGACTCGGAGTGGACAAGGAACATTCCGTATGCTCGGCGGCAAAACATTTACAGTGTCCAAGGGCATGGCTCTGCTGCTGCCCGCTCATACCGGCCACCGCTACCGCTCCGACGACGAATCGGAGGAAGTATGGCATCTGGGCTTCGTCGCCTTCGGAGGCGGCATGGCGGACGCATTGATGTCGCAAATGGACGATCTCGTATTGTTTGCGGGAGAAGCGCCTAACTTCAACGAGCTTTGGCTGCAGCTCGAGGGCATCTGGCATACGATCAACAAAGGCGGCGAGCATGCCTACGAGGCTTCACGTCGTCTGTACGACCTGCTGCTCACCTTTATGGAGGGGCATCATCCCGCTGCGCAATCGACCAAAAAGATCTACCCGACAGATCAGCCCAATCCCGCCCTGCAAGCCGCCGTCAAGCTTATCCACGATCATTATGGCGAACGATTGCTGCTGTCCAACGTGGCCAGAGCCGCCGGCTACTCTGTTCAGCATTTTCACCGGCTGTTCGTGGCCAACTATGGCATGACTCCGCAACAGTATGTGCTGCAGCTGCGCATGCGGCGCTCGGTGCAATTATTTCAGGATTATCCGGGGATAACGGTGGATCGCGTCGCCGACAAGCTGGGGATGGACGCCAGCTATTTTATCCGTATGTTCAAGCGAACTTATGGCGTCACGCCCAAACAATACGCAAAGGGGCATATCGTTGCCGACGACTGCTGAGACGCGGAGACAAATAAGCGGTCGAATTGTGGGAAGTGGAGGCAAACAGGTGGTGGAAATGTGGGAAGCGGAGGAAAACAGGTATTAATTTGTGAGAAGTGGTGGCAGATAGGCCGTTGATTTGTGGGATGAGGATTGCATGTATTGAATAGAGGAACAAATATAACGAATAAGAGGAATCATTATGCTACCTGTAATTACGTTCGGCTTAATTGGAGGCGGATGGCGGGCAACCTTTTACCTCCGCATTGCAGCCATGCTGCCCCATCGGTTCCGCGTGAGCGGCATCCTGCTGCGTCATCCCGAGAAATACGAAGAGCTGTTAGCCAAGTGGAATGTCGCCGTCTACCGCTCTGCCGATGAATTGGCGAGGGACAGCGACTTTCTCGTACTCGCCGTGTCCAAAAACGGCGTCCCCGCCTGGCTCTCGGAGCTTTCTCAAGCGGAAATTCCCGTGCTGGCCGAAACGCCGCCTGCAACGAACATGACCGAATTCGATCAACTGACGGCGATCGCAGCGTCGGACGCCCGCATTCAGGTTGCCGAGCAATACCCGCTGCAGCCTCATCATCAAGCCCGCACCGCCTGCTTGCAGTCCGGCGCCATCGGCGACGTGCATCACGTGCAAGTATCCGCTGGTCATGGTTATCATGGCGTCAGCCTGATTCGGAAGTGGTTGTCCATCGAACCGGCACAGTCTTGCGAGATCATTGGCAGACGATTCAGCATGCCCATCGGCGATGTCCCCTATCGGGATCAGACCGTTCCGGATGACAGAGAAGGCGAAGAGGTGCAAGAGATCGCTATCTTTCGCTTCAGCTCGGGCAAAAGCGCCGTACTGGACTTCTCGCGTTCGCAATATTTCTCGCAGATTCGTGCCAATCGAATCTTGATTCGCGGTACGCTGGGCGAAATCCGGGACAATGCCCTCGTGCGTAAGACGGGGCCCGGCCTGTTCGAATCCTTAAGCCTCGAACGCGTGCAGAACGGACAGGAGGGCAGCTTGTCGCCGCTGTCGCTGCTCGAGATCAGAGTGGGAGCGAATGTCCTGTATCGAAACCCGTTCAGCCCTTATCCGCTCTCCGACGAGGAGATCGGCGTAGCAGAGGCACTGGTCAAGATGGATACCTACCTGCGGCAAGGCGTCTCCTTCTACTCCTTGACCGAAGCATTAGCCGATGTTCGCCTCGCTTTGGCGATGGAACGCTCCTTTACGGAAGTCAAGCCGGTCATTGTAGAATGAATGCATTATGCGAAATCCTCTATCGAGGGCCTTCAGAGATGCGCGACCGCGTTTAGAGGGAGGATTTATCGCCAAATCGAACAAGCCTCTTCCCGCGAGAAGAGGCTTGTTCCTTGTTCAAGAAGCAGCGTAAGGGGTTCTGTTCATTCACGACTATCTTAATTCGGCAAGAGCAGGAAATAACAAATTGTTCTCCAGATGTACATGGGTAAACATATCGCTCTCCAGCTCCTCCAATTTACGGAACGTAATGGTATACGTCATGCACGCCTCCTCTGGAAGCATATAGCCCTTTGTTGTCTCGCGCATGCGGCTAAGCAGGTCCCCAGCCTCGTCGTGCTCAGCCTCAAGAGTATCCAATATTTGAAGTGCAGCTAGAAGCGCGCTCGCCGATCCCTCTTCTTCGGCCTTGCGGATCGCGGGGAACAATTGCTGCTCCTCCTTGTTCAGATGCTCCAGCAGTTCCGCGCTTAATTGATGATATAAGACTTGCAGCTCTTTCAATTCCGGATGAACCTCGCCGTGCACCCGAGCAACCTTATTGACGAAATCACGTAAAACAGGAAGCTCTGTGCGTAGAAAATCATGATGTTGAAGAATGATATGCTCGGTTAATTTCGTCAATTTCCGAGCATCCTGCTTCCAATCCAAAGGCCATGCTGGCCTCGACTCGGTGCAAACCTTGTTAAGTTGAAACAAAACCTCTTCCTCGTCGAGTCTCCTCTTTCGAACCGCATCGGATAAGGTTTGTTTGCCTCCGCAACAGAAATCGATGCCGAGCTCCTTAAAAACGTTGCTTGCTTGAGTATATTGCGCGACGATATCACCAACCCGCTGTTCGCTTTGAATTACGGTTATCATACGATTCATCCCCTTCATTCATTAGGTTCGTCTTCATTATAATGAACCATTGCAATGAAAGGTTGTGATACCAATCACATGACTTGCGGCGATTCGTTGAACAGAAAATTCTTGGTAAGGCATCGGTTTTTCTACGATAACAGCGCTTGATGTTGCGAGAATCCTCTTATTTTCCGAACTCGGAGCGAATTCGGACATCGTACAGGTCTTCCGTGAATACCCACTTGTCTTTATTCTCCTTGTACCAGTCCCTGTACCATTGCTCCACCTGAGCCCCGTCCCCGTCCTCCCAGGCCTTGCGGGCATCTTGCACGGCTTGTTCGGCCGAATAGGCTTCGCCGCCTAGAATCGCCCGATTCCATATATCGAGAATGGCGCGTTCGGCATTGGAATCAATAAATTCGATCTCATTCGGCAATGCGGGCATATACCGATCAAGCGTAAATCCCGCGTATGGACGTTCGGGACTGATATACAGCCCGAGCGCTTCGTTCAGCAGGTCATCCACTTCCCGGTCGAACGGCTTGTTCAGATCCAGATCCTGCTTGTACTTCTCGAATTCAGTCGTATGGTATTGCGGCCCGATTGTGCGGAAGTCGCCGAGCCATGACACCTCTTTGTCGTACTTGTCCTTGTCGATCGTCACCGGAACGCCATTGTCCAGCCGGTAATGCACGCCTTCGAGTCCGTACTTAAACGTTGCTTCCGTCGTTTCCTTGCTCATGAAGTCGATATATCGGATGACGCTGACCGGATCGTTCGCCTTAGCATTGATAACGCCGCTAAGCTGGAAGGGGGGATTAAATTGCGCACTGAATTGTCCGAAGGGACTTGCGGGCAACGCGATCGGCGCAATAACGGCTTCCGGGACGTTGCTGCGAAGCCGCGCATATGCATCGTAGATCTCCTTGGCGTTTCCGGCGAACGCGTAAAGTCCGATTTTGCCCTTTAAGAAATCCTGCTCCGCCTTTCTTCCATTTTTGTCCGTCAGATAATCCCTGTCAATCGCATCCGCATCGAACAATGCTTTTTTGAACTGCAGCGCCGCTTGCGCCCGTTCCCAATCGCGTACGATCTCTCCGTCCTCCAGTACCCAGCTCGTATTCTGGAACATGCTGTTGATCACATCGGGCGCGAATCCGCTCATGTTGATGCCCTGCGTATCGTCCAACCCGTTGCCGTCCGGATCCTGCTTCGCGAACGCGATCGCGATCCGAAGCAGCTCTTCCGTCGTGCGCGGCGCGTCAAGCTCCAGCTTATCCAGCCAATCCTCCCGAATGAACAAATACGTGAACGGGAAATACCCCTGCACCCTTCCCACGGCATACATATGCCCATCGGGTTGCGTGGACAGCTTCTTCAGGATCGGAAATTTCTCGAGCACTTGCTTATATTCGGTACTGTAGGTCTCGATCAATTCGTCTATCGGCATGATCTGTTTCTGGTTGTACAGTTTATGGATAAACTCCGAATCGTACTCTGTAATGAGATCGGGAGCTTCGTTCGACGCCAATAAAATATTGAACTTGGGCACCGACTCCCCCCGTGGAATGGCGACGTATTCGACATCGATGCCCGAGTTGTCCCGCACCCAGTCTACCCACATGTTCTGCGTGGGAGTTCCCATCTCTTCGGGAATGTTGCCCCGGTCGTACATCGATACGGTAATGCGATGTTCGCCTGCGACGGATGGATCTGCCGCTTGACCGTCTGGCCCGATCGCGCAGCCTGCCAAAGCAAGCCAAGCGGCGGCCAGCGGCAAAACAGTGCATGCGATTCTTGTCCCATTCCTATTAAACAACCAGCTCACCCCTTATTGTGCCTATTGTATCATGAGCTAAAGCATAACGATCACCTTGAGATAACGATCCGGGTTGCGCTCGATCTCTTGTATGGTCCGTGCGGCTTCATCCATAGGAACGGTCGCGGTAATGAGCTTGCGAACATCCACCTTGCGAGAATGGATAAGCTCGACAGCTTCCTCGAACTCTCCGGCGCTCGTACGACATCCGACGATATCGACTTCTTTTCTCGTAATCCAATCCGTAGGCAGCGGCGTCTCCTGCTTAGGCCATCCGGTAAGCCCGATTCTCCCTGCATGGGAGACAAGGTCGAGCGTCATCCTGACAGCTGCGTTTGCACCGGAAGCCTCGAGTACAACTTCGGCTTTTCTGCCGCAGGTTATACGTCGAATCGCCTCCTCGGCGTTCTCCGACGATGAATTTACGACATGCTGAACGCCCATGGCGCGCGCTTGCTCCAACCTCGCTTGCACGATGTCGATGACGATCGGAACCGCGCCGTATTGGATGGCGGCCATCGCGGCAAGAAGACCGATCGCTCCCGCTCCGATAATGGCGATATGCTCGCCCTGCCGCAGACGGGTGCGATGCAGGCCGTGCAAGGCTATAGTCAACGGCTCCGCCATACACATGATATCCCAAGCCATGTCGTCCGGCGCCTTCACCAACATGTCGACCGGATGGCAGAAGTAATCCGACATGCCTCCGTCTACGTGCACGCCCAGCACCTGCAAGCGCTCGCAGCAGTTCGTTCTGCCGATTGTGCAGGGATAACATTGGCCGCAGTATAAATAAGGATCCACGATAACTTTGTCTCCCGGACGAATCCCTTTGCCGTTCGGAGGGATGGAGACAACTTCTCCCGCGATTTCATGGCCGATCGTGCGCGGATAGCTGACCAGCGGGTTCACTCCCCGGTAAGCGCCGATATCGGAGCCGCATATTCCCGCCGACTTCACCCGAATCAAAGCTTCGTTCCCTTGCGGTTCCGGCATCGCCGCATCAATCGTCTTGACGGATAGCGGTTCAGCAATATGAATGGCTTTCATGACTCACAATCCTTTCGTTCCATGACTGGAATGGTTCTGCACGATTCGTCTGAGCACGGGAGCCTTGCCGATCCCGGTGTCCTTTAATTGATATTCGTAAGCCCAACCGTCTTCGACGGTTCTCCAGGCATTAGGGTCGAAATACACCTCTCGCTCATCGCAGTTATGCACCGTGCCGAATGTATTGATCCGGCTTCCGTAAGCTTTGATTTCGATGCGATGTACGCCAGGCTCATCAATGTCGAACTGGACAACGTACGGCGAGAATAGTATCTCTCCGATCGGCTTCCCGTCAACATACACTTCCAGGAGCGGAGCTCTGAACTTCGTAACCTGAAGTTCATAGCCGCCTTGCTCAAGCTCAAGCTCGAACGCATAGAAGGCGTTGCCGCCGTAGAACGGCATGCCTTGTTGCGTCAGCGATCCGAAGTAGCCGTCGGCTGACGGAGCAACGATTCTGGATCTTGCGCCGGCCGTCTCCACGAGGAAGGAGCCGAGCAAATAACAGGCTTCGACATTCGTCTTGCGTCCGAAAGGCAGGCTTAATACGATCGTATTCTCTCCCGGCTCAAGCGGGGGAAGCTTGCATATCTCAATGGAGCGGTCCACGTAATAACCTTGCTTCTCCTTGCTCAGCTTAATGCCATTTACGATAATATCCGTCCCATCGATATTCTCCAAAGCCAGGCCGGCGTTCTCGCAGCGGATGTCCGAATGCACCGTAAACCTGAGTTCTAGCGTTGGGACTTCGCCGACGAACGACGCTTCCTGAGCCCATGGCTGCGCCAGCGCCGCCTTTCGTTCCGGGTACCCAACAATCGCGCGGCAAAGATTATCGATGCGCAGGAGCTCCTCCGTACGCTGCCAGGCCCCTCCGTTCAGACGATATTCTGCCAAGTCGAGCAGCAGCACGTTGTCTTCCTCCAGACGGATTTCGACCGGCACGTCGAACAGATTACGTTCTTCCAATACCCGTGAGGCTTGTCTTGATTGCTCCTCCGAGTTTTCGCCATATTTTGAGTCTGATTCCGGAACAAGATGCAGCAACAGGCTGTCGTGGGCATACATCCTCCGCTTTAGAACAGTAAAACCGTCCCCGTAACCGGTCTCGATAGGATGCAAATCACCTGAGAGGGTATCGAGAAGCTCCGCCTTCCATTCACCCGCGATTGTGATCAGCACTTGATCCTCCGATACAAGATCCTCGTTCGCCTCGGCTCTGCCGTTGGCAATCAAGAGCCAACGCTCCTCTCCTTCGCTGCGCATCTGATATACGTATTTGTCCGAACGCTCGCCGTCCCAATTTTTTTTGTGATTCGGTTTCTTGAGAAACTTGGGGCCATCGTACCGGATATCGATCGTCCTGTAAGCCTCGAGCGCTTGGAGCAGTTCATGTTTGGACAGCGGGACCCTGGTGCAGTCCGCCGCCAGCCGTGCGGGGGCCTCATCGGGCATCGCGTCGACGAACTTCGGCACTTCTCCGGCGAACACGATCTCCTTGCCCAGCTCCCTCATTCGATTCAAGAAAGCCAACGTCGTGCCGCGGATCGTCTTGCAGCCCGGAACGACAATGACGTCGTATTCCATCTCGCCGAGCTTGGCGCCCGCTTCAAGCGAAGGAATCAACGATTCCGAGATATAATCGTAGTCGAGCATCCCGAAAAGCAGCCATTCGGTTACGTTCTTGAAGTTCGACTCCAATTGCTCCCGCACCAGATTCGTATGATTGTTGGGACCGTAATACAGCCAATACGATTCCACCGGATGGATGACGCCTACTCTAACCATAGCCCTGCCCCGGGTCATAACCGTATGAATGCGGGCAAAATGATCCTCGATCAAAGCGTATTTCTTATACCACGGCGATTGCATGCCGATCGAAGCCGGGTAATCCCGCTTCGCTTCTCCGCCCATGCTCATCCATGTCAGATGATGAACGCGGACGGTCACGCCCAAAGCGGCCATCCAGTCTCCCTGCAGCTTATGTTTCCTAAAGTCGAAATCCCAGTTCGTCACCCCGTAGAGCTCGCTTAATACGCCTTCGCGGCCGTATTGGTGCGCGATGCTCTGGGCTTGCTTGGCGGTGCTGTATTCGCGCTGATCGCATAACATGTCGATGCCCGGAAGATGGAAGCTGCGCAGGCTGCGCATCGCTTCTCCAAGCGCCTTGGTCTGCGAATGCAACGTAGGTTCTTCCATCATGTGCCCGCATAACATAAGGCCATGTCCTTCGCACCATTCGCCGATCTGGTCCGCAAAGGCTTGCGCAAAACGTTCCGCGATATGGTTATGATACCGGTACCGGGCGACGGATACTTCGCCGTCGCGTCGCTCCCAGAACAATTCGGGCAGCCGCGCAATCAAACTTTCGCCGTATTGCTGCCGGTAGGTTTCGTCGAAGTCGGTTGTATAAGGCACGATGACATCCTGCTTCGCCGTTGCGTAGCCAAGAAATTGTTTATGAGGGAACTGGGGCTCGTCCGTAAACATCGCCGGCACGGTCGTGCCGAAATGTTGTCCGACCGCCTCGTAATAACGTTCGTGAGTCACCTCGACGAACCGGCGGATGGCCTCCTTGCTTAGCGTATCGACATAGGCCTGGTTATTAAACCAAGGACTGTCCTGCCCCGTCTCCAAATAAGCATGCCAAATGGTCTCTCCGTCTGTTGCTCGGGCATCCTCGTCGCAAGGCTCATAGCTGCTTAGATACCCTTCTTCATCCAGAAATATTCGGTACGACGTCAGCCATGTTCCTTGACCATTCGCCGCTACGGCGGCACAGGAATCGAAGTTGCCCGGCACGATCTCGCGTTCGCTTTGCCGCAAGGGCGTCCAGACGACGTATTTGCTCCGATGCTCCGCATTCCTCGTGACGAAACCTCCGCCATAACCCGAAGGCCATCGGTCCTCGTCATACAGCCAGCATAACAGCCCTTTTTCCTCAGCCTGCTCGACGCACAGCTTTACCATATCCATATATTCCGAACCCAAATATTCGGTATCGAGGCCTACTCGCGTATGGATTTGGAATCCTCCCATGCCCATCGCGGGAAATTGATCGATCTGCTCCAGCACCTGGTCGCGATCCAGCTTGGTGTTCCACGCCCAGAACGGGGCGCCCCGATAGGCGGCAGGCGGACTCCGGAACGTATTTTTGTCGAACGGCAGTTTTGGATACAACATCGTTTTTCCCCCTAACCTTTTACGGCTCCCGCAGTAATGGATTGCACGAACGCTCTTTGCGCCAGCAGATAGATGATAATAAAGACGATGGCGCTAACGGACAGCGCGGCGAATACCGGCGTATAACCAAGTATGGACGTTTTGTCGTTTAGCGTAGAGATGCCGACAGACAGCGTATATTGCGACGAGTCGCTGATCGAGATCAGCGCCCACATAAATTCGTTCCAAGCGCTCATACCGCCGAGCACCATCAGCGTGCTCAAGATCGGCATCGCCAGCGGCACGATCATTTTGATCAAAATTTGGGCCGTGTTGCAGCCGTCGATTCTCGCAGACTCGATAACTTCGTCCGGAATGTTTCGGAAATAATTGGTGATCAGAATCAAGCCAAGCGGGGCGAAACCCTGGTAATAAGGAAATACGATAGCCGCCAACGTATTTTGAATGTTCAAATCCAGTACAAGCAAGTACATTGGAAGTAAAATAATAGGCGTCGGAATCAATAAGTTGATTAAAATCAGTCCATATAAACCTTTTTTGAACTTCATCCTCATCTTGGCGAAGGCAAAGCCGGCTAACGTAATAAACACCAAATCGACGACTAACGTCGCAGCGGTATTGCGCACCGTATTCCAGAAATATTCCGAGAGGTTCCCTTTCTGAAAGGCCGTCTCGTAATTCGAGAAGCTGAGACTGGATGGAAGCGACCATATGCTGTTCAGAAACTCGCCTTCCGTCTTAAACGACTGCAAAATGGCCCAGATAAGCGGATTTAACGAAATTACCGAATACATAGCGACGAGTAAAAACACGATAGATTGCCCTATTTTTATGCGCCTCTTCATCGTCCTTTGCCCCCCATCCTTCCGGCCAATTGCGCAACGATCATGATCGTGACCATCACCAGCATCATAATGACCGAAGCGGCGGTGGCGGTTCCGAAATCCTGGGTGGAGAACGCTTTGCGATAGACATAGGAAGTAATAACCTCCGATGCGCCTCCCGGTCCGCCTTGCGTCATTACCCAAACCATGTCGAACGCCTTAAGATCGGTTGTCACCGTCAGCAGCAACAATGTGCCGAAGGTCGGCAGCAAGTAAGGCAAGATGATGTAGCGCAGCTTCTGCAACGGAGTCGCGCCGTCCATCTCGGCCGCTTCCAGGAAATCTCCCGGCATCGTCATCAGATTCGCGTAAATAATAAGCATATTGAACGGGATCGTATGCCAGATCCAGGTGAGCATAATGGCCGGCAACGCCGTATGCTCGTTGGACAGCCAGGGCTGTGCCCATTCTGCCAGCCCGATCGCTTCCAGGAACTGGTTCAGCGGCCCGATCGTCGGATCATAGATGATCCGCCAGATGCTCCCGATGACGACCATCGAGATCAAGTAGGGGATAAACAAAGCCGTATTAAAAAACCTCTTTAGCTTGATCCCCTTGTACAGCACGAACGCCAGCAAAAAACCTGTGCCGATCGAAAACAGAGAGTCTACGCCGATTAGCTTGAACGTATTCCAAAAAGCGGAATAAAATTTTTCGTCCTGTAACACTCTCCAATAGTTAGCAAAGCCGACGTAATCGGTCAGATCTCCGATGCCGTTGAATTTAAACGTGCTAATGCGCAGCGCCTTGACGAACGGAATGTACAGGAATACGCAAAATACCGCAAAGGTTGGGAGAACAAGAAGGTAAGCCGGCACACTTTCGCGAATTTGCGACCAGAAGCCATGCTTGGGTTTAACCATTTCAATCACACCTTTCTAGAAAGCCGCGCGCAAAACGAAAAAGGCGATTGACAAGGTTTAGCATGCCAATCGCCTTGCCCGGTTGCTAGTTCTTGGTTGTTTCCTCGTACAACTTCTGCAATTGTTCGGTTATTTCGTCCAGACTGATCTTCCCGAACAAATAGTTTGGAAGCAGATCGGTCTTAAACGCGGTGCTGATCTGCGTATTGATCGTCGTCGGTACGAGAATGTCCGGACTGAAGCCGCCGGCCGCCGCATTCGTGAAACCGGACAGGAATTGCTCCAGCTCCGGCTCGCTTTCGATATTGTTCAAGCCGGAATTCGAATACTTAAGCGCATCTACTTCCGAGAAATGTGTTTTGGACGTAATGAATTTAAGCAGACGAACAGCTTCCTCCGGATGCTCCGTCTTCTCGCTTACCGCAAATACGTTGCTGGATCCCCCGAGCGAGCGGCTCGGCAGGCCCGCAATGCCCGGCAGCGCATACGTTGCGAGCGACATTTCTTTAGGCGCGTTGTTGATAATGTACTCCAGTTTATCCGGCGCGATCAGAAATTGGCCAAGCTTGCGCTGCACGAACATTTGCTGCATCGCCTGGAGCTCTGCCGTAATGCCGTTGCTCGGGAAATAACCTTTGTCCCACAGCTCCTTGAACGAAACCAATCCTTGCTTCACGCTTTCGCTAGAGAAGGACATCGTACCGTCCTCGAACGCGTTCGGATTGCTCGTCAATTCGTCGCGTGTATATTGATCCCAGAACAAACGCGGGTACCAGTCGATCCAGTTGTTATGCATCGACAGAGCGGTATAACCGGCTTGCTTCAGCGTTTCGTTGTTCGCCATAAACTCGTCCCAGGTAGCAGGCGGAGTAATATTCAATTGATCGAAGATCGTTTTGTCATACAGAACCGCGATCGTCGTCATCGTGAACGGTACGCCGTAATCGTAGTTGTCCCGTTCGCCTAACCCCTTCTTGACGACATTCCTCGCATTGTCAAGCAGCGCCGGAATAAACGTCTCCTCCCATACTTGATCGCCTTCATAGTTCTTCGTCTTCATTTCCTCGGATAGATCCTTCACCAGTCCTTGCTTGATCTGATCCGTATAAAAACCCGATTGCGTCCAGAACACGTCGGGGATTTCCCCGCCTGCTGCCAGAGCGGCGAATTTAGCGGAGTAATCGGCCGTCGGCACGTATTCATAATTGACCTTGATGCCTGGGTTTTGTTCTTCGAACAGCTCGATGGACTCCTCGCCAACGAGTGGATTGGTGGTCAAAAGACGCAGAGTGACGGTGGGATCTTTGTCTCCTCCGCCTGTGCCAGCGTTGCCGTTTCCGCCTGCACTATTGTTGTCGCTTCCGCAGCCCGCGACGATCGTTCCGACCAGCGCGAGTGACGTCGCTAGAGTTAACGCTTTTTTATTCATCTTTTCTGCTTCCCCCTCGGGTTTATTGTGTGCGCGGCCATCTTGCCTCCCTGCTTGATAGCGGCGATGGCTCCACTGTATTAGAGAACAGGGGCCGCCACAATAAACACCTTTTGCGGGCAAGCACATCTTTTGCCCCCATAACGCCTGCAAATCCGCTATTGCAAATGATGTGGCCGCTATCAAGAAAGGTGGTCTGACTGCGAATCCATCATTTTGCGATATTGGCTAACCGGCATTTTCTCCAGCTTTTTAAACACACGGCTGAACGAAAAATAATGCGTATACCCGACTTTTGCGGCAATTTCCTGCAGCGTATCGTTACTGTTCTCTAGCAGCGCCTTCGCTCGTTCAATTCGCACGCGAGCCAGCATATCGACAAAATTTTCGTTAAACTCTTCTTTAAACAAACGGCTAAGATAACTGGAATGGATCTCAAACTTCTCGCCGAGCATCGATAACGATAAATCCGGATCGTCATAATGATCTTCAATATAAGCTTTTGCCTCATATACAATGCTTTTGTTGCTCTGTTTCCCCCGGAACGCATAAATCCGCTCGGCCAACTCCTCCAAGGCAGCCTTGAACGGTCCTTCGATGTCTTCGATCGTCTCGACCGCATCCGCAGCCTCATTAAGCCGTTTAATAGGATCCTCGCCTTGCAAAGGCAAGCCGCTAATATCCTTATAGAGCTGGTAAACCAAATATTGCAGCAGGTTCGAAATATTCGTACGGCTGTATGATCTTTCCCTCATCGTTCCGATCAGCTCGTCCAACGTAGAAGACCACTTCGGATCTCCTTCCCGGAAGGAATGGCCAATAGATCGAATGACCAGCAAATGCTCGAACACCTCGCCTTGCCCTTTCGCGTCAATATTTTCGTACGCGATAACGGCATTGCTGCCGTAAACCGATTTGTAATCGAGCGCGTTCAACGCTTTATGGAACGACACATGCAGATGGTCGGCATTCTCCAACGTTTCCGTGACGCCTAACGTGACTGTGAGCTTCAAGTTTTGCCCGATCCAGGATTGAAGCTCTCGCCAACAATCGGATAACGTTTGGAGATGCTCCCGTCCCAGGAAAGCAATGCTCGCCGCCTGCTGCTGATTCATCCAATTCGTCCAGACCTCGACGCCTTCAGCTTCGAATACCTCCTTAACGACGCAGCTTATCGCGAATTTCATCAAATCCTGATCCCGTTCTACATACCGCGAACTGAACACGCTATAATTGTCGATCTCGATGACGAATATCGAGATTGCGTCATAATCGCCAGAATGTCCAAGCTCATGCAGCTCTTGCGACCAGCGTGGTCTTGCATTGGCGTCATCGGCGTTCATCAGCTCCTGAAACAGCTGCTGTCGCCGGAAATTGATATTTTCCTTCAAATGTTGTTTCGATTGGCTGGAGTCTTTAATCAAATGCTGCAAAGCGGATTGAATAAATTTAAAATCGTCATTTCTGTCTTTCTTTTTTTTGCCGAACGCCTGGTCCACATAACTTAATATTTGCCGGGAAATCTCTTCTATTGGCTTCGATTGTTTGAACGAAATGAAGATGATGGCCAATGTTCCCATCAAAACCGCACACAAGCCGAATACGATCCACCACATGGAAATCGTGGATGCCCATGCAAGCGAGCCGGACTGCCCGATCGAAGTGCCCACGGACCATCCCAAGTAATCGGATCGGACCAGCAACATATCTTTCCCCTGCTCGCCAAAAAGCGGCAAGCCTTCTTTGTCGTATAGATTGAGACTGCCGACATCGCTATTTGTCATCTCGTTCAGAAGCTGTTGCACCGTTCCAACGTTGACGTTGACGACGATATATCCCTTCTCTGCCGTAAACAGCGGAAATGGCTTAACAATGGAAAAGACGCTGACGAGCCTATCGTATTCCAGTTCCTTGTATTCTCTCTTGTTCGTCCAGCCGACCGGAAACGTATCCGATGACAGCGCGCGAATAAACGCTTCGTCGCCAAACGCTTCGACACGGGTTGAGATGCTCGAGCTGATGACGGTCTCGTCCGCTATGCTGTACAAGTACACGCTGTTGATCCATTTATTGTTGACGACGAGCGCATTAAATGCGTCCGATACTTTGTTGGCGTAATAATATTTTTCGAACCGATCCTTCGTATACAAATATTTGCGCAAATCCTCGTTTTGATCGATTTCATTAATGACAGAGCCGTCGATCGATTTGAACGTTTGCTCCAGGATGGCAACTGCATGATTCGCGAGCGCTTGTTTCGTTTTCAACGTTTGTTTCTGGGAGGACTCGTGGATCAGAACGGTGGACACAACAAAGATGATAACGACGACGCTGTAAAAAATGGGCAAATAAGAAAAAATCATTTTGACGAAAATCCGGTTAGGCTTCAATCCATTCTCCCTGCTTTCGAATACCGTTGATGTTAATATCGACTGCACATATTTTTCACTATATTCCATCACTGTCATACGGAACAATGCACACTTTTTTACACCGTGCACATTTTGACATCAAAGCTCCCGCATTGCGCTGTGACCGTTATAATCACGTCTTTTACCTCTAACATGGCCCGCTATGCAAAAAAACTCCCCGAATGTAACATTCGGTGGAGTTCATATCGCTGCCTAGTCTACCTGTTCAAAAACCTGCCGTATACCCGCACGTTAACCTGTAAATTCAGCAGCTTAAGATGCAGGGCCGTTAGAAAACGATCCTCGCCGACATTCCCGGTTCCAGCCGCAAAGCAAGGTACGACCTTCCGAGCTCGGACGACCCGAATTCTCCTCCGGTCACCTGGACCCCGCCGACCCATTCAGGCACTTTGACGACGAGTTCCGTTTCTCGCTCCGCCAACAGCACGGCAAGGAAACGTCCCCGTTCACGATCCCATTCCATGGCTACCTCTCCCGTATGGAACCGCCAGCCCGAAATCTTGCCGCGCGTCCACCGCTCCGGCAGCGCGGGAAGCAGCTTAACGAAGCCGGGCGCTACCTGCAATAACATCTCCTGCACGGCGTTCACCCACCCCATGTTCGCATCAAGCTGCACCGGGGCAGAAGCCATGTTCAAGGAGACGCCCATGCCCCTCCAGTCATTGTGAAGCGTGAACAAATTGGGCAGCAGGCTCGAACGTGCGAGAATATCCAGACACTCGACTGCGCTCTCGCCATCGCCGAGCCTTGCATAAATCGAAGCCATATGCGCAAGCGACCATCCGCTCTGCGCTCCCAGCTCACGATTGCGCACGGCTGTCTTGAAGGCTTCGAATAGCTCCGGGTCGCTCTCCCCCGACACTTCCTGGCCCGGAAACACCGGATACAGGTGGGATAGATGCCGATGCGCGTACCGGTCGTCAAAGTCGGGGTGGATCCACTCCCGAACGGCGCCGTCCTCATTGACGAGATATGCGGGAAGCTTATCGAGCATGCCCTTCCACTTCTCATGCTCAGCCCTTGTCGCCGTGCCAGACTGACGAGAAACCGCAAGAAGATTGCCAAGCAGCTCCTTCAAGATGGCGACATCCATCGTTGCATTAATCGTAGTGGGCATGGGATGCGCAAGCGCCACGCCTTCCGGCGGCATAAAGTTAAGCGGCGTATTCTCCGGAGAGACGGACGGATAGATGCGATACAATCCGTCTTCGCCGGTCACAAGGAAGTCTTCATAGAAACGAACCGCTTCCCGCAGGAACGGGATGAGCTGCCCCCGCAGGAAATCCGGATCGCCCGAGAACCGGTAATGCTCGACGTAATGACGGGCAAGCCAGCCGGCAGCTCCCGTCCAATTCAGAATGACGGGCACGATCTGGTTGGGCACCCCGATCCCCGGCGTCGTCCCTGCGGGAATGTAAATCCCTTCGCAGCCGTACAGTTTTTGGGCGTTGCCCTTGAAGTCGTCCATCAGCTCTTCGTAATAGCGGAAGAGAGCGGGGGTCAATTCGCCAAGCCCGCCTACTTGAGCATGCCAATACATCATCTGGACATTCTCGTTGGCCATGTTATGACTCCACACGAGCCGGTAATCGCCCCCCCACAGACCGTAAAGTCCGAACGGCTCGGCTTCCCGGGGAGC
>NZ_BDQX01000430.1:136670-146881 GCF_003112455.1 Paenibacillus agaridevorans
GAAGCGTCCGTTCCGCTAATGAACAGATAACGGCCATATGCCCACATTCGGCGAACAAGGGATAACGGGGCTTCTCCTTCGTACGCATCAAGGAGCAGTCTTTCATTAGACATATCCTCTTGTATCCGACGCCCGCTAAGAGAATCCGCCCGCCCCTCGTCCCCAAGCTCCAGAGCGGCGGAGCGGTACAAAGGCCGATGCAGCGCGGTATGACGTTCCAGCAGTTGCTCATAGGTAACATCGGACATAAGGTCGGACAGCTCTCTCCGGAGTCTGTCCCAGTCGCGTCCCCGTTCGCCTTTGACAAATACGCGCACTACAGCCAGAATGCTCGAGGCGCCTTCGATAATAAACATGCCGTTTCTTGCCCGTACGATACCTCCCTGGGACTTGATGAACATCACCGCGCCGTAGTCAAGCCCGTCGTCATTGGTTGCGGCGAACCACGCGAACCCAGCGTCGCCTTCAGTCGCCTCGCGGCCTTCCAAGCCGCAAGGCCAGTCCGACTCATGTTTGCCCTCATTATCCCCTGCAAGAGAGGCAGCCTCCCAAGCGGACGCCCCCGTCTCCACGGACTTCTCCAGCTCCTTGAATTCCGGCGTATCCGCCCAGCGGTCGCTGGGATGCAAGACAAGGCCGATCTCGCCGGAAACCGACGATTGTCCGTCCGATCCAATCTCGTAAACGACGGCATTGTCGGCGCGCGAAACGAACAAGCGGCGTTGGTAGCGGATCGACCCATCCGTCCATCCGACATGGACTTCCCCGCTATCCATAGCCAGCGTACGCCGATAGGAGCGGAAGGCGCTGCCGCAAGGCATGTCGAGACGAATGGCCGCAAGGGGGAAGCGCGACGCCAGCTTCGTTCCGTACCCGCTCTCCTTCAGGGCGTTCGCGAGCAGCCAGCTCGCCTCGTTATACCGCCCCGCATCCATCATCGCTCTCGTCCGGGACAAGACGTGACTGACATCCGGCAGTTCGTCCTTCTGCCCCCAGTGCCATAACTTGGCATGGTTCAGCAATACGGTTTCTTCCTTCACGCCGCCGAATACGGATGCCCCGATAACGCCGTTGCCGGACGGCAGCGCCTCTCGCCACATGTTGCGCCACCAGGAGGCTGGATAGCGCAGGATCAACACGTCCTCAGGATTACGGGTTGGATGATCGCTTGCCCGGCCGCCACAAGGACCGCCGTCAACATAATTGGCATCCTCATGATCGGCACCCGCATAATAGGACTCGCCGAGATCCCCTCTACTCAAGCTCGCCCGCTTCCTCTCGCAGCCTCTCGATTTCGATACTGGCGAGCAAGAACGGCGCTACCCCCATAAGCGCATCGCTGACGATCGCTTCGCTCATGTAATATTCGTAGGAGCCGTCGCGGTACTTGCGGCCGCCAAGCCCGGCGCCGTGGCAGATGCCATGCAGATGCACGCCCTTCTCGTCCTCCGTGACGAACCGGTCCAATATGCCCTCATAAGCGCGCTCCACCGCCCCGCGATCGATCTCCGCAAGGTAGCCAAGCCTGATCCCCTTAGCCATCGCATACGTCAGCATACAAGAGCCGGACGCCTCCAGATAGTTGCCTTCGCGGCCATTGCAGTCCATGAGCTGATACCAGACGCCGCTTTGCTGATCCTGCACCCGAAGCACCGCATTGCACATGCGTTCGAAGATGCCCATCAATTGGCCTCGCTTCGGATGATCGGCCGGGAAGTGCTCCAGCGAATCCACGAGCGCCATGGCGTACCAGCCCATCGCTCTTCCCCATACGTAGCGCGAACGTCCCGTCGTTCCGTCGCACCACCGCTGCTCGCGGCTCTCGTCCCAAGCATGATGCAGCAGCCCGTTCAGCGGGTTGCGCGTCCGCTTCTCGACGAGCAGCAATTGCTTCGCCGCTTCGTCGAACCATTCGTTCTCCTGGAACGTCGCCGCGTATTCCGCCATATAAGGCGATGACATGTACAAGCCGTCCAGCCACATTTGGAACGGATATATTTTTTTATGCCAGTAGCCGCCTTCTTCCGTCCGCGGCTGACCGATCAACTGCGTAATCAACAGGCTGGCTGCCTTCTGGTATTTCTCTTCGCCGGTCTCCCGCCACAAGCGCAGCACGTTTTTGCCTTTGTTGATATGATCCAGGTTGTAATCCTCCAACCGGAAGAAACCGCCGATCGCGCCATCGTCCCGAATGAACGCGTCCATCTGGCGCTTGACGAACGGCTGATAGCTGTCCTTGCCCGTCCAGTCGCCCGCCCGGCTGATCGCAAGCAGCGCCATGCCGGACACATATCCCCATTTGTTCGCGATTTGCGGGTGATAACCATGCTCGTCGGCGAGCGCAAGAATCGTCTCGGCGATCTTGCCGGACATGTTCGTCCCGCTATGAATCCGCGTCGCAGCCTTCATCTTCACATCCTCCTCGTCTCTATGGCCGGAATATAGGAAGCTCCTCGAAACGTTCCGGAATATCGATTAAATACAGATTGGCGTAACCGTTCTTGTCGCTTGTGAACAACAATCTCTTCCCCCGCTCGTCGAAGCGCGGATGGGCATGCACCTTCTGCGAGTGGAAGCTGCACCGGAGCTCGCAGAGCATGCGGGGGCCCTCGTACTTGCCATTCTGCTTACGCCACAGACTGAGGCTCTTGACCGCGCCTTTGCCGTCCACGACGGCCTGCCCCAGCCCGTCGGCATACCCGTGCCAAGTGTCGAAGCCGAACTCGGTTTCCTCCATCCCGGTATTGTCATAACGAATGCTGCCGAAGAAGTTGGTTCCGTCGGCGCGAAAGCCATGATAGCCGATCGTTGTCCCGTCGGGATAAAAAAATTCATGCCCTACTTTCTCGCCTGTTTCCAGTCTCTCTCGAATTCGCCAAGCTTCGCCAGTCCGCAGATCCAGCCCCCAAATCCGGTGGTCCACCAGATGCCACGGCCCTTCATGACAAAACGTCATGAGCCATGGCTCCGTAGTCGAAGCATTAATATGCGTAATAAACTTGTTCGCCTCGTAAACCTTCTCGGCCTTGCCGCTGTCGGCATCGATTCGTACGATCATGCTGTGAGGCGCCGCTTCCATCAGCTCCCGGTGGCCTACGTATCCATTGCCGAGATCAAGACGAATCCGATGCGACAAATCCTCCTGCACGCAAGTCAGCACATGCCGGCTGTCCGAGGTCGAGCTCGCGTTGCCCAGATGGTAGCCTGCCGGCGCCTCGTACACCACCCGTTCCTCCAGAGTGGACAGATCAAGGCGGATCAGCCTGCTCCCCAGCTTCACGAACGCGGCGCTTCCGTCAGGCAGCAGACAAGCATCCAGCGCGTTATTCTTCTCATAATCGGTCAACTGCGTGATCTCGCCGCTCTCTACGTCCATGCTGTACAGATTCGTGCTATTCCCCCTGTCGGATACGAAGAGCAATCGTCGTTCCCGATCATACCAGCCATTCTCCGTAAAATATAAATGATGGCTATGCGCCTTATAATCCGTCAGCTGCGTCACTTCAAGCCCCGTCAGACGATCCACGGACGTCTTGCGCTCCGAAGGCCACCGTTTTCCTTTGCCGGTTGTTTCGCTCCCTGTCATCGACCGATCTCCTCCCGTTCTGAATGACACGCCACTCTTTATAGCCAGGGCTTAAGCCCCTCCCACTTCACGGACCAGCTTCCGTCCTGCGGAAACCCCGGGTTCTCCGGCAGCGCTTCCGCGCGTTTCCCTTTCCCGTGTTCCCCTTGCCAGCCTGCCGCCATCATCGCGACAGCCGTCAACAGCCCGCCATTGCCCGGCAAGTAGGCGGATAAGCCTGGACGTTGATAATTGTGCCCGTTCGTCAAATACGTATTTTTGGTCGCGTCCAGCAGCAAGAAGTCGACCGCCAGTTCAGGCTCGCCCAGGCGAGCGGCCGTCATGGCGCACATCGGGAAGTCCCAGCCCCAGGCCGTATCCCATTGCCAGCACTCCTTGACCTTCAGCAGCGTGCCAAGCATCGTCTCCCGGTCGACCAGCGTGCCGGGAAGAAGCCCCATCGCGCCAAGCATCGAAGGGTGATCATGATTTTTCGCCTCGAAGGTGTCCGGGCAATTCTCATGAGCCAAATACAGGCCGTCCTTCTCCGGCAATGGCGCCATCGCGCCGGCTACCTTCGCCCACGAAGGATCCGGCGTTTCATTAAGCCGCTCCGCCCAGCGGACGGCCGTCTCCAGCCCGTATTTCCAATACTCCACTTCATACGGCGGATTCTTGCTGTCCTGCAGACTGTGGCATTCCTGCGCCGGGATGAGCGGCGGTCCTAAGTCATACGCCTTCGTCTCCTCGTTCCAATGGGCGAACGACGTCATGAATGTCGCCGTTTCGAACACGACGGAGCGGAACCGCGCCAGCGTATCCGGCGTCGGGTCGGCGAGATACAGCATCTCCGCCAGCGCGATGGGATGCGGCTGCTGCCAGATCAAGCCGGGCGCGACCGGGGACGGGCACGGCTTGCCGTCGAAACCGACCATCTTGGGCCAACGCGCGCCCTCATAGCCTTGAGATCTTGCCAGCTCTTCGGCAATCGGCAGAATGTCCGTGTACCAATCCATGCTGTTAAGCAGCAGCCGCTCTCGGCCCCACAGCGGGAAGTGCGACGCATGCCACCAGTGCATCTCCAGATGGGCTTTGCCGAACCAGCTGTTATACATCAGCCCGGTCTCCTGCGGGGGAATAGACCCGCCGCTGTGCATGGCGCACAAGAACTGGGACAAGACGACTCGCCGTTCCAGCTCGTGCGCGCGCGGATCCGCGCTTCCGGCGAAGTCGATCGCGGCGCCGTTCTGCCAGAACGACGCCCATTGCCGCTCGCTGGACTCGATGATGGAACCGTAATCGGCCGTTTGGGCATGCTCGGGCGCGAACCCTACCGCAAACGTTAATTCTCCCGCCGTCTTCTCCGGCTGCAGCGTCCATTCGTGGACACCGGTCTGTTGCAGCTTGCCGGCCGACCAGGACCAGGCCACTCGATAACCATCCTCATCCATGCTCCTGCTTATCAACGCCCCATCCGCCGTCGATTCCAGCAGCTCCGTGCGATGCCTGTCATCATGGCCGAAGTCCGGGAATACCGTCTTATCCCAGGAGGTATGCGTCATGTCCGGAGCAGGGAACCGCACGAACACCTGAAGCCTGCCCTGCGCAATCAAGTTCGACCGCACGCGTACGCCAATCGTGTCCATGGCGGCATGGCAAGCCGTCTCGACTAGAACCTTCTCTCCTTGCAGCGCGAATTCGCTCGAGAGAATACCTGTCCATAGATTCATCGTTTGATGAATATCCGTTATGTCCCCCGCTTCGGCCTCCTGCCCGTCTTCCTTGTACAGCCTGAAGGAGAGTCGCCCCAGCTGCAGCCGATGCGGATTTTGCCTAAGCCAATGGTACGCCTCCGGGCGATCTCCCGGCTTCATCGGGTAGCCGACCTCCCGCCCGTGCGTGTCGAAGGTTTGGAGAGCCGCATCCGCCCCCGTAAACTTCTCGCGTCCATGCGTGAAATGCCAGCCCCAGTTCGATTGCGTGCCCAGCGGCACCTCGTATTGCTCGGGGAAGCTCTGCAGTCCCGTCACGTCGGCGCTGAACGCGAATTCGCCATTCCCCACCGCAAACGGGGATAACGGGTCCCACTTGGTCAATTCGGGTTGATGCCGCATTACGATCTGTTGTCTGTTCACCGCTTGTCCCTCCTCAGCGTTGCCCTCGGAGGATGCCAAGACCGACGTTATTCCTTCGAAGTGGCATCCATCCGGGTTCTCATCATATCCCGGTACTTGCCAGGCGTTATCTCTTTGCACTTGCGGAACGTGCGGATGAAGCTGTTCTCGTGCTGGTAGCCAACCATCTGCGCGATATCGGACAGACGGTCGTCCGTTCTTGCGAGCAGCTCCGCCGCGCGCTCCATTCGCAGGTTGGTTAGATAGTTGTAGATCGTCTCGCCCGTCTCCTGTTTAAACACCTGACTGGCCAAGCTGCTGCTGATGCCCACGGACTCCGAAATTTCCGGTATGCCGATCGGCTCGCCCAGATGCTGCTTCATGTATTCGATCATGCGATGACAGGTGACGTAATCCTTGCTTTCGGCTAATCGGCCGTAACGTTCGGCCACCGGCTTGACTCGTTCGGCGAACTCCCGCTCAATATCGGCAAGATGAAGCGTGCCGAACCTCTCGTGGAGAGCTTCGCTCCCTTGTTCCTCCGCCGTCGCAAGCTCGTCGATCCGCGCGGCGGCGGCCTGCAGTCCGGTCAGCGCTTCCGAAGGATACCCGTTGCGGCCGCGAATCCGCTCCATCATTGCCGTAATCGATTCCAGAGCTTCCTGCTCGTTGCCGGCCTCGATCGCCTGAATGACCCGCTCGATCGTCAAGCCTTCCCCCTGCGTCTCGTCTACTTCATGCTGCGACACCTCATGGAAAGAGATCACTTGCCCATATCCCCGGTATAAGCGATACATCAGCGCGTTGTCCGCCTCCAGCAGCGCTTGCTTGACCCGCGTCACGTCGGCGAACGGATGGCTGACGCCGGCCGATACGGAAAATTTCAAATATCGGGGTATTTGTTCGGCGACCTCCAGCAGCTTGCGCTCGACTTCCTGTCCTTCGGATCGAGGCTGCAACAGAATGGCCATCTTGTCTTTGCCGAAGTCGGCGCAGGCAATGCGCCACTGCGTCCCGAGCAGCTCGGTCGCGATATTGGCCATGGCGAATTTCAGCAGCGAATGATCGCTTCCCGACAAAGCCCGCGACCACTCCCCGTAACGGTCGATGGACAACATCGCCGCCGTCATCGGTGCCGACGTCCATTCGGAGAAATATCGTTGCCACTTTTCCTCCATGTCGCGTTTGCCGCTCACATGGCCGTTATAGAGGTCGAGCATCAGCTTGGAGGAAGCCTCGGACAACGTATCCCTTACCAAATGCGACAAATGCGCATGCTTGCCGAGCAGCTCTCCGGCGATCTTCTCCAGATCGATCCCGCCGCCGTTTTCCCCGGTCTTGCCGTCGATGGCGCCGAACAGCTGCCCCAGCCTGCGCACCGGCCGCAAGGCTTGGGTATTGATGTAATAGATGACGGCACTGCCGAGCGCAAGCGCGGCAATCGATACGAGGAATACGACCTGCGCGATGCGCTTCGACTGGGCAAGCAAGCTGTCTTGTTCGACGATCGAGATGAAGCGCCAGCCTGCGACCTTGGACTCCATCTGGTTAACGAGCAGCTGACGGTTCTGGTACGACATATCTCCCTTCCCGTCCACCTGCATCTCCGCGATCGCCAATTCTACCGCTTCCTCGTCGAATTCATGGTTTGCGACCGAATACAAGATTTGATCCTCCTCGTCGACGATATACCGCATTCGGTTCAAGTCGTTCATGACCGGAGGATTGAGCTTCGCGAACAAAGCCTCGTCCATGAGGTTGATCGCCACGATCCCCTGGACCTTGCCATGAATCTTAACCTGGCGGAACAACGTAATGTCCGATCCGTTGGCCGAAGCGCCCCGGGGCAGCTCCCGCTTCTTGACCAGCATCGATTTGTCGCCGAACTCGGAGGAGACCTCCGTCCATGCCGAATCCAGAAAGGTCGCGCTGTTGGAAGCAAAACCTTGCGGAATCGATAGAAAGCTGTCCTTCTCGATGTCGTAGACGTAAATGCTTTTGATATACGCCGAATTATTGATTAACGTGGTCAAAAATTGATAGGATTGCGAAATATCCCGATACGAATTCTGATTGTCGCTGGTCAGAAACCAATAGATATGGTCGCTGAGCGCCACCTGTATGGCGACCTGGTCGGTTTCTCTGATCGCCTCGTCTATGACATCCATATTAAGCCGCAGCATTTGCTGTTGAAGCTCTCCCAACTCCTCCTGCAGCACCGACTTCGAAGTATAGAAGGACGTGAGGCCGACTGCCAGGATGATGAGGCACACGGATACTGTCAAGATCAGCACCAGCCTGATTTGCGTATGCGCCCAATTGAACATGAGCCGCTTTTTGATGGATTTCAACACGGAACTTCCCACCTTATGCCGAATATCCTTTCATTATAACGCGATCCGTTCCGCCAGACACATACGTAGCTCTAAGCTCGGACATCTCCGCGGGCAGGGCCGGATTGCAGCTCCTGCATCATGCGGTAAGTCTCGATGCCGGCCAGCAGGACAATGCCGATGCCATGCGTATCGTTCAAATTCCAGCCAAGCTCGTGTTTGTAATAAGCATGCCGATAGGACCAGCTGGACCCCTTGCAAACGCCGTACAAGTTGCCTTGCTTGTCGATCGCCCTCTCGCACAACCCTCGCCAGCCAGCCCTCGCCGCCGCCGCATAAGTCTCCGGCTGCTCCAGCCATCCATGCCGCACGCCAAGGGCAAAGCCGTACATGAACATCGAGGTGCACGACGCCTCCTCGTACGACTCGGGGTCGGTCAGCACTTGATGCCACAGGCCATGCTCCCCTTGCAGCCGGCTATACCCTTCGGCGAGCTCGCGGTAGAACGTCAGAATCGGCGCATAATCGATGTGCTCCTTCGGCAGAACGTCATGCGTAAACAAATTGCCCTTGCCGCATGCCGGAGAACAGGCTGCTTGCCGACATGTCGTACAGATGATTGGGCAGCTTGCGTATCGCGCTTTCTCTTGTCACTCTGTACACGGGGCCATGCGCAGGATGCTGGCCCACGTACCGCTGCGCAATCGTCTCCAGCACATGCGGCACGTCGTGGAATCCCGCAACCGCCGCCATGCTCTCATGATGGTCGAAGTAAGCGCCCGAATAGCTGCTCCTCATCGACTCCCTCCTTCCGAATGGCCCGCGCCGACTGCCTGCTTATATCCCAATACTTCCGCGATCTCGACCTTGCGATGCTCCTTGACCGAGCGCCATACCGCCTCGCCCGTCGCTACCGAATAAGCGCCATCCTCCGCCCCGGACAAGATCCGGTAAGGTCTCCGAGCGCTCTCGCCCATGAACAGATCCTCTAGCAGCAGCGGATCTCCCCCTCCATGACCGCCTTCGCGATGCACGACGTGTATCGTCTCCTTGGAGCCGAACAACGGGAAATAATCGATCGTCTGCACGGGCGTCGGAAACGGCGTCCGTCCCGGCATATGGTACTCCAGCGTCTCTATTCGCCCTTTCGTTCCGTTGATCGCCAGACGATAACCCTC
Source organism: Paenibacillus agaridevorans (assembly GCF_003112455.1). Taxonomy (GTDB): domain Bacteria; phylum Bacillota; class Bacilli; order Paenibacillales; family Paenibacillaceae; genus Pristimantibacillus; species Pristimantibacillus agaridevorans. The sequence goes on from NZ_BDQX01000430.1 coordinate 145,861, forward strand.
GTAAGGGAGCGAGAAATTGACCGAATAACTAAGCAGCGCGCCGCGGTCGTATTTCACTGCAGCCGCATACGTATCCTCAATCTCGATATCCGAGTCGAATATGCAGCGATCCGGCCGATAACCGGAGTAAGGAAACGAAGCCTGCTTCCCCGCATCCAGCGAGTCCAAGTGATCATCCGGTACGCGTATATGCTTGCTTCTGGCGTTCCACCGCGAATAATAGTCGCATGCTTCTCTCTCGTCGCAGGTCATGCAGTGGCGTCCATCGATCCGGCTGGGATTGCCTTCCCCTTCTGAGCCGTAATAATTCAAAGCTCCGTACGCGAACACCTCTAGCGGCTTCTGGTCGATCCACCAATTGACGAGATCGAAGTGATGGGTGCACTTATGGATGGAAAGCCCGCCGGACAGCTCGCGTTCCCTGTTCCAACGCTTGAAATAGCTGGAGCCGTGATAGGTGTCCAAATACCAGTTCAAATCGATGGATGTAATGCGCCCCAGCTTGCCCTCCATCACCATCTCCTTGATCTTGGTATGAATCGGGGCATAACGATAATTAAAGGTCACCGTTACCTTGCCTTTGCTGGCGCGTTCGGCGTCCAGCACGCCGCGGCTGTCCTTGCCGGTCGTCACCATCGGTTTCTCCGTAATGACATCCAGGTCATGCCGAAGCGCCGCGATGATATAGCGGGCATGCGTATCATCTCTGCCCGCGGTAATGATGACATCCGGTTTCGTCTCGGCGACCATCCGTTCGAATTCCGCTTCGCCGTACGTAGCGATATCGGCTTGCTCCGGAAATCGCTCGCGGAACAATTCGAAGCGGGCGGGATCCGGATCGAGCAGTCCGACCAGCTCGCATGTTCCCGAGAACAAGGTCAGAATCGGCTTGGCGAACATGCCGAGCGCTCTGCCGCTTACTCCGCAAATCGCGTATCTTTTTTTCATGAGGTCCATCCTCTCCTGCCGTAATTGACTGACTCGCAGCCTGTCGGATTGTCCGATTAGCGAGGCAGGGCCG
>NZ_BDQX01000430.1:146999-231095 GCF_003112455.1 Paenibacillus agaridevorans
ACCATTCCCTTACCCGCTCCGTAACCTTGTCGCCGCCAGCCTTGTTCCAGCGTTCGACGAACTCGTCGAACTTATCGATCGGCCACTCCCCGATCACGATCTTGGTCAGATACTCCTGGAACAGCTTGTGCGACTGAATATCCGGATAACCCTCGTATACGGTGTTCGGCAATCCGTCTCCGGCAATGCGGCGCGCGTCGGCCTTGCTCACCTCGAAGACGTCCGTCACCATCTGCTGCATATCCTCCGGGATCGTTTCCTTTATTCGTGTCGCCATATCCTCTTCCGTCGTCAGGTTGCGCATGCCAAGTGCGATCGGGCGGCTGTCCTCCGGCGGCAGAAGCGTCTTCTTGCCGTCGACGACCTCATGCTGCATCCCTTCGATGCCGAAACGAACAAACTCGTCGTTGTTATTGTCATAGAAGAAGTCCAGCAGCTTGAGCGCATCGGGAGCCTTCGCTTCGGCGCCGGCGGGAATGACCCACTCCGGCTCTCCCATGCTCTTCATCGTGACGAAACCATCGTAGCCTTCGACTTCCGGCATCGGCATACCCTTGACATACGCATCGGGCGCACCTTGCAGCATCGCCGTGTAGCGGTCTCTCAGGTTGGCGGGCAAGTGATACCAGCTGCCGACCAGATTATTGTTGATTTTGGCCGTCCATACATCGCCTTTGTTCAGGAACGTCTCGTTGTCCAGCAGCTTCTCTTCGTACAATTCGCGAATAAAAGTAATGGCGGCCTTCATGTTGTCGGATACGCCAGCGTAGCCGATCTCCCCTTCGTAGATGTCCCATTCGGGCACGCCTTCCCACATGGCAACGCCGAACATGCCGAACAGGTGGTCCATCCACTTGCCGAACTCCCGGCCGGAGGTCGGCAATTCATCGGCCTTGCCGTTGCCGTTCGGATCATTATCTCGGAAGGCTCGCAGCACATCCTTATATTCATCCAGCGTGGCCGGCATCGACAGCCCCACCTTATCCAGCCAATCCTGACGGATCATCGGCGCGCGCTCGGGGACGAGAAACACTTTGGGCACGTAGTAGATATGTCCGTCCGGCGATGCCGAACGTACGACGTCCCAGGCTTCCTGCGGAATGTTCTTCCATACGTTAGGCGCATATTCGGGCAATAGCTCCTCCAGCGGCAGCGCGCCGCCCTGCTTGATCAACGTCTGCTCGATGCCTCCGATCGGACGCAGAATGTCGGGCAACTCGTCGGACGCGATCATCAGATTCAAGTATTCGGTCGGCTCGGAGCCCGGCGGAGTCGTCATCATCTCGTAGATGACGCCCGTCTTTTCCTGCACGTACTTCACATGCTCGTTGTTCGCGTCCGGGATCGTCCCGACTCCCATATGACTTTTAAACACCTTAACCGTAACCGCCTTTTCCCCATCGCCGTTTGTTCCCGTGTTCTTCGGCGCATTGCCGGCATTCGAACAGCCAGCCACTAGCGATACGGCGAGCACGGCCGCCATAGCCGCCGTTTTCGTCGACTTTCCAAACCTTCTGTTCATCTTTGTCATACCTCCCTTTTTTGGTGAAAAACAAAAATTCAGCTCTTATTCCTTCAATGAACCTAACATGGCGCCTTTGACGAAATACTTCTGCAAATACGGGTAGACCAATACGATCGGAATCGTTGCGAACAGAATGGTAGCCGCTTTAAGCGTCGTCGTGTTGAAATCGTAGTCTCCCAAAAACATATTGACGGCGGCAAGCTCTTCCGGCGAAGTCAGATAAGCTCTGAGCTTCATCTGAAGCGGCCACTTCTCGGGATCCCGTATGAACAATACGGCCCGCGAGAACGTATTCCAGTAGCCTACCGCATAAAACAAGCTTACCGTAGCCAGCACGGGCTTTGACAGAGGCAGATAGATTCGGAATAAGATGCCCGCGTCGCTGCACCCGTCAATTCGGGCCGAATCGTCCAACTCCTTGGGGAGCCCCATAAAAAAAGTCCGAATAATGATCATGTTGAACGTCCCGATAATGCCCGGCAAGATGAGCGCCCACAAGGAATTCATCATGCCGAGCTCGCGCACGGTCAAAAAGAACGGAATCATCGGCGCGTTAAAGATCATCGTAATGATAATGCCCAGCATAATCGGCCTTTTCAGCAGAAAATCCTTATGCGCCAGCGGATAGGCCGTCAGCACGGAGAATAACATGCTAAGTACGGTGCCCACGATCGTAATATACACGGTGATGCCAAAGGACTTCCATAACCCCGCGTTCTGCAGGACATGCTTCCAGGACGCCGTCGTAAATTCGACCGGAAGCAGGAATACTTGCTTGGAATCCGCAGCGATCGGAGAGCTGAAGGAAACCGCCAGCAGCTGCAATAGCGGCATGAGCATGGTGGCCGCAGCGGCAAACAGAAATAAGTAGTTGAACAACTGAAATGTTTTGTCGCCTCTGGTTAGCTTCATCACCACAACCCCTGTTCCGTTTTTCGAGCCATCCGATTAAAGATCCATAACAAAATAAAGCCGATGATTGACTGGAATAAACCGATCGTGGTCGTTACGCTATATTGGCCTTGCAAGACCCCGGCCCGGTATACGTACGTTTCGATGATATCCCCGACCGAATACGTCATCGGCGTAAGTAAATTGTAGATTTGGTCGAAGCCAAGCTCAAGAAAATTGCCGATATTGAGCAGGAACAAAACCAGGATCGTCGGGAACATGGTTGGCAATGTAATGTGTACCGTCTGCTTCCAGCGATTCGCGCCGTCCATAACGGCCGCCTCATATAGATTCGGATTGATCCCCGCGATTGCAGCCAAATACACGATCGTTCCCCAACCGACATCCTTCCAGATGGCGGATAGAACGACGATGGAACGGAAGTATTTCTGCTCCTGCATGAATAGAATGGGCTCAAGGCCGAGCCATTCCCTCAGCGCGTTAATGACGCCTTGGCTCGACAGAAGCTCGAACACGATGCCGCCGACAACGACCCACGACAAAAAGTGGGGCAAATAAAACAGGCTTTGCACGAACCTTTTGGCCATCATCAGCCTCACTTCGTTGAACAACAAGGCGAGAATGATAGGCGCCGGGAAGCCGAAGAGCAGCTGGTAGAGCGCGATGACCGCCGTATTGCGGAGCACGGTGTAGAAGTCCTGATACGAGAAGATATACTTAAAGTTCTTAAGTCCGACCCACTCGCTGCCCCCGATGCCCTTAAAGATTTGAAAGTCCTGAAACGCGATGACGCTTCCCGCAAGCGGCACATACTTGAACACGACGTAATACAAGATGCCCGGCAGGATCATCAGATACAGAATCCAGTGCTTCCTCATATTACCGAGAATTCGGTTCTTCGGAGCTGCATGCTTCCCTGCATGACGAGGGGTTGCGTCTGAGGAGCCTGACTGCGTGGGGCCAACCCATTCTGCCATATTTGCGACCCTCCTTTGCTTAAGTACGGCTATCGTACCCCCGCTGACAGCGATTCCACAATCGATGGTTTCTCTAGCGCATGAACAATTCCTCGCGCCGCGCCAATACTGGGAAATTGCTATATGGGACAAGGCTTCCTGTCGCATTGGTTAGTCGTTTGGAGGATGGGTATATCACTTAACGTCCTGTACCCTGATGTGATTGGCAAAACAAAAGCAGCCGCTCCCTGACCGGCTGCCATAAGACTATATATTTCGTTCCTCGTCCAACTAAAAAAGCTCTTGATCGTTCAGCAATGCTGAACGGTCAAGAACCCATAGAAATCGATAGCGTATCGCGGTTAGACTCGCATCGGCGATTCGCGACGCCTTATGTACATTGCCATGTCGCGTATTTAGCGGAATTTACTTAGCGGAAAGGTCGTCCATCGCCTGAACCGCGAGTTCCAGCGCCTTTAATCTCCTTGTCAGCAGCGTCTTCTGCGGACTGCCTGCCTTAGACTTTGCGTAGCTGTTTTCGACAGACGGAGTTAGACCGACGAGCGCTTCGCGAGCTTCATTCAATTCATCGGGGGTGTAAGAATGAGGTTTTTGATGCCAGAGGTTTTCAAGCACAGCGAGACCGATGCCGACTGCGCGGAGTCGCTTTTGGACCAAGGCCGTATTCGCCCCGCTTTGCGTCATCTGGGACAAGGCGCTCTCGAGTTTTCTTATCGTTGATTGCAACGATTTTATGGACTCCGACTTCTCTTCGTTCGTAACGATTACCATGCCGGCACGATCCTCCTTCAATATTTAAAGATAGGTTCCCTTAACGCATCTATAACAATTGTACAACATTGGCGCAAGTTCTAATGTTAGCCCTTCTAATCCTTTAACAATACTGTATCATTTGAAAAAAAGCTTATAATACGAGCTTTAAGGTTTAACTATAATGTGAGTCGGGAAATCGAATATGAGTTGGCGCTGCGTTAGGATCAAACTACAAAAGGGCAGGGGACATGTCTCAATCGACATGCCCCCTGCCCTTCTACTCCCCAGTATCTGCCCTACGAAACCGATTTAACCTTTTGCAATCCGCGCTTTCTCGCGCTCAGCGTCATTCCGAAACAGACCAACAGGATCAAGCAAGCCATTGCGTACGGAAAGTTGATGTCCAGATCGAACAAAAATCCCGCCACGATAGGTCCAACAATGTTGCCGAGACTCGTAAAGGCCGAATTAAGACCGGCCACGTATCCTTGCTGATCCTTGGCCACCATGGACATCTGCGTGCTGATGGCCGGCCGCAGGATATCGATTGCCAGGAAGATAATAAACGTCACGGCAAATATCATCCAGAAGCGATGAACGAACAGCGTCAGGAAAATAAAGATTCCGGCGAAAAGAAGACAAACCGAGATGACGTTTTGTTCGCCGAACCTTCTGAGAATCCAGCCGAAGGCCGTTACCTGCACGACGGCGCCGGCGATGGAGCCGAACGTAATGATAAACGCGATGTCGCTTGGTTCTAAACCAAACTTATGGTCAACGAACAAGCCGAACACCGTCTCGAAATTGGCCAATCCAAAGGACATAACAAATACGATAATTAAGCTCAAAAAGTAAGGCTCCCGGTAGGAATACCTTAGCTGAGTCAGCAGACTTCCATGCGCCTTGTCGGCGGACGGAACGCCAGATTCGTCTTCGGCTGACTTGGCAGGCACTGATTCCTGCAAAACAAAAAAGGTGAGAATCGCCGCTATAACTCCGGCCACCCCCGCAGAATAGAAAGGAACGCGAATACCAAACTCCGCAATATAACCACCAATACCTGGTCCAATAATAAATCCGGTCGTAATCGCCGCGTTAATATAACCCATTCCTGTCGCGCGTTCTTCTTTGGTCGTAATGTCAGCCGCATAAGCAATGACGGCCGGCATGATCATGGCCGCGCTAATTCCCCCAAGCAGCCTGGAAACAAAGAGCAAGGCAGGAGAATGCGCGAATCCGAACAACACCTCCGACAGCGCAAAAACCAACATGCCGATCACGATCATACGTTTTCTGCCGAATTTATCGGCAAAACGTCCGGCCAGCGGCGAGAAAAGCAGTTGGGTTAACGAAAAGGCGGCCACGAGCAGCCCGACGATTCCGCCTGTTATGCCCAAGCTCTCCATAAATTTAGGCATAATCGGTATGACAAGACCGATACCCGTAAAAGCTAGAAATAAATTAAGCATCAGGATGAGCAAAGCTCCCCGTTTTTTGACCAGTAATGCCATCGCAGTTTCCTCCAGTTGTCATGTTGCTAATATTACTGAATATTTATTCTAAATTAATTCAAAAAAAGAGCCTAGCGCGGCCGCTTGGCAATGCCATGCAAAAATACGTCCATAGCCAGCCGGTATGCCGCCAGCGCTTCCTCATGTCCCATCTTTCGGGTATGTTGATTTAATCCGTACATGAGAATATCCAAAATCGTGGCGATCCCCGTTACGTCAGCCATCTCCAGCTCGCCGTTGTCGATTCCCTGCTGAAGCAGCTGCCGGTTAAATTCAATATAACCTCCAACCATGTCATTAATGCGCTCCTCAATCACCGGATCATTATCCGCGTTGAAAAAAAATTCATCGACCGCTTTGCTAAGCGGATGGTTTAAATGATCAAGAGCCGAATGCTCAGCTATCCCATACAACTTGTCAATCGTGGACGCATACATCGATTCCCGAGCAAGCCAATTGTCTTCCCACTCCCTGTTCCAATCATCCAGCAAATGAAAGAAGAGACCTTCCTTGCTCTTAAAATGATAATAAATATTGCCCGCGCTGCATCCGGTCGCTTTTACGATATCCTCTATCGACGTCGCCTTAAAGCCCTTTTGCGCGAATAACGCTTTGGACGCATCGGCGATCCTTTTCTTGGTCTGCTCGGTTTGCTGCTTTTTCTTATTCATAGGCGAACCGCCTTTCCCCGATTGACAAATAACACTGAAAATATATTCAGTATTATAACGAAATCGAATGCATTTGCCAAGTGTTTTGTTTTAATGGTCAGTAGTGGATTGTTTTTAAAATTGTTTTATATGATACAATAATATTCGACTCTTTAAGAAGGATTGATTCTAATGAAGAAAGCAGACGAGTTGGCCTCCTAAATCCGCTTTAGACAAAAATTTAGGAGGCCAATCAAATGAAGTTTAATAAAATTGATTTAAACAATTGGAAGAGAAAAGAGATATTTAATCATTATTTGAACCAACATACGACTTTTAGCATTACCACGGAAATTGATATTAGTGTCCTATACCAAAATTTAAAACAAAAAAAATATAAATTTTATCCTGCATTTATTTTTTTAGTGACAAGTGTGGTAAACTCAAATACGGCTTTTAGGACTGGTTATAGTCGTGATGGAGATTTAGGTTTTTGGGATAAGTTAGACCCGCTATATACAATTTTTGATCGTGCATCTGAAACATTTTCTGGTATTTGGACTACTGGAACTAATGACTTCAAAAAATTTTATGACTCTTACCTTGAGGATGTCGGAATTTATAATGGTTCAGGGAAATTGTTTCCCAAGACACCTATACCTGAAAACACTTTTTCTATTTCTATTATCCCATGGACTTCGTTTACTGGATTTAACCTAAATATTAATAATAACAGCAAGTATCTTCTGCCCATTATTACTGCGGGGAAATTCATAAATAAAGGTAATTCAATATATTTACCTCTATCTCTTCAAGTCCATCACTCTGTTTGTGATGGTTATCATGCCGGATTGTTTATGAACTCAGTTCAAGATTTGGCAGATAGATCCGATGGTTGGCTTATATAAAAGTAGACAAAACCGGCTGTGCAGTTCACAGTCGGTTTTTTAACTTTTAACGGACAGGAGCGTCGCTATTCTTTGATTTGATGATGTTTCTAAAATCTAACGGACATACACGACATTATTCGCATCATCCGAACTCGAATTGGCTTGATTCCGAGCAAATAACGTCTTTCCTGTCTGTTAGGAATTGTTTTAGGACAAAAACGGGCAAATAGCGTCGCTGATGTCTGTTAGAATTTCAACCGTTTTGCGAAGGAAATAACTACTTATTTCGTAATTCGAATCGCTAGCTGCTGAGCTTTCAGGCAGGCGCCATTGTCCCCAATCAGACCATTAACCATGCCTTAGATATGGCCGTGATTGAGCCCAAAGGCGGCGATGATAAATTCGCCCGGCTTTACGACCGGATTCGGTTTTCCTTACGGCGCGTAATTCATGCCGTCATGCTTCTGCATCTTTTTATAACCCCCGCTTTATTTTTTGTCGGCAAAGCTGCCCGTCGTAATGCTCTGATCCGAGAAGTTCTCGACGCTCTCGCCCTTTTGGTAGAAGTAAGGCACGTTCGCCTTGACGCCTTCCTGCGTGTAAAAGGGATCGTCCGGCTGCAGGGGGAGCTGAACCTTGATGCCCGTGCTCGCCGATTTGTAGATGCTCATGATGAGCTCGAGCGTACTGCGGCCGCTAGCTCCGTCTATCAATACCGGCGTTCCGGTCTCGAGTGCGCCAAGCACGTTGTCAATCTGCGCGGTATGCCCCTCATAGGGGAGGTCCGGCAGCTTGTTATATAGATCCTGGATCTGCTCCTCCAGCTCCTCGTTTCGTTCGGGGAAGCCGTTCGGCCTCGATACCGACGCCGTTACCTTCCATGGCGCCGAGATCCGCGCGTTCTGCCCCTGGAATATAAATTGCTGTTCTTCGCCATGATGCACGACGGAGCTCGTAATCTGACCGAGCGATCCGTTCGGATACCGGAGCATCGCGATGGAGAGATCCTCCACCTCCGCATTGTCATGCGCGACGTTGCTCATAATGGCCTGGATCTCGCTTGGCTGTCCCAGCATCCACAACATGGCGTCCATATGATGTACCGCATGGTTCAGCGTAGGTCCGCCGCCTTCCTTCTCCCAAGTGCCGCGCCACCATAAGTCGTAATAGCAGTGACCCCGCCACCAGAACGAGTCGACCTGGGCATGTAGAATATTTCCGGCCAAGCCGCTGTCCAGCACGCTCTTGAGCTTCATGACGGGATTTCTGAACCGGTTCTGAGCGATAACGGACAATACTTTTCCGCTCCGTTCGGCCGCCGCGATCATCGCGTCGCATTCTTCAAGGGAAGCCGCCATCGGTTTCTCCACGATGACATGGCTGCCCGCGTTCAGGAAGTCGATCGTAACGGGGGCGTGCACGAACGGAGGCATGCACACGGATACCAGGTCGATCCCGTCCCCTAGCAATTCCTTATAATCCTTTACGACTTTGGCATCCAAGCCGTATTGCTCCCGCTTCGCTTCCGCTTTCTCGGGATACAGGTCGCACAAGGCGACGATCCGACAACGCTCCTTGAATTGCAAATATCCTTCGATATGAGCGGACGATATCGCTCCTGCGCCGATAATGGCTACTTTGATCATGGCTCTGTCCTCCTGGGAATTGATATCCTACGAGTATCTTAACGTAGCCGGACGCCCAATTGTGATATGGCATAGTTGGAAAAATGACGCTAGATTGCGGTTTTTACTCATGGTCCGGCTTGAACCAGATTGGACGACTTGCTATATTGAAGGTAGAGCTGATCGTTTATTTCTGGACGGAAAGGGTGGGTCTCTTGCCAATGTCGACAAGCAATTTTAGCGAGGAGCCGTTATATTTTGCCTACAGACGCAAGAGCGTGAATAACGAGCATTTGGAAACCTTCCATTCCCATCTGGGCGTAGAGATATTGTATATCCATCAGGGAAGAGGAACGATGATCGTAGACAATAACAGCTACGACATCAAGTCGGGCATGCTTTGTATCTTTCAGCCGAACCAGCTCCATCATTTAACGCTCGATTATACGGATGGCCAATGCTTCGAACGGTCGTTGGCTATTTTCGAACCGACCATGTTCGAAGCTTATTTCGAGAAATGGCCGCGGCTGCATTCCTTCTATCGATATATTCATTTGGAGAAGCTGCCTTCCCCGTGCATATACGAGTTTCATGATGCCGATCTGCTCGACGGTCTGTTCAGAAACATGCATAATCAATTGCACACGCAGAGGGATACGGACAGGCACGAAGAAAGCTCTCTTTTCCTGATCCCTTTATATCGCTGGCTTAAACAAGAGTGGGAGCAGTTGAATGAGCATGCCCCGGCCTACCGGACGCGCCGCAAAAACTATCAGGTGGAGCATATCCTGAACTGGGTCGAAACCCATTATTCGGAACCGTATTCCCTGGACCGCATGGCTCGGGCGCTGCACCTGTCTCCGTTTTATCTGTCCCACTTGTTTAAGGAGGCTACGGGCATCAACATCTCGGAATACATGGCGACCCGGAGAGTCCATCAGTCCGTGCTGCTGCTGATCACGACGAATAAGCCCGTCTCTCTCATCGCCGAGGAGATCGGACTTACGAACAGCTCTTACTTCTGCAAATTGTTCAAATCCCATATGGGGATTACGCCGCATCAATACCGCAAGAAATGGACTCGACACTAACAACCCCCTGCGCAATAGGAACAACCTTATTGCCCTGTTGTTAAGGACGGCAAACAGCCCTCATCTAGTTTTTCAAGATGGGGACTGTTTGATGCTCGCGCCGAATGGAATGCTCCTTGTTAAATATCGTTCCTCCGCTCGCCGTTAAGCCGCACCGGCCCAATTAGTCCGGATGTATATGACTTGCCATCGTAAAGGTTGGCCAAGCTGTTCGTAACCGCCACCTTTAACACGTTCGTCCCTGGCTTTAGGTAGGCTCCAATGTCGAACACATAAGGATTCCACATGCGCACTCCCGCTTCCCGACCGTTGACCCATAGCCGTGCCAGTTCATGAGCCTCGCCAAGATCAAGTTTGGCGCCGGACCAAGCGCATGGATCGTCAAGCTCGAAGCTTCTCTCATACGTAACCGTGCCGGAGTAATGTTTTAAGCCATCCCATTCCGTCCAAGAAGAGAGAGCCGGAATTTCCCCGCTCACCGGACCTTCCACCACTCGCCAATCGGCTGACAACTCGTTAACCTCAACTTCTCCAGGTTCATCCTTCATTTCGCCCTGCTCCATATTCGGATCTACGGCGATAATCAGACATTCCCGACGCTCGAGGCTTACATGCAGCTTCTGGCCTTCCGCAGCCTGTTCGACTTTTGTCTGTTGAACTGCACCTGTCCACGGCAACCAACATTCCGTATATCCGGAGTGACTTATCTCAAGCGTTCCTTCGTAACCAGCTTCGCCTTCATTAACGATAACATAGAACAGGATGCCGTCTTTCGTAATCCGACTGATGCGAATAGAAGCAGACGCAGGCTCAAGACGGGTATCTTGACCGAGCGTACGTATCAGAAGCGCCGGTATTTCATCCTCGTGCTTTACCCGAACCTGACCGATGCCCTTCGTTGTTTGAACATCATCGGCAAGCTCAATGACCAATCCGCCTTGTTCGGCAAAGGTTTGCAGAATCCGCCAACTGTCCGGCGTCAGCCGCTTGCCATCCTCCACCAAAACCGCCTTGTAACGGTAACCAGCAATCGATAATACCCCATCCTTACATTCGATCGCGCTGCCTAGCAAGCTTTCTTCCAAATAATTAAACTCGACTTGTTCTTCGAACAGCGGCTTGACGATTCTCCAAGGCAGCTCGGCAGAACCGGCGATTACTGCCGTTTCCGCTCCGTTTCGCCCATCGGTCATCAGCCAGCTCATCCGCTTGATATATCTCGCAAATTGGGCATAATCCTGCCACCAAATATTATTTGGTCCTACATCCGGCGGCCGCTCATCCCTGCGTTCCCCGCGAATGGAGTAATAGAACGCATGCGGAACGATCAGATTGACGCCTCTGACGAACAACCAATCCAAATACCACTTCATATTATCGGCGCTGAGCGACCAACCGCCTTCGATGCCGCAGACGCCGAAGGTTTCATTTAAATTCCTTCGTTTGCCACGATGGCGCGCCGAATCCGACGAACATTTGCCCATGGTACTATGCGTGCCTGTCACTGCTTTGCCTGCTTCCGGCGCAATATAGCGCCAGACCACATCTTGTCCGGGAATATGGAAATGTTCCAACAGTCCGATATCGTTGCTCGCCGCCGGGTGACCGGTCAGCCCTATGCCATGGGCTTCGCACCAATCGGCCAACGCTTTATAATACGTCCGGGCCAGCCGATTGCGGATAACCGTCTCGTAAGCTTCGCGGATCTCTGTCGTCGTCTCTCCGGCATCGAACCAAAGCACCGCCAGATCCTGTTCCCGGCTCCCGCTCTCCAGATATTCATAAAGGAACCCCCGCGTCCAGGGCTTTAACCCCTTCGCATGGCAACGCCCGAGCAAATTCGGCTCATCCGTAAACATGGCCATAACCGTGTTTCCGAAATAGCGACTCAGCCTCTTGTAATAGGCTTCATGCGTCAACCTGATAAAGGTCTGGACCGCATCGGGATTTAATAAGTCAGCGGCCAAAGGAGCGTCGGACTCGCCGTCATCCTTGCCAGGATGAACGCCCCGAATGGTTCCCTTGGAAGGAGTCTCGATAAATAATAAAACCGACCAGTTCCCTGCGGCAGGAGGGGTAAACCGGATGTTGTCCTGTTCGGCATGAAGGACAATCGTGCTGCTCGCATCAATCTCCGCCCCGGAAAGTTTGCGAACCGCAAGCGCAGAAACCAGATTTTGCTCCGGCAGCAGTTCAATCGGGATTACAACAGGTTCTCCGCTCCCCTTGCAAGCGCATTCCGTTACTTGCAGACCCCGGCTGGCGTAATCCGAGTTCTCTTTTACGACCATCCCGCAGGCAGAGCCGGAAGGATACATGCCTTCGTCATAAAGAATAACCTTCATACCCAGCTTATCCGCTTCGGTCACCGCCAATTCGACAAGCTCCATATAAGGCTCCGACAGATAAGGCATCGATCTTGGCAGCCCCATCCGTGGATGAATAACGAAACCGTCCACTTCCTTCGCATGGAAGTCGTGAATTTGTCCGATGATCCCCTCTGCTGACAGCTCGTCATTCCAGAACCAGAACGGAAGCGGGCTAAATTCTGTCGGCGGGTTATCAAATTGCTTTTTCAAAACATGTAGCTGATGCAAACGTCTCACTCCGATCTTTATTTACGAAATATACACTGATGGACACTTGCCTATCCGTTTTTTTCATTATAAGATGACGTTGCACTTGAAATTTCGGGTTATACTGACTTTTATACAGGACATTTCGGACATTTTACATTCGAAATATGGAGTGATCACGATGACTATTCAACGCACAATCGACTTATCTCAAGGCGACAACTATTTTCGACCCGAAGTTCCCATATTCGTGAACAGGGCGGTTGAATCTTTTTACAAAATCGAACATCGACATGACTTTATTGAAATCAGCTATGTCGCCGAAGGTTCCGGCACTCATTATATCGGTGATCAGACGTTGCAAGTCCATCAAGGAGATATATTTCTGATACCAGTCGGGGTCTCCCATGTATTTCGTCCTGCTACCACATCAATCAGCCGTCCACTCATCGTCTACAACTGCGTGATGGCGCAAGAATCGATTCGCCTTCTGCTGCTGAGCTTCCCGGGAGGAGTTGCGCTTGCGACACTGCTCGATGAACCCGATTGGAGACAATACCGCGATGCGTTCGGTGAATTCCGTAGGTTGTTTCTGAAGCTGTACGATATCTACACAACGAGGCGTCCAGGCTGGAACACCGGACTGCACTTGGCCGTCATCGAGCTGCTTCTGTTTCTGCATAGTTACCAGGACGGGCAGTCTGCAACTACGCAGCAAGCCGGTTTATCAAATATGGAGGCGGCGCTCCATTTTATCCATAACCGCTTCCATTCTCCCCTTACATTAATAGAAGCGGCTGAGCTGTCTGGACTTGGGGAGCGACAATTCCATCGAAAATTCAAGAGTCGAACCGGCATGACGTTTATCGATTATGTCCAATCGGTCCGGATCGACGAAGCATGCCGCCTGCTCCGTTCAACCGATCGCAAAGTAGCCGACATCGCTTCTTCCGTCGGCTACCAGGACATTACTTTTTTCAATAAGCTGTTCCGAAAAAAAACGGGCATTTCACCGAGGGAGTATCGGAAAGAACTACTGTTGTGAGATGTTTTCGATCTGCCAGGCATCCACAAAGGTGAGTCTTCTAAGGTGGAATACTTTTGTTGATTTATTTATGCAAGTTCCCGAATGAACTTCACAACTCTCGACGGGAATATCTACTGCAAGCTCAGATACGTGATCGGGGGCCGGCTCTAAGATACGATGTTTAACTATTTTATCTCCTGAAAAAATAGGGGTTACATTAGTGCTTGAGACCGGCATGAGCGCAGACATCAGTCCTTGATCCCGATAATGGCCGGCAAGAAAATACGCATCAATGATTTGATAAGGGGTCAATCTCATCATCAATGCACTTAAAGTTCCTGAAGCCTTGTTTGCCATTATTTGATGACCTAAGTCGACATTGTTTTTGGAATGTGTTGTGCTTCCAATAAAATGAATGCAAAAATGGCCCTTGAAATCATTGTCTGGAATACCGTCGCCTCCGTGAGGCATCCCGTTCATTGACGCCGCAAATGATCGACCATTCGATTGTACGAGGATCGCCCTCCGGCTCCAACTCCATTTTCCTCCATAGATTTTTTTCATCGTTTCCGAATCTGATTTCGTCAGAGGTTGGACATCGGCATGACTACTTCCCGCTCTCCGTTGACCTTGGAACCTCAGCCCTGTTTCAAGATCGATAACCGTAAATTTTGCCAGGCGAGGCAGCAGCTCATTTACTTCACTCCAGCGAAGAGGTTCGCCATAATGTTGGCTTCGAAGCAACCGGGCTTGATTAAGCAGTTCAGTACGAGCTTTTGGTTTAAGCTCGACCATTTTTCCGTTGCTCTCATGGAGATTTCCCGAGGTATCCAATATGAAATCCATATTTTCCCCATGGCAGCTCGCATGAAGAGTAACGTCAGTGGCCTGAAAAGCATATTTTTTTTCGTAGTCCTTTGTACTATTTAGCAAGACGCAAGACAGCTTGCGACTAGACGAATATTGGGCATCAGGCGACGATTTAACGGATATTTGTATTTCCGGTTTATCAGCATGCGACGTACTGGGCTGATATGTAAAAATCAATACGGATACAGCAATAATAAGAAAATAGGGGAGCATTTTTTTGTACAACTTGTTATAGCACATGTTTTATTCTCCTTATGGAAGAATGGGATGGATTGAGCCTAATTGGTAAAGCTACAAGTGAAAATCGAACCTTGGGGTTTAGTATGGTGACAACATGAAATGGCTATTCAGCTAAAGAAATAATGATCGGATGTGTGATTACTTGAGAATTATAATGGTTTGCTTAATTATCCTCTTCTTTGTGCTTGTTCCAGAGGAATCCACTTCGGCAACAAATCAGGATTTTTTATTTTCCTTTGCCGTATTAAGCGATATTCATATCCAATCATTTGATCGCCAATCGCATCAGCTGTTTCTCCGTTCACTTGAGGACCACAAGTCCATTAGTCCGCAAAGTTCGCTGCTCATCCTTAATGGAGACTTGACGGATGGTTTCGATCATGATTATCGGAAGTTGAAGGATCTGTTGCGGAGAGTCCCGCATCCAAACCTTTTTGCTACGATGGGCAATCATGATTATTATCAGCTTTGGGACCGTCGCCATTTTGGAAAAAAACTTAACCCAAGTTGGTCCAGCGAAAAAGCCAAAAAACTATTTTTATCGCACTTTAAATACAATCAAGTGTTCCATGACACTTGGCTAAACGGCTGCCATTTTATATTTTTAAGCGGCGAGCGATACAGGGATGTAGACAAATCCGTTGGGGAGTCTGCTTATTTGAGCAAGGAGCAATTACGGTGGTTAGAGGAACGTCTTCGAGACAAGCCCTCTCATCAAGACAATGAGATGATTCCTACTTTTGTTTTTTTGCATCAGCCCATAGAGAACACGATATCTGCAAGCGATGAAGGATTATTTAACATACTGGACAATGTGAAGAGGCAAGTATTCCTGTTCTCGGGACATACTCATCAGGATCTCGAACAGCCTGAACCAGTGAGTAACGGGCATATTCACATGATTAAGAGCGGTTCCGTCAGAAATGTTCTTCGGGATAAGAACAAAGTCGATAAAAGCGAAAGCTTGGCGGTAGAGGTGTACCGTAATCGGATAATCATTAAAAAAAGGGAACATCTAAAAAGACGATGGATATTGCCGCATACGATTATCGATTTGCGGAATAGCCAGGTACCTCCACTGGATACAATATCCTCGGAGGTGAATCCGTGATGAGATGCGTCTATTGCGAAAATGTGCAGCAGGTTAAAGGAAAAAATCATAAATGCTACGTTTGCTCAATCGTTAGAGTGGATAAGCGAAGTAAGTTGTACAAGTAAGCATTAACGAGTGTCTGCTACCTAAATCCCCCTCATCAAAGTGTCACTCCGGGCTTAGCGCACATACATTAAATAAGCGTGAATCGGGAGGGGATTTATTTGGACACCGAAAAGGTACTGCGTGATATCGAAATCGCCCGGCTTGCATTTTTAGGGGCCTCCATAGCCACATTAGGCGATGGGATTGCCGCTCTTGCAGCCGGATTGGCGTTAGATGCATTAGAGCAAGATTTTCAAGGCCAAAATCGTAGTCGTAATCTTCTGGATGGCGGATCAACGCAACGACAGCTTGATCACTTTATTAACGAGCTGATTAAAATCAGGAATACAGTGGGATAAGTGGATCAGAACGCTAAATCCATCTGTATAAATTGGGTTTCCAGTCACATAATAGTAAAAACGTGAAAGGAGCCCATAATCATGATATTAAGACGGATTGTTGCTTTAGTGTTGAGCACTGCGCTTGTTTTCACTGTAACGCCGGTATTAAGTTCTGTTCATGCAAGTGAGGAAAAGAAAACGGAATGCATTAGCCCGGAGATCATGAGACTGACGAGCGATATGCAGAAAGCTTGGATCAACCATACAATCTGGACGAGAAGTTACATTGTCAGCGCAATATCGAATCTAAAAGATCAATCGGCTGTTTTGGAACGGCTCCTGCGGAACCAACAAGACATAGGCGATCTTATTAAGCCTTATTACGGTGACGCTGCTGGCAATAAATTGGCCGAGCTTCTTCGGGAACATATTCTTATCGCAGGAAAAATAATTACTGCTGCTAAAGCTAACAATCAGGCTGACGTGAAGAAGTTAGAGGCTGCTTGGCATAAAAATGCGGATGAAATAGCAAAGTTTTTAAGTTCCGCAAATCCAAATTGGTCGTTTAAAGAGCTTCAGGACATGCTGTACACGCATCTCCAATACATTACGGAAATGGTGCTGAGTTATCTCAAAGGGGACTGGAAAGCCAATATTGCAGTAACAGATAAAAATGAAATACATATGATTAAACTGGCCAATATGCTCACAGAGGGTATTGTCAAACAGTTTCCGGAAAAATTCTAAAGAATAGGGTAGCGAACTACTCGATTCATCTCCCTCCTCTACGCTCACTTTCGTCCGTTCGGAAGTTTAGAGGAGGGAGATTTTTTGAGTGGGTCTGTTTATATATAGAGTTGCAAAACAAAGGATTGCTATGATAATATATCAACCAAAACTTTGGTGGTGAAAACAATACTAAAAGTAGACCGTGAAGATGCCCGTCCCATCTGGCAGCAGCTTCTGGATCAAGCGATCCATCATATAACGACCGGAAAATGGAAACCAGGCGAATTGCTGCTCCCCTCTCGCGAGTTCGCGTTACAGCTTGGCGTTTCCCGTTCTACTGTTCAGATTGTTTACGAAGAGTTATTCAGCCGTGGATACACAGTAACTTCCCGTAGGGGAGGAACAAGAGTTAATCAGCGGATCCGTGCCGTATCTCCATTAGAGGATGGGGAAATCAAAGGACCCGATCTACCAGATTTGCCATTCCTTCATGTTTCCATAGGCCATTTACATAGTTGGTTTGGCAATAAAGAAAGGGTTAATCCCGAAATTGATTTCAGTCCCCATGAGCCTTATTTAGATGAACAATTTCAAAGGAATTGGAGACAGTCCTATTTACAAGCTTCAACAGGAACTGATTTGAATATTTGGGCTTACGGCGATGCCAAAGGTTATCTGCCCCTGCGGGAACAGATTCAACGATACCTGTCATTTGAACGAGGCATTCATGTTCACGTCGATCAAATTCTATTGACATCTGGCGCTCAGCATAGCATCGATTTGATTGCCCAAGCCCTTTTGCAAGAAGGGGATGCCGTCACCGTTGAAGATCCAGGATTCCCCGCTGCATGGATGGCGATGCGTTATCGGAAAATGCATGTTACACCCGCGCCAGTTGATGAATTTGGCCTTTGCGTTGACGAGATTGACCCGCAAACCAAGCTTGTGTTTGTTACACCATCCCATCAGTGTGCGGTAGGTGTCATTTTGTCAGAACCACGCCGACAACAATTAGTACAGATGGCTGCTCAATCTCAGTTTTGGATTGTAGAAGATGATTACGACAGCGAATTTCGTTATCGCGGGGACCCGCTTCCTACCTTGTTTAGTCAGCGGCCTCAAAATACATTGTACATGATGAGTTTTTCCAAGATGGTCGCACCGGGAATTCGGATCTCAGCCATTATCGGGCCACATAAAGCCATTGATCGGCTTACCCAGGTCCATGAATTGACTTATCGCCATCTTCCCATTATGGAACAATTAACGCTTGCACATTTTATTGAACAAGGTCATTTTATGCGCCATATGAGGCGAGTGCGAAATGTGTATAGACGCAGGCATGAAGCCATGACGAAGGCCATTGCCGCGGCTGGGTTGAGCGAACGCTTTACGCTAAGCGGCGTCGAGACCGGTTTGCATATGCTTCTTGAGGCTGCTCGTTCGTTTGACGAAAAAGCAGTGACAAAATTGGCGTATAAAGAGGGCATTCGTATCTACCCGCTAAGCAAATATTGTATCGAAAGCGACCGTAAAGGATGGGTGCTTGGATTTGCTAAAGTAGATGAAGCCGCCATCGAGCAAGGTATTGAGCGTCTGGCAAGGATACTGTTACAATAAGTATCCTTGCCAGTTTTTCCTAATCATTCCCGCGTTTGTTTTCGTTCCAGTAATATCGATCCGGCAAGTAGCGTTGGCCAAATACACTTGTCCCTATCCGGATAATGGTGGCTCCTTCTTCAATAGCCGCTTTGAAATCACCGGACATCCCCATCGAGAGAATGTCCAATTTTACGCCGGGATATTTTTTCTCTTCCATTTGCGCTTGAATGTTTTTTAACAATCGAAAACAATGCCGTGTTTCTTCGTTTGTGGCATTTAATTTACCAATTGTCATCAAACCCCTTATGTTTAGTGTTTCGAATTGGGATAATTGTTCGATCAAATTCTGCGCTTTTTCCGGTGGGACTCCGAATTTGCTAGCCTCATAAGACGTGTTGACTTGCACTAGAATATCCATGGTTTTGTTCATTTTAGTGAGCTGTTGGTGCAGGGCCAGCCCCAGCTTTAAACGATCCACAGAGTGAATGAGTGTCACATATTTCACAACATCCTTCACTTTGTTCGTTTGCAAATGTCCGATAAAATGCCATTCCACCTGTTGATGCTGCTGCATAAGCGGGAACTTGTCCCGCAGTTCTTGCGCTTTATTTTCACCAAATAACGTTTCTCCCGCCTGCATAGCTCTGTTCAATTTTTCTAGCGGAACGGTTTTGGTTGCCAATAACAATTTCACATCTTCTATGCGACGACCGGAAGCGCGGCAGGCCGACTCCATCTCCTGCTTAATTGTCTTTAGGTTTTCCTCCACAAACTGATCCATGTTTTCCCCCTCCTTAATCGCGTCAGTCAAAGATAATCTCTCGTACACGTTTGATTTCAGGAATTTCCAGCAAAGCTTCTATGACATTTGCAGATGCCTTATTATCAATTTTTAGAATCATGACCGCAGAACCGCCTATTTCATTGCGACCCACTTGCATCGTTGCGATATTAATACCGTTATTGCCTAGCAAATTTCCAACGCGTCCAATGATGCCCGGTTTATCATTTTGTGAAATTAACAAAACATACCCTTCGGGAGTAATGTCGACCGGATATGGCCCGATTCGAGTAATCCTTCCCTGAGCGCCAGGTAAAGCAGAACCCGATACCCATCTCTCCTCAATCGTCGTCTTTAATCGAATCGTAATTTCGCTTGTAGAACTTTGGGCCAAGACTGATTTTCGTACCAGCAAATGAATATCCCGCGATTTTGCCAAGTGAACGGCATTGACGACATTGACCCGCTCCGAACCGAGATGATGGGAAAGCAATCCCTTAAGCACATAGGGAATCAGCAGCGATGTATCCAGATCGGCAAGGTTCCCTTCGCATTCTACCGCAACTTCACGCACCGCTCCGTCGGTCATCTGGGCCAGTGATTTTCCAAGTTGCTCGCACAATGCGAAGCAGGGTTGCAATTTGTTCAGAAGTTCTTTTGGAACAACGGGCATATTGACCGCATTTTTAAACGGTTCATTTCGCAATATATGAATAACTTGCTCGGACACATCTAGAGCTACATTCTCTTGAGCTTCCAAGGTAGACGCGCCCAAATGCGGAGTAACAATGATTTTGGGATGTTTTAAGAAGGGGTGTTCTGCCACTGGAGGCTCATTTTCAAATACATCGAAAGCAGCGCCGGCAACAATTCCCTTGTCCAGCGCCTCCATAAGCGAAACTTCGTCAATAATGCCTCCGCGAGCGCAGTTAACAATTCTCATCCCCCGCTTCATAACATTAAACTGAGGTCTGGCAATCAAATGATGCGTCTCTTTTGTTAATGGCGTATGTACGGACAAAAAATCTGCAGTCCTGATGATTTCGTCCATTGTCAAAAGTTTGATGCCCAATTTGTCTGCTCTCTCTTTTGATAGATATGGATCATAACCAACAATATCCATTCCAAACGCCGCAGCGCGTTTGGACAATTCTATGCCAATGCGGCCAAGCCCCAGCACGCCGAGCACCTTATTTCGTAATTCGACGCCGAGAAATGATTTGCGATCCCAATGGCCGGCAATTGTTTTGGCATAAGCTTGCGGAATATGTCTTGCCAGTGCCATCATCATCGCAAAAGTATGCTCGCATGTCGTAACCGTATTGCCGTCAGGCGCATTAACCACAATAATTCCCCTGCTTGTGGCGGCTTCCAAATCAATATTGTCTACTCCTACACCTGCTCTGGCTATTACTTTTAAACGACTTCCAGCCTCCATGACGCGGCGGGTAACTTTGGTTTGAGAACGAACCAGCAGCGCATCATAGGAAGAAATAATGGATATAAGCTCCTCTTCGCAAAGTCCTGTAATTTGGGACAGCGCTACATCTTCAGCGCCTATCAATTGCTGTAATCCAAAATCGCTTATAGGATCTGTGACCAGAACTTTAAACATACGATCCCCTCCTCGTAGAATACCATGCCAGTATATCAGTCGATGGATTGGATATACATATCCATAAAAACGAAAATGAGCAGTCCAAATAAAAAATGAAAAATCCCATAAAAAAAATCGTCTCAAAAATCATGCTTTTGAGACGACTTGAAACGACTTGGAATAACAACGAGTCCAGTTTGTTAAAATAATGTAGCCCGCCCATTAAGTCAATCGAGGAGCCCATGTCCATGAGCGATTCCGCATCGAAGCGTCACGCATCGAAGTCAGACGACAAACAAGGCAATATGTCCTGGTGGCAATTGGCCTTGTTCGGTTTGGGGACAACCACGGGAACAGGATTTCTGCTGGGCTCCAGCTTGGCCATTGAAAAAGGCGGCTTCTCCGTCATTCTCAACTTTTTGCTTGCAGCCGTCGGTACCTTTATCGTATTTCAGGCACTGGCGAAAATGATAGCCCTGCACTCCGAAAAAGGGTCGTTTCGAACGTATTCCAAGCAAGCATTCGGACATTGGGCGGGCTTCAGTCACGGCTGGGTATACTGGTCCTCCGAGATGCTTATTCTCGGAAGCCAATTGACCGCCATCGGTTTATTCACGCGATTCTGGTTTCCGAATCTCCCGCTGTGGATGCTAACCAGCGGTTATGCCGTATTAGGAGTCGGAGTTGTCTTGCTCGGTACGGCTTGGTTCGAGAAAACCGTCAATGTGCTGGCTATTGTCAAAGTAGCGGCAATCGTAATGTTTATCCTATTGGCCTGCCTCGTCATTCCCGGTTTTCTGGGTTCGGAGAATGCGCATACGCATGCGCCAAATTCGTTTCAAGGCATCTTCAAAGGCGGTGCGATGGGCGTTTGGACAAGCTTGATTTACGTTTTCTTCTGCTTTTCGGGCATTGAAGTGATGGGTATTATGGCAGCGGAATTAAAAGAACCCAAAGAGGCGCCGAAATCGGGGCGTTTGATGATTGCCATCATTACGTTCCTTTTTGTTGTTTCCATCGGACTGGTGCTCTTTGTAACGCCCATTGATCAAATCACCACGCAAGAAAGCCCCTTCGTAACGGCATTAAAGGATCTGCATTATGAAGTGCTCGTCCATATTTTCAACGGTGTCCTGATCATCGCCGGATTTTCGGGCCTCGTCGCATCCCTCTATTCCGTTACTCTCGTGATGTCGATGATAGCGGACGAAGGCGATGCGCCGAAGTTTTTTTCCAAAAAAACCCGCAAACGAAAATTCCCCTACGGCTCTCTCCTGTTGACGTTAGGGGGAATGGCGGTATCCATCACGGTTGCTTTGCTGCTTCCCAATCGTGTATACGAATTTATTACAACGGCCGGCGGACTTATGTTGTTATACACGTGGCTCTATATCTTGTTCGCTTCG
The DNA here is from genome assembly GCF_003112455.1 of Paenibacillus agaridevorans. Classification (GTDB taxonomy): domain Bacteria; phylum Bacillota; class Bacilli; order Paenibacillales; family Paenibacillaceae; genus Pristimantibacillus; species Pristimantibacillus agaridevorans. Next base: position 169,301 of record NZ_BDQX01000430.1, read on the forward strand.
TACAAGCTTTTGAAGCCGAATGCGTGGGAACGCGCGCAAAGCTATATCGCAATTGCATTATTGCTTGCCGCGGTAGTCGGTACATGGTTTGACGGATCAACCAGACCCGGTTTTTTTATTAGTCTGGGATTCATTAGCGCCATCGGCATCGTCACCTTTTTTATGCGCAAACAATGGGCCGAATCAGAAAAATAAGGCCTGGATCGCTTGCCACTCAAAATAGAAGCCGAAGCCCAGCAAGCAAACGCCCGCCGCTCGCGAAATAAACACAAGCACGCCTTCATGCAGAAACTTTTGGAATACGCTGGAGATGGAAGCCATGGCGACATCCCACAGCATGAGTCCGATAAATATGCCCGAGCTGTATAGCAGCAATTCCAACGTGCCGTACCTCTGGGCGGTCGTAGCCAAAATCGAGCCGTAAATGCCAAGCCAGAATAAAATGCTGACCGGATTGGAAAAGGTCATAAGAAAACCGGCGTAAAAGGATTTTGCATGCGATTCATTGGAACGCTGCTCCGATAAGGATAACCTATCGTTTTTTTTGAAGCTTTCTACGCCTGTATAAATAAGAATAAACCCGCCGAACAGCCACAAAAATGTTTTGGCAAACGGCGTTTCCAGGAAATGAGCCAATCCGAAATAAATGAGCAGCATAAATACCGCGTCCGCGGCCATCGCGCCAAGACCGATCAGCCAAGCGTGCCAGAAGCCATGTTTGATGCCCTTCTCAAGCTGCGCCGCATTAACCGGACCGATAGGCGCCGCCAAAGAAAAACCAAGCAAAACGTAACTTAAAAAAATGTTCATGCGCATACCCCATTCGACAGAGATACCTGTACTTGTACATCCTATTGAGGACTTGTCTGCACTAGAACCTGGCTTGAGCAACACAAACAAATAAAGCCCGCTAATGGCAGCGGGCTTCGTGGAAAGCATATTGTGGGTAAGCTTCAAGACGCATACTATTCAAGCTCTTGATTAAGAGCCTGCTCTATGCTTGCAATTGCATTCGAGGCTGTTTCAAGCCCCGCCCAATACAACTTGAGATGATGAACCATAGCTGTCAGCTGGGAGCGCTTCATATTCATGTCGGAGTAGTATCGGTAGCTTGGCATAATTTCACGGAACATTTGATATCGTTTGGGCTCGCCCTGTTTGTTCTGCCGCTCCGACTGGGCCGCTTCTTTAACGCTAGGGATGGACAACGTCTGATTTCTCATAAACATCTGCGCTTCTCTCGATGTTAAAAAATCAACCAGCAATTTCGCCGCCTCCTTATGGGCCGACTGACTGCTGATGCCGATTCCTACGTTCAGAAGCAGCGTTTTTGGCGTCTCTACATAAGGAACAGGCGAGATATCGTATTCGAACGACGCCTGCTTTAGTTGATTCAATCTGAAATAAGTGGTGACAATCATCGATGTTCGTTCTTCCGAAAATAAACGCTCCGGATCCTGCGAGTTCTCGAATACAAGGGATGGCGCCGTGTATTCGTTCGTAAACAGCTCTTTTAACGTGTGAATGCTTTTGGTGAACGGCTCGCTTCGAAAATTAAACTGGCCCGCCTCGTCCCTTTGCAACTGAAAATCATGCTGCAGCAGCCAAAGCGGCCATCGATTGTTGGAATAAGGATAAAAAAAGAAACCCAGTCGCTTATGCTCTTCCCCGTTCTTGGACAATACTTCAGCGGCTCTGTAAAAGTCGCTCCAGGTCCAGCTGCTGTCCGGCTCCGCCAGCCCGGCTTCTTGAAAGTGTCTTCTATTGTAACAAAGAATAACCGGCGAAAAAGAAAACGGCTTGACATAACTCCGGCCTTCAATGGTGAACGCGCGATTGAGAAACGGATAGATGGCTTCGTCAATCGGCTGCTCCATCAGCATTTGCAAGCGGGATGTTTCATGAAAATGTTTAAAATCGTAAAAGTTCAACAAAACGACATCCAGCATTTGCTCTTCCATAAACTCAATGGCTTGATCGGCGTAATGATCCGTATGCATCGTCATGCGCTTAACCTGAATATGCGGATGCTTCCGCTCGAACATATCCAGCAAAGCCGCCATGTCGATCTCCTGGTCTACTTCAGGGTAATAGCAGAACCGAATGCTCGTCCTGCCGCTTCCTTCGCCCGGCTTCAGCACCATATTGCCGATTTTCGGTTTTTTGACGATAAGCCCTTCGTTTACGAGCTCCTCCAACCCTTTGCGAACCGATTTTTTGCTCAATTGAAACTGTTCGCCCAGCACGTCCTCCGACGGCAAATAACTCCCCGGAGCCAGGGTCCCGCTAAGTATATCTTCTCTAAGCTGATGAACCATCGTCTCGAGCCGCACTCGAAACGTGGTTCTGCTTGGCTTTTCCATACAATGCACTACCCTTCGTATAATACCGGACATATCTTGCAAAATTTCGGTACCTTATATACTTGGTAGTATATATCACTATTCATATGTTATCAATGTGCCTAAAGCAGGCGAAACCGACATAAATAAACCCTCGTACATGCTGGGAATCTCGTCAATATGCACGCTCTGATTAACCAGAGGGTTGATCGAGATGCGCTTCTCCCGCAAGAGCCGAATATATTCGCTCATATTTCTGCCTTCCGTCCAGCGTACATAACCCAGCGGATAGTCCTGACCGTCGGCTTCGTAGTTGCTGTCGTAACGTCCGGGACCGCCGGCTCGCGATATGCGAATTTCCGCCTCTTTCCGGAACATTTTCTCTCTTGAAAAATCCATTTCGAGATCGCCGACAATGACGATGTTGCCCCGGTCCCGTATCCAGTCCAGACTTCCGTCAATCAACCCGTTGTTTTTGCCATTGGCCGCGAGCAGCACCGCATCCACTCCGCAACCCGACGTCGCTTGATGAATGACGGCTTCAAGCTCTTCTAGCGTTTGGGCCGTTCTGCCTTTGCTGAGCGATTCGAACAAGGCGCAACGCTCCGCCTGCAAATCGTAAACAATCGTATCATAAGCCGCCGCGCTGGCAATTTGGGCTGTAATCTGGCCGATAATGCCCATCCCCACAATAACGACCGATTGGCCGAACTCCAGCTTGGCCTGCCGCAGCGCATGTATGGAGATAGCGCCGAGTCCGGCAAATGCGGCTTCCTTCATATCCACATCATCCGGCACAAGCGTAGCAAGATGCTTGGGCACCAGCATATATTCGGCATGACGAACATAAGGCGCGCCGTAGCAGGCTACGCGATCGCCCGGTTTGACGTGATGGACACCCTCCCCCACCGCGCTTACAATGCCGCATGCGCTATAGCCCAGCGCAGCGGGCTGCTGATGATTGGACATCAGCATCAGCCGCTCTGTACCGTTGCTTACGCCGGAATATACGGTCCGAACAAGTACGGAGTGAGCCTTCACCTCGGGGACAGGTACCTGTTGCACAATCGCCTTGCCTTTGTAGCTGAATATTGTCTTCATAGGACTGTCGAGCTTTATCGTTTCGCTTATCTGCAATGGATTTATCATTATTCTTTTACTCCTCCAAGCATAACGCCTTTGGCAAAATATTTTTGCAGAAACGGATAGATGACGAGAATAGGCAACGTCGCTATGACTGTCGTCGCATATTTGATCGTCTCGGATACGCCGACTACGTCGCCGCTTCCGACCCCGCCGAGCATATCGTTGGTCTGCGAGGAAACGAGAATCTCCCTAAGCAGCAATTGAAGCGGATGCAACGAACGATCCTGCAAATAAATCATGGCGTCAAACCAGCTGTTCCAATGATAGACGGCGTAAAATAACGTCATGACGGCGACAACCGGCATGGAGAGCGGAAGCACAATACTCCACAGTATCCGGTATTCGCTCGCTCCTTCCATTTTGGCCGATTCGATAAGTCCGTCGGGTATGGTGGATTGAAAGAAGGTTCGCATCACGATCAGATTATAGGCACTGATTGCGCCCGGCAGCAGCAGAGCCCAACGCGTGTCGAACAAGCCAAGATCGCGCACGTTCAAATACATCGGGATAAGTCCGCCGCTGAAAAACATCGTAAATACAATAAAAAGCATAACGCCATTGCGGCCGTACAAATCTCTGCGCGACAACGGATAGGCGCCCAAGGTCGTCAGGACGAGGTTGATCAGCGTGCCCGCAAGAACATAGAAGATCGTATTGCGGTACGTGAGCCATACGCGAGAGTCGTTGAATACCCGTTCATAAGCCTCCAGATTAAATCCTTTGGGCCATAATGAAACGGCGCCGGACGCAATGGATGCTGCATCGCTGACCGAGGACACGATGACAAACCAAAGCGGATACAGAAATAGAAACGATCCAACCACGAGCAATACTATATTGAAAGCGTCAAACAGGCGCTCCCCAATCGACTTATTGTAAGTCATCTGCGTTTCCCCCTACCATAAGCTGCTTTCCGCCTTCTTCTTGGCCAATTGATTCACCAGTACAAGCAGCGTAAAGTTAATCACTGAGTTGAACAGGCCTACGGCAGCGGTAAAGCTGTAGTTGGCTTCGGTAATGCCTCTGCGGAAAACAAAGCTTCCAATCACATCCGCCGTCTCATACGTTGCAGAGTTATATAACAAAATGATTTTGTCAAAACCGACAACCATGAAATTTCCGATATTAATAATAAGCAGAATAATGATGGTCGGCATGATGCCCGGCAATGTGATGCTCAGCATCTGTCTCCACCGTCCCGCCCCGTCGACTGCCGCCGCTTCATAAAGAGAAGGATTGATTCCCGATAGCGCAGCGAGGAAAATGATGGAGCTCCAGCCTACGCTTTGCCATATGCCCGACCCGACAAAGATGATCCGGAACCATTCCGGCAGAATCATAAAATTGATCGGTTCGCCGATCACGCCTATTGCCAGCAAGGAACGGTTAATGATGCCGTCCGGCTGCAGGAAGTCAATCAGCATGCCGCATACGACGACTAGCGATATGAAATGCGGCAAATACGAAATCGATTGCACAAATCGTTTAAAGATTTGATTTTTGAGTTCATTAAGCAGCAACGCCAATATAATGGCCGCCGGGAATCCGAATATAAGCTGATACAGACTGATCACAATCGTATTCCGCAATATGCGGACGAAAAAATAGCTTTCGAAAAATTGCTGAAAATGCTTGAAGCCGACCCATGGACTGTCTCCAATGCCGAGGAAGGGCTTGAAGTCTTTAAAAGCAATAATCGCCCCGTACATCGGCTTGTAATGAAAGACAATAAAATATAAAACAACGGGAATCAGCATGATATAAAGCGATCGGTTTTTAATAACTCCTCGGAATGTCGCTCGCCGGACGCCTTTTTTCAAACGATCCGGAACTTTGTTATTCGATTTAGCCGCGTTAGCGTTCATATGCCCGTTCCTTTCCGGGAAGCCCGTTAATGCTCATTTGGTTAAAAAGGCGGCCCCAAAAGCTTAAGGGGCGCGCCTGCCTTGCATGCCGTTACTTGCCGAGGTAGTTGTCGTAAGCTTCCTGATAGACGGCAATGATTTCTTCGATTTTCATTTGCTTCAGTTGCTGTACAAAGCGATCGTATTCATCAAACGAACGGTTGCCCATCACGAAACCGTTGGCATATTCATCGCGGTAGGTGCGAATATCCGCCAGCAGCGATGCGACTTTATCGTTTTGCTGTGTAGTCAGCGTAATTGGCGGGAACGCCTTGTCAAAATTGATGTATTTCCCTACCTTCTGCTTAGCTTCAATAGCTTCTTCCATGTCATATTGCTCCAGGTAACGCTCGTCTGCAACCGTCGACCACATTCCGCCGCCAATGGTGTAGCTGAGCAATGATTCCGTGGAATTGAGCCCCTCCGGGTTGTTGAACACGGCATCGGTAAACTTCGGATAACCGTCAACCATCTCGTACGATACGCCCTCTTCGCCAAAGTTGTTCAGCATAATGCCTTCCTCCGAATATTGGAAGTCAAGCCATTTGACCGCTTCTTCAATATGCTTGCTCTTGGCGGAGATCGCTACGCCTACTGTTCCAAGCGGCCATGCGTGGAAGCCGAATCTTTGCTCGCCCTTCGGCCCAACCGGCGGCTCCGTGCCAACCAGCTTGAACGTCGGATGATCTGACATCAAATCAGTGAACGATCGCATATACGATCCGGACCAGCCTGCCCATGCCCCGGCGCGATCTGTTGTTACCTTCTCGGTCAAAAATTTAAAGTCAGTATCTACAAGATAGTTCTGATCAAGCAGCCCTTCGCTGTACAGCTTGTTCAGCCATTGCAGCAATTCCTTGTATTCCGCCTCGTACGGCGCGAATTTCACTTTTCCGTTATCCACGTAGAACTCCCAATCGGTATTGAACGCAGGTCCGAAAGTGCGGATGATATGCTGCAAGTTCACAGCTACATAAGGAATCTCGTCCGCAATGCCGTTTCCGTTCGGGTCCCCTTCCTTGATAGCCTTAAGAACGGTATACCAGTCGTCGATTGTTTTCGGTTCCTCAAGCTTCAGCTTTTCCAGCCAATCCTGGCGAATTTGCGGATACATCTGAACCAGATTGTATTCATGCAAGTTCAATTGGGGGAACTGATAAATTTCGCCGTCGGCCGTCGTCAGCAGCTTTCTCAGCTCTGGATTATTGTCCAGAATTTTTTTGAAATTAGGGGCATGCTGCTCAATGTAAGGGGTAAGCTCGACGAATGCCCCTTGCTGTCCGTACTTTGGACCTTCCGTCACCATGTTGCTGTAAGCGACAAGATCGGGAATTTGGCCGCCTGCCATAAGTAGATTGAACGCCTCGACGCCGTCAGCGCCGCTGCCCTGAATCCAGTTGATATTAATGTTTGTAAGCCCTTCCATCTTGACGAAAGAATTTTTTTCGTTATAATTCTGGCCGCGGAAGTTGCCGTCCGATACAACCCATGTATCCAATGTCAGCTTATCCGCCACGATCGGCAGCGCTCCGGCTTCGGGCTTGCCTTCATTCCCCTCGTTGCTTGATGTTGGCGATGGCGACGCGCTAGGCGACGCCGCCGGACTATTCGATTTCCCCGAACAGGCGGTAACCACCATTACAAGCGCCAGTGCAAGCGCCATCTTGGAAGCTGTTTCTTTTAGCTTATTGCTTGTCATATTCCGTTCCCCCAATCATGATTTGTACTACAAATACACTAGACGACCAGTTAACGAATTGAAAACCATTGTTTTGATGTCATTTCCTGATATGATAACGGTTTCCATAAATGAATTTAGTTTATATCTAGTGCATATTCAAATAATATAACCCGTAACCCCAAGTGTCAACCCTTTTTTAAATGCGAGAAGTACACTAGCTCGTGACCTAGACTTTCCGTTTGCGCATGTGGTTGCAAATAAAGGAGAACCGGTTATCCGAGCACTTCATTTTCGGCCCAGTCTCGGCTCAATTCCCCTATCGTCTCTCCAAGATGATTGAAATACGTTCTAAACGGCTCCAGCCCAGCGCCCTCGCCGCGCAGCAAATGAGCCAAGGTCGTTTGGACATCCGCTTCAAGCTGCTTCAATTCAGCCCGAATATCGCCTGCTTCCGCAACAGGCGCCGTCAGTTTCTTCCCATCCACCACTCTTGCGGGGAACAATGGAAAGTTGTAGCGGGTCAGGCGGGCCAGCTTGCTCCCCACCCGGTCTACCGCCGCCCTGAGGAATGCGCGCTCGCTTGCCGGCGCATATTGCCAATAATCAGCTAAAGCCGCTTTGGCGCTATCGCCCCAAGCGCATCTCGCGAACAAATAGCTGTTATAGCCTTGCGCCCACTTCCAGGAATATTCAGTGCCAGCGTGAGAGCATGGAACAACCAGATTCGTGACGGAATCGATGCCGAGCTGTTTAAACAGCTCCAGGTCGTCATAGATGCGCTCCGGAAGAGCGGGGAATAACGAACTTAACATAAAGTGGTCGCTGTAATATTCAAACACGCATATATTCCTGTTTTTATCGGCCGCCTTTGCAGCCCATCGTTCCAAAGCTCTTGCGGCTCTTGCGTCCTCGGCACGGCTATCCGAGAAAGACCATGGCCGGCTATAGTCCCTGCCCCAATAGGCAAACAGAACATCGTTGCGCTCCGACGCCTCCACTCCGTCAAGCAACTCCAGCATATCCCAGGACAAGCCCGCATTATAGGCGATATGCTCGACTGCAATTTCTATGCCGGCTGCGCTCATAGCTTCTTTTATGCGTTCCGTGAACCGGATATAGCCGGATAAAAACCGTTTTTTCTCCGCCTCGTTATCGGCGATCGCGGCATCCTCCGGCCATAGCGATATTCGGGTCAATGAGGACGGAACCTTTCCGCAATATTGCACGATACCGGCAATAACGCCGTCCTGCCAGCTCAGGTCGGAATAATCCAACTGATTTTTCTCCATTAATTCCGGCATGAAAAACTTCATGCTATGGCCGCCGAGCGTCAATGCGATGCCGCGTTTAGCCAACTCGGGGGCCAGCGCCGAACCTAGCTCATCCCATAGCATGAACGTCATAAACAGCTCGTTGATGCGGTTTTTGGCCAGCCAATCGATCACCGCCAGCAAATACGGCTCGTCCCTCAAATTCTCGTATACAAACCCTCTGCGCCGCATGGACGGAACTTGAACGGCCGGCCTATCCGCGTCATGCGCGCGAGTCTGCTCCCGCTCCGGGCCGTCTGCCTGCCGCGAGACGCGAACGGCCGCTTCTCCCGGATAAACCCATTCGATCCGGAATTCCTCTTTGCAATAGGCGTACACCGCATACAAAGCCGCCCTTTCGCAGCGGCCGGCAAGAATAACAACGTCCTCCCGACACAGAATGACGTAGGCGTCCTCCGGGTACTCATCTCCCGCGCGTTCCTGACCGCCTTCCGATTCCTTTTGCCAAGGCCATGCCGGCTTTGCCGCTACCGGGTCTAACGGGGCAGCCAACAAATGCCGCTCGCAATCGCTCCAGGTTCCGATAATCCACTGCTTGGCGCAGACAGCCGTTGCCCCCGCATAGACCTCGCTGATCGCTTGCAGTTCTTCGCTTGCAAAGTTTAATACCGGATGCGCTCTCAGTTGTCTGATCGCAAGTTTCCCCATCTTGTATCCCTCCCTATCGCGACGATAAAGACGAGTCGAATGAAATCGACCCGCTATCTCAACATTCCCTTAACCAGCATATCGGCCATGACCGCTTCTCTCCTTCTATCCCAATAGGTGCTCCATAGTTCCATAGAATAGGGTAATGCGGGACAATGCCCGCATCACCCGCAATCTTTTATTTGTCAAACAAATTCAATACCCCTTGCACGGCTTCCGCCCTCGTCAAATTCGCTTGCGGCGCAAATTTATCGTTGCCGCGTCCGCGCACCAGGCCTAAGGTTTGAGCGGCCGATACGGCGTCGGCAGCCCACGGGCTGACGGCATCCTGATCCGCGAAGCTGCCGCTCGCGCCGGAAACCACGCCGTTGCCGCGCTTGTACTCGTAGGCACGGTAGAGAATAACAGCCATTTGCTCTCTTGTAACCGCAGCTCCCGGAGCAAAGGTATTGCCGCTTGTTCCGTTCACGATGCCCGCCTGGAACGCCGCCTCTATCTCCGCCGCGTACCAGCTGTCGGACGCTACGTCGGCGAAGCTGCCCGAACCCGCTTCCGCCGTTTCCAATCCCAAGGCCCGAACGACGAACGCCACAAATTCCGCCCTTGTCGTCACTTTCTCGGGCGCAAAGCGATCCTCGCTTACGCCTTGGGCCATCAGCATAGCCGTCATTTTTTTGATCGCTCGGGAGGCCCAGTGGCCGGAAGGCACATCCGAATACGTCTTGTCGAATTGCATAACTGCATAACGTCCGGATGTCGTCACTTCCGTAACCATGCGGCCGTTCTTGATCGCTCCGCCGATGTAGGACAGGACCCCGTTATCGTCTATGCGATAGACACCGGTTGCATCCGGATCGATATCGCCATTCAAATCAAAGACGATCGTCACCGGCTCGGCAAATTGCCCGAGCTTCTTCTCGCCGCCTTCTTGTCCGACAACGGACAGAAGGATGCTGCGAATATCGCTTCGCGCAGCAACGTCCGCCGAGTACCGTGTCGACGCGGCGTGAGCAAGCGCCTCCCCGTCTTGCTCGCTCGCCCGTTCGAAGGTCACTTTGATTCGCGCCCCCGTCATGCCTTCCGCCAACCGCTTCAATTGCTCCATCACTTCCGCCGGAACGTCGAAGGCATAATTTCCGCCGTCCAGCTTGATCGACCGATTGCCGGCCAATTCGCCCGCGTTAATAGGAAGCAGCGCGTGGTCCGCGTTAGGTTCCAGCACGACTGCAACCTCGCCCTGGGCGTTCGGACGAAGCTCGTTCTCGGAAACGATCTGTCTTCCTTCTACCGCCGGTTCAGAAGGCGCGGATGGCGCCGACGGCCCCGGAATGACCGGAGGGGTCGGGTTTTCTGCGCCAGGTCTGTCCTTCTGGCGCGCGGCTTCATTCCAATACAACGTATAATTCAGCCTGGATTTGCCGTCTGCGCCCGTAACTTTGATCAACGTTTTTTCGCTGGCGTTCATCGCTTCAATCGCAATTGTCGCGCCTTGCTGCGACGGGGTCGCCTCAATCGTCGAATCCGCCGTCAGTTCTTTCACATAGCTGGTGACTCCCGTCGAGAATTCCGCGAACGGCTTGCCGTCTATGGTTACGGAACGCAAGGTCGCATCCGTCTCGGGCACCGGGATTTTCACTAATGCCGTTCCCGCATCCGGCGCATAATAGATGGTTCCGTCAAGACCGATCGTCATATCGTTCGTAAACGTGCCGTCGATCACCTTGTATTGCAAAGTCTCCGGATCAATGACGGTCAGTTGGCGGGACAATGTCGTATACAGCATGCCGTCCGGGCTCCATCTCAAATGATATGGCTTCCATTTGCTGGAGTTGTAAAGGCTTGGACGGATCATCTTGCTCTTCACGACTTCCTTCGTTTCTACATCCATCGCAAAGATCGTGCCGTCGACCGCGCCCCATAACAGGCCGTCCGGCCCGAATGAAATATCTCCGATCATCTTCGGCGTTTCGTCGATGCCCGGAATGTCAGGCGTAAATTCGGCTACTTTCCTGCCTTGAGCCACATCCCATACAAAGATTTTGGCTGCCTGTTGCGTCGGCGAGATACCGAGGCCGCCCCATACGGTAGTGCCCCCGTACAACAGGCCGTCCTTGTAAGCCAGCCCGATAATCGCCTGATCTTCGACCACATCGTCGTATTGCGTCCAATTGTCCTGCCGCTCGTCGTAGACGGCAAGCACGCCGCCGAGCATGCCGTAGTCCGCTACCGTGCCGACATACAGCTTGCCTCCGCCCGATGCAATCGCGAAAGGTCGGTCCTGATGATGTCCGATGTCATAAGACAGCACCGGATTGCTGCCAATTTCGGCCGGCTTCCGCGGATCGTATTTGTACATAACCGCTCCGACATACGTGCCGTAATAAACATGATCGTTCAAAAACCCAATTCCTTCGGGTTGAGCGAAAGCCGCAATATTGATATCCATCTCGTCGGTGAACGGGTTGTAGACGCTCATCCCCCGCTGATAGCCTCCCATATAAATGCGCCCGTCCATCGGACCGCTTTCGAGAGCCTGAATCCTTACATATTGAGATGCAATATCCAAATCAACGAATTTAATGGAGTTGTCCTTCGGATTATAGTACCAATACTCGCCGTACTGCGTGATCATGGCCAGCACCGTTTCTCCAGCTCCCGCGCCTTCCTTTAGCGTAATCCATGTCATATCCTTAACGCGCAGCGTGTCCGGCAGAGGGAACGGTAGCGCAATCTTGACCGATTTATTTTGCGCCAAATCGTATTTGAACAGCTCGCTGCCGTTCTTGTAATAAATCTCGTTTTCGTTATGCGGATTCGGTTCCGATAGCATGTTGCTGTATTGGAAACCTCCGAGAACCTCATATGTGTCCAAGTCCATTACGACCATATTCATCGTGCTGACCGACGCGAACAGCTTATTTCCTACCACGAAGACATCGGCCATCGTGCCAACGGTGCCGCTGTACCCCGCAATCGGAATCTCGGTTTTCTCCCCTGTTACGCGATGGATCTTGAACAGATGGACATTGGCGCCCAGCGCGGCATAAATATAATCGCCGTGCACCGCAATGCCCCGGACGTAGTCCATGCCGCTCATGACGCCTCCGTAGTTTCTGAACGTGCCGGAGGCAATGTCATATTCGAACACTTTGCCTATCCCTTTATCCTGGAAGGTCGCTCCATAAATTTTGCCGTCGGAGGATGCTTCCAAATCCCAGACCCAGCTGTCGGCAGGATTGACCCCTAGCGATTCAATCCGCTTCTCCGCGGGAAGATAACGATACAGCAGCCCGTCTCCGGTTGCGGCAAAATAAACGTTTTTATCCGAACCGATCGTCATAGCCCACATCGCTTCCGAATTCGGAATCAGCTGCGAAAACTTCAATTCCCCCGTCTCGGCATCCAGGACAGAGAATGGACCCGGCAAACCGTTGGAATGGAAATAAACCTCATTCTCTCCAAGACTGTTCGTTTGAATTTGTCCCGCCTGGCCCAAATTGACGCTTACCATGTCGCCAAGTTGAACCGCCTGTTGATAAACGCGGTCCAACGGCTCTTCTTTGGGCAGGATTTCAAATGAAACATCGTCAAAGTATGCCTCCGTAATACTCACTCCTCCCGAGTATAACGCCACCCTGGCATAGGCGGCATGCTGAGGGACTTCCATCTGCGTGCTCATGCGCGACCATTGATTCGTTCCCAGCGAGTTGGAGCTGAACAACTCCGTCTTCACGCCGACCTGAGCATCGTTGGCATCAAAATAATACGCTTCCAACACAATATTATGAGATTGACTGATTACGTTTACATAAGCGCCCGCAATATAGGTCTCCCCGCCTTCTACCCGGAACGGATCGCTAATCGCCCGCAAGCCCTGCCCCGAATCGCGATCGGCAAAATAAAGGCTGCTCGAGCCGCTTCTGACGCGTTCCGTGCTCACTTCGAGCACGCCTGCCGTACCGGCTCCGACACTCCAATGCGGAATCCCGCCGGTATCGGACGGAAGCTCCAAACCAGGGTTCAGAATTTCATTCGGCAAGTCAACCGGCGTCCCGCCGCCCTCTTTCGTTATGAACAGGTCGTCAAAGTATGCCTCCGTCAAGCTTGGAATGCCGGAATTGATGAGAAGCCGCGCTTTGGTTGCGCCGGCAGGCACTGTGAACGGCACCTCCATCAAAGACCATTGCTTCCCGGACAGCTGTGCTGCGGTAAAGTTAAGGAAAGTCGGGCTGCCCACCGCCGTTCCCAGATCATTCTCGAAATGAACCTCAAAGCCTATGCTGTGGGATTGGCTCATGACGTATACATAGGCGCCGGCCACATATTTGTCCCCCTCGTTCACGTCCAGAGGATCGCTATACGCCTGGGTGCGCGCAGTGTCCGACTGATCGGCAAAATAAAGGCTATGGTTGCCGCCGCGAACCGGACTGCTCGCAAGCTCCAGCACCCCTACCGTCGGCGCCTTCAGACTCCATCCGGGAATGACGCCGGACGCCTTCGGCTCCATCTCAAAGTCCAGATTCCGCACAGGTTCGCCGGGTCCCTCCGGCTCTTCAGGCTCTTCCGGCTCCTCCGGTTGGCCGGGCAAGCTGACCGCCTCTATCGACACATCGTCGAAATAAGCTTCCGTATGCGTAGCCGCTTTGCCGGAATTGAACCGCAACTCGACCTTGGCGGCATTTTCCGGCACCGTGAATTGAACAAGAAGCTCGTTCCAGTCATTAAGCGCCAATGTGCCTTTCGCAAAATTTTTGAAGGTTGACGACGGCGTAATCGACTTATTGTCGGCAGCGAAGAAATGAATTTCGTATCCGATGCTATGCGATTGGTTGACCACGTACGCCCACGCCTTGGCGTTATAAACGCCGCCGGGCACGACATCTATTTTCTCGCTTGCAACCTGCAATTGTTCCTGATCGGTCGGATTATTGAAATGCATGCTTTTTTGTCCAGTCCGCGCAAACTCGGTGCTTGGAGCCAAAAAGCTTATTTCATTTGTCGTGATCAGCCGCCATCCCGGAATGTTGCCTGACTCGTCCTCCATTTCGAAGCCTGGATTGACGATGACCGGATTCGCAGCCTCCGCAGATTCGGCAAACGCCTGCATGGATGACATCGAGAAAACCAGCGAGAACGAAAGAATGACGCAGAACCATCGTTTCATTAAACCTTTCTTCATTAGAACGCACCCCGTTAATTGAAGTTTGGTATTCCCATGTACCAGGCAAAGAGCTTTAAAAATGAATCATGCATTCACCTCCCTGGATTAGTAAGAACTCTCTATCATTGGCCATTTGCGCCCTTCGCCGTCATACCGCGGCTTCGGTTATGCCAAGTTCCGCATTACCTGCAAGCAGCAGCTTTTGCAAGAGATCTATAGGCACATCGCGGGTATCGCAACGCAGCTGAGCCGCCAACGCCGCCGCCGTGCCGGCCGCTTGCCCGATCGCCATGCAGCTAGGCGTCAGACGCGTTGTAGCCTGGGCCTCGTGAGAGGTGGAAATACAGCGGCCCGCCAGCAGCAGATTGGCCGTTTGGAGCGGAACGATGCTCCGGTAAGGAATATCGTAGGCACCGCCCTCCCGGATAAAGTTGGCGGTCACTCCCTTTCCTTCCGGATTATGAATATCGATCGGATATCCGCTGCGCGCAATAACATCCGCAAATTTGCGGGCGCTCAGCACATCCTGGCCGCTGAGCACATACTGCCCGATCATTCTCCGAGTCTCCCTGACGCCTATTTGGGTGCCGACGGCGGAAACGGAGGCGCGCTCAAAGCCGGGAATGTTTAGCTGCAAAAAGGTTTCCAGCTCCAGCACCTGCTTGCGCCCTTCAATCTCCGCCTTGGTCAGATCCTCGCTATTGGTAGGATCCAGTCCCGACACGCGGGACGTATTAATTAGCACCTCGTCCTCGCCGGGGCCGCTGAAAAACAATAGTCCGTCCCGCAAGATAGGCAACCGCGCCTCTCTCCACTTGCTGTAAAACCCCATAATTCCGGTTAACGGCAACCGGTCCAGCTCGGAAATCAACGACTTCTCGTAAAATTCCGAGGGGTTATTTTTCATATATTGTTTGATTGCCTGCAAATCTACGCCGCGCATGCGGAACTTCATCGTCATCGGCTGCAGCTTCCCATTATCGTTGCCTTTCTCCCAAGGAGCGCCGGCCATATAGGCGACATCGCCATCTCCTGTCGCGTCAACGTATACCTTTGCTTTCAGTTCCCTGATGCCGTTTTTTCCATATAACCTAATGGCGCCGATGCGCTCCCCTTCGGTCTCTACATGGATAACGGAAGTATGAAGCAAAATATCCGCGCCAGCTTCCGCGAGCATATCGCAGGCCAATACTTTGTATACCTCTGGATGGTAAGGAGTTAACGTATGGGTGAAGCCGATCGTATCCCGCAGATGACCCGGCGAAGCCCCGAGCGCCATCAGCCGGTCCACAATTTCCTGGGCCAGTCCTTTAATCACTTGCTCTCCGGAAGCCGCGTGAAAGGTCATCCACGGGTAGACCATCGCTGCCGTGGACATGCCGCCGAGAAAGCCGTAACGCTCTATCAGAATGGTTTTGGCGCCGGAACGAGCAGCGCTGATCGCTGCGGTTATGCCTGCCGGGCCGCCTCCCAAAACCGCCACATCGTATTTTTCCAAGTCGTGCATAGAAAATCAACTCCAAATCGTTTTTTGGAGCGCTCCCAATTTAGGAATTGGGAGCGCTCCATTTTTTATTGTAAAGATAGGACATCGGCCGTCAGCCGTGTCCCCGTAATGTTCCTCGTCAGGCTGTTCCTCTAATAATCAAATCGCTTTCAATAACGACATCCTTGGACGCGTGCCAGTCCAACTCGCCCCGCAGCATATCCAGCAACAGTTCCACGGCATGCTGCCCAAGCTTTTGCTTATGCTGTCTGACCGTGGTCAACGGCGGGTTCATAAAGGCTGCGGCTTGAATATCGTCATAACCAATAACGGCGATATCCTGCGGAACGCGGTAGTTATGCATCGTTAAAGATTCAATGGCGCCCAGCGCCATTAGATCGTTGGCGGCAAACACCGCATCGAATGCAAGACCTTCCGCAATCAGCCGATCCATTTGCTTGCGCGCTTCCTCCTGCTCGGCTTTGCCGACTGCCACCCATTCCTGCCTAAACTCAATGCCCGCGTCATGCAAAGCCCGCTTGTAGCCGGCATAACGCTCCTCCTCATGCGGAGTGCCGATCAAGCCTTGAATATATACGATCGATCGTTTGCCCTGGCTGATCAAATAATTCGTTGCATCGTACGTCCCCTGGCGATAATCGGAGGTTACGCAGGCAAGCGGCAGCCCATCGTAGATGCGTTTTCCAATGAGCACGAACGGAATGCCCTGGTCTCTGTAAAATTGCAAATACTCCTCACGGATGTTTTCGCCCATAATAATGAGCCCGTCGATTTTGCGGCTGATCGCGATTTTTTTCCAATACTCGTGATCATAATCGCTTCGATTGGAAAACAGCAGCAAATCATAGCTGTTCATAGCCGTTATAAGCTGAATGCCTTGAAGCACTTCATAGAAAATATGGTGCGTCAAAAAGTCCAGCTTGGCGCCAAATACGATAACGCCGATATTCCCGGTTTTGCCGCCAGCCAGACTGCGCGCCTGGGGATGCGGCGTATATCCCTTCTCGGCGATAATAGCCAGCACCTTCTGCCGCACTTCCGGCTTTACGCTCGGCTGATTATTAATGACCCGAGATACGGTGCCTCTGGAAACTCCCGCGAGAGCTGCGATGGATTCCAATGTATGCTTCACTGCAACCTCCATACACCATATCCTTCTTGCCAACAAGCTGCCCAATTGCCATTCGTAAAGAAGGTTCTATAGTGGCGCCCCAAAATTGGGAGCGCTCCAAATTGTTTTATATTCCTAGTATCCTTTATTCCGGTCTTGTTTGTCAACGTCTTTTTGATGCGCAAAAAATGGCCAAAAAAAATACGTCTCAAAAAGCATCCCTTATGACTTTATATATAGAAACCCACTCCCATTCGTTGTCGCGGTTTACTTATAAACGTTAGTAGTCTTTAATTGTTTCGCTATCCTGCCCTTAATAGCTTAAAAAAGGAGCAGCCGCCGCTCAGGCAAACTGCTCCTAGATGTAGAATGATCCCAGGTATAGCCCTCTTTCAATTGTATTGACAAAAAAGGGACCTCACATCCCATGAAGCATTCGATGTGAGGTCTGAAAAAATTTAGAATTTTAGATTCAATAAACGAAAGACAACAGCTGCTGCCTGTGCACGGGTGGTTAGCTGCTTCGGACAGAATGCGCCGTCATCCATCCCATTCACAATTCCGATAGCTTGAAGACTTTCTACTGCTTTGAACGCATAATCGGATATGGTACTATGATCTACAAATGTCGCCGAAGTATTTGTATGATTGAAACTAGTTGTTCCCGCAATCTGAATGGAACGGAATATCATGACCGCCATATCTTCCCGTGTAATGGCATCATTAGCCCCAAAATGTTGATCAGACTTTCCGTTGACAATACCGAGCCGATATCCGGCCGATACCACTTCATAATACCAGTCGTCTGAATTGACATCCTCGAATGCATCAACGGGTGATTGAGATGATGATGTCAAATCCAGTGCCTTCAAAATCATCTTCAGGAATTCAGCACGGGTGATTGCACGATTAGGAAGGAAGGATTGTGCAGATGCTCCCTCAATAATTTGTTTGGCGGCCAGAGATTTAATCATCTCTCTTGCCCACGGCACCGTTTCCAAATCCTCAAACAGGTCTGGCACATACGCGATTGCATAATAGCTGAAATCCTTCGGCTGGAACGTTATTTCTTTCGCTTCGGCATTGAATTGACTATTCTTAACGACTTCCAGCTTTCCACTATCGTTTACGAAATAAACTACTAAATTGCTTGGTACTTCACCTGCTTGAAGGGTGTACGAAAAATTGACCTTAACATTGTTGGCAAAGATTGGCGTTTGTCCATCGATCAGAAGACTGAGATCGTATACCGGATGGTTGCCGATTTGTGCAGCCGCTTCAGTAGACAACGTTTTCGAATCAACCATACGCAAGGTGAAATGCAATTGTTGGCTCTCCCTGGTCAAAATTTTGGAGCTCTCGTCCACGTCAATTTCAATTCTTACCGTGCCGTACTCAACCACAATGGTAGAGATACGCTCAGGCCCCACCAACAGTCGTTGAACAGGCAAAGTCAGATCCAGAAAAGCGCCAAGGTGATCTGAATTAATCTGAATATTAAATTTCTCATTACTGCTTTCCTTAAGGATGCTGACCGTTTCGGATTCGGTCAACTGGACCTTGATATTTCCCTTAGCATCCGGAGCAGTTGTCCAAACTCCTTTCCCGTCGATGATGTCCAGATTTGAAGGAGACGTAGAATTACCGCCTGACGAGGAGGAGCCATTATTGCCAGCAGCCTGTACGGTGACTTGTGTTGTCGCTGTGAACGCGCCATCAGCTGTTGTCACGGTGATAACAGCTATTCCTGCCTGTTTCGCTACAATAAGGCCGCTCGTACTTACCTCCGCTACATCCGATTGGCTCGAGCTCCAGACTACGGCTCGATTGGTCGCGTTCGCCGGCGCTACCATTGCCGACAGTTGTGAGGTGATTCCCTCCGTCAACGTCAGCTCCGTTGGAGAGACGCTTACCCCTGTTACTGGCACATCGCTAGGCTCAGATGTAGATGGCCCGAATCCTCCTTTAGCTTGGAAGACCTCGACTCCAATCCAGCCGCTGCCCTGCGCTTCAAGAACGGTCAGCTGGATAAATCTTGTATTCGTCTCTGGGGGTATTACTTCCGATACTCTGTAACGGATTCCGTTCGAGTTATCCGATTGTCTTGCCGCATCGAACGCTTCACCATGGAAATCGTCACTGCGATCAACCACAGTTTCCCAATCTGCGCCATTCTCCGACACGCTGATTGTATACCGCTGTGGCGCCCACGAAACCATATAAATGTCTGTTAGCGTCCCAATGTCGCCAAGGTCGAGGTTCCATGAAGCTTCCGTGTTCCCGCCAGGTGACCACGCCGTATCCCGATAGGACATGGTGCGGGCATTGATTAAAGGATTGGCTGGTCCAAGGTTGGTCGCTGATGCTGTAGCGCTCACCAAGCCTCCCTGATAATCATACCACGAGGAAATATCCTCGGTTACTTCAATCAGAATAGCGTCTTCGTTCCCTAGGGCATCTTTGACGGTAATGGCTGTAGTACCGCTCTCGACTGCTGTCAGCTCCCCTATCTCATTTACAGTCGCAATGGACGAATTATCAGAGTTCCACTGCAACGGCAGATTCGATGCTTCAACCTCCAACTGTACCGTTCTGCCTTTGGAAATCGGGTAACCGGGATCGTTTAATACAACGGCATTGGGCTCCTCTCCATCTGTAAAGATAAATACCAATGTACGCGTTTCTTCTTTGCGGAAGAAATCCAGCGTAAAAGTAACGGTTACCTGTCCCGTTGACCCAGCGGATAGTTCGCCCTGCTCATTTATTGTTGCATCCCCTGATGTTACCTTCCAATTGTAAGAATAAATATCAGAAGTGCCGTCTCCCCCTGTGGCAATGAAGGTCAACTTAGGCTTCGCATCTACTGCCAGCTCTACGGGGCCAAGGTATTCCTCGCCATCCGCATACACCTGGATCACTTCAGAAGCATTTGGTCTCCCTATTGTGACTTTCACATCTTCGTAGACTTCAGGCGTGCTTAACGAAGAAATTCGAATGTAGTCAGTAGTGCTTTGAATCGCCTCGTAGTTGCCATAGTCAACGAATAAAGCTTCGTTCAAGCCAATTGTACCGTCCGATTCAATTGCCAGCTTATCTGCTAAATCTCCGAGAGGCGTGAACACAAGGTTCTGATCTGTTACGGACGGAATGACGCGCGCATTGATCTTCGCGGTAGCGCTCAAAGCCCCTCTGACCGGAACCAGCTTGATCCCTTCGCTTTCGTTCTTGTTTATCGCTTGCACGTCAAATTCAATTTTTTCTGGACGTATGGATGTCGTATACACAGCCAAATTATCAATCGTCGTCGTCCATGATGCTAGGGAGTTGAAATAATGCGAAAAGGCTAACGCACCTATGCTGTTTGAGTAGCTAACCCTGGAATCCATAACGATGTCCGATACAGTAGCGATAATGTCAGATTTTTGTTTATCTGTCACGGTAAAGCTGATCGTTCGGGCTTTGAAATCCAATTTGACCCGAACATTGTACTCTTTGTTTGCTCCTTTTAATCCGTGACCTACATTAGCCGTATCGGAATACGTTCCACCAGCTCCGCCGCCCCCGTGGATGTAATTGAAAATTCCATTGACATCCCCGTTTCTTGTTGGCATTGCTGTTGAGCCATTATACATGTAAAATGTCATTTCATAATCCGTGCCGGATATGCTAGGATACGTGGCTAAAGCCAGATACGTATTACCGCTTGCATCTTCGAGTGAAATATGTGCGCCCCTGGACCGGTTATCCGGTGTGAAAGACCCTACATTCCAATCAAAATCAACAACCACTTGATCGCCGCTTACCGGCGTAAACATTCTCCGGCTTAGCGTAGGTGGCGCTCCGTTGCCTCGTTGACTTTTAACGGCAGCTTGCATTTTTTTATCTCCGTCCACATCAACCACTTCATACGCAAATGTATGGCTATCCGTAAATCCGCCTTTAGAGCCTAGTTCGTAGTTCTCCCAGTCGTCACTAATATTTGGCACGTAAATTGTAGCGCTTTCAGTATATCCTCCATCCAAAGCTTCAGCTGTAATCACGGCCACACCAGACTTGTGGGCGGTTACGATGCCATTTGCGTCAACTGAAGCAACCGCGTCATTGTTAGAGGACCAGACAACGCTAGTATTTGTAGCTTCCTCGGGTGAAAAGACGGCTACCAATTGATTAACAGGCTTTATCTCTCCTTTACCCGCCGAATCAGGAGAAAAATAATTGGATTTTATCCACAGCTCATTAGCCGACAACCCCATAGCAACTGGAGAAATAGGCTGCTTCACTACCGTTACCACACTCTCCGCGGTTACACCGCTACCGTCCGCCGAAGTCGCAATAATTGTACCCGAACCTTCCTGCAGCCCAGTCACAGTACCATTGTGGTCGACGGAAATAATCCCTTCATCTCCCGGCTTCACACGCCATACAACATTTTTGTTCACTGCATTATCCGGCAGCGACATAGGAACGAGTGTTTTGTTATGTCCTACGAGTATCCCTATCTTATTGTTGGAGAGCAGGATTTGTTCCACCAATACGTCTGTTACAGTGATCGTAATAGAGTCCTTTATGGTAGGGTTCGAATCGGAAATAGCCGTTATCTTTACGACACCAGGGGTAATGGCGGTAACCCATCCATTTGAATCCACTTTAGCAATATTTTCATTATCGCTAAGCCAATTCACCTTGTAGAAGGATGCATCATTAGGAGTTATGGAAGCGGCTAACTGCAAGTTCCTCCCAGCGCGTACCAAACTGTCCTCTTGATGGATGGATACCTCCGCAACATCCGTTTGAGCTACCATTACACTAAAATTCACGGCAGCAGCTCCATCGCTTGATGTAGCAGTAACCGTAACCGTTCCGCCTTTGGCGGGATTCAACTGAACCACTGGTTCCAATTTGGAGGAAGAGAGCTTATCGTTAAGCGTACGCATGACTCTGTCATCGGTTTCCCAAGTGTCGCCATACCACCAGGCGACTTCAGGATCGGATACGGCATAAACAACGGCTTTATCGGTGGGATTGCCAGCAAGTACAGTTTTAAACTTGATCTTATCGTATGGTTTCGCATTAATCGTAGTCCCTGCCGATATGATTCCCGAATCAATGCTGCTTCTATTTCTTATGACTTCATAGGAAATTTGAATATCGCTGGCCTGATCGGCTTCTAATATAGTCACCGTTACAGATTTGGAGATGCTTCCAATAGTTGCCGTTATGAGGGCTGTACCTTCAGACTTGCCTTTCACAAAACCGTAATTCGATACTTCGGCTACAGTGGGATCATCTGATGTGTAACGAATCTTGTAATCCTTAAGCAATTTGTCCACTGGAGCGATTGTAGGCTGTAAGCGGCTGATTTCGCCAACTTTCAAAGTCAAGTCGTTGTTGGAAAAGGTTAGGTCGGTTACTTCTTCAACTTCATAATTCGTGCCATTATACCTCAACGGATTATATACGGCATCCGATGTTTTTTTTGAATGTCCCCTATGCAGAAAAGCAAACATGCTGTCCATCATATCGCCCGGTTTACCGCTCTGCGAACTGCCCATTTCTTTTATGCTTTCCGTTCCATTGTTAAACAATATACGTTTACTACCCCCAGCTGTTTCTCCAGCTTTGTGGCCGGCTCCGTATATCGCGATTGGCTCTGCATTCCAATAATAAAAGCCTCTTGTTGTGCCGTATGGATTGGGCATATCGAGCGGGGCCTGTATATAATCCAATAAAAAATTGTACTGGCCTGACGGAGAAGCACTGTAATATTGCGTCAATGCCATCGTGCTTTCAGTATCCGTAATGGGGGACTCTCGCGTAAATGAGAAACCTGTTTCCACGTTAATATAGTCGTAGAATTTTGTTGCATTATTTTGCATCGCAGCGTTCATCATGATGAATTGGCCGGTCGTTTCCCGTCCTCCATAAAGCGAAAAAGCCATTCCGTCAAATTCGGCGCCGCGATTCGCGAAAGCCTGGAAAAAACCTGAGATTTGCGCTGCATTGTACCCCGTATTCGTATGTATCGTGTGAATGACTCCGGGATAAACGCTTTTTGCCGCGCGAGTAGAAGCTGTAATAATGGCAGCATGTTCATTGTATTTCGAACCCATTGCTACCGGGAATAGCAAGCCGCCATCTTGTTCATTCCCATGCTTCACGGAAATGATATCGACGCCCGCAGTCTTCATTTCGCTAAGCGTATCGTAAACATAGTTATAAACGGCCGTCTCCAGCATCCCAATATCGGGATTGGACAGCTTCCCAACATAATCCTTTTCAATCCATTCATAAGGCATGTGTGCCTTGGCCGCGCTAATCCATGTATCGCTATAATGGAAGCTAGGCGTATAGGTCATATTTAATTCGGTAACGCGTTTGCCAATAGCAACGCTATGCTTTTTCCCGAAGTATCCGGTTACGACTTGTCGGCCGGTTACCACTTCTCCATCATATCCTACGGCCTGAGTAGTTAGTGGAGTTAAAGTATTCCAGTCATAAACCGGATTTCCCGCCTTGATCCATACCGTGGTCAGAATCGAATTCACGCCATGATTGGCCAGAATTCGCAATGCATCCTGTTGTACGCCATTCGCGAAATATTTCCCTCCACTGTCCTCTATAACCTGTAGAAGCGTCATGTCAGCGCCTTTGATATAATCATTGTTTATTTCAAATACGTTAAAATTGTCGACATAAGCAAATTTGTTGCCGTTCGATTTCCAATCGTCTGCAGGGTGAGCGTTTTCCGTTTCTGTGAAATCCGGCCGTTTCCATCCATTGGGATAGGGATGGTCCTCATCTATATTTTCATAAACGGTCACAGAGTCGAGATAGTTTTGATCGTATATCGTATTCGCATAAAGCTCTACCTCTGACTGATCCTCTCCCGTGCGAAATGCAATTGTGACAAGTGCATACCCCTCGGTACTGGCAGGAGCTTGCCGCAAAACAACGCCGTCCATTCCTCTGACGCCAAGATTAACACGATTCCCTAACGATTCCCTTTCTACAAAGACGCCAAACACGGATGATTCGGTTAGATTATATTGTTTTGTTGATTTGAACTTGTCTTGCTCATCCACTTTCATCCTTACTGTCGCAATATAATCGGTATTAGGTTTTATCGATACTTTTTGACTAACCTCAGACTGATCAGCTAGTTTCACTGCATTCGCGCCTGTATCAGATTGAAGTGTATCAATGGCAGCACTACCTTTTGTTTGCCAGCCTTGAAGTCCTTCTTCAAAGCTCCAGTTCTGTAACGGATTATAATCATTTGAATCAAGCGTAATGATCATCTCGTCGATTTGGAGTCCGTTTGAAGTTCCCGCATTTACATGAATCGTCATTTGACCGTTATAAACCAGTACGTTCCTATGTGCTATTTCCCTCCATGTAGTGGAGTCAATCAATGTATCGATGCGAAGTACAGAATCAGGGCCGCCTGTTTCTCGAATCGATAAGTTGGCGGAGTTGCTGCTCGTCGCCCCTTTTACCCACATGCTAACTGTGTAACTACCCTGCGGGATTCCAGTGACCGTTTTGCTTAAAGAAGAACCTGATCTCAGTAAAGCTGACTTACCGTTCTTTCCGCCACTCGTTTGTATCGTGACATTGCCATTTGCATTCCAGCCCTCTAAATTTGATTCAAATCCCAGGTTAGCTCCCTCTGCTTTCACTTCTTGTGCATACACAGCAACAACTGGGCTCGCGATAACTATTGAAAATAATAGCGTCACAGATAGTAAACAGGACATCATTTGTTTCCACATGAATATTCCCCCTATTCGGAATAGCGACTAGCATACTTAATGTCAAATGAACCACAAACAAGGTAAAGCGCTTTCAAACATACTTCTTTACTTACTATCTCTCATGTTTCGGCTGCCTCCCACTCCTTTTTTATCCGTTTAGTGATCCCTGGGTCATTTTCACTATAGAGGGAGCTTTCCAAAGGAACAATAGTCTCATTTCTGCCCATGCACCCTATTCTAAAATGCTTGGCCCGGCTAGAGAGACAAGCAGAAAACGGTTCATTTCGGGCGGAATAAAGTCATTTTTAGCAGAAAAGCCGCTTTACCGGGTACCGGCAAAACGGCTACTTAGCTAAAGATCATGATTGCTTGCAATCGAGAAATACTGTTTCAACTGATTAGCGAGTTCATCGTCGGATAAAGGATTACGATGCGTGTTTTCCAAGTAGATATGCTTTTCTGTTTCCGGCATGAGATATTCCTTATACCAGAGGAAGAAATCTGGACTGTCTCCATGCATCCGAATGTATCTTCGCAGCGTATCGACATTTTGCACTGTACTCGAAATGTTCGTCAGCCAGTCCGCCTGGTAGAAGTTCTTCCATTTCCCGTGCTCAGATTCTCGCAAGGCGGCAAGCCCTCTGCTATAACACCACAACGATTCAGAAGCGCAGACAAAGGCCTGCGGATATCGCTTAGCACCAAATTCTCGGTAAGCCCGGCAAAGCCAGTAGAAGCCCTCACTGCCTGACAGATGCAATTCTCCATGAAAACGCAATTGGTCGATAGCTCTGCGTCGGTCGTCCGCTCCCAGTTTAAAAAGCACGGAGTCACATAGGTTTAGCCATTTACTCCACTTACCGATTGCGGGCTCCAGACGCTTTTCAAAGCCTCTTACTTGATCGGCAAACGGAACTTCTCCCGTAGCCCATATTAATCTTGGATCCGGGTCCGCGTCATTCCCCTGCAGCCAGCGGCCTATGATCTGTCTAGCTGGGTGGTGGTAATACTCGTCGCCGGCGAGATCGTCTTCGTTAGGACCATAAGGAGTAGCTGATTCCGCATAGCTTCGGTAGAGATCAACCAGATCCTCATGTTGTTCGGAGTAATAACTGTTAACAAATCGCTCCAGATGCCGTTCAACCTCGATCTCGCCGGCAAGCCAAAGCTCCCGCATGATATCCAATGAATAGATGTGGGGACGGATGTTGCCGCTGTTCACGAGCACATATTCACTGGCTCTGGCTGCAAAGGCGCTCTCCATTTCTTGCTTCAGAAATGCGGCAGACCCCGGAAACAAGGTTAAATGATTGGATGCCTGTAAATCATGAAACGTTATATGATAATAGACGCCGTGTTTTCCGTCGTCATCTGTCGAAGGAAGCGAATGAACCCGATAATTCAGGTTATTGTGTCTTCGCGAAACCATCTTGCCGTAACCGTTATCCGCCCAAATCTTGATGACACCCTTCGGCAATTCGATATACCCGCCCTTATAAAGCTCGGAGATTTCGCCGTACAAAGCTACGCAGCAGACCGGGTTCGCTACCTTGCCGCTAATCATGTCGTATTGACGCTTAATGACTTTGCTGATCATGGCGCCGCGCTTCTCGGACGTATCGAATGAAGGATCGTTCATCCAGAACGGCGCATCACCTTGCCCGCGGAAGGACAATACCCACAACACCTTCCATTCCTTCTGCTCCTCGATCGCCTCATGCCATAAGCTCTCGAACAGCTCCGGCTCCTGCTGGTAGCTGGCCATTCGACCGGGAAAGGCTCTTAAGAACATTTCCGCGCCAAGAGGCTCCGCATGATGATGCGTGACCCAAAGGCCCATCTCTGCGGCAAGTTTATAATGTACGCCGTCTCTTGGCAGATCCGTGCCCGGTATGATCATATTTCCTCCGCAACGAAGCAGCGCTTCAAACACGGGCTCCCAAACTTCGCGACTCGGTGGGTAAGGTTTCTTCCATCCGATCAGGCATACTTCATCGTTCACGAACCAGCCACGGAAGCGAACCTTCGCCTCTGGCGAGTCGTAGCTGTCACATGAAATGAGGATTTCACTGCGTCGCTCGATCGTTTGGTCCATCCAAAACCAGAAGGGTTGAATGTCTAAGAACCGGCGAGTAAACTCCAATATGCCGTACACCATCCCAAGCTCATCGCGGCCGATAATCATCATTTGAACATGATTATTGACCTTACTGAAACGGTAACTGAAGGCCTCTGGCCGATTAGGGCAGTTATCTTGCTCTTCCGCTAACCGGATAATCAACCTGGCTTCATCCGACGACGCGACCGTTACGGGCTTTGTATCTAATACCTTTTCTAAGTCCCGTTGCAATATGCTTAACGTATATTGAAGCGGAGAATGAAGCTCGATCGCCGCATATATACATACGATTCCTTCCAGCTTTAATGGGTCAATCTGAGTCATATACCATCAACATCCTTTCATCAAATGTATGTCTACTATAAGAACTCAAGAGTGCATGGCACAATAGACTTTTTTCCGGACATGAGCCGCAATCCGAAAGGCTGTCCGAATTGTTGTTTCACAAAAAAAGTCCAGATGAAAGTATCTGGACGTTGACGATTTGACTATTCATTCGGTGTGCGGTCTATCAGAAGAGATTCCCGGTATTGCCCTGGAGAGAGGCCAACCATTTTTTTGAATACGCGTATGAAAGACGTGGGATTCGCATAACCCATCATTTCGGATATATATTGTACAGTCATATCGGTTTCCCTCAGCAATCTCTTGGCATAGTCGATTCGCAGTCCAATAAGAAATTCACTGAAATTTTGTCCGATGCTTTCCTTGAACAGCTGGCTCAAATATTTCGGACTGATCTGGAAACGGTCGCTGAGAAGCGTGAGAGAAAGATTGGGATCCATGAAATGCTCCGAGACGTAATCGCGGATCTCTCTCATCAGGGCGTTATGCCTCCGGCTTTGGGAGAACGTCTCGATATGCTCCGAGAGTTGCACCAATGTGACTACGAAATCCTGCTCCAGTTGACCCAGCGTGTCCAATTGTTCCGCTGCCGCAATGAGACGCGATTTCCCCTCTTGTTGCCACGATTTCATCGCCTCGGGCAATGCAGCGTCAAGCTCATATTCAAGATGAAAAATAAAGTAGTGCATGAGGCGGTTCACGTCATCCTTGCCCAGACGTTGAACGGTCATTTCATGAAATAAACGCTTAAGCTCATTCTGCCAGCCTGACTCCAACATACGGAGTTGGCGGACTATCGTGCGGATGATCTCGAGATATTCGAACCATTCTCCATTCGATTTTCCTGTCACTTCTATGGAGTCGATAATCTGATTGACTCCGACAGATACCTTGCGACTGACCGCCGCCTCAGCATCCTCGTAGGAACGGGCTATGGAAGCCTCATCATCAGCAGGAGTTCCGATGCCTATCGTCACTGTGAAGTCGAGATGTCCCTCTACCCATGAGCGAATTTGTTCCGAGAGGTGCAGAATACGATGCTCCAACCCGACGCTTTCTTTAGAGATCAAAAGAATGACAAGCTGATTTTTGGCGATCCACTCGACGACGACTTTTAGTCCGTTCTGCTCGGCTGTTTCAACCGCTACGCTGCTTACGATAAACTTAAACAGAGACTGGTCGCCCGGACTATATTTCAGCCCGAATTGCACATAATGATCAAGTTCAAGAAGCGCGACGATAAAGTGGCCAGACGAAAGTCCGAAATGCTGCCATTCCTGTTCCCAGGCGGACGGATCTTCTTTATACTCGCCCTTGAGGAGGATTTGCAAAAACTGTTGTCTCCGAATGACCATATGTTCTTGCTGCTGCTCCTGAAAGGTCATGTTTTTCGTAATCAACCGTTCGATTGCCTGGTCGATAAAAGCAAATTCGTTTCCCTTCCCTTTGGACTCCGCTGCTTTAATAGGAATGGAGAAACGTTCAATCCGGTGCAGAATGGATTCAATGGGCTTATAATGACGACGTGTGACATAGAACATAGAGCCAATCGCAAGAACAATAGCGCTTATTCCGAATAAGACCCACATCGTGCTACCGCGGAATAGAAAATCGAGCAGTTGCCCGCCTTTAATGCTAATCCGGTATGTCCATCCGGTATAATCCGACACGACGTCTGCACTGAGTCTGCTCCTGGTTGCAGGCGTTTGCCCGGTTTCAAAAAAAGAATTCCCCTTGGCATCATACAACTGCGCATCTGTAATCGTCCGGTCGATCATTTCCCCTATAAAGGAATGAAGCGATGCTATTTTAACATTAACGATCAGATACCCAAGACTTCCTGTATCACGCGGAACCTTGAACCCCAATGAAGTGACGCGAACCTTTGACGCGGAATGCTGGACTAGATTTTCTTTCAGACGAGGCGATGACCAAACTCCCGTATACGCCTGATCCAATACCCCTCTGACAAAAGCTTGATCCGCGAACTGATCTAACGGACGCAGATTGCTCTGATCCAGCACTTTGCCGTCCTGTGCCCGGTATAAATAAACGGAATCGATTAGACCATAACGAACCATCAGCTGGCTTAATGCATTCGATGCCTCAAAGTCCAATGTTTTATCCGATGGCGTTTCAAGAAACGGCTCCAAGCTGCCCCCCGTCCCGATCATTTTTTGCGTGTCCAACGAAATATTTTTAAGAGAGCTGTCAACCATGTTCGTAATATACTCGGCTGTCAAATGATTGGCTTGCAAGGCGTTTCTTACGTTAAATTGGTTGATAATCGCAAAAAAAATAAAGATCAGTACGCCGATTGTCATACACAGAATGGGTAGATATGAAAAAAGCATCCTCATAATATAGTTGTTGTTTATTTTCATATTTTCTCCATCCTTTTGTCCATAGAAATAGGGGCAAACCCCATCGATTTAAATGGGGTTTGCCTAGACATCCTTATTTCTCCATTTCTCGATAAGCCGCCAGACGCTCGTCCTGAATCGCTTGGCCGCCAAGCTTCATATACTCGGCTACGCCTCCATCAAAGATCTTGTCGAATTGGTCCGGTTTGGCCAGGACACTTTTCACTATGGTTTCATAGGCTTTCTCTTTAAGCGTATTTCCATATTTAATCTCTGCCTCTATTGGACGGTCGAAGCGCGGCATCGTATAACCGTCTTTAAGCGCGTTTCGGATTGATTGCTGAGCGACTTCCTCATAACCAGGGAATGCATAAGCAGCAGCCTCAATATTCTTATCAGTAGAACCAAAGTCTTTGCCGTTCGCAATAAGTGCGATATCGTTGTTATTGTAGAACGTCTTCTTCGCTTCGTCCGTGGCAATCGCTTTCGGGAATTCGTTCTCCAGTGTGTAATGCTCCCCTTCCATGCCGTTCTGAAGGGTAAAGAGAACGTCCTCTTGGGCCATCCAGTCCAAGTACTTAATAGCTTCTGCTGCATGTTTGCTTGTCTTCGGAATCATGATATGCATACCGATAGGATCGTAAATCGATTTAGGTGTCTTGCCTTCTTCGTCCGTGAATGGATCAATGGCTATATATTCTGCGCCCGGAACGTTCTGCTTGAGCGTATCGAACACTTTGCCCGGCGACATCAGGTTTTGATGAGCGGCAAGCGCAGTGAACGAACCGACGATGCCGTTGGCAATGTCGCTTTCGAATTGTTTTCCGTCTTTGTCCAAAGCGAAATCCGGATTAATAAGACCTTCTTGATTTAGCTTGTTCAAATAAAGCACGCCTTCTTTGTAGCCAGGCTTCGTAATTTCCGGTATATGACTCGACGTGGTCAAGGTATAAAATTGTTCGTCCGTCATCTTCTTCACGAAGGAATTGACCAATACGAACGGCGTCGTAATTGAAGTTCCGTTGATCGCGCTGAAATCATAAGGAATGACCTTGCCACCGGTTTGGCCAGGATCTTTCTCTTTAAACGCTTTTAACGTTTCATAGAATTGTTCGGTTGTTGTCGGAACCGGCAGTCCCAGCTTATCCAGCCAATCCTTGCGGATATAGGTTGACTGCGTGAACTGAAGAGGTCTCTTCGCCGGGATAGTGTACTGCTTTCCATTGAATACCCCGTAGTTCAGAACATCATCGCCAAGGAACTGCTTCAAGTTAGGCGCGTTCTCGATATGCGAAGTTAGATCGGTCAGGCCATCGTCTTTCACGTAATTGTAAATCGTATTCATGTCATAAGTAAATACTAAATCAGGAGCATCCCCTGTAGCCATCAACACATTTAACTTATCAACTTCTTGGTTACGAGGAACAGGCACAAATTCCAGCTTAATATTGTTGGGATCACCAAAGTTCTCTTGGATCCATTTCGTCCAGAAGTTGTCGGTAACGGGACCGGCACCAGCAGGTGCATTACCGCGGTCGAATACTTCGACTTTAAGAGTAACTTTCTCTTTGCTGGCACCTGACGTACTCTCCGGAGAGGCAGAATCCGTAGCATTGTTGTTCCCGTTCGAACCGCTGCACGCCGACAGCAGTGTCGCGAGGAGCATAACGGCTATCCATGTTGCAGACCATTTCTTTAGTTTTACTTGCATGTACAAATCCCCTTTTCGATAATGTGCCTTGCTATATGTTATCACCTTTTGCGAAGCAAAGGGATAAACCAAAATCATGTAACGGCATTCTAACCTTTAACCGCGCCAACCATAACGCCGGATACAAAGTAGCGTTGCAGCCAAGGATAAACGACTAGTATGGGTACCGTCGCGAACATAATGCTGGCCGCTTTGAGTCCCTCAGGCATGACTTCCGTTGCAATGGCGCCTTCCTGAGCGGTCAGATCGGTAACCATGCTATTCATGACGACTTGATACAGCTTTAATTGAATCGGGTACATTTCGGAATTGCTAATATAGAACAGTGCATCCATAAATCCGTTCCATCTGGATACAGCGTAAAATAAGCTTAGGGTCGCCAGAACGGGAAGCGAAAGTGGAAGCACAATTCGAATCAAGGTTCCAATATGCGAACTACCGTCCAGGTAGGCGGATTCTTCCAAGCTTTCTGGTATCGAAGTGAAGAAAGAACGCAAAATAATCAAGTTAAACGCGCTAATCATGCCTGGCAAAATAAGCGAAAGCATACTGTCCAGCATCCCCAATTCTTTGATTAGCAAATAATCCGGAATTAACCCGCCGCTGAAAAACATCGTAAAGACGATGATCATCATAAAAAACGAGCGACCTTTCAGTTGGCGCTTGGTTAACGGATAAGCCGCGCATATACTCATGATCATGCAGACCACGGTATATACAGCCGTTAGAACGATCGTAATACCCATTGAACGCAGCATCCTGGCGTCCTGGAATACAATTTTATAAGATTCCCAGTCCCATCCCACTGGAAAAATCGTCACCTGGTCGGATATAATCGCTTGCTTTGAACTGAGCGAAACGGCGATAATATGCAGGAACGGAACCAAACACATAAGCATGGCTATCCCAACAATGATCATGATCGCAATGTCCGATAACCGAATTCGTTTTAATTTTGCTGTGCTTGTATTTGTCATGCTCTCGCCCCCTACCATATTCCCTGTTCTCCAAAGCGCTTGGCAATGGAGTTAGCTATAACAACGAACACAAGTCCGACCAAGGCTTGGAACAATCCCATTGCTGTCGCAAGTGAGAATTGCGCGGACTGTAAGCCAGCTTTATAAACGAACGTACTGATAACCTCAGCATAATCCATAACAAGGGCATTACCCATAACGAACGGCCGTTCGAAACCAATCGTCATAATATGACCAAGTTGCATAATTAACATGACGACAATCGTAGGACGAATACCTGGAAGTGTAATATGCCACATTTTTTTCAGTCGACCTGCGCCGTCAACGTCCGCAGCTTCATATAAATCTCGACTAATTCCGGTCAAAGCTGCCAAATAAATGATTGTACCCCACCCGGCGCTGTGCCATATGCCCGTACCTAGATACACAAGCAGCCAATGATTTTTCTCTGTCAGGAATGGAATCGAATCGAATCCGAGAGCGTTCACCACGTTATTGACAAGACCGCCTTGATTGGAGAACATTTGGTACACTAGACCACCAATAATAATCCATGAAATAAAATGCGGTAAATAGAGAAGCGTCTGCGCACTCTTTTTGAACCAGACTACGCTCAACTCATTGAGAAGAAGAGCTAGAATAATGGGAGCTGGAAATGAAAATGCAAGATCCAGGAAGTTTAGCATTAACGTATTTCGAACGACTTCGTAAAACTGACTCATCCTGAACAGTTCCTTGAAGTTCTCAAAACCGATCCATTCGCTGCCCGTTACGCCTTTAAAAATGCTGTAATCCTGAAATGCAATGGCGGCACCGTACATCGGTACATACTTGAATAGAATAAAATAAGCGATTGGAAGAATGAGCAAAAGATACAGCTGGTAATCCTTCCATATCCCTGTTGCCTGCCGGCGTTTTACTAACGGCAGAGAATTGTTTGGTGCAGGTGTCGCTCTCCGATCCATTCGCTCAGCCCTTCTCTCTATGTTGTGTATCAGTCTGTTGGCTTGCTCACTGATGTTCAGGACCAAGTCGACTAACCACACTATACGAGAGCCGTACGTTATGGGACAATAGACTCTTTTCTTGCACATATTCCGAATTCCGAAAGCCTTGGTATGACTGGGTTTTAAGCTCAGTAGTCTTCGGTCATCGGAAAGGCTTTTAAAGTTTAAACGACTAATTAATAATAAAAGAATAAACAATATGAGGTATAAGGAAGGCAGTTTTTTAGGCCGAAAGATCTAAAATGAACTGCTCCCTGAGCATGCTATAGGAAACCGCTGAAAAAACATGAAACCCCGCCGAGGTCGACGGGGTTTCATGCTTTAGTAATCATTCTACTTATAGGTATTCCTTTAATCAGATTGCTCTTGTTTAATTAGAACTTAAGCGTCGCCAATGAGAGTGCGACCATCCATACTTCATATAATGTTGACAAGAAAATACCTTTAGGGGGCATTTTCAATATTTCTTGTAGTAATATGAACCGCCGTATTATTACCAGCATCAGTGCCAGTTATATTATAGCCAGCTTGAGTGTAGTGGAACGGGTCCTTCATCAATCCAGCTGCCGCCATTCCCGAAAATTTGGTAGAGACTAAAACCGCTTTCTCGTATGTATTGCAAAAAGCTGTTTGCGCCTGAATAATTGGAGCATAAAGCGTTGTATGATCTCGATGGTTTCCGATTTGAACGATATAACAGCTTTCGAGGCCGGCTTCTATCATGCCATCAACCATTGTCTTAAGCTTGATTGTATACTCTCCCTCTGACATCGCGTTATCACCATCCGTCTCACCTTGACACCAAACCATGAATTTATTTTTTATCGTATAGCCGTTTGCCGTGAGCCAATTATTGGCCGCATTAAATCTTGCAATTGCATCGTTTAGAAATGCCCCCTTCGGCTGCCATAAGTTGATTGAGGTTCCTCCCTTGGAACACGATACACCAACAATTGGACGTTGTGTAATTTTGTAATACCCTATAACAAAGGAAGAGATCATTGAACCCGTTTTTATTGATTCTGTAACACCGCTTATCGCATTGTTTTCATTTATTCCAAATGGTTCTTTTATGGGGTATAGCCTAGTCGGGTCAGATATCGCCCTAAACTCATAACCAAATCCACTTGGTACATCAGGCGCATCGGCAGCAGTCCCCCTGCCAGCCATATTGGATTGTCCCATGAACATGACTAAATCGACGTCGATCATTCTTTATTACCACCATCCTCTGAAAATTCTATCTCATTAATATAAGTTATATCTAATTTTTTGAAAAGCTATTGGTCTTTCGAAATTCTTACCACTCTTCTTGTCAATAAAAAACTATTCCCGAAACTTGACGAACTGCCGTTCTGGATTCTGATCCTTAGCCAAAACCCTGCCATATTTAAGCTTCATACTATTCCTCCATGATAATCGTCTCAAAATTTACTTAGATAAGAGGAAACGTTTCATTATTCAAATCATGGCATTTTGAAACGTAAAAACCAGGAAAAAAAACACGTCTCAAAAAGCATGCTTTTTGAGACGTCCTGGATTCAATTTGGGTTCATTTCAAATCCGAATAATCCGATATTTCTTCATAACTACTTTACAACATTAATTCCTAACAACACCAGAATCCCCATTCCAACAGCCCATACTACTATGGCAATCGTCTGCCAAATCATCACATATCGTTTCGATGCACCCGATGCGATACAAACTAAAGCCGCGATATGATCTCCTATCAACAAAGGACCTAGAAGCGACACTCCGGGAACACCGTACTTTTGGAATAGCTTCTGCCCGCGTTCTAGACGTTTATTGTGCTTTTCTTGTTTACGTTCAGAAGGTTTTCTTCTTTGCAGCCACTGCCTAACGCGATCACTAGCCAGGATAACAACCATAACCGAAATCCAGTTCCCGACGATTGCTGCTACGATCGTCAACACTGCTGGGAACCCGATCGCAATCCCTACAGGTACTGCAAAGTATCCTTCGATGAATGGGATCATTCCCACAATCATAACCCCAAAGAATTGTAATATCGGATTTGAATCTTGCAGCTGCTGCAAAAATTGTTCCAACTTGTCATCATCCTTTTCCAAGTCATACCTTTACTACCATCGATTACAATGGCGATGTTTAAATCTTATAAGCCTTCATAGCCTTACGAATCTCTTTCCACGAAGGACGTTTGCCGTACATCAGCACGCCCGTGCGGTAGATTTTAGCCGAGACGTATACCGACACGTAGATCGAGACGAGCAGGATGCCGAAGGATAGCAGCGTCTCCCACATCGCGACTTCCGTCAATCCCAAACGGAGCAGCATCGTAAACGGCGAGAACAACGGAATGTACGATGTAACGGTGACAAGCATGCTGTCCGGCGTGCTGATGCTGAAAATCGCAATGTAGAAGCCGGCAAGCGAGATAAAGGTCATTGGCATTACCGCTTGCCCGAGATCCTCCGTCCGGCTGACGATGGAACCTACTGCTGCGTACAGTGTCGCGAACAGGAAGAAACCTGTAAAGAAGAACAGTACGGCATAGATGATCAGAAGCGGATCCACAAGCGACAGATCGATGTCGAGATTGCCAAGCGCGCCTTTGTTATGCGGCATGGACGCGTTGCCCAGGATAACCGCGATGTAGAAGGCGACCTGGATGATGACGACGACGAACATGCCGAAGATTTTGCCGAACATCTGCTTGAGCGGCGAGACGCTCGTGATCAGAATTTCCATAACGCGTGAGCTCTTCTCCGCCGTAATTTCCGAAGCTATCATATTGCCGGAGGTCATAA
Source organism: Paenibacillus agaridevorans (assembly GCF_003112455.1). GTDB lineage: Bacteria > Bacillota > Bacilli > Paenibacillales > Paenibacillaceae > Pristimantibacillus > Pristimantibacillus agaridevorans. The sequence continues at coordinate 205,200 of NZ_BDQX01000430.1, forward strand.
TGGCCATAAAGAGGAAGATGATCATCACGTAGACGACGCCCATATTTACGCCTTGCTCTTGCGGCGTTCGGCCAGATCCTTCATTGCCGCCTTCGCCCGTATAGATTTGGACCGTATCAATTTTGATCGGCGCGGATAGCTGTGCCATTTGTTCGTTCGAAAGTCCCGCATCCTTAAGAATGTTCGCCTGGCGAATGAGGATCAACGAGCCTTGAAGCGATTCCGTCATGCTGAATTCCATCAGCTTCTCGGATTTGTAAGTCATAACCGGGAATCCGTTATCCGTCAGCTCGGTGCCGAATTCCAGATATCCTTTGATTTCTCCGTCCTCGATGGCTTTCTTGAGCATGCTTTCGTTTGCTGCGGCATCGCCTTGGTCCTCGAACGGCACCATAACAATGCTCGGATTCTCTTGCGCTTCGTAGAAAGCCTTTAAGCTGTCGCCCGTGGACTGGTTATCCTCGCCCGCCATCTGGACGTAGCCCACATTTGTTGCTTTATCGCCTTTGTCGAACTGCTCGATGATATAAGGAAGATTAATGCCGATACTGATAACTAGCGCGATAATAAGCGTTGTAATAACAAATGCCTTGCCTTTGACCTTATTGCGGATCGTAAACCCTACTACCGTCCAGAAACTATTCATGACGATCACCCACCGTTCGGATAAAGATTTCGTTTAACGTCGGTTCCTTGATTTCAAAATGGTTCACGTTTGCTTGCTCCATCGCCAGCTTCAAAATTTCCGCCCCTGCCGACTCCATCGAGATCTGGATATCGTAGCCTTGTTCTGTCCTCGTGACGCCGGTAACGCCGGCTATTCTTTCGATGCCGCCGATTGCATTATCCGTGCCCAATATTACCCGTTCTCTCGGAAACCGCTTTTTGATTTCCTTCAGACTGCCCTTCAACACCGTGTTTGAGCGATGAAGAATCGTAATATTGCGGCACAGCTCCTCGACATGCTCCATGCGGTGCGTCGAGAACAAGATGCTCGTACCGGAATCGCGAAGCTCCTTGACGGTCGATTTCAACAGCTCTACGTTAACAGGGTCAAGTCCGCTGAACGCCTCGTCCATAATAACGATCTGAGGCTTATGATTTACCGCCGCGATAAACTGGATTTTTTGCTGGTTCCCTTTAGACAGCTCCTCGACCTTCTTGTTGTAGTATTCGGGAACCTCGAACTTCTCAAGCCAGTACTTGAGATTGCGATCGGCATCGCCTTTCGACATGCCGCGAAGCTGGGACAAATAAATGATCTGGTCGCTTACCTTCACCTTTGGATAGAGGCCTCGCTCCTCGGGCAAGTATCCGAGCTTGCTCAGCTGTTCATTGCTGTACGGTTTGCCGTTGTACAAAATCTTTCCTTCGTCGGGAAAGATCAGTCCCAGCACCATCCGCATCGTCGTCGTTTTGCCGGCGCCGTTTGCGCCAAGCAAGCCGTAGATTTCGCCTTCGCCCACTTCGAATGAGTTGTTGTTTACCGCCGTTTTGTCCGCGTATTGCTTCGTTACGTTCTCCACCACTAATGGCTTCATCTTCTCAATCCCCTCGCTTCGTTTGCTTTTGTTTCCAGCCCGATGCCATGCAGCAGAGCCGCCATAATTTCATCCAGCTCCATCGCGGATTTGCTTACGACAGTAAGTCCGGCGTCCGTACACCAGGCTTCGGCATCCTGCGCTTTACCTGTGGTGACGCGAAACGTGTGCATTCCCGCGAACTCAATGCCGGTTTGACCAGGCATATCGGCCAGATCCCTGGCGTCGATTCCTTCGCCGCTGACATAATAAGTGAACCAACTGCAAAATAATTCGTCTTTCTCGTAGAACCCCAGCACCTTGCCTTGCGCCATAAATACGATGAAATCCGCCAGCCGTTTCACTTCGTCCACGATATGGCTCGTCATTAATATGGTGCGGTCGCCTTGATCCATATGGCGGTGCAGCAGATCGATCATGATCTTCCAGGCCAACGGATCAAGTCCGGAAGAAGGTTCGTCGAGCAGCAGCAGCTCCGGGTTGTGAGCCAGCGCGAGCGCCAACTCCGTCTTCCTTCTCATTCCCTTGGACATATCGCCAAGCAGCTGATGATCATTAACCTGAAGGATACGAAGCAGCTCCTGATAGCGGAACAGATCCCATCCCTTGTACCAGAACCCGTTGATCTTTGCCTTGTCGCTCCCCTTGAGCCTCGACTCATGAGCATAGGGCTCCTCGGGGACATAACCGATATGCTGCTTGAGCGCATCATCGTCGCCGCTGCCGATTTCTTGGCCAAGCACCGTCACTTTGCCATGATCGGGCTTTGCCAGATCCAGCGCCATGCGGAACAATGTGCTTTTGCCGCTTCCGTTCGGTCCGACGATGGCGGTAATATAACCGCTTGGAATGTCCAGCGTTGTCGGCCCCAGCACGAAATCCGATTTCCGCACCGATACGTTTTCGAATGAAATCGCGGTTTCCGCCTTCCAATCGCTCATGATTGTTCTCCTCCCGGATCGTAATGTTTGCGTACCGCTTCGCGGAACAGCCCTTCGAGCTCCTCCTCCGAGCATTGCACCCGCTTGCCGGCTGCGACGGCTTGGTCCAGCGCTTCGATTACGACGGACAACCGATGTTTGTCGCGCTCCTGTTCGCCGACCTTGGCCACATAAGTGCCGGTGCCTTGCCGCGTTCGGAGCAGTCCCTCCGTCTCCAGATCGCTGTACACCCGCTTGACGGTAATGACGCTGCATTTGACTGTCTGGGCCAGTTCCCGGATGGAAGGTAACAAGGTGTCTTCTTCAAGCTGGCCGCTTACAATAAGCGCTCTAAGCTGGACTTTTATTTGATGATACAACGGTTCCGCGCTTTGTTCGTTAATTTGGATGGGCAGCCTCACTTGATTTCACCCGCCTTTTTCCTTCACTTGGATAAGTCGCGCTCTCTTAATCTTTTCTCGATACTCCGAAGTCCTAGCGGGATGCAGACGGCCGAGATCGCAATTGCCCCGGTCGGCAGCCACCATCCGCCGTTAAGCACCGTATTGTAGCTGTTGACCAACACGCTTTCCTTCGTCCATATCGTAATGCCGACCAACGCTCCGATCGCTCCGAAAGTAAGCAGCATGCAATACCAGAAGTAGGTTTTCCCTTTGTAGCCGATCTCTACGTACAAGTACAAGAAACCCGCAACCATCGTGTAGAATATCCAGAAGATCGCAAATTGCAAGAACGCTTGAAACTCGAAGCTGGGATTTATGAAATGAACGCTGAAATAAAAGCCGGTAAAAAACAGGATCATGCACGGCAGCGACACCGTCAGGTAAAGCAAGAACTTGCCGAGTGCGATCTGTCCTAGCGATATCGGCAATGTCCTCCAAACTTCGAGCTTCTTCGTATACATATCCGACTTCCAGTAAAAATTAGCCTGCGTCCCCATCATTCCCAGACAGGGAAACAACAGCAGCGCATACAAGTCGATACCCCAGTAGGAGAATACTGCTGCTTCCCCGTTCAGCCCGTCACTGAAGAACGGCACCATGAACAATAGCATCACTCCGACGAACAGCACCGGCATGATGAACTTCCATCTTGCCCACAACAACTCGCTTCTTACCAAGAACCAAGCGCCCTTCCATTTCCCCATGATTCTCTTGCCTCCCGAACCCAACATCATTCTAACTGCTAAAAATGCCGCTCAAGCGACTGTGTTTATGTACTGTATATATCTATATACACAGTATATTCACGGTAACAGTGGCTGTCAAGCACTGGGACGAAAAAACTAAAATTCTTTGTACACAGCAAAAAAACCTCTACTCCAGTCGTTTGCAACGACCAAAATAAAGGTTATAGCGGCATTTTCATTTGCCCCAAAGCAGCCAGGACAGCTTGATCTTTCTTGTGAGATAGACAATGGCGAAAGATAGTCCAAGCATCGTGACAAGCAGCGAGATGACATATACATGGTAGTAGGCGCTGCCAAGCTCCTGTTTAAACAGCTTGCCCATGACCGTCTGGATCGCCGGATGAATGAAGTAGATACCGAATGAGGCTGATCCCAGGGCCATCAGCCAGGGGAGAATACGAGCCTTTTGATCCACCATTATTTTGCCGCCCCAGATGAGGCTGATCCCGATTAACACAGCATATAGGCTGTACATAATCATGTACGCAGGCATCGGGTAGATCGCGCCGGCTTGCGACGAAAACACGAATAACAAATACATGAACCCGACCAGCAAGGCCAAAGGTCCTGTCCATGCCACATGTCTCCAGCGCTCCGCGAACTTGCCATAACGCATTCCAATGGCGGCTCCAATGCCGAATACAGCGAAGTAATTCCAGATCAATGTCGCCTTATGTTCGAACAAATACACTTCGTGATGGATGTACAGGAACACGCTTTGGATCAGGATGGCCAGCACCGCCATATGCCATGCTTTAAGCTTTAGCCATTGTACGAGCCCCATCAGCAAGGGGAATATCAAGTACAACTGAATGATAATCGACATGAAATACAAGTGATAGCTTGCGTCCCCCCACAACAACATCTTGAGGAACAGCTCGGGATCGAATTCGAGCGGCTGGCGATAGGCGATCCGGTTAAAGAAATAATAGAACGCCGACCAGACCAAATAGGGAATCACGACAAACTTTAGCCGTTTCTTATAGAAGGCCAGCGCCTGCCCCATACTCCAGTCGTCATGATAACGATAGAAGAGCACCAGGCCGCTCAGCATGAGAAACAGCGGTACGGCGAACATGCTTAAACTATTCGCGACATAATAGAAAGGGGCCGACAAGCTGCCCCATGGCACCTCCGTACGGGGCGTGGCTGTCGCGTGGATCAATACAACGGCAATGATAGCAATGGCGCGCACGAAATGAATCTCGACAATATTGGCTTTTTTGTTTGACATAGCCCTTTAACCGAAGATCGCTTCGAACAACGGCTTGGCATCGGCCGCCGGGTAAAGCACGTACAGAATCGAATAGACGGCTGTGCCTGTAATGGCCGTAATAAACCAGATGATCGAAGTAAATCGGCCCAGCTTGCGGTGCCTCGCAAACTTCTTTTTGTAGCCGAGTACGATCGTCGTTATGCCGAATACGGCGGCCACTGTTGCCAGCGTGATATGGAACAACAAAAATACCAGATAAAAAGGCTTGAGGCCATCGGGCCCGTTATATGGCGTACTGCCTATAATAAAGGTTCTCGAGGCATAAATAATAAAAAACAAAATGGCCGCGATCGCTGCACTCACCATCATCTTTTGATGCTGCTCGAGCTTGCGCTTAACCGCAAGCCGCCAACCAAATGCCACGAGCGTCGCACTCAAGACGATAAAAAAGGTGCTGACGGTCGGCATTAAAATATTCAAGTCCACTGTCATCCACTCCATGCGTCAATAGTCAATAGGATTTGATAATGGGATCTCCGGGGAGGCCCTTAAACCGCGCCTGGATTCGGATTAGGATTCGGCAAATCATCGTCTTCCGTATGCTCGCGCTTGAACCATTGCTTAAAGATATACGCCAAAATGAGGCCGTACATCAGCTCTTGAACAAGCTTCATGACGATCCCGCCCAATTGCTGGTCATTTTCGGAACCAACCAGGTTAAAAAATTCCGGACCGCCATATTGAGTCAACAAGTAACTCGTATCGCCTGAGATACAATAGCCCATCGCCTTTACCCACACTTCTGGATCGTTGTACGTTGCGTACAAGTCACCAGGCGAGAAGATAATAAGCGCGCATGCTGGCGTAAGCAATACGCCATTGGCGAATACGTAGGCCATTCGCTTGAGATCGGTTAATTTCGACCACTCCGGAACAGGACAAGCGACTTGCCACCACATCATAAAGGATGTAATGAACAGAGCTGCGTAATATAGACGATGAACCGTGAAGTTCGTCATCACATAATCATGGATCAGCGGCACATGGTACAGCGAGAATAACATATTAAACAAAACGAGAGTGGAGATCGGATGCATCAAGAAGGAGAGCTTCTTCCAGAATGGGGCTCCAAACATTCTCCTCCATAAAAAAGCCGGCAGCGCAAGCAGGACCATCGGGGGAACAATCAAATACGAAATGGCCATATTCACCATATGATAGGTAAACGTCAAGTGACCCATTAGGCTAAGAGGACCGCCCTGCGCCAAATAAAATAATAACGCGGCTCCGATAAACAGCATCTTCTGAAGCGTCGTCGCAGTCGGCTCCTGCGGAAAATGTTTCTCTCTCCAAGGTCCTATCAAATAGAAATACAGAATGACCACCGCAATAACTCCGAATAGAAACATGGGCGACCATAATTGCTCAAAAGTGAAGTATTCGTTTAAGCCAAACATCTTGGAAGGCTCCTTTCTCCTGTACAGCATACCCGAACGGCAAGAAATGCCAATCTTACGGAAAGAAGAGGGACCCGCTGACTGGGACCCTCCTCTCTTCAATTCTTATCGGTCCGGAGTTACGATTACCACCAAACCCAATATTCTGCCATGATCACAGCTGTAAAGACGATGACTACACCGAACAGAATTCCGATAATCGCGAATGTGTGACCGCGATCCTTCATGTGCATCCAAAATGCCATCTGTACAAAAACTTGAAGGAAAGCCGTACCCATTAAAATAACATAGATAAAGTCTTTATTAATTTCTCCGCTGATCACAGTCGCAAATGCGATGAAAGTCAGCAGAATCGAGAAGATAAACGCAACGACATGTTTTTTGGGACCTTCAACCTTGTGATGTTTGGTGCGTTGCTCAGCGGCTCCGTGATTGCTTGCCATACCGTTAAACCACCTTTCCCATCAGGTAGACAACCGTGAAGATGAATACCCATACAACGTCGATAAAGTGCCAGTACATCCCGGCTACGTATACCTTAGGCGCCGTTACAACATTTAGTCCCTTGCGGGACAATTGGATGATCAGAAGCGTGATCCATACAATACCGAACAACACGTGCGCGCCGTGGAAGCCGACCAGCGTGTAGAACGAAGAGCTGAACGCGCTTGTCGTGAAGCCGTGACCTTCGTGAACATAGTGGTAGAACTCGTAAATCTCAAGCCCCAGGAATGAAGCTCCCAAGACTACCGTAACGATCAACCAGCCAATCAGGCTTTTTACATTTTTCTGATGCATCGCTTGAATCGCGAACACGCTTGTCAAGCTGGATGTAAGCAAGATCGCAGTCGCGATAGCAACCAGCATGAGATCGAACAAATGATTGGCGGTAGGTCCTTCGAGCACTTGATCTCGAAGCGACAGGTACGCCGCGAACAAAGTACCGAAGAGAACGGTCTCGCCGCCGAGGAATAACCAGAAACCTAATACTTTATTGCGTCCCTCGAGGGTAGCCTTCTCCGGCTCATGGGGCAATTGCCCTTCTACATGCGTATGTGCACTCATGCTTTCCCCCCCAAGTCCTTCAGAATTTCGTCTTCTTCGATATGGAAGCCGTGGTCATCGATCATGGACCGGAGCACCATACACAATAATGTAGTGGCAAGGCCGATAATTCCGATGAAGTGTCCCGTCTTAAGCGCTCCAATGTGCCCCCAATCCGGAGCGTACATAAACCCGAAGCCTGCAACGAACAAGCCAACACCCATAAAGAATGGCAGAATCGATGGAGACGGCATATGAATCGGACCGATCGGCTCCGCAGGCGTCATGCCTTTGTGGCCTTCCATCTTCTCTTTCCAATACGCGTCATAACCGCGAACAAGCGGAGTTTGCGCGAAGTTGTACTCTGGCGGAGGAGATGGAATCGTCCACTCCAGCGTACGTCCGTCTTCCCAAGGATCTGCTGACGCATTTTTAGGTTTAGCCATTGTTACTACAACGTTCATCAGGAACAAGATTGTGCCTACGCCCATCAGCAAAGCGCCGACCGTACTAATCATGTTCATCTCGTTAAAGCCGATGCCATCCAGGTACTGCCAGATCCGACGCGGCATCCCGAGCAAGCCCAAGAAGTGCTGAATGAAGAATGTCAAGTGGAAGCCGATAAAGAATGTCCAGAATGTGATCTTGCCGAGCGTCTCGTTTAACACCCGTCCGAACATCTTAGGCCACCAGTAATGCAATCCTGCAAAAATACCCAATACCAGACCGCCTACGATAACGTAGTGGAAATGCGCTACAACGAAGTAGGTATCATGATACTGGAAGTCGGCGGGGGCCGATGCCAGCATGACGCCTGTAACGCCGCCCATAACGAAAGTTGGTACGAATCCGACCGCATACAGGTTGGCGGATGTAAATTTGATCGAACCGCCCCACATGGTAAACAGCCAGTTAAAGATTTTGATGCCTGTTGGAACGGCAATCAACATTGTTGCAATAGAGAACAACGCGTTCGCAACGGGACCAAGACCTGTTGTAAACATATGATGCGCCCATACCATGAAGCCCAGGAATCCGATCAAAATCGTCGCGAATACCATGGAGCTGTAGCCGAATAGACGCTTGCGCGAAAACGTACTGATAACCTCGGAGATAATACCGAAGGCCGGCAGAATGAGGATGTATACCTCAGGATGCCCGAAAATCCAGAAAATATGCTCCCACAATACTGCGTTGCCGCCTGCGGTAGGATCGAAGAAATTCGCGCTGAACAACCGATCGAACATCAAGGCCGCAAGACCGACAGTAAGCGCTGGGAATGCGAACAGGATCAATGCGGACGTGATAAATGCCGTCCAAGTGAACAATGGCATCCGCATAAATGTCATGCCAGGTGCACGCATGTTGATAATCGTTACAAGAAAGTTGATACCGCCGATCAAAGTACCAATACCGGCAATCTGCAGGCCCAATACGTAATAATCCATACCATGGTCATTACTATAGGTGGTTCCTGCCAGCGGCGCATACGCCGTCCAACCTGCGTCTGGCACATCGCCGACGATCCAGCTGACATTAAGCAGCAAGCCGCCGAAGAAAAATGTCCAAAAGCCTAATGAATTCACGAACGGAAATGCGACGTCCCGCGCGCCGATCTGAAGCGGCACGACCGCGTTCATAAAGGCGAACAGGAGCGGCATTGCCGCAAGGAAGATCATGGTTGTGCCGTGCATCGTAATCAATTCGTTGTATGTATCCGCTCCAACGAAATCATTTTGCGGAGCCCATAGCTGAATCCGGATCAGGATCGCTTCAAGTCCGCCGACGAGAAAAAAGAATCCCCCTGCTATCAAATACAAAATACCGATTTTCTTATGGTCAACCGTTGTAAGCCAGTCCATAAGACCGCTGTAACGTTTGACTGCATGTGCATGAGCCAAGGTAGGCGCCTCCTTCATCGCTGATGATATTATTCGTAATCTAACGTTAACTCAGACAAGTATTGTGCAATCCCTTCCAGCTCGTCCTCGGTCAATTCGTATCGGTTCGACATCAGATTGCCGGGCTTAACCGCCTCTGGATCCTTGATCCAATTATAGAGATTGTTATATACAGTATCTTCGTGTTTGTATTGCTTATCATCAGCTTCTACGTTGACAAGAATACCACCGACGCTATTGCGGCTTGCAATGCCAGACAGGTTCGGATAAGCTTGTACGCCCAAGTCGCCAATTGCATGGCATACCAGGCATTTGCTTTGGAACACTTCTGCTATTGCCGGGTCGGATGGAAGAGCAACGGGCTCTTTGATCGCTGCAGCCCAGCGGTCGAACGCTGCGCCATCGACGGATTTTACTTTAAAATCCATCAGGCCATGGGACGGTCCGCACAATTCGGCGCATTTACCCAAGTAAACGCCTTCTTTCGGCGCGGAAAAATACATATGGTTCTCATTGCCGCTTGGATTCGTGTCGATCTTGCCTGCCAGCGACGGAACCCAGAAGGAGTGAATCACGTCAGCCGTCTTCGCTTCGATCGCGATCGTCTTGCCGGTTGGAATGACCAGCTCCTGCGCAGTCTTGATGCCTAACTCCGGATACTCGAACTCCCACCAGTACTGATGAGAAGTCACGATGACTTTAACTGCATCAGGGTCATTGCTGTAATCCTTGGACAAGTTAAACACCGATTGCAAAGTAGGAACGGCCAGGATCACGAGCAAGATGATCGGAATGACGGTCCAGATAACCTCAAGTTTGTGGCTACCCTCTACCTGCTTAGGAATGGTCTTGTCTCCCGAACGTCTGCGGAACCGGATAATGACATACAAAGCAAGGGCGAATACGACAACAACAACGATGCCCATAATGATAATCGCCGTCTTCATCAATCCGAATTGCTCTTCCGCTACCGGCCCTTGAGGATTCAGCGTAGACAAGTCTTCTCGTCCGCATGCCGCAAGCACCAATGCCATCATGGCCATCAGCGGTGCCAGCCGTCTTACAAATTGCCACCGATTCATCATTAATCAACCCCACTTTTGACGTTTTCGCAGCGGCCATTTTTTCACGTGGCAAGCGGCCTGCTGCGTGTTTCACAGCTGTTGTTACATCTCGTGCAACTTTAAACACTTTATTAAATATAAAGTTGACGCTCTCTTTTGTCAATGTTCCACAGAGAGTTCACAAATTGTTCTCAAAGCTGTCAAAAACGGATATTTTAGCGCTCTTTCGGGCTATTGCGACGGTATTTGCAGCCGTGCTTTAAAGCTTCGTTTACCTTTCATTGTGCACCAAACCCATGGTCATTTATGTATGCTTTCCTAAGGCGTATGTTTTACCTCGTGGGAACGGACACTAACATCATCCCAATTAGGATTGGAGGTAAGCCAATGACGATGATGCGACGGGCCGGTATCATCCTGTTGTCCTTGCTCTTGGTCATTGCCGTTTCGGCTTGCGGCTACAAGAAGTCTATGCAGCATTCCGACTCGGACTATGGAAGCAGGAAGCCCGGAGATCCCAAGATGCAGGGACTGAAGGCGTATGGGTCCACGAATACCGACGCGGGGCAGCATGACAATGCCTTTTTCGAATACAGCTCCATGCTGTCGAACAAGATCGGCTCGCTCAATGGCGTAGCGAATGGGATTGTTATGCTGACGGACAAAAACGCTTATGTAGCGATTTTATTGGATTGGTCTGCAGCGGGTACGAAAGCGAAGGGCGGTACGGACGAGCAAAATAATACCGGCTCCAACGGCGGCGTATTCAATGCCGATTCCGGTTCGCCTTACAGCAATCCTTACACTATCGTGACTCCGTATAATTCCTTCTTTACCGTTATGGACCACCAGAACTTGTCCAATGAATTGAAACAGACGATTGCGAAGCGCATTCGCGAAGAATCCCCTATGATCCAGGAGGTTCATATTTCCGCCAATATGGAGTTCAACAATTATTTTGTTCGATTCGCTTCGGAAGCCTGGGCCGGCCGATCGTTAACGCCTTTGGTCGACACCTTCAACAAAGTTGTTCAATACGAATTCGACGGGGCTGCGGAACGTCCCGCCCCCATTACGGAACCCGGTCACTACTCGCCGCAGGATTGGCAGCTGCGCAAGTTCAACAGACGCTAATCTTAACATTTATTATAGAAGAAACACGAGGAGCTTACCATGGTATGGGAGCTCCTCGCATGCTTTTTGCGGCAGTTATTTCCCCTTCATGCCCGTTTGAAGGCGGTCGAGAGCGGAGCGATAGGCCTGCCTGTCTGCTTCGTTGCGGGCCGCTTGCTCCAGCCGCTTCAGTTCGTCTTCAAGCTGAGCGGTCATTTGGCGTATTCGATCGGCAGGTTTGTCCGCTTTCTTTTGAGGAAAGCTTCGTCCATCGGCCGTTTGAATATGAAGCGTTATGCCGTCGCTGTCCAACTGTGCCAGCAATACATCCTCAAGCTTCAGCTTCTGCTGACTCATCTTATGACGCAGCCAATCCCTCGTTACGCCCGAAAGCTCCAATTCCTTCTCTAATACGATGCCATCCATGACAAGCGTATGCGGCGGCTTCTCCTCCGCCATCTTCCATCCCAGCATATCCGGGGTGATGGGCTGATACTGTTTCTTCATTAATACATTAAGCTCTCCGCTTGACTCCATCACGGCGAATTCGACATCCGCCACACGATAGGCATCCTTGCTTCTAAGCTGTTCCAGAAGCTCGTCCAAGGTCAGCCTTTCCTTCTTCAGCTGCTCCTTCAACAATTTGCCGTCCTTGATGAGCACCCTGCCTTTTCCGTCTACAAGATCCCTGACCTTTCTATTCTTAACGGTCCAATATTCGATGCCTACCGATACGCTAACCCACACCAGCAGCGATACGATTCCGAGGTACCATAAGTTGTCCAGATCCAACGATACGTAAGCGGCAATGTTGCCGATGGAGATGCCCGTAATGTATTCGAAGAGCGACAACTCCGATATTTGGCGTTTGCCAAGCACTTTCGTCAGAATGAACAGAACTGCCATAGCAGCCAGCGTTCGAATGACAATCTCGATCCACTGCGGCATTTTGAATCCCTCCCTTATCATCCTATGATGTCCAACAAAACCAATGTCATTCTCGTGGCAGCTTCTCTCGCCGTATTTTTGGCGAATCGGGAGACAAACATATACTTGCATTATTCTACTTATGATGATATGATAATAAGAATGTAATATTTAACCCCTATAGATCCCCAGTAAGAATCAACTATACCCTCTGTATTTGATCATCTTGACTAACGAATCTAGGCTCATGTTTCAACTGTTTTTCTGATTCACACTGGCGCGGTCAATGGAGCCGCAAGGACGGAAGAGAGGTAGGGCTTTCGTTGTTTTGGGAAAAATAAGACGCACAAACAACTGTGATGCACATGCTGTTTACGATAAGCTGCGGGGATAATATGCCGTCCTGATTAAGGACATGGCAGGTTAAATATATGCAATTAAGGGCTGCCTGGCCGGCGACGATTGTCGCCGACAGGGCAGCCCTGTCCAATTCTCAGCTATTATTTTATTTACCCTTTCCGATTACCCCACATCGTATCCTTGTTCCTCGATTGCCGCTTTAATGGCATCCAGACTTACTTTAGCTTCATCATACTCCACCGTTACTTTCTTGTCCGCCAGGCTGACCTGACCGCTCGCGCCAACTTCGCTTACCGCTTTCTCTACCGAACTCACGCAATGACCGCAGCTCATGCCTTCTACTTTTAATACAACGTTTGCCATTGTTATCATCCTCCATTCTGGTTTTTAGTTAATACCACCCCGGGGTATGCCTTTCTAACCCTTATGTTATCATACCCCCCAAGGGTATGTAAAGTCGCATTTTATTCCTCGGTAATTGACCAGTCTTTCGTTCTTTCGTCTCCCCTATTCATCTTACTTCGTATATGCTACGATCATCTTGTAAGCGTTTTTTCGAATAAAATCAACTCGCGCGTTTAACATGGTTCGAACATAACAGCGGTATACTTCTAATTAAAAAGGAAAAAGGATGTGTCCCCATGAAATCCATGATCAACTTCGCCCATCGAGGTGCCAGCGCTTATTGTCCCGAGAATACGATGGCCGCATTCGCCCGTGCTCTGGAGCTAGGCGCAACCGGCATTGAGACAGACATTCAACGAACGAAGGATGGCGTGCTCGTCTGTATTCACGACGAGTCGCTGCAACGAACGGCCGGCACGGCGCGGCTCGTCGTTGACACCGATTACGAAGCCATTTGCCAGCTTGATGCCGGCAGCTGGTTCGACGCGTCGTTTGCTGGCGAACGTATTCCGACCTTGGATCAGCTGCTGGCATTGGCTGCGGAATCAGAGCTTATTCTTAATCTGGAACTGAAGAACGGCGCCGTCCAATATCCGGGAATGGAAGCCGAAGTTATCTCGGCCGTACGCCAGGCAGGCTTGGCCGATCGCGTCGTCCTGTCCAGCTTCAATCATTATTCGCTGGCGCTCTGCAAGTCGCTGGACCCGGACATTCGCACGGGCATTTTATATATGGAAGGCTTATATCGGCCTTGGGAATATGCCGCGACGCTGAATGCGGATGCCTTGCACGCGTATCATTTTGCCGTCCTCCCCGAATGGGTGAAGGAAGCGGAAGAAGCCGGCATCGTCTATCACCCCTTCACCGTTAATGAAGAAGCAGAGATGCTCCGTCTTATCGAAGCAGGTGTTGCCGGCATCATTACGGATTATCCCGACCGGCTGCACAAGCTCATTCAGAGCAGGAGGTAGCGATGACTGCCATAGCCTACGCCCCGCGAAAAATTTGGCTGCTTGGTCTCGGCTTCTTTAGCATCAGCATTACATGGGCTTTGTACAACGCTTATGTGCCGCTCTATTTGGAGCATTTTATTAAGAACGTGGGGCTTATCGGCTTCATGATGACGATCGACAATTACTTTGCGATGTTCCTCCAGCCCTGGATCGGACGCAAGAGTGACCGGACCCGCACAAAGTTCGGCAAACGGATGCCCTTCCTGCTCATCGGCATGCCGCTGGCCGCCGTGTTCGGAGCGTTAATTCCATGGCATAACGGGATCGTGACGTTGATTCTGTTTATGGTGCTTATGAATCTCTCCATGAGCCTATACCGATCGCCTACCGTAGCTCTGATGCCGGATTTAACGCCGCCAGGGAAGCGAACGCAGGCTAACGGCATCATTAATTTCATGGGAGGCGTAGGCTCCATCCTTGCTTTTGCCGGAGGCGCTTATTTAAACGACTGGCATACATCGCTGCCCTTTCTAACCTCATCCGTACTTACGCTGCTTTGTTTGACGGTATTGTTTTTCGTCATTCGGGAACCGCATGCCGCCAGCTTCGTCTTGGAACGCAAAGCGGAAGCGCTGCCTGGCGACTACCGAAAAGAATGGAATAAGCCTACGCTGTTTCTGTTAGGGGCGATTTTCTTTTGGTTTTTCTCCTATCAAGGAGTCGAAGCCTTGTTTACGCTCTATGGAACGAATCGGCTGGGCATGACGGACAGCGCTGCGGCATTTTCGCTCGCCTTTTTTTCGCTCTCCTTTGTCATCGCGGCCATCCCTAGTGGAATGCTAGGCAATCGATTCGGCAAAAAAAAGATCATTCTGCTTGGCATAATCGGCCTTATCGTCGTCTTTTCGTTGGTCTCGCTGATCGAATCGGTGCTGCTCTTGCGGATCATGCTGCTCATAGGAGGAGTTTTCTGGGCGTGCATCAACATTAACTCTTATCCGTTCATCGTCCAGTTGGGCGAAGAGAGCAGTATCGGCACGCGTACCGGCATCTATTATATTGCCTCATCCATCGCCGCCATCTCCTCTCCGCCATTGATGGGCGTCATTATCGATTGGATGGGATACGCCATGCTGTTCTATATCGCAGCCGCCGGGATGGTCATTGCGTTGTTATTTCTGCTAGGCGTTCGCGATCAGGGCAAGTCTCTTCCCGTACAGCCGCCTGTTACTATGTAGCGTTTAATTCAGCGTTAAACAACAATGGCGATGCCAGGACCTCCGTCCATGGCATCGCCATTTAAATATTTAATGGATGCTGTTTTTGCTGAAATTGCCGCCCAGCACGTCAGAGACATGTTCGATCGCGATAAACGCCTTCTCATCGTATTCGTGCACGATCGATTTCAGCTTCGCAAGTTCCAGCCGCGAAACTACGCAATAGACCACTTGAAGATCATCGCCGGAGAACCCCCCTCGGGCTTGCAGCAGCGTCGTGCTTCGGCCTAGCCGATCGATAATTGCCTGGGAAATGTCGACATGTTCCTTCGAAATAATCGTCACCGATTTGGATTCCTCCAATCCTTCGACAACAATATCGATTACCTTGATCGCTATGTAATAGGCCAGTATGGAATACATGGCGGAGGTCCATTCGAAAACGAAACCCGCAATCAGGAAGATGACGAGATTAAAGACCATAATGACTTGTCCTACCGCAACGCGTAGCTTTTTGGAGATCAGGATAGATACCACTTCGATGCCGTCGAGGGCGCCTCCATAACGGATGACAAGACCTACGCCGGCCCCCAAAATCATACCGCCGAACAGGACAGCCAGAAGCTTATCCTCCGGAAAGGCGCCTACATGATGCAGAAATGCCGTCGTAATGGACATAATCGTAATGCCGTAGAGTGTAGACAGTGCAAAAGTTTTGCCTAATTGCTTGTAGCCGAGGATGAGGAACGGAACGTTCGCAAGAAATAAGTAGACGCTAAGAGGAAGAGGAGTAAGCTCAGACAACATAATGGATATACCGGCTATGCCGCCATCGATAATCTGGAACGGTACAAGGAAAAGCTCCAGGGCCACGCCCATCAGGACAGAACCGATCGTAAGGAAAACAAAGCGTTTTATGATTTCGAGACTGGAAAGCTTTTTATGTTCTCGGTGCGGCAAACAAGTTCCCCCTCATTGAAGATTGCTGATTCTCATTATAAACTTTTTTATTCAAACTTGCATCAATATCTATTTGAGATCAATGAGGACTTATTTCATGCCCTAAATCGGATCTATGATGCAAATACTCCTCAAAATGTAATAAGCTCCGCCGCTCTGTTAGAGCGGCGGAGTTATATGATAAGCCATGCTTATGGTTTGGAAGCGGCGGCAGGCTGCGCTTCTCCGGAGGATTCCCCCATCTGCAGCCGGTACATCCGGTAGTATCTGCCCTCCAGCGCCATTAACGAATCATGATTCCCCCGCTCGACGATCTCGCCCCGATGCAGTACCAGAATCTGATCCGCCTCCCGAATCGTCGACAGCCGATGGGCGATAATCAGCGTTGTGCGGCCTTCGCTGACGACCTTTAGCGCGCGCTGAATGACATGCTCCGTTTCGCTGTCGACACTGGCCGTCGCTTCGTCCAGAATAAGGATAGCGGGATCGTAGGCTAGCGCACGCGCGAACGAGATCAGTTGACGCTGCCCAGCAGAGAAAGTGCTTCCCCGTTCAACGACAGGCTCATGAACGCCCCCCGGCAGAGAATCGATAAAGGATGAAGCCCCTACCTCCCGCAACGCGGCCTCCACACGTTCTTGCGTAATGCCTTCCTGATACATGCTGACGTTAAAGGAGATATCGCCCGCAAAGAGATAAGGATCCTGAAGGACGATCCCCATCGGCTTGCGAAGCTCCTGTTTGGACATCATGCCGATGTCTTTGCCGTCGATCGTAATGGTTCCTTGATCCGGCTCATAGAAGCCAAGCAGCAGATTCATGATGGAGCTCTTGCCGGATCCCGTGTGGCCGACCAGCGCCAGTGTTTGCCCCCGCTTGACCTCGAACGAAATATTGCGCAGCACTTGTTCTCCTTTCTTGTAGGAGAAGCTTACGTCGCGGAATGCGATATCGCCTCGCGTATCCTGTCTAATGCGGGAAGGCGTCTCCTCGACATCTCTGCCTTCCATGTCCATAATCGCAAACACCTTCTCCGCCGCTACATATGCCCGTTGGGCATTCGTCAGTTGGTCGAATATGCCGATTATAGGTTGAAAAATTCGGCCCAGGTAATCGATGAACGCGTACAGAACGCCGAACAGAATGACGCCGGACAACGCCTGACCGCCGAAATACCAGAGAACGAACGCCGTTAAAAGCGCCCCGATCGTGCCGACGATATTCCGGGATGATAACGAGAACACGCGGAATTGCTTAACCTGATTTACGTATCTGTCATGATTCAGTTCTTCGAATTCCTCGATGGTGCGCTTCTCCCTGCGAAAGGCTTGAATAATAGGCATCACGTTAATAGATTCGTTGATCATCGCGTTCATATCGCTGAGACGCGCGCGCATGACGGCTATGTACCGCTTCGAGAATTTGAGATGCACAACCATGATGACGGCGAATAAAGGCAGCAGCAGCAAACAAAGCAGAGCCAGCTTTACGTCGAGTAAGAAAAGAGCCGTATAAATGCCGGCCAGTTGCACAAAGCTGACTACGAACGTCGCCATAAAGCTCATAAACAGCTCGCGGATCGCCTCCGTATCGTTCGCAATACGCGACACGATAGCCCCGATCGGCGTGTTGTCGAAGTAACGGAGCGGAATCCGGTGAATTTGGCGCATGAGATCCACCCGCATATTGCGAATAATTCGAAGCGCTGTCGCCTGCAGCAGGTAGGATTGCAGAAAGTGTAGTCCGCCCGCGGCAACCAGCAGCCCGACATAGATCGCCAGCAACGTAAGGACCGGCGCCATTCCGCCATCTCCTCCTGTGCTAAGATGATCGTCAATTATGGTTTTTACGATGAACGGGCCGGCCAGCTCTGCCCCTACCGCGCAGCACAGGATCAAAATTGCGCCAATAATTCTGAACTTGTAGGTCAGCGCATAGGCCAGAAGCTTTTTAATGGTAGCTGCTCCAGCCTTCTTGCCTTCGTTATGCATCTCCATGCTCATCCCCCTGCTCCTCCAGGCTGGCTTCCATCTGCTGTCGCTCCCATTGTTGCTTGTACCAGCCGCCCAGCAGCATCAATTGCTCATGCGTGCCTTCTTCCAGCACTTTGCCGCCTTCCAGCACCAAAATCCAGTCCGCGTGACTGACAGCGGATAGACGATGCGTTGTAATAAATGTCGTTTTGCCGGCCCGCTCCCGGCGGATCGCCTTCAGAATGCGGCTTTCCGTACGGGCATCCACGGCGGACAAGGAATCGTCGAACAGCAGCATCTCGGAATCGACGAGAAGAGCGCGGGCAATCGCAAGGCGTTGCTTCTGTCCTCCGGACAACATGACGCCGTTTTCTCCGACGATCGTCGCCAGTCCTTCCGGCATGCCCGCGATATCCGTGTCGAAGGAGGCCATCGCAACCGCCTTATCCATTTCCGCATCCGTGGCATCCGGCTTGCCTAGCGCGATATTGTCGCGGATCGACTTCGACAGCAGCAGATGCTCCTGCGGTACATAAGCGATCCACTCTCGCATCCGCTCCAGCGGAATCCGTTCAATCGGGGCTTCCGAGATATACGCTGCATTCGGCTGCACGGGATATTGCCGCAGCAGCTGCTTCAGCAGCGTGCTCTTTCCGCTGCCGGTCTTGCCTACGATCCCCAACGTTTCTCCTCTCTCCAGGCGGAAGCTAATCCCCGACAAGCTTGGCGCAGCCGCGCCGGGATAGGTGAAGCTGAGACGATTGAACGAGACGCTTGCAGGAATGTCCACGGATAGAGGGTTATCGGGCTCCGTTACATCTGGCCGCTCGTCAAACGCTTTTTCCAGCCGGTCGGCTGAAGCGGTTCCACGCTGCAGCACGTTGATGAATTCGCCGAAGGAAATCATAGGCCAGATCAACATGCCGAGATAAATATTAAACGTCAGCAATTGCCCGATCATAATTTCGTTCTCGAGCACCAGATAGGAGCCAAAGCCGATGCTGATCGTATAACTGATGCCGACAATAATAGAGATCAGGGGATGGAACATGGCATTAAGAAGCGACACTTGACGATTTTTTGTCATGACATCTTCCGTCACGCGGCCAAAGGCGGCCAGATCGGCGTTTTCTTGCACATAGGAGCGGATGACGCGAATGCCGGAGATGGACTCCAGCGCATGATCGTTCATATTGCCAAATGCAGCTTGCGCCGCCATAAAGCGGATGCGCACCTTCCCGCCCAGCTTTATAATGACAAAGGCGAGCAGCGGCAATGGCAGCAAGGCTGCAAGCATCAGCTTGAAAGAGACGAAGGTCACCATCATGACGATGACGACGGATGCCCCGACGAGCGTATTGACCAGCGTCATAACGCCGTACCCCGCCGTATTCCCGATGGCAAGCACATCGTTGGTGGCAAGAGCCATTAATCCGCCCGTGCTGTTTTTGTGGAAAAAGGACGGCCTCAGCACCGTCAAATGCGCCAGCAGTCTGCCGCGGAGCAGCTTCTCTACCAGTACCGAATTGCCGAATAAAGTGGTGATCCATACGTAGACAAGTCCATAAGTGAGCAGAGCCAGGCCAACCAGAAGCATAACCTTCCTGCCCAAGTCATCTCTAGTCAACTCGCCTGTGCTAATGGCGTCAACCGTATTGCCAATCCATCTCGGAGGTATGGACGAGAGCAGACTGACAATCGTCATTAACGTAATCGCGATCGCGTAACTGCGCCATCTTTGCTTAAAAAACCAATCCAATCGCTTTAAAAAAGTCAAAGGAACTCCCCGCTTTCCGGCATTCGATTGTATAATATTACCTTTATTTTTGCTATCCTACAACAGTAAAAAACGATTAAAACTGTATGTGACAGAAGTGTCACTTTGCATTCCGTAGAATCGATGGAACGGGGGAGCGGCTGGACGGTATAGTGAGGACAGAGACAAGAAACAGAGAGGAGAAACCTTATGCAGACACCTATTATTCGTGCCCGTAATGTATCCAAAAGTTATGGCAAGACGCCCGTGCTTCGCAATATCGACCTTACGGTTAACGAAGGAGAGTTTACAGCCATCATGGGGCCGTCGGGCTCCGGCAAGTCGACGCTTATGAACGTACTGTCGACGATTGACCGGGTAACCGGCGGAGAAGTATGGCTGGGACAGCAGTCGCTGCTATCTCTGGGCAAAAAGGAGCTTCGCCGTTTCCGTCAGGAGCGGATGGGCTTTATCTTTCAGGATTATAATCTGCTCGACACGCTCACCGTCCAGGAAAATATTTTGCTGCCTCTATCGCTGAGGGGCTTTAAGATCGACGAGATGAAGAAGCGGCTGCATCCGCTTGTCGAGGCGCTGCAGCTCGGGGCTATTCTCGACAGGTATCCGGCCGGCATCTCCGGCGGACAAAAGCAGCGGACCGCATCCGCCCGCGCGCTTATCACCAATCCCGCCGTCGTCTTCGCGGACGAGCCTACCGGAGCTCTGGATTCCAGATCCGCGACAGAGCTGCTGGAAGAGATGGCCGGCATGAATGGCCGATTCGGCACGACGATCCTGATGGTGACGCATGATCCTTATGCGGCGAGCTACTGCAATCGCGTCATCTTTTTGCGCGACGGCGCCATTGTAAACGAGCTGTATGCGGGCGACCAATCCCGCAAGTCGTTCTTCGATCGCATTCTGGAATCGCAAAGCCTGCTCGGGGGTGGACGGGTATGAGCCTGCTCCAACTGACGCTTCGCGGCGCCAATCGCAATATTCGGTTATATGCCATCTATCTGTTCGCGATGATCGCAGGCGTCGTTATTCATTTCACCTTTTCGTCGCTTATGTATAATGAAGATATTCTAAACGTACTCCGGAACAGCGATATGTTTCGCCAAGGGGTAACCATTGCTTCCATCGCGATCAGTCTATTCATTATCTTGTTTATCCTGTACGCCAATTCCTTCTTCATGAGGCAACGCAAAAAAGAGATTGGCATGTACTTGCTGCTTGGCATGAGCGAGAGGCAAGTGACGCGGATGTTATTCTATGAGACGGTTATATTAAGCGTCCTCTCTCTCGTGTCGGGCATTCTGCTCGGGGGCTTGCTGTCGAAGTGGTTCGGCATGCTGCTAATGAAACTGATGCAATACGACCAAAGCGTTTCCTTGTCGTTCAAAGCTGGCGCTGTCGGTACGACGGCAGCCGTAGTTGCCGCCATCATCCTTATCATCTGGTTGCAGAATCTCATCACGGTCCACCGCGTTCAGCTTGTCGAGCTGTTCCACGCCCGGTCGATCATGGAGAAACCGATTCGAACATCGGCGATTCCCGCCCTTCTTGCCATTATTCTGCTGATTCAAGCTTACGTGCTGATCGTGTTGGGGCGTGAATCCATCGTCTGGAAGGAGTACGGCCTGTTTTCCATGACCGCCGTTTCTGTGGGAATCATTGCGGGAACATGGCTGTTCTTCCGCCAGTTCACCGGCTGGATCCTGGCGAGGCTGGGCAAGATGCCTCGTTATCATGAGGGGAACACGGTGCTTTGGACTTCCTCGCTTCGTTTCCAGGCCAGAAGCAATGCGCTTAATCTCACGTTTATCACCTTGTTCAGCTCGGCCCTCATCCTGCTGACCAGCTTCGTCGCCATCAATTATAGCGTTCAATTTAGCGCAACGGAAAAAAATCTTCCCAACGACATTGCTTTCGAAACGTTGGATGGGGAAACCGACTCCAAGCTGGACGCCCTGATTCGCGGCTTCGAAAAAGAGCATCCCGTGCTCGACTATCGCGTCCTGCACACATTAAAGGCCGATGCCGTCTCCGACAGGGAGATCGCCTTCCAAGGCGAGGAGCAGTTTCTTGAAGGCCTGCTGCTGGTGCCTTGGAGCACCTTCAAGGAGTTCGAGCAGCTAAGGGGACATCCCGAGCCTATCGAGCTAAGCGGCAATGAGACCATCGCGTTATCCGCCGGCATCGATATTCCGCTCGTTCATCCGGCAGGCTCACAGCCCGTCTTCGAGATCCAGGTTGGCTCAGCTCCTCTAACTCTCTCCATCAAGGAGCAGCTCGACTACTCGCTGCTGGGATGGAGAACGACTATCGACGATTCCATGAGCAGCAAGGCAGCCGTTCTCGTCATCGCCGATGATGCCTATGCTTCGTTGCGGCCATCCGCCGAGGAGCAGACGTTTCAAATCTATACCATCGAAGATGCAGGGAATGCGGAAGAGTTGTCTCGGCAAGTGCAGCTGCTATTCTATTCCGCGGCACCGGAAGGGTACTACTCCTCCTTCGCCGACGTCTACTCCAAGCAGATCGAGAGCTCTTCGCTCCTGTTGTTCTCCGGGGCGTTCCTGGCAGTTATCGCGCTGTTCGCGCTGGCGAGCGTCATCTACTTCCGTCAGCTGCGGGAAGCGACGGACGCCATGACGCAATTCGATACGCTGCGCAAGCTAGGCATTCGCAGCGGTCAAGTGAAAGCAGTTATTCGCAAGCAGCTGTTGTTCGTATTTGCCCCGCCGCTGGTGCTCGGCCTGTTGAACAGCTGGCTCATCATAGATTCCTACATGCTCTCGACGCTGCAGGATTACCCGCAGCTCACGTCCATCGTGATGGGCTCCATGGCCGTGTACTTCGTGATCTACGTTATGCTTTACTTTTCCTCCGCCAGCGTGTACGAACGCATCGTCAGCCGGAAGCTCTAATGCTCCCGGCTTTTCTCTTGAATGCGCATGGCATCCAGATAAGGATCATGGTTGCGCGGAAAATGAATCGTCATCTCCGTATAACTCCCCTTCTCCGATTGACATGTCAAATAATGACCCAGCTTCGCGCACAGCTCCTGTGCCAAATACAGCCCCATCCCCGTCGATTTCCCGTACACTCTTCCGTTCTCGCCCGTGAAGCCTCGATTGAAGATGCGGGGCAGATCCTTCGGATCGATACCCGCTCCGTTATCGCGAACCGTTAGCCGGATCTCCGATGCCGTCTCGGAAGCCGTCACGCTCATTACGCCTCCCGTATCGGTATATTTCAAGCTGTTCGTGATCAATTGCTGAAGGACGAACGACAGCCATTTGGGATCGCTCTGCACGGCAGCGGATTCAATCTGCAGGGCGAGCTTGATTTTTTTCGCGATAAACGTCTTGGCATGCTGCTTCACCATATTCTTGACGAGCTGCTCCAGATCACAGGAGACGATGTCGTAATCCTGATAAAAGCTGTCCAGCTTGGCGTGATAGAGCGCCTGGTCCACGTAATGCTCGATTCTGGACAACTCCTCGTCCATATCGGCTGCGCGGGGATCGGTCTGTTGGATCAGCCTGAGCACGGCGATCGGCGTTTTGATCTCATGGAACCACGACACCATAAACCGATACGACTCCAGTCCTCTTTCGTTTACCTCGTTCAGCTTGCGGATATGCTCCGTCTCCATTCTGTGCAGCTCGTCTTGGCAAGCCTCGCCTTCAAGAGTCATCGGCTCGCCCTCTTCTTCGCGGAGAAGGGCTATGCTTCGCGTCTCCCTGACATATCGATAGGCAAAAAAAGCCGTAATTAACAACGCCAATAACCCCAATCCGTACAAATACGTGTCCCATTTGTAATTGAACCCGGGATCGGCGTAGCTGACGGCCATCGCAAGCGAATAACAAGCGAAACACATGATGATATACGATCGTTGGTAGCGGATAAACTTCCAGACTGACTTCAGCTTCATTCCACAATGTACCCCATTCCTTTGCGGGTGGAAATGAAGTCATCATGGCCGAGCTCCGCGATTCTGCGCCTCAGCCGATTGACGTTGACGGTGAGCGTATTGTCATCAACGAATTGTTCGTCCTTCCATAACGCATGCATCAGCTCATCCCGCGATACGATCTTCCCAATATTCCGCATGAGCGCCTGTAAAATAATAAATTCATTGCGCGACAGCTCCGCTGTTTGGCCTTCCGCTTCGACGGAGGAGTTGGATAGGTGGAAGGACAAACCGCGATGACGCAGTTCCAGCGCCTCGTCCTGGTAGGTATAGTTGCGCCTTAGCAGAGCGCTTACTTTTGCCACGAGTACCGATAAGTCGAACGGCTTCTGCACATAATCGTCGCCCCCCATATTGATGGCCATGATAATGTCCATATTTTGACTTCTTGACGACAGGAATAGGATGGGCACCTTCGAAATGGCCCTTATGCGCTGACACCAATAGTAGCCGTCGAAGACGGGAAGGTTAATGTCGAGCAGCACAAGATGGGGCTCGTGCCTGCGGAACTGTTCTTCGATCCCGTCGAATGCCGTTACTTCGAGCACTTCGTACTGCCACTTTCTCAAACTCTCCGCCACGATCGCCCGTATTTTTTCGTCGTCCTCTACGACCATAATTTTAAACACGCCGATTGCTCCTTCCCGCGCTGCCGCTTCGGTTCCCAGCTTATGTAAAATGCAAAGCTTAAATGTAGTGTGCATAGCTTATGTAGTACGTACATACAGCTTATTTAGAATGAATAGGCTTATTGAGCCAGTATATCACACCTGCCTTGCCGGGCACCCCCGTCCCTGGTCGGTATGCGCGCACAATAAAACCTCCGTGGGTTAGCTCCCTCGGAGGTTTTGTGTTGTTCGCCGCGTGCTTGATGCGTTGTCCGCGGCATTGGTTGATGCGTTGTTCGCCGGCGTTGCTTGATGCGTTGTTCACCGGCGTTGCTTGATGGAAGTACCAGCGATGTATATCTTCTTGCGAGTACTCATCCAGACTATCTTGATCGCGTTTTACAGCAGCTCGCGGATATGAGACTCGATCTTGGCCGGCTCATCTGTCGGAGCAAACCGCTTGACAACGCGGCCTTGACGGTCGATGAGAAACTTCGTGAAGTTCCACTTGATCGATTTGGTGCCAAGCACGCCTCTTGCTTCGTCCGTCAGATGCCGGAACAGCGGATGTGCGTCCTTCCCCTTTACGTCTATTCGGGAATACAAGGGGAAGTTTACGCCGAAGTTCAATTCGCAGGCTTGCTCAATCTCTTTGTCATCGCCCTTTTCTTGATTCGCGAATTGCGCGCACGGAAAACCCAACACGGCAAAGCCCTGGTCCGAATAATCGTCATGCAGCTTCTGCAGCCCCTTGAACTGAGGCGCGAAACCGCAGCCAGTCGCTGTATTGACGATAAGCATAACGTCGCCCTGATATGGTGCAAGGGTTCCTTGATCTCCTTTAATGTTCTTTACCGGAATATTGTAAATGGACATATCATCCACGCCCTTTATTTATATTTTTATTAATTAAATTTTATACAATTTATATTGGGGAGTCAAGCGATTATGAAAAACCGGGTACAATGTGACGCTGGTGGGGGGACAGAGGCATATGTGTATGAAAAACCGAGTACAATGCGACGTTGGCGGCGGCACGAAGGCTAATGTGTATGAAATACCGAGTACAACGCTACGCTGGCGGGGGCAAGAGGGAATATGTGTATGAAAAACCGAGCACAATGCGGCGTTGGCGAGGGCACGAGGGCTAATGTGTATGAAAAACCGAGTACAATGCGATGCTGGCGGGGGCACGAGGGCATATGTGTATGAAAAACCGAGCACAATGCGTCGTTGGCGAGGGCACGAGGGCTAATGTGTATGAAAAACCGAGCACAATGCGATGC
>NZ_BDQX01000430.1:231105-259551 GCF_003112455.1 Paenibacillus agaridevorans
GACAGAGGCTGTCCCTTACCTACAAAAACACTAAAAAGACGTCTCATGGCATCGATATCCGCGAGACGTCTTATACATTGTTACTTTAAATTCGAACTGTGACAGCAGCGCTCCGCCGTCGCAAGTTACTATCGAGCTCGAACCGTCATAGCGCCCAAAACACCTACCGCTGCGCCAAGAATTGCACCAGCTAAAACCTCGCCCGGCTGATGGCCCAGCGACTCCTTCAGCTTCTCCTCGCGCCGCTTGTGGTAGATGCCTGGATGATGGCCGGCCAGACGCTCGACGTCCGCATCCAGATCGTTTACCTGGATCGCGATCTCTCCGGCATGCCTGCGAATGTTCATCGCATCATACATGACGATGATGCCAAGCATGCCCGCGATTGCGAATTCCGGCGTTTTCACGCCGTATTTGACCGCCGTGTAGGCGGCAAGCGCCGTTACGCCGCTGGAGTGAGAGCTGGGCATGCCGCCCGAGCCGACAACTTTGCCCAATCTCCACTCCCCTGTCCGCCACGCGTGCATTGGAATCTTCAGCAACTGCGCGGCCCCCACTGCGGCAAGCGCCGTTCCCAATCCTCGGTTGGCCATACGGATCCCCTCCTGACTTCTATCCTCGTCAGTGTTCCCGCAGGTTCCTCCCAGCATGCCAAAATATGATTAACTTATTTGCCCAGCAGCTCCAAATGTTTTCCGATGTGGCGTTTCAAGCCTTCGACAAATACGTCCTCACGATCGTAGAGTGTCTGGAAGAACTCGTCCGCAAACGTCAGGCTGCCATCCTCGTTCTTCGCTTGCAGCAACAAACCATACGTAATATGCAGCAACTGACGAGCGTTGTTTTCATTCATGTAGTCCGGCAACTGCTCGTCCGTCACGCTTTCCAGCGGAGCTATCGCCGACAAATCCGTCGTTACATGATAGTAAGCAGTAGCCTCTTCGAAGTGATCCAGCGCATATTGATGCATGCGACGGTAGAGGGAAGGATTCTCGCTTGCGACTACGCGTACGGCTTCCAGCCAGTTCGTGCCAGCCGTCTTTAGGTGGAACAGTCCCTTCGTATATTGGCCGATGAGCGGGAATACACTGAACTTATCGCTGCCGGAGTGAATGCTCAGCTTGTAACCAAAGTGTACCGCGATTGCCGCATGGCTGGCCAGCTCGCGCTCAAATTGCGCGATGTCTCCGATATAGTCGATACCCTTCTGGAATTCGCCGCAGAACCGCGGAGCCATACTGAAAATGGAAACGCCACGATGACGCAGCTCGTTCGCTACCAGGTAATGAGCCTCTGGCGATGTTGGCGTCTCCGTCTCGTCGATTGAAATTTCAAAGTCAACCTCGCGATCCAGCGTTGCAATGTAGCGATTATAAATTTCTTCCATGAAGTTAATCGCCTCATGGTAGATGAGAACGTCCTTTACAAGCGATTCCTTTGTAAAAGCAAGCGTTGCACCCGGAACGGCTGCAGCCTCGCCCAAGTAACGGGATTCGTATTGTTCGCGCAGGCTTGCAGGAAGCGCCTCGTATTTCGCCGCGAGCTCCTCATCGGAGGCGCCAGCGATACTGTTGTCTATCTTCTCCGAGCAGTCCAGCGTCAGCATCGTAAAGCCCAGACGCAACGCGTATTCGATATCTTCGATTTTCTTGAGATGGTCGCCGTCCGCACCATAACCGTCTGTATAACCTTCCTGAAGGACGGCGTAGGCGGCTGCGTCGAGCACGTCTTCGTAAGTGCGGCCCGTCAACGCAAGCTCGCGAATGCTTTGCTGTGCCAGCACCGGACGAATGTCCTTGCCTCGAATCGTCTCAATATGACCAGGACTGGCAATGCCAAGTCGATCGCCGAGCCCCATCGTTGCCACCTTCGTGCCGAATGCGCGAGGAGCTGTATTAGGGAAGAAGTTGTTGATGGTCAGACGATTGGCATGCGACAGCGCGCATAACTTACCTTCTCCGCCTTGAGCAGGTTCGCCAACCAAAGCATCGTACAGATCATCGTCGCCAACAGCGAACAACTTTTTGCCCTCAGCCGTCTTGACGATCGCGATCGTTGTGCCGCCTGCTTTGGCAATCGATTTTGGATATACGGTATATTCGGAAGATACGAACTCGGATATATTGCCCGATTGCAATACTTCAGCCAATTGTTTCATGGGAATTGCCTCCTTTAGCTTTTCTCCATCGTATCGCAATTATAGAAAATTTTCTTATCATTTATTCTTATTTCCGATTAAAACTGTTCATATTTTGCGCCTCGTGATACGATTAATAGGATTGTTATCTAATTGGAGACAAACAAGGAGACCTGACCAGCATGTCCGATACAGTCACCTACGGCAATGAAGAGAAGGGTCCGATCTACCTTCAATATATCCGCCGCTCCGGACCATTCGAGCGTACGCAGCATATGCATGACATGTACGAGCTTTATTACTTGTACGAAGGGGAGCGAATGTACTTTATTCGCGATCGCTCCTTCTTGATCTTGCCTGGCGACCTGGTGCTCATCAATCGGCGCGAGCTGCATGCGACATCGGATTCCGGCGACTTCGGCCATGCCCGCGTCGTTATCAACTTTAGCGATTCCTTCCTGGGCAGCGCACTGGAGGAAGCCCCTTACTTGCTCGATGCGCTTTCAATCGGCTCGCCCGTGCTTCGTCTTGATCTGCAAAGCCGCAGAATGGTGCAGCGTATCCTGGGTTCCATGACGGACGAAGCCCGGGAGCCGGTTCTTGGCCAAACTTTCGCCATTCGTCATTATTTGATCGAGCTGCTGTTGTTCGCTTCGCGTTTTATTAAAACAAATTCCGTGACGGTTCCCGACCATGTCAGCCCGCTTCATCGCAAAATCTCCTCTATCGTGCGTCACATCAACGCCCATTATGCGGATGAAGTCTCGCTTGAGGAGCTGGCAAGACGATTCGAGATCAGTCCAGCTTATCTGAGCCGCATGTTCAAGGAAGTGACCGGCTTCCCTCTTGTGACCTACGTTCATCTCGTTCGTATCCAGGAGGCGCAGCGGCTTCTGCAGGAGACAAACGCCAAGGTCATTACGATCGCGGAGCAAGTCGGCTTCGGCTCGCTCGTGCAATTCGGCAGGGCCTTCCGCCAAATTGCCAATAATACCCCTCTGCGATACCGGCAATCTTCCAGAAAATAAGCCTCAGCTCGGAACGCCGCAGCTCGATTATTGTCGGCCACGTCAGCTGAGATTAGTCCATTTTGCCACGAATGCGGAATGAAGCTGAATGCCATTCTAATGACATGGAAGGAGGTGCTTCATTTATGTCATCATCCAAGAACCGCCGGGAGAACGCCTGGCATCAACGCAAGCACAATCAAAAGCCGACGCACGGTAAAGTGAAGTCGTTTGAGGAACTGAGCGAGGGAACGCAAGACAACAAGAGCTAAGAAGAAAACCGCTGTCGCGGCCTCTCGATGATGAGGCTCCTCTAGCTTTGCAAAGCAAATCTGCTTTGGGAGCATGAGGCAGGTTTTATCGGCAATAAGAAATTAAGATTTCTGATAAAGCTCGGAAGCTTATACGATTATTGGGTAAGAAAAACCGTCAGGGATAAAAACACCCTGACGGTTCTTTAAGTTCGAGTATGGACAACGGCTTGTCTGATGTAAACAGGTGTGCGCGGAACTGAGCAACACTATTTTCGCCAAAGCAACGATTTTGAAGCCCTTGCTTGCGGGAACTAGGCGCCATTATTCCAGCCAATTCGCGCATCTTCCCCCTAAGTTACTCTGGTGCGCCCTGCAACCCGATTTTCTCGGGTTACAATTCTCGGGCTGCAGCTTCCCGCTCTATACTGCGTCAAACAACCTTCATCAAAATTTCTTCGTATCGGTCATCAAATGAAATGCGAAGTTCTTTTTCTTCCAGATACCACAAATTGTCTTCTTCTATAAAGAACAAAATACCCTCAATCTCGTGCCGAAGCCCTTCGCTTCGCGGACTATCCTTCGTTATGCCCAAGGACATCCCGGGGTGAACGCTCCCGTCGCCTCCCAGCCGGATGAATATTCTTAACGCATCGCCGTTCGACAAATCCATCTGCTCCTTATACCAACGCGCTGCCGCTTGCTCCACCACTAACTTCATCGCTGTCAGCTCCTTGAGGTTCTAATTACTTTCATTATACCTCTCAATCGCCGACGCTCCAACCCCCGGCCTAACCGTTTGACTTCATATATTTGGAAATGCTTGTCCGATAAGCTTAGTCAATTGTCGCCGAATTGCGGAGCAGCGTGCACGAGAGCGCATACGCACCTGCAATCAGCAGCACGGTGCAAACGATGACCCAGACGAATACGTCCGTGTATTCTATCGTCGAGTTCGCCGCTTGCGCGGCATAGCTGTTTAATGCGCCTGGCAACCAGCCCGCAAAATGGGGTGCAAGGTTGGCGGCAATGGATAACAAAGCTAGTAGCACAAGCACGCATGCCGCTGCTCCTGCGGAGCTGCGAAGTATCGTGCTAAACAGCAGCGTTGCAGCCATAGCGAAGGCAAGCCACAATCCATATAAGAGAAAGCTGCCCAAAAACTCCCCAAAAGCAAATTTTCCTATCAACAGATCCGTATAGTACCATGCGGCTAAATATCCGCACAGCAGTGACAACAGGGCAAGAAGCAGCATTGCCGTCAACTTGGATCCCAAATAGGCCATGATTGATACAGGCTTCACCAATATAAGGGAAGCCGTACCGCTGCTGCGCTCGCCCGATACGACTCCCATATAGACCAGCACTAGAACAAGTATGCCAATCACGCCGAATTGGGACAACGTACCCGACATTACTTCGGAAGGGAGCGGCATCGGCATTTCGATCACCGTTCCTTCCGGAAGATTGCCCCCGTGCTCCAGAATAAGCGGCATGTAATAGATAGAGACAGGCTGCATGATGCCTAACGCGACAAACACAAGCGGTACCCATACCAGCTTCATGCTTCTCGCAAGCTCCAGCATCTCCTTGCCCAGCAGCGCTCCATAGCGGGATGTGCCTCCCTTTTTGCCTCCCTTGCTCATATTCTAACCACCTTCATAAAAAGATCTTCCAGCGTCGAATATCCCGCTTGGAGACGAACAAGCTTGACCTCGTTGTCTACGATCGATCGCAGCAAATGCGACCTTGCCTCCTCCATCTCCCGTACGCTCAAACGCAGCTCGTTTCCCTGCAACATGGCATCTGCCAAAAGGGGATTGCTTCCTCCCTGCCCGGCGGCAACGGATGCGACCAGTTCCCTTGCCCATCGGCTCGATCCTTCGTCCGGTTCCATCGTAAGCTCGATGATCGGCTTCCGATAAGAGTTGCGTATGCCCTCAAGCGATCCTTGCAGCGCAATATCGCCTTTGTTAATAATGATGATATCTTCGCATAGCTCTTCCGCATCATGAAGCACATGAGTAGAAAACAATACCGTCGTCTCCCGCTTCAATTCGCGGATCAGCTCCAGCACCTCGCGTCTGCCGACAGGATCCAGCGCCGATACGGGTTCATCCATGATGAGCAGCTTAGGACGATGAATAAGGGCTTGTGCGAGTCCCAGGCGCTGCTTCATCCCCCCGGAATAACCCCCTATCTTTCGTTTGGCCGCATCCTTCAGTCCGACTCGCTCCAGCCATTCGCCTGCGCTCCGTCCAGCTTCCCGGCCTCCCAGTCCGCACAACTTGCCTGCATAAACCGCAAACTCCAGCCCCGTCATCCACGGATAGAATGCAGGGGACTGCGGCAGATAGCCAATCCCTTCTCTGACATCGGCGCGCTCGGATTGTCCTGCGTATTTAATGGCTCCGCTAGTCGGCTTCAATAATCCTGCGAGCATGCGAATCGTCGTCGTTTTGCCCGCGCCGTTCGGTCCCAGAAGCGCGACGCAGCGACCTTCTCCGACGGAAAACTCGATTCCATTTACGGCTTGAACCGACCCGAAGCTCCTTGAAAGTCCGGATACCTCCAGCAGTGTGCTCATCGCTCATTCCTCCTTCCTGCGATAAGAAAAGCGACAGGACCAACAATGTTTACGAATATAATGATCAGAATCCACATCGGCTTAGGTCCTCTCGTAGCTTCAGCCTTGATGCATAACGTTATTGCAATAACCATCAAAATCAATTGAATAACCAGAAACGGCGCTATTATGGGAATTAGCTTTGAGATTGCCAGCTCGTCATTCATCTTGTCTCCCCCCTCGTGATTGCAAATCATGTTTGATTTTCTTCCACCATCCTCTGCGCACGAGCAGCCAATACGCGACAAGCGGCAGCGGAAATTGAATCAGTCCCCATAGTCCCCAGAACCAGGGGCCGCTATCGCGCTTGCGCGCGTCCACGAACAACCAGGTCGACTGAGGAATCAGCATTGCCGCAATCAGAAGCCAGAACCATACGGATTGCATTAGTTTCTCTTCCATTGCGTTCTCCCTTTCCAGGCGAGACGAAGGAGGTGGAGCGCCATCCATCCGGCTACAGACAACGCTGTGAGCGCCTGAAGCGCAACAAACAATGCCAAGTTGCGGTTGATCGTCCAAGCCATGACTGCGACTACGATTGCGGCCAGCAATACAAAGATCAGCATATCTCTCCGCATTTTTTCTCTTAGCGCTTTTTTCCCTTCCGCTACGAAAACTTCCATCGTCTGCAACTCAGGGGCCTGAGGCTCGAACGCCTCATCCAACCGTCTCAGCGTGGTTCCGATCCGCTCATCGAACCATTGCTGGTTCCGCTTATCTTCATTGCTCATGTCCTCTCAACTCCTCTCTTAAACGCCTGATGCCGGCATGCAGCCTGGATTTGATCGTCCCTGTCGGCACCTTCAGCATCTCGGAAATTTCCTCCTGCGAATAACCGTAATAATACTTCAACAAAATGGGGACGCGGTGATGCTCCGGCAGCCCCGCAAGCGCCTCAACGGCATCCGGCCACTCATCGAGCCTACTAGTGACTTCGAATCGGAATCCTCTCGTGTACCTCTCCTCTGTCAGCCATCTGCGCTCTCTCTTGCTTCGTCTCGCCTTGTCGATGACAAGTCGGGAAGCGATCGTGATCAGCCAAGTAGAGAACTTCGAGCCGCCCTGGAACAGGGCAATATGCTCGATTGCTTTGAGCGCCGTCTCTTGTACGATATCTTCCGCTCTGTTTCTGTCCATTGTCAGCTTGAGCGCGTATTGATAAAGGAATACGTAATTTCGCCGCAGCAGCTCGGATAGAGCCCCCGTATCGCCACGAATGGCTAGTTGCACAAGCTTCGGTTCGTCTTCCACGTTTTTGGCGCTGCTCCCTTCGACAAATAATCAATTCCACTCTATGACGAGTAGAGTGCCTATTTCGTTCATTCGTTGAGAAAAACTTCTATCGAAGTCCTTCGAGGATGTGCGACCGCGTTTAGATGAAGTTTTTATCGCCAAATAGAAATTTGGTTTTCGATTTCTCGAAAACTTATAAATTCTATTGTGGTAACAAAAAAAATCGGCGAACGGGAAGGTCCCATACACCGATGCCAATGGCCGAAAAAAAATCAAGAATTCCGTTTCTCTTCTTTTGCCGCAGGATGCCGACTATACCATTGCCACACTTCTTCGACTTGGTTGCGATCCAGACACGTCACGCCGAAAGCCGTGCCGCTGCCAAGCGCATGGACAGCTACCGATGACAATCCTTTACGACGCTGAGCTGCCGTGCTTTTCGCCTTAAGGGCAACGATACGGGGTCTGCGCACGAGATAAGTCGTTCTGTGCAGCAGCCAATGTCTCAGCGTGAGCTGCCCCTCTTTGAGCAGTCCTCCCGCTGCGCGATGACAGCTTTTCCTCCAGGCGTAGACCAAAGGAAACAGGAACACCGACCAGATTCCGGCCACGCCGAAAAATCCGATGCAAGCCGCGCTAATCATTACGGCGATGATATAAGGCACACGGAGGTAATAAAGCAGCGCTTTGGCAGGAGCTGCCGACAGCTCCTTGGGATCGAATACGCGCATGCCCGGCACGAAACGCGCCAGCAGCGAGTCAATATCCCGGAAAGCGACGAATGGATGCAGCATCAGCTGCTCCTGCTTGTCGGACGAGACGATCTGCAGCCTCACCTCCGCGAATCCGATCCATTGACGCAATATACTTTCGTTAATTATGACGGCCTGCACGTTCTTCGGATCGAACACGTACGACTTCTTCTCCAGCAATCCGTAGGAGATGCTCACCTGTTGACCCGCTCTGCCCATGGTAAAGCCGCTAAACTTCAGTATGAATAACCCAATGGACAACACCCATGCAAACAAGATGACGAATACGGCTATAACAACAATAAACAGGACGCTCGACATCAAGCTTTGGGTATCCTCGATCAGATGCTCAAAAAAACCATCCGGCAGGAGCAACTCCAGGAAATCGTCGGCAAACGAATACAAGCCGCCGATAAACGCGATCGCAAGTCCAAAGTTCAGCGACGTGGCAGCCGCCTTAAACAATTGTCCCGTATCCAGCCTGACGGAGTCTTCCGCTTGGCGTAAGGTACCATTGCCTCCAGCAGGATTTTGCGGCTGTCGAACTTGCCCTCCACTAGATGCAGTCGCGCTAGTCTTCTCTCCCGCTTCTTTAGACAAGAGTGCATCATCAAGCAAAAGAGCGTCCTCACGTGTTTCTGCAGCATGGCCATTCGGTTCCGCAAGCTCCATCCTGGCTGTCGCAGCAGCCGTCGCAGTCGTTCCTTCGGCATGCGCCCTAAGCTGCTCCTTGATCCGATTCGCTTCGGCAATGGACAGCACATGCAGGATGCCATCCGACTTCTGGCCGCCGCCTGGCGTCTCTATCTTAAGCTGAGCAGTTCGGAGTAAGCGTTGGATGAGCGGCTGCTCGACGTTGACGGAATGAATTCGGGAATAGTAGATCGTCTTCTCTTCGCGAAACAAAAGACCTGATCGGATCACGATCCGATCGTTCTCCAGCCAAAAACCGAACCGCTTCCATTGCAAATAGCTTAAGACCAGCATCAGCGCAAAAAGTCCCGCGACTCCTGCAATCCAATACCATTGCAGCACTTTATCCCAATTTACGCCTCTAAGCAGCATGATTATTATTAACGGCAGCAAACCTTTAATAACGCTGAGAAACCCATACGCAATATACAACGGATGAAGGGATCGACGTTCATTCATCGCCTTCGTCCACCTTGGCAAGCTTGCCTATGCTTCTCTTTAATTGCTCCGCGTCGTCCCGCTTTAATCCGCTGATTTTATGGGTCGTAGCGGCAGTAACAACCGAGATGGAGGCCAGCTCGAATTTGCGCATGAGCGGACCGCTGCCTAGCTCGACATGCTGGACGCGAACCATGGGCACCAGCACGTTGCTGATAAAAATGATGCCGGACTCGATCTCCAGCTCCTCCTCGAACAGCTCGTAGCGGAATCGCTTATACTTCACCCCGGGCACGATCCATGTAAATACGATCAGTGACAGGACCAGCAACCCCGCACAGATCCAAACGGGCAGCAGCGTCCAGTCGAACGCAAGCGCCAGCCCGAGGTAAGTCAAAATAACGGCTAAAAATACGCCGTTGGAAATAAGCTCCGATATGCGATAAACCTTTAAATAATCACGATGAAGCCTTCTTTTCAGCTCCCTGTTCATGTACCTGCTCCTCTCTGTCATTCCCTCCTATTACATCAATTTTCCAAGGCAGAGTCAATAACTACCCTGTTCTTCAATTTAGGGCACCTGCCGAAATATGTCGAATCCGGGCCGATAGTGATCATCGTCACACACCAGCATCTCCCAAACTGATACAATATAGACAAACTGCCCAAAGGAGACGACATCTATGACCGGGAAAAAATTCGGTATTGTAGCCAAAATGGTGACGGGTATTGTAGCCGTATCCATCGTCACTTACGGAACCAGCGCATTCTGCCTGCTGGTCGTTCAGCCCGCGTTGCGGGATCAAGTCTCCGGCTGGATCTTCGTCGGCTTGACGCTCGCGCTCGGCATATTCTGGACAGGCTTGCTGGGATGGCTGGCGGCGAGATGGCTGGTTCGGCCGCTGATCGTGTTAACTCGCGCAGCCAACGAAGCCGCGGCAGGCGATCTGCATGTCCAGATCAACCATGTACGCTCCGACGACGAGATGCGGGAGCTCGGACTGTCCTTCTCCCGCATGATCGACAGCTTGCGTGGCATGATCAGCGGTATTTCCGACGGCTCAAAGGTGGCCGATGCCAACTCCGAACAGCTTCGGGCATCCGCGGGCGAAGCCGCGCAGCATGCCGAGCGGATCGCCGGCACGATGGACGATATTGCCAAGAGAGTCGATCGTCAGGCGCAGGGTGCGGAAGCCATGCTCACCTCCGTCGAACGGGTCGTACAAGCGACGGACGATATTAGCCGCCAGGCCGACGAAGCCGTTGAAACAACGGCGAGGATGGCAGTAGCGATCGGCAGCAACGCCGAGTCTATCCGTTTATCGGTCGAAGGCATGCGCAAGCTTGCCGCTTCCAGCAGGGATTCGCTTCGCTCCGTTCGCGAGCTGGAGCGCTGGGCAGAAGAGATCGATACGATCTCCGGTCTCGTCGGAGAGCTGGCGGATCAGACGCATCTGCTAGCGCTTAACGCTTCCATCGAGGCCGCTCATGCGGGAGAACACGGACAGGGCTTTGCGGTCGTTGCCGGCGAAGTAAAAAAGCTTGCCGCCAACAGCGCGAATGCGGTTCATGACATTAACAGGCTGATCGGTCAAATGAGGGAGGAAGTACGCCATACGGCGTCGGCTATCGCGGATCAGTCTTCATTAGCCGACCGGGAAGCCGGCAATAGCCAGGAGGCGGCAGCTGCGCTGCAAGCCATCGTCGGAGATACCGGCGCCGTCTCCCGGATCGTGGAGGATGTAGCCTCTTACGTCTCGAGCCAAAGCGATGTCGTACGATCGACGCTTCAAGAAGCCCGTCAGGTCGCCGATATCGCGGAACTTATCCGCCAAAACGCCCAAGATGCGGCAGCTTCTACCCAAGAACAGATTGCCGCCATGCAAGAGATTGCGGCATCCACCGAGACGATGCGGGAGCAATCCGCCGATCTTAGGCGCCAGGTGGAGCGGTTCCGTGTATAAGAAATTGTCCATTATCCACAATTTTGGGAGCGCATAGTTCCCTGAGCCCTAAAAACTCTTTGTCCCTATGGAGACAAAGAGTTTTTCAATTATCCCGCCTCATGCTTCCGAAGCGGCTTTGCTTTGCAAAGCTGGAGGTCGCACGTCTTCGAAAGGCCGAGGGTAGAGGTATTCTCATTATTTGGCCCTCCTTATATTCCCGGGCGTAGAGTACCCGTGCTTGCGGAACACCTCGTACATGTAATAACGGCTTGTAAATCCGCACCGAAGCGCAATTTCCTCCACCGTCATAGCCGACTGCTGCAGAAGGCTGATTGCTTCCTCCAGACGATGCCTGGTAACCAACTCCCCTAACGTGCAGTTCCATCTCTTGCGGAGCAAACGATTGATTTGCCGGGGGCAAAGAAAGAAGAGGCGCGATACCTCTTCGGCGGTAATCGGACGGTGATGCTCCTTCTGAATAAATTCCATTATTCGATTGAGACGCCGCTCCTCCTCGGTTTGTTTCTGATTGCGGAGAATGATCTCCTCGCCGTAGCTATGGATGGATTGTAATACATCGACCATAATGTCGATCAAAATAGCTTTCACTCTCAGCCGCGAACCTGCACGCGGCCGATCAAGCTCGGCGAAGATACGCTCGAATTTTTTGTCCATTCGGTAGGCGTCCTCGAACGCATTGGGGTAGCAGCGAGAAAAGTATTTTTTCAGTATGCGGTATTCATCGCTTTCTTCCTGAATTCCCGGGGAGTCGTCTGTTGGGGCAAGCAGCTCCCAGCGCAAACAATATTCGCTCATCGGGTTCGATTCTAGCACGCGTTGCGTATGTTTCACATAAGGAGCCGTGATATAGAACTGGCCGCCGCGCACATGCAGATCATGCCCTTCGATGTTGACGAAACCTTCGCCGCCCGGGATTACGTGAAGCTCATAGCAAGTATGGGAGTGCTCCCCGACATACCAGTCATCGCTGGGAAACACCCTAGTCACATTAAGTATGTTCACAGTCAGATCTCCGAACCGGAACATATAACCGGAATGATCTTCGATGTAGATATGTTTTCTGATGGGACTCGCCTCTGCTTTCCACCCTAATGTCCGAATAACTTACTCATTTTGTCCAGAACACGTATTTTTTCGTGTCACCATCTATTATAAGTTGGTTATATGCGGGTGAACAAGCAATAGAAGGGATGAGGTTTATGGCAGTAGCCAATCATTTTCGCAGAACCTTGGATTCATTTTTGGGCAAAATTAAACAACGTTTATATCAAGCGACGACTCCTATCTCTACCTGGAATTATCGGGAAGCGATCTACGAAGGACCCGGACAAACCCGGTACACATCGGATTGGTCGACGATTGACGTAGGTCAGGCCTGGTATGCGAGCACCGCCTATTTCCAAATTCAAGTGACACTGGACGACAAACATGCCGGCCATCCTGTTTTTTTGCGTTTCAACAATGAAGGAGAATGTCTGTTTTACTTAAATGGAGCGCCTCAGCAGGGCTTTGATCCCAATCGTTCCCTGTGCCGCCTATCGGAATCGGGCGTAGCCGGCGAAGTTTACGATTTAACGATCGAGGCTTCCATCAGGTGGCAAAATCTCGCTCATGCCGTTCAGGGAGGACTCGACTATGGCACCCATCTGTTTCGTACAGCCGAAATCGTAACCTTGGACGAAATGCTCTATCACCTGTTGCTCGACCTTGAAGTGCTTTACGAATATTATTTGTTAACCGAATCGGCTTGGGCGCTGGAATTGTTGAACGAGGCCAGACGGCATATGAAGCCGGATGATGAAGACGGTTATTTCCAGGAAGGAGCGCGCCGCTTCGGCTCCTGGCTATCAGAAAGGTGGCCAGCTGCAACCAATAACGCTGCGGACAGGGAAATCATCGCAGTGGGCCATTCCCATCTGGATCTGGCCTACCTGTGGCCAGCCAAGGAGAGCGTGCGCAAGTGCGGAAGAACGTTCTCCAATATGCTGCAGCTGCTGGACCGTTATCCGGAATTCCATTTCTCTCAAAGTCAGACAACGCAATATCAATGGGCGAAGGAGCACTATCCGGCCTTATATGAAAAAATTAAATATTATGTGGCCGAAGGGCGTTGGGAACTGATCGGCGGGATGCTCGTGGAGCCGGACTGCAATTTGATTTCCGGCGAATCGTTAATTCGACAGACGGCATTCGGCCAGAAATTTTATCAAGAGGAATTCGGCCGTACGACCGAAATTTGCTGGCTCCCGGATACATTCGGCTACCCCGCGTATTTGCCCCAAGTGCTCAGCAAGTGCGGGTTCCGTTACTTCTATACGTGCAAAATCAACAATAATATAGTCAACGTATTTCCACATCATCTGTTTCAATGGGAGGCTCCGGACGGCAGCAAACTGATTGCGATTCTTGACATGTTCAACAGCTATTCCGCCGATATGAAACTTCCAGCTATCGATTCCGGCATCAAAAATTTTCGCAATTCCAAACATACAAAGGATATGATGACCGTTTATGGTTATGGCGACGGCGGCGGCGGCGTCACGGCCGAGATGATCGAACGTTCCAGACGTTATACCAAGCTTCCGGGCGTGCCGAAGATAAAGCCCGACACGGCAGCCTCCTATTTCGACAAGTTGAACATGAACCGGGAGAAGTTGCCCACCTGGAGAGGCGAGCTTTATTTCGAATGGCATCAGGGTACGTACACCTCTCAGGCCGCCGCCAAACGGAACAACCGCAAAGCGGAGCTTCTGTACCGGAACGCCGAGCTGCTGCTGGCGCTGCAACGCGCCCCTGGCGGTCAACTGAAAGAAGGCTGGGAACGGCTTCTGTTCCAGCAATTCCATGACATCCTTCCCGGCACCTCGCAAGCCGATACATATGTGACGGCAGAGCAGGAATACGCACGGATCTTCGAGATTGGCGAAACGGCGCAAGCCGAGGCGCTGTCGGCACTAGTGGGTCCTACTGCGGATCATGGGGATGATGTGGTTCTAGCAGCGGAGCAAGAGCGTTCATTCGTGCTGTTTAATTCGTTGGCTTTTGCACGGACGGAATGGGTGGAATGCGATCTGCTGGTGCGCGCTGGCGAAATCATCGTGGATGCCGCAAACTCCAAGCAGGTCGTTTATACGCGTCTGCCGAACGGCAGGACGCTCCTTTACGCGGAACGCGTTCCTTCGGTTGGATATAAACGTTATCTGGTTTTGCCCGGCAACCCCGCTGTTCCTGCATCTTCGGATGCTGTATCCGTCCGCGAAGACGGCGGCAACTTCACGCTCGAGAATGGCGAACTGCGGATTGTTGTAAGCAAACAGTCCGGTTTCCTCGACAAGGTGTGGGATAAACGTTTCGAGCGAAGTGTGCTGAAGGCTTCCGGCAAACCCGGGAATGCGCTGGAAATATTCGAGGAGCTGTACGATTTCTACGATGCGTGGAATATCGACGAGGAGACCCTGGCAGCGGGCGGAAGATTAATCGATCAAGCCGAATCCGTGGAGCTTGTTTCTTCCTCTGCCACTATCGCCGTTCTGCGGGTTAAAAAAACGATCAATCGCTCCTGTATTGTTCAGGATATCGTGCTTAAAGCATACGAACGAAAAGTCGATTTCCGCACCGAAGCCGATTGGAACGAAACGGGTCGACTGCTCAAGGCCGGTTTCGATCTGGATATTCATGCCGATCGGGCGACCTACGATATGAGCTTTGGCCATATAGAACGACCCACTCACAACAATACAAGCTGGGATCGTGCGCAATGGGAAGTTAGCGCGCATCATTGGGTCGATCTGTCCGAGCGAAACTACGGCGCGGCGCTGCTTAACGAGGGCAAGTTCGGTTATGACATAAAAGGCGGATTGATGCGCATTACACTGCTTAAAGCGCCAAAATATCCGGATACGACATGCGACATCGGCCATCATAGCTTCTCGTACTCCCTGTATCTGCATGACGGAGAGTGGAGAGCCGGCCATGTGGACGAGGAAGGGTGGAAATATAATGCGCCGCTTCTTTATCATCCGGTCGCGGCAACCGCCTGGACGCATGCCGAGGAATCATGGCTGACGATTGGCGCCTGCGGAGTCTTCCTGTCTGCAGCAAAGCCGGCGGATGATGGATCAGGCGATCTGATTGTGCGCGTGTACGAGAACCATGGGGCTAGAATTCGAGATGTCCTTCAACTAAACAACACGTTTATCGATTCCGCAGCGGAATGCGACATGCTGGAGCATACATTGCGCCCGATCGAACACGCGGATTCGTCGATCCCCTTCGAGTTGACGCCCTTCGAAATCAAGACAATCCGAATCAGGCGGACAGAAAAGACCATTCCTTTAAATATATCGATTGATGGTGGTTAATCATCCCAGCAGATAATGCCATATAGTCGTGCAATTCAGCGTTAACCTGCCACCAGTTCGGCGGCTCCCCTTATTTCCCACTCGATCGGCTCAAGCACGCGGAACGCTCTGGGGTAAACAACTTTGACGATCAGGACGACGCCGGGCTTACGCAGGACGGCTTCGAATTGATGTTCATCATTGCGGTAGACATACGGAAACGTTTGGTCTCCGTTAACAATATCGAATACGAGCACCTCAATTGGATCGAGCAGGAAGGAATTGTCCAGAGGCACGCCCTCATCGTCCACCAGCAGGTTGCCGCCTAAATAATTCATGGCCGTCTCGGCGGCAGTCTGCGGATTGATGCGAAGCTCGCCATTTCCGAGCGCTTCCTTGTCAAGCTGCTGGGCAGCGGCATGCGCTGCCCGATTGATCGCCCGTTTGCTTTGGGACAATGTTTTCATCGCCAATTCCTCTTCAACCCCCATGAGATGAACCGCCATCCAGACGGTCATCATCATCATGATCAGCAGCAGCTTGTACAAGGCGGCTTCCTCCTTTCATTCACTGGTAGAGCCAAATACAATGGTATTGCCAAATTCACTGACAGCGCCAATTAAAGCACTAGCCGGGCTATGGCACGTACTCGCTCATTTTCATCCCGAAAGCCCGCATCCGCGTTTCCGGCGCAATGGGGGACAGGCCGATCAGCGCATCGATCATAAACAAGTTCTCGAACGGATAGCTGATCGCAAGCGTTATGCCCGTCCCCCTTGGTACGGGTAAGCCTGGATTGGCGGCGGACACGCCGCTGGTCGTCTCAGCGGCGTATTCTATCGCGTCGCGTTCCAGTCCCAGGCGTTCCAGCCGATCGGCCGACTGCTGCAGCATCGCGGCGCTAATATAGCCATATGTACCGCTCGCGCCAACCTCCAGCAAATAATCGACCTCTTGCTGCAGCACCGCTTGCCGAACAATGACGACATGCTTATAGATTGGCGAAAACATCATCCAGCACAGCATCGCCGCAAACAGCACGAAGAGCAGCAATTGCTTCACGGACTCATCCCCCTTATATAATCGCTGATGGATGCGCCCGCTTCATTTGTCTGCGACCTCATGCCGTCCTCTCCTTCGGCAACCGCCGAATAGACCAGCAATACCGTCACAAGCAATAACATGGATAATAACAATGCGCGCATGGATTGCACCTCCCAAGGTGAAACGGCTGTCGCCGTCCACTGGCGTCGCGGCATGTTTCATTCCGAGAATGAACAAACAGAGACGGCTTCTTCATGCGGAACCGCCTCCTTCTCAAAGCCGGCCAGACCCGATAATCCATTAAGGAAGCAACTGGCTGATTCTTGTATTCGCGGCGTTGCCTTGCGATTGCACTTGGCTTCTTGTCCCTGTCGTATCTTGAGCGATGATCGAGTTGAACAATACGATTACGACTACTAACATCATGACCGTCATCAGAATATTGCGCATTCATTCTCACCTCCTTCGTCAATTGCCGTTCTCCGCTCTAGCCGAGAGATTCGAACAGCTTCTGTCCTTCCTTGACCCATGGAAATATAAAAACCTGGAACGTATAAAGAATCGGAATGCCTGCCAGCAGGAACAACACGTACGAGGTGGATTCCTTGCGTCCTTCCTTGGCAAGCTCCAGCTTGTCCTTGTAATCCTCAATCCTTACGCGTAGCAGCTCGTAATATTCGCGGCTCTCATGCAGCCGCAGCGCATCCAGCGTCTCCACGAAGCTCATCCCGTCATCCGTTCCGAGCCTGGTCTTAAATCGCTGAAGAGCCGAAGCCGGATCATGATACCACTCCGCCAGCAGCCGCTCCATATCGCCGCGCATCGTCTTTGTGAAAGGAATGCATCGAGTCAGCTTGGCATGGATATGAAGAGACGAATCAGCCAAATACAGAAGCTGATTGCTTATCGTGTAGATCTCCTTCGTCATCTGCAGCGAACGCAGCTTGCCGATCGTTCTGAGCCACATTCGGTCCAACGCGAGCAAACCGACAAGCAAGGCGGGAATACCGACAGCCAGTTGGACTGCAGGCGACATCACATTTACGCCCAGCATGGCTGCTGACGCGAGCGCCGCCACGATCAAGATCCCGCTGCCGGCGAAGCGCGCAAGCATATACCAAGCGGGATCGACCGTCACGCCGCATGAGGCAAGCAGCAGCTCCCGCTCTCTAAATGCGTGGGAGTCCCTGCTGATCCGCAACAATCTCAGCCAGCCGGCCGGTGGCGGGGCTGCTCTCCAGGACAGAAACGCCAGCCTGCTCCAGCGAGGAGCCTTTCTCGGCAGCAATGACAACAGCGCGTATATGGCAACGGCCGCGAATAACAGCTGTCCCGCTATCAGGGCCAGCCGAATTCCCTGCTCCGCTTGCTCGAACATGGGGAGCACTCCTTCCCTCTTACATCTTTTTGCGAGATAACCATAGTCCCATCAGGAACGACGCGAAGATCAGCAGCAGCGCGTTCAGCAGCATATCCTTCCCCTGCGGATCGAACAAATAGTAATAATAGGCGTTCTCCGGGTTGTACTTGATGTTGATGCCGACGAACAAAGCCAGGAACAACACCGGCGTGAAGTTGGCGATTCTAATCTCCAGCAGCCGATGACGCTCCTGCTCGTTGGAACGCCGCGCCTTGCGCATGTCGCCCAGCAGCTCGCGCAAACCGTCCGTCACCGTCACGCCTTCCGTCAAAGCGACCCGCATAATGTTTGCGAAGTAATCCGCCCACACATGTCCCAGCGATCCCGCCATAAGCCGCAGCGACCTCTCGTCGTCTCCCCGCACGGACAGATTCCGGTACAGCTGCTCGAACACCGCCTGCATGGGACCGAGCAGCCGCTTCTCTTCGATCGCGCGCTGCAGAGCCGTCCGGACATGACGTTCTCCCGTGACAAGATAACATTGATAGAACAGCTCCACGGCTGGCAGGAAGTCCAGCTGCGCCTGCATCCGGCGGTGGATAAGCAGTCCCCGGAGCAAGGCGTAAGGCACGACTCCGACAAGAACCCCGAAGAGCAGCGTGCCCTTCAAACTTTGGAAAAACATGCCTCCAAGCGAGACCCCCATCAGCAGCAGAATAAACGAAGCCCCCAGAAACAGATCAGCCGTCATCTTTAGCCGCAGCGTCTCCAGCAACAGGGCACAATGCTCCCGCAGCCGCACATATAGGGTAAACTCCCGCATGAGCAGCCGACGCAGGCTTCGGGGCGATTCGT
This sequence comes from Paenibacillus agaridevorans, assembly GCF_003112455.1. Classification (GTDB taxonomy): domain Bacteria; phylum Bacillota; class Bacilli; order Paenibacillales; family Paenibacillaceae; genus Pristimantibacillus; species Pristimantibacillus agaridevorans. Next base: position 249,809 of record NZ_BDQX01000430.1, read on the forward strand.
AAGTCAGACGATTTCGCAATCTACGCCTGTCATGAACGATATCGAGCAGATTGCCTATTATATAAGAAAACAGCAAGAACAGAGCGGCAGCGGCTGCCGTCATCGTCAGATGGTTCATAACTTGCACATCGCCTCCAGTCTCAACGCTTCCATGTCCCATTGTCCGTAAGCAAGGGTCACGTGCAATACCCCGCCGCCGCCAGTTTCGCTGCCTTCCTCTCGGACGGCGCCGCTTCGAATCGCCAATCATCCTGCAGCTCGTCGTACACCGCCCAGTCCTGGACGAAGGCTTCTCCGCCCCGCCAGCCCAGCTCTCCAATGCGCGCAACAATTCGGCGGCCTGCCACGATCTTCATCTGGATCCCTACCTCCGTCACATATTCGGCTATCCGCTTCGAAAGCCGCTCCGCGTTCATCGCCCTGCCATCCAGCATGCACATATCGGTAATCGCCTCCGGCACGTCCTCCAGCTCGTTCGCATGAACCGTCGTCATGCTGCCGCTATGCCCTCTCGTGCATGCGCGAACGTAGATGTTGGCGTCCTCGTCGCGTATTTCGGCATGAACGATCCGCTGCGGCGATTGCCTTAGCGCCAGCTTAAATGCCTGTGCGGAAGAGTGGCCGCCATCCTCTTCTGACGATTCGTATTCGACGATATTTTTGTCCGGGAAGTCGCGCCCGAGCATCATCTCGAATCGGCCTTCAATCGTAATGATTCGCTCTTCGTCGGGAAGGTCCGCAATGAGCGCCTTCAGCAAATTCGTCTTGCCGGAGTTTGTTGCGCCGATGACGACGATATTGAATCTCGCATGAAGGATGGCCCGGAGCAGTCCCGCCACCCTTGCATTCATCGTTCTGTAAGGATAGTCCGCCAGCGCTGCCAGACTGAACGTGCGCATCGTATAGAACCGAATGGTCAGCGTGGGACTTGCCGTGAAACCAAAGCCCGTCATGGTGACGCGCGAGCCGTCGCGCAGCATCACTTCCGCCCAGCGCTTGCGCGGCGTTATACGGTCGTTGTTGAACAACACCAAATTTTGCTGGATGCGTTCCACATCTCTCAGCTCTTCGAATGCGAACTTAGACAGCGTCCCGAATCCGCTCCTTACTTCGTAGATTCGCGTTCCTACGACTTGAATTTCCTCCAGTCCTTCCCGATCCGCAAGCACCAGCTCCAGCACATGGAGTCCCACCACCTCTGCAAACAGCGCTTCCGCCAATGTCGCGTAAGGATGCCGCCAACCTTCCACCCGCTGGATGCGCAAACGGATGAGACGCTCCTCGATAATCGCGAGCACTTGCTCCCGCTCCTGCGGGAAACCCAGCACGGCACGATTTAGCGTTTCGCCATAAGCTCTGCGCTCTTCCTCCGTGAGCCCTCTCGGAGCGCTTAAGTAAGAACGTATGTCATCCACCAGTTGGCTCTGCTCCTCTGCCGGCGAATGGCTCTCCTCCAGCTTCCCTAATGCTTCCGAGGTCTCTGGCACGGATTGCTTGTCGGGATTCCGTCCTCCCGTCCTGGCCGCGAATTCCGCGGGAGAGAACTTTGCCCGCTCCTGACTCATGCCGACCCCGTCCTTTCTCTCGCGCCCATTCGCTTGAACGGCCATGCGAGAAGCTTGGCGCGAGTCACGGGCATCCCCAGCCCGTAACGGGAAACGATCCTTCCCGCTTGTCCCGACATCGCCGCCCTTCCCGCCTTATCTTCCTTCAGCCACAGGTGAAACGCGCCTTGATCCAGGCTGGCGAACAACGTCTGCGACAAACGGAGCTCGCTGATTCCTGCTGAGCCAAGCTCTCTTCCGATCTGCGCGGCACTGTATGCGTCACGTCCCCAAGGCGCACGAATGACAAGGCATTCGTATTGCTCCGGACGCACCATGAACAGCGGCGATACGTCGCCAATCCATCGTTTGCCGTCCTCCTGGAAGTGAGACAGCGCTCCTGTCGTCACTACGACCCGCACGTTAGCACGCTGAATCGCGCATACCGTCGCCGCGTTATCCCAGTACGCCCCGACGTCTAGCACGACGCAGGAGAACGTCCGCTCCGCCACATCGAGCAAATGCTGAATTTCCCTATCGGTAAAATATTCCGCCTGCTCCCTGTTCAAACTTCCGAACAACACCCGGAGATTACGCTGCCCCGGCAGCTCGAACATCGCGCGTTGCAGCATGGCCGGCGTCAATGCCGCCGACCGAAGCTCGGGCTGCAGCTTGTCAAGCGTCGTTTCGGGTTCGTCCACGCCGAGGAACCGGTGCAGCTTGGCGCTCTTGAGATGCAGGCACAAATAGCCGACCGGCTTGTCTGTCGCTTCCGCAAGCCTCATCGCCGACGCGAATGCAGCCGTTGTCGTACCTATATTCGGCGTCGTGCCGACAAAAACGATCATCGTCCCTTGCTTGCCGCTCATGGCTGTTCCTCCTCCTCTTCCTTGGTCTCTAGATCATGGTGCAGTATGCCGGACATAGAGGACTCCCCGTCGACCGCATTGCCAATCCGTTCGAAAGACGCCGGGCTGTAGGCGATCACAAGCTTGACTTCTCCGCCCTTGCACAGCTCGTCGATGGTCAGCCATTGCGTCTCGGTCAGATTCAGATTGATGGCGTCGATGCTGCCGTTGGCGTCCCGGCGGGCCGCGTACATCTCTTCCTTATTGCCCTCGGCGAGCGACAACAGATGCGGACGCTCCATATTGTCTATCTCTACGTTGCCTGCCGTCTTAACGGAAGCTACCACGACCGGTTCGTCGAACACACGCGTCGAAGCCCCTTCCGGTCCCGATGCAAACAACGTTACAAGATCTCCGGCACGTATGCCGCTGGAGATGGAACGTATATAGTCCTTGGGCAGTTGAAAGGTCGCTTCCGAACCTCTCGGCTGAAGGCCGTATTCGTTCAGCTTCCATGCCAGCACGGGCTCCCCTCTTCCCATCGGCACGACGGCTTCCTTGCCGGCCACGGCGTCGACTCCCTCAACCATCTCTTTCTGATAAGCTTCGGCAGGCAGCCGGAGCAGCATCAAATCTTCCGCTTGAATTCGTTCTCCCGCTGCAATAAACCGAACAGGAGCCACGACCGGCATGGTCGACTGGCGCTCCACCTGCAGCCGCTGCAGATCGTACAGCCCATAGACAAGACCTGCCGATAATACCGCCGCAACCAGACTGAGCCACATATTTCGCCCCTTGCCCATCTCTTCTCCACTCCCTTCCCGACAACGACAAAAAAAGAACGCACGCGTAAGCCGGTCTCGGCTCATCGCATGCGTTCTTCGCATTCGTAGTCACATATCATTTAACTTTAGTGTTCAATTGCGTATATAATATCAATAATTGTCATGATTTGTCTATAACAAATTTTAAAAATCGATCAAACCGACGCTAATCAACAGCGCATCGTCGACCTTTCGCATCGTTTCGTCGTCCAGATGCGTAATTTTGTCCGTCAGACGCTGCTTGTCGATCGTACGGATCTGCTCCAGCAGCACGACGGAATCGCGGTCGAAGCCATGCGTCGCCGCATCCATCTCTACATGCGTCGGCAACTTTGCTTTCTGAATTTGAGCGGTGATGGCAGCTACGATGACGGTAGGGCTGAAGCGGTTACCGATGTCATTCTGTATTACGAGAACGGGACGGACTCCTCCCTGTTCAGATCCTACGACTGGGGACAAATCGGCAAAAAAAACATCTCCGCGTTTGACGATCAAGCTCTACACCCCGCTCACTAGACGCCCTAACGTGTGATCCGCTTCTTCCTCTGCTTGAAACGCTTCCGAGGCCATGTTCAGATTGATTCTCGCCATCTCCATATAGCCGCGCTGCATGGACTCGCGGATTTGACGTTTCTTGCGCTCTACCAGATACAGCTTCATGGCTTGCCGAATAAACTCGCTGCGATTGGAGTTTTCCTTGGCGACGATTCCGTCGACTTCCTCCAGCAGCTGATCGGGCAGGCTGATCATGATCCTTTTCGTATTATGGATATTGGCCACCGAACTGACACCCCCAAAACTTTTCCAAAGCCACTGTGCACGTGCATGATAAAATCTACAGCTCCACGAAAATGTTGATTGCATGTAGAAGGTTTGTTGTAAAATTCATACAGGAAGGAACATACGTCCCATTCAACTGACCCTATGCGGTTGTAGCAGGAACATTCTGGCGCTGCTGCGTAAAATGTTCAAGCGGAGTATTTATACTCCCTTATAGTCTGGCAAAATATAGCCTCCGCTATACTTCAACATATCTATGTTAGTCATATATCAATTATGCTATATCGCGGCATGCATGAGACGTGCAGAATAACCTCTACAGTACATTCGATATTCGTTCCCCAAATTCCTCCGTCGCTGCCGGAATTTCCTTCATGAAAAAAATCCCACTAGATACGGACGCGGCTATGCCAGCTCGTTGCGAACCGAGACGATTGCCCCGCCAGACGTATAGACGCGAGGCACGCGGGACGCGATCATGCATGCAATCTCGTAGTTGATCGTGCCAAGCTGATCCGCGAGCTCTTCCATCGTAATGACTTCGTCGCCCTGTCGTCCGATCAGCACAACCTCCTCGCCCTGCCGAACCTCTCCGGCTTCGGAGGCCGTCAGCCTCTCGTCGTCCAGCGTAATCATGCACTGGTCCATGCAGATCGTGCCCCGTATCGGCAGCTTGACGCCGCGCACAAGTCCATGCGCTTTGCCCGAGAGCATCCGGCTGTACCCATCGGCATATCCGATCGGCAGCGTGCCGATTCTCTCTCCGCCTTTTGCGAAATAACGGGTACCGTAGCTAATTCCCCAGCCCTCAGGCGCCTGCTTGACGAAGGAAACCTCCGTCTTTAGCGACATAACCGGAGCAAGCGCGATCTTTTCCCGATTTACTTCGGCAGACGGGTACAAACCGTACATCGCGATTCCAAGCCGCACCATGCCGCCCGCCCACTCCGGAGTCTCCATCCCCGCGGCGCTGTTGGCCGCATGAATGATCGGTAGCCGGATACCGCGCTCCTCAAGCGCCTTGGCAACGGCAGAGAATCGCTCATGCTGCGATTCCGTATATCCTTTGTCCAGCTCATCCGCGCGCGCATAATGCGTAAACATGCCCTCAACCTCAAGCTGCGGAGTAGCCAGGCAATGTTCGACGAACGATACCGCCTCTTCCAGACCCAGCACGCCAAGACGGCCCATGCCGGAGTCCACTTTCACATGAATCTTGAGCTTGCGGCCATCCGGAGCCTCCGGAAGGTTTTCCGCTGCCGCGCGAACATCTTCCCTGAACATGCTGATTGTAATATCATGCTCTCGAGCAAGACCAAGCGCATCACCAGGCACGTATCCCAATACAAGAATAGGCGCGCGAACGCCATTTCTCCGAAGTCCCAGCGCCTCATCCAGAAACGCGACGCCCAAATAATCAATGCCGTAGCTCTCGGCGGCCTTTGCAATCTCCACGGCTCCATGACCATAGGCGTTCGCCTTAACGGAAGCCATCAGCTTGCAGCCGCCGGGAAGTGCAGCGCGTATAACGGTTAGATTGTGCCGCAGGGCATCGAGCGAAATTTCTGCCCTCGTAGGGCGATAATACGAATCCAAGTCTTTCACCTTCTCCTCTAGCTGTAACACAGGAACAATCCGGGCAGTCAACATCAATAAAATCAATGTTAAACGAGGCTGCCGGGACTGTCAATGCAATGCATGCCAGAATCGGCTGGCACGTATTGGAAATCCCATGCCAGCCGAGTATTAAGCAGGTTATTATTTATTTCGCCATCTCGCCTTGGACCGATTGCGCTACCTTTAACATCTCGCTCTCCGGCAGATTTTCGCTCGTAAGGCGGAATTGCTGACCCTCGTACGTCCAGGTAAGAGTCTGCAGCTTGTCATCGCCCGTGATCTGGCCGATGTTGTCGAATCCGACATCCACCATACGTCCGGGAACAAGCGTCGTTGCCACATCCTTCGGCATCGTCTGAATGAGCGTGTAGCTGTAAACTCCCTCATAACGTGTCATCATGCCGGGATTGCCGCCGAATACAATGTCCTTGGCATCTTTCATCGATACGCCTCTCGGGAGGTACGATGGTCCCATAGCCACGAAGTCGGCCGGCTCCTCGCCTTCCACGCCTGTCGATGCATCCTCTTCTTCTGCACCTGCTTCTTCGTCGCCGGGTTCTTCCTCGTTATTGCCGCTTCCTTCAACCTTGCCGTCCGTATCCTCGTCTTCGACGGCATCGTCGCCAGGTGCCGTGGTATCGTCGGTGTTCTCCGGCGTTGCTATGGTCGGTTCGTCGTTGCCGGCCGACGGGGAAGCTTCCGCTTGCATATTCGCCTCCGTCTGGAATACGCTTGGCTCGAACTTCGTTCCGAACTCGAAATCGTCGAACTTCACGTCTACGACGACAGAAGCGTTCGTATCGCTGACTTCCACCTGTACCGGGCTCAGATCCGCTTTGTCCAGCCAGATCTTCTGGCGGGCTAACGAGCCATTGTTGTAGCTCGCCATAACGTCGAACACGTAGGCGTCCTCGTCTACGGCGAATACTCTGGAGTTGTCTACAATGATGCTTTGCGCAAGCGTCTGGTACAGATAAACCTGGCCTTGATTTTGCGGCCAGTCGCTTTGAAACCGGAATACTTTGTTCAGCTTGGGTGTCAATACGAATACGCCATCATCGTTGCGAAGCACGATCTGTGTAATGTCCTTCTCCTCGTTCGTCAGCTTGATGCGGTAGTAATGCGGCGTCTGGTACGACACCTCCACCTGATACGTCAGCGGCTGCTGGCCGGTATGAAGCGTCATCGTGCCGTTGCCCTGATAACTCTCCATGTCGTTCACGTACTTCTCGAGATCCTTCACCACGGACTCGGCGTCCTTTGTACCACCACAAGCAGATAGAACAAGCGCGAATACCATAATAATTGCCGCCGTCCATGCCATGCGACGCATGTAATCATCCCCTCTGACCATCGAATTTTTACTGGATGATAACATGTCTATGTGGGGACTTGGACAATTATGCGGACAGGGTTGACGAGCTGGCGGGATATTTTTAAGGATGAGGTCAAACCCTGATATTTTCACCGTCTAATTCAATCGCTTATCGTACTGTTTAATACGAAAATACATCATGCGGCGTCAACCCTTTTAATCTAAGCATCAGTCCGTTCTCGCCTGTTTCAAGCTAAATCCACCCGGCCTTGTTGACGATATTCGGATGGCGTAAGCCCCGTTAGCTGCTTAAAGTTATTCGAAAAATAATGAATGCTGTTATAGCCAAGACGTTCTGCGATGCTCTCTATCCTTTCGCCGTTTAGCAGTAATTGTTTTGCCCGTTTTACTCGCTCCGTCATCAAATAATCCTTCGGACTGGTTCCCATTTCCATCTTAAACAATCTCGAGTAATGAACAGGATGATATCCGCATAACGCCGCTAACTCGGCGACAGTCCAGTGACGTTCAGGCTCTGCGCGGATGGCTTCCAAAGTAGCGGCCAGGAAAGGAGATACAACTCGCTTGATTTCCCCCAATTGGCAACGCAGCATATGTGTGATCATCTCCAGCATAATCCCGCGCAAGCTCCAATCAAACCAAACATGCCCGCCTCGATATTCCTTTACCAAACGCAATAAGAAAGGCTCCATCCCCGGATATGCGAACTTGTGAGGGAAAAGCTCACCACGACGGTCCCCAAGCGAGATCTCATATCGAGCCACTTCTTGTGCGAGCTGCTCCGGCTCACAGCCCAAAATCGCATATGCGGGATGAACCGGCGCTGGAGAAACATGATCGAAGTGGAAATGAACGCTATAGTAATCGGTCTCTTCAAGCGTTTCCAGGCGATGAGGACTCTCGCTTCCAAAAAACACACCTTGCCCCGAAGCGATCGCGATCTGTTCGTTGCCCAGTTGCAACACGGCACTTCCTCTGATTACATAAAAGATTTGACAATCCGGAATAATCCGCGGTCCCCACACCGTGCAAGGTTCGGCCTGATCACGGCTTGCAAAGTTGACTGTCGGTTTCAAATCGACAATAGAATATATTCTCACCTCAACCTGCGCTCCCTTATTCCATTCTCCGAAAAATGTTGAATAATTATAAAGATATCTAGCACTATTGCAAATACATCTGAAAACCCTTCCACTATGCTTATAGTATCAAATATTACCTGATAAAGGTATGAGAGGGGATTATCAACACATGTTAACAAAAGCGCAAATCGAACAATTTCATCGGGATGGCTTTTTAAAAGGCGGGATCGTACTAAGTGAAGCCGAGGTCGATCTGCTGCGCGCAGAGCTTGATCTTGTCATGGAAGGGAAGTCCGTGCGGAAACCAGTAAGGAATGTAAATTTGCTGGAGGGTGCTGGAAATATGGGCATGGACATGACAGTAAATGAAAAGGTTGTGCAAATCGTCAACATTTGGATGGCGAGCGAAGCCTTCTATCAGCATGCGCAGAATGCAACGATTTGCGAAGAGATCGCTCAGCTTTCGAATACGGATACGGTAAGAGTTTGGCATGATCAGATCCAATACAAGCCGCCTTATTCCGGCGGACCAACCGGCTGGCATCAGGACCATCCCCTCTGGCCCATCATCCAACCCGCTGATCTCGTAAGCGCTTGGGTCGCTTTGGATGATGCCGTCATTGAGAATGGCTGCATGTGGATGGTGCCCGGCAGTCATCTTTGGGGCAACCACCAGCGCTACTTGGCAAGCGACGATCATTTCAAACCGTATCATCGTCAACCGGAACTATTGCCGGCAGATGCAATCGTCGAATCCGTCCCTTTCGAGATCAAAAAAGGTCAAGTTGGTTATCACCACTGCTTAACGTGGCACGGCAGCCCCCACAATCGTTCTTCATTAAAGCGTCGCGCGATTGCCGTCCACTACATGCCTGGTCATACACGCTATGAACCTGCAGGCGGACATCCGATGGAAAGTCACGTAAAAGTACAGCCAGGTGAAATCCTGGCGGGGGATGACTTCCCTGTCGTCTGGACACGCGCTACTCCTCAGCAATGATCATCGATAGATGTCGAAGGGGATCGCAATGATAGCCGATTCGATGGAGAGAAACGTATTTATCCGCTGCGAAGGGATTGGTGTTACAATACGGGTAGACTGTACATTTTCCCATAAGCGAGGAACCCTGCATGCCCTTCAAGGAAGAACCCGCCATCCTGCTGCTCGATCGAATGAACGATTTCCGCCATAGCGATCCCTTGTACGCCTTTGCCCTGGATGAGCTCCTCTGCCGAAGCGCCGGCAAAGGCGGACCGGCGATCTGTCATCTATGGCGCCATCCCCATGCATTCGTGCTGGGCCAGAAAGATAGCCGTATGCCGCGAGCCAAGGAAGCCAGGCAGTGGCTGGAGGAGGGGGGCTGGATGACGGTTGTACGCAATTCTGGCGGAGCGGCCGTTCCTCTGGATGCCGGAGTCGTTAATGTCTCCCTCATTCTTCCCAAGAAGAATGCCTTGGATCTTCGATTCCATAACGACTTTGAACGGATGTATGATTTAATAGCGGAAGCCTTGCAGAGCACCGGTCGATTGGTGGAGAAAGGCGAGATTGCAGGCGCCTATTGCCCCGGCGACTTCGATCTGAGCATCGATGGCTACAAATTTTGCGGCATCGCCCAGCGGCGGCAGACACATGCGTCGATCATACAGGCTTTCGTCGTGGCAGAGGGCTCCGGCCGCACTCGCGCCGAGCTCGTCCGCGCCTTCTATGA
>NZ_BDQX01000430.1:259686-267908 GCF_003112455.1 Paenibacillus agaridevorans
TGGAGGAGATTGCCGGCCTTGGCCCGCAAGGTGCGCATGTCTTCGCCGCTGCCATCAAGTCTGCCATTCAGAGCAGGCAGACGCCAGCCGGTGTCGAGGAAGCCGCTGCTCGACTAATAATGCCCACGGAGGAAGAATTGGGTACGATGGTGAGCTCGCTTAAAAACCGATACGCGGCGGATTGCTAGCTCCTTTGCTTGCTATCGTCACCGTCAGCTCTACCAACAGCTCGATCCATTTTCATGGCCTATCGCACGCCCGCTCGGCGGATTGTGTATGATTTTTCATACTCGCATGCCCTATCGCACGCCCGCTCGGCGGATTGTGTATGATTATTCATACTCGCATGACCTATCGCGCGACCGCTCGGCGAATAGTTAAATTAGGCTGCTCAGGAGCCCCTTTGGGTTCCCGAGCAGCCTTTTTCCGTACGTCCTACCTCACCACAATCCCCTCTCCCGGTCGTGCGTCCGAGTCCTGCCCCGCCTAAAGGCCAGTTCCAACAATAGACTGCGGACTGTTACGAAGCATTCGCCCGAGCTATACAATAAGGACATAGATGAGCAACACGAAAGGATGAATGCGAGATGAAAAAATTGTTTCGTTCCACTTCGGACAGTAAATTAACCGGATTATGCGGAGGACTTGGACAATGGCTGGGGATCGACTCGAACATCGTCAGAATGCTTGTCGTTATTGCAGGTTTCTTCAGCTTCGGCAGCGTGCTACTCATTTACTTGATCGCTTCGCTGTTCATTCCGAAGGCGCCGTATAATGATTTCCGTTTCGTCGACCACTACTAATCCGGCAACAACCAAAGCAACAACAACCACATCCAAACTAAACATATAGGGAGAGAAATTACATGGGAATTCTACAACGCGTATTGAATATGACGAAGGCTGCCGCTAACGAGATGCTGGACAAAATGGAAAATCCGGTTATGATGCTTAACCACTATTTGCGGGACTTGGATGAGGTGATCGAACGCACGGAACGTTCGATGTCGCAACAACTCGTCCAGGAACGCGTAATGGGCTCCAAGCTGGGAGAACTGCATGCGCAGGCTCAATATTACGAGGGCAAAGCGGAACAAGCCGCGTTGGAAGGCCGTGAGCAAGAAGCACGCATGGCGCTGGAAGCCAAGCTGCTATATCTGGAGCAAGCGGAGGAAACCGCAAAGCTGCGCGACCTCGCCAAGCAATCGGCAGACGACCTGCGTTTGCGCGTGGAAGGTCTGAAGGAAGAGAAAACTCGTCTGCAGAGCAAACGCGAAGAGCTAATGACACGCGTAAGGCAAATGTCGGCAACGAGCGAAGCCGGCAACGGCAATGGCGTATACGGCGGACCGACCCACCTGCATAGCAGTTCGGCGAGCAAGGGCTTCGAGAGAATCGAGCAAAAGGTTATGGAATGGGAAGCCTCCCGCGAGCTTGCAAGAACGGCACCAACATGCGGGGCAGGCGGCGGATACGCCCCTGTCGATATCAAGGGAGAACAGCGTTCCGCCCAGGTGGAAGAACAATTGCAACGGCTGATGAGCAAATCCGGCAACTAGCCTTTATATACAGCTCTTGCTTATGGGGCTGGCCTCAGAAGGAGCAAAGCGGATGAGCCGGTCCCGCCTGTTGAACGAAAAAGCCTTCAAACCATTGTCTTAATGGGTTGAAGGCTTTTCGCGGTATAGGAAATCATATGATTTCCTGATTTCACCATAGTCTCTCTCTCTATTTCTCGGCAAGGTTAAGAGCCGCGCCGCCAAAGGACGGCAGCCGTTTCACCTTGCTTTTGCGCATGTTATTCCTCAGGCGCCCCTTACTCCGCGTAAATCATTTTGCGAGTCATGCCGCCGTCCACCGTTATATGTGTACCCGTCACAAAATCGTTCTGCGGATCCGTCAGATACAAGCATGCTTTAGCGATATCCTGCGGCTTGCCTACTCGTCCCGCAGGATGCTGGGCATGATCATCCGTTCGCAGCGCTCCGTAATCGCCCGTCTCGATCCAACCTGGACATATCGCATTGACCGTAATTCCGTCGGGACCGAGCGATGCAGCGAGCGCGTGCGTCAGCGACAGGATCCCGCCCTTCGATGCTGCATAGGCTTCCGAGTAGGGCTCTGACATGTGCGCTCGCGTCGATGAAATATTGACGATGGAGCCGCCGATTCCGTCCTTCCTCATCAGCTTGGCTCCCTCGCGCGAGCAGAGAAACGTGCCTCTCAGATTCGTATGAACGACATGATCCCATTCCTCGATCTCCAGGTCGTACGGCGACTTCCAAATACCGAAGCCCGCATTGTTGATAACGATATCCAATCGCCCGAACATAACCTCGATATCCGCGAACAAGCGGCTTACTTCTTCAGGCTTGCTGATATCGACAACAAAAGATGCGGAATCCAGCTCTTCGCGTTCCAATAGCGCAGCCGTTTCTTCCAGACCGGCTTCGTTCCTGTCCGCAATGAGCGACAATGCCCCATCCCGCCCATAAGCCAGCGCCAGCTCGCGCCCGATTCCTGCTCCCGCTCCCGTAATAAGCACGATTTTCCCGTCATGCGTTCCTTGTTCCGTCATTATTTCATCCCCCGCCTTTCTGATGGTTGGTTTGATGGTTTGTCCTATTTTAACATAAGAAATCCCAATACCTAGTTTGTGAATTTGTTCACAATTCTGACATTGTCATGCCGACCTGTTTGGCGTATTATATGAGCAAGACAACGTTGTGAAATAAATCACATTATTGATTGTGAATTAATTCACTATATACATTAGGAGGCGCTTTATATGACAACCCCTACTCGCATTGCCGTGATTGGATGTACACACGCCGGAACTGCCGCGATTCTGAATATGGTTAAACTTTATCCCGAGGCCGAGATCCATGTCTTCGAGAAAAACGACAATATCTCGTTCCTCTCGTGCGGTATTGCTCTTCATGTAGGCGGCGTCGTAAAGAAAGCGGAAGATCTGTTCTACGCTTCGCCGGAGCAGCTTGCCAAGCTGGGCGTGATGACGCATATGCGCCATGAAGTATTGAATGTCGACACCGACGCGAAGCAACTGGATGTGAAAAACAGTGTGACCGGTGAAACCTTCACGCACAGCTTCGACAAACTCGTCGTAACGACCGGCTCGTGGCCGATTATTCCGAAGCTGGACGGCATCGGACTTGATAACATTCTGCTCTGCAAAAATTACGGGCATGCCCAGACGATTATCGAGAAAGCCAAAGAAGCCCGCAGGATTGCGGTCATCGGCGCCGGCTACATCGGCATTGAGCTCGTGGAAGCGTTCGAGGCATTGGGCAAAGAAGTGACGCTCATTGATAATATGGACCGGATTCTATACAAATATTTGGATCGCGAATTTACGGACATTACGGAACGGGAATTGACGGACAAAGGCGTACAGCTCGCACTTGGAAGAACGGCGCAATCGTTCAAAGGAGATCCAAGCGGCAAGGTAGCCGCGGTCGTGACGAATGACGGAGAGTTCGAAGCCGATATGGTCGTTCTCTGCATCGGCTTCCGCCCGAACACGGATCTCCTCCGCGGACAAGTCGACATGCTGCCGAACGGCGCCATTATCGTCGACGAATATATGCGGACCAGCAAGCCGGACGTGTTCGCCGCAGGCGACAGCTGCGCGGTTCGCTACAACCCGACCGGGGCGCATGCCTACATCCCGCTTGCGACCAATGCCGTCCGGATGGGCACGCTGGTTGCCCGCAACCTGATGAAGCCAACCGTACAGTACATGGGTACACAAGGAACGTCGGGCATCAAAATTTACGATTACAATATCGCGTCGACGGGTTTGACAGAGACGGCCGCGACGGCAGCCGGCCTAAACGTCAAGCAAGTGACGCTGCAAGACCATGACCGTCTGGAATTTATGCCGACCTACGAAGACGTTACGCTGAAGGTCGTCTACGATGCCGACACTGGCCGTATCCTCGGCGCGCAGGTCATCTCGAAGGTCGACTTGACTCAATCGATCAACACCTTGTCGGTCTGCATTCAGAACGGCATGACGATGGATGGTCTCGGCTTTGTGGACTTCTTCTTCCAGCCGCATTACAACAAACCTTGGAACTTGCTTAACCAAGCCGGCTTGCAGGCGGTATAACCCTCGAACGCCCCATATACAAAGAGCCAGTCGCGTTTGCATCGCGGGGGCTCTTTGGCAATCTGCGAGTCGTATTACTTTTCAACGGTTCTAACAAAACCACCGCTTCCGTTCTACTCAACCTTGCCGTTGGTTTCAATGTTTCGTCGGGTCGGGATATCAATCCTATTAACCCACCCCTACCTCAAACCGCAGCCTCGCTCTCAAGATGCTGTCCCTTCGCGAGCTTGACGTACAGCTCATGGGAGCGAAGCAGCTCCATATGCGTGCCTTGCCCCGTCACTTCGCCCTTTTCTAATACAATGATCCGGTCCGCATTGCTGACCGTCGACAGGCGATGCGCGATCACGAGCGTCGTGCGTCCCTGCATAAGCTTCTGCAACGCGTCCTGCACGAGCCGCTCCGACTCGCTGTCCAGATGCGCCGTCGCCTCGTCCAGCAGTAGAAATTCAGGGTCGCGAAGCATCGCTCTCGCAATAGCGAGACGTTGCCGCTGGCCCCCCGACAGCTTCACGCCGCGTTCGCCAACCTCCGTTTCGAGCCCATCGGGAAGTGATGCGATCAGCTCCGCCAGATTCGCTCCCTCCAACGCCTCGGCAATTCGTTCCTCGCTAACATCCGAGCTCAAGCCATATGTGAGATTATGCCGGATAGAGCCGGCCATCATAGGGCTTTCCTGCGATACGTAAGCCAGCCGGTCCCGCCACTGCTGTAACGACATCGCAGACACGTCGTCTGCACCGTAACGAATCGTACCTCCCGTAGGTGAGTAGAAGCGCTCCACAAGCGAAAAAATCGTCGTTTTGCCCGCGCCGCTGGCGCCTACGAAAGCGGTCATGCCGCCGGCGACGGCCTCGAACGACACCCCATTCAAAATGGGACGATCCGGGGAATAGGCGAAGCTGACTTTCTCAAAAGAAATCGTTTCAGAAGCAGTTATTCGTCTCCCGCGTTGTTGATTCGCTGGACGATCATCGATGCCCCGCTCCGTCTCCGCCGGCTCTTCTATCAGCTCGATAATTCGCTGCGATGCGCCAAGCGCCTTCTGGAACTGTGTAAAGAACGATGCCATCTGCGTAAACGGCATGACGATCTGGAACATGTAGAGAATGATGGCGACAAGTTCGCCCGTCGTGATCGTTCCTTGCGCGACTCTGACGCCCCCGTATCCGATAAGCAGCACGAGAATGAGCAGCATGATGGACATCATTAGCGGCGTAACAATGGACATGATTTTCGCTTCCTTCATGCCGAAACGGAACAAGCTGCCAATGCGGCCGCGTCCTTGTCTCAGTTCGGCCGGCTCGGCCAGCGAAGATTTGACCAGCCGAATTTCCGTCAGCACTCGCCCCAGATCGCCCTGAAACATCGCGGTTTCATCCTGCATCGACTTCGAGATCGCGAACATCTTGCTGCCGAGCGGCCACAGGATAAGCAGCGACGCCGGAACGGCGATCAGCATAAGCAAGGTCATTCGCCAATCGAGGTACAGGAGAATGCCCACGCCTCCAACGATGGAGACAATGCCTCCCAAGAAAGATATGACATGCCCAACGATAAAATCCTTGATGACGTTCGTATCGTTGGTTATCCGACTCATCGTCTCGCCTGACGTATTGCGGTCGAAGAACGAAACGGGCAGGCGGAGCACCCGCTCCCAAACCTCCCGGCGCAAACCGGCCACCATATACTGTCCGACATAGGACATGGTATAGACGCCGAAGCCCGACATTGCGGTCTGTAGCGCGAATACAGCACCTAACATAATGACCGTAGCGCTTTGCAACGCGGATGCGGAGGCTTCCTCGACGACATCCCGCGTGAGCAGCGGAATGAAGAGCGACAAGGCTGTTTCTCCCAGCCCCAATATTATGGCCGCGGCAATAATCCAGCCCTTCGGCCGGTGTTTGCCGACAAGCGCCAGAAACGGTTTAACGTTCATCTTGACTCACTCCTTTCAGCCAATCCTCTTCCATAACGCCGACCTTTTCCATGACAGCCGCGAGAAATAACTCTTCCTCCTTCGAAAATCCGCTGTAAAAAAGCGCGGGATCAAGCTCCGCTTCCGGATTGCCAATCTCGGACATCGCTCGCTCCATCTCGTTCTTTTGCTCTTCGCTCAGATGCTCCATCGCTTGTCCGATGACCTCGCTCAGAAGCTTTACTAACTGCTGCCCCGAGCGCAGTACTTCCTCATCGTCTGTACTGCGACCTTCGCGGCAATAGCCCGTCAGTTCAACCAGCACAGCCGTCATCCTTCTCTCAAGCTCCAGCCGTTCCGCCTCCGGCATGCCCTCCATAAAAATCGCGCCGACAACAGGAGCCGGCAGCCGTTCCGCCAGATAACGCTTCTGCGCTTCCTCGTTCTGAATGTTGTGTATGAAGAAAAGCAGCAGCGAGCTGTCTATTTCTCCGGCTCCTTCAAGGAGCATCCGCATGCGGTCCAGCGTGCCAATCGCCTTATCCAGTTGATCCCGCTTCTGGCTTAGCAGCTCGCGCTGCAGATTAAGCGTAGCGGTCATATCACGGTTCCGATCGCTCAGATGCTCCGCGATTTCGTCCAGCGAGAAGTCCAAATATTTCATCGTCAGTATTTGCTGCAACCGGAGCAGATCCCCTTCTTCATAGAAGCGATGCCCTTGCGCATTGCGCCCCGATGGCTTCAGCAGACCTTTGCGATCATAGAAACGCAGCGTACGCTCCGTCGTTCCCGTCATGCGGGCGAACGCCCCGATCGTATACGTGCGCCGATCATCGGCCATTTCGTTTCCGATTTTTCCGTTCGCATTTTCGTGTTGGTCGCTCATCACAGTCCCTCTCCTCCCCTTCCTGCCAAGGTGACTCGGCCGTGCCGTCCTTTGGCAGCGCAGCCCGTTTCAATTCGAGATATATAGAGAAAGTATGGCGAAGATATACTTTCCTTACTTCAAAGCATAGCACTTGACGTTACGTCAAGCGCAACCCCTTTGTTTCGATTTTTTTCGCGCCAATTGACGCCTTGCTTCCCCGCTTCTCATAACCTGGTAGGTTCGGCATCCCGCGAATTGATTTCTGGCGTTCTCCCCCCTTCCATCCCCCTCTCTCCCCTCTCTCTAGCCCCCTCTCTTCCCGCCCAAACCCTCGAACTAGCAGCATCTCCTGTTCTTACGGACATGTGAGACGTTATTCGGCTGAAAGTGGGCATGATGAAATTCTAACGGACAAGACAGCCACTATTTGCACCATTTTGAGTGCAGAGCAGCCTTCTCCTCCCCATTACGGGCTATGAGGTCCGTTAGAATCCGATACACGCCATTTTCGATGAAATAGTGCCTTCTCAGTCCGTTAGGGGGGCAATCGTGAGTATGGGGGTGTAGTCGGTTGGGTTGGGCCAAGCTGCTACTAAGAGGAAACCCTTCACCTGTCCCCCTTCATATTCGTTACTTCGGAGAGTTACTTCGGAGATACTTCGGAGAGTTACATCGGAGAGTTACTTCGGAGATTTAGTGGGAAATGTTCCGTCTATTTACCCTCGCATACGCTACTCTAGAGATTTAGAGGGAAATGTGCCGTTTAATCGCCCCTCTATAGGCACTATGGGCAGGTTTGTGGCCATTTAAATGGAGGATTTCCCTTAATAACCGCTGATCTTCTTGCGAACGTGAAATTAATAGGAGCTTTTCCTGTTCTTCCTCTTCATATAGCCTCATGGCACGGGAGAGGGCGAGAATAACCTGATTTCGCTCATCGTCCATCAGCACTCAGAATCATGAACCCTCGAAAGTGGGGAGTTTGGTGCTTGGCGCTTGCTGCTTGGTGCTTGCCGCTTGGTGCATGGTGCATGGTGATTGGTGCTTGGACGCAACATAAAAAGAGCGAATCGCCCCAGGCGACCCGCTCCTCTCTTACCGCTAACTTACCTACTATTCGCTTTTCTTGAAATGGTACACCTTGCTCGCAAAATCGCCATGGAATTGCGGCTTCGCAAGACCGGCAAACATCAGCTCGTCGCCGCCGTAGCTGTCTCCCTGGCCTTGCAGCACATAGTCGGCAGCAGGGTCCAGTCCTTGCAGGCGGAAACGGTCCAGCGGCGGGGTCGCCTCCTGCAGCAC
>NZ_BDQX01000430.1:268027-302337 GCF_003112455.1 Paenibacillus agaridevorans
AGCCGTATCATTGCCCTCGAACGGGCTCAACAAACGGTAGAAGTCGCCGAATTGCACTAAGTGGCGGATCTCTTTGTATTTGGCCACCTGCTCCTTCACGAGTTCCTTCTCATCATCCGTGAATTGCGTCAGGTCGAGCTCGTAGCCGAAGTTGCCGGACAACGCGACGTTGCCGCGCGTATCGAGCGACGTAATCCGGCCCACTTGGTGGTTGGGCACCGCGGATACGTGGGAGCCCATGGAGCTGATCGGATACACGATGCTTGTGCCGTATTGAATCTTGAGGCGCGAGACGGCGTCCGTGTTGTCGCTCGTCCACGTCTGCGGCATGTAATACAGCATGCCCGGGTCAAAGCGTCCGCCGCCGCCGGAGCAGCTTTCGAACAGCACGTGCGGGAAGCTCGTCGTGATCTTCTCAAGCACGGCGTACAAGCCCAGCATGTAGCGGTGAGCTGTTTCCCGCTGACGGTCCGCAGGCAGCAGTGCAGAACCGATCTCCGTCATGTTGCGGTTCATATCCCACTTCACATATGTGATCGGAGCGCTGGAGAGCGTCGCGGAGATCACTTCGACGATGTAGTCTTGCACGTCCTGTCTCGACATGTCGAGAATGAGCTGTTGGCGGGCTTGCGTCCGTCTGCGGCCTTCCACGTGCAGGCACCAGTCCGGATGCTTGCGGTAGAGCTCGCTGTCAGGGGATACCATCTCCGGCTCGAACCACAGACCGAATTCCATGCCGAGCGAAGTAACTCGGCCTACCAGATCCTCAAGACCGTTCGGCAGCTTGTTCCGATCCACGAACCAGTCGCCTAGCGAGGAGTTGTCGCTGTCCCGCTTGCCGAACCAGCCGTCGTCCAGCACGAACAGCTCGATGCCGAGCTCTTGGCCGGCACGCGCGATGGCTTCGATTTTGTCCGCATTGAAATTGAAGTACGTCGCTTCCCAGTTGTTGATCAAAATCGGACGGGCCTTGTCGCGGAACGCGCCTCGGCTAAGTCGCGTACGATACAGCTCGTGATAGCTGCGGGACATGCCGCCCAAGCCTTCGGCCGAAAACACCAGAATCGCCTCGGGCGCTTGGAACGTCTCGCCCGGCTCCAGCAGCCAGCTGAAGTCGAAGCTGTTCAGTCCCGCGAATACGCGCGAAGTATGGAACTGGTCAACCTCTACTCCTGCCGCGAAGCTGCCGCTGTAGACAAGGCTGACACCGTACACGTCGCCATGCGTTTCCGTCGATCCCTCCGAGAGCAAAGCGATAAAAGGATTCTGCATATGGCTGCTGGATCCCCGGCGGCTCTCCACCGACTGAAGTCCCGGTACCAGCTTGCGCGTATGAACGTAACGTTCCCGCGACCAGGCTCCGGATAGTTGCAGCAGCTCGAAGCGGTCATGAGGCAGATCGAAGCTGGCGCTGAACGCGCGAAGCAGCTTGACGGCAGCTCCGCTTTCGTTGACTACGCTTGCCGAACGCGCAATCGCGCTGTGGTCCGCGAATGCCGTGTAGGATAGCGTAACGCGAAGACCGGAATTCGCATCGACCAGATCGACGAGAAGCGTTTCGGCTTCGTCGTCGCTCTCGACGTAGACCGCCGGAAGACCCGGCAGCGATGGCTTGCCCTTTACGATCCGATGGGAATCGTACAAAAACTCCGTCACGGTCGTTCCGTCGGCGAGTTGCGCCTGGAACGCCGGCATGCGGAAGTCGGAGCTGCCGTATGTCGGATATTCCTGTGGAAGCGAATCAAGCGACAGCTCCTTCTGCTCCAGATCCGTGCTAGGCGAGAACGATGCGCGTTCTTTCAGCTCAAGCAGCTGGCGCAGACTGGTTCCGCGAACTTTGCGACCCCAATAGTAGTGGGCAAGGTAACCTTGCTTCGTAACGCCGAGCACATAGCTGGCATCTCCCGATTGCAGATGGAAAATACGGTTGCTTTCATCGTAACGAATGGACATAAATGTTCCTCCTCGATTCTAATCTCTTGTTTTCGGGTAAGTTATGAGAAAACCTCTATCGAGGCTTTTTCGAAGATGTGCGACCTCCAGCTTTGCAAAGCAAAGCCGCTTCGGAAGCATGATGTGGGTTTGAGCTACGCTTACATGCCGGGCCCGCAGCTCTCCCTGACGATAAACGACGTGTTTACCGTGGCGTGAATGGCCGCCTCGCGGCCCTGGATTCGCTCTAGCAACAATTGGACCGACGTCCGGCCCATCAGCTCCGTATAGGCGCGAACCGTCGTAAGCGGAGGGCTAAGGTAAGCGGAAATCTCGATGTCGTCAAATCCGATAAGCGACATGTCGTTAGGAACCTCGAGCCCCGCTTCGTGGAGTGCCCGAAGCCCACCCACGGCCATGGGATCGCTTCCCATCAAACAAGCGGTAGGACGCTCATTAAGATCGAGCAGCTTTCTCATACCGGAATAACCGCCGCCCGAGGACCATTCCGTTACGAGGTCGTACTCGCTGCGGTAAAGCCCCCGCTCTGACATAAAAGCCCTGTACCGGTTTCTTCGGGAATCGGTTACCGTCTCGTTCTCTGTCGAGACCGTCAAGCGGTGAACCGTTTCTTCTCCGCCTGCATACGCAATCCGAATATGGCCCAGCGCCTGCAAGTAAGACAGCGCCTCCTCCATCGCGGCTTCGAAGTTGAGCTTGACGGAGTCGCTGGAGGGCGGACCTTCGGCGTGATTGACGAATACGATGCGTTCGGGATTGCTGTATAGGGCGAGCACATCCTCCACGTGAAGAGAACCGACGACGATGAGACCATCTAGTCCATGGCAAGGAGCAAGCTCTGTACCGCCTCTGCCTCTCATCACCTTCGCGATGGTAATGCCGAGCTCCTCGCAGCGCAGCTCGATGCCTCGGCGAATGGAGGAAAAGTATGGATCGTCCCGCTCATCCTCCAGCGTCGACCACATCAACAATCCGATCTGCTGCCGGGAAAGATGTTCTTCCTGCTTCAGCTTTCGCAGCCTGGATGGTTTGTAGCCCAGCTCTTCGGCGATTCGGAAGATACGGCCTCTCGTGTCCTCGCTTACGGAAAGCGATAGGTCGTTGTTCAGCACTCTGGATACCGTTGCAGCCGATACGCCGGCTTTCGCAGCAATTTGTTTGATCGTTGCCATCCCACTCGCTCCCGCGTATATCCGATTTTGATACAAAATTGATGTTTAGTTAATAATTTTACTTAATAAATACATCCTAACAAACAACACGACTTCTGACAAGCGGTCAATTATTTCCGCCGAGCCGCCAAGTCATGCAACCTTTCCGCCAACAGCCCTCGTCTGTAAGTTGTAGTGCAACCTTGTTAATATGATCCAGAAAGCAGGTGCTATAACATGAAAAAAACATGGATTACTTTATGTACGGCCGCCATCCTCGCGATTGGCGTGACGGGCTGCGCGTCCGGGAACGGGTCTTCGCAGACTCCGCATCCAACGGAACAATCAGGCTCGCCGTCTCCGACCGCAAGCCCGCAGGCGACAACTCCTGCCGACGGAGGGACAAGCGGCCAAGAGAAACAAAGTCCGTTGTTCGCGACGCCGCAGGACGCGGCAGCAGCTATTATTTTGACGCTTAAGGATGCCGACATGGAGACTTTGCAGGCTTTCGTCCATCCGCAGAACGGTCTCCTGTTCTCGCCTTATGCCCACATTGACAAGGAGAAAGCGCAGACGTTTCCCGCCTCGGAGCTTCCAACGACGAATGATGACAAAAAATATGTATGGGGTTCCTTCGACGGCTCCGGCGAACCGATCGAGCTCACCTTCGGCGACTATTACAAAAAGTTCGTTTATGATGAAGACTTCGTCAATGCCGAGAAGATCGGCTGGGACGAAATTCTGAGCAGCGGCAACACAGAGCCTAACATGAAAGAAACGTTCCCCGGCAGCTACATTGTGGACTATCACTTCAGCGGGTTTGACGAGCAATACGAGGGCATGGATTGGAAAAGCCTGATTCTCGTGCTCGAACAGCATGAGGGAGGCTGGTACTTGAGCGGAATCGTTCATTCCCAGTGGACGATCTGAAAAAAGGCATGAAGTCCGGCTCTACCCGGCTTCATGCCTTTTTTCTGATGAATAGGTTTATTTGCTCTTTTGGGAATCCTGCAAGCTTTCGACCTTTCCTTTGCCCGCTTCTCCCTGTTTCTCGATATCCTTGCCCTCAGATTCTCCATCTTTTTTGTCGGGCTTGGGCATAGCCGTAGGAGCGGCGGTCGGCGCTGTTGTCGGTGCCGGATTCGGCGCCGGAGCGACTGTTGCGGAAGGCATGGGCTCTTTGCGCGTATCCTTGGAGCGGCCCGGCCACTTGCCGCCGTGCGCATTTTTCAGCTCCTTATGGAGTTGCTCAGCCGTCTTGCCTTCCGTCGCAATGCCTTGCTTCTTGGCAATCTCCTGCAGGCGCTCCAATCGCTTCGCATTATGCTCCGCCTTGAACGCCTCCCATTTCTCTGGATTGATTTTGCGCGCTTCCTTAAGCTCTTGCTTTAGCTGATCCGCGGACTTGCCGTCGGTCTTCAAGCCGAAGTAAGCCGCCATTTCGCGAAGCTTCTCCAGTCGGTAAGCCTCGAATTCCTTGCGCGACATCTCGCCGTGACGATGACCCTCTTCGCCTTCCGTGTGCTGAGCGAGCAGCGGTCCTTCGACGGCTGCTTCGGAAGTCATGCCATATGCGGAGGACAACAGCAGTGCCGTCGCCAGCGCAACCGATATTTTGCTGAACATCATAATCGTCTCTCACCCTTCTATACCGTATGGATTGGCAGGGACAATCATGCCGTCCCATCTCCGATTATTGTATCCAACCATTACCGCGTATAGACATGATGCGACAAATTATGACTTATCTTCCACTTCTTCCAACGCTCGCAGCTTGCCCAGCAGCTCCTCTTTGGAGAAGTGTTCGCCGATGAACACGGCGACATCCAGCACTTCTCCCTGCGGCTCGATCCGGATAAAGTCCGATTCCTTATACGCATATTGGAACAAGAACCGACTGCCGCGCGAGGTGTCCGAGAACGATACGATGCCTTTCGCCCGATAGATGTTATCGGGCAATTCGCCCAGCAGCCGCTCGAACGCCTCGCTGTCTACGGGACCTCGCCAATAATGCGTCAACGCCATTACATGCTGGTGGCTATGTTCATGAACATGAGATCCCCCGGTACACTCAGGAACACGCGAAGCAGCATCCTGCGAGGTGCCAAACAACAAGTCCCAAGCTTCTGTATCACAGCGGACCGTAGGCAAAATCGGCGCATGGGCGTTCATGCCGCGCATCAACTGCTGCGCTTCGACAAGCTCCTCGGGAGCCAGCTTGTCGGCTTTGTTAAGCAGGAGCGCCGTGCCGCAGCGAATCCCGTCGCGCATCAGCTTGAACGTGCGGCCTTTGCCGTCGCGCCCGCGAGCTAATAGCTGCGGACCGTCCACTACCGCGATAACGGACTTCAGCTCCACCTTCCGGTACATCGCCGCTTCCGTCACACCGTCGAGCAGCTCCATGGGATTGGCGGCGCCCGTTGCTTCGATCACGATGGCATCCGGTCCATGCAGTCCGATCAGACCATCGATCGTAAGCCCCAGATCGCCTCGCATGCTGCAGCAGATACACCCGCTCAGCATCTCCGCCATCGGCACGTCCCTCTCCACCAGTTGGCCGTCCAGATTAATATCGCCTAATTCGTTCATGATGACTGCCGGACGTTTCCCCTCCGACTTCAACCGTTCCAGCAGCCGCGTCAACAGAGTAGTCTTGCCGCTGCCGAGGAATCCCGTCAGCACATAGACCGGTATCGCGCGCATCGCGATTGATTCGCCAGCCTCACTCAGGTTCTCCATAAGCTCCTCCTTCTCTCTATGGTTACTCGCTCCGGGCTGGCTCCGCGGATCTGACATGAGCCTCTTGCAAGCTCGCCGCTACCTCCTCCGGCTCGGCCGTTCCCGCGAGCAGCTTTTTAAGCCCTTCATTCAGGACCTCCGCCGTCTCGCTGGACAAATAAACGTCATAAACAGGCGTGAAATCAACGCTGGTCACCAGCTCGTACACCTCCGCGAAGATGGACGACACCTTGTTTCTGTCCAAATCGATTTTGTAGCTTACCAATTGATTGCTCTCAAGCGTCTTACGCTGCGCTTCGGGACCGCTCATCGCGTATATAAGCGCAAGCGCCGCTTCCTTCCGCTCATCCTGTGCCTTGCTGCTGAGTCCCATGCCGATGCCCGTGACACCGGACACGGACCGGCTGTTCC
Organism: Paenibacillus agaridevorans; assembly: GCF_003112455.1. Lineage (GTDB taxonomy): Bacteria > Bacillota > Bacilli > Paenibacillales > Paenibacillaceae > Pristimantibacillus > Pristimantibacillus agaridevorans. The sequence continues at coordinate 274,282 of NZ_BDQX01000430.1, forward strand.
CCAATCCTTCAGGCATTGATGGCAATACGGTTGCGCCGATCCGACGCAGCTCTTCATTCGTCGCATTCGCCGCCATATTCGTCAGCGCCCAGCCTCCGTCGATCATCATCGCCGCTTCTCCGCGCGCGAACAGCAGCTCCATCTCCAGATTATCCATGTTGGCGTAACCTTTTTGGAACGCGCCAGCCTCGGCAAGCTCCTGCATATAGGTTAAGGCATCAACAAATACACGGTCCGTGTACGCTGCTCCTTCTTGAGCTATAGCCTTCATAAACCAATCGGTGCCCGTAACCCGATCCGCAAGCGAGCTAAAGATGCTTGATTGCGCAACCCAACCCGCCTTGTTGCCTAATGCGATTGGCGCGATGCCTTTGTCGTTAAGCTTGCGGATGACATCCAGCAATTGTTCCCATGTTTGAGGCACGGTCAGCTTCTGCTCCAGAAAGATCGACTTGTTGTAATACAATATCGACGTCGGAGTAAGTCCCATTGGCGCGCTGTATGTATTTCCTCCTTCGGTAAACGCCTCCAGCGAACCCGGCATAAATCCGTCTCTCCATTCCGGATATTCGCCCAGCAATTCATTGATGGGCTGGATCAGCCCTGCTTGGGCAAAATCGCTGGTCATGGAGCCGCTCCACATCACGAACACATCCGGAAGATTGTCCGCTTTCGCAGCCTCCATAACCTTCGCCCGGTATCCGTCGGATACAAACTTCTCCACCTTTAGCTCGATTTGCGGATTATTTATTTGGAAAGTCTCTATAAGACTCCGCATCGCCAACGAGCGAAGATCGTTCCCATTAAAGTTATGCCATAACGTAATCTGTGTTTTCTCCTCTGCGCCCGCTTCCTTTCCCTCATCATTATTGGTACCGCAAGCAGCTAAAACAGCTAGAAGGATGACCCCTATGCCTACGCTCACGATTGGTTTTTTCAAAATAACTCGTCCCCCCCTTTGTTTCTAGTATCCATTATAAAGATATTGTGTCGAAATGTGGAGTCTTTCTCCGGTATTCGTCGAATCGCGGAGGGAAACTCTCGAACACATGCAAAACCCCCAAGCGAAGGCCGCTTGGGGATTTTGCATGCTATTTCAATTCGTGCAGATGGCGGTGATTAGAAGCAACAAAGTGTTTTCGCGATGATAACCAGAAGGATAAAGAGAACCAGGATGGCTCCGACGTTGTTGAATGCGCCGCCTACATTACCGCAACCTGCGCCTGCGACCGGATAATGATGGTTAGCTCCACCAGAAACGTTTGCTGCATAATTCATGAAGTTTTCAGCTCCTTTAATGTTAAGGTACAGTATCCTATGTATATTTCCCCCGATTGTATAGGCGTTTGATAAAATTGTGCGTTTGCACATTTTGCTCCAAAGCCCTCACCTCTCGCGACTCGTCACGGCCTTTGTCCGAGCTCAGCCCCACCCTTGTCCCGCAAATCGGGTGTTCGCCCAAGTTATATGCCATGGGAACAAATACCCAGTCAACGAATACCGCAGGCGCATAACCTACAGAGTAGTCAAAACGTAAGGAGGTGCATGTAACAATGTCAGGTTATGTTGGTGGTGCTCATCATAACAACATTGGATTCATTCTGGTCCTCTTCATTCTACTGGTGATTATCTCTTGCAGCATTTGCAGATGGTACTAATACCCTTCCATGTCTGAATAGTATCCTCCATGCATGAGGACATGAATCGCAGCAACCATTCTGGCGAGAGGCCCGCAACCCCGCGTTGCGGGTCTTTCCTGTTCGTCAGACGGGACAAGCCCTCAGACGCTAATAGGGCAAGACTCCTGCCGCATATTCTATAAGAGGATTGGATTCCAAAAGGGGGAGTCAAGGGTGGCTATCGGCGCAGATTGGTATCGAAGATGTCTCCTGAGTATCGCGGGCAACAAGACGGTAAAATCCATGACAGTCAAATACGGCAAGCGGCTGTCCTCCAGATTCATCGCCGGCCGCCGATTGCATGACGCTCTCGAACAAGTGCGGGCGCTAAACGACAAGGGCATTATGGCGACGCTGGATCATCTCGGCGAAGGAGTGAAGTTTGCATCCGAAGCCGCAGGCTATCGTGACGCTTATATCAAGCTGCTGGACGGCATCGCGGAGCAAGGAGTGGACGCCAACGTTTCCCTAAAGCCCACCCAGATGGGGTTGGCGCTGGACGCCGAGGCGTCTCTCGCCAATATCCGTGCAGTTGTGAGGCATGCAGCAGATCTCGGCAACTTCGTTCGGCTCGACATGGAGGATTCGCCTTTTACGGAAGCAACCTACTCTATCGTACGCCGTCTTCGCGAGGAAGGGCTGAACAATGTCGGCACGGTCCTTCAGGCCTATCTGCACCGTTCGGCGTTAGACGCGAAGCTCTGCGTAGAGGATGGCATCCCCCTCAGACTTGTTAAGGGCGCCTACAAGGAACCACCTTCCATTGCCTACCAGCGCCACACCGAGATTGCCGAGCAGTTTAAGCGGCTCATTCGGCTCCATTTGGACCACGGCAGCTATGTTGCAATCGCCACCCATGATGATGCCATTATCGGTTATGTCAAGAAATACGCCTCTGAACGGGGGATTCCGACATCGCGTTTTGAATTCCAGATGTTGTACGGTTTAAGAATGAAGGAGCAGGCCAAACTGGCCCGCGAAGGGTATCGGGTACGTTGTTATGTCCCTTACGGCGAGATGTGGTATCCGTATTACACGCGGCGCCTGGCAGAGAAACCCGCCAATCTGTGGTTAGTCCTGCGCAATCTCGTAAGGTAACAGGATTGTCAAAACTCCGGACCTTCCACTTATAGCCATTAAACGCTATTTGTTGTAAAATAGTGAGAAAACCTCTATCGACCTAGCAATCTATCACGAAGGAGACGAATGTCTATGAATATATGCGAGTGCCGCAATCAAATTGAACAGCTTCGCAAAATCATGGAACTTACGTTCGACAACCACGGATCCTTCACTGCCCCTCCTGTCCTGGAAGCCAGTCAACGTCTTGACGATGCCCTAGTTCACTATCGATTATGTCCTTTTTTCGATTCCTGCAATGAGAGTGGATGCAGGGTAAGTTGGAAGGATGTAGATCAACTGCAACTTGGCAACCAAGCCAAAAATAAAATTGCGGGATAAATGTTAAAAACGGCAGTCGACGCTCAAAGGCGATGACTGCCGTTTCAAATTTGGCCTATAGTTTATTTAACGATTGTAGTATCCGAACGAGCATAACCGTTGCTTCTCCTCGCGTTGAAGTATCGTTCGGCATTAACCTGTTGCCGCTTCGCCCGTTTACGATCCCGCTTCTCGCTGCAGCCGCAACGTAACCCTTTGCCCAATCAGCAATGTCCGCATCATCCGCAAACGAAGTTGCTCCGTCGGCTATAATGGGCAGTTGCAGGGCGCGGACGATCATCACCGTCATTTCTGCCCGTCTGATCTTCTCTTTCGGACGGAAGCTTCCGTCCTCATATCCTCTAATAATGCCGGTTTGCACAGCAGCGGCTACCGCTTGTCGCGCCCAGCTGCCGATTTGTTCCCCGTCAGAGAAAGACTGCGCAGATTCATCGATATCCGTCTGTTCTCCTATCGCCCTCATCAGCAAAACGGCAAACTCTTGGCGGCTGACATCGGCATCAGGGCGGAAGCTGTTGTCCGGATAACCGCTGACGATTCCTTTCGCCACTGCCTCGTTAATTTGTTGCTCAGCCCAATGTCCCTGCGTATCGCTAAATGGCACGACTGGCTGTTCATTCGTTTCGGAGACGGGTTCCTCCGACTCCTCGCTCTCATTCGGAAGCGCCGGAGAAACAACGATATTCGTTGGCGGAGGCGACGAGGGAGGATTTGTCGGTTCAACCTCAGGCTCCTCCAATCCATCCACGGAGAACAAATAAGGAGTTAGCGGCGCCAACGTTAAAACGGTCTCATCCACAATTTCCCCGGTGATCAGATTAGTCATATGCGTGACGGCCCGCTCGCCAACTACCGCCTTGGCCGATACGGCTTCCGGTCCGTAATTCACAACGTTTAACAACATCTTGCCTTCGTATGTTGCGTTGCGCCATTCTACGTTGTAAGGCATTTCTCCGGTAGAAGGCTGAATCAGCTTCACATGCTGCGGGTTCATATTATCCAGAATAGGCTCCATAAACGCTCGAATTTGCGAAGCCGTCCAATCTGCGGCCGTAATCTTATCCGAGTGGTCAAAAATATATTGCCGATCCGCAGCCGCTTGCTCCTCTCCATGAGGCGTAAGCCTGAGCGCATGCGTGCCAATCAGCAGCACTCGTCCCCCTTGCTCGATAAAACTTTTGATTCCGTCCAGAGTAGCCGGATCAACCCGTGTCACATAAGGCACGACCAGCAGTTTGTAATCGGCAAGCGCTCCTTCTGCGATCTGTTTCTCGGAGATATATCCTGTTTTATGTCCGCTATACGATAACGCTTCATACGCCCGCATCGTAACCGTAGAGTAATCGCCAGAAAAAATGCCGGCGGGAACCGTGTACAGAAGAGCCGCTTCCGGTTTGGCATGCTGGAATGCCGTGATCTCCCATGCCAAACGATTTAGATCCAGATTGGTGCGCCCCGCTTCGGCCACAACATCCGGACGGTGGAGGACGCTCCCCTCTCGACTGGATGATTCGTCATAGGTTCTCTCCCAAATCCAAATCGTAGAAGCGCTGCGTCCATGTATGGCGCTTTGCCAAAGAACGCTGCGAAAATGTTTGGCTTGCTCCGGAGTGTATAACTTATCGCCGTCGGCAATGATATGATGTTCGGAATTAAATACGGGAGCCTGCTCAAAGGAGGTTTGCATATCATAGAAGCTTAGTTCCTCCATAAAACCTTTCGGCCCCTCATTGATGTAATTCCAATTATCATTGCCATTAATTTGACTGAACGCAGAGAAACGTTCTATATCGACTCCCCATGACAGACTGCCTTGCGGATCGCCCATAATTTTGGCATGCAATGGCAGATCCGGCGCCAACTCATGGATCACATCGACCATCCATTCGTGCCAGCTGGCAAAATAATCCTGGTTAAAAACGACATAATCATAGGACCAGGGACTGGCGGTCACATTAGCGGGCATCGGCACTTCATCAAAGGAGGCATAGCTGCTCTGATAGATTCTGTTAAGCTCCGCTATATCTTCGTCATACAACTCCTCCAGATACTCATGCCACAACGGTAAAGCGTAAGCATCCTTATTCGTCTGATAAACCGATTCGTTGCTCAGCGTAATACTATGCAAGGATTCGTAGCCCGCCACTGCCGGGATCAACGCCCGCAGATAATCCTCTATGATGTCCTTGGCCCTTGGATGAAATAAGGAGAATTTAATAAAACCGTTGTTTAATACGTTCAATTCAGGCCACTTGGTTAACGCCCAAGCCGGAAAATAATGAGGCGAAATAAGCAAATTAACGGCTATATCATGGTCCTCTGCCCGCTGCAGCGCCTGCTGAATGTCCGATTCGAGCTTGCGAGTGGAGATGACGTAATCTTTATCCTCCGAATAACCTCCCAAATCTTCGAATCCGGCATTTTTGACGATGTTTTCGCTGCTGCCCGCTTTGGTCACGCTAAGATCGTCCACCCAGATCGTACCCGCATTTTCTGACACGATCATTAATTTATAGCTGGTTTCTTGAGCGCCGGTCGTGTATTCGTACACCACCTCCCGCCAATCAAAGGTGCCGCTCGGGAAAGACTTGCGCTGTTTCATCGCCGCCCCTCCGGGAAACCACGTGTTTTTGGCATTTTCCCCTTTTACCCAAACCCGAAATTCATAGGTCGTATTGGGCTCGACCGGGATCGTCTGGGCTACATTTACATATACGTTGGGCTGTATGGGCGACGCATTTGCAATTTGCAATGAAACGTCTCCCGAATGACTCACGCCTTCCACCGCAGCTGCAGTTGCGTTTACATTGCCCGAACGGCCTACGGTATATTGATTTACAAAATCCTTTTTGTCCAAAATGACATCTCTTGGTCCTATCTCGATCTGGATAATATTGTTGCCCAAATCCTGGAATATAGGGATATCCTCCCGCACTTTGCCAAAATGGCCGTATCCGGTAAAGAAGATGGGCCGCTCTTCGACGGCGCCGGTGCTTCTTACCGCTGTGTCGCCCATAAAGGAGTAACCGGAAATATCCGGCCTTCCGCTCACGTAACGCGGGACATCCTGCGGAAGGACCGTGCCGTCCAAATAACTCTGAAGTCGGGACTCCGCTTCGCCGTACAATCGCTCAAGCTCCACGGCGACATAATAAGCCCGGCCGAGTCTGTTCCCGACGATGTCCTCTCGTCCATATTTTACGAATTCTTTGATGACCGTATAGTTTATTCGCTCGTAATCCGTAGACAAACCTTGCGCTTCCGCAGCGAGCAGCAGTTGCTCAAGCACAGGCAGCTTGTTCATAATCGCATCCAGCATGCCCTCCAACTCTGTCGAAGTCATGATAGCGGTTACATCGATAATCTCGGTGAGCGTTCTATTGCCTCCTGGTTCGGCTAAAGTAAAGTCGAGCGCATAGTCGTCAGCACGCGTTGGCGCAAATTCCGCCTTTATCTCAGCTACTGACCGGGCAGGTATAACCAGTTCCTGGTCCATGTTCGTCATTATGGAAGATAACCGAAGGCTGATCTCCTCATTGCCCCAATTTACCGCAGAAACGTTATATTCGCCTGCGGATCCGCTGCCTAGCTCCTTCGGGCCTTCTACCCAGAAGCTCCAGGGCGTGTCTGCGGAAACCAGCTGCACTTTGCCATGGGAGCCGGGACTCTTGGCTTTGCCTATACCCGGCGTCCATTCGATCCATCCGCGACGCCCCGCTCCGTCATTATCGTTAAAGAGCAGAGTAAACGGAAGTACGCCATCCGGCTTTCCTGTATAGATGGTATTCCACGGCATCTTTACCTCATACAAAATGGTACTGCCAAGCTGCGTCGCCGCAGCTGCAATTTGATCCGCTCCCGCTACGGCCTTCCCTTCGCTGAACTGCCACACATGAGCCTGGCCATCCATAAAGTTGATGCCATATTCCGGTCCATAAGTGCCATCCGGGCTAAAGGCAAATTGAATGCTGTCCCCTCTCCACATCGTACTGCCGGCAACGGGGGTATGGTTATTGTCGATCACTTGAGCCGCCCAGTAGAAATAGTCGTCATCATAGGCCATATAGACATGGGCGGACAAGTCCTCTGCGTTAGCCCAACCCGACATCTCCACTTGGGCATCGCTTGCCGGCAACTGAAGCTGTGCAAACGGTTCCCACTTCGCTAATGTTCCATCCAGTTCCATGCCATTCGTCTGCAGGGCAACGGCATGCTGGCTGGAGCCAAAACCGGCTTTAAACTCGTCCCACGGCCTTACCTGGACTGGCCGCAATAAGCCGGCATCGCTATCGACCGAGTCGACACTCTCAGCCCCCTCTCCTGTGAGCGCTTCCAATTCTTGACCGTAAACAGCAGCCGCGAAACACTGGGCTGTCAGCAACCCTGCAAGCAGCACGCTGAGCCCCCGTTTAGCCGGCTTAGCCAGAGCAGCTGCAAATTTGCGGAATTGCAACGGTTGTTTCATCATTTTCCTATTCCCTCCCGTTTTATAATCGGAATGTAACCGGGCGGAGAGAGAAGTTTGCCATGTTCCCCCTCCAGCCCCTTCTATCATTCCGCCTAAACTAACTTGATGACGCAGTCGGCAGCGATACCCGCTCCACCGAACCTTCCACAAATTGACCCCTCATTTGAAGAATAAACCGGATATGGGCAGGCTTGACCTGCCTTACATCCGTCAGCCCTTGAAATACGCACAGGGCCGCTGCCGTTCCGGCTGCTTCGCCAATGGCGCTGACCGAGGCCATAATCCGGTAAGAGCTGTGCGCTTCATGCGTCCCGCTGATGCATCTGGAGCTTAGCAGCAGATTGCCAGCCCCTTTCGGAATCAAGGAACGGTACGGGATATGATAATATCCCGGCTCCGGAATACGCTCAAGCCGCGTCGTACCGCCTTCAGGATCATGAATATCAAGAGAATAAGCGCAGGCCGCAACCATATCTTCGAAGTGCCGGGTGCCGAGACAATCCTCCGCTGTAAGCTCATACTCGCCTACAATACGCCGCCCCTCTCGAATGCCGAGCTTGGGAGCGATATAGTCCAGCCTCGCATGTTGAAATGCCGGATGCTGGCGAATAGCCGCAAACAGCTCCTCCGCTTGTTTGCTTCCTTCCTTTATGCCGCGCTCGACGGTTTCCGGCTTGGTAGGGTCCACCTCCAACACCGAGGTAGAGTTGAACAAGAGCGCCTCTCCATCCGGGTAAGGGAAGCAAGTTACGCCGGTTCGCGGATTGTTGGTGCCCCCGGCCTCCTTCAACTCCTGATAAAAGGGAAGAAGCTCCCGTCTTAACGAATGGATCGCGGACCATAACCGAATATCGGGCTGCTGGAGCAGCGACCGATCGAAGCCGCTCACCTTGAACGTCGCCGTAGCCGACTGGAGCTTGCCGTCGCTCTCCCGGCCCAGATGGTAGGATAAGCCCGCAAGAGCCGACAAATTGCCGTCTGCGGTAGCATCAAGATAGACCGGAGCGGATACGATGCCCGAATGTTTGCCGCTGATATGCAGCTGAGCAATCCGGTTATCCCGCATGTCGGCTTGGACAACCGCGCTCCCCGTCCATATCGTCAGAAGGGGCTCTGCGCCAAGCAGCTTGTTATAGTTTGCCTTTAACTGCTGCTCGTCATAGGTTGGCACAACTTGTTCGCTGTAATGGGTGTAGGCGGCGGGAAATAGTTCCCGGTGAATGCCGCTGTTAATCGGACGGCCGCCGCGATCGCGAAACTCGCAAATAAGCGAAACACTGGAGAAGACGCCAGTGCCTCCGACTTCATCCGCCTGCTCGATTAGCAGCACTCGCTGCTGCAGCCTTGCCGCGGCAAGAGCGGCGCTTATGCCGCCAACGCCCGCGCCGGCTATGATAATATCAAACTTGCAAATTTCTTTATTCATTAGCCGCTCCCCTATCTTCCAAGCCGCTTGCCAATATACGGCGAGGCGTTCCCTCATAGATCACAGTGCCATTGCGGGAAATTCGGCAGTAGCCGGGACGCATGACAATATCAAAGTTATCATTGCGGAAGATGAAGCCGCTGACTTGCACATCCCCGTCTTCGGGCGGCCTTGGATAAATCCACAGACTGCCGTCAAGCTGCGGTTCGATCCCCGCCATGCCGAACAGGAGCGCCTCCGCCCCGGACAATCCGGCGACCACATTGGCCCGCTTGTGGGCAGGAATGGCCGGCCGATCGCAATAATGCTCTTGCGGATAATAAGGCAAATGCCGGCCCATCCAGAAATGCCGCTTCAACACATCCCACGCCGCTTTATCCTTGCCTTTTTCCCAAAGCGTCAGCGCCAACATGGGACCGTCTCCCGTATAGGAGCCGCCGCCCGACCAATCCGGATCATTTTGCTCGTAATGAAGCTCATCCTCTGCGGAAACGCTGCTTACCCCATAGGCGCCAAGAAACGCTCCCTCCCTTACCTGCTCAAACATACGATCCGCCATAACCTCCGTACATGCCCCGAAGCGCAGCGCATCGAAATATTGGATGGAATAGATAAACTCCTCATGCCCATCAGGGTATACGGCCTTGAACCATCCTTTCTCCTCATCCCAAAGATGGCGACGAATGGACCGACGAATCGTCTCCGCCTTGGCTCGCCACTGCTCCGTCGTTTCCCGCTCCTCCCCCAGCTGCTCCGCGAGCTGGGCCAGTCTGTCATAGCTCCATGCGCGCTCGGCATTTGGACTGGCAACAATGTGTTCGTAGCCGGCGCCCCGCATTTCCAGAAGATTATGCTGAAAGCCGTAATCCAGCAAATCGTTTGTCTGGGGAAGTCTTTGATCGTCTTGCAGCATTAATTGACGCATGACGGGGAACAACTTCCGGCCTCCCTCGCCATATAGAAGAAGCGCGCTCCATGCAAAATGAATAAAGGACCAAAGACTATAGGAGTAAGCGACATTGGCTCCCTTGCCGCTAGGCGCAAAACGGGAATGGCGGTCAACGCCGCTGTCGGCCATCAACCCGGCCAGCTCCAGGCTTTTTTCCTCGCCCAATAACAGTCCCATTGTTTTGGCCGCGTATCCCCCCACATCCCATGGATAACAGCAAATGCCGGCTCCCTCGATTCCGGACACGACCGGGAAAGGCTGCATGGCAAATTCCGGGTTATCCCAAAGACAGATCAGACCGCTCACGATAGAACGTCGGTAATACTCCTCGAGCCCAGGGATGTCGGATTGCAGAACAGGCAGCCGACGACTAGCCTCGGACAACCGTTTCTCCCATACTCGCCGGCTCTGATCCTCCAAAGTTTCCAGCGTACCGGCTGGAAGGAAAGGGGTGCCGGCTGCGGTCATGGCGACGCAGAAACGTATCGTCCACGACGCCCCCTCCTCCAGCACCGTCTCCAATTGACCTTCACTCGTTAGCGTGACCCTTACCTGACCGTTCTCCCAAGCCTGAGCCTGATGATCGCATTTGGCTGCCTGCTCCGATGCCGCTTCAGGCCAGCCATAGTCCCATTCGTCGTAGGGGGCATGGATCGGCCGACCTGGCGATACCTCCGGCGCAATGCCAAGCGTTATGGCTCTTCCGCTGCGGTTGCGAACCGTCACCTTTAATACAAAACCATGGCTGCCTGCAAGCGGCACCAGTTCGCTGTCCACGCCCAGCGAAAGCAGCTTGTCCGCGACAAAGTGATGATAAGTGCCCCGTCGGACAATCCGGTCCGGCTGCCAGATCTCCTCCGCGTACAATAACCCGCAGTCTCCCTTGCCCAAATGGCCGTTGTCCGCAATATCATGCCCATCCGCTCTCAGCCCTACGGACAGTCGAAGGTCCTTCGCCGCATAGGGCGGCGCGTAACATCCGCGCACGCCCATTACCGTTCTCCGCTCGGGGGCTGTCGTACTGTAGCCGCTGCCTACCCAGATATGTTCCTTGGGGGCCAGGCTTTTGCGTATATCAAAAGCAAATTGCTGTAAAGTGTCCATTGCCATCGTGCTAAACTCCTTCAACGTTATTTCTTGGCCTGATTGGCGTAAAGCTCCGTATAGTCCGCAATAATTTGATCGCCGCCCTGAGCTCTCCACTTCTCTACTTCTTTGTTGAAGCCGTCCTCATCCAGCGTGCCGATAATGAACTTAATGCGAGCATCCGTAATAATTTTGTTTAGCTCTGTTCCTTTTTCCACGGCAGTCTGGGAAATGAGCGGCTCTACCGGATTAGACACGATAATGGACTCATTATCCTGCATCATCTGGCGGAACTTGTTATCCGCCTCGCCCTTGCCCTTCCAGATCATCAACGCACCGTCATAAGACGGCAGTTGCTTTAAAGGCGACACTTCGTTGGAATAGGCTGTCTGGTCTGAGATGGACGGCTCTCCGGAAGAATCCTTCTCGTGATGACTTCCCTCGATCCCCCAAGTCCACGTGTACATCATTTCTTCATCTACAATTTTGTCAAAGAAACCAAGAAGCTGCTTCAGCTCTTCCTCTGTTTTGACCGTTGCTTTGGGAAACACAAACATGCCGTTATAACCCGTTGTAGCAAATACCCGCTCGCCCTCCGGCCCCTCAATCCGGCTGATAATATCCAGCTTGGCATCCGGATTCGCCTTCTTTAGCTCATTGCCGCCAGTGATCAGGAAATCAAGCGTTGTAAAGATAACGCCAGCTTTGCCTTGGAAAAATTGCTCCTGCTGCTTGCTTGTTTTCGTAGCCGGGAAATCCTGATTAATCAGCTTTTCATCATACAATCTCTTGTAAAATTTCATAGCTTCCATATTTTCAGGCGTCATAAACTGCGGTACAGCCTTGCCGTCTCGTATTTCCCATTGATTAGGCGCTCCAAAGAAAGCCGAGATCGTCTGGAAGCCGGTTAACCCGACTGCCGATGCGCCATTGCTGGAATCTTCCGCTTCCACAAGACCGAAGGTGTCCTGGTTTCCCGTCTTCGCCGGATCGTTTAGCGTAAACGCCTTAATTACGTTATATAAGTCATCAATCGTTTTGGGCTGTTCAAGACCCAGATTCTCCAGCCAGTCCTGACGGATGACGATGCCTTGACGCGCCAGCGCTCTTGCACGGTACAGACCGTAAACCTTGCCGTCCACGGAAATATTGTTTAATACCGTTTCGTTTCCGTTATATTTGCTCAGATTCGGGTAGTCCTTTAGATAAGGTCCGATTTCCCAAAACATGCCTGAACGTTGGGCGTTAATAATCGACGACGATTTCGTATCCTGAATCATGAGTACTTGAGGCAGATCATTAGAAGCGATGGATACATTCACCTTGTCGTTGTAAGCAGAGGCAGGTATCCAGGTTGCGTCTATCTTGGTATTGGTATATTCCTCGATTTTTTTAATAATCGGATTATTTTCGCCCGGCGGCTCCGGCGAGGTGTATTGGTTCATCATTGTAAAAGTGAACCTGCCGTCGCTTCCTTCCTCCTTCTTGCCTTGTCCGCATGCTGCCAAGCTTGTTGCCACGATTGCAGCCAGCCCAACAAAAGCCAGCTTGCGCGGTAATCCCAACATGTCTTCGTCCCCCTTGATTAGATGAGTTCATTGTATCAAAAGACGGGCAAGCCCATCCTTTAACCCGTAGAGCTGCTTATCCTTTTACCGAGCCAAGCAACACCCCCTTGGCAAAATGTTTTTGCAGGAAAGGATAGAAGGCCAAAATCGGAACAGTCGAGAATACAATGACGGCCATATTAATAATTTTGGAAGGCGGAGGCGGCGCCTCGCTCATATCCGATAATCCTTTTTCCGTCAAAATGACAATCTGCCTCAGCAGCACCTGGATGGGCCACTTGCGGGAATCGTTGATATACAAAATGGCGTTAAGAAAAGTATTCCAATGGTTGACGGCGTAAAACAACGCGAAAGTGGCAATGGCCGGCATCGACAACGGAAGCACGATACGCAGCAGGATGCCGAGATCATTGCAGCCGTCAATCTTGGCCGATTCCTCCAGACCGTCCGGAAGCTGCTGAAAAAAGTTTTTGATAATAATCAGATTAAATGCGCTGATCGCGCTCGGAATAATTAAAGCCCAATACGTATTGGTGAGATGCAGCCCTTTGACAATCAGAAAGGTAGGGACAATTCCGGCGCTAAAAACCATCGTAAAGGTGACCAGCAGCAGGATCAGCCGACGACCGTACAACTCCTTCCGCGCCAGCGGATAGGCCATAAGCACAGTCATGAGCAAATTTACCAGCGTGCCAACAACGGTAACACCGATAGTGACCCACAAGCTGTGGAGCAGGATTGGCGTCGACAATATATAACGATAGCCCGCCAGCGAGAACTTCGTTGGGAATAACATAAAACTTTTGGCCAGCACTTCCTGCTCTGTCGCAAATGAAATCAAAACGATATAAATAAAGGGAATAATCATAACCGCCGCCACCAGGATCAACACTGTGCCATTGGCAATGCCGAACAGGCGATTTCCCAAACTGCGTTCATGCATGACTAGTACACTCCTTCCTCTCCGAATCTTTTGACCAGCCAGTTGGCGGTAATGATCAGCACGAATCCAACAATCGATTTAAACAATCCGACGGCCGTGCTAAAGCTGAACTGTCCTTGCGTTATCCCGGCTGTATAGACATAAGTGTCGAATACCTCGCCGACTTCCCGATTGATCGAGTTAAGCATCAGGAATATTTGCTCAAAGCCTGTGTCCAGAAACGTTCCTAATCGTAAAATAAAAAGGATGGTAATCGTCGAGCGGATCGCGGGAAGCGTGATATGCCATAACTGGCGCATTCGTCCTGCTCCATCTATCCTTGCCGCTTCATACAGCTGAGGATCTACTCCGGATAAGGCGGCTAGGAAAATAATTGTCCCCCATCCGGTTTCTTTCCATATCACCTCCAGCGTAATCATCGGGCGGAACCACTCCGTACTAATCAAAAAGTTGATTTTCTCCCCGCCCAAGGAGGCGATAGCCTCGTTTACCAAACCGCCGTCCAGGGTGAAGAAGGTGTAAGCAATCCCGACTACGACGACCCAGGAAACAAAATGCGGGACGTAAATCAAAGTTTGGACCACCCGCTTAAAGGCTTCGCGCCGAACCTCGTTAAGCATAAGCGCCAGAACGATCGGCGCCGGGAAAAAGAACAAAATATTGTAACAGGCCAGTATAAGCGTGTTTCGCAAAAGCATCCAGAACACGGGATCGTGAAACAAGCGGTCAAAATGCTTCAGTCCTACCCATTCGCTCTCAAAGAACCCCAGGTACGGCTGATAATTTTTAAACGCCAACAGCAACCCCCACATGGGTGCATACTTAAAGAGGACAAAATAAATGACACCGGGAAAAAGCATGAGGTATAACCATTTGTCCCGCAATAACCGGAGGCCGACCCGATGCCGCTTGGGCATGCAGGCAGGCGCCGCAAGGGCCGGCTCGCTTTCGACTTGATTCATCTCCTAACTCCACCTTTGCTCGAACGTATCGTCTTGTGCTGCGTGCTTTAACCTTAAACGGCGAGGAGATGAGCGTCTATAATCGGGGTATAATCATCAGAACGCGTAGTGATAGCGGCGCTTCTAATAATCATTAGAACTTGGATTGTAATCATCTTAATGAACCTAAAAACAAAAAAGACGCAGCTGCACGCGCTGCGTCTGGTTTATGGGTCAAGGGATGTTCAAGAAATTTATTGCCCGACATGCTGTTGGCGATATTGTCCCGGGGTCATGTTCTCCATCTTCCGGAAAAAGCGGATAAAATTTTGCGGGTTTGTATACGTAAGCCGTTCGGCAATGTCGCCGATCTTCATATCCGTCTCGACCAACCACTTCTTGGCCATCTGCAGTCGGTATTGCTGCAAGCATTCGCTAAAGCTGATTCCGGTTTCCCTGCTAAATAGCGGGCCCAAATGATTGGGATGGTAGTTCAATTTCGCCGCGCAGGCTTCAAGCGTAAGCTCGGTCTCGAAACCCTGATCAATCATTTGCAGAACTTGATCGGAAATTTGTTTGGCATGCGATTTGCGCTGTTGCTCGATCCTGTTCATTAAAGGGACGATCACGGTGTCATAAAACCAGGTCCGGATGGTCTCCTGCGATTGAAGCCCCAATATCTGGTGAAACAGCTCCTGATCCGACGAAAACGCGGACCCATCCGGTGGTTCATGCAGCATGGAGTTTGACTGCATCAATTCCATCAGCATCGTGTATAGCCGGATTAATGACATCTGATACTGGCGCCAATCCGCCTGCTCCCCGAATATCAAGGCCATACATTGATCCAGCAGTTCCTTGCTTCTGGTCCAATCTGCCAGCTTTACCGCATCGCAAAGCTCCTTGGCGACCCGATGGGGAAAAACGCCTGCTATGCTATCGCCTGGTCTCACATCATCAATAAACAAAATGGATCCGGGGCCGCTCCGAATTCGGTAACGAAGCGCCTCAAGCGCTTCCTCGCAAGAGGCCGGAGCATCGATCAACCGTTGACGAGGCCGACTAATGCCGATACTAATCGGCAAGCTCAAATATTGGCCGACGGCCTTTTGAACGAGCTCTACCCTATCAAACAGCCAAGACTTGTACTCCGTCTCCTCCCGCTTCTCGCTCCCCCCAACCAATGTGATTAAAGACTGTTCCGTAAATACGGGATCCAGCCGTTCATGAGAAGGAATCAACTCCGCTGCAATATTGGCGATAGCGAACAACAGCAAGTCCCGATCTTCTTCCCGGTAGTTCGATTGGTCCAAAAAATCGATCTGGATGGCGAGCACGGCATGCCATTGCCAATCGTCCGGATAGCCATACTCCTTCAGCTTGGCAGGCAGCTGCGAGTTCTTCTCTTCGCCCCTGATGAGCTTAAGCACGAAAAACGGCCTCATCTCTCTGATCTTGCCCGCCACTTGGGCGGACAGCTTGTCTTCCTTCTGCAGCATGGATTGCAGTCGCGCCCCAATTAAAGCGAACTCATCCTTCGTCTCCACAGCCTGAGGGTCATCCGGCTTCGCCGCAATGGCGGATACGAGCTGGCGAATGGGCTGATAAAACGAACGAGAGCCGAACAGAGCCAGACCGCATGTCGACAAGATCATTAACAGGCAGGCAGCCAGCGTTACCCACCCAATGGATCGCGAGTCTTTGGTCATATCCTTAATGGAGATGGCCGACACGTAAGTCCACCGATTGTAGCTGGATTGCCTTGCAATGATACTGGTTTCGTCTCCATCCAGGGATACGTCAAATTGAGTCGTCGATTCTTTGTTCCGTTTGAGTTCGGGAATCAACGGATCGAGGCTGAGTTGCCCCCTCGCGGCCCCGCCTTCTGACAGCAGCTCGTACCCGTTATCCAGCACCAGCACGGTCCCGCTCTGGTTCCCCTCCTTCAGCAAACGAGACAGCTCCGACTCCGCAATCGTAACAATTGCAAGACCGTTAGCCTTAAGCGAATTTAGCGGGATTTTTTTGACCAGGCTGATACTGGGCGAACGATCGTCTTTGTTCGTTACCCATGCAGAAAATGACGGCAACTGTTCATACCGAAGCAGTTGATCCAAATTTTTGAGATCATCGAACGTAAAGATATTGTTATTGTCTATTCCCCACTGCCCATTTAAATTTACAATCGTCATATTGCTGATCGTCAATTCGAAGGTTTGGCTGCGTACCATACTCTGGTACATTTCGTTGTAAATTTGATAATGCTCCGCCGCATAAGGCAATGACATGGCATTAACCACTAAAGGCGAACTAATATATTGGGTAACCGAATGGTCGATCGTCTTCAGTATTTGTTCTACCCTGAGCTGCGTTTGCTGCAGCGCATCCATGCTTCGTTCATTCACCTTGTCCTGCACGATGGAGGAGGACATATAATAAGAAGCGATTCCCACTACAATAACGGGAATGGATCCAATAAGCAGGCAAAATAAGAGTAAACGGATAAAATATTTGCCGGAACGATTTTTCATAGCATCTCCTTTGACAGCCATCTTGCTTTATGTTTATCCATTATAGGAAACGCTGTGGGAGGAGTCCATAATCAAGCTATAATCATTAAAGAGGATGATGAGAAAACTAAATAAATAATCGCCCGTTTCTCCGCAAACATCTCAGCACTCTTACCGCCCCGGTCAATTCGTTACGTTAAACAAATAATCCGTCCATCCAGCCCAGCTAGAGGGATCCTGGTATGGCGCCCCACCGACGGTGAACAGCATTCCTTGTATGGGAAGCTGATCGTTCGCAACGGGGTGAATCCCTGCCTCGTCGACCTTGTATTTGACAGCATCGTTGATGGCGTATTGGACGGGGCGATCATCCAGCAGCTTCAGCATGACGTATGCATCTTCTCCCGATGGTCGCCAATCCAGCATTCGCAGCTTCTCGAATCGCTCGAAGAACAAGGCGGCATACATCCCTTCGTTGTACTGCAGCCAAGTATCCGAGGAGCCTCGCGGAGAATACTTAATCCGCTCCACCTCTCCGTCGTATACAACCTCGGAGAAAACAAACTCGTCGTTTACCCGATCTACTAAACGAAATTCCGCCTTCAGCACATCGCCTTCCTTCGTGCGCACGAGCTCAAAGGAAGAAATTTTGGCCTGATCCGTAACAGAGGTTTCCGCAAGCACCGATCTCCAGATGCCTTCCATGCCAAGCGCTTCATAAGGTATCGCCTCCATTCGCACATCGCGCTCTCGCCATCCAACCTCCTCCGAAATCGCAGGCCATAAGAGTCCCGTTGCATAGATGGTTAGTCCCAGCAGTGCCGCGTTCCGCTTTATTCTGGCATTCGGCACAGGCTTCCGGAAGAACAGCAGATAGACGAGAAAGCCCAGCGGAAGCTTAATAGTGTTGATGGAAAAGGTAAAGCAGCCAAGCAAGGTATAACCGGCCAGATTCCAGCCGAGTCCCCTTTCCTCTTCCTCTCGGCGCCAGTAGAGCAAGAACAGAACGATCAGGACGGCAATTCCCGAGAACGGCAGCCAAGCAGACGCAATCAGCCCGCTGTCATGCTGCCTGTAGCCGTATAAGTTATGGCCGGCATATGAAATCGTTACGCCTTCTTTCAATACGCCTTCATTTGCGATATCGAAGGAAACTCCCGCCATATTGCTTGGACCTTCACTCGAACCATAACCCCCTATCAACAGATCGCGTCCCGAGTTATCCGTCACCTGCCAGCGTTCTACCGCTCCGGATCTCGTAAATGAACCGTTATCCAGAAGCAGTGAGCTCGTCAAGTAGCGACCCGCTCTGAGGCTCATGGAAGGGATGGCGGTCAATTGCACATAAATATCGTTATTTTGCTTCGTTACGGATTCCAGCAAAATCGTCGTATTAAACTTCTTCTCTAGTACGACGTTCAGCTTATTCTCCTCGCCGACGCGCTCCGGAATCCATTCTGGCTTCAGCAGGAAAGTTGTCGATATCCCTTCCTTAACGAGGGTCGTATCATACCCTTGCCGAGACATGACCCGCTCATAGATCGCATCCGATCGATTGCCATACAGCCATAGCGTCGCGATTGCGCCCACCGCCAACAAAGCTGCGATCAGTAGTCTCCAATTCATTTTTCTATAAACTTCCGCTTGCCCAACCTTGGTCGTCATCCTCTTCACCGCCTTCGGGATCGATGTTCACATCCAACATGCCGTTGCTTTATTCCTCAACACTTCTACGCTTCCATTCCTTAGGAGGTTGCGAATCCCTTTTTATCACATAGAAAAGAAACCCTTACATCTTGTAAGATGCAGGGTTTCTTTGGCAATCGATGGGTTATCCGCGCTCACGACTTGAGTATACGGAACCCGCCTAGAATCGGAATCGGCTTGCAGGCTCCTCCGGCCGCGTTTACAATCCCCATAATGGCCAGAATGAACAACGCGAGGTTGCCCAGCGGACCGATCAGCAGCCATCCGACAATCGGAATCAGCGAGCTGACGATATTGACGGCAACCAGGGACAAAAACAAGATAAGTCCTTGATTGGCATGGTACATGGCGAATTTCGACTCTTTGGCGACCAGCAACGGGACAAAAAAGAGGATGTATGCCAAAATGGCCATCACTTTGTTATTGGATACATCGGATGCGTCAACCTGCTCGGCATTCGTAGAATTTCCGCTCACTTTCATCTTCCTTTCCTTCAATTCGAATAAATAACGACTATCGTTTATTGCTCGGTTTTCGGATTATTGGAATACACCAATGCCCCGGTAACCGTCTTGTTATCCTCCAGATCACGCTGCAACGTAAAGATGAATCGCTCTGTTCCCTTTTGTGACGAATAATGAATGGAATTATCGTCTCCCATTCGACTAACCTCCGAGTAGCCGGCTTGTTGCGTATAGTCAACATACAGAGCGACCGCTTCGTCGTACGGCATCTCCGTTTCGATCGTCACCGTGATGGAATCGCTGGCGCTGATCGACGAAGTGACTTCGATTTCATCCGGCAGCGGTACGTCGGAAGGGAAGCCCTCCGGTATGTCCGCTTTACTGGACAGCGTAACCTCCTTGCCTTCCCCGGTCGTAATCGTCACCTCTCCCTCCTCCGTTTCCTGGATGGCTTGCTCGATGTTCGAGCATCCCATCGCGAAAACCAAGGCCATCGCCGTCGCTGCCAGCCCTGCCCTTTTCCATGTCGTTGTTACCAATTTCGAATTCTTCTTCATTGCCTCATTCTCCCTTTGTCATAATCGGAACCCGCCATTACCAGGTCCATTCTTCTTCCTCTTCGTCTTCGTCGCCCCAAGTCCACTCGCCCGGATCTTCATCCGGCGGTTTGACGACATTAAGCTTTAATTCCAGCTCCATAAAATGAATTTTGCTCGTAATGCTTCTAAAACCGGCCACAATGGATTCCGCAAAGGGCAAATCCTCGCCCCTCGTTACGATTCTGACGAGCATTTGCTGCGGTTCCTCGCCAGGCGGCGCATAGACGGCGCTGACGCGGTATTGGCCGATCGGCACGTTGTGCACGCCGTAACCATTGTTGTTTCTGCTTCCCTTGCTAATCAATTTGGGTCCGCCGACGGTTCCATCCATCATCGTCCCCACGGGCTCCAGCGTTATCGTCACGTCGTCCCGATCGGGCGGTTCGGCAATGGGGTTGAGCGGATGGATCAAATCCATCATATAGAACAGCACTTCCCCGCTTCCGCCCGTGCCGGTAGAACTGTTAAGCTTGACGGTGAAATTGCGGATCGCGCCCGTATTGCCGGCGAACGGGCTGTTATCGTCCGCCGTCAGCTCGACGCTGTGCTCGACTCCCTCATAGACGGTTTTGAAATCGGCATATGCCATGTAAGTCGTGGCCGCCTTCGGCAACGCAATCCGGTAGCGCCCGTTGTCATCCGTCTTGGCCTGCAGGTTGCTGTCATATAACAGCTGGTTGTCGATCGTAATCCATGCTCCTTTAATGGGAGTGCCCTCAGAATTAACAACCCTCCCCTTTACCACATAGGGCTCGAGGACCGTATCTTCCTTGGTAATCTCGATGATTGACGTGCCCGACGCATTGTTGTAAGAAACGAAATAGCCGCTGCTCTCCGATACGAACCGTAACGGAATCATCGTGCTTCCGTTAATAATTTGCGCCGGTACGGCGAGCTTGACGCCTTGACCGTTCACCTTTGCCGATGGGCTTCCCATCGTCAGCTCAATTTTTATCCCGGATTTGCTCCCCGATGCCGTCTTCTCTTCTGCGTTCCACTCCACTTTGTAGCCAAGCGTCTCGAAAGTCTTGCGGAAAGGCACCAGCGTCGTTCCGTTCCGGATCAGCGGCTGCTGGCCTTCGAACTGCAGAAGCTTGCCTTCGACATAAATCTTTATTTCGCCGGCTTTGGCCGTTGCGGACGTCGCCATGCCGGCCAAGAGCACGAGCAAGCAGGACAGCCAGATCATCACCTTCGTCGTTTTTCTCTCCACTTTACCAACTCCTTTTCGCCTGATCGACTTCATCGTATACCGCCTCATCCCGTCAGACCAGTTACACGTTGTCACAACCATTGTCATGTCTTCGCCATGATGCGGGTCTTCTGCCCCAGTCGTCAACCTTAAAGCCCGGACAACTGACAAAAACGATGACAACATGTAACTAGGGGCAGCATCGCCATTCTTTTACAATGAGTAACAAGAACTTGAATGGAGGAATGGATATGAGCTTTATGGACAAAGTGAAATCCGGATTTACCGAAGCAGGCAGCAAGGCAAAAATCGTTGTGGAAATCAATAAACTTAAATTGCAGAACAACAATAAGCAGAAGGAGATCGAGCAGAACTACCAGAACATCGGACGCATGTACTATTTGCAAGCGGTCGGCAGACTTGCGGATGACTCGGGCGCGGATCCTGCCGGCATGGTTGAAAACATCGCGCGGCTGGAGGCCGAAATCGAGGAAAATAACAAAGAAATCAAGACGCTGGCAAATGAAAAGGACTGCGTATGCGGTAAGCCCGCACCGCTGGACGCCCGCTTCTGCCCCTCCTGCGGACATACCTTTGAATCATGAAAAGCTGGATCGAAAGCAAAAGAAACAAGACCATCCTGCTCCTGTTGATCGCCTCCCTCGTGACGGTTGGCGCCGCAGCCCTATTTATAAAAAATCAGCCGGGCTCCAAGGAAAGCCCTATAATCTCGCAGAGCTCTCACGTGCCGACCGGACGAGATAAAGCGGAGCCAGCCGCGCCCAAACGAACCCGGTATCCCGTCGGCGACTGGAGCATCGCGATTCCTTATTTAAACCCGTTCGGCTCTCCGTCCAACTATCAATCTACCGAGCATACTCCCAATCAATTTCAGGAGTTGAAGTATATCAATGAGCGGCAGATGGAGACCTTCCGCATGACGGCGGGAGAGCTCTGGCAGCTGAATGTGCAATGGAAGGACGATAGCGGCGATCCTTGGGAGGACTTGCGGCTGTATATTAACGACCTTGGCGGTCGCGCCTACACGGGATCCGCGGAAGACACTCTCGTGGTTACGGCGGATGATGCCGAAGGGATCACATGGTGGGGCATTGCCTCCAAAGGCGGCGACGGCTACCAATTAAAGGTGTTCAAGGAGCTTCGCCTGCGACACGGTTTGCCCGCCGGATTCAAGACATCGGATTATCCCGGCGGCGAAATCTATTTCATGACGAATAACGAGAACCACAAGTATCAAAGCTTAAGGGCCGACCTTAACGATGGCGGAGTCCGCCTCCATGCCAGAGGTTTCTACTCGCAAGGGAAAAATCGGCGGGATCTCTCTTACAACCAAGAGCTCAACGCCTTCAAAAGCACGCATTATACGCTTAACGATATTCCGCAGGATCCATCCGCGCCTTTGTTCTGGAAGGCAACCTGGAGCCCGGATTCGGATCCGCGCGAGCTTGTTCTCTCGGTAGACGAAACCGAGGACATCACTCCGTTCCGGGACGGCGAACGACTGGGATCGCTTAAGATAACAGGGGGAATGACCGGTCATCTTAAGGTAGAAGCTCCTCCGGGGGTCGTCATGAGCCATCCGGAGCTTCATCTCCATGGCGACCGTACGCCGGAAGGCGATACGCTCTTCTGGCTACCTCCCGGCTACTGGAACGTCACCCTCGAGCAAGAGACCGGACCACCCGTACATACAAGGCTTGTGCCTGTCAGCGCGGGCGAGATGACGGTGCTGGATATGAAGCCGCTCATTCGCAACGCTTACCGGAACGACGGAATCGGCAAATCCGATGGCGCGGAAAGCGGACTGCAGATTGAAGACGCCGTGGAACAAGGCGAGCAAGCCCGCATTACGTTTATGCTGCTCGACTCCGAGAAACCAGGATTTGACCCGAAGCCTTCCGACATCGAAATAATGGAGGGCGGCCGGCCAGGCAAGCTGCTGGAGCTCAGCCGGATGAAGACGCCTCCGAGCGTCGTTCTGGCACTGGATTCCTCCGGTTCCATGGCGAAGTCGATGAGCCATGTGCTGGCATCCGCCCGCTCCTTTATCGAAGGACTGCCGGAGGATGCGCATGTTCAAGTGATTGATTTTGACACGCAGGTTCGGGTAATCGAAGGCACAAGCAAGAAGGAAGCGCTGGCGGGACTGTCTTCGGTCAAGGCGCATGGAAATACCAGGCTGTATGATTCCGTCATTGAAGCGTTAGGCCAGTTAAAGGATAAGACGAGACCGTCCCTGGTCTTGTTTACGGACGGCGTGGATAGCAATGCCGAGAAGGCTGGAACCGGCAGCACCTCGAGCAGAAGCGAGGTTGAGCAGGCCGCGCGCGATGCGGGAGTGCCGGTCTATGCAATCGGCTTCGGTCCGGACCATGACAATGCTACGCTGCTGGAGCTCGCGGCCATGTCTGGAGGCACGTATTACTCCGCGCAGGACGCAGCCGCGCTGGATCACGTATTCGCCGCGATTAACGAGCGGCTCGGCAACCGCTTCGAAGTCGTCTACGAACGGCCCAAGGAGCAAGCCGCCTCCGACGTACCCGTTATCGCGATGACCCTTGACGTCAGCGGCTCCATGGATGCCGATCCCGCTTCGGGGAACGGCGCATACCGCATCGATAAAGTAAAGCACCTGTTCCACGACTTTATTGCGGAGCTGCCCGAACGCAGCCTGATGCAGCTGCTCAGCTTCTCGACCGAGCTGCGGTTCGATCAAGGCTTCACCTCCCGCAAGGCCGAGCTGCTGCAGGCGCTTGGCAATCTAAAGGCTGTTGGCGGTACGGACATCCTGAATTCCGTCTTCGCTACCTATCAGTCGCTTAAAAGCATTCCTTCGGAGAAACGTGTCATCGTCTACGTTACGGACGCTGCACTGGATGTCGATGAGGAGCAAAAAAGCTTCTTTGAAACAACGCTTGCGGCGATCAAAGAGGAAGGTATTGGGGTGCTGTGGGTAGGGCTGGGCACAGAGGATAGCGAAGAAGCCTTTAAATGGGCCGCTGAGAAATCTGGAGGCCAATACGTCATTTCCGAGGACCCGGCAGTATTGACGAAAGCCATCCAAGAGGCGCTTGCGCAAGTGCAGAAGCGGACGACGGGACAAATTCCGCTCACCCTCGCGGTTAAAAGCGAGAACACTGACAGCTCCTCACGGCTATATACGGACGACTTGCTGGTGGATTTTCCCATGCTGCGGGACGCCGGCAACAAGGTGGAATTCCAAACAGTCGGTCTCGAGACGGGCCTCCCCGTCGCGCAATATGGGCAAGCGGCTGCTTCGATTGTCTATGGACGCGATCTGCCAGGCGAGGACGTTCAGATCCGCAAGCGGATCTCGCTTAACGCTAAAGGCAAAAACAAGTCCGTGGAATGGAAAGCCAGCGAGCTCTATTTGCTTAACAGGCTCAAGGGCGTCTCCGCTCCTCAGGGCCGTACCTTCGCGGCGATTGAGATGGAGCTGACGGGCGTGCATGAAGGCGGAGCTGCCTATCAAATACCGGATTTCGCTTCGCATTTCTTTATGCGAATCAACGACTCGGGTTCCTATCCGGCTTCGACGGCCACCTGGCTGACGGAGCAGCCGCTGTCCCCGCCGGGAGACGGCAGCATAATCGTCAAAGCCGGCGAAGCCGTTAAGGGATTGCTCGTATTCCTCGTACCGGACGAGGAAATGGAACGAGCCTCCCTCCATTATTACGACACCGGCTATGGACATATTTCGCTTGCCTTGATCGGCGAGCTTCCGAAGGAAGACCCCGATGCCTGGAACAGCATGCCCAAGAGCGCAATCGGCAAGCTGTCGGATACGTTTCAACTGTCCTTACAATCCGTAGGCGAATCGAGCCGGATCGGCAATGTGGCCATATCGCGAGACACCAGCACGTTTAAGCTCGTCGAGACCGAGCTGAAATCGCTTGTCAATGCCGATCTGAAGCTGGATCCGCGGCAACGCTTTTATTGGCGTGTCGCCACCGCCGCCGGCCCCTTCCTCCTGCCGGTCCATACGGCGACGGCTCTTTTGCCCCATGGCTTGCTGCGGCCTGCGACCTTCGCTCCCGGCTCCGCGAACAAAGCCGTGCTTGCCTTCCAGACGCCCAATGCGCTGGACACGATGCCATCGGACTTGTATGTCGACCTCTTCGGCGGCGCAACAGTGCTTCCGATTAGCTCGGGAACAACGGAGATCCCGCATGCGGAGAGGAAAATCGATGCCGGGGGCAAAGGCGTATCGCTGACCGTCAATGCACTGTCCCGGGTGCAAGGGCTGGAGTCCGGCAACGGCAACTATGTCGTAGCCGACGTGACGCTGACCGATGAAAGCGACGGCTTCGGATCAACCGGCTTCCGCGAGACGTTTAAGCTTGTCCCCGTTCAACCCCCGCGGGATAGCGATGCGCCGGAGCTCGCTCCGGATCCGCTCACCGACGGCCTGCTGCTGGGCATGGATGCCGATTGGTCCGTATTCGACGGGGCTGAGCGGCGCGGACTGCTCCTGTTCTCCCTCCCTCATAACGGGAAGGATTTGAAGTGGAGCCTGCAATCCGATCTGTTCCCCGGCTTGAACATGGAAGTCGGCGACGATGTCTATAAGGAGGAAGGCCTGCTCGTCGTTCGGATCGAGCCGGAGCTCGAAGATACGTTCGATTCGCAGCTATCCTCGGCGCTTGCCGAGGTTCTCAGCCGTCATCGGGCACGGGAGGCGGCAGGGCAAGGGGAAGGCAAGGCGCGAACCGTCGACTTTAATGAAAAAGAAGGGCGCAGAGAAGCCGTCCCGGCTCCTATGCCTGCCGTGCACGGCTTGATGGCAATCGAATCCGTAAAGCAATGGGCCGATCTCGAGCAGCTTCTGAGCAGTTTGCGATGGCTGCCCTCAACCGATCCCCATGGCGTCTACCGCCACTCTCCGGAAGCCGTCATCGCCCAGGGCTGGGGGACGGAAGGCGATCTGGCCGGCTTGGCGGGCGGCTTGCTTTCGCAGCTTGGCTACAGCCCCTCGCTTGGCATGGTCCAGCTAACGGAGCGCGGCAGGGAGGCGCTTCGGGAGCTGGGCTCCGTGGATAAGGTAGCTTTGAAATATTTGCCCGCATGGACGTATCAGGACGAGCAAGGAGATGTCCAAATATTCGTCGTCCCGTTCATGAAGAAGCTGTCGGAGCTCGGCGGTTTGGCCTTTTTCCCTGGCGGCCAGGAGCAAAGGGGGATGACGTCCGCACAAGCAACGATCAGCGTCTACTTCCAGGTGGAGGCGAAAGCCGACTCGGGATTAGGCGCAATAGCCGGAGATATCGGGGGCGCGCTGGGAGGCGGCGACGACGACGGGGGGCCCGACATCCAGGATATTCGAGTCCTGCAGAATTCGCTTGATCTGGATGCATTGGGGCAGGAAGCGTTGGATATCCGCGCAGGAGGAGCCTCCGGCAATTATACGGCCGTGCTTGAGAACGGGACGATGCAAATCGTCGGTAATCGCATGATAGACGCAGAGGAAAATAAAATCGTCGGCGTGCGGATTGAAGTTCAGCTGCCGCAGAAGAAGCTGATACATGAAACAAAGCTGCGTGATGGCGAAGAAATTACCGATGTGTTCCATACGGTTGCCGTAAATCTTCCGGATCTGTCCGCCGAAGCGGCCGTTACGCTGCAAAAAGCCGCCGACCGTGCTTATAGCGCAGTCAAGAAGCCTGATGATCATTCTGCCCTTTCCTGGTATACCCGCAACATCCTTTATCGGTTTGTCGCGAACCAAACTGCGTACGAATCCGAACTCGCGGAGATGCTGGACGTAACCGCGGGACGGGTGGGCAAGGAGCGGGTCATCTTCGTTACCGTCAGAAACGATGGGCCGGGGTCTGCCTTAAGAACAAGCGTAGATCTGCAGCAATCCGCCAATCTGATTCATCGGGGAACGGAGGAAGCCTCGCGCGCTTTCCATCTCATGAGCGGCCTGTTCGCGTCGCGGCTCGAAGGCGCCGTCCTGCCTGGCAATGGTACCGACTTTATGGATATATGGATGGAAAGCCCTGAAGATACGGCACTGCTTCTCAGCCTTGTCAGCACGAGAAAAGAAGATCTGAAACGGATGGAAGAGCAAGGTTATCCCGAAACGCTGATCGAGCGGGCCCGAACCTCCACCGCGGCCATGCTGATTCCGAATGCGCCGACGGTTATGAACGGGGAACGACGCTGGGCCTGGCTGGAGATCGATCCCGCGACTTACGAGACGATATCCGTCACGGATACGGGCGAACACGGAAGCTTTGCGGAATTTCTGATCTCGATGGAACCCGTATCGCCGACGGGCGACGACTACCTCGCCTTTATGGCAGGCTCTTTTATCGGCGTCAGCACCTCCGTCTGGAGCGTCAGTTCATTTGCGCTGATGCTGGATGACTACGAAGACATCATTAAAGCGGCCAAAGCCTACACATACGGACTGGGCGAAGTGCTAAGCGGCATGATGGACAACAAGGACTTGCCGAAGCTGGAATACAGTATCAGCCCGATTAAGCTGAAGCTCATAGACAAGGAATTCGATTATTTGGCCAAACGCTTCGAGGAGGTCAAGATAGGCAAGAAAGGCGGACTCGGCGGAGATGTCGTTGGATTTGCCCTCGGCTTCAAGAGCGGCGCCGCCTATTACTTCAAACAAGCCGAAGCGGCCATCAAGAAGCCTGTCGTAAAGAATGGGCCTCCAAGCGGGGGCGGGGGCGGGGGCTAGATGAGTCACAAACCTTAAACGTCCAGTCACTCAGTCACTCACTGTCTAACGGACATAAAGAGGCCGTCGATTCATTGTGAGTAACTGAGCTGAAACGTTCTGCTTTCGCTAACCGACCTCAGAGCCTCTATTTGCAGCATTTTCGCGATATTAAAAATCTAAAGGACTCAGATGACGTTATTTGGTGAATTTCCACCCATTCTATGCGGTTTTGACGGAAGTAAGGTCGTCTGTGTCCGTTACAATTTGAACAGGCCCCGTTTTTGCGAAATAGCGACTGTGGTGTCCGTTACGATCAGCCTTTACTTAACTGCGCTGCCGTCC
>NZ_BDQX01000431.1 GCF_003112455.1 Paenibacillus agaridevorans
CAAAAAGTAGGCGAACGAGCAGCTGTAGGCGTTAAAAACGCCGATGGACCGGAAAAGTAACTCTGATTAACGTTCATAGGCGTTAATAACGCATATGGCTCCAAAAAGTAGGCGAACGAGCAGCTGTAGGCGTTAAAAACGCCGATGGACCGGAA
This sequence comes from Paenibacillus agaridevorans, assembly GCF_003112455.1. GTDB lineage: Bacteria > Bacillota > Bacilli > Paenibacillales > Paenibacillaceae > Pristimantibacillus > Pristimantibacillus agaridevorans. The sequence continues at coordinate 156 of NZ_BDQX01000431.1, forward strand.
AG
>NZ_BDQX01000432.1 GCF_003112455.1 Paenibacillus agaridevorans
AGGTGGTGAAACAAGCGATGCTTCATCATAAGGCATTCAAATTTCGTATCTATCCGACGCAAGAGCAGAGCGTGCTCATGCGCAAAACATTGGGTTGCAGCCGCTTCGTGTTTAACCATTTCCTAGAGAAATGGAATCAAACCTATCATACTACAGGTA
>NZ_BDQX01000433.1 GCF_003112455.1 Paenibacillus agaridevorans
CTTTCCGGTCCATCGGCGTTTTTAACGCCTACAGCTGCTCGTTCACCTACTTTTTGGTGCCATATGCGTTATTAACGCCTACGGCTGCTAATCAGAGTTACTTTCCGGTCCATCGGCGTTTTTAACGCCTACAGCTGCTCGTTCACCTACTTTTTGGTGCCATA
>NZ_BDQX01000434.1 GCF_003112455.1 Paenibacillus agaridevorans
GAATATGAGTTTGATCCGAACGCGATAGCGATATTTAAACTGAAAAATGGCGGGCTCGGCAAGGGCTCGTCGTCCTTGGAATGTAAAACGCCTTATAAATTCAACATCCACTTATTGGGTGAGAAGGGG
>NZ_BDQX01000435.1 GCF_003112455.1 Paenibacillus agaridevorans
TTAGCTTCCACCACTGCAAGCTTTCATAGAAGTTCTTGAAATGCGTCATCTGTGAGCCGCCCGCGGCATTTAATCCATCAAACCAACGATAGTAGGGACCATAGGGAAACCAACTATCTGTCGAATCATTGATGGCCCAGACGCCCTGCACGCCATATCCAAAACCGAAGGCGCCGTTGGAGAAGGCCCTATATGGAGTGGAACGCGCCTCATCTGTTGTGACCCGATTAAATTCATAGCCTGTTTCATAAGCAACATAAGGTTTTGTTGCGTTATACTCCCAGAAGGTTTGATAACCGTCTTTTTGCAGATTGGACGGCTGTACGCCAAACCAGGAATGATAGTCCTTTTCTGCCCACCCTGAAATACTTGCATCTCCGCCTTCCATGTGTGCAGTTAAAGGTTGACGATAAGCGTCATTATCATATATTGCCTTTGCAATCCGATGCCAATAATCATTGAACTCATGGCCAGGATCTACTTCCTGCGCAGTCGTCCACAGGACTGGATAGGCTCCAAATCTCGCTTGCCAGTATTTGCCCAGTTTCTCAAGCAATACAGGATCGGTTACATTCAGGATGGATCTGAAGGTAAAGGCAGCATTCGCATGAACAAGTCCGGCATCCGCGACATATTGAAACTTCCGGTCCAGATCCTGAAGTCGTCCCAGATGCCCGGATCCTATCCCATTGGAGACATCGAGGTAGTTGCCGGTCATATATAACGGCTGGGATTGATAGACTGTAAATCCTTGACTGACACGATGATCGA
>NZ_BDQX01000436.1 GCF_003112455.1 Paenibacillus agaridevorans
ATTATATTAGCAGCATGCCCAATTGCTAAAGCTCAGGGCGTAACAACGGCGAGCAGGGTGTTCGAGGCTCTGGCTCTATGTAAGGATCTCATCATCATCAAGCCACGCATGCAGCGGTACATCACCGTTTCCCTGTTAATCACTGAAATATTTGAATCATTTACGCCATTGGTTGAGCCTTATTCAATTGACGAGCAGTTTCTGGACGTGACGGGTTCGGTCGGCTTATTCGGATCTGCTGAAGAAATAGCACGCCAGATCCAGCAGCGCATCCAGTTGTCGACGGGAGTATGGAGTAGGGTAGGGATAGGGCCGACGAAGGTTCTCGCCAAAACGGCTACGGACAATTTCGCTAAGAAACATCCGGACGGG
>NZ_BDQX01000437.1 GCF_003112455.1 Paenibacillus agaridevorans
CGGAAAGTCCAGTCCCTCATTCAGATTTCAACGTGCAAATTTACTGGAAATTGAGAGGTTCGCCACCAGCTCCCTCGGGAGCTGGAAAATGGCTCAAAACAATGTTCAAGAAATACTATACGAGGAGGG
>NZ_BDQX01000438.1:0-736 GCF_003112455.1 Paenibacillus agaridevorans
CCCCCAGCGCCTGCCGTTCCGGTTGCGCCCGTAGCCCCGTCAGCGCCCGTAGCCCCGTCAGCGCCAGTCGCTCCCGTCGCACCTGCAGCCCCGTCGGCGCCCGTCGGCCCGGTCGCACCTGTAGCTCCGGCTGCCCCCGTGGCACCGTTAGAGCCAGGGAGACCATTAGCGCCGGTAGGCCCGGCCGGACCGGTTGCACCTGTCGCTCCGATCGGTCCTTGTGGTCCCTGTGGTCCTTGAGGTCCAGCCACTCCTTGCGTCCCCTGAGGTCCAGCATTGCCTTGTGGCCCTTGAGGTCCGACAGGTCCCTGGAGTCCAATCTCACCGGTTGCTCCGGTTGCGCCCGTAGCCCCGGCATTCCCTTGTGGTCCTTGAACCCCTGGCACCCCTTGCCCGCCAACGGCCCCTGTCGCTCCGGTAGCGCCTGTCGGGCCTACAAGACCGACGCCTATCGGACCTTGTGGACCGACCGGCCCGGCATTGCCTTGCGGTCCTTGAGGACCTTGAGGACCTTGGGGTCCCTGAGGGCCAACGGCGCCTTGAGGTCCTTGAACACCTTGATCGCCTCGGAAACCTTGAGGACCTTGAGGGCCGACTGAGCCTTGTGCACCTTGAGGCCCTTGAGCTCCAATGGGTCCTTGTGAGCCTGTGGCTCCTGTGGCACCAGTTGCACCAGTTGCTCCAGTCGCGCCGGGAGGCCCCCCGGCTGCCCCAGCCGGGCCTACAGGGCCCATTG
>NZ_BDQX01000438.1:810-7426 GCF_003112455.1 Paenibacillus agaridevorans
ATTGGACCCATTGGACCCATTGGACCCACCTGTCCTGGAAGTCCTGGAAGCCCCGGAATTCCCGGAATTCCCGGAATTCCCGGAATTCCTTGAATCCCTTGAATTCCCTGAGGCCCCGCTGGGCCCGTTGCTCCTGTATGTCCGCGTTTGCCGCGCTCGCCGTCATCGCCTTTTTTGCCGCGCTCCCCGCGTTCCCCGCGTTCCCCCTGAGGACCATTTTCTCCATTTGCCCCGGTCGGTCCTATTGGGCCTATCCAGTCGTCGGGTTGCCGGTTTCGATTTTCGCTGCCGGTTGCTTGAACGACGATTCGTTTTCTCTTCTTACCGTTTCTCTTGCCTGTGTGTTTATGTTTTGCGGAAGATCCGCCGCCGCTGTATTTGCTAACGAAGACGAGCTGCTTCTTCGCGGAGCGGTTTCTATTTTTGAATGGTTGTTTCAGTTTAAGCACCTCCTAGTTGTTTATCCATCTTACGACGGGATAGGCATTCGTGATTGGGTGCAATAGCCCGAATCGGTAGGCGCTCGACTATTTTTACGAAAAATGGGCGATCTCGGGCAAGTACGCCGTCATCGCATTTCAAACGCCAGGCATTGACAAAAAAACGGAGAGTAGCTATCATGTTTATGAAAGTGATAATCATTATCAATATAATATAAGGGGAAATCAATCCATGCGAACGGATACCCATAAACCGTGGAACTGGCTGCTGTTCCCGTTCTCGTCGGTGAAAGCGACCCCGTACGGCGTGTATGCGGGTTCGGTCGGTTACGGCGTATATGAAATAGACGGAAATTCCAATTGGGATAAGCTTGGCCAAGGACTGCCGGATTCGGCTAGTGTTCATCGGCTTCAGCTTCAACATGAGCATCTCCACGCCTGCACGAGCAAAGGGCTTTACGAATGGACGGGGGAGCAATGGGAGAACGACGGGCTCTCGCAGCCCTGTTATCAATACCGCAACATCGGCGGCGCGCGTTATGCGGCTACGGATAACGGACTTTGGATGCGCACGGGGAGCAAGTGGGGCTTGCTGGCATGCGAGGGGAAACGAATTTATGATTTTATCAACCTGCCTCAGTACGTCATTGTCGGCCATGAGACCGGGATCTCGCTGTACGACCGGTTTATGGATGAGTGGGCGGAGTTCGAGATGGAGCGGAGAGTCAGCAGTCTTGCGGTATTCCGCGGGCATCTGATTGGCGCGAGCGACGAGGGCGAGCTGCTTGTCGGCGATAAGCAAGGCAGATTCGACCGGATCACATTCGGGGGGAAGTTTATCTTCTCCGTGACCACCAAGGGCAAGAACGTGTATGTCTGCACGGATCAGGGCTTGTTTTCGCTGGCTTACGTGGCAGATCGGCTCGTCCTGATGTCCGTCAAGCTGGGCTTTCCCGTGACGGATGTCGACGTGCTAGGAGAAAAGTTATATATGGCGACGCTGTTCCAGGGCGTTCAGTCCATCGAGATATAGTAGAGAACATGCCGTATTACGTGCGGCTGGATTCGGGAGAGGAGCCTGCAGATGCCGAAGGTCATCGTGCTGTACACAAGCTTGACGGGCAATACCGAAGAAATGGCGGAGGCGATTGCCCAAGGCGCCAAGGAATCGGGCTTCGAGGTCGTATGCAAGGAAGCCTATGACGCCAAACCGGCGGAGCTGCTGGAATACGATGCTATCGTTATAGGAGCATATACATGGGGAGATGGCGAGCTGCCGGATGAATTCCTCGATTTTTACGAGGATATGGATGGATTGGACCTGTCCGGCAAGCAAGCGGCAGCGTTCGGTTCCGGCGATACGAGCTATCCCGTATATTGCGGGGCGGTAGATCTGATCGAGGCAAAGCTGCAGGAGCTTGGCGCGTCGATCGTATGTCCCAGCCTGAAGTTCGAATACAATGCTTCGGGCGAAGAGAAGGAAGAAGGCAAGCGTATGGGGGCAATAGTGGCAGGTGCATTGTGCAAAAGCTGATGCCGCCGCTCGTTCGAATCGAAGATGTTAAGATCGAGCAAATGCTTCGAGGAGGAGGGGAATCCCCACGCAGTCAAGGCGAGATGGGGAGACGCAAGGAGGGCTGGTCTAGACTCGTACTTCTGTCTGCATGCCTCGCGGTCCATGATGTTTGCGTGGTGCCTCGGCAAGAACGGACGGAAGCCTTGGTGGAAGAAGCGTGCCTGCGCAGCTTCTCCAACCGGCATCAACAGTTCCACTCCGGCGAGCATTATCTTCAGACGCGTTGCGATATCATTCGGCATTTGCAGAGGTTTATGGTCCAGGACTCGTGTGATGGAGAGGTAATGGCGCGCTTCGAGTCGTTCACGGTATATGTGGAGGAGCTGGACATGGAGCTGACGCAGCAATTCCACCTGATCACTGTGCAAGATCAGGCCGACGGGGAAGGCGGCTATATCGTCCAGAAGCTGGTCGCCGACGAAAACCCGGAGTCGTTGGAGCTGTACTTTCACATGACCGTCGTATTCGGCATGTGCGCGTTCGGCCGGCTGCCTTCTCGCGTAGAAGCGTTGGTTCCTCTAAGCGGCCGGCGTTTCACTTGGAAGCCGGAATGGCAGCAATGGCAGAAGTCGCTGGATTATATGCGGCTGGTAAAGTCCATGCTGGAGAGCTCCGAGGCGACGTCCGGCAGCCGACATGCGCTTCCGGCTATGTGAGCGTGCAAGTGTTCAACCAATTAATTTCAGTCCGATGACGCAGCCAATGACGCCTGCAATGCAGACGATGCGCAGCAGGCTATTGGATTCCTTAAAGAAGGTCATGCCCACTACGGCTGCCCCTACCGTGCCGATTCCCGTCCATACGGCGTACGCAGTAGATAACGGAATCGTCTCCAGTGCGCCGAGCAGCAATTGAAAGCTGATTATGAATCCTCCGATCAGGATCAGATTATTGGTCCAGTTATTGTTCTCCGCGACGCGCTTGATTCCGATGACCCCGACAATCTCCATCATGCCTGCTCCGATTAACAACCACCATGCTTCGTTCATTTCTGTTCGCTCCCTCCAGCGCTAAGCTTCAATCCGATAATGAAGAGCAGCAATAGCAGAATAATGCCCACCTTGGCGGCGCTGATGGTGCCTTCCATGACGGCTTCGACTACGACGGTTCCGACCGTGCCTATGCCCGCGAATACCGCGTAGACCGTTCCGATAGGGAGCGCCTTGGTGGCGCGTATGATGAGGTCGAAGCTGAGCAGCAGGGAGATCAGCACGACGAGTGAGGGCACGGCCTCGTATTTAAAGCCCATGGCCCATATGATTTCAAGCCCTCCGCCGGCTATGACGTACAGCCAAGCACGATTTTTGGACAGAGGCTTCTCCGCTTTAGGCGGCGCTTTCCGTTCAATTGTTTCGCTCACGATGATTCCCTTCCTTTATATCTTATTGTTGGACTTTCGCCAAATAGTTGTCCACGATCCGATCGATAAACGCCATCGTCTCGGAGTCGAGCCCCAATACCTTCGCTTCGTTGCCCGGATCGGGGCGTATCCACTCCCAATACTTGTCCAGCGTCTCGTCGCTGCCGCGGAACCAGTCTTCTCCGATATCGACCAGCCGTGCCGCGAGACGATGCTCGACCTCTGGATTCGGGGGAGCGTGACTCTGCTCGCGAACTTCGCGAAGCAAGGTGACCCATGCCATATTACGGGGGTCGTCCGTATCCAGTCGCGGAAGATCTTCCAAAATTTCGATCTCTTCCGGTTGGAACCGTGACTTTCGAAGGTTTGCACGAATTTTGTTATCCTTGTCGATCTTCTGGTGATGCGCCATCTGCTGAATGAAGCCTAATACTTCGGTTGCGTTGACATCTCCGCGTATTTCCAGCGTGTAGAGCGTCGTATGCAGCATGCGGTCCAGCAGTTTAAGCCTATCGACTTCGTTGCGCACGGCTTCGATTTGGAGGCGAATGGCTTGTCTCCAGGCATCGACTCTGCTCGTTGTTTGCTCTGCGTCTTCGAAGACTGCCTTAATCTCTGCAAGCGTGAAGCCAAGATGCTTGAGGGTCGTGATATGCTGCAAGCGCAGAACGTCGTCCATGGTGTAATAGCGATAGCCGGATTCCGAGACGAGTGACGGCTTGAGCAGGTTCATTCGATCATAGTAGCGCAGCGTGCGGATCGTAATGCCGGCATCTGCCGCGAGCTTGCCTATTTTGTACAAGGGAACGACCGCTCCTTCCATGTGTTGCGTCAGGCTTGTGCTTCTAATAGTAAACTGTGACGTATAGGGGAGAGTCAAGCGATAAGACGAATTTTTACGCAAAATCATCCCGGAGACCGATGGGAAGGAACCATTTCGCGGAAAAAGTCGTTGTTGATTAGCTCGGTGCCGATTACAATAAGGTGGAGAATTTCTACAACAACGAGATTGCCATGCTGGGGGAGATTTTTTGTCAGACGATTTATTAGTGACGTTCCGATCGCCGCCGTTGCCTTTCTTTATCGAATCCAACCGTACGACTTACTTGCCGGGAGACGAGCATCCCAACCGGACGAACCTCGGCGTGTTCGACATGTTGTTCGTAAACGAGGGGACGCTCCATGTCGCGGAAGAGAACAATAGATGGACGCTGACGCCGGGAGACGTGCTTATCCTGAGGCCGGACAGCTGGCATTACTCCTTCAAGCCCTGCAATGAGGCCACGGTGTTCGATTGGGTGCATTTCCAGGCGGCGGGAGCTTGGGAGGAGACGCAGGGGAGCCAGCCGGGCACGCTGCGGGGAGACTATTACACGTATGCGATACGGGTGCCGAAGCGTATGAAGCTGAGCTATCCCGACGAAGCCAAGCTGATCTTCTCTCAGCTGCACGAAGCGGCCAAGAGCTCGTCCCACGGAGCATTTTGGGACCGGCAACAGCGGTTCCTCCATCTGTTGCAGATGATGGACGAGGGCTGGCGTTCCGATGCGGCGAAGGCTGCGGTGTCGATCGCGGAGAGAGCCGCCGCCTATTTGAAGCTCAATTACCGGAGCACCATCAGCAACACCATGCTGAGCGAGGTGCTGGAGCTGCATACGAACTATATCACGCGCTGTATGACGGAAGTATTCGGCTGCACGCCTCAACAATATCTGCTCTACTACAGGCTGGATCAGGCGAAGCTGCTATTGATCAAGACGGATTGGACGATCGCGCGTATCGCCGAAGAGACGGGCTTCCGCCAAACGCCGCATTTCTCCAGACTGTTCGCCGCGCATACCGGCATGCCGCCTCTTAAGTTTCGCAAACGTTTTACTACTTAGCAGGGTGAGCGTAGTCATTTATGGTGTTAATCGGTCATGGCATGAAACATCGGCGGCGTGAAAGATGAAGCGCGTCGATTATTTCCTCCGTTGTGCATAATTTCCATTCACTTAACAAACACTGGTGTCAACAACGCAAGCATCCAGTGAGGAGTGAATGTGATGATTGAACGGTTTTCATTGACGGCGGAGATCGGCGAGCTGATGGATCAATTCCAAGTGCGCAAAAATATGAAGGGACACAAGGGTCGGTTCAATATAACCCCGACGCAGAATGTCACCATTATTATGAACGACAGGCATGACACGCGGGTCCTGCAAGAAGCAAGATGGGGGCTGTTCCCGTTCTGGGCGAAAGATTCCGTGAACACGGATTACAGCACCCTGTCGGAGAAGCCGTTTCTGGAGCGCATGCTGAAGCGCCAGCGCTGCATCATTCCTTGCAGCGGCTTCTACGGCCAAAAAACGTTCGGCCAGGAGCGCGACCCCCGCGTCATGCACACGGTTGTGCCGAACCAGCCCATTCTTGGCATACCCGGCATTTTCGATTGCTGGCGCCATGTAAACGGCAGGGAGGAAGTGCGGGCGTTTACGATGGTGACCGCTGCCTCTTCCGGGGCCATGTCCGTCTGGCAGCCTAACGTGCCGGTCGTGCTGGATGCGGAAGGCATGGAAGACTGGCTGAATCCGAAGCTGACGGAATTCAGCCGTCTGCGGAAACACCTGGAGCCCATGGAGAGCTACCTCATGCGCTCCTACCCCGTCACCAACGCGGTGCGGGACGACTGGTACGAGTCGCCGGACTGCGTCATGGAAATCCGGATGCCGGATTTCGCTTAGGGACAAATAAGAAGGCTGTCATCCAAATGGTCGTCCAGTGCGACTAGTTGGATGACAGCCTGTTTTTTGTTACATCGGGTTAGAGGCAAGGCGGAGTGCATGTGAGTTCATGAATAAAGAATCCTTAACTGGAACGAAGTGAGGCTGCGTTGCTCATGCAACGCAGCCTCTTCACGTTGTAAGAAACGTTCGTGCGGCACGACCGTCTTAACCTGCTGAGCTGGTACGAAGGATCTCCGCGGTAAACAGCGGAACGACTTCGAACAGGTCGCCGACGATGCTGTAGTCCGCGATGCTGAAGATGGGGGCGTCGGGGTCCTTGTTGATGGCGACAATCGTACGCGACTGGCTCATTCCGGCCAGATGCTGGATGGCGCCGCTGATGCCGCAAGCGATGTACAGCTGCGGCGTTACGACTTTGCCCGTCTGCCCGATCTGGAGGGCATAGTCGCAGTAGCCGGCGTCGCAAGCGGCACGCGAAGCACCGACCGCGCCGCCAAGCGCCGCGGCCAGCGCT
>NZ_BDQX01000438.1:7716-8699 GCF_003112455.1 Paenibacillus agaridevorans
TCCACGGATGGCCGGGCTCGAAGCTGCGCCGCTCGAACGCCTTGCCGGCATAGAGCGGGCGGACGAAGGCGACGGTCCCGTCGCCGGACAGTTCGATCTCGGTGACGTCGGCAATATGGCCGGCACCGTGGGTTGCGGCAAGTCGAGGCGCAAGCTCGCGTCCAGCCGCAGTATGGCCGAGCAGCAAGGCGTCTGGACTGATTGCAGTCATTGCCGCTCCCAAGACGGCAGCGTAAACCTCGGGGGTGTAACTTTGGAGGGCGGGATTGTCGGCAACATGTACGACATCTGCGCCACGCGCCAGCAAAGCGTCGACATCATCCGCAGCGCCGCCCGAGCAAGCAACGATGGCATGCACGGCGCCATCGTTGCCAGCAAGGCGTCTGGCTGCGCCAAGCGCCTCCAGGGCAACTCGCCGTAAAACGCCATCACGGCGCTCCGCGTAGATTAATACCGTTCTGCTCATGATTCGTGACTCCTCTCGAGGCAATGTAAAAGTCAGCTATAAGTACAGGGGAGCTGTTGCTCCCACTTCTATAAGTCATTTTCTATAAGTCATTGAAAGAAAGTTACTCCGCTACGGTCCCTACGCTTTCCCGTTCAACACAGCACTTCTCCTCAACAGTCCACCATACTCAACAACGCACCATGCTCAACAACGTACCATACTCAACAGCCCACCATGCCCAACAGCGCACATTCTCAGCAACACACCATGCTCAACAGTGCCCCTTGCTCAACAGTCCACCTTACTAAACAGCGCACCATGCTAAACAACGCACCATGCCAACAATGCCCCTTGCTCAACAGCACACCATACCCCACAGCGCACCAAGCTTTGTCGTCACCCGCTTACAATACTTTCGCTTCATCCTGCAGCAGCTTTAAAAGCTCGGAAGCTTGCTGCGCCGCAGCTCCGCCGATCCGTTTGCCCGCCGCCCGAGGCGGGGGAGGGGAGAGGGAGATTTGGCGGGGGCGGACGG
>NZ_BDQX01000438.1:8786-9146 GCF_003112455.1 Paenibacillus agaridevorans
GCCTAGCCCGATCTCGTCCGGCTCGACAACCTTCAGCGGCTTTCGTTTGGCCTTCATTATACCGGGCAGCGAAGGGTATCGCGGCTCGTTCAAGCCCTGTTGCGCCGTAACCAGCGCCGGCAGCGGAATCGCGACGGTCTCCGTATCGCCCTCAACGTCGCGCTCCACAAGCGCATAGAGCGCTGCGCTGCCGACAGGGTCGACGCCAAGCTCCGCAGCGCTGCCGATCGAGAGCTTTACGGCCGCGGAAGCATGGGGCAGGCCCAGCCGCTCTGCTACTTGGAGAGCGACGCTTCCGGAGCCGCTATCGACGGCGAACAAGCCGGCGAGCAGCAGGTCGGGAGACAGCGGCTCGATAAC
>NZ_BDQX01000438.1:9275-12294 GCF_003112455.1 Paenibacillus agaridevorans
GGATCGCCTCGTCGGCGCCTACGGCAAGCGCCGTACGGATCGCCTCCTGCGCGCGTTCGGGACCGCAGGTCACAATGACGACGTTGCCGCCGGAGCGCTCTTTGATCCGAAGCGCTTCTTCCAATGCGTATTCGTCGTACGGGTTAATGACCAGCTTGGCATCCCGTTCTTCGATGCCTTGAGGGGTGACGGTTATTTTCTCCTCGGTGTCGAAGGTTTGTTTAAGCAGAACCACAATTGTTTGCATGGCAACCTCCCTTGCGAGCTTGGATTTACTGATGTTATTCCGGTCGGAACACACTGTCCATCAGTGCTACCTTATGATGCTGCCGCCGGCTTTAGACCCCTTGCGAGCCATCCGAAAAAAGCATGTTCGCGCCATCCCGTTCATATAAATGGAGGACCGCGGATATTTATGAAAGCGCTTCAAAAGCTTGTCCCAAAAAGAGAGCTCCGCGATGAGGGGAGCCAGATGGGATCGGTCGACAAGGGAGGGCTGACAAGTGGCAGGGCAATGGATCATGCTCCTTTCTGTCGGTGGGCAGATTGGCGTATTAACGGAGAAGAGGAAGCTTGCGGCCTTGCTGGCCGTAGGCGGGTCTAATGCGTCGTGGATGAGATGGTTGCTGTTCGCGCTGCTCGTCGCGGCGGCCGTCTGGATGTTCGCGGCTGTCGTGTGGCGAAGAATCGGCTATATGAAGCTGGGCGCTCCAGCCGTGTTCGAGCGGCATCGGCCGGGAGGCTTGGCGCGAAAGACCGCCAAAGACGGAGCTCTGCAGGATAGCGTTGGCAGCGAACCCGGTTCCGGAATCAAGGAGAGTCGTTGGCGGGGGAGAAGCGTCCGCCGCGGCGGGAAAACGGGGATCGGAAGAGAGATGTTCGGTCACCGCCGGCTGCTTAATGATTGGCGAAGCGGAACCATGCATTTGGTTTATTTTTACGGATTCATCATGCTGCAGTTCGGGGCGGTCGACCTCATATGGAAGGGGCTTAACGGCGGCGAAGCCTTGCCGATTCCGTTCTACGGGCCGTTCTCCTGGCTGCAGGAGGTTACCGTGTTCCTCGTGTTGCTGGCCGTCGTCTATGGCGGGTATAGGAGGTACGGCGAGCAACTGGCACGGCTCAAAAAGGGATGGAAACCCTCTATCGTGCTCTGGTTCATCGGGGGATTGATGTTGTCGATTCTGCTGTCTCTCTCCTTCGAGAGATTGGGGGCGGCACCTGTCGTCGAAGCCCGGTACGCTCCTATTAGCGGTCCTGTTTCGGAGCTGCTGGGCCATCTGGTATCACGGGGCAGCCCGCTGGCCCATGCCTGGTTCGAAGCCTTCTGGTGGCTGCATCTCGTTATCCTGCTAAGCTTTCTCGTGTACGTTCCGCAGTCCAAACACTTCCACCTCATCACCGCGCCCGTAAACATCTGGTTCCGCCGCAATACGCCGCCGGGAAGGCTGGCTCCGCTCGATTTGGAGAACGAGGAGGCGGAGAGCTTCGGGGTCGGCAAGGTGGAGCAATTTACGCAGAAGCAGCTGCTGGACCTGTACGCTTGCGTGGAGTGCGGGCGATGCACGAATGTGTGCCCGGCTTCGAGCACCGGCAAGCTGCTGTCGCCGATGCATCTCATCGTGAAGCTGCGCGACCATCTCACGGAGAAAGGGGCATCCATCACCTCAAAGTCGCCATGGCTGCCGGGCAGTCTGATATGGCAGGGCGCCGAGCCGGCCGCGCATGCCATGGGCTCCGTCATGCCGGACTGGGGCAGTCATGGAGACGAGGCAGAGCCGCTTGCCGCCTACAAGACGAATATCGCGCCTACGATGGATGTGCAGAAGGCTGGATGGGCGAAACATGCCGGAGCGAAGGCGGAGGACCTTGAGCTGATCGGCGACGTGATGACGGAGGATGAGCTGTGGGCTTGCACGACGTGCCGGAACTGCGAGGAGCAATGCCCGGTCGGCAACGAGCACGTGGACAAAATCATCGACATGCGCAGATATCTCGTGCTGATGGAAGGGCGGCTTCCGGCAGACGGCCAGCGGGCGTTGCAAAACATTGAACGCCAAAGCAACCCTTGGGGGCTGCCGCGTGCGGAGCGCGCCGCATGGATCGAAGAGTGCTACAGCCGTACGGGCATCCGGGTTGACACGATGGCGGAGCGGAAGCAGCGCGGCGAGAAACTGCCATCGCTGCTGATCTGGGCGGGCTCTATGGGCGCTTACGACACGAGAAGCCGCAAAGTGCTGTTTGACGTTATTCGGCTGCTGAAGCATGCGGGCATTGATTTTGCAACGTTGGGGAATGAGGAGAAAAGCTCCGGCGATACGGCCAGACGCATTGGCAACGAACTGCTATTCCAGGAGCTGTGCAGGGAGAATATCGCGACATTAGGCAAATATGGGATTAGGCATATCGTGACCGTGTGTCCGCATACGTTTAACACGTTCAAGAATGAATACCCGGACTTCGGGTTGTCGCCGGGCGTGCTGGTGGAACATCATACGGAGCTGCTGGCCAGGCTGGTGGCGGAACGGAGGCTGAAGACGAGGTTCGCCGTGGAGGAGCGGGTGACGGTCCACGACTCCTGTTATCTCGGGCGCTATAACGGCACGTACGAGGCGCCGCGCAGCGTGCTGAGATCCATACCTGGCATTAACGTGCGCGAAATGGAGCGTTCCGGCCCTCAAGGCATGTGCTGCGGAGCCGGCGGCGGTCTGATGTGGATGGAAGAGCATTCCGGCACCCGGGTCAACTACGCCCGGACGGCGCAAGCGCTGGAGGTTAAGCCGTCCGTCATTAGCTCCGCTTGTCCGTATTGCCTGACCATGATGGAGGACGGCCTCCGCTTCCTGTCCGCGGACGAGGAGGTCGAAGCGCGGGACGTGGCGGAGCTGCTGGCGGAGAGCGTATTTGGCAGGTAACACAACATCCAAAAGGAGAGTGAAGCAAGCGATGTCGATTTCAACGACTCGAAGGAGGAGCGCGACAGCCGTCCGGACCGCCGCCGTCATCGGCTCCGGGGGCA
>NZ_BDQX01000438.1:12401-14299 GCF_003112455.1 Paenibacillus agaridevorans
GGGAATGCGGGTGCTGCTGCTCGATGTTGTTCCGGGAGAGCTGACGAACGAAGAAGCGGGTAAAGGGTTGACGCTGGACGATGCGGCGGTCCGCAACCGTTTGGCGTCCAGAGCCGTCGCGAACATGGCCCGAAGCCAGCCCGCGCTCCTGTACGATTCGTCTTGGACTTCGCGGATCAGACCGGGCAACCTGACGGACGATCTCGCGCTGCTTGGCGACACGGACTGGATCGTCGAGGCGGTCGTCGAGCGGCTGGACGTCAAGCGGGAGGTGCTCGCGGCGATCGAATCGGCAAGGCGGCCCGGAACGCTCGTCACCACGAACACGTCCGGTCTGTCCGTAGCCGCGATGGCGGAAGGAAGGAGCAAGGAATTTCGGGAGCATTTTGCGGCGACGCATTTCTTTAATCCTCCGCGGTACATGAAGCTAGTCGAAATCGTGCCGACAGAGGACACGGCGCCCGAGGTAATGGAACTGCTTGAGGAGCTCTGCGTGAGCCGGCTGGGCAAGGGCGTCGTCGTCGCCAGGGATACGCCGAACTTCATCGCGAACCGGATCGGCACGTACGGGATGCTCGTCACGTTGGCGGACACGATCCGTTTCGGGCTCACGGTAGAGGAAGCAGATGCGTTGACGGGTCCGGCGCTGGGCCGGCCGAAGACCGCAACTTACCGCATGCTGGATCTCGTCGGCCTCGATACGCTGCTGCACGTTGTCGACAACGTGAGGGAACGGAGCGGGGACGAGGCGGAGCGGGCTGTTTTTGCAAGGCCGCAATTGCTGGAGGAGCTGGTGGCGTCGGGAAGGCTGGGGGAAAAAAGCGGCGCCGGCTTTTATCGCAAGCGCAAGGACGCGGACGGACGCAGCCGCATCGAGTCGCTTCGCTTCGGGACGATGGAGTACGGACCGCAGGTGCGGGTCTCCTCGCCGGTCATCGACGCGGCGAAGTCCGCAAAGGGGGCGGCGGCGAAGGCGAAAGCGCTGCTTGGCGCTAATCCGAAGGATCGATACGCGCAGTTCGCCTGGTCGACCGTCAAGGCGACTTTGTTGTATTCGGCGGCGCAAGTGGGTGTCATCGCGGAATCCGTCGTCGATATCGATCGCGCGATGAAGTGGGGGTTCAACTGGGAGCTGGGGCCGTTTGAGCTGTGGGATGCCATAGGCCTTGAGGTATCCGTTGAGCGGATGAAGGAGGAAGGCGAGATCGTTCCGGAGTGGGTGGAGGCGTGGCTGCGGGAGGGGCATGCCTCCTTCTACGAGACGTCGGAGCGTAAGCGGTTCTACGCATCGCCTTCCGGCGGATTGAGGGAGGAACGGCAGGAGGAGGACGTCATTTCGCTGGCGGCGCTAAAAGCGGACGGACGGACGGTGCTCGGCACGCCCGGTGCAAGCTTGATCGATATCGGCGACGACGTCGTCTGCCTGGAATTCCATTCGCCGAACAATGCGATCGGCGGAGATGTCCTGTCCGCGATCCGCCAGAGCGCGGCGGAGGTGTCGCGCAACTGGCGCGGGCTCGTGCTGGCGAACGAAGGCCGGAACTTCTGCGTCGGCGCCAACCTCATGCTGCTGCTTATGGAGGCGCAGGCTGGGGAGTGGGAAGAGGTGGAGGACATCATCCGCTTCTTCCAGGACAGCATGCTCCGGCTCAAGAGGCTGGATCGTCCCGTCGTTGCGGCCCCGCACCGGATGACGCTGGGCGGCGGCGTCGAAGCCTGTTTGCCGGCGGATGTCATCCTGCTGTCGCCGGAGACATATTTCGGCTTAGTGGAGACGGGTGTCGGGTTGATCCCGGCTGGTGGCGGCTGCAAGGAAGCGGCGATCTCAGCGATGCAGCGAGCGGGGCTTTCGGCGGCAGCGGGGGCTGGCAGAGGCGGGGCGACGCCGGGTGACTTGC
>NZ_BDQX01000438.1:14491-14975 GCF_003112455.1 Paenibacillus agaridevorans
GCATCGCGGAAGCGAAGCGGCTCGTGCTGGAGCTCGACTGCGCGGGTTACACCGCGCCCGAGGAGGAGCGCGTCGCCGTCGGCGGCCGGGAGAGCAAGGCAGTGCTCGCCATGGGCGTGCAGGCGATGCGGCTCTCCGGCCATATTAGCGCGCACGATGCGCTTATCGCCGGCAAGCTTGCGCATGTGCTCTCGGGCGGCGACGTTCGCCAGGGCGCGCGGGTGAGCGAGCAGTATCTGCTCGATCTGGAGTGCGAGGCGTTCCTCAGCCTATGCGGCGAGAGCAAGACGCAGGAGCGGATGAGCCACATGCTGACCAAAGGCAAGCCGCTGCGGAACTAGCGGTCGCGGCCGCTGGGGCCGGGCTCGGCGAGATTGTGGGCGAGACCGGCGAGGCCGACTTGCAGGCCCGCTCGGCGGTCGAAACCGCAGGATTTTGCATAGAAGCTTACACGTTCGGTTGTGCTGCCATAGGCGCTATTAAC
>NZ_BDQX01000439.1 GCF_003112455.1 Paenibacillus agaridevorans
CGCATCCCCCTTGCGTAATCGAAGTTCCATATATAATGACGGGTTTACTGCTTGCATAGGCAGGTGCATCGCTTATGTCAGCATCATGATCCACCCCTATCCACACCTCTTCTACCCCTTGGTAGAGCG
>NZ_BDQX01000440.1 GCF_003112455.1 Paenibacillus agaridevorans
CTCGGTTTTTCATACACATTAGCCCTCGTGCCCTCGCCAACGACGCATTGTACTCGGTTTTTCATACACATATGCCTCTGTTCCCCCACCAGCGTCGCATCGTACTCGGTTTTTCATACACATTAGCCTTCGTGCCCCCGCCAGCGATGCATTGTACTCGGTTTTTCATACACATATGCCCTCGTGCCCTCGCCAACGCCGCATTGTGTTCGGTTTTTCATACACATATGCCTTCGTGCCCTCGCCAGCATCGCATTGTGCTCGGTTTTTCATACACATTAGCCCTCGTGCCCTCGCCAACGCCGC
>NZ_BDQX01000441.1 GCF_003112455.1 Paenibacillus agaridevorans
GATTTTTATTTGTGCATGTTCTAGAATTAATCGACAGTCTCAAAAATCGGGTTACAGGGTGCCGTGGAGTTACTTTCGGAGCTGTAGCCCGAAAAAATCGGGTTACAGGGTGCCGTGGAGTTACTTTCGGAGCTGTAGCCCGAAAAAAGAGACTGTCGATTAAATAACCCTCAGACTATCCCGCATCGTGTT
>NZ_BDQX01000442.1 GCF_003112455.1 Paenibacillus agaridevorans
TCGATCAATTCGTCCATCGTTGTCGGCGTCTTGAGGCCCAGCTTATCCAACCAATCTTGCCGGATCCACAGACCATGATTGGCGATGCCATCCGTCGTCCGAGCGTTCGCGACCGCATACATTTGACCATCGAAGGTCAGGTAAGGCAACAGCTCGGGATGCTCCTGCAAATATGTTTTGTAGGATGTGCTGTACTGCTCGATATAAGCGTCCAC
>NZ_BDQX01000443.1 GCF_003112455.1 Paenibacillus agaridevorans
CGCTCAGACTGATGATTATATCAGAGAAGGAGTCTGATTCGACTGTGAAAAAGTGGATAGCGGGGATGTTGATTGGACTATTTATGTTCGCCTTGAATATCTTTCCGATACAGGCCACTTATGTTAGCG
>NZ_BDQX01000444.1 GCF_003112455.1 Paenibacillus agaridevorans
AAACAAGCCGAAAGATATCCTGCAAGGTGAAATGTCTATCGCCATCCTATGGCGGCGCAGAGCGGTTCATTGCGGGAATTAAACGATAAATTCAACGAAATTCGGCAAATATTGAGAAAAGCTTGTTGC
>NZ_BDQX01000445.1 GCF_003112455.1 Paenibacillus agaridevorans
ACGGTTAAGGCGTGGGGATCCAACTCATCCGGTCAACTGGGATTAGGAAACACGACTAGCATAAACATGCCAACAACGATAACGAGCTTATCTGGAGTGAAGCAATTAGCAACTGGTTATTCCCATTCCTTGGCACTCATGGGGGATGGAACGGTTAAGGCGTGGGGATCCAACTCATCCGGTCAATTGGGAGTAGGGGACATGACTAGCAGAAACATGCCAACAACAGTAACAGGCCTAACGGGAGTGAAGCAACTGGTAGCGGGTAATTCCCATACCTTGGCCCTGATGGAGGATGGAACGGTTAAGG
>NZ_BDQX01000446.1 GCF_003112455.1 Paenibacillus agaridevorans
TTTATCTTTGTGACGGGATACAACGAATTCCACTATGCCCGAGATGCTATTCGTACAGGCGGGGGGGTCGATTATGTGCTTAAGAACGAGGACAGCGGCGTTATCGTGGAGGCCGTCCGGAAGGCGATT
>NZ_BDQX01000447.1:0-13194 GCF_003112455.1 Paenibacillus agaridevorans
GCGGGAACCGCAGGGATCGCTTGGTGTACGATTTTTCGCAAGAAAATATCGATGCGATTTGCTCCATGAGGAGCAACAACCCAAGAATCCCCCACCTCTCCAAGGTGGCGGGAGTGTTCAAAGATGGCATGACCAATAAGTTTCTGGAACAGCATTCTTATGCAATTAGTAGTGAAGAAAAAAAGAAGATGGAAGCGGTTATTACCATTTATAAAACAATACATGCGGAATCAGAAGATGAGTCAGTGGACTTAGAAATCATTTTGCAGTCTATAAAGGAGCCCATGCTGGTTATTGACGATTATTACCAAAGTATACTTGAGCGAATAGGCGGTTCAACGCAATAATTCATGAAGAAATAGAGGGATGATATGTTTGTAAACTCGATAAAGCTTAGAATCCCATTGTTCCTTTTTCTAATGGGTTTTGCATCTGGTGTAGTTCAATTAATGAACCTAACATCATTGGATTACATCATCACAGTTTGTTTTTTTGCGTTTATGGGGTTGTCGATCTACATCTGCGAGAAGATTGGGTTGAATGAGAAAAAAGTAAATCCATTGATAGCTTTTGCAATAATAATAATAGGCATAGGAATTGACCTGTTTACAGTGACTTACACGTAAGCGGAAGTATGCGTGGGGAGCATTAATAATCGTGATACCGCCTAAGGTACAACCTTGCGAACATCGGCATACGATGTAGCGAGGAGGTGATGCAAAATGTTTGGTACGCTTACTCATTGGATGGAAGTCGCGATGTGGGTCGTAATGGGTTCGATGGCGCTCGATCTGGTAATCGGGCTGTTCAAATCGATGTCGGGAGGCAAACTCTCTCATGAGCTAGTGCTGGGCTACCTGAAGGATATGGTGTATTACGTGCTTCCGCTCTTCATGCTTGCCGGGCTTGCAGCCATGGATGTGACGGGCTGGATCGTCCTTGTAGGTTATTACTTGGGCGCACTTGCCGTAGTCATCAAATATCTCATGGATATGAAGTCCAAATTGTAAACGTATACACCTGCGTAGATTCAACGGCGTTGCTGGAAGGATGTAAGTCCGGACCGCAACGTTATAACGGAAATAACAATAAAGGCGATGTCAGGAACAGTCCTGAGCATCGCCTTTTATTTGGATGTATTGCCTTCACAATTGTCTATGAATCATGGACTGCAGGAACGGCGCTTCCTCTTAGCGGAGACCGGAGGGAGCCCTTAATCCTTGGCAGCTTTGGGAAGCAGGGAGATGGCGTATAGCGCCGCCACGCCGACGACGATGTACACGATCTTGGAGCCGATCTCGGCCTGGCCGCCGAACAGCTCGCTGACGACATCGTACTCGAACAAGCCGACGGACAGCCAATTCAGCCCTCCAATAATGACTAGAACCAAGCTAATAAGGTTGAGCGTCTTCATACGAATACTGCCTCCTTGGGACGGTCGTGAGAGAGCCCGGCTGGGAGGGACCGGGGATTCTTTCACTCCGAATCTTGGTTAATCCATACAATGTTATGAGCTAATGCTATGGATTATGCACAATTCGCCGGAGGAACCGATTTCGAGCCGGGAATTGTTTATTGGGTTAACGTTAAAATCATAGTACAATGAATTGAATATTTCCTACATAATATTGACCGGAACATTCAAATACATCGTGAAGAAGGCGTTCCCAGTGAGAATCGTATCCGCTTATTACTTCTTTATGTACCTGATGTCCAGCGTTCTGCTGCCCTATACGAGCCTGCACTTTCACGATCGCGGCTTCAGCCCTTCCACGATTGGATATATACTTTCTCTATGGGCATTCGTAGGCGTCATTGCGCAGCCTGTAATGGGACTGCTTAACGACAGGCTCCAGCGTACCAAAGTTCTTCTTCTCCTGCTCGTGCTTGTAACGCCGGCTTCAGGGCTGCTGTTCTATACGTCGAATGCGTTCGGGGTTATCATCGCTGTATCGCTTCTCTTCGCCTGGTTCCAGTCTTCGCTTCCGTCCATGAGTGATGCGGCCGCCGTCCAGATTGGCAGAACGCAGGGCTTCGCGTTCGGCAACGTACGGCTGTGGGGGGCGCTCAGCTATGCCATCGGAGCATTTGCGGTTGGATTCTATTACGAGAAACACGGGTACGATCATGTATTCCTTATGTATGCGTTGCTTGCGCTTCCGACTGCGGCGATCGTGTTTCTGCTGCCGGTGACCCATACGAACTCGGCGCGTATCAGCGTATTCCAGCAACTGGGGGATGTGGTGAGGAACCGAACCTTCCTGTTCTTCTGTCTCATTTCCTTTATGACTATGCTGGCCGTCACGGCGAGCGCGACGTTTCTGCCGCTTTACTTCGACGAACACGACTTCGACAAGCGGTTTTTGGGGACGGCGATAGCGCTGGCCGCGCTCATCGAGGTGCCGATGTTTTGGTGGGCAGCCAAGCTGGGGAACAAGTTCGGGAAGTCGCTGCTGCTCGCGGCAGCGGCATCGTTGTATGCGCTGAAGTACCTCATTCTGTTCCTGACCAGCAACGTGTACATGACGCTGGCTACGCAGTTGTTGGACGGAATCGCCTTCGCCTTCTTCGCCGGCGTGGCGGTGGAACTTGTGGATCGTCTTGCCGGCGCCAGAACGAAGGCGACCTACCAGACATTGTACGCGGCGGTAACCTGGGGGCTCGGGGGAATCGCGGGCAACTTGATCGGAGGGCAGATCGTGGAGCTTCGCGGCGTCACGTTCCTGTATATCGTACTGTTCTTGTTATGCGCTTCTTCGGCGCTTTTTTACACGAGAGTCAAGCAGGAGCATTCGAAACTTCCAGGGATGGGAGCGTAATGGGGTTAAGCGCTGCGTTCGTAATGTTCATACTGGTGCGTTGAGATGTCGCTTTCTTCTCTCAAGACAGACCGCAGCTCGTTCAACAGGCCGTCCAACTCCTGCTGCAATTGGCGCAGCTCGCTTCTGCAGCGTGCCTGAAGACCGTCCAGCTCGGCGGGGGACAGTTGATGCTGCCTAATACGGTAGATGAGCTTGTTGGCAATCGTTTCGTTGTCGCATAACCGGGGCGTATACATAATAGCGGACTCAGCTTGAGCTGACATGATCGTTGATCTCCTTCGTCGTTATGGATTTGTTCCCGTTAGGGAATCGTTTTACAAATCCAACTTTAACAAACGATTGTTAAAAGAATGCCATAAAAGGATCAAATTCATGTAAGAATTAGATTAAGACATTTAATACCTTGATCCTCCAGGTCACGCTTGATAGAATGTTTTCATTCGCGAGCCTCGCCCTGATACCGGGTCAAGCGGCAGCGTATGGAGGTGCCTGATATGCTTTTTTGGGGAATCCATTTCTTGAGGTTAAGGTAACGGGATGGTTCATACGGCCATGCCCAAACCCAGAAAAGAAGGAGGAATCTCTCCATGTATACCGATTGGAAAAAAAAGTTCGCCTTTATCTTTAGCGGACAGCTCTTCTCGATTCTTACCACTTCGATGGTACAATTCTCGATTATTTGGCATCTGACGGAGACGACGCAATCCGCCGTCGTGCTCATGATCGCGAGCCTCGTCGGCTTTCTGCCGCAAGCGCTGCTCGGCCCGTTTATCGGCGTCTGGCTCGACAGATGGAACCGGAAACTTACGATGATCGCGGCTGACGGAGCGATTGCGCTGTTCAGTCTTGCATTAGGTTTGTATTATTACTTCGGCGAGCCCGGACTAGGTTTCGTCTATCTTGTTCTGATGGCGCGATCCATCGCTTCGTCCTTCCACGCGCCTGCGTTTCAGGCGGCTATTCCGCTGATCGCGCCGCCGGATCAACTGACGCGCGTGGCAGGCTGGCAGCAAATGGTGTTCTCGGCCTCGACCGTGCTCGGCCCCGCGCTTGGAATCGCGGTATATTCCGCAACCTCGCTTGGAGCCGTGCTGCTGTTGGACGTGGCTGGCGCATTGATCGCCAACATCATGCTGATGCTGGTTAAGATTCCTCAGCCGAAGTCCGAGGCGACGGAGAGACCGCAGTTCCTGGCAGAGTTCAAGCTGGGTTGGCAAACCTTTATAAAAGTGAAGCCTGTGGTCATTATTACGGTGGCTACCGCGGTGTTCTCGATTGCGTTTATGCCTCTTGGCACGTTGTTCCCGTTTATGACATTGTCCCACTTCGGACGCGGCGGATATAGCGCCAGTCTTGTGGAGGCCGTTTTCTCGGCGGGAATGATCATAGGCGGATTGCTGTTATCCGTTGTCGCCTCCAGGTGGAAGGACATCTCCTATATCGTTATGAGTATGGTCGTAATGGGCGTCACCTGCGTGGCAAGCGGAGTAATCAGCCGGGAGGCCTTTGTCGTTTTCGTAATCCTCTCCTTCCTCATGGGAGCGGCTGCCCCATTCTTTAACGGTCCGTATATGGCGATGATTCAACGCGCTTATGATCCGGCGATGCTGGGAAGGGTTATCTCGCTGGTAACGAGCATCATGCTGTTGTCCTCGCCGATCGGCCTGCTAATGGCGGGACCGATCGTGGACAAGTACGGCATCCAGAGCTGGTTCCTCGGCTGCGGAATCGTAACGGTACTAACAGGTGTTGTATTGTTTGTTCTATCCAAACGTCTGCATGTGCCGGAGCCGGAGCCGGCCGCGAGTTCTGCAGAGTGATGAAGGGGTGTCTCCAAAGCCTCGAAAGGAAGATAGCGCGATTGTTCTTCCCGACAGACTTCGATCGAGGTATCTCCACCGTAGCGGCAAGCGCGTGGTGAGGCCAATCGTATACCGCATCGGAAAGTAGATGGAAAAGCTCCCTTTAATCTGGATGAAACGGGCTATCAACTCGATTTAGAGGGAAAAACACCCTTTCTTCGGGGGGATTCTGCCCGAATCCAGCTTTTCGACCTGGATTAGAGGTAGGAATTCCCTCTAAAGCGCAAGCAAGGACGTAGAGGGGGATATTAGAGGGCGTTTTTCCTCTTATTCCGAGAGAAGGGTGATCGAACAGACAAGAGCGACACTTTTGCCCTTTTTTGGCGACAAATCTTCCTCTAAACGCGGACGCTCATCCTCGAACGACCTCGATAGAGAATTATTTTCTCGAAACGAGCCGCGCCGCCAAAGGACGGCATAGCCGTTTCACTTTGAGAAAAGGACCTCAACCTCCGCTTTACAGTGGAATTTGAGGTCCTTTCACGTATAAATCGGGTTGTTCGGGACGGCTGGATATCATGCGAACACCTTTAGACGGCTCTTCTTTCTGTAATGGAGGATCTTGCGATTAGAAATCGGCATTGCCCATTTTGCCTGCCTGGAAGTCTGCGTAGGCTTGAATGACTTCTTCGCGCGTGTTCATAACAAACGGTCCGTATTGGAACATCGGCTCGTCGATAGGCTCTCCGCCCAGCACGAGCACTAGCGTGTCGTCGCTCAAAGCTTCGATGGCTATGCGTCCTTCGGCATTGTCGAACAACACGAACGCGCCTTCACCGACCTCGCGCTCGCCGTTGACTCTGGCGCTGCCGCGCAGGATGATAGCACCCGTATTGTAGCCCGCCGGCAGCTCGAATTCGGCGATGCCGCCTGACTTAAAGGCGATGTCGAACAACGTGATCGGCGAAAAGGTCTCCGCGGGACCGCGCGTGCCTTCGTATTCGCCTGCAATAATGCGAACCTCTCCGCCGTCGTTCGGCAGGGCGACCCGGCCCATATTCGCTTTCAGCAGCTCCTGATATCTCGGAGGATGCATCTTGTGTTCGCGCGGAAGGTTAACCCAAAGCTGGATAAAGTGGAACACGCCTCCGCGTTTGGCGAATTCTCGCTCGTGGTATTCCTTATGCAGCAAGCCGGAGCCCGCCGTCATCCACTGGACATCCCCGGGACCGATGATGCCGTGATTGCCATGGTTATCGTGATGCTCTACATACCCCTCGTATGCAATAGAGACTGTCTCGAAGCCCCTGTGGGGATGCGCGCCGACGCCTCTGGCGGAATCGCTTGGAGGGAAATGGTAAGGCGCGTTGTAATCGAGCAGAATAAAGGGACTGATCCGCTCGCCGAGCTCATTGCCGGAAGGGAAGTAGTTGGATACGCGGAAGCCGTCGCCGACCATATGGAATGGCGCGCCGCTGCGAACACTGTCAATCGGTCTATATGTTGTTGTCATGAAGAACACGCTCCTTGGTTTGGGATTTAACCTTAATATTAATTATCTTAAATTAAAGATATCATGCCGAAAGGTTGTTGTCAACCAGCGATGCCATCACCTGTAAATATGTCCATAACGTCCAAAAAAGCGTTCACCTCCAAGCCCTGTCCAGTCCGCTATAATAAGCTTAAACCTAACTTATTATAAATGGAGGAAATATACCATCATGAACATGTATACCAATCCGCCGCTCGTCGTTAAAGACGAGAGCTTAAGAGATTCCGCAGCGTCGTCTGCTCCCGCCTATCATCCTGACCCGTACGTGCTCAAGTGGAACGGAAAATATTATGCCTATGCGACCGCCGAGGCCGGTGTTACCTTGCTGACATCCAAGGATATGAAGATGTGGACCTTCCAAGGATTCGCCTATCAGGAAGAGGGACGCAGCGGTTATTGGGCCCCTGCCGTCATGTACGATAATGGACAATTCTATCTCTATGTTTCCAATATGCCAAGCGGGGGAGACGACGTTCATCAACAATTCATGCGGGTCGCGGTATCCGCAAGTCCGGAAGGCCCGTTCGAATATCGGAAGACGTTGTTCGATACGTTCTCTATCGATGCGCATGTCGTGCGCGATACGGACGGGGGTTTCGTCTTGTTCTATTCTACGAACGAAACTTACGGCATTGATGCTCATCGGGCGGGTACGGTTATTCTGGCGGACAGACTGCTGGATCCCTTCACGCCGGAGGGCAAACCGAAACTGATCGTCAGGCCTACGCTGGACGAGGAGGTATTTGCCGTAAATCGCTTCGGCGACGGAAGGAACTGGCATACGATTGAAGGCGCTTTTCATCTGAAAAGGGGCGCAAAACATTACGTTATGTATAGCGGCAACGCTTATACCAGCCCGTATTATTATGTCGGATACAGCATGGCAGATCATGCCGCGGATCATTCGCTGACGGAGCTCGAGTGGAGCAAATATCCGGACGACGACACTTACGAGCCGCTGCTGAGGCAGAACGCCAAGGTAGAAGGCGTTGGCCATAACAGCGTCGCAAAGGCGCCGAACAACGTAGACGACTGGATCGTCTATCATGGGCGCGAAGTACGCGGGGATGATGCGGCGGACGAGAAAGAACGAAGACAGCTGCGGATGGATCCGCTGCTGTGGCATGGGGACAGAATGATGGTGCCGGGACCGAGCTGGGAGGCCGTGGCTGCGCCCGCGATGCCCGCGTTCAGGGATCTGTTCGATCGTAAGGATACGGCACAAGGCGATGAGATCGGGAGTGGCTGGACAACCAATGGAGGAGAGTGGCGGATTGACGGGGGCAGCCTGCTTCAAGCAAGCCAGTTCGGCATTAGCCGGGCATTTGTCGAGCCCTCCTATGCCCATGCGCTTTTCGAACTGAACGTACGCTGGGAGCGGAGCCACATGGGAGGTTTGTACGGTGCCGTGCTGCAAGCAGGAGACGAGACAAGCCTCATCGAGGTGCTGTTCGACGCGGGCAAACGGACGATCGGCATCTACGAGACGGTGCGCGGCATTAGGCTGGAGCAGCGAAGCCGCGTTCTTCCGGTCGGATTCCGATTCGACGTATACCATCAGGTAGTGATTCGTACATCAGGAAACGCCGTCATGGTGGAGCTGGACGGGGTGCAGACGTTGTCCGCCTCCTGCGTTTCTCCAGTTCAGCGTTACGGTCTCGTCACTCACTACACGTCCGTTTGCTTTGCCGGTATTTCGTTAACAGGTTTCTTGTCTTTCCTGGAGACTGGAGCGGCGGCTTGCTTGTCGGCTTGCGAAGTGTCGGCCGGCGATTGGAGCGCGGCAGGAACGGCGTTGATCGGCTGCCCGACCGCAGGATTATCGTCCCTCCGTCTTAACAACCCGTTCCAGGATGAGGCGACAACCTGCCGCTTCGAGCTGGAGGGGGGGATCGCTAAGCTCCAGCTGTCGCTTGTTTCGGCGAATGGCGAGGTCCGCTCCGTCATCCTCCAAGACAATTCGATTGTCGGAGGCTGCACGTGGTTTATCCGCCATGCGGGACAACGTCTGCACATCAGCATGGACGGCGAGACTGTGTTATCCGAGTCCGTACAAGGGGAAACATGGCGGTCGATCGCGGTGTCCTCGGAACGCAAGATCATATTGAGCCAATTGGAATGGACGGCGCTGGGATCCTAAAAAATTGTCCATAGTATACAAAAAGAAGACATTTTTTCGCCTTCCCCGCAAAGGTATGATGGGAACCAAGGTGAAACGGCCGCACTGTCCTTTGGAGGCGCAGCAAGTTTCATTGGGAGAATCATCTACAAGGGGGAAACGAAAGGATGAAAAAAGCTACAACTTGGTTATCCGTACTGACGGTTTTCGCAATGGTCGCAACGGGCTGCAGCAATGGCGGCGATGCCGGAGGCAAGACGGAGAGCGCTTCGGGAGGCGCCGGCAAGGGCAAGAAAACCGAGTTTTTGTTCTGGACGCCGTTTTCCGGAGCAGACGGCCCGTTTATGAAGGAGATCGTCGACAAATACAACGCTTCCCAGGACAGCTACAAGATCAACTTCGTTATCCAGCCCAACGGCGAATACTACAAGCAGCTTGACGTGGCGCTCAGCACGGGCAAGGAACGTCCGGATCTGATGATCATGCATCTGGATCAAATTCCGACTTACGTGAGCAAGGGACAACTGCAGGAGATGGATACGCTGGCGGGAGCTGCCGGCATTAATAAGACGGACTACGTGGAAGCCGCGGTCAACTACGCGACGATCGAAGACAAACTGTACGGCATTCCGCTCGACATTCACCCGCTTGTTATGTATTACAACAAGGACCTGCTGGAAGCCGCAGGCATCACAAGCCCTCCGACGAATCGCGAGGAATTCGACGCGGCGGTCGAAAAGGTAACGAACAGGGACAAGGGCGTCTACGGCTATGTCGTACCTACGCTCTGGCCGCAGCAATTTATCTTCCCGACACTTGTGTGGCAGAACGGCGGCGAGCTGTGGAACGGTACCGATGTCGCGTATAATTCGCCTGAAGCGGTCGAAATGATCCAGTGGCTGCGCGGAATGGTCGACAAGGGCGTATCGCCGGGCAATGTACAGCAGGATGGAGAGAACACCTTGTTCCTCCAAGGCAAAAACGCCATTCAATTCAACGGTCCATGGATGAAATCGCAATTCGACGAAGCGGGTCTCAATTATGGCGTCGCGCCTGTGCCGCAAATCGGCAAGGCGAAGCAAGCCGTGTTTGGCGGTTCTCATAACTTCGCTATTCCGAAAGACGTAAAGGATGAGGGAATTATCGCCGGCATTGGCGACTTCCTCAAGTATGTTTCCTCCAATTCGCTGGAGTGGGCGGAATCCGGTCAGGCGCTTGCCGCCAAGCCGATGATCGAGAGCGCAGAATTCAAGGCGCTGCCGCAAAGCGCGATCGCGGACAGCTTCTCTTACGTGCAATTCGCGCCGAACGTGCTTAATTGGCCGACGATTTCCGAGCCGATCTGGGGCGAGCTGAACAACGCGCTGCTGGGCAAGAAGGATGCCC
This sequence comes from Paenibacillus agaridevorans, assembly GCF_003112455.1. Taxonomy (GTDB): domain Bacteria; phylum Bacillota; class Bacilli; order Paenibacillales; family Paenibacillaceae; genus Pristimantibacillus; species Pristimantibacillus agaridevorans. Next base: position 9,682 of record NZ_BDQX01000447.1, read on the forward strand.
AGAAGGCGATGGACGACGCGGCGGCGAAGTCCAAGCAAGCGATCGGCAAGTAAGACGGACGACCGAAAGCGGGAAGGACGGAGCGGAGGCAAGGGCGGCTCCGTCCTTTTTTTACCACAAAAGAAAGTATCAGTTTTCGGTCCTCGAAAACGGATTTCTTATTGGCGATAAAACCTACCTTATGCTTCCGAAGCGGCTTTGCTATGCAAAGCTGGAGGTCGTTCATCCTGGAACAGCCTCTTACTCACTCCACACGTTTCTTCGGAAAGAAAATGTCTTTTAATGTGAATGAGTCGTTTCCGTACCGGGGCTGTGGCGGAGCTTTATGATGGTTTTTAGAAGAACGCTGCAATCATCAGTCGTGCAGAAAATAAAGGGAAAATCGCCCACTATTCTCGCTTGTAAATGGAATTTTACTACTTTAAGAGGAAATCTTCCCTCTAATATCCATCCAATTGGCGTTTGCCCATCATTCTGCTTGAATTAGGGGGACAATTTCCCTCTAAAACATCGCAGCGACAACAGGGTAGTCAATTAAAGGGAGTTTTTCCCTTTATTAAAACGTACATGCAGCATGTGTGTTTGCGAAAGGACGCTGTCAGCCGTTTTTTCTTACCACATAAACGTAAGTTTCCGAGCTTGCATTGGATGTGAGATTCTTATTGGCGATATAACCTACTTTGAACGCGGTCGCTCCTCTTAGAGGGGCCTCGATAGAGGTTTTCTCAAATTATAGGAAAGTATAAGTTTTCTCCATACTTGACCTATAATTCTCGGAATGAAACGCGCTGCTCTGCCAAAGGACGGCGACAGCCGTTTCACCTTGTCCGCGCGACATACATGTCAGTAACGTTGGAGGGATTGCATTGATGAGAACGTCCTGGATGTCCAGGTTAACGTCTGCTTTATTCGCATTGCCGTATACGCTATGCTTCGCCATGTTCCTGCTGTTCCCGATCGGGTACGGCCTCTATATCAGCTTACATGACTTCGAATTGTTGTCCGAGGAGCATCCGTTCGTCGGACTTGACAACTATATCGCGATCTTTTCCGGAGGAACTTACGAAAATAGCGTCTTCCTCCGAGGTCTCTGGGCGACGGCACAGTTCGTGCTGTTTTCCGTGCCGCTGCTCATCGCGGTGGGGCTGGGGCTTGCCTTGCTCGTCAACGTTTTGCCTGGCCGCATTCGCGGGCTGTTCCGTACCTTCTACTTCATGCCTTACGCCATCTCGGCTTCCGTAATGGCGGTCATTTGGCTCATGATGTTCGACACAAACGCCGGATTCATTAACAGCATGCTGATGAAGCTGGGCATTGATACGATTCCGTGGCTGACGGATACGCCCTGGGCATGGGTATCGCTAATCGCGACGACGCTGTGGTGGACGATCGGTTTTAATATGATTATTTTCATCAATGCGCTTAACGAAGTCCCAGAGGACTACTATGAAGCCGCATCCATAGACGGAGCGACTGTATGGAGCAAGTTCGCTTACATTACATTGCCGTCGATACGTCCCGTCATGCTGTTTGTCATGATTACCTCGACGATCGCTTCGTTTAACGTCTATGCGCAGCCATATCTGCTTACGCGCGGGGGGCCTGGCGATTCCACGAAGGTGCTTCTGATGAACGTCCTGGATCAGGCTTTCATTCGCAAGGAAATCGGCAGCGCGTCCGCGATGGCCATTATAATGGCGCTGCTCATCATGATCATCTCGGTCGTGCAATACAGACTGACCTACGGAAGAAAGGAGAGTGGCGTCTAAGATGAAAGGTACGCGCAAGTTATTATTGATACTGCTGGCGACCGTCATCGCGGCCATCTTCCTGCTACCGCTCGTCTGGATGATCTCGACCTCGTTCAAAAACGACTTCGAGGCGCTGGCCGGACAGATGAACTTTATCCCTAAGAAGCCGACAATCGAAAATTATATGGAGGGACTGTCCGGCGAGCTTATGAACGTGCCGATCGTACGCTGGATTACGAACTCTCTGTCGGTGGGCGTTATCGGCACGGCGATCGTGCTGCTGATTGACTCCATGGCTGCATTCGCGCTCGCTCGACTGTCCGACTTGCCGTTCAAGCGAACGCTGTTCGCGATGTTTGTCGCATCGCTTATGATCCCGGGCGTGCTGACGTTTTTGCCTATGTATATGGAATTTAACGCGCTGGGACTGATCAATACGTATTCGGCGCTGATCTTGCCTTATACCGCAGGCGCTTTCGGCGTCTTCCTGCTTTATCAATTTTTTATCTCCTTTCCCAAGGAGATCGAGGAGGCGGCCCGCATTGACGGGGCGAACAAGTGGCAGATCTATTCTCGCATTCTGCTGCCTGCGTCCGTTTCCATTATGGTCACGCTTGGCATCTTCACCTTTATGGGGATATACAACGACTTCGTGTGGCCGCTGTACGCGACAACTTCGCCGGAGATGCGGACCATTACGGCCGGTATCGCTCTAATGGCGCAGGGCAGCTATACGCAGGCGTACGGCAAGCTGATGGCGATGACGACGATTGCGACGCTGCCTGTCTTGATCGTATTTATTTTGGGACAACGTTCGTTCGTCAGGGCGATTACGCAAGCCGGCGTGAAATAAGGGAAGGAGAGAGTATGCGGATGGGTCGAAGACGGGGATCGAAGAGCATATACTTCGGGCTGGGGGCGGTCTTGCTGACCGCCCTTGCCGCTATTTGGATAGGGACGGTGAACGGGTGGATGAACGGTAATGATGAAGAAGCGGTCCCGTACGCGGGTCATGGAGGGACATTCAAGAACGCGATCTCCGGAATGGATACGCCGGATCCCAGCGTGGTCTACAAAGATGGCTTCTATTATATGACGTTTACGCATAACGGCGCGGACGTCATGGTCATGAAGTCGCGCACGCTGGACTTTAAGCACGCGGAGCGCAAGGTGGTCTGGTATCCGCCGGTCGATACCGCCTATTCCGCCAACTTATGGGCCCCGGAGATTCAATATATACGCGGCAAGTGGTATATCTACTTCGCGGCCGACGACGGGGCGAACGAAAATCATCGGATGTACGCGCTGGAGGCGGATACCGACGATCCTATGGGAGAATATACCTTCAAGGGTCAAATAACGGATGAATCCAATCGCTGGGCGATAGACGGTCTCGTCATGGAGCATGAAGAGAAGCTGTACTTTGTATGGTCAGGCTGGGAGGCCGACGTCAACATCGCGCAAAACACCTATATCGCTCCGATGAGCGATCCGCTGACGATCAGCGGTCCGCGCGTGCTCCTGAGCGCTCCCGATCTGGAGTGGGAGCGGGCGGGAGGACCTCCTTACATCAACGAGGGACAGGCGATTCTGAGCAAAAACGGACGCGTGTTCCTTGCGTATTCGGGAGCGGGCAGCTGGACGCCGCATTACAGCATCGGGATTTTGGCGCTGGCGCCAGGCGGGAATCCTCTGGATCCGGCGGATTGGGAGAAATCCGCGCTGCCGCTTATGGCGATGGACGACGAAGCCGGCGTGGACG
>NZ_BDQX01000447.1:13258-13629 GCF_003112455.1 Paenibacillus agaridevorans
TACGGCCCGGGGCACAACTCGTTCGTGAAGTCGCCCGACGGCACGGAGGATTGGATCGTGTACCATGCGACGAGCGGCATTGCCGACGGCTGGAATAATCGGAGGGCGCGCGCGCAGCTCGTGTTATGGGGCGAGAATGGATTGCCGAGCTTCGGGAAGCCGTTGTCTACGGATACCGCGATTCCGGTTCCTTCCGGCAGCGGTATCTTCCTGGCCGAACACGCGGGAACGGCGGAAGGCGGCGGTCTGCTCTTTGACAGCTTGCCGCTGGGTGCCGGAGCCGCGCAGCAAACGCCGCTGCTGCTGCATTATCGCAATGCGACCGGCACAGACGCGGCCTTGCGGTTGGAAGCGCACGGCGGCGAGCCGGT
>NZ_BDQX01000448.1 GCF_003112455.1 Paenibacillus agaridevorans
AAATTGCACCCGAGCTTTTTGCATTCTTGCTCGATTCCTAAAAGTATGTCAGGGATGTGGTAGGTGTTGGTGAAAACATTGATGCCTTTTTCGGTCAAAGGGAGCAAGAAAACGATGGTCGGCGTCGTT
>NZ_BDQX01000449.1 GCF_003112455.1 Paenibacillus agaridevorans
CTGCTAGCATCCTGATAGAATGGATCTCCCGCAGTCCCATTGCTGGTTCGGTCGGCATACAGCGACCAGCTGCTGCCGTCATTCGAGATTTCAATCTTGTATTGATACGCCATCTTCGGATATTCCATA
>NZ_BDQX01000450.1 GCF_003112455.1 Paenibacillus agaridevorans
ACAGCTTGATTAATGAAGACCTGTGGACAAAACGCGAATATAATCTTCCGTCCGTGCCGGCGGGGACTAATTATTTTAAGCTTGAATTTCCTGTGGAGGGAGCTTTCTTTTATAATCCGCAGCTGTCCA
>NZ_BDQX01000451.1 GCF_003112455.1 Paenibacillus agaridevorans
CAGAAGTTCCGACAAGAACGGGATACGCGTTCGGAGGTTGGTACACTGACGAAGAACTAACGGAACCGTATGTGTTCACGACTGTGGTGACGGGCAATGTGACGCTTTACGGCAAGTGGACGATAAGCGTGTATACGGTGAGCTTCGAAAGCAACGGTGGCAGTGCGGTGGAGGCAACGACAGTGGAACACGGTGATACTGTGGAAGCGCCAGAAGCTCCGACAAGAACGGGATACGCGTTCGGAG
>NZ_BDQX01000452.1 GCF_003112455.1 Paenibacillus agaridevorans
TTTCTCAAGCCGACAAGTATCATAAAAAATTTGCTTTTGAACACTTTTTGAAGGTGTTTCTCTATGGCATCGATCATGAGTGTGAAAGTTTACGTGAAATGGATACGGCATTTGTTTCCCCTGATCTACAACAGACCATGGCGTTAGATGCCATCAGCCATTCGCAGCTTTCCCGTGAGCTCGCCCAGATGGATGACGAAATTTTGTGG
>NZ_BDQX01000453.1 GCF_003112455.1 Paenibacillus agaridevorans
GACCAACAGGAGCAACAGGTACTGACGGCGCAACGGGTTCCACCGGAGCGACTGGTCCAACTGGCGCCGATGGCGCTACTGGATCCACAGGACCAACAGGAGCAACAGGCACTGACGGCGCTACAGGTTCCACCGGAGC
>NZ_BDQX01000454.1 GCF_003112455.1 Paenibacillus agaridevorans
TAAATCCGAAGTATGGCGAATACTGTACGAATCCTGAATATGATAATCTACCGTATAGGCTGGGGGATTCGGATCATTTTCAACAATGGTTTTATAGTGTGTCGATAACCGTTTATCCGTCGGTGTCTC
>NZ_BDQX01000455.1 GCF_003112455.1 Paenibacillus agaridevorans
ATGGAAGGATCGTCCGGGAGGGTAATAATCGTTTCAAGCAACTGCCAATCCTTCGTCCCCTTGAGCGACTCCGTATAGACATGACTGTCTCCGACGATAATTCGACTGCGGGCGGAACCGGTCACTTGTTCCGTCTTAACCCACTGGCTAAATTTATACGTCTTTCCCCGCTGCGCGGCAGTAATC
>NZ_BDQX01000456.1 GCF_003112455.1 Paenibacillus agaridevorans
GAACCCCCACGGTCGCCCGCTAGATCCTAAGTCTAGTGCGTCTGCCAATTCCGCCATACGCGCAAGGGTAAAGCTTGGGTAAATAACTGGTGAGCCATGAAGGACTCGAACCTTCGACACCCTGATTAAAAGTCAGGTGCTCTACCAA
>NZ_BDQX01000457.1 GCF_003112455.1 Paenibacillus agaridevorans
TATCTGACTGAAAAAAAAGATACGGCCGAAGAAACTGCACAAGTAGGCCCGTTTCCGAAATATGACCCTGCCATAACGCTTACTGCTGTACGTAATTTAAATGACAGCACTGTATTCCGGGCGGGTGAA
>NZ_BDQX01000458.1:0-6880 GCF_003112455.1 Paenibacillus agaridevorans
TCATCTGAGTCCGTTAGATTTTCAATATCGCGAAAATGCTGCAAATAGAGGTTCTGAGGTCCGTTAGCGAAAGCAGAACGTTTCAGCTCAGTTACTCACAATGAATCGACAGCCTCAGTATGTCCGATAGATTTTCAAAAACCTAAAAAATCGAAGAATAGCGTCATTCAAGTCCGATAGACAATGAATAACTCCGACGTTTTGGGTTTTTGAAGCACCTTCTGGTGATTTATGTTCTTTGGAGGAGATTCGAAAAGTCGATAATCCATAAAGGATAGTAGTCAAAAACAAACCCGCTAACCATAACGGTCAGCGGGCTTCCTTGTCTTAGTACAACGTCAGATATTGATCGCGTTCCCATTGATGCACTTGGGTCCGGTACATATCCCATTCGATTTCCTTTAACTCGTAGAAGTGAGCGAGAGCGTGGTCGCCGAGCGCTTCGGTGATGACGCCGCTTCTAAGCATCTCTTCGAGCGCTTCCTTAAGATTCGATGGAAGGCTTGGAATTCCGGAATCAATGCGCTCTTCTTCTGTCATGATATAGATATTGCGGTCCGTCGGAGCCGGCAGCGGCAATTGGTTTTGAATACCGTCGAGACCAGCCTTAAGCATTACGGCAAGTGCCAAATACGGGTTAGCGGCAGGATCCGGATTACGAACCTCTACGCGCGTAGACAAGCCACGGGAAGCCGGGATTCGGATCATCGGCGAGCGGTTGCTGGCCGACCACGCAACGTAGCAAGGAGCTTCATAACCAGGCACCAGACGTTTGTAAGAGTTGACCGTCGGATTCGTGATGGCAGCCATAGCGCGAGCGTGCTTGAGTATTCCCGCCATGTAATAACGTGCCGTGTCGCTGAGACCAAGTTTGTCCTTCTCATTATAGAACATGTTCGTATTGCCCTGGAACAGAGACATGTGACAGTGCATACCGGATCCGTTAACGCCGAACAAAGGCTTAGGCATAAAGGATGCATGCAAACCATGTACCCGTGCAATTGTCTTAACGACAAGCTTGAACGTTTGGATCTGGTCCGCCGCCTTAATGGCGTCTGCATATTTGAAGTCGATTTCATGTTGTCCCGGAGCGACTTCGTGATGGGAAGCCTCGATCTCGAAGCCCATCTCCTCCAGCGTAAGTACGATCTCGCGGCGGCAGTTCTCGCCGAGATCCATAGGGGCCAAGTCGAAATAACCGCCGTGGTCGTTAAGCTCCGTCGTCGGTTCGCCGCGCTCATCCGTCTTGAACAGGAAGAACTCCGGCTCCGGACCAACATTCATAGCCGTATAACCGAGCACTTCGGCTTCCTTGAGCGCGCGCTTGAGGATGCCGCGCGGATCACCTGCGAAAGGAGTGCCGTCAGGCATATAGATATCGCAGATCAGTCTCGCTACGCGATCCTGCGTTACCCAAGGGAATACGACCCATGTATCGAGATCAGGATATAAGTACATGTCGGATTCTTCTATCCGAACGTAACCTTCGATGGAAGAACCGTCAAACATCATTTTGTTATCAAGCGCCTTGTCCAGCTGGCTGACCGGAATTTCGACGTTTTTAATCGTGCCTAGCAGATCGGTAAATTGCAAACGAATAAAACGAACGTTTTGCTCCTGGGCAATACGTTTGATGTCCTCTTTTGTAAAACTCACAGAATCATCTCCTTTGTGTCGTTCTCCAAATTACCGTTTATTAAGGAAACGGGATAATTGTCCTTCGATCATGGACGTTCTGCCCGGTCTCTTTTCCAACAGCTGCTGCTTAAGCAGTCGGTGTAGCTGCTGATCGGACAGCTCCCTGCGCTTCACTTCGGATTGTTCGCTTACCAAGGTAGCATCGTCCGACTCCTTCGATACAGGATTCATAACCTGTTTGATGCCAGCGATGTTTACGCCTTTCTCTATCAAAGATTTGATCTCTAGCAGTCGTTCGACGTCATTAAACGAGAACAACCGTTGATTGCCAGCGGTCCTGGCAGGCACGATCAATTCGTGCTGTTCGTAATAACGGATTTGTCGCGCCGTCAAATCGGTCAGCTTCATGACGATGCCGATCGGGAATAGGGCCATGTTTCTGCGTAATTCATCTGCCAATTCGCATCAACCTTCCAGTCGCTCATTTATAGCTTCATTGTATCGTCGAGCCACAAATGTGTCAAGTTATGTAAGGTTTGATCACAATCAATCCGCTTTTAACCAGCTTCTCCAGCGCGATCAGAACGCCGTATTTGGCATGTCCATAAGTCAGCCCGCCTTGCATATAGGCAATATAAGGCTCTCGAATAGGCGCATCCGCCGACAGTTCCAGACTGCCCCCTTGCATAAAGGTACCTGCAGCCATAATGACGGGATTGTCATAACCAGGCATGTCCCACGGCTCCGGCACAACATGAGCGTCTACTGCCGCCGCTTGCTGAATGCCCTGGACGAAAGCGATAAGCGGCTCGGCGCTTCCGAACCGGACAGCCTGAATGAGATCCGTTCTAACTTCGTTCCAGGCCGGCTTCGTCTCGAACCCCAGCTTTTCGAACAACGCAGCGGCCAGGATACTGCCTTGAACGGCTTGTCCCACCATATGAGGGGAGAGAAACAGTCCTTGGAACAAGGAGCGCAGCGTCCCTAACATGGCTCCTACGTCTCCCCCGATTCCTGGAGCGGTCAGCCGGTATGAGGCTGCTTCCACGAGTTCTCGTTTGCCGGCAATATATCCCCCTGTTTCCGCAATGCCGCCTCCCGGATTTTTGATCAGGGAACCTGCGATGAGATCGGCGCCTGCTTCCGTTGGTTCTTGCAATTCCGTGAATTCGCCGTAGCAATTATCCACGAAGACAATAAGATCCTCTCTAATGGCCTTTACCCTCGTGACGATTTCTCCAATCTCCGCAACCGTAAAGGAGGCACGCCAAGCGTAACCTCTGGATCGCTGCACGCCAATGACCTTCGTCCGCTCTGTAATCGACGCTTCGATGCCATCCCAATCCAGGCTGCCATCCTCCAGCAGCGCAACCTCACCGTAACCGATACCGAAATCTGCAAGCGAGCCCGTACCGTCGCCGGCCTTGCCGATTACTTTGTGAAGCGTATCGTAAGGCTTCCCCGTTACATACAGAAGCCCGTCGCCGGGTCGAAGCACACCGAACAACGCGCAGCTGATCGTATGGGTGCCGGATGCGAAGTGGGGACGAACAAGCGCAGCTTCAGCCCCCATAACATCGGCGTAGACGAGATCAAGCACCTCTCGCCCACGGTCGTTGTAGCCATAGCCAGTCGAGCCAGCAAAGTGGAAATCGCTGACTCCTTGTCGCTTGAACGCTTCAATAACCTTCCACTGATTGCGCTCCGCTATCCGTGCCGTACGCCGGAATGCTTCTGCCGCTTCGTCCTCTGCACGATCAGCCAGCGCAATCAGTTGTTCCCAAATCCGTTCTCTCTCTAGTTGCTCGTTCATCACTCTGTTTGTCTCCCTTTCGTCGTGCAGTATTGCTTAAATCAAAGTTTTAGATCCTCTGGACGAATGGTCATTAATTCGCCCTTCGCCGGGATGGAATTGGAATATTGTCCGATCAGGCGGACAGCCTGATGCCGGATCGCCTTCTCGATGGCATTGCGCACGAACCGGGCATTGCTGAAGGAGAATAGATCGTTTTGCTTCTCTTGCATCAAATGCTGACGGAGCTTGAATACGGTTTGAGGCAGCATGACGTAATCGCGCTCCTTTACCATCAGCTCGCCAATCTGCAGCAACTGATCTACAGAATAGTCCGGGAATTCGATCTGGATCGGGAACCTGGAAGGCAGACCCGGATTCGTCATCAGGAATTGCTCCGTCTCAAGCGGGTAACCGGCCAGAATGAGAATGAACCCGCTTCGATGATCTTCCATCGCTTTTACAAGCGTATCGATCGCTTCTTTGCCGAAGTCCTTCTCCCCGCCTCGAGCGAGACTGTAAGCCTCGTCGATAAACAATACGCCGCCAAGCGCCTTGCGAACTAGATCCCTTGTTTTTTGCGCGGTGTGTCCGATATACTCGCCGACAAGATCGGCTCTCTCTACCTCGATGAGATGTCCTTTCGCAAGCACGCCCATCTTCTGGAACAGCTTGGCGATAATTCGGGCAATCGTTGTTTTGCCCGTCCCGGGATTGCCTTTAAAGATCATATGATAAACTTGCGAACCGCCGAACAATCCCGCTTCTGTGCGCATCCGGCTAATGTATAACAACGCATAAATTTCGTATACCAGATTTTTTACGTTTTCCATGCCGATCATAGGTTCAAGTTCCTTCTGAATCTCTGCGAAGTGATCGACTGCTGGCAACGGTTTGACGCTTGGAAGCGGTTCGGGTTCCAGCGCATGCACAGAAGCCGCTCCCGCTGCCTCATGGCTTCTGAGCACCACGTTGATTTGACGGGAAGGTCTGGAGGATCCGCTGCCTGGTCCCGATATGACGTGTCCGTTCATCTGACGCATCACCTGTCCTTTGTACAGAAGCTGTAGCGTAACAGTAACCTGCCGCATTACAATCTTATTCTCTCTCAGGACAGCATATTAGCAGATTCGCAGCAACGAGTTATCGGGACAAGAAACCGATGCGCATCAGCAAGGAATCCAGCTTCCATTTCGTATAGGCGAGCACCTCGCGGGAATCATTATAGAACTGGTTCAGAACGCGAGATTTGACGCCTGTTACAAGCGCCGGTTCGAAGCCGGCAAACTCTGCCATCTCCTTCGCTCTAGGCGCATGATAGTCATGCGTAATGACGACAAAATCGCTATAGCCCGCTTCCTCGCCGATTCGCTTGCCGAATACGAGATTCTCGTAGGTATTGCCAGCCTCCATCTCTAAGATCAGCTTGTCCTCCGCCATTCCCTTCGACGTCAAGTAGTTGCGCATGCCCTCCGCCTCTGACAGCTTCGAGGATACGCCGCCATAACCGCCTGACAGAATCAATACCTCTACAACTCCATCTTCGTACAGCTGGTAGGCATAATCCAGCCGTTCTTTGAGCGCCGGACTGGGAACATCATTCCACAAGGCTGCGCCAAGCACGATGCCCGCATCAGCGTGTGTCCCCTCTTCTAGCTCGGGAATCGTATGATTAAGATACCATGCCGCGTATAAGCACCAGGCAATGCCCGCGAACAATACAACTACGAATAGACGAAAGAAAAGCAGCCACGGCCGCCTGGAAGACTTACGGCGGCGGCGCGTGCTGCTCCTCCGATGCTTGACACTGCTCTTCATGACTCGCTGAGCTCCCCTGTTCGTTCCATGAGGCTCTTGCGATGCTTGAGACTAAGCGTGAAATAACGGAATCTGCCATTGCGAATGCTTGACAGCAGCCTTCCTGCCGTCTTGCGCGCAAGCGCGGCATCCTTGTTGGAGACGGCGCCTTGCCTGAGGGCGTCCTCCAGTTCGTCTTCGTCCATCAAATACACTTCGCCGCTTGGCAGCACGACAACATCCAGATACAGATCGTCGAACCACGGCACTTGCTGATCAGTCAAACCTTGCGTCTTGCACACGTCGATATACCATTGCACGACTCGGCCCTTGTCATCAAACATTGTCGTTACGACAAAGTGCTCGCCCTTGGGAAAGTGCTGCATCCATAAATAACCACGGTCTGCCAGGCAGAGCCTTCGTCCGTCATATTCTTTCCAGAGAGGCTCCCTAAGCTCATGGATCCGGTAGAAGGTTACGAGCCCTCTAAACTCGTCTCCATCAAGCGCCAGGCAAGAATAACTTCTTCGCAATATGCGGCGCCAGTTCGCGCGATCGGAAAATTTTCTCTTCATACGGAACGTACCTTTCCGTTCATTTAGGAATGACGTCCGCCGCTCCAATGGGACGGCCCACGTGTTCACGAGGAACACTCCTATAAAAAAAGATTACCATAACTTAACGTCCATCTCCAGCGCATGGGGAAAATAAACCAAGCTCTGTTAGCAGAAAAGCAGCTTCAACGAAATAATTCCGTCGAAACTGCTTGTCCTTCAGCTCACTTGTATGGTAATGCGTACGATCGTTACATCCTCTACCGGTTGACCGTTTTTCACAGGCGTTCTCGAGATGGCTTGTACTACATCCATCCCCGACGATACTTCTCCGAAGATCGTATAATTCGGCTGCCTGTTAAGATTCGAGGCGTCAGGTCCCGTACAAATAAAGAACTGGCTGCTGCCGGAATTCGGAGTACCGGAATTGAACATGGCGACAACGCCTTCCTTATAAGTGGATTGAATATCCAGCTCATCCGGAATGAGATATCCAGCGGTACCGGTGCCGTTGCCAAGGGGATCGCCAGTCTGAATCATAAACGATTCGATAATGGAATGAAATTTCAAACCTTCATAGAACCCTTCGTTCGCTAAAAAGACGAAGTTGTTCACCGTTACAGGCGCTTTGTCCGCATACAGAAGAATTTCGAAGCTCCCCTCTGATGTCTCGATAAGCGCCTTGTAATCGTAGTCCAGATCAATCGACATCTCCGGCATCTTGCTCCAGCTCATAACTTTGGCATTTCCATCCTGTCCCTGCGCGGACAGCTGCGAAGCGTTGTCTGATCCGCATCCCGCTAACAGGAGCAATAGGAATAGCCACAGCAACATCGCTCTGCCCAGACCCGCGAATTGCATGATTCATCTACCACCTATTCCGTGGCGGAGGGGAACTTACGCTCCCTCCGAAGTTGGCTGTCCTGCTGCCTCTCCGCCTTCATTGTTACCCGTCGTTATCGGAGTCGGAGTTGGTGTCGGCTCGCCTCCGTCTCCAGGCTGCTCCGTACCGATCGGAGCAGTCGGTTCCGTCGTGCTGCCCCCGCCATCGTTGCCGCCGTTATCCCCGCCGTCCGGCGGCGGCGTAGTTGCGCCGGGA
>NZ_BDQX01000458.1:6953-17778 GCF_003112455.1 Paenibacillus agaridevorans
CGGTCGGTTCAGGATCCATCGGCACCTCTGGCAATCCAAGATCCACCTCGGGCACCTGGATCGTAATCCTCTGACTCGGACTACTGGACAGCTTGCTCTTCGTATCGTGGGCGACGACATAATAATCGTAAGTCATCCCCGGGAAAATGCTCATGTCGGTCACGCTTGTCGTCTCGCGGGAATCAAAAACCGAAAAATCACTTTCGTTTAATTCCTTGCGGTAAATCTCATAGATAATATCCGGCTCCGCGCTGGCATCCCAGCTCAGATCGACTCGGACCTCGTCCGGATTGTAGACGGCCTTGAAGTTGGCCACCTTCTCCGGCGCTTTGTCTTCCTGCGTTTCCTCGGGCTGCCGGAAACTCCCTTGCTTGACGCCTTGCATGGCCGGCTTCATGATCTTGGCGAACAACGCCGCGGATTGGGAGCCGCCCGTCTTCAGGTAATGTTGCAAGTCTGTTTTATCGTATCCCATCCATACCGCCGCTGTCCACTCCGGCGTGTAGCCGACGAACCAGGCGTCCTTGATGCCGTCGCCGGAGAAGCCTTTGATGCCGTGCTGCGTCGTGCCCGTCTTGCCCGCTACGGGCCTGTCGATCGCCGCTTTGCTGCCCGTGCCGCCTTTCTGCACGACGGAGAGCATCATATCGGTCAAATACCAGGCCGTTTCGGGCGACATCAGTTGCTTGGATTCTGGAGCTTTGTATGCAAAGCTGTAATTTTTCCCTTCGATGCTTGTTATCGTATGCGGATCGACGGATTTGCCGCCGTTCGCCATAACGCTGTAGGCCGTTGCCATCTGAAGGGGCGAAGCGCCCTTCGTCAGGCCGCCGAGCGCAAGCGCGAGGTTCATGTCGTCCGGCTCCAGCTCGAGCCCCAGCTTCTTGGCGAACTCCGCGCCGCGTTTCACGCCAATCTCATTAAGCATCCAAACGGCTGCAAGGTTCCGGGAATCCTTCACCGCCTGCTTCATCGACACCTTGGTCGCGCCCCAGCGGTCGGTCGGGCAATAGTTGGAGAAACACTTCTTGTCGTTGGCGAGCTCCGTCCATGGGAAGTACTTCCCGGTCTCCAAGGCCGGTCCGTACGACACGATCGGCTTGATCGCAGAACCCGGCTGCCTGTACTTGGTCACCCGGTTCCAGCCTTTCTTAACATAGTCGCGTCCGCCGGACAATGCCTGGATTTCCCCGTTGCGATGGTCCATGATGATGACGGACGCTTGAACGATCTGATCGTCGACGCTCTTCTCGAAGTTCTCATCATTCGCAATTTGCGTATCCAACGATTGTTGGGCTTGCTGATTCAACGTCGTATAAATTTTTAGGCCGCTGACTCGCAGCTCCTCCTCGGTCATCTTCGTCAGCTCAATCGCTTCTTCGATGACGAAATCGACGAAAGCATGATAGTTGCCGGACTTAAATTGCTCCTGGCTCGCAGGCGCCTCGTATTCGACTGCCTTGGCCGCATCCATCTCTTCCTTGGTGATATAATCCTGTTCGTACATCAATTGCAGCACGACTGCGCGGCGATTTTTGGAATCCTCAGGATTATTGATAGGGTTGTAACGGTTAGGCGCCTTCGGCATAGCCGCGAGCGTAGCCGCCTGCCACAACTGCAGATCCTTCAGCTCCACATCAAAATAATAATCGGCCGCAGCCTTAATGCCGTGAATCCCTTTGCCGAAATAAATTCGGTTCAGGTACATGGTGAGAATTTCATCCTTCGTCATCTGTTGCTCCAGCGCAACAGCAATCGATGCTTCCGTTGCTTTTCGGAAAAACGTCTTGTCAGCCGACAGAAATACGTTTTTCGCTAGCTGCTGCGTAATCGTACTGCCGCCTTCGACCGCGCTTCTGGCAATTACGTCCTTGACGACCGCGCGGCCGATCGCCCAGAAGTCCAGTCCGGCGTGCTCGTAGAACCGCTGGTCCTCCGTTGCGACGATCGCGTGAAGCATATACTCCGGAATTTCCGCGAACTCCGCGACTTCCCGGTGGTCCATGACGTCGTACAGTCTGGAAATCTCTTCGCCCTTGGCATCGTAGATGATCGACGCCTCGCCGAACTCCAGCTTGCTGCCGTGTTCCTCCAGCAGCCGTTCGCCATTTAGAATGATTAACAGATAACCGATAACTCCGCAAACTATGCCGATGACAACCGTGAAGAACAGACCGTAGAACCAAGCCCGTCCCGAAATGCCCTTGCGTTTTTTTCCATTAGACCCGCTTTTTCTTTTCGTTTTCCTAGGTTCAGCCATGATGATTCCCTCCTGCACTCCCTTTTTCTCTGAACTCGCATTAATAAAATGGACACGTTGCGGCCTATTTGAAACGCCAAGGGCAACCCATGCGAGCGGGTTGCCCTTGCTTGCCGCTATCTAGTTTAACGTGCGCTTCTATAAGAAAGTTTCATGCGATCCTGTGAACTAGACCTCGGACTGGGAGTTGTCCTGCTGCATGAGCGATACGTTACGTTGCGGAACGAACGTCGAAATGGCATGCTTGTACACCATTTGCTGCCTTCCCTCGCTGTCGATAATAATGGTAAAGTTATCAAATGCTTTGATCACGCCGCGAATTTGGAATCCATTCATCAGGAATACCGTAACCGGAATATTGTCTTTGCGCAACTGGTTCAGGAACGTATCTTGAATATTGATCGATTTGTTCATTGGACGTTACCCCCGTCTAAAAAGATTGATTAGTATGATATTCAAGATGATCTTGAAACTTTCCTGCTATTATAGCATGAATTGCACTCAAATTGTTGTGAAAATTTTCCCCTGCGTCAAACCAGTGAATATCCTTCATATGCCGGAACCACGATAATTGCCGTTTCGCGAACCTTCGCGTATCGCGTTTCAGCCGTTCAACTGCCGCTTCATAGGAGCAATTGCCCTGCAAATAATCGGCGATTTCCTTGTAGCCAAGCGCTTGCATCGGCACCGCGTGGGGAGGCAGCTCTCTGCCGAGGATGTCCTTAACTTCATCCACGAGACCCTGCTCCAGCATTTCGTCGATCCGAGCTTCGATCCGCCGGTAGAGCGTCGCACGATCAATCGACAGCCCTATAATACAAAGTTCGTAGGGGGACTCTTTTTTCTGTCCCGCTTGCTGCTCCGAGAACGTCTGTCCCGTCAAATGATGGACCTCCAGTGCCCGTATCACGCGCCTCAAGTCGTTGGGATGGAGTCGTTCCGCAGCTTCGGGATCGATCTCCTTAAGCTTGGCGTGCAGGGCGTCGAAACCATATTCCGTCGCATAAGCTTCTTGCTCCGCGCGGAACGCTTCGTCGGAGCCGTTATCCGCGAATTGGTAATTGTAGCATAACGACTCTATATATAGTCCTGTTCCTCCGACGATAAAAGGCAGCTTTCCCCGTGACGAGATGTGTTCGATGGCAGTTCGAGCGCCAGCTTGAAAATCGGCTGCCGAATAAGGCTCCTCCGGATCGCAAATATCGATCAAATGATGCGGGATACCCCCTCGCTCAGCCAGCGGGAGCTTGGCAGTCCCGATATCCATCCCTCTATAGACCTGCATGGAATCGCCGGATATAATTTCCGCGTTCCATTGCTGCGCCAGCGTTAGGCTAAGCGCCGTCTTGCCAACCGCCGTGGGACCGATCAGCACGAGCAGCGGCTGACGTTTGCGATCCGTCGCGTTCTCTTGCTTTTCAGTCAACGTGAATCACTCCATATGCGATTTTCGATGTGTTGATATGCCTCTTCTCGAATCCGAGACGCTCGTATTCGCCGCTGCCTTGATGCTCCTTCATAATAACCGTGCGCCGGGCCACGCGTTTCGCTTGCTCGACAACTTCGGCCGTCAGCGCGTCCATGTTGGCGATTGAACGGAAAGCCCCGATCGCGGACGATTCCAGGATAGGCTGCCTGAACATGGGATCGAAGTAGACGATATCCGCGCTGTTGTCGGGCTGTTCCGCCAAATATTGGCCATGCTCCCGGCATATCATCTTGATTCGTCTCATGGCATCATTGACGTCTTCCAGTCCGGACTCGTACGCAGACAATCCTTCTCGCACCAATGCGCACAGAATCGGCTCGCTCTCCAGTGCGACGACAGTGCCGGCAGTCCCGACCGCGTAGGAGAACACCAGCGAATCGGCCGCCATGCCCGCGGTGCAGTCAATAACGGTGTCTCCGGGGCGACATCCGGATAGGTCGAGCAGCGGGTCGCTTTCTCCCTTGCGCAGTCGCTTCACCCGGATGAAGGCCATGCTGGGATGGAAAAACAGGGGCGGCGCCTCATCGCCGTCATAAAAACGGATCTCTCGATCCGTGACGACGATTGCGCGGCCATCTCCGCTGCGCTCCAGCAGTTTGCGCACGGAGGAGCTGCGCCGCTGCACGTATGCGGCAGAGAGCTCGTCCGCGAGTCGTCTCGCCTGCGCCAACACCCGTTCGGACGGCATCGGCGCTGTTGTGACGATCATGACATCACCCTCTTGAACATTTTCTCAAGCTGATAGGTGGAGAGATGAACGATAATGGGCCTGCCATGGGGACAAGTATAGGGCTGCTCGCATCTCGACAGTCTCGCCAGCAGGGCATCGCCTTCTTCGCGAGATAACCGATCGTTCGCTTTGATGGACGCCTTGCAAGAGCACATAATGGCCGCCTTCTCGCGCAGCTTCGTAATGTTGATCGACTTACGTTCCTCGATCAGAAGATCCGCCATTTCTTCAAGTAGCGACTGCTCTTCGCCGGCCGGGAACCATTCCGGATACGCGCGGACAAGAAATGTCTGAGAGCCGAACGGCTCGATCTCCACGCCTGCGTCGGCGAACAAGCCGATACATTCCCTAAGTTGAGTCGCTTCGCCAGCAGTGAATTCCAGCGTTAGCGGCACGATGAGACACTGGCTTGCAGCTACAGGATTCCCAAATTTATGAAGATAATATTCATAGTTTATACGTTCATGGGCGGCATGCTGATCGATGAGATACAATCCGTCATCCGCCTGCGCCACAATATACGTGCCATGATGCTGCCCGATCCAGTGCAGCTCCGGGAAATTCAGCGCGCCTTGGGATCGGCGGTTATCATCGTTTGATGTCTCTGTCGACCCGGACTCCCTTTCGGAAGGGGATTCAACAGCTGCAGCAGCTTCTCTCAGAGAGGAAGCTTCTGTTAACGATTCTTTTGCTGCTGGAAGAAGCGAGCTTACCGTTGCCGTTGATGCTTGCATTTCGCTTGATACGGACAACTCCGCATCGATTTCCTCCTCAACATCGGCTGACTTTTGGGCAGTGGCGCCGCCATGTCGCCCTTCGTGTACAGCGAAGGGCGACATGGCACTCTCCGGCCTCGCGTAGAGCCTCTCCGCAGCGTCTCTGGGCACATACGCCGACTCGCGATCGTTCCAACTGCGCTCCTTATGACCTCGACCGTCAGAACCTGCTTGCGAATAGGCAGAGCGGCCGGAGCCGCCCCAGGTTCTCTGCTCGGGTGACCATTCGCTCCGCCCCTTTGAACTGCCGGATTTCTCTTCCGAACGGCCCATTGAAGGCGATTCATTAACAGTTAACGTAGATGATGTCGATGGTCGGTCCTCTTGGGAGCCGGTCGACGGCGAATCAATACCAGTTAAAGATGATGTCGATTGTTGCCCGTCTTGAGATTCAGTCGATGACAGCATCTGAGAAGTTCCCGATAGCTTGTTGCTGACATCTTCCGCGGACAAATTCCCGCTATTGCGGGCAGGCCCTTCGGCAGGAGGCTCTGGCAGCGGAGCTTTCGCAGGATCGCCCTCCTCCAACCGGTCTCCAATATGGAAGGAGATCGTATCCTGAACATATAGCGGACCCGTACGTTCGCGTTTGCTTATAGAGTCAGGTCCGGGAATATGCCGCAAACCGTCCAGTACAGACTTGACGGAGCGTTCGATTAACGAGCGCAGCTCGGCTTCCTTGCTGAAGCGAACCTCCATCTTCGAAGGGTGAACGTTGACATCCAGCAGACCGGGATGCATGCCAAGCTCGACAACGACGAGCGGGAATCTGTTAATCGGCAGCAGCGTATGATAAGCATGAATCAACGATTGATTGACCGCATGGCTTCGAATATATCTCCCGTTAACGATCACTGTGATGCTTCCGCGGTTGGCGCGCGTCAACTCTGGCTTGGAGATGTAGCCGCTCAGCTCATAATCGGCATCCGACGCGGCCACCGGGAGCATCGCCTTGGCCGTGCTGGTTCCGTAAACAGCGGCGATAACCTGCAGCCGGTCGCCGGTTCCGAGCGTGCGCAGCAACACGCTGCCGTTATGCTTGAGCGTAATGGCGATGCCCGGATGTCCCAACGCGATGCGGTTCACATAATCGGAGATATGTCCCAGCTCCGTCTGGATCGACTTCATATATTTCAGCCTTGCAGGCGTATTGTAAAATAAATCCCGGACCGACATATCGGTGCCTTGAGGCGCGTTTGCGGCCTCGAATGCCGTCGTCGTTCCGCCTTCGATAACAAGGCGCCTTGCAAGTCCCGATCCATCTGTCGCGGAGATGCAAGTCATCCTGGAGACGGCCGCGATACTGGGCAGCGCTTCTCCGCGGAATCCGAGACTTGCAATGCGGAACAGGTCGCTTCCCGTATATATTTTGCTCGTAGCATGGCGCTGGAAAGCGGCAGGCAGATCATCTCCTTCAATGCCGCTTCCGTTGTCGCTCACTCGAATCAGCGACAAGCCGCCTTCTTCAATCATAACATCGATGACCGTTGCCCCGGCGTCTACCGCGTTTTCCACCAACTCTTTGACGACGGAAGAAGGACGCTCTACCACTTCCCCTGCCGCTATCTGGTTCGCCAGCTGCTCGTCAAGCACTTTGATTCTGGCCATGCTCAACCCCTCCCCTCTTCTCCTGGTCTTCCAAACTTTGCTTGTCCGTTAATCTCTCAGCTTGCCCTTCATATCGTTAAGCCATTGCATCGCCTGCATCGGCGTCATATTAAACAGATCCAGCTTGCGCAGGTCGTCGGCAAGCTGCTCCGCCTTCGGAGAAGCTTTGCGTTTGCCGGTGTCAAGCGCAGGCGTCGCTTCTTCGAACATAGACAACTGGATGACAGAGCCTTGCGCCTGCTCTGCATGAGAGATCGCTTCAACCTTCGAGGCGCTTTCGGTCATGACTCCCGTTCCCGACTCATGCAGCAACGAGAATTCCACTGCGGCAGCCGACTCCCGGTATCCGTGTGCAGCCTGCCCGCGCACATCCGATCGCACGTTATCCATTGCCGTGTTTGGGGCAGGATGTGCGGATTGCGATTGCCTCGTTTGGCCGATGTCAGATCCCGCTCTGGCAGCCGATGTTCCTCCACCTGCTGTACGTTCGGAACTATCATCCGTATTGGCGAGCAATTCATAGGCTCGTCCGATAATAGACTGGGGCAGTCCCGCCAGTTGGGCGCAATAAATGCCATAACTCGTGCTTGCCGCTCCTGCAATGAGCTTGCGAAGGAAGGTAACATCGTCGCCGCTCTCCTCGACGGCCATCCGCGCATTGCCAAGCGAGGGCAAAGACTCCTCCAGATGAGCCAGCTCGTGGAAGTGCGTAGATACAAGCGCCTTGCTGCCGATATGATGATGAACGTATTCGATAACGGCTTGAGCGATTGCCATTCCCTCTGCCGTAGAAGTCCCGCGGCCCAGCTCGTCGATAATGACCAGACTGCTCGCAGTAGCTTTTTCCGTCATGACCTGAATATCTTTCATCTCTACCATAAAGGTGCTCTGGCCGCCGATCAGGTCGTCCGCGGCGCCGATCCGCGTAAAGATGCGGTCGATCAGCGGAATTCCGGCAGCCTTGGCGGGGACGAAGCAGCCGATCTGAGCCATAATGCAAATAAGGGCAGCCTGGCGCATGTAGGTGCTTTTGCCCGCCATGTTGGGTCCCGTAATCAGCATGATCCAATCCTCGTCACGGCGCAAATGCGTATCATTGCTGATGAACGGAGTGCCATCCATCATCGCCTCCACTACGGGATGGCGACCGTCCACGATGTCCAGATCGTAACCTTCCGATACGGTCGGACGTGTATATCGCCGCTCTGCGCTTACTGTCGCCAGGGACTGGTACACATCCAACTCCGCAATCATCTCGGCAGCCCTCTGAAGCCGATGCAGATGTAGCGCCAGATGATCCCTGAGCTCGATAAAGCGGGCATATTCGAGATCGACCATTTTGTCCTCGGCCTCGAGGATTAGACGTTCCTTTTCCTTAAGCTCCGGCGTCACAAACCGTTCGGCATTCGCAAGCGTCTGCTTGCGCTCGTAGCGCCCTTCCGGCAGCGAAGTCAGATTGGCTTTGGATACTTCCAAGTAGTAGCCGAATACCTTGTTGTAGCCAATCTTGAGCGACTTGATGCCTGTTGCCTCGCGTTCTTGACGCTCCAGCTCGGCCAGCCAACGTTTGCCATTTGTGCTCGCTTCGCGCAAGCTGTCCAAGTAATCATCGTAACCCGCCCGAATAAGTCCACCCTCTCGAATGGATACGGGCGGCTCGTCCACCAGCACCGTCTCGATCATATCGGCGAGATCCGCGCAATCATCCGCTCCTGCGACTAGCTCCTCCAGCACCGGCGAACCGGAAGCCAGGCAGAGCGAAGTCAAATTCGGGATGCGGCGCAGGGAAGACTTCAACGCGATAAGATCGCGGCCGCCTGCATTGCCGTAAGCGACCCGGCCTACAAGCCGTTCGAGGTCGTAGATCGGCTGCAGCTCGGAGCGGATGTCCTCTCGCAAAATGAGATTGCGATACAGCGTCTCCACCGCGTCGAGCCGCTTTCCGATCGCCGAGCTGCTCAGCAGCGGCTTGTCGATCCACCTGCGAAGCAATCGGGCTCCCATCGACGTGCCGGTACGGTCGAGCAGCCAGAGCAACGAGCCTCGTTTGCTTCGGTCGCGCACCGTCTCTGTCAGCTCCAGATTGCGGCGGGTATAATGGTCCAAAATCATATATTGATTCGGCTCGTAAGAGCGGATATGTCTGACGTGGGATAAAGAACGCTTCTGCGTCTCGCCCAAATACCCCGTCATTATGCCAAGCGCCGCCATTCGAGCCGTTGAGCTCGACAAAGCAGCGACCTCTGCTTCGCCGAATTGCTCGTTTAGCCGATCCACGCCGATGGGATCCCGATCGGTAAGCGGCACTTTTCTGCCCCAGGCTGGAGATCCGTCCAATTGTTTGAGAAGGTTGCCGTCCCCTACGACCTCTGCCGGAACGTACACGTTAAGCTCGTCCACGAGCGCTTCCAGATTGGCCGGGAAGGATGTGACGTAAAGCTCGCCCGTAGACAAGTCGCACGCCGAAAGGCCAATTACCCCTCCAGCATTCGCAACCGCGGCTATGAAGTTGTTGGTGGAGCCGTCGAGCTGCTTGGACTCCATTACCGTGCCGGGCGTCACGATTCGGACGATCTCGCGGCGCACGACGCCTTTGGCGGCCGCCGGGTCTTCCACTTGTTCGCAGATGGCCACTTTATACCCTTTTTCGATAAGCCGGTTAATATAGTTATCCGCGGAATGGTAGGGCACGCCGCACATCGGAATTTTCGCCGCGCCTCCGCCCTCCCGGCCTGTTAATGTAATCTCGAGCTCCCGCGATGCATTGATGGCGTCGTCGAAAAACATCTCGTAGAAATCGCCCAGACGGAAAAAAAGGAACGCGTCCTTCGCTTCCTCCTTGACCGACAAATATTGCTGTATCATCGGCGTATAACCGGACACCGTCTTCGCCCCCTGCTATGTATGAGATAAACGCGCCGCGTTTCTGCGGCTCATTTTCTTACCAATGGTTAAACACCAGAACTCTATTATACCAATGTGAGCTGTGGAGTGCTATAACCCGGGGAATTAGTCGGCGGTGTTTGGAAGCTGCGACCCATTGTACTCGCTTTTTCATACACATTTGCTTGACGCTTCCTGTCTGCGACCCATTGTACTCGTTTTTTCATACACGTATGTTCGTCCGCGTCTGTCTGCGACCCACTGTACTCGTTTTTCCATACACGTATGCTCGTCCGCGCCCGTCTGCGCTCCATTGTACTCGCTTTTTCATACACATATGCTCGTCCGCGCCTGTCTGCGACCCATTGTACTCGCTTTTTCATACACATTTGCTCGTGTCCGCCTGTCTGCGACCCATTGTACTCGCTTTTTCATACACATTTGCTCGTGCTCGCCTGTTTGCGACCTATTGTACTCGCTTTTTCATACACATTAGGTTAGTGGTACGGTGATCTGGGGGGTGAATTCCGTAGGAACAAATATAAATGTAGAGACTTTGAGATGCCCTGCAGATACATTCGGAGTTTACGGGACGGAACAGTTACGGAGGTGAATGTCACTTAATGCAACGGGACGCGCCACTTCTCGCGGATATCGGTGCTTTCGTCCCATGTCCGGCCGCGGCGCGCAGCGTCGAACAACGGCTCGATAAAACGAGCCAGTCCGGCGTAACTGTCCGTCGCGGCGATTACGTCCGCGACCTCGTCGAGGCAAACCGCCAGTTCGCTGCGGTCGCCGGCGTAATACGCCTCCGCGTAACGCTCGCCGGATGCGGGCACGCGGGGCATCGCCAACGCCTCGCGAGCGCATAACAGCGCAAGCGCGAAGGCGGCTTTGGCCGCTGCCGGCGATACGAGCCAGCTCGGCAGCGTGCGATATTCGAACCCGCCATGCGGCTGCAACCGGAAGTCCCCGAGTACGCCGTATCGGGGACGCCGGCCGCGCCCGGCAGGGTCCTCCACCAGCGCGAGCGGGTACGCCGCGCAGCTGTCGAGCAAGCGGAGCAAGCGGCTGGTTAG
>NZ_BDQX01000458.1:18041-18278 GCF_003112455.1 Paenibacillus agaridevorans
CATGGCGTCGGCGCCTGCTGCGCCCCCGACGCCGAAGCCAAAATACCGCGATGCCTGCGCAACCTTGCCGCTCGGCATCAACAGCACATACTCCGGATCGGCGCCAAGCAGGATGCGCCGATCCGGAGTGCTCGCGTTCGCCGCGTGCCATGCGGCGAACCGCGTCAAAGCTTCCGCTTGCCGGCGCTTGTCGCGCAGCAGCGGATACACCGCTCGAACGGCAAGCCTGCCGTTCGA
>NZ_BDQX01000458.1:18388-32292 GCF_003112455.1 Paenibacillus agaridevorans
CATACAGCGCACGCGTCGCAGCGCGAACGACCGCGCGCAGCGGCGACTCTGTGGGCCAGCGTAACGGAGCAAGCGGCCCGTCGTCTCCCGGCGGCTTAAGCCTGCTGCCAGCCAGTTCCTCGCCGCGGGCGTTCAGCCGAACGATGCCAATCGCCGTCAAATGAAACAGCTCAACGCGATAGATTCGTTCGTCCGGCAACGTAAACGCCACGCTTAAGCCCGCACGGCTTAGCCGCCGATTCCGATCTTCATCGTCCAGCCGTTTCATTGATCCCGCTCCGTCGTTCAGCAGCCAGGCTCCTCCGACTTCCGATTGTTCGTCTGATAATCCCCTTGACATCAAGATTACGGCGTCTCCTGGCCGAGGGCCCGTGTTCGAAGCAGCCTGTCCTTTTGTCGTTTTCTTTTTACCAGCCTCCAGCCCTTCTGCCGACTTCTCCATTGCTGGCAACCATTTATTCTGATGGATTGAACGCTTTACAGGATCGTGCAATCGCGGGAATGCATCCCCTTCTTCCCATATCCAAGTATCCGCCATTCTCGCACCGCCCTTTTCAAACTGCCCTTCCTTGCCTGACTCCGCCTCATTCCAGACCCGCCCAAAAAAAATACGAGGGCTCTCGCCCTCGAATTTGCCGAATATCCGGCATATAATGCCTTATCCGCGTCGGAAGCGGATTAAACCTTAAAGCTCGTCGTCCAGTAAATCGGGATCCAGATCCTCGAAGTCGCCATCATCGTCTCCGAGGCTAAAGTCCAGATCCTTGTCGTCATCGTCGCTGCAGCCGCCAGGTACAACCGCTACGCATACTTTCGTCTCGGCAATCATCTCCACCGCGAATTCGCGTTCCACGCGAACGGTAACGCTGGAGCCGTTAGACGAAATATTCGCTTCGATGCAATTAGGCTCTTGCAGCACCTCCGCCGATACTTCCTCCGTCGCGACCCTGTGTTTAGGGTCTACATAAGAAAGAGGCACGTTTTCGACGAATTGTACGGATTCCTTGGCTACGTCAGTTTGCGAGTTTTTGTTATACGAATACCAAATGTTGATATCGTAAGTACCGATGACCTCAATACCGTCGCCCGAACGAACCGCTTCATACTGATGGTTGATGATCCATGCTCCCAGAATGCTGGTCGGATGGTGAGGCGGTGTAACGGTATGGGTTACAGTGGAAAACTTACGACCTTTGCCGCAGACAGCTTTTGTAATGATTTCTCTGCACTGAAGCTGTTTATCTGCAATAGTCATTCAATTAACCTCCTCCATACAATCATTCAATTAAAGTGTATGCAGTTCATAGGCGTTTGTTGATTAAACGAGTCTTAACAGACGAATTTATTTTGTCTGTCTCCCGCCAGGCGCCAATCCCCGCAGGAAACGAGATTAGCCGACCTTCAACCTTTTGTTTGGTTCAAATATATTCCGGGAGCCATGCAATTATGCTTGGCTGCTTTGACAAAGTCATTTGAACGGCCGGCGCTCGCATGCATGGACTTATATAAACACACGTACATAGATTGATAATCAAAGATTTAAGAATCAGCAGCTTAAGAGTCGATAATGCGGCAAGCCTAAGAAGTAGCATTGAACCATATTTTTATGTTTCATTCACGCCAATATGCCCCGTTCTAGCTCATTGAACCGTACTGTTTTGTTTCAATCACTCGCATAGACCCCTGCCAACCCAGCCCTCTATACTAAAATAGCACGTCGGTACCATAACAAAATAAGCCGCCGGGCCTTTAAGCGGCCCGCAGCCAACCGTATCCAGGCCGGACTTCAACGTCTCGGCTTTTGTACTTCTCTCACTCTGCGCCACGCAAAACCGCGCAGCGCCGCACACCGCACCTCGCAGCTTATACCGTCTCCAGCTTCGACTCTTCCGCCTCCGCCTTTTTTTTCTTCAGCCGCTTCGCGATAATCAAGTAACGATCCACCTCATGCAACAGCTTCAGCAGAGCGGCGCGGATCTCGAACTCCTCGCGCGTTCGCGGGAGCTCCATCTGACGGAACGAGACCGTTAATTCGAATACGCGCTGCTCCGACTTGCCAAGGTACACCTCCGCCTTTACATACTCGCTGAGTCCTTCCAGAAGCTCTGCAATCTGCTCTCCCTGAGGCCACTTCTCATAGATTAGCGCCAGCTCCACCAGCATCTGCTGTATCGTATCGAGCTGCTGCCTGCGCATCTCGAAGTAAGTCGACCAATACGGCGCGTTGGCAATCATCAGACGATTCTCCCGATGGCGCACCGCCAACGCTTCGCCAGCTTCGATGGCGCGCTGTGCAGTCAACAGTTGACTGCCATCCCATACATGGGATGGGTTTCTTAAGGTGAGCGACATTTCCCGAAAAATGGCGCTAAAGTTCCCTTCTACCTCGGCGCGCTTCGCGTACAGCTCTTCTTCTTCTTTGGGCATATAGATGAGATTAATAAACGTCGCCCAGCCCAGACCTGCAAGCAGCAGCATAATTTCATTGCCGATAATATGGACGTCGACCCCTTTGTGATCAAAGAGGTGAAATACGATAACAGAGCTTGTCAGCACGCCTTCCTTCAATTGTACGCGCGCAAGCACGGGAAATGTCGTCAAGATAAAAATCGCGAGCACCCAGTAATGGAAGCCCAGCACCGTGAAGATGAGCGAAGCGAAAAAAAGACCCAGCACCGAAGCCAGAAAACGGTTGAAAGCGCTCCGCAGCCCTTTCTTCCGCGTCACTTCGACGCCGAGTATGGCGAGAATGCCAGCCGACAACGGAGGCTGCAATCCCAAATAATAAGCTGTATAGATAGCCGCGATTGCCGCGACGGCAGTTTTGACAACGCGTATGCCCATGTGAGGTCCCTCGAATCCGGTAAGTATGGTCATGCTCCATCACCATCCTACCGTTCCCGCCAGCCCTCAGTCAACCTCCGCTCGAGCGCGGCCACCAACTGGTACATGATAGTCGCGACTACGCCGATGACAACCAGGCTCGATAAAACGAGCGTAAAGTTAAACACCTGGAATCCGTAAATAATCTGATAGCCTAGTCCGATCTTGGCCACAAGAAATTCGCCGACAATAACGCCAATCCATGCAAGCCCCACGTTTACCTTCAACGTTGCGATCATAACCGGGAAGGATCCCGGCAAAATAACCATGCGGAACAGCTGAGCCCGCGATGCGCCGAACAATCGGACTACTTTAATATATCCGCTGTCTATCTCACGGAACCGGTTATAGATGTTAATCGTCGTTATGATGACCGTCACCATTAATGTAATAGCGACTATTGACAGGAGACCTGGACCTAATGCAACGATAAAGATCGGACCCAAGGCGACCTTAGGCATACTGTTCAGGACGACAAGATAAGGATCCAGTACGCGGGATACAAACGGGAACCACCAGAGCAAAGCGGCTAACGCCGTTCCGAACAGCGTTCCGAGCAGGAAACCTGCAATCGTCTCTCCTACTGTCGCTCCGACATGGGGCCAGAGACTGCCGTCGCTCGCCATCGAGTAGATCAGCTCCATAATTTTGGACGGATAGCTAAATAACAGGGGATCGATCCACTTGCTCCGGCCCGCTATCTCCCACAAACCAAGGGACAACACCAAGATGGCAAGCTGCGTCAATGCAGCCAGACCCCTTATTTGCCGCGTCTTCGCCTTATATCGGCCGTACAGACCGTCCATCAGAGCTTGCCGCTCTTCCTGCACGCCCGATATTGCAGCTTCACGCGATTCGGTGTCACGAGAGGGATAGCTCTCGCTTAATGCGCTGTCAGATTGCGACCCTTTCTCCGCACCCGGGCTGCGATTATCCATGCTGATCGCCTCCCTTGCCGTCCCCGTCATTGAACTCCGCCCATAATTGATCGAAGACGCTTTGGAACTGCGCCATTCTGCGTGCTTCTGTCGGCGGAGCCTGCCGTATCGGTTCCGCGATGCTCACTTCCCTCCGGATATGGCCGGGCCCCTTGCCGAGCACGATGACGCGATCGCTCATCGCCGCAGCCTCCGCCAAGTCATGCGTCACCAATACGGCCGTCTTGCCCAGCCTGGCCAGCGTATGCTGCACAAGGTCTTCGAGCTGCAGCTTGATATGGAGGTCAAGAGCCGAAAACGGTTCGTCAAGCAGAAGCACGTCGGGCTCGGTAACCAGCGTGCGGGCAAGAGCAACCCGTTGGCGCATGCCGCCGGACAGTTCATGGGGATACCGCCCTCCGTTGCCTTCCAGTCCAAGCTCGCCCAGCCAGTGGTCCACGGCTGCCATCGTCTTTTCGTTTCGCCTTCCGGCGATCTCGAGTCCGATTGCCGCATTATCCCGTATCGTCCGCCATGGGAACAGGAAATCTTGTTGAAGCATGTAACCTACAGCGGGGGACGGTCCTTGGACGGACCTCCCGCCTACCGTTACGCTGCCGAGAGTAGGCGGGAACAATCCCGCCAACAGGCTCAGCAGCGTCGTTTTCCCGCAGCCGCTAGGACCGACAAGACTGACAAATTCACCCGGGGCGATGTCCAGATGGATATTTTCCAATGCGAGCGAAGCGCCTTTATCGTTGACATACACATGTGACACATCTTTCAGCGACATAACAGGCTCGTTCATGGTCTTCGCCTCCTTCGCTTTAGAATCCGGACCGATCCCTTACTTTCCTCCGGCAACAGCAGTTTCGGCAAAGCTGGTATTGACTAGCGTCCCATGCTCCGTTCGTTGCTGCAGCTCCCCGGCCGACGTAATAACGTCCAGCAAGTTGTTCCACTCCGCTTCATCCACAATGGGATCGACGGAGAAGGAGCCCTGTACCTTGTAACGTTCGATCGAACTGGTCAAAATATCCAGATCTACGTTCTCGAAGTACGGTTTCACCGTCTCGGCAATTGTTGCCGCGTCGTTGTCCTGTACCCACTGCTGCGCCTTATAGACAGCGTTGGTGAAAGCCTGCACATGGGCTTTGTTTTTGTCGATAAAGCTGTTTTTCGCCATAAAGACCGTATAAGGCAATTCGCCGCTCTCCGTGCCGAAGGAAGCAACGACGTAACCCTGTCCCTCCTTCTCAAAGATCGATGCGGTAGGTTCGAACAGCTGGACATAGTCACCCGTTCCCGAGGCGAAGGCAGGCGCGATGTTTGCAAAATCGACGTTCTGGATCATCTCCATGTCCGCATGGGGATCGATGCCATGCTTTTTCATTGCGAATTCGCCGGCCATCTGAGGCATCCCGCCTTTTCTTTGCCCAAGGAAAGTTGTGCCCTTTAGCACGCTCCAATCAAAGTTTTCGACTTTTTCCCGGCCTACGAGAAACGTACCGTCCGTCTGTGTGAGCTGAGCGAAGTTAATAACGGGATCATCTGCGCCTTGCTGATAGACGTAGATTGAGGTTTCCGATCCCACCAGCGCGACATCAATGACGCCCGAAAGCAGGGCAGTCATCGTTTTGTCGCCGCCCGGCGTCGTGGTCAATTCGATCTCAAGCCCTTCTTCGGCAAAAAAACCTTTTTCGATTGCCACATATTGCGGCGCATAAAACAATGAGCGCGTGACTTCTCCGATGCGGACCAGCTTCTTGCCCTCCGATTCCTTCCCGCAGCCCGCCAGCGCCGTTGCCGCCACGAGCACCGCAACGAGAAACACGGATGCGAGCCTTCCTTTCTTCATGCTACATTCCTCCCGCCTATAGGCATAATGTGATGTACACCAGCCTATGCGTTTCCCGCCCAGACGGTGATTAACGCAAGAAAAGGCTCTAGGCTCGCTGCCTAAAACCGTGCATTTGACCAAAAAAAATGGCGGCTCCGAGAGTAAACTCCTGGCGCTGCCATTTTTTTTGTCGATGTATTTTTCATCCGTTGAGCTGAATTTTTAAGTGAGTAACCTGCGTGTGAGTCGGACTTTTTAGTTCTTCGGACGCCAAGCTTTACAACTTGTAAATATCGGTATATTTTTTCGTCAAGTATTGGACGAGATATTGCGGATTTAGCGGTTCGCCGGTCACGTTTTTAATCAGCTCCGATGGCGTGCGAAGCTTGCCGTATTGATAGATTCTCTCCGTAAGCCAGTCCTTGATGGGATGCAACTCACCAGCCCCAACTTTGGTCCACATTTCCGGCATCTCGCGCTCCATCGCAACCGCGAATTGGGCCGCATACATGTTGCCAAGCGAATAAGAAGGAAAGTATCCGAACGCGCCGCCGGACCAATGGACGTCCTGCATGACTCCATCCGCATAAGAGGCAGGCTCTACGCCGAGATATTCCTTGTACTTCGCGTTCCACAGCTCCGGCAGTTCCGCCGCCTTCGCGCCTTCATTAAAAATCAGCTTCTCCATCTCGTAACGAATGATGATATGAAGATTGTATGTCAGCTCATCGGCCTCAATCCGGATCAGGGATGGAGCTACGGTATTGTTGCCCCGGTAAAATCCATCGACGGATACGTCGAGCTGACCGGGAAATCTTGCCTGGAGCTCGCCGAAGTACCGATTCCAAAACGGGCGGCTCCGGCCGATGACATTTTCCCAGAAGCGGGATTGCGACTCGTGGATGCCCATAGATGTACCTGTGCACAAGGGCGTTCCGACGAGAGAACGGCTAATGTTCTGCTCGTAGAGGGCATGTCCGCCCTCGTGGATCGTCCCGAACAGAGCGCTAGTGACGTCATCCTCCAGATAACGAGTCGTTATGCGAACATCTCCGGGGTTTAAGCCGGTAGCAAAGGGATGTGCGCTTTCATCCAATCGGCCTGCGTCGAAGTCGTACCCCATTTGCTTCAGAATGTAGAGACTGAAATCCTTCTGCGCCGCCTTATCGTACTTCTGCCTAAGGAACGATGTATCCGGCTGATGGGGCGATGCCGCTATTTTTGCCGATAAATAGACCAACTCGGAACGCAAGCCGCCGAATACGCCATCCAGCTCTTTGACCGTCATCCCCGGCTCGTATTGATCGAGCAATGTATCATAGCGGGTCTCCTTGGCCCCCCATAAATCGATGAATTGATTCGTATATTGAATAACTTTCTCCAAATAAGGCTGGAAGCCGGCATAATCATTTTCAGCTTTCGCTTCCTCCCACTTCGACTCCGACTGCGAAGCCAACACGACGTACTCCTCGTAGAGCTTGGGCGGAATCTTGACGCTGCGATCGTATTCCTTGCGCGTCTCATCGACGAGCTTGCGGTCAATTTCGGACAACGACTCGTATATGTCGTCTTCCTCCAGCCGGGACAACCATTCGCCGAGCTCGGGCGATGTCGACAGTTTAAACATGTCGCCGGACAGTGCGCCGATGGCCTCGGACCGGGTATCCATTCCTTTGCGCGGCGCGCCTGTGCGCAGATCCCAGTAGAGTACGCCAAGCGCTTCGTTGTAGCTGGAAATCTTATGTAGGGTTTCTCTGAACTTGCCAAGTGTATCCTTTTGTTGATCGCTCATCGCAGATAACCGCCTTCCTTAGTCTTGTCATTGGAGTTTGATCTCCTTATAATCATCTTAAACCTGCAAGACCGGTGACCGCAACATCCAGAACCGACGGAAGGAGCAATATATCATTATGTTTATTACATTCTCGGCTTCCGCTGCAAAAAAGCTGGAGCCCTATCTTGCGGACGGTTCCGCCAAGCTAAAGCTGCTGCACGATACGGACCGCGGCTGCGGAATGAGCGGCGTTCCCACCTTGCGCCTGATTGGCGAGCCGACCGGCAACGATCGTCAAGCTTCGGGAGACCCTTTCGCGTTCTATTACGAGCCGTGGCAAGAGTTGTTTTACGAGGACAATCTCAGAGTCGATTACAATGAAACCGAAGGCAGCTTCAGCCTTCGCGGCGACAGTCAAATCTATACATCGCATCTCCGGTTTATCGACCGGGTCATGTAGTCTTAATTCCAATTTTGGGGGGCATTATTTTTGAGCAGAATCGACGATATTATGGACTTTAATTCCGCCTTCGTAACGACGAAGCAATACGAGCAGTACGCGACCAGCAAATTTCCCGACAAGCGGATGGTCATTTTGACTTGCATGGATACACGGCTGACGGAGCTGCTGCCCAAATCCATGAACTTGAAAAACGGCGACGCCAAAATCATCAAGACGGCCGGCGGAATCATCACACAGCCTTTCGGCAGCATCATGCGAAGCGTACTCGTTGCGTTATACGAGCTTCAAGCGGACGAGGTTTTCGTCGTCGGTCATCATAACTGCGGGATGACGGGCCTTAATCCGGAACTCATCGTCGAACATATGATAGAACGGGGCGTACCGGAAGCAACGATCGAAATACTGAAAAATTCCGGCGTCAATCTGATGCGCTGGCTGACAGGCTTCGATAATGTGCGGGACAGCGTTGTGAACAGCGTAAACATTATCCGCAATCATCCGTTGCTCCCTGCCGACATTCTCGTACATGGGCTCATTATCGATCCCGATACGGGCGAGCTGGAGCTCGTGGCCAAAGCCGGCGAGGCATAGTCTCACTCTTTCCGTGCACGAAGAGCTTCGCGCCTTGCGGCTATGATGCCGCTTCGGTCCCGAAGCTTATGCCTATGGATAATGCTTTCATCCACCATGGTACTGTCCGTGCCCCAGATTACGCCGAGTCTCGCGCATTCCTCTAGGCATAACGATTTCAATTTTTCATCTTGGACAACCAGATTGATATCGCGGTAACCCTCTGCGTTCTCCGCTCCCGCAGCATCGGCTCGTTCCTCAAGCTTACGGAGCAAGTCCGCCCGTGCCAGTCCGGCAGCTTCCACATCGACGCGCTCCAGCTTGCTAAGCGACTTTCTGTACAAGCTGCCCGCTCCGCGGAAGTTGCCTCTTCGTTCGTGATATTGGCCGACTGCCAATTGGATAAGTCCTACCCACAAGTCTGCTAGGCCATCTCCCGGATGTTCCTTCCAATACTCTTCCAGCAGCTCATGGCATTCGAAATAATCCCTTGTTGCATGAAAATGGACCAAGTAGGCAATATAAGATACAGGATAAGGACGCACTTTCGCGAACCTCCCTTCGAAATGTACAAAAATATTAAAAAAAATTGAAACCCTCGTTCATCGTAACCGTATTCCATGATGATATCAATCTATGCGATGCAGAAAGGAAAGAAAGACAAATGAAAAAGGGATTTATCGTTATGGTTGCTTTAACCTTGATCTTCGCGTTCGGTTTCGGACAAGTTGCCGATGCGAAACGAGGAGGCGGATTCAAATCTCCTAAGCAAAGCATCACACAGCCCAAGAAAGACAGCGCCACACAATCGAATCCGGGAGCAAAAACCGGTGCGGCTGCAGGTACGGCCGGCACAGCCGCTAAGGGCGGATTGTTCGGCGGCAGCGGCTTGATGAAAGGTTTGATGATCGGCGGTTTGGCCGGCATGCTGTTCGGCGGAATGTTCGGAAGCATGGGTGCTTTCGGCGAAATCTTCGGATTGTTGATCAATCTGCTCGCGATCTTCGCGATCATCATGTTGATCCGCGTCGCATTTGTCTATCTTAAGAGCAAGAAAAAGAATGACCCGGATCCGCGGAGACCTTACTAATCGTGAGAATCTTGACAAACGAGATTATTAACGCGGTTTGTTATCATACTGCTCAGCGTCGCGGCTTGCAGCCTACCGACGTAGAAGTGCAGTTGTCGTGGGATGAGGAATACGGTTATACGGCAGAGATGTGGGTACAAGGCCGCAGCCAATATTTGATTGAAGCCAACCTGCTTGAAGCTATTGAACAATATGTATATTCGCAATACAATATTCGCGCATTCCGCTCCGACATCCAGCTTGGACTGGACGAAGAGGCTGGCGAATTTTTCGCGGATATAGCCAGCTAATCCATAATCATATAAGCTGTCGCAACCGGAAACGGCCTCCTCGGAGGCCGTTTTTTCTCGTCTTCCTGTCACGATTCTCCTCTTTCACGATGTGAGCATTTCACTCTTCCACAATTTTCAATCCATTTGCCGTGCAACTCCTCTCCCCCCCTTGCGTCTAATCTAGTAGATTGCAATGAGGAGAGTGATAGAATCTGTGGAAGAAACTTAGTCTGCTCGCAGTAACGCTGATGGCTGCCTCGACATTCCTGTCACCCGCAGTGCCGACAGCCGATGCAGCGACGGCAAGCAAGACAACCATGTACCGCGTCTATCAGAATGACAAGGCGCTCAAGGAATTCGCGACGGAAGCGCAAGCGCTTTATTATGCGAAGCATTACAGCTACAGTCACGTTGAGAAAATATCGGATCGCAAATGGATCTGGGACAACTTCCCGCATTATAAGGTGTACCAAAACGGCAATTCCACGTCCAAGATGGAATTCCAGACGTACAATGAAGCGCTCGCCTATGCCAAGACGCTGAGCAACGCAAGCATACGCGATTTGGAGAACGTAGGCTGGATGTACGACTCCTATCCAAACTATCGGTTGTATCAAGGAGATAACACTTTGCCGACTTGGAACTTCCGCACACTGGAGGACGCCAAAAAAGAAGCCGCCAAATGGGGAAACGCCCATATTATCGATCTTGAAAGCGGCAAGTGGGTTTGGGATAACTTGACTGCGACGCAAGTCGAAGCTCAGAGCGCTGCTCCTGCATCCTACGACATCGTCGTTGACGATCAGGCAGTAACGGGGGAGAAACGTTATTCTTTCCTTAAGAACGCAATTATTGCAGCAGAGAAACATCCAGGCAGCAAGATCGTAAATACCGCTACCGGCAAAACCGTCCAATCAAACGAACTTACATACGAGCTCAGGCAAAGCGGACGACTCGTAAAGACGTACTTGGGACTCCGAGATGCTGTCAAAGCCGGTACATGGCTGGCAAACGCCGAAGTGATCCGAGACGGCTCCGTTTTATGGTCCAGCAAACCTTATCTCGAGGTCTATCAAGGAGACAAGAAGATTAACGCTTACCATAAGCTGAGCTCGGCGATTTATTACGCCAAACATTACGCGAACAGCTCCATCCAGACATTGGATGGACGCGTCCTGTGGAGCAACGTCAAAACTCTTCAAGTACTCGGCTGGAACGGCAGCAGCGCCGTCTCGACGATTATGAGCCATGTTTCGAACACGCAAGGATTGGACTACGATTCTCCGACCTGGTTCGAGCTTACCTCGGCGGACGGAACGATGTCGGATGCTTCCGATGCTTCCGTCGTGAAGACGCTCAAGGATCGCGGCATCAAGGTGACGCCTCTCGTACACAACGGCTTTAACCGCAAGCTGACATCTGAGTTTCTAAAAAACAGCGAGGCCCAATCCAAATTCATCGCTTCGCTCGTCAATCGGTTGTCCGCGCTTGGCGTATACGGCGTTAATCTCGATTTCGAAGAGGTGGCAGGCGCCGACCGCGCGTTGTACACGGCATTCGTCAAAAAGCTGACCGATGCCGCCCATGCCAAAAGTTTGAAGGTATCGATCGATCTCCCGCGCGGAGACGCGAGTTGGAATCACTTGACGGCATACGATCATGCCGCGCTTGCCGGCATCGTCGACATGATTATGATCATGGCCTACGACGAACACTGGAAGGGCAGCACGGAGCCGGGCTCCGTCGCAGGGCTCAAGTGGGTGGAAGATGGCGTCAAGCAGTTCCTCGATTACGGCGTGCCAAGAAGCAAGCTGATGTTAGGCATTCCGTTCTACGTTCGCGAATGGCGGGTTGACGGAACCGGCAAGCTCGTCGATAATCGCGCCATCTTTATGAAGGAGCTGCCGAAGCTGATTGCCGAGACAAAAGCGACTGGCGTCTTCGATGCCAAGTCGGGGCAAAACAAATATACGTACACAAAAGACGGCTACACGCATGTATTTTGGGCGGAGACGCATGATACCGTTTTAAAGCGCATCGCGATCGCCAAAAAATACGATTTGGCCGGCGTAGCCGCATGGAGACTCGGCTATGAAGACGCCGAGCTCTGGACGAAAATCCTGCAATCGAAATAATAATTTAAATAAATACAATGACAAGGGCAGAACCGGCATGAAATGCGGGTTCTGCCCTTACCTGTTTCACTTAATCGCTTGGAAACTGCCTGTCCTGTTGCTTCTTCTTCACGGGTATCCAAATTTCGCTTCTGTAAGTCTCGGACGACGTATCCTTCCCTTCATTCCACAGCAACTCGGGACCTGGCGCGATCTCATAATCCGATGACGGAAACCATTCCGAATAAATTCGTCCCCAGATTTTCTGCAACGTCTCCGGGAAAGGACCCACGGATTCGAATACGGCCCAATGGGATGGTCCAACCTCTAGAACGGCAAGCTCTCCCGTCACCGGCTCCTTTGTTGCCGCACCGATATAATGGTCCAGCTCCCCCCGTTCTTGCATGCGTCCTTCGTCAAAGTTGACGGAAGCGCTGATGATGCCTCGCGGCTCCATATTCGACAATCCTTTGATCGTTCCGATCAACTCCGGCGTCAGCTGCTTCCACATCTCGGCAATTTCCGGATTGACCCCGTTAAATACAATTGGCACTCGCTTGTGCAACCCTGCGATACGAAATGCTTCTTTCTCCACCAAACGGTATTGCATGGCATCTCCTCCTTGAATGGTCAGTTGAAACGACATTCGCGGGAACGCTTTAAGCGTTGGGCTCCCGGCTCTTACATCCGAAGGATTTAAGCCATGAAGCTGCTGGAACGCTCTGGTAAACGCATCCGGTGATTGATACCCGTACTTGATGGCAACATCGATAATTCGCGTCGCCCCGGCGCTTAGCTCCTGTGCAGCCAGCGTTAGACGTCTCCGACGGATATATTCCGCGAGCGTCGTTCCCGACAAGAGAGAAAACATACGCATAAAGTGGTATTCGGAGCACCTGGCCCGTTTAGCCGCTTCCTTCATATCGATCTCATCCGTGAGCCTCTCTTCCAAGTACTGGATCGCATCATTCCAAGGACCCAATCCGTTCATCCTCATCCCTCCCGCACATTTAGATTAACAGACCAGGAGAATCGACTTCCGACTTTGCTTGCCCGATGGTGTCGGATCAGCTTTTAGTAACCCATCTCTTTTAAAATTCGGGACAACGTGCGCAGCCGCTCGCCATACAATTCGCCATCGTCGCTCAGCGCCTGGCTAAACAGCTTGATATCCTCAATAATTCTCTCGTTGTCCGTACAAACGGAGACCGTCATGGCATCTCCCTGCAACCCCACACGATCGATTACCGGGTTTTCCGTATCGTATAGCTCCTTGTACCGGTACGCTTCGCGGAAGTGAACCATGCCGGTGCAAACAAGAATGGCCAGATCAAGCACGCGGTGCAGTGGAAGCTCCTCGGATTGTCTGGACCACTTTCCTCCCGTATGTCTCCACACTTTAGCGGATATATCGACCTTTCCCCTGTCATTCCATTGCGCCAGCCCTAACGACAAACCTTTGGCGTCCGAGTTGCTGGCATACCGGCCATCCACCTGATCGTAATTTTCCGAAACAATGACGGGTTTATGTTTTAACGTTGTTGGAATCTGCATAATGGTATTCTCCTTTACCGAATGGGTTTTAATTTAGTAATTTACTAATTTACTGTACATGACATAAATCATACTCTACGAATTGAAAATCGTCAAAACTTTTTAAATATTCCTTGACGGGAATATTCTCAATCTGGTATATTCAAAATATAACAACGGCAGGTCACTGAAAAGCGGAAAGGATGGCGGCATATGGATATCGCAACCTTAAGCGCGCTCGCTGAGCCGAACCGGTTGCGCATCGTAGAGCTGCTTGCTTACGGGCCTCTGACCGTGGGAGAGATCGCGGAGCGGCTACGGATTCGCCAACCGCAGGTTTCCAAACATCTTCGCGTATTGCTCGAGGCCGGACTCGTCGAAGTTCAGCCCGATGCGAACCGCCGCCACTACAGGCTGCGATTCGACCCGCTCCCGCAGATGGATCATT
>NZ_BDQX01000458.1:32364-46009 GCF_003112455.1 Paenibacillus agaridevorans
GCTACCGCAAGTTGTGGAGCGAGCGTTATGACAACCTAGACGAATACTTAAAGAAGTTGCAAGAGTGAGTTGAAACGGCAACGCCGTCCTTTGTTGGACCATTAACGATTAGGAGGAATTATCAATGACACAAGCTATGATGGTAAAAGCAGAAGGCAACGTATTAACTTTGGAGCGCGTATTCAACGCCCCTCCCTCCCTGGTTTTCCAGGCATTTTCGCAAGCCGAGCATCTGAAGCACTGGTGGGGCCCGCGCGGCTGGGCCATTACTCATTGCACGGTCGATTTCCGTCCAGGCGGCTCATGGCATTATTGCATGACTTGCCAGGACAAGGAACAAGGAGATTTCTACGGTATGGAATCGTGGGGAAAAAGCCTTTATAAAGAAATCGTGGAAAATGAGAAGATTGTGTACACCGATTACTTCTCCGACAAAGACGGCAATCTATCCGAAGAGATGCCGGCTACGGATGCGACGCTTCTATTCGAAAGTTATGAAGGCAAAACGAAACTAATTAACATTAGTATTTATGATACGGCGGAATCGCTGAAAACTGTTCTGGACATGGGCATGGAGCAAGGCGTCACGGAAACTTGGGATCGTCTGGACGAGCGATTGGCAGAAATCCAAAAATAAATCGTTGCAATCAGCAATAGAGCCGGACAAGAAATCTTGTCCGGCTCTATTGCTGATTCAACATTCAAAGTGAACTAATACTTTAAAATTCGTTCATGCCGAGATTAAACTGCCATTGTACGCCGAACTTGTCCGTAAGGCTGCCATAAAGCGGAGCCCAAAACGTTTCTTGCAGCTCCATTATGACGTTGCCGCCTTCTTGCAGCCGATTGAACGCGGATTGAAGCACATCCCGATCCTCCGTAACGACAGAAAGCGAGAAGTTGTTGCCCATCGTAAACGGCATGCCTGGAAATACATCCGAAAACATAACAATACTCCCCAGTATTTCTAACCGGGAATGCATGACCATGTTTTTCGCTTCTTCTGGAAGCGGATGGTTCGGGTCGGCCGGCACTTCGCCGAAGGTCATGATTTTGGGAACTTCTTGTCCAAAGACCTCTGCGTAAAATTCGATGGCTTCGCGCGTGTTGCCATTGAAGTTCAAATAAACATTAATCGGCATCGTCGTCTCTCCTTTTTTGTCCTGATTCGAGACCAGTATAGCATGTCCGAGCAAATGAATGCCAGAACGTGTATGATAAGAAAAAGTATTCTTGAAGGAGGATTTTAAACATGACAACCGCAACCGGACAAGCTTTGCGACAATACATGGATCATTACATGGCCAAATGGCCGTTCAGCGGCACGATCCTCGTGGCGCGGAAAGGTGAAATATTGTTTCGCGAGGCCTATGGACACGCTAGCCTGGAGCACGACGTACCTAATCGGACGGATACGAAGTTCGGCGTATGGTCCGTAACGAAATCTTTCACCGCGCTCGCAACGGCTATGCTAGCCGAAGAAGGACGGCTACATTTCGATGACTTGCTGAGTCGATTTGTTCCAGAGATGCAAGCCGCTCCTCCGATTACGATTCGGCAAGCTATAAACCACGTCTCCGGACTTCCCAATTTCACAAGTATTCCGGCATACAACGAAGGGCTTAACAAGAGACCCGTTTACAGGGAGGAGACACTGCGCCTGTTGCTGAGCCAATCTATGGAATTTGCGCCTGGGGAGCGGTTTGCTTACAACAATTCGGGCTACTATTTACTTGGGCTCGTTATCGAAGCCGCTAGCGGAATGACGTTCGGCCAATTTATCTCAACCCGTATCTTGCAGCCGCTTGGACTCGGGAATACCGGAGTAAATGATGGCAGAAGCCTCATACCAGGTCTTGCCTCCGCTTACCATGCTTCCGGCAATGGTCCCATACCCGCGGAATTCGTTGAGATCGGGACGGTCTTCTCTGCGGGCGGCATGTATTCTACGATTGACGACTTGTACGCATGGGCGCAATCCTTCGACTCTGCGAAACTCGTGAAACGTTCTACACTGGAACAAGCCTTTTATAGGGAAGGCGCAGGTTACGGGCTCGGCTGGTTTATTGACGAGAAACATGACCGGAAACGAATTTACCACGGAGGGGCCTACCGCGGCTTCCGCTCCGAGCTGCACCGCTTTCCGGATGACGAAACGACCGTTATCGTGCTCACGAATTACGATTATGTACCGGCGACGAAGCTTGCAGATGCCTTGTCCTCGCTTGTTTTCGGCAAGGAAACAATCGTTCCCGAATTCCCCGCGCCTTACGCGCTGACGCAGGAACAATTCTCAGCTTATATCGGCGTCTATGAAGGTTTCGGCTGCAAAGCGATTGTTAGTCGGGATAAGGACGGTATGTTCTTTCAATGGAACGACAGAGAAATTCACCGCATATACCCGATATCCGAGGAGCGGTTTCATCATAACTGGATCCAGTGGGAATGTATCTTCAAACGCAATGACACGGGGGAGCTGTCTTTCCTGGGCATGAAACGAAAGTAACGTAAGGTCCTCTATTCGCGCTTGCCAATAAGCTTGAGCCGGTCATTACATGGAATAATCGCCGCTATGGATTATAATTGGGTTTACTTGTACATGCAATTGGAAATCATGTTATAATTATGTTTGCATTGTCTAGGAGAATACTACCATAATAGAAGGACAAGATATCAAAGATGAGTCTTGAGGGGGAGATGCCATGTTTGGTCAACGACTGAAGCAGCTGAGGAAAAAAAGGAAATTGACCATGCAGGAAGTCGCGGATTATGTAGGTGTCGCCAAAAGCACCTATGCGGGATACGAGTCCGGTTATAGACAACCCACAATTGAGTCCATCCAAACGATATCCCGGAAACTGCGCACATCGGCCGACTATTTGTTAGGCCTTACGGATTATGCGGAGCTACCCGCCGAGATTAATCACAATGCCAAGGAATATTTGAATATTGGCAAGCTCCATTGGGACGGGGTTCCCTTGGAGAAGGGCGA
The DNA here is from genome assembly GCF_003112455.1 of Paenibacillus agaridevorans. Classification (GTDB taxonomy): domain Bacteria; phylum Bacillota; class Bacilli; order Paenibacillales; family Paenibacillaceae; genus Pristimantibacillus; species Pristimantibacillus agaridevorans. The sequence goes on from NZ_BDQX01000458.1 coordinate 35,357, forward strand.
TCTGGAGCTGATCCGCAGCTTGATGGAGCGGGTTCTTCGCGATCGGTCCCTCCCCGAGGAAGATTGACTTACATGCCGAGCATCTGCTGCAGCTTCAACTCTGCTTCTGCCCGCAGTTGTTCCATAACTTCATTGTATGTTTTCCCCCACTCGCCTATTTTTTCGGCAGACACCCCGTCTTGGCCAGCCCTTGCCGCAACCTCGTTAAATTGCGTTTCGCAAACAACGCTTGCCGCTTCCAGACTAGCGGCGGCTTCGGCTCCAATGCGCTGAAGCGCCACTAGATCTGTCGCTTCCACATTCCCTACTTGAGTCTCCGTCTCTTTAAGCACCGACTTCACATCCATAATGCAGCCTGCCTGAAGACCTAGCAATTCCAGCTCATATTGGTGTTCCAGCCCATTATCGGATTCTTCGGGCGTAGGTGCAGTGGTAGGAGACGGCACTGGCGAGGCGGCCGGTTTCTCCGTAGACGCGGGAGTCGAACTCGGCTTGTCCGTAACAATCGGTCCGAGTCCAGGTTTTTGTGACGGCTTGGTTGGCGGAGCAGGAGTGGGTGTTACAGCCGGCTTCGCCGTTGTACCGCCGGAATTTTGCTTCGCATCGTCGTCGCTGCCATTCGCAGTCGGATCCGCTCCCGTAGTCGGTAGCGTAACATCGTCATCGTTGCCTCCTGCCTCTTGCTCGGAACTTGGGAGGTTCGGCCAGCCTTCCTCCAAGCCAAGAAGTCCTCCCGGGGAATTCTTCAATTCCTCTAGCAGACCTCCAGCCTCTCCGCTCCCTGCTTTTCCTTCCTGATCCTCCGGCACTGCGCCTTGTTCTCCTCCTTGCGGCAGCTCCTGACCTGCGTCCAAGTCCAACATGATAACTGGCAGATCATTTTCATTGTTCCCTTGCGCGACTGCCGTGCCGCCCGATTGATCCTGCCAATACAGTGCGCCCCAAGCGAGCAATAAAATGACCGTCAGCGTGGCAAGCGCCATAACGGCAATATTGGGCTTACGGATTCGTCTTATTCTTTTTCCGAACCTGTTCCTTTTTAACATCGCTTGCATTCACCGCCTTCGGAAATCCATAAAGAATGACGTTCCGGCGAAGCCGCTTGCAGCGGTTCGCCGGTCATCCAGCTTCTAAAATTCTAGAAGCGACTTTATGATTTTTGTTATCGTGGCATTGACCTTGGTCTTGATTTGAGCCAATGCTTCTTCCTTCTGCTGCGCACCCGCGTTCAGTTTAAGAAGTTCTCTTGCGGCATGATTCCCTTCGCGTGCCGTATCCAGCAACAAGCTCACTTTCTGAATATCGGTCTTGGAAGAAGCAAGCCTTACCTCGATCTTGGCCAGCTTTCCATCCAACGCTTGAAGCAATGCTGCGATTTTCTGAGCCGTCTGGTCCTCCTCTTGTTCATTGACCAGCGTCACTTCCTGCTGGAATACGACCTTGCCTCCTTTGCCGCTCGGATTCGAAACAGCGGCTTGAATGAGCGCCGTCGCAGATGCCGTCCCCTTCGGAATCGTCACTCTGCCGTTTGAGCTCACCGACAACTCTTTGTCACCCGACACCTTGCTCCACTGCAATGCATGATCCGGAAGCTCGATGCCTTGGAAAGACAACGAATACTGATGCTGTCTGCCGTAATCCGTCACCTTGACGGCCGCCTCGGCCTCCGAGCGGATATATGCAATCGCCATGGCCAGCGCCGCTTCCTCGTCATGCTTGAATTTGGATTGGAAGCTCTTGGCCGTTTGCCGCATATCGACAGGTCGGACGCCAAGATCGGCAAGAGCCTTGGCCAGCGGATACTCCTCTTCTTCCTCCATTATTCCTGCAAGCGAGTCCGCGACAAGCGCGCTCAGCTTATTCTTATTGCGCAGCAGAAGGGCAAGCTCGGATGGTTTCATTTTGGACACACTCTCCAGCATTTCGCCCTCCAAACCTCCGCGTTCTTTCCCATCGCCGAACAGCAGAATAAGGAAGTCGTCCATCGTTACGTTCGAAACGCCTCCCGCCGCCGCGAGAGTCTTTAAGGCTGCGCGGAATTCTGGATTGCTGCGGATTTCCTCCAGATCGGAAGCTTTGGGATCGTAACGGAACGAACCGACGGCCACGAGAATATCGAACAGATCCCTTTTCAGCTTCGCCTCGTCAACCGTTTTCGGCAAATTCGGTTTTACCCGTTTCCATAGCGGATCCAGCAGCTTGCCATCCTTTGAGAAGGAAAGCTTCGTCCATTCATCCCTAAAGCTGCGAACCGCGTCTATGTCAGCGGGATCGCCCGCAAGCAGGGCATCCCTGAGCTTGTTCATCCGCTCGAGGAAAGCTTCGACCGGGAACACTTCGCCTTCCTCGCCATCGCCGACTGCCTTCAAGGTGACCTCTTGTTCGAATATAACTTTCGGGGATCCGCCATACGGATTCTGAAGACTTGCCCGAATGACAGCCGAAGCTTTTTGGGCACTGGACGGAATCGACACCACGCCTTTAGAGCTGACGGTGACAATGGAGTCGCCGGATACTTTCGACCATACCAGCGCAATTTGCGGTACGGCTACACCTGCGACACGCAGCGAATAACGATGCTCCCGCCCGTCTTCGCTCACTGCCGCTACAGCCTCGGAAGCCGTACGGAGGTAAGCAACCGTCATCGCGCGAATGGCCGGAACGTCTTTCTGAAGCTTGACCTGGAAGTTCAGCACAAGCGATCTAATATCCTTTGCCGTAACGCCGAGTCCGCTCAGGATGTCGACAAACGCATAGTCACCTTTCTTGGCAAGCAGCTTATCCGTTGCTTGCAACAGTACATTCGTAATCCCTTCGTTGCTTCCGAGCAAACCGAGCAACTCCAGGGATGACATCCCCGCAAGCTCCGATGCGATCGTTCCTTCTACGCCCTTTCGTCCCGCTCCGTCACCGAACAGGAAGACCAGGAAGTCGTCCATCACAATATCAGGATTTCCTCCGGCCGCCGCAATCGTCTTTAAGGCCGCCCGGTATTCCGGATTCGTGCGGATTTCCTCCAAATCAGACGCTTCCGGGTCGTATCGGAAGGAACCGACAGATTTTACAATGCGAAAAAGCGTACGTTTTAGCTCCGGTTCGTCAACGTGATCCGGAAGCTTCGTCGATATTTTGTTCCAAACGGGATCCAGCAGCTTGAGATTGGCATCCACATCCAGAGCGGCTATCTCGTCACGCAGATTTCTGACATCCTGCACATCGACGGGATCTCCTGCGGCGAGCGCCTTATGAAGCTCGTTCATTCTCTCCAGAAATACTCGCGATGGGAGCTTTGCCCCCGAATCGCCTGCGGCGCTCGCGTACTCGGGGCCGCCAGACAGCCCTCCCATGCCGGACGGCAATCCGGTTAACGACGTACCCAACAAGGCTGCCGCAAGCATGGAAGCCGTCAAACTTTTTTTCATTCTCATCATCCGTTCTCCTCTCCATGTGTATGATTATTTAAAATTGCAGCGCGGGCATAGGCTGCTTCACGCCCTTGTTTAAGCTCGGACGGCCGACCGAATAATAAACGAACCCGGTGCCGAGCAATTCCTTCTCCTGAAACACGTTGCGTCCATCAATTAAGACGGGCCGGGCCATTGCGGCTTGAAGACGGCTTAAGTCTACTCCGGCAAATTCGGGCCAATCGGTAAGCAGACATAACGCGTCCGTCCCCTGCGCAGCTTCCATGGCGTCTCCGCACCAGGTTACGCCTTCTCTGCCCAGCAGCGTTCGGAAGTTGTCCAAGGCGACGGGATCATAGGCCCGCACCTTCGCGCCCGCATCCAGAAGACGCCCAATGATCTCTAGCGCCGGCGTATCTCTTACGTCATCGGTATTGGGCTTAAACGCAAGACCCCACACCGCAACGTTCAACCCTTCAAGCTCTCCGCCGAAGATCGCGTTAAGCTTGCGAATGACGCTGAATCGCTGATCCTGGTTCACCTCGACGACGGATCGAAGCAGCTTGAATTCGTAATTCACATGCCCGGCAATTTGTATGAGAGCGTTCGTATCCTTCGGAAAGCAGGAACCTCCGTAGCCGATGCCCGCTTGCAGAAATGAGGGGCCGATCCTTCTGTCGCAGCCCATCCCCTCCGCCACCTGGGAAACATCTGCGCCAACCTTCTCGCAAATATTAGCAATTTCGTTAATAAACGAAATTTTAGTTGCCAGAAAGGCATTGGAGGCATATTTGATCATCTCCGCGCTTCGTATGTCCGTCACGATGATTCGATCTGTAAGCGGCTCGTGCAACTCGAGCATCTTGTTCGCCGCCTCCTCGGAATCCGCGCCAATGATGATACGATCCGGATGAAGCGTATCGTGGATCGCGGACCCTTCGCGCAGAAATTCGGGCAAGGAAATGCTGTCGAAAGCAACTGCCGACCGGGATCGCATCAAACCTGCCAGCCGTTCATTCGTGCCGACGGGTACGGTGCTTTTGACCGCTATAATTTTGCGGTCGTTCATTGCCTCCGCTACTTCCAACGCCGCATGATCGATATAAGCCAGGTTGGCTTCGCCGTTTGGCAAAGGCGGCGTGCCCACGGCCAAAATAATCAACTCCGACCGACGGACGGCATTCGGCAAATCCGTGCCGAACGATAATGATCCCGCCTGACGCACCTCGGCTATCAGCTCCCTCAGTCCAGGCTCGTAAATGGGGACGCCCCCCTCGTTAAGAATCCGGATCTTGCCAGGATCCTTGTCGACGCACATCACGTCATGTCCCAGCTTCGCGTAGCATACGCCCGATACGAGACCTACATATCCGGTACCGACTACCGTGATTCTCATTCGTATATCCCCTTTCAGTGAGGAGTGCGAGCTCCGCAAATGGTAACGATCTCTTCCCAGTCATACGCCAATCTGACAATGTCTTCCTCCACCAGCTCGCTGCCCGTCTGGACTTCGATGATCTCCATTTCCGTCCGCGCGCGAAGACTGTGTCTGCAGCCCTGCTTGATCGTCAGCACATCGCCCGAGCGTACCTGAAATACTTGCCCGTTCATCGCCATATCGCCTTCGCCTGCGATAACTGTCCACACCTCGCTGCGAAGCTCATGATATTGGTAGCTTAAATTATGGTCCGGCGATATGCAGAGCCGTTTGGTCAGTACCTCGCTGCCATCCGGATATTTTAAATAATCGAGCACTCTGTAGCGCCCCCATCTCCGTTCTTCGTACATGGGCCGTTGAGTAGAATGTTTCATAATTTCTTTGATCATCGGGCTTGAAGGTTTATCCGATACGAGAATGCCGTCCGGGCTCGCGGCCACCACGACGTTGGACAAACCCAGCAGCGTAATGGGAATGTCCAGCTCGTTAATGACATGAGTGCCGCTGGAATTGCCCGCAATAATGCCTTTTCCGATGATAGAAGCATTCATCTCCTCCGTAAGCGTGTTCCATGTGCCGAGATCCTTCCACTCGCCGTCGTACGGGAGCGCGACGATATGATTCGAACGCTCCACAATCTCGTAATCGAAGCTGATCTTGGGCAGCTTGCCGTATTGCTTCTGCATCTCGTCGTATTGGATGGGGTAGCCGCACGCAATGAGCACATTAATGAGATAATCCAGCTTAAATGCGAACACTCCGCAGTTCCAAAGCGCATCTCTGCCGATTAGCTCGGCCGCTTCCGATTCCGTCGGTTTTTCTTTGAAGCTGCCGACATGGATATAGCCTCCGGCGTCCGGTTCTCGGCCAGGCCCGGCTGGTACGATATAGCCGTATTTTTCGGAAGGATAGGTTGGTTTGACGCCCATCAGCGCCAGATTGGCTCCGGAGTCGTTCAACACTTTCTCAAGCTCCTTGCTAACTTCGAAGAAAGACTCCTCCACATACGGATCGACCGGCATGACCACGATCGTCTCGTCCATACTGACTCCTTGCACCGAATAGAGATACGTTGCGGCTAGCGCGATGGCGGGGAAAGTATCTCTTCGCTCGGGTTCGACAATCAGCTCGATCTCGCTGCCCAATTGACTCTGAATCATCTCCACCTGGGATTTGCCCGTTGCGATATAAGCATGCTCCCGCATGCCTGCGCGTTCGATCTGCCCCCATACCCGCTTCACCATGGATTCCAACATACCGTCAGCGCCTGGGAGTACCTTTAGAAATTGTTTGGATCTGGAATCATTAGACAAAGGCCAAAGCCGTTTGCCGGAACCTCCGGACAATAATAAAATTTTCATTCTGGCCACGCTCCCTTATGCTGATTTCGATCATGCTTGTCCATGCAGTCGAGCCGTCTGCACGGCGCTTGTCCATGTGTGAAAATAACCCGAATTTTTGCCGTAAGAATTGTCCAGCAGCGTGTTGGGCTTGTCCATCAGGCACGATAATATATGTCCGTGAAGCCGGGAGGTCTGGATGGAACGGTATTCGCTAAACCTGCGTATGGCCTTGTCTACCAGGTAATCGCTGTATTTGTTCCATATCGTGCCCATCGGCAGGATACCGCTCCGCCGCCTCATCGCGCTTCCGATCATGCTGATCGACTTCCGTTCGACGCGGTTGTAGAGCGAATTCCAGTCCAGATAATCACCATCGCGCGCGGACTCCAGCTGCTCCTGCCCGCTCGCCTTCTCGATGTCCGTGCGCAGAAACCGGAGAAGCTCCTTGGCCGGTGCTGCCTTGGAGGCAATCGGCCATAGCTGATGCGCCATATCCGGCGCCAACTGAACGGAGCAGCGCACGAACTTCTTCGACGCAGCATCATGGGACTGCGGGTCGCGGACGAAGAGATGCAAATCGGGATGCCGATTAAAGATCTCCGCCGTACGGTCGAACTCGGACTCGTTCCGGTAGTAAACCGTCTGAGGCAGGATCACCACTCGATTGCCGGTATACTCCGATACGATCCTCTCGCGGAGCTGCTGATGGACGGGGTACAAATCCCCGAAATTGCCGCCGCCTTGAAGAACGATAATATGTTCCGGCGGCATGCTCAGCCGATCAGGGAAATCCAGGACGCTGTATCGGGCGTAAACACGAATGCCGTAGTCCCGAAAGAAAGCCTCCGTCCCTTTCATGATGAGCAGATCGCCGCCGTTGTTGTAGACCGGGTAATCTACGTATTGAACCGTAGAACCCGGCGGTATGACTTTCAGGATCGGTCTGAGCCGACGTTTGAGCTCGTCCATGGGATGGGTGGCATGAACCGTCAACATGATCTTCATTCACTCCTTGCGTTTCATTTTTGCCGTAATGGCTTCCGTGAGAAAACGGAAATCTTCCCGCTGGAAGAGTAAAGCTCCAAGCTTGACGCGAAAAACGAGCCGCATCGACAGGAGCGTGACCGCAAGCCTGACCCAGGCGCCGATCAGCAAGGCGGCTGCAATCCCGTTAAGCCCAAATGTCGGGACTAGCGCGAAAAACAGTCCGACCGTCACGGCCAGCGCGATCATTTGCCGGATGAGCACAAGTCCCGGCCTGCCCATCGCATTAAAGGCGGACGCCAATATCCATGCTCCGCCGCCAACGATGCACTCCGCGGATAAAATATAGAAGGCCGTGCTTGCATCCAGAAACGGTTCTCCGAACAACATACCCATCAGCGATCGGCCGATTAGCATGCAGGGCACGGCAACAAGCGTCATCAGCAGCATGGTCAGCCTGAAAGCGCGTCCGACGGTTGAAATAATGACCCCGTTGTCCTGCCCCGTAACCTTGGGGAACACGACGCTTGTAATTGCGGTCTGCACAACGTTGAACACGCGGGACAACGCGTAAACGACAGTGTAGAGCCCAAGCTCTCTGGCCGACAGCATCGACAGAATAACCAGCTTGTCGAATTGGGCGTACACGGTTCCCAGCAGCTCCACCCCAAACACCTTGCTGCCGTAACCCAACAACGCTTTGGCCGCCATTCGGTCCCGCAGTCCCCTCAGCCAGCCAACCACAAGATTTTCGCGGAGCTTGTAAGCTGCCGCCGCTGCAACGGCTACCGTCGTAACTAGGAATACGACGGCCGCGGAGGTCAACGACAGGTTGCCCGCAGCCCAGAGAGCGAGAAGTCCGGCGAGATTGAGGAGCGGCACGTATAACCGCACGCCGTTATATACTTGAAAACGGCCCATGCTCTGGGCAAGCGCGGAAAGCAGGTTGATGGCGAGCAGAACGGGAAGCATGCCGGCGGCGTACCATCTGGCGGCAGCCACCACCGGCTCGGGATATCCGGCAAGCCACGCCGGCATAAAGATCCACGCGATGCCGCCCGTCACCGCCGCGACGGGCAGCTGGAACAGGAATCCCGTTCGGATTAGCTGCGATTCCTTCCCGGGATGCCGCTTGACGTTGTAGATAAGCGAAGTCGGGAGACCGAAGGACACGATGCCCGCCAGCAGAGTCGGCCATAACAGGATGGCCGAAAACTCTCCTTTGCCGACGACTCCGAACATGCGAGCCGTTGCGATTGATGTCAGCGTGCTAAGCGCCATCACGAGAAGATTCGTTGCGCTTGTGCGAAAGATCGTACCGGCTAACCCGCTTCCTTTCCAAACTTTACGAATGGCCAATTGCGACATCGTCATTGTCAGCTCCTGCCGCCGCCGTAGCGAAGGATGCCGATCAACGATCCGTTGCGGTAACAAATATGGACCAGCTGCCTGATAAACGCTTTGGGGCGGAAGACGGCCGGCAGCATGGAAACGACGGCCTGCAGCAGTCTGACGATGTGTTTCGCAACGGCGAATGCGCTCCTGTCCTCTCGCCTGACGGCATCGCTTACGCCTTGCCAGAACATGCGCTTAAGGAACCACTTCCTGGTGGCGCGTTCCTTCGAGATTTTATGCCGGACGCCGCCATGCGGCGTATAATAAACTTTGTGGCTCCGCCTCAGCCGTCCAATAAGCTCGCTCTCCTCGCTGGATAACAGCTTGCCGCCCCTTCTGCCGAGATCTTCCCGGAAATGGCCGATGTCGAGAAACAGCTCCCGCCGGAACGCGACATTCGCGCCATAGGGAATCGAAGGAGCCTCCATCTCCGTGACCGTTGGAGCGTAATCCAGAATGGTGAATACCGAACGATGCTCCTCCGGTATCCAATCGGGTTCGGCGCTTTCCCAGACGGGGTCAATCCGCCCCCCGACGCAGCCGATGGCGGCATCGCTCTCGAATACGTCCACAATCGCCTCCATCCATCCCGGCATGGCCAACGCGTCGTCATCCAGAAAGAGGATGTATGTTCCCTTAGCCTCCCGAATGGCCCGATTGCGCGCGACCGATAGTCCAAGCTCTCCTTCGAATACATACCTCAGCCTCTCGCCGTATCGTTCTCGCAGAGCTTTCATGACAGCAGCCGTATCGTCGGTCGACCGATTGTCCACGACGATCACTTCATAATCGTCAAGATCTGTCCCGCCGGACATGACGCTCTCCACCGCTTCCCTGGTATCTTTGGATCTGTTATGCGTACAGATCGCGACCGTTGCCTTCATCGTTCATCCCCTCCCCGCGTACACGAGCTCCGTCTTGCGCGCGATGACATCCCAATCCAGCTCCCGAAGCGCTTCTTCGTAATCGGGAGATTTGCGCTGCCTCTTCAGCATCCTCGCTTCTTCCAGAGCGCTTGCCAAACCGCCTGCGAAGCTCGGATCGTATCGAATAGCCATATGCTCCTGGAAATAGTCATCGATAAACTCGTTATCCGGCATGACGACAAGCTTTTTAAAGGTCAAACCGAGAATCGCGGAACCCGATGTCGTAATTTCTTTATATGGCAGAACCAGGGCGTCCGCGGCGTTAAGCAAATCCGCTACCTCTTCGTTCGGGATGAACCCGGGCATCAGAATAACGCCCTCTTCCCGCCTAAGCCCCTGCAAATAAAGCTCCAGCTCCGCATCCGCTTTGCCGGCAATAATGAGATGCGTTCGTTCCGTCCTGACCATGCGGAACGCTTCGACCAAATCATCAACGCCCTTATAAGGCTTAATGGCGCCCATAAACAGGAACACGTCGTCGTCGTCGCCGATGCCGTACAGCTCTCGAACTCGCAGTCCTTGAGGTTTGTAGACATCCAGATAATGACCGTGCTTTACCACATGGAGCTTGCGCTCCGGAACGCCGAATTCCTCCTTGACCTTACGCTTAATCGACTCCGAGGCTACAATCAGGCCCGTACTGAACCGGCAGATCAACCTTCTCATCAAGCGCTCGGCCCCGCCGCGTCCGGAGTCATGGGGATACAAATTATGGATCGTCCAGACGAGATTGATCCCCCGCAAGCGCATATAAGTCAAGGTAAGGATCAGGATGGTCGACTTTAGCGCGGAAACGACAGGATTCCTATGCCAATAGGCATGGTGGAACCAGTGGACATGTACGACATCCCCTCTTCTTGCCTTACCGATCTTAAGCATCAACTTGCCATGGCTCAGATCCCTGACGTCTAGACCGGCGTCCATGAGCGCCTCCGTCAACAAATTATTGTATACGTTTAGTCCGCTTGTTCTCGGCCACATCCATACTCTCTTCGGCCTTCTCTCCCCGGCGTCGGCCATTCGCACATCATTCATTCCTTCCCTGTCAGTTGTATCTGCGAATCCAATCCGGCGGCACCTCGATCTCCTTCAACGTTTTGGCGGGCGTCCCCCCGGACAGTACGGCGGATGGGATGTCTCTCGTTACGACACTGCCAGCCGCT
>NZ_BDQX01000458.1:46096-92824 GCF_003112455.1 Paenibacillus agaridevorans
TATGGACACCAGGCAAAATGATGGCGCCTCTGCCGATCCATACATTGTCTCCGATGACGATCGGCTTCGCGGCCGAACGGTCCTGCGAATCGACAGGATGAAAGTTCGAATCGATCATATTGACCATAGGTCCGATTATCGAATGGCGGCCGATCGTGATGGACGAGGTGCAGCCAATATCAAGCCCGTAATTAAAAAACACGTTGTCGCCAATCGTCAAACGAGCACCCTTGCCAACCGTGACGGACGAAGGGAACGGCTTGGCGTGGAAGGAGACGTTGCGGCCAATAATGAGCTCGCCCTTGTTCTTGAGAAGAAGCTTGCCCGCAATACGGGAAAATCGGCCCGCAGAACTTGCCTTGAACGGCAGCACCGCCGCACCTTTCAGCACGGCCAGCGCCTTCTCGAAACTAAATGCCGCACGGGATACGCTCATATCTCCGTCACCCCGCCGTTCCCGGCAGCCGTATCGCGGCAGGCTCGAGCATGCCTTGATAAACATGCTCCACCTTCCGCGCAATAGCGCTCATATGAAATGCGTCCATCACGCCGTCGTATCCTCTGACGGCCAGCTCCTCGTAGTTAACCTCTCCGTCGTAGAAGCCCCGAATCGCTTCGTACAACGCCGCGGAGTCGCCGTCGCGAACGACGAGCCCCCCTTTTGTCTGTTCGATGATCTCCGGCGCTCCCCCCGAATCCGCCACAATAGGCGGAGTGCCGACCAGCATGGATTCGATGATGACGCGGCCGAACGGTTCGTTTAGAGAGAAGTTAACCGTCAGATCGCACTCTTGCATCTTGTCCAGCGGCTTGCTTGTATGTCCGCAAAATTCGACATGGCGCTCTAGACCGTATTCGATCACCTTGCGGATCAACATGTCATAGTAACGGTCCGAGCCGTCGATGGAAGCATCCCCGACAATGAGCAGCTTCCAGTTGTGTCGGCCGCTTGCAGGCAATTTGGCGACCGCATCGATAACCAGATCGTACCGTTTCCACTCCACGATTCGGCCAAAGGTCCCGATAACCAATTGCCCGTCGTCCATGAAGCCCCTTCTTCTGCGGCCGATCGCCAGTCTGGGGTCCACGCCGTTGTAGATTACTTTTTTGTTGCTCCCTTCAATGGAGCCTGCCACGAATTTCGAGATGCAGATCACTTGATCGAAGAAGCGCGGCAGCACGCGATTGAACATCCGAAGATGCGTATGATCGCGGTGATGCCATACCCGCTTGCATGGCGACATAAACTTTAGCGGACCAATGTACCAAGGCGCCCTCCAGCCATTGGCATGGACGATATCAATCCCAAGCTTCTTGACGAGCGACCGGATGCGGAGCACGGTCTCCACGTATCCGAAGCCGAGCCTCTTTTTGATGCTGCCCAGACTGAGCGGGATGTGGGTGAAACTTGCAGTGATCTCTCCCAGATATGACGCATTGCCGGGACAGATCAAATAGATGCGGTACAGGGAAGTATCGATGTAGTTGATCAGATGGACCAAGCTTTGCTCGGCCCCTCCCTTCTTATCCGCGTGCGTCACGAACAGAATGTTGATGAGCGGACTTGACATCAGAGATCCCCCTTTCCGGACTGTATGTGCGTTCAAGATATCGAAAATACGTTTTGAGTGTTTCCTTATGGTTATAACGTTCTCGGATAAATTGCTGAGACGCTTGAAGCAGCGAGTCTGCCGCGGCCGGCTCCGCCAAAAGTTCTCTCACAGCTCGGCAGAATGCGGCCGGCTCATCCTCCACCCGAATATGCAAGCCGTTCCTTAGACCCGTGCCTTCGCTGCCTACCGTAGTCGAGACAACCGGCAATCCGTTCTGGATCGCTTCGATCGTCTTCAGTTTAACGCCCGCGCCATTGCGCATCGGATTGACAAATAGATAACCTTTCGCGTATATCTCGTCCAAATTCGCAGGTGTATCGTGTACATACACCCCTTCCAGACGTTGGCTATTCAACCACTCCACTCCCATTCCCCTGCTGTTGCCCGCGATGACGAACCGATAACCCGGTATATCCAGCAGTTTGGGATGAACTTGATCGAGATACCAGCGAATGGCCTCCCTGTTGTTAGGCATAAACAACGAGCCGATAAATACAACATGTTTGGTGTCAAAACGGCTCCTGGCGAAGGACTCCCTCGTAAGCGGCGGGGGCAGGAACAGGCTCTCGGCTTGCGGATGTCGTGTGACGAAGCTGTCGTACTCCTTGCTGGAGATAAACAAATATTTGGTCACCCGCTTTTGCAGCTTTCTCTGCAATCCGGCGAACTTCAAGCTTTCCATCGCATAATACAGCTTGTGCAGGATTTGGCCCGTACTTCTGGCCAGCGATTTAAAGTAAGCGGACTCGTCGTTATGAACCCGCAGAATCGCCTGCTCCGCCCGTATGCCCGGATTATCAAGAACGGGGTAAACATAATCCCCTTCCAGCAGCACGTAGTCGTAATCGCCGTCTATCGGAACGGTCCGGAGCGCGTCTCTGGAACGGACTTGCAGCGGCTCCGGCATCAAAATGTCGAGCGGTGAGCTTTTTCGGTCGCAGAGCTTGATATCGTTTACCCATGCCCGCGCCGCCCGGAGGTCCGACGCGGCAGGCACGTGTTTGCCGCAGACGAGCAGGTCGATCCCCCAGCCCAGCCCCGCAAGCGCCCGAATTCGTCCCCACGTATCTACTCTTCCGCCATGGTCGGCCGGATACGGGAAATCGCTGCATACTACGAGAATATTCATTTCAGCGCCTCCGGTTTGTTGTAAAATGGACTTCGTTGGTCATCCTTGCCTGGCAGCAAGCCGATAAACGCGAACAATAGCCAGATTTCGTATTTGATCTCCAGCGATACGAGCAGCAGGGAGAGCAAAGTGAATACGAGCGCAAGGAACAGGATCGAGCTTGTTTTTACCTTCAAGAGCATATGGCGTCCCACCAAATAAAAAAACGCGACCGAAAGCAGCCCGCCGAACATAAACCACTGGAAAAAACCCGATTTAACGCCAAGGTTTTTGGTGCTGGCCGAATATTGAATCAGCTCGCTTACATTGATCTGACTGACGCCGAACCATTTGTAATACACGCTTGACATCAGATTGACGGATTGCTCCAGATAATGGTTGAAGTAGACGGGATATGCCCCCGTGCCAACGCCAAAGGGATGATTAAGCACCGTAAGCAAAGCGATTACGATCGTCCCCATGCGCGTATAGGACGAGGTATAATTCTCGATATCGTTTTGGAAGGACTGGATAATGCCTACCGAGAAATTCGCAATAAACAGATACATGATCAGCAAGGCCGCAACGAGAAGCACGAAATTCCTTTTTTTGCGAAAATCAAGAAATTTCACCATGGTAACGGCAGCCGTGAGCAAAACAATGATCATAAATCCCTTCGAGCCCGTCACGAACAAATAAAACAGAAAGAAGCTTGCTGCATAAACGATCGTCAATGTTCGGGCAAGCTTGTTCCAATATCGGCTCAGGTAAGCCAATATCGCGACATACACCACAACGATTGTGCCGGTCGTGCTGCTCTCCGAAGTAAGCAGCCGGACGCGCCAATACGGTGCGTCGCCGGAATGCAGAAACGTCAACGCGTTCGGCATACTCGCCAGTTCCACCGACATAATAAGCAGAAGCGACGTGACGGCGGCTAGAAAGCATCCGCATACGGTCCCGAGCTTGCCGATCTTGGCGACGACAAGCTGGATATGGCGAACATACAGCAGAATGAGCAGAAAATAGATGAGCACCTTGACGCCTTTGCCCAGCAAATTTTCCGAACCGAAGCTATACGCTCCACCCATATACTGAACCAGAATATAGACCAGGCTCACCAGTGCCAAATACAGAATGAAACCGAACATATACGTATGAAACCTCGTCCAGTTCGTTATCCGCTTATGCTTTGCCAGCATCGCGATCTCGCACAACAGGAATACGGGGAACAGCAGCACGATCGGAGTCCTTCCTATTTCTCCGATGATTTTGACAAGCGGAAAGTCCTGATAGACGGTCAACAGCAGCAGCACGAAGAGATAGCCCGCTAGAAAAGCATGCCTGAGTCCATCCCTGCGGCTGTCCAGACTAGACATATTCCCTCACGACGGGCGAGTCCCGCCGCCTTCCGTCCCCCTTGGCGAACGCTTCGTACAGCCTCTGGATTTGGAAGTTCATCTCATCGGAATGAAATCGGCTTCTGTAAATGCGCTCCCCGGCCTCCCCCATCTCCTTAAGCCTCGCTTTATCAAGGCCGCGAATAATGGTTGCAAGCTCTTCCTTGTCGTCGAAATTAAAGATATAACCATTGATGCCATGCGCAACGATTTCCGGAAGCGCCCCGCGGTTGCTTGCAATGACGGGTTTCCTGCCGCGAAGCGCTTCAATGGCGACGATGCCGAAGCCTTCCCACCTGGAAGGAACGATAACGGCGTCACAAACCTCTATGTAGCTGGCAATCTCGGCATTATCGATCCACCCGAGCTTGACGGCATCCGCTGGAATGTCGAAATGCCGGTCTTGGAGCACGGTCCCTCCCGCGAGATAAAGCGTGACATTGCGGAATCGTCCTTCCGTAAACGTCTCCAGCAGAAGATCAAAACCCTTCTGCGGGTCGAAGCGTCCGATAAACAGCAGATTGATCCGATCCGGATCCGGCTCGAACGGCGGACTCGTCGATACTTGGACATCGGAGACGCCGTTGTACACGATGACCGACTTCTCTTTGGGAAGTCCGTAACGCACTGCCATGTCGTGTTCGTGCCGGGAAATATGAATAATGACATCCGTGCGAACCGCCAGCAGCTTCTCGATTCCCGCGTACAACCTCTTCTTCCAAGGGGACGTGTCCATCAGGAACGACCATCCATGGGCGCAGTAGATGATGGCGGGCCGCCGTCTCTTGAGCAGCAACGCGGATCTAAGAAACAGCCCGGCGAAGGTACCATGGATATGGACGATATCCGGCTCGAGCTCCTTCACCGCGCGTGCCATCGTTCGAATCGCCTTTAGCATAAAAAGCGGCTTTCTCTTATAGGGATACAAGTGCAATCGGCCTGCGCCGATGTTTAGCGAATCCCGATTGGAATTTTGTTCCGACGCAAGGAGATGGACGTCATGCAAAGCCAGCTGGTATCGAAGAATTTCATTTAAATACGTCTCGATGCCGCCTTTCGTAAATTCCGAAACGTGAAGAATTTTAGCCATGCTGCAGACCTCCTTCCGGCTGCTAAAAAGCATCCTGAGGGGCAATGATCGCTTTCACCGTTCTCAGCATGATCTTGATGTCCAGCCAAATGCATTTTTTTTGAATGTACTTGATGTCCAGCTCCACCATCTCATGAAAGCTGAGACTGTTCCTGCCGCTTACTTGCCATAGCCCTGTACATCCGGGCGTCACCATCAAACGCTGCTTATCATAGTCGGAATATTCCGTCACTTCACGCTCCAAAGGGGGTCTTGGTCCGACAAGCGACATATCTCCTTTCAGCACGTTCAGCAATTGCGGCAGCTCGTCAATACTGGTCTTGCGGATGAACTTGCCGACTTTCGTAATTCGCGGGTCGTCCTTCATCTTGAACATAGCCCCGCTAATTTCGTTCTTATCCAAAAGTTCCTTCAGCTTCTCTTCCGCGTTGACCGACATGGACCGGAGCTTGTACATCCGGAAAGGTTTGCCGTCCTTGCCGATTCGTGTCTGCTGGAAGAAGACGGGTCCCTTCGGATCCTCCAGCTTGATCAACAAGGCGACCATCGTAATCAATGGGCTGAGCGCAAGCAGCCCGGCCAGCGAACCGCCGATATCCATGGTCCGCTTCATGACGCCGTAAGCCGTAAGGCTCCTTTTCTCCTGCGCGGGAGCGAACCCTCTATAAGGGGAGGAGGCTCTGCTCCAGACCGCTTCTTCTCTTAATGGCGACGGATTCATCGTTATTCGCTCCTTCCAGTAATGAGATGGTTACGCAGTTCTCTCTCCATCAGTCCTTCAAGTTCTGTCATGAGCGGATAGCGGAGCTCCCGATTTCTAAGCGCAAAGTCGATGGTGGTCAATATAAATCCGAGCTGCTCCCCGACGTCATACCGAACGCCTTGAAAATCGAATGCGTATACGCCCTGCGACATGTTTAGCTCCTGTATCGCGTCCGTCAATTGGATTTCGCCTCCGGCGCCGATCCGCTGCTCGCCCAGGAAGTCGAATATTTCCGGAGTCAACACGTATCTGCCCATAATGGCCAGGTTAGACGGCGCTTGTCCTTGAGGCGGCTTCTCGACGAACCGGCTCACCTCGTACAAGTTGTCAACACGATTGCCGGGATCGACAATACCATAGCGGTGCGTCTGATCTACGCCAACCATCTGTACGCCGATGACGGACCGTCCCGTACGCTCGTATTGCTCGATCAATTGTCTCGTGCAAGGCGTTTGAGATTCCACAATGTCGTCGCCGAGCAAGACCGCGAACGGTTCGTTGCCGATGAAGTTTCGGGCGCACCATACGGCATGTCCGAGACCTTTGGCTTCCTTCTGGCGAATATAATGCAAGTTGACATTGGACGACTTCCGCACCTTCTCCAAAATATCCAGCTTGCCTCTCATCTCAAGCGTATGCTCCAGCTCGAACGCGATATCGAAGTGATCCTCGATCGCCCGCTTGCCCTTGCCGGTTACGACAATAATGTCTTCAACTCCGGACTCGATGGCCTCCTCGACAATGTATTGAATGGTAGGCTTGTCGACGATCGGGAGCATCTCTTTCGGCATTGCCTTAGTCGCAGGCAGGAAACGCGTACCAAGTCCGGCAGCGGGAATAATGGCTTTTGTCACTTTTTTCATGAAATCACACCCCGTTCTCGATTATTTTCAATACATGTTGAAATCTATCAGGGCATTTAACCCCACCTCACACCACACCAGCGACGATTAACGTCTAAGGCATATTTCCCACAGCATGGTCGAGTGCCTCCAGTGATAAAGGTTCAGGAGACATTACCTTCCTACCTAGCGTCCTCGGCTTGCAAGCACTATCGCTTTGCGGGTTAACCTTCGGAATCGCCGTAATAGTAGGAGTAAGAATCTGCATGAGAGCTGTTGACATTATTTAAAACGACTCCGAGCAGCTTGGCTTTGACATGATCGAGCAAAGACTTCGCCTTTAGAACATGCTCCTTGCTGACTTGCCCGGATTGAACGATAAGCACGACGCCGTCGCTCATAACGGCTACGACCTGTGCGTCCGTCACCGTAACGATCGGCGGCGTATCCAGCACGATGACATCATAGCTTTTCCTCGCTTCGTCCAGTAACTCCGCCATCTGAGGCGAAGACAACAGCTCGGATGGATTGGGCGGCGTTGGGCCTGCATGCACGATGAACAAATTGTCAACGGCCGTATGCTGGACGATATCCTTAAGCGGCTTTTGATTGAACAGCGCCGTCGTCAGGCCGTTTCGATTGGACGTGCCGAATAAGTAATGCTGCGTGGGCTTGCGCAGATCGGCGTCGATGAGCAACACCCGCTTGTTCGCTTGCGCAAAGGCGACCGCCATATTCGCGCATGTCGTGCTTTTGCCCTCACCCGGCTTGGAGGAGGTGACCATTATAATCTGCAGCTTCTGGTTTATGGTGGAATGGTCGATGTTCGTTCGAAGAGTCCGGTAGCTCTCCGATATAGGCGACTTCGGATTAAGATGGGTAATCAAATTCCATTTAGGCGTCAAGCGTAGCATTGTTTCCCCTCCCTGCTTTTAGAGCTGTCTCCGGCTTATCTCCGCGCTCCTTCGAATCCTTTTCCCTGAATGTAGGAATGGCGCTTAACACCGGAACTTGCAGAAGCAAGTCGATGTCCTCCTCCGTCTTGACGGTATCGTCCAAATATTCCAGCAAGAATGCAATGCCTACGCCCAGCATCAACGCCAGAAGAAAGGCAACGGTCACGTTCAGCTTGATGTTAGGCGATACCGCCCCCCGATTTTCGAGCGGGTTGGCTTGATCCAGGATCGAGACGTTATCGACTTTCATAAGTTCGGGGACCGACTGCTGAAATACGATCGCGATCGCGTTTGCCATATTCGCCGCTTCCTGGTACGAGCTTCCTTTGACGGTAATCGACATGACCTGCGTCTCGTTGACCGAACTCACGCTTACTCTCCCGACCAGCTCGCTGTGCGTGACGCCCAACTCCGGATACTGCTGAACGACCTTTTTCATCATGCGCGGCGTCTTGATAATTTCTTTGTAGGTTTTGATTAGACCGATTGTGCTATTGATGGCGCCAACGTCGATGCTAGGCAGCAGCGAACCGCTGTCCTTGTATTGATTGACGATCAGCTTGGCGGATGCCTGGTATTGAGGCTTAAGAAAATAACCGGAATACAAGCCGATCCCCAGGCAGCTTACGGTAACCAAAAGCAGAATCATGACTAACCTTTTTTTCAAAATGAGACCATATTGTTTTAATTCCAAACTGCCTCCTCCTTCGACGATAACGAGAGTCTATTATAGGATTCGTAACGAACTTTCATTTTTGTTATTCAATTAGAATTTTTTAATGATACCAGTTATTCAAAACGCGACCTTTTGCTTCAAAAAAGAACCACATTCAATCATTTACGATAGCATGAGGTTCACGATTTGCATTCATTTGTTAAAAAAAATCCTTCGATCGATCCGCCGTTTAATACATGCTCGACCATTTGTTCGGAGCAACCTTCCAACCCTTGCGTACGAAGCAGTAATGTCACCAGTCTCGCCATATCGATCGCTTCCCCATTGGGGTTGTATCCGGCGAACAACAGAAGCTCGGACAGCGAGTGGGTCGGTTTGACCGCTCCCCTGCCTACGTCCTTGTCTTCCGACAGCCGTTGCAGAAATTGTTTAAATCTGGCTTGTTTATCATTTTTGCATGGAACACTCATCTTCATAATCCTCCGTCCATTCCTTGCCGGGCAGTTGCCGGCAAGATTAGATTGCCATCCATCAACAACGATTCCAGATCTGTTGAGGAGGTTCCAAACTTACGGATTGACTAATCGATTTTTGCATTATGTACGCCTGTCTTACACTTCGCTTCTAAGTATGCCATAGATTTCCTAAATCCATGAGGGATTAAAGACATGTGTGGATTAGTCATTCCCGCTCATTTTCAAGTCGGTCTATATGAGCAATGAAGACTAAATTTTATAATTTCAGACAAAAATGATACCGTTTTCATGACGGGAGTAACCCCGAATGTCAAATCGAAGCGTTTTGTGTCGGGCTGCATTCATCCCCCACTTGGGAACCATATCTTTTTTTTCCTGGTCGGCAGCTTTTCTCGCTGTATAAAGCGTTGCCCGGTACTCTATCAGAAAAATCGGACCAGGATGGCCTGCTGTTTAAGCATACGCCATCCTAGAAAGAAACGGGACTATTGTCTGAAAGAGGAACATCCCGCCTATTCCGATGCTAAATGTTCGGATTGAAAACGTTTTTTCGATCCATTTGAACCATAAAAAAAGGTTTTTTTGATCCGTATAATTGGATAAAGGAACATTGAAAAACCAATATATGGTCCGAAAATGACATACCTCTGTTTAAGCGACATTTTGTTCACCCTAATTTTGCACCCCGGCGTTAGAGGCTGCCTATTGAAGAATAGGATAAATTAACCAGAGACTTGCTGCCTGGTTATGGAATTAATCTGCGTAAAAACCTGCTAAATGAAGTGCTTTTCACATGAGATTCCCCCCTCGTAAGTTCCAGAGGCGAGTCGGATACTATTCGGCTGGCATTGGATTGATAATAGTCGACATAGGATTCGCCAAGCCGTTTGCCTATAACTTGATATGCTTCTTTTAGCTTAAATCCCCTTCGATTCGTATCATGGGCGTCAGAAGATACAATATGGATCAAACCGCTTCTGCATAACGTCCAAGCCGTCCTCTCCACGCCTCTGCCGAACCCTCCCAACAAAGAATGAGACGTAACTTGCGCGAAAGCTCCTCGCATCACCAGCTCTTCCAGGAGCCTTGGGTCACGCGCGATTGCCGAATTGCGCTCCGGATGCGCGATGATCGGAACCAGCCCAAGCACCGCAAGCTCATGCATTAGTTCGCCCATGCTCTTGGGAATATGTGAAGATGGAAGCTCGATCAGCATATATCTGGATCCGGACAACGAAAGTAGTTCTCCGCGTTCCCACGCTTCCGGAAGGCCATCGTGAATCCGAATTTCTTGTCCGTGCAGTACGCGCAGCGGAATGCCCTCTTCGTTAAGCCGCTTGTCCACGCGCTCCGCAAGCTGCTTGACTTCATGGGCGGCATTTAAATATTTGCCGTTGGCATGATGAGGCGTGGCTATAACAGCCGTAATGCCGTCTTCTACAGCCGCATTTGCCAGTCGCAATGTTTCCTCCCAATCCGATGCGCCATCATCGATCCCCGGTAGTATATGTGTATGAATATCGATCATAGTAGAGAGCGCCTCCCATCCTGGTCTTAATCGGTTACCCGATATATTGTAACATGGCAGGAAGGTTGCTTGCAGGTCCGCTCGTCGGGGGGGCGACTGGGGGCGACTGCAGGGGATTCTTCTAATTGATAATAAGTTGCGGCCGCTATACGGACAAATTGTCACAACTGAAGTCCGTCGGAAGCAGCTGGTCTTGCTATACTAGAACTAAACAATCCCTTTACAGGAGAGTATTTATGAATCCCATCATTCAGCGTGAGCAGCTATACGAATCGGCATCAACTTTTCTTGCCTCCTTTTATCGGGAATCCGGCCGCAGCGACCCGGAGCTTACTGCCAGATTGGACGAAGTTCGGGAAGAATTGAGCAAACGCGGCACCTATGCTCATACCGAAGGCGAGCTTATTTTTGGCGCCAAGCTGGCCTGGCGCAACAGCAACAAGTGTATCGGAAGACTATTCTGGGATACGTTAAACATCATCGACGCCAGAACCATCAACAGCGAAGATAGAATGGCGGGCGCCTTGTTCGAGCATATCGAATCAGCTACTTGCGGCGGAATCATAAAGCCTTTCATGACGATCTTCGCCCCGCAGCAGTATGCCGAAAAGCCGGAGAGCGGTCCCCGCATATGGAATCATCAATTGCTTCGTTATGCCGGGTACGAACAAGATGACGGCAGCATCGTTGGCGATCCCGCCTCCCTCTCCTTCACTCGAACCTGTCAGGCGCTCGGCTGGCACGGCTCCGGTACGCCGTTCGACCTCCTGCCTCTCGTCTTCAACCTGCCAGGACGGCAGCCCGTATGGTACGATATTCCTCCGCAGCTCGTCCTTGAGGTCGACATACGGCATCCTGATTATCCCGCCTTCGACGAGCAAGGCATCCGCTGGTACGCCGTGCCGATTCTTTCGGATATGACGCTGGAGATCGGCGGCATCTACTATCCGGCCGCTCCGTTCAACGGCTGGTACATGGGTACGGAGATCGGCGCCAGAAACCTTGCAGACAAAGATCGATACAATCTGCTTCCCGCAATGGCGAAAGCGATGGGACTGAACACTTCCCGGGACTTTTCCTTGTGGAAGGACCGCGCGCTGGTCGAATTGAACGTCGCCGTTCTGGAATCCTATAGAAGCGCCGGTATCACGATAGTTGATCACCATACGGCCGCTCAGCAATTCTCCAGATTCGAGAAAAATGAGAGGGAAAGCGGACGCGACGTGACGGGCCGCTGGTCCTGGTTGATTCCTCCTCTGTCGCCGGCGACGACTGCGATTTTTCACAATTCCTATCATGATGAAGTACGATCGCCCCGTTTCTATAGCAAGCAGCCTTTCTCTTAGGCTGCAATTCCGGAAAGTTATAGTTTACATCTATTCATTTCCCATGGTGAAACTCCCCCACTTCCTCTCACTACCTAGGCCTCACTATCTCGAGTAAGGTAGTTTAGATGTGGGAGACTTCTTGCCCAAAAACGTAAATTTCTTTATAATGAACAGTGCGTTCTTTATATAATTCGAAAGGAGGGATTCACTCATGGCCGTATGGAAGAGGGTCGTCGGATTAACCTTGTTGCTGACGTTGCTAGCATTCCCGGCTTCAGCCTTCGCCTCCAGTTATTCGAGCAGTTATGACAACAATGGGAGTAAGGGCTTCTTCTCCAGCCTGTTCTCCGTCTTCGGCGGTTCTTCCGGGAGCGGAAGCAGCGATAGCGGAAGTTATGGCGGCGGAGAGAAGTATGAGAAAGGCAAAACATCGGACAAAAAGAACAGCAGCGGCTTCTGGGATTGGTGGGACGATGATTGGTGGGATGACGATTGGTGGGATGACGATTGGTGGGATGACGATTGGTGGGATGATTTCTGCTGGTGGGAAGACAACAAGGATGATTCGAAGAAAATTTGGGAGAAGTACTATTGCTATTGATGCTTTAGTTTGCGACAAGGCGAAACGGCTACGCCATCCTTGGGCTGAGCGAAAAAAGACAACCGGACAGCGTCTCTCGCTAACATTCGCCAGAGAAGCCGCCCGGTTGTTTTATTCGAATGGAGCATATTGCTTTAACCTGTACTTATATCCGCAGAACGAGCATCGAAAGACAACGCTGTCCTCACCGATTTCGAAGCCGAACCGGTCATCATCCTCCAGCTCAATAAATTCCCTTCCATGTTCGTCACGGTCTCCCGTAGCAAACAATCCCGTACGATTGCCGCATTCGCATTCCAGCACCATCATGATAGCCGCCTCCTTCCTTTCCGTTCCGGTATATGGCCGCCCTGACGGAATAGCAGCATAACCGCCGCTACAATAATCAATCCCCCAGCATAACCAGCCGCAATATCGGACAAATAGTGGACGTGGAAATATAAGCGGCTAAGTCCTAGTAAAAGGATGATGACCCCGCATAGTGCCGCGATCATCCCTCTCTGCCATCCTATAACGCTACGCTTGCTTAAGATGAAGAGCCCGGTCAGGCCAAACAGGATCAATCCCAGCATCGCATTCCCGCTCGGGAAGCTGGAGCCGTCCACCTCAATACCCCAAGCTTGAACCGGGCGCATACGGTCTACTCCTGCTTTGATGGCCGTATTAAGAGCATAGCCGGCTGCCATCGCTCCGATCAGATACCCTGATTGTCTCAATCCCAATCTCCAGCCCATGATGGCGGCTATCAGAAGTGTCAATGCGACAAGTCCGGCTGTCGAGCCCACTTTGTCCAGCGCCTTCATGAACGTCGTCCAGCCATCGCTTGCCCATCTTGCCATATAGGTATGGAAGTCGACATCAATGGCGTAACCTCCTTGCTGGGGCAGCGTCGACCAGAGAATAGCCAGCCCTGCGGCTCCCGTCAATAATAGAATAAACCATATCGTTTTGTTCGCGACCAATAATAACGCCTCCAAACGTCTCCATTCGTTGCTTCCTCTTCCTTGCTTCGTTATAATAAGCGATGATATGTTTACTTTACAAGACTTTCAATAGATAAGGAATGGTTGATTTGATGTATGTAGCTGATCAGTGGTCCGATTACGAGGTAATCGATACGGGAGACGGGGATAAGCTGGAGCGTTGGGGCCAATATGTGCTCCGTCGTCCCGATCCTCAAATCATTTGGCCCATCGCCGATGAGAGCGGTGATTGGAAGCGTGCCGACGGGCATTATCACAGAAGCGCTTCCGGAGGAGGCAAGTGGGAGATGCGCCCAAGCTTGCCCGAACGTTGGACGATCGCTTACGGCGATCTCAAGTTCCATATCAAGCCGACGAACTTCAAGCATACCGGCTTATTCCCGGAGCAAGCGGTTAACTGGAGCTGGATGATGGACAAAATTCGCAAAGCGGGGCGTCCCATCCGCGTGTTGAATCTGTTCGCTTATTCCGGAGGAGCGACTGTTGCAGCCGCATCCGCCGGCGCCGAGGTCTGCCATGTCGACGCCGCCAAGGGGATGGTCCAATGGGCCAAGGACAATGCCGTCTTGTCCGGACTGGAGTCTGCACCCATCCGATATATTACGGATGATGTATTCAAGTTCGTTCAGCGCGAGCAGCGCCGCGGCCGCACGTACGACGCCATTATTATGGATCCGCCGTCTTATGGCCGGGGTCCTAACGGAGAGACCTGGAAGCTGGAAGAAAATTTGTACCCGTTCCTGCAGACATGCACGACGATTTTATCCGACCAGCCGCTTTTCCTGCTCATTAATTCTTATACGACCGGCTTGTCGCCGACGGTTCTGCATAACATGCTTCATATGTCGATGAAGAGCAAATACGGCGGAGCCATCCATTGCGGCGAGATCGGCTTGCCTATCACCCGTTCCGGCCTTCAACTGCCTTGCGGCATTTTGGGGCGCTGGGAGTCCGAATAATGACCATTGACATCTTATTCGAAGACAATCATGTGCTGGCAGTCGTGAAGCCGCCGGGCATCCCCTCCCAAGAGGACGAGACAAGGGATCCGGATATGCTGACGCTACTGAAGGATGATCTGAAGCTGCGATATGACAAGCCAGGCAATGTTTTTCTTGGTCTTGTCCATCGCCTGGACCGTCCTGTTGGCGGCGCCATGGTGTTCGCCAAGACGTCCAAGGCGGCGTCGCGATTGTCCGAAGCCGTTCGAAGCCGGAATTTCGGCAAAACCTATATGTGCATCGTTCAAGGTACACCGGCGAAGCGGACTGCGACTTTGAAGCACTATATCCGCAAGGATGCGAAGCGCAATCTGGCAGTTGTCTTCGATTCGCCTGCGGCAGAGGCAAAGGAAGCCATTTTGGACTATACCGTTATGGCAACCGTTCAAGGCTTTAGCCTGCTTGCCGTCAAGCTGCATACCGGCCGGACGCATCAGATCCGCGCCCAACTGGCGCATATCGGCTGCCCGCTAGTCGGAGATTCGAAATATGGAGCCGTTAAACGAAAGGACATTGCCGATGTTCAGCTTTGGTCCACCTCCGTATCATTCCCTCATCCCGTCACGAAGGAAACTTTGACGTTCCGCTCGCTGCCAGAGAGAAACGCTGCATGGGGTTGGTGGACGATTGAGGAGCTGGAAGCGGCCTCGACGGTCTTTATAGCCGACAGCCCAACGAGAGGACGTTAATGACATTGAGAAAAAGATCATCTCGTAAACATAAAGCAAGGCCTTATGTTTTGTTTTCCATATTAACTGTACTCGGATTGGCCGTGGCAGTCGTATGGCTATACCCAACCATAACCGGCGACTCCGGAAATCAAATTCCAGGTTCGTCGGGAACAACAGCAAAAGCTACGCCAACCATGGAAGCGACCATTCCTGCCTCGCCTACGCCAGAGCCTACGCCCCCGCCTCCTGTTTTTGCCGAAGCCGTTTGGTTGGGCGTCGGCGACATTATGAGCCACTCGCCCCAATTGCCCGGGGCTTACAATTCGGCTACCGGAGTATACGACTTCACCCCTTTCTTCGAGAACGTTAAGCCCATCCTGAGCGAAGGAGATTGGGTGATGGCAAATCTGGAGACGCCTATTGCGGGCGCAGACTTCGGTTATAGCGGGTATCCGACCTTCAATGCTCCCACCGAGCTTGCCGAAGCGTTGAAGAACGCCGGATTTAACTTGTTGTCAACGGCCAACAATCACTCGCTCGACAAGGGGGAGAAGGGACTGTTGCGCACCTTGGAAAACCTGAAGGAGATCGGGCTGCAAGCGTTCGGCACGGCTTCGTCTCAGGAAGAAGCCGATGCGCTTGTCATCTCGGAGAAAAACGGCATTACGATGGGACTGCTCTCCTACACTTATGGAACCAATGGCATACCGATCCCGCAAGGAAAGCCGTATCTCGTCAACCTGATCGATGAAGCCAAGATCAAAAACGACATAGCTCGGCTGCGCGAAGCAGGCGCGGATCTGGTTACCGTAGCCCTGCACTTCGGCTCGGAGTACCAGACCGTTCCTAACGACTCTCAGAAGACGCTGGCACGTTCCCTTGCCGCAGCGGGCGCTGATATTATTGCAGGCTCTCATCCCCATGTCCTCCAACCTTACGAGATGGTAGATTCATTTGACGATCAAGGCCGGCCGAAGCAATCCCTTATCATCTATTCCATGGGCAACTTCATCTCCAATCAGCGGGGCGAATCCAAGGATTACGGCGCGATCTTTAAGGTAAACATCAAGAAGAACGTCACCGAGGGAACGATAGAACTGACGGAAGTCGAAGCTATTCCGACATGGGTCCACCGGTATCGTCCGGACAAGTCGTACCGATATCGCGTGCTGCCGGTCGAGGCGACAATTGCGGCCAGCAACGATCCCTTGCTTGGTGCCGGCGACTACGCGATGTTGAAACAGGATTTGGCCATGTTGACCGAGCGGCTGGACTCCATGAAGTAATCGTACAAAAAAAGCCGAAGATCACCAAATGTGGCGGATCTTCGGCTTTTCTGTATCATGTTCACACACTGACTATCGGACATATATGACGCTATTCGACATCCAGAGGCTATCGATTCATTGTGGACGGCAGCGCAGTTAAGTAAAGGCTGATCGTAACGGACACCACAGTCGCTATTTCGCAAAAATGGGGCCTGTTCAAATTGTAACGGACACAGACGACCTTACTTCCGTCAAAACCGCATAGAATAGGCGGAAATGCACCAAATAGCGTCATCTGAGTCCGTTAGATTTTCAATATCGCGAAAATGCTGCAAATAGACGCTCTGAGGTCCGTTAGCGAAAGCAGAACGTTTCAGCTCCGTTACTCACAATGAATCGACAGCCTCATCCAAGACATTATTGGCATCATCGCTTATATTGGGTCCATTACGACCCAATAGTGTATTTCCTGTCTGTTAGATTTTCATTGGGGTTAAAATCGGACAAATAGCGTCGATGGTGTCTGTTAGATTTTTCGACCAGTTGTTCAGAAGTCTAACAAACTAATGATTGGCTACCTTGCCTAATAACAACACCAGCAGCTGTTGATTATGGGCAGAGATGCGATCTAGCGATTCCGCGATCAGATTGCTGCGAACGCTTCTTCCCCGCTCCGCTTCCGACTTGCCTTGCTCAGAAACCGTAATCCATACAATACGCCTGTCCTGATCATCCCGCGACCGGACGATTAAACCGTTTCGCTCCATCCGATCGAGCAAAGTCGTTACGGCCGCTGGAGTCGTGGACAAATATGGGATCAGGTCGGAGGGCTTCATGCGGTCCGACTCGAGCAGCAGCTCCAATACGTTCAACTGTCCTTCGGTGAGCGGTGCGAGCCCCTGCTCCAAATTCATCTTCCAATCGCGCGACAGCTTCGTCCACACCTTCGTAAAGTCTTCGGCAATCATTCCTCCTCCTGCTCCCTTCCCTATATAAGGTAGTTCAAAAAGTACGCTTTTGATCACGATGTATCCCAAGAAGCTTACTCGACATCGAATCTTGAATTCAGGCGAAACTTCCGGTGCTCACGTAGCTTCCACTACGCTCCGCTCCTCAGTTTCTACCTTCTTTCAATCTTCTCGGTGCTGAAAACCGAACTTTTTGAACTTTCATTATTACTTCTCTTAACTCTATTATACCGATCGTCCATGTCGAATAAAAGGTTAACCCGATTAATAGTTTACGCCTCTTATCGCCATCATTTCGAACCGTTTGACAGAAGCAGACATATAATGAGGCGACAGCTGGGCGCATCGTGCGGATAACGAAGCAGCAACCAGCCGGCGAGGAGCGTGATTCGGTTGGATGAGCGGAAATCGGAAGTGTTGCGCAAAATAAAAGCTTACGGCATCATCAAAGACCCGCAGTGGCTGGACCGCCCTGACGAGCTGGTGCCACTGTGGGTCATGCTGGAAGTGATGCTGGAGCTGATCGAAAGATTTAATCCGCCCGGCCAGCCTTACGATTGATGGAAGGCGGACGCGGAGCGGATAAATGTCGTCGTAATGACATCCGGCTTATCTACCTGGAACAACGATTTGCCGATAGACTTGCGCTCTTCGATCGGAGCTTTCTCGGAATCGGCAATGTGACGGGCGCCTGAAGAAGTAATTGCCACAATCTCGAGCGGCTTCGTGCAATAATAAGCGGCAATCAGCGAAGAGCCGTTAGGACGGACCCGCTTGCCTTCCTTGAACTCGAAGGTTTGCACGCCTTTGCCACCCCTGGCTTGAATCGGATAATCCAGCAGGAGCGAACGTTTCGCATAACCCAGATCGGAGATGACAAGCACTTCACCTTCATCATCGGCAACCCATAGCGCTGCCGTAATCTCATCGTCGTCCTTCAGTGCGATGCCCCTCACGCCGCTTGAAACACGGCCTATCGGGTTGACCTCGGATTCCTCGAAGCGAATGCTCATGCCGTTTTTCGTCACAAGCACGATATGCTTGGAATTGTCGGATTGGGTGACATGGATGACTTCGTCGCCGTCGGCAACCTTGCAAGCCGCTACGGCAGTGGATCGTGTCGTTGCATATTCCTTCAGCTCGGTACGCTTTACTTGTCCACGCTTTGTAACGAATACAAGTGATTGGCCGGCTTCGTTAAGATCCTTGACGGGAAGGACGCTGACGATGCCGTCGTCCTTAGGCAGCTGAATAATGTTTACGATCGCGGTTCCCGTATCCTTCCACTTGAATTCCGGAATCTGATGGACAGGCAGCAGGTAGAATTGCCCCTTGCGCGTGAACAACAGCAGGCTGTCGATCGTATTGACGAGCAGCATGTCGCGAATGACGTCCCCGTCCTTCACCCCGGAATTGTCGAGCTCGCCGCCTGAACGTGTGAAGGACAGCATGCTGGTCCGTTTCATGTAACCGTCCTTGCTGAGCGTAACAAGCACATCCTCGGGGGTTACCATGACTTCCAGATTCACCTTCAGCTCTTCGACTTCTCCTTGAATATCGGACCGGCGATCGATGCCGTACTTGTCGCGGATCTCCTTCAATTCGTCCCGAATGACGCCGATCAGCTTCTTCTCGCTCTCGAGGATGGAACGAAGATAAGCGATCTTTTTCTGCGCTTCCTTAAGCTCCTTCTCGAGCGAAGTAATTTCCAGATTCGTCAGCCGGTACAATTGCAAGGTCAAAATCGCGTCCGCTTGGCGCTCCGTGAAGCCGAATTTCGCGACCAGGTTATCCTGCGCGTCGCCACGGTTCTTGGAAGCCTTGATAGTCGCGATCACTTCGTCCAGCAGATTCAATGCTTTAACGAGTCCTTCGACGACATGAGCGCGGTCCTCCGCCTTCTCCAGCTCGAACTGGGTCCGATGGGTGACAACTTCCTTCTGATGGTCCACGTAGGCCGACAGCATCGGCATCAAGCCCAACTGCTGAGGCGCCTTGTTCACGATCGCGACCATATTAAAGTTGTAGGTCACCTGCAAGTCCGTCTTTTTGAGCAAATAGGCCAGAATACCGCCCGCATCCGCGTCCTTCTTGAGCTCTACGACGATGCGCAGCCCGTTCCGGCCGCTTTCGTCGCGAACCTCGGCAATGCCCTCCACCTTTTTCTCCAGGCGGATGTTTTCCATCGCGGTGACCAGTCTGGACTTGACGACCTGGTAAGGGATTTCGGTAATGACGATCTGCTGCTTGCCGCCGCGCATATCCTCAATGGCCGTCTTGGAACGAATGTAGATGCGTCCTTTGCCGGTTGTATACGCTTCCCGTATCCCCTCCTCGCCCATGATAAGACCGCCGGTCGGAAAGTCCGGACCTTTAACGATTCCCATCAGTTCTTCCAGAGGCAGCTTGGGATTGTTCATATAAGCAATACAAGCGTCGATAACCTCCCGCAAATTATGCGGCGGAATCTCTGTCGCAAAGCCGGAGGAAATGCCGCTGACACCGTTCACCAACAGATTCGGGTAACGCGAGGGCAGTACGACGGGCTCCTTCGTTGTATTGTCGAAGTTGTCCTTGAACTGTACCGTTCGCTTATCGATGTCTCGCAGCAGCTCCATAGCGATCTTGGACAGCCGCGCTTCCGTATACCGCATCGCCGCGGCTGGATCGTCGTCCTGAGATCCCCAGTTGCCATGGCCGTCGACAAGCGGATGGCCCATCTTCCAAGGCTGCGCCATTCTCACCATGCCTTCGTAGATAGAGGAGTCGCCGTGGGGATGGTAATTGCCCATGACGTCGCCGACGGTCTTGGCCGACTTGCGATACGGCTTGTCCGGCGTGTTGCCCGCGTCGTACATGGCATATAAGATACGCCGCTGCACGGGCTTGAGACCGTCGCGGACGTCGGGTATAGCGCGGTCCTGAATAATATATTTCGAATAACGTCCGAAGCGGTCTCCGACGACCTCCTCCAGGAACGCGGGCAGAAATTGTTCCAGGCTGCTCATGCGGATCCTCCTCTACTCTTCATATTCGGTAAAGTCTACGTTTTCGATGATCCATCGCTTGCGGGGGTCGACCTTGTCGCCCATCAGCGTCGATACGCGACGCTCTGCTTTTGCCGCGTCTTCGATCTGTACCTGGAGCAGCGTACGCGATTCCGGATTCATCGTCGTCTCCCACAGCTGGTCCGGGTTCATCTCTCCGAGACCCTTGTAGCGCTGAAGCTCGTAGCCTTTGCCGTATTCCTTAAGATAATTCTGCAGCTGCTCGTCTGTCCAAGCGTAACGCACGGTCTCCAGCTTGCCGGATTTGCGCGTAATTTTGTACAGGGGAGGCTGCGCAATATAGATGCGCCCCGAATCGATGAGCGGCTTCATATACCTGTAGAAGAACGTCAGCAGCAGCACTTGGATATGGGCGCCGTCCGTATCCGCGTCCGTCATGATGATGATTTTGCTGTAGTTGCTCTCATCCGCTTCGAATTCGGGACCTACGCCTGCGCCGATGGCGGATATGATAGCTTTGTATTCGTCGTTTTTCAGGATGTCGACAAGCTTGGCCTTCTCCGGATTCATCGGCTTGCCCTTGAGCGGCAGGATGGCCTGATGCTTGGAATCGCGTCCTTGCTTCGCCGATCCGCCTGCGGAATCGCCTTCCACGATAAAGAGCTCGTTGCGCGTGTAGTCCTTCGACTGCGCAGGTGTCAGCTTGCCGCCCAGATTGGAGCTCTCGCTCTTCTTCTTGCCGCTTCGGATCTCTTCGCGCGCCTTGCGCGCCGCCTCGCGCGCCTTGGATGCCTGCACGGCTTTCTTGAGCAGCGATTGGGCTACCTGCGGATTCTCCTCCAGAAATACCTGCATTTTCTCGGCTACGACGGCATCAACCGCGCTTCGGGCAGAAGCGCTGCCGAGCTGGTCCTTCGTCTGACCGACGAATTCCACCTCCGACATTTTGATGTTGACGACGGCCATCATCCCTTCGCGCAGATCGTTGCCCTCCAGGTTCTTGTCCTTCTCCTTCAGCAATGCAGCCTTGCGGGCATAATCATTCATGACGCGCGTGTAGGCCGTCTTAAAGCCCGTCTCGTGCGTGCCGCCGCCTCGGGTAGGGATAGAATTCACGAAAGACGCAATCGTCTCCGTGTACCCGTCGTTGTACTGGAGCGCCACCTCCACTTCAATGTCGTCGCGGTCGCCGGCAAAGTGGACAACGTCATGCAGCGCTGTCTTCCCTTCGTTCAAAAATTGCACGAACTCGCTTGCGCCGCCTTCGTAATGAAAGACGTCGTCCTTGCCGCTGCGATCATCCTTGATCGTCACTTTAAGCCCGGAGTTCAGGAAAGCAATTTCTTGCAGCCGCTCTGCCAGCGTATCGTAGTTGAACGACGATCCGTTCTGGAATACCCTGCTATCGGGTTTAAACGTTACTTTCGTGCCCGTGCGATTGCTGTTGCCGATGACCTCCAGTCCCGTGACGGGTTCGCCGACGTGCTCCTTGCCTTTGTCATCGATCCAATATTCGAATCTCATCCTATGTATCTTGCCGTCGCGATAGATTTCTACCTCCAGCCATTCCGACAGCGCGTTTGTCACTGATGCGCCTACGCCGTGAAGACCGCCGGACTTCTTGTATCCGCCGCCGCCGAACTTTCCGCCTGCATGCAGGATCGTAAATACGACTTGCGGCGTCGGTATACCTGTCTTATGAATGCCGGTAGGGATGCCCCTCCCGTTGTCGTACACCGTAATGGAGCCGTTTTTATGCAGCGTCACATCGATCGCGGAACAGAATTTAGCGAGATGTTCGTCCACTGCGTTATCCACGATCTCCCAAACGAGATGATGCAAGCCGGATAAGCTTGTACTGCCAATGTACATCCCCGGACGTTTCCTGACAGCTGTCAATCCTTCGAGCACTTGTATATCATCGGCCCCATAATTGCCTTCCGCGGCCGTTCCGTTCGCGATTACATCCATTTGCTCACTCATGAGCTTCCCCCAGTCCGTGATACTCGTAATATCTCCAAGCTATTTTAAAGCAAGACTATCCATTCGTAAAGTCAATCTGCAATTTACCCATTATATAAAAACAAACGAACGTTCGCAAAAGTAAAATTTTGACGTCTAAAATCGTCTGTTCTTGACAAATATGAACGAGTCTATGACAGATGTTCCTGGCGTAATGAAGTTGTTACCATAGTGCGCAATTCCGCGCCTCCTTATGCCGAATCCGCGAAAAAAGGATGCCGCCTGGGCATCCCCGACTTAAAAATATTTGAAAACCTCTATCGAGGCCTTTCCGGGATGAGCGAATGGGCCGTGATTTATATGCATGCTTTCAAATTTGCGCGGGTTACATATACAAGGCTGCAAGCATAATGCTCAGAGCGGAATCATAGATCTCGCCGAATTGTTCGATCGGAAGCGGATTAATGCCGCTGCCAAGCTCCACGGTAAATCCGGGAAGCCGGAAGTCCTGGATAAACCAGTCTTTGTAGCCGGCTGCGCTGTCCGCATTACGCACCGCTTCGTATCCGCTGACAGCCGCGAATTCGTTCGCTAGCACCTCGGATTGAGGCGGCTCCAGTCCCTCGAACCCCCAGAATATGACTTTGCCTTGCGTATGAAACGCCAAGGCGCGCTGAAACCCGCTGGCGCGCGTGAATTCGGCGAGACTCCGCGCCTCCGGCTCCGTAAGCGGCGCTGTGCCGGAGTAATCTCGCGGAGCAGGGACCTGAGGACCTTGAACGGCATCGCGCTCCCAGAGCGCGGGAAACTGCTTGTTGAGATCCACGCCGCGTATATTCGCCTTCCATCCGGAGAAGTCATTGCTCCCGCCATTGATCGCAATCGCTTCGCTTCTAAACGGCTCTCCATCCGGCGGACCGCTTACCACGAGATTGACGCCATCAGGATTGACCATCGGAACAATGGACAATGTCGTCGTCAAGTACTGCGGATACATCGCCAGCCCGCCGAGATCCATACTATTTGTCAAAGACAGCAAATAATCATTCAGGAACTGCATGAGTACGGGCGTCGTAATCCATTCGTTGGCGTGCATGCTTCCATTAAAATGAATTTTTTTGTTGCCGTTCCCTATACCTAACGCGGGGATTGGCTTGCCCATGACCGAAGTGCCGATGTCCGATCGGACGAGGAAGGGATAAATATCCGTCAGCCTGTTCATATCCTCGAGCAAGGAACCGTATCCATAAAGACGCCTGGCATCCACGACGCGCCGTGTAACGCGTCTAGGAACCGCTATTTTGGAGCCGATGGACAACATCTCGCCCTGCAGCTCGGGATTGCTCTGAAGCAGCAAGTCCACAGATACGCCGTTCATCGTCGCTATCCGCCAGAGCGAGTCTCCCGCAATAACCGTATGTTCTGCCCATATATATCCCGGTATCTGAACGGTATCGCCTACAGCCAGCACGCCTGCGGCGGCTTCGCGGTTGGAGTCCAGAATGAGCTGATACGGGATGCCGAACCATATGCTGTACTTCCACAGCGTGTCGCCCGGCCTAACCTTCACTTGCATGTCTTCGCCTCCCCATGCTCGGAGCGCCGCTGCTTAAGCTTTCGACGCACGTATCCTTACATCATCGTATGGCGAAGAATGGCTGGAGGTTCGGCTTTAGCAACATGGCTAACAGCCTTACTTGTATTTGTTCCAGTTTGGGTCGCTGTTGTTCAGCAAATAAGAGAAGTCGTTCTCCTTCAGCTTTTGCTCGCGTTTCTTGGTTTCTTCCGCTTCCTTGCGTTCGCGTTCCTTGCGGTCCGCGTCCTCCTGCTTAAGCTGATCCGCTTGCGCCTTCAGCTTATTAAGCACATCCGCGCCAAGCAGCTCCTTAAGCGTCGCGCCTTGCTGCTCAGGCTCCGAAGTCGGAGCGGCGGGCCGCCGCTGCCCTTGCGGTTTTCCTTTTTTGCCCATTGTCGTAATTCACCTACTTGTTCTTATAGTATGTGTTCAAAAAGTTCGGTTTTCAGCACATGAGCTTATGCTTCCGATGCTGCGTTTTTTTCAAAAACGCTGTAGAAGATGGAACGAAAGTAGAAACTGAGGAGCGGAGCGTAGTGGTAGCTACGTGAGCACCTGCAATGTTTCCGGAAGAAACATACTTCGAAAGCATATCCTTAGTTTCGCTAACCTCGGGCCCCGCGAAAGTAATCGGAATAAGCATCAAAGCATCCCTTCACTTTCGTGGGTATCGGGATATATTCGAAGTCGAGTAGGCTTCTTGGCATTCTTCGTGATCAAAAGCGGACTTTTTGAACTACCTTTTAAAGAAGTTGAAGTTTCACTTATAGTCGATATGGAGACATTCCGCCGCCGTACGCGCAAGATCGCGAGCCGCTTCAACATCGACGGAGCTGGACAGTACCACGGCCATTCGTCTGCCTGTTTTCGTCTCCGGCTTGCCGAATAGACGGACTTGCGTGTTAGGTACGGAGAGAGCTTCTTCGATACCGCCGATGCGGAACT
Organism: Paenibacillus agaridevorans; assembly: GCF_003112455.1. GTDB lineage: Bacteria > Bacillota > Bacilli > Paenibacillales > Paenibacillaceae > Pristimantibacillus > Pristimantibacillus agaridevorans. The sequence goes on from NZ_BDQX01000458.1 coordinate 70,860, forward strand.
CCGCTGATTCGCGATCTGCTTTGAGCGTATGCGATGCGCCAGGCGTCAGCAATCTGATTGCAGGGATCGGGAAACCCAAAATCGCGCGTACATGCAGCGCGAATTCGGACAGATCCTGCGTCGCCATCGTAACCATGCCGGTATCATGCGGACGAGGAGATACCTCGCTAAAGAGTACGCCGTCCGGCGTTAGAAACAGCTCTACGCCGTAAATACCGTAGCCTCCCAGCTCCTCCGTAATTCGGAGCGCAATGTCTTCCGCTTCGCGAATATGAGCTTCGCTCATCTCATGAGGCTGCCATGATTCGATATAGTCCCCGTCTTTCTGAACGTGACCGATCGGCGGACAATAACTTGTGCCGGAAACGGAGCGTACCGTAAGCAGCGTGATCTCGGAGTCGAACGTAACGAAACCTTCGACGATAATACGCGCTTTTTTCGCTCGGCCGCCCTCCATGGCGTAGTTCCAGCAGCTCTCAAGCTCGGCCTCGGAGCGGCAGACGCTTTGTCCTTTGCCCGAGGAGCTCATAATCGGTTTGATCACGCAAGGGAACCCGAGCTCCGCAGCTGCGGCTCGCAGCTCGTCGAGAGAGTCCGCGAACCGATACGGCGCCGTCGGTAGGCCAAGCGTCTCCGCAGCCAGCCTGCGGATGCCTTCGCGATCCATAGTCAGCCGTGCTGCACGGGCAGTCGGAATGACATGATGTCCTTCGGCCTCCAGTGCAAGCAGCGTCTCCGTCGCAATCGCTTCGATCTCGGGTACGATTAGATCGGGCCGTTCCTCTTCGATAATGCGGCGAATAGCGTCACCGTCCAGCATGTCCGTTACGTATTTGCGATGTGCCACCTGCATGGCCGGGGCGTTGTCATAACGGTCCACGGCAATCGTTTCGACGCCGAGACGCTGAGCCTCCAGCACAACTTCTTTCCCGAGCTCTCCGGAGCCGAGGATCATCATTTTGCGGGCCTGCTGGGATAACGGTGATCCATACATAAAAAAAGAACCCTCCTGGAAACTTTGATAGTCTCCATTCTGAAGGTTCTCCCACCAAAAATCAATATAAGGTTGTTCAAAAGACCACTTTCCATTACGAAGTAACTCGTGAAGCTTACTCGACGTCGAATATTGAACTCAGCCGAATCCTCCGGTGCTCACATAGCGCTGCAATGCTCCGCTCCTCAGATTCTAGCTTCGTCCAATCTTCTCGGTACTGAAAAGCGATCTTTTGAACTTCATTTATATTTAAACCGTTCAACCCTTAAACCTCAAATCTCAACTTTCAGCACTTTAAACAAACTTGAACTGGGCTTCGATCAGGCCGTTATAGACGCCTTGTTTTTTGACCAATGCCGCATGATCGCCTTGTTCGACGATGACGCCATGATCCAGCACGATGATATCGTCCGCATGGCGAATCGTGGACAGCCTGTGCGCGATCATGAACGAGGTGCGATCCTTAAGCAGTGTCTTGAGCGCTTCCTGAATTTTTAGCTCCGTCTCGGTATCGATGCTGGCCGTTGCTTCGTCTAGGATCAGAATCTTCGGATCGGCCAGCAACGCACGGGCGAAGGATAGAAGCTGTCTTTGGCCCATAGACAAGACGTTGCCGCGTTCTTCGACCTGAGTGTCGTACCCGTCTGGCAGATTCATGATAAAATCATGCGCGTGAACCGATTGCGCCGCCTTGACGATCTCGGCGTCCGTCGCGTCCAGACGTCCGTAACGGATGTTGTCGCGGATCGTACCGGAAAAGATAAACGTATCCTGCAGCACGATGCCGACCTGCGAGCGCAAGCTTTCGATCGAGACGTCGCGGATGTCGATTCCGTCGATAAGAACGCGTCCTTGTACGGGATCATAGAAACGGCACAAAAGGTTGATGATCGTACTTTTGCCGGAACCCGTATGGCCGACTAAAGCGATGGATTGACCCGCCTTGACGTTGATGCTGACATTTTTGAGCGCAGGTCTGTTCTTCTCGTATTCGAAGACAATATTCTCAAATGTGACGTCCCCGCGGATCGCGGGCAGTTCTTTGGCGTTGCCGGCCTCTGCTACCGTCGGCTCTTCATCGATGAATTCGAAGATCCGCTCCGACGAGGCCATAGCGATCAGAAGCTGCGAGTACATTTGACCCAGCCGGTTGATGGGATCCCAGAAGTTGCCGATATAATTGGCGAACGCCACGAGCAAGCCGACCGTTATGACTTCATTCTGAATCAGCGTCGCACCGTACCAGAACAGAATGCATGTGCCGATTGCTGCTGTCACTTCAATGATCGGACCGAACATTTGGTTAAGCGCGGATGCCTTATTCCAAGATTTAATATTGTCGGTGTTCATATGGTCGAAGAAGCTCATATTATCCTTCTCTTGCACGTACGCCTGCGTGACCTTCATTCCCTGAATGCTTTCGTTCAAGTGGGCGTTAATACGGGACTGCTTCATCCGTACCGACTGCCAGGCGAATCGAATCCGCTTCCGCAAGGAGGACGATACAACAAACATGATCGGTACCGTAATCATAACCGCAAGACCCAGCTTCACGTTTAGCGCCAGCAATATGATGACGATGCCGAAGAGCTGAATGCAGTCCATCAACAGGTTGACGACGCCGTTCGTAAACAGCTCCTGCAGCGCGTTGACGTCGTTCGTGACGCGCACAAGCACGGAGCCCGCAGGACGTTTGTCATAGAAGCGGAACGACAGCTTTTGGATATGCTGAAACAAATGCTTGCGTAGATCATAGATAACCTTTTGGCCGATGATGTTCGTATATTTGATCCGATACATGTTGGAAACCCATTGTATGGCGTACAGGGCCAGCATCCCCGCCGCGACCGCAACCAGTTCGCCGACGTTCTTCGAGCCTTTATAGGCATCCAGCACATTATCGATCGCGAAATACATGAGCAGCGGATTCGTCAGCCGCGTCAGCGTTCCGATCACCATCATGATGATGACTGGCATCAGCTGGCGATTGTACGGCTTCATGTAATTGTACAGTCGCCTCAGCTGCGCCCAGTTAAACGGCTTTTCGATTTCTTCGTCGTCCTGGTAGACGAATCTTTCGTTTCTGTTTCTAGCTTTCATCTGCGTTTTTGCGCTCATTGTACCGAACTCCTCCGAGCTTCGTAAACTCCCGGTATCGGCGACCGACCGGCTTCTGCTTGTTGTTTCTCAATATAATCCGCATATTGGATGCGGTACGTATCCAGATAAGGACCTTTTTGAGCGATCAACTGCTCATGTGTTCCCCGTTGTACGACATGTCCTTCGTCCAGGACGATAATTTCGTCGGCATGGCGCAAAGAGGAAATACGGTGTGCGATAATAAAAGTCGTTCTGCCAGCCATCAATTCCTTGAAGCCTGCCTGAATTTCATGTTCCGTCTCCATATCGACAGCGCTCGTCGCGTCGTCGAGGATGAGGATACGCGGGTTTTTGATCAATGCACGGGCGATGGCGATCCGCTGCTTCTGGCCGCCTGACAACCCCATTCCTCTCTCGCCAACGACTGTATCGTAGCCAAGCGGCATTTCCATAATAAAGTCATGGGCCTTGGCCAGCTTCGCCGCCTTTATAATCTCTTCGTCCGTTACGCCGCCAACGCCGTAAGCGATATTGTCGCGAATGGAAGCCGAGAACAGGAAGGTTTCCTGGAATACGGGAGCGATCTGCCTTCTGAGCGATTGTACGTCCAGGTTTCGAATATCGATGCCGTCGAGCGTAATGCTGCCCTGCTTCACATTGTAAGCACGCATTAGCAGCTGGATAACCGTAGATTTGCCGGAGCCCGTTCCTCCCAGGAAACCAATGACCGAACCAGCCGGGGCATCCAGACTGAGAGAGGTGATCGCCGGCGCTTTGTCCGGGTAATTAAACGTCACGTTTTCAAAGCGGACATGCCCTGCTACATGGTTGTCATTCGCCACGATGGCATCTTTTACGTTTTTCACGTGAACATGTTCATTGAGCAATGTCAGGACGCGCTCGCCGGAAGCTTTGAACTGCGTATAAGCATTAATATGAAAGCCGAGACCCCACATCGGGCCGATAATGTACCAAATCAAGCTAAAAAAGGCAATGAACTCGCCCAGCAACATAGATTGATTAATGACCATAATGCCGCCTGCGACCAGCAGGATGACCGCGCACAAATTCGCCGTAAGCTCCATCGCCGGGAAAAACCGCGCCCATATGGAAGACGCTCTAACCTGATTCTGCTGATACGCGTCGCTCCGAATTGAAAACTTGGATACCTCATGGGTTTCGCGCGCAAATGATTTGACGGTACGAACGCCCGTAATATTTTCCTGCACCGCTGTTGTCAGATCACTCATGGCCTGACGCATTTCGCGGAAAGCGGGATGGATCTTCCGTTCGAACTTAAGCGCCAGGAAAATCAAGATCGGAATCGGCAGCAAAATAATGAGCGTCAATTGCCAGTTGAAATACATCATCATCGCTCCGCCGAATACGACCATCAGCACCATATTGAGAATTTGCGCGAAGCCGAATCCGATAAATTGACGGATCCCCTCCAGATCGGCCGTCAATCGGGACATCAGGTCTCCCGTTTTCGCTTTGTCGTAATATTGAAAGGATAAGGTCTGCAGTTTGTCGTACAATGCGTTTCGAAGGTTATAGGCAATTTTGTTGCCCAATCTTCCTCCCAGAAATCCATGTAAAAATTGATTAATCGCTTTCAGTGTAATGACGCCAACGACCAGCATTGCGAGACCAGGCACGAGATCAAATCGCTCCGGTGTGATTACATCGTCAATCAGATAACGCAGCAGGTTCGGATACACCAGCCCCAGTGCAGTCGCGATCATCAAGAACAGGATCGAGCCGAACAACAACTTTTTATCCGGCCAATAAAAGGCTTTTAACTGCCTCAGTACGTCCAAGAAAATCCATCTCCCCATCTGTTTTCTTAAGTATGAGTGCATATTACCAGCATCGTTATAGAGGAGCAAATTCGATAATTTTGCGAATTATTGAGTGTATCCGCTTATTATGGCGATTGAGGGTAAGGAATGCTCGATACCTCCCAAATGATCTCGTTTGATTGCCATAATGTACGTATTGCTCCGTTTTTGCACGTTTGCACACAAAAATAAAAAAAGCTTTTGCCGGGCGGAACCGCACCGGCAAAAGCATTAAGCGAATCGTGATATGGAAGGCGGACTGGATCAGACTTTTTGGATATCGATTAATTTTTTTCTAAGTGTCGTCAGCTCCAGCACGGCTGAGCCGCCGGAAAGCGATTGACGTTTGCCCTCGGCATAGGCCAATACATCCGTCATCAGACTTTCACCTACTTGTTCCGAAGCTTTATCCCACTCGCGGCCGTAATGTGTATGCCACTGACTCGCGGATGCGGATGTCCACGCTTGAATGGAAGGCACCAGGATGCCTTCAAGCTCCTTGCGCAACTGCCCCTTGCCTTCTCCTTCGAAAAATTGTCGCGGCGACTTAAATCGGCTCCACAACCATTTGGCTTCGATGGAGGTTTCTTGCCACATCGCGCTTTCCTCCGGTACGACAAGAGATTGCGGCGCATATGGAGTCGCCTCGTAGCCAGGCAGCAACTCGCCAAGCCCCAGCGAGCATGCGGCGTGCTCTTTCTTCAACTCGCCGTTCAGTGCCCGCTCAACGCGCAGCGAAGTCGCCAGGAGCTCCTGGGACAGCTCATGTTGAATAAGGCGCTGGAGCTCCAGCCAGGACGTCCAGACGACCCGCTTTAGGTCTCGGCCGTCATCTTGCAAGGACGCAGGGTTAAAGGCTAGATGGAAGAAGTCCCCTAGCCTGAATTGCAGCCGTTGAGCCACATAATACAGCAGCTCCGACATCTCTTGTTTCAGACCTTCCGGCAAAAGCGCGGCACGCAGCCGATCCATCGGCTCATTAACTCGGCCCATGGAGGCTTCCAGCTTGACGCGTTCGGCCTTGCGAGCCGACTCGTCGCCTTGCGCTCCTGCAATCCAGCCCTCCAGCTGCCCGATTGTCCGCTTGAGCTCTTGGTCAGCGGAATCGATGGCAAGAGCGCCGAGATCCGTTGCTATAAAGGAGAGGAAGTCCCCTTCGAAAGCAGTGATTCGCGAGCGAATAAGAAGCGCCTCATTGCGCTCCGTCTTGCCGTCCAGCGCTTCGATGCTGGAGACGGGATACAGCCGAGGATGCCGGATGGAGTGTTGGAGCAAATTATGCTCCACATGCATCAGAACATGCTGCAGCTCTTCCTCGTCGGCAGCCAGATCCGCGGCATTGACGATAAAGAACATTTTGTCCAGCTCGAACTGGTCCTTCACGCGGCCAAGCTGGTCCAGGAACTGCCGGTCCGCTTGGGAGAAGGCGTGATTGTAATAAGTAACAAACAGAACGGCATCGGCGTTTTTAATGTAGTTGAAAGAAACGCCCGTATGCCTTGCATTAACAGAATCGGCGCCAGGCGTATCGACCAAGACGATGCCTTCCGCCGTCAGCGGACAATCGTAGTGGAAGTCGATCTCGCTTACAAAGCAGGAGCGCGACTCGTCGGCAACAAACTTTGCATATTCTTCGCGATCGACATGCAGTTCCATGCCCAACTGTTTTTCGTGCTCGTGCCACCCGTTCCTTGCCGCGCGCAGGAAGCTGTAATGTGGTCTGCCGCCGGCGCCGATGGAATCCGGCGATAGTTTATCGATAATTGCAAGAATCGACGCTCCATCAGGCAATGTCTCCTTGGTCGCGCGTTCGCCGAGCAAGGACAAGGAGTACCGCAGATCGTCCAGGATGGCTTCCTTAGACTTCATAGCGACCCGTGCAGTGCCATGCCCGAATTGCCCGGTAGGCGGCATTAGACGATTGATAGCCGCGGTAGTCGGGTTCGGAGATACCGGCAATACGGCTTCACCAATCAAGGCGTTTGCAAGCGAGGATTTGCCCGCGCTAAACGCTCCGAACAACGCGATCGTAAATCGGCTGTCTCCTAGACGACGCGCCTTCTCCGCAAGTGCCGCCGCAGCAGCTTGCAGCATGGCATGCGGCTCCAGAAGGTCGGCAGCTTGCCTCATTCGCTTCGAAGCAGCCAACTGCTTCGAGCGGATGGACGAAGAACGGTCAATCGTCCGTTCATCCGCCGTCTCCGACTTAGCAATGGCTATGGCAGCTGCGGCAACTTCCTGCTTCATACGGCCTGCATCATCTTCTCTGCCGCTAGCCGAGCGCAATAGCGGCGAGGAAGAGCCCGCATACGACTGCGTCCGCCCGCTCGCTCCCGCAAGCACCATCTCCGCAGGGTTTGGCAGCTGCGGTCTCATTAACGCGCCAGGCTGCATCTGGCGGAGCTCTTCCTCCCTGCGCTTGATAGCCAGCTCCAGGTCATGAAGCGCATCGACCGCAGCCGTCTTGCCGCTGAGGACGGCAAGCTCTTCTTTCGCAGCTCCAATATCGGCGTCTACGGAAGCTGCCGCATGATCCGCAAGCACATCGATCACTTCCATCGCGCGCCGCCGGTATTCGCTCTTGACATCCCCAGCCATATCCTTGCTGTAAGTCATCGTGTATTCGTTGCCGAATACGGCGCCTTGCTTTACTCTCGAAACCAGCCAGTCGTCATCCGGCGTCCAGCCTAGACGTTCTGTCAGTAAAGATTCCAATTGCTCGCCGGCGTAACCACCGGCAGATGCCGCTTGCCTCAGCAACTGCTTTACATGCCAGTCCATGCTAGCAATGATCAAGCTGCCAAGCTCCGTGCGGAACACGGCAAGGCGCCGCTCCTGCTCCGCGGCCGTCTTGGCGCCGGCAAATAGCAGTCCGGCTTTAAAGCCTGGCTTGCGGCTGTCCAGAAACGAATGAGCCAGGTCCCTTAGAGCGGCCGGCGTAATATTGGCGTTATCCAGTATCGATTGGAGCTCCGTACGAAGCCGCGTACGATATTGTTCCTTTTCTGCCTCCAACGATCGGATATTGTCTCGCAGCCGCGCAGCTTCCAATTTGACGGAGCTCAGCGCCTCTTCTCCGCCCGCTTCATCCGTTAGTCTTTCGCGTTCCGGCTCGCGGCTTTCGTTCACCCATTTGACATGACCATTAACCAGATGGCGCAGCGAAGCATCCACGCTGTATGCGCAGAGCTCCTCTCGCTTCTCCTTAAGCTGCTCGATCAGAGTCAGAAGGGTATCCCATTGATGGTGAGGATGGTCCGGCTGACGCAGGGAGAGGTACAAAATGCCTGCCGGCTCCAAGTGCCAGGCGTGAAACGCATCCTCTACGCTGCTTTTGTAGGCATCGAAGCTAAGCTCGCGATCCCGGTGCTTATCAATCTGATTTACGATAAAATAAAGCGGCTTGCCCCAGTCCTTCAGGCTTTTCGCGAAAGCGAAGTTGATCTCGGACTGGACGTGATTGTAATCCATGACGTAGAAAACAACATCCGCCAGATGGAGGGCGGATTCCGTTGCCATCCGGTGAGCATCGTCCGTCGAATCGATTCCCGGCGTATCAAGCAAAGTCATCTCCGATCCCAGCAGGTCGCTAGGATATCGAATCGATACAGACAGGAATTTCTCTCCGTCCTTGCAATAAGTGTCCAGATCGTCAATCGGCACCTCCGCGTGAGAAGTGAAGCCTCCGGCTTCCGTCTCTACATAGGCTATCGCCCGGTCGCCGCCTCGGATCGAAACGACGTTCGCGCTTGTAGGGATCGGACTGGAGGGAAGCAGCTTCGCGCCGCACAACGCATTGACGAGCGTAGACTTGCCTGCCGAGAAATGTCCGCATAAAGCAACAGTAAGCCGACCTTCGGTCAGCTTACTGTTCAGCTCCTGCGCTTGTACGGCACGGGTATGGTCGCCTGCGGCTTCCAATTCGGCGCCGATCTTGTGTAACGCTTCAGCTAGGTTCTGCACGTTCATTACTTTCGTCATCTCCATACTATTGTACTCGCTCTTATACCGCTTCTTCTTCTTCTGTCGACGGCAGGCAAATCTCGAATACATTGCCATGCTGAAGAATCATAATGTTGCGCTCTTTCTCTTTCATCACGACAACCTCGGGCTTGACGCGCATACGATCAATATATTGATCCGGCACGTCGCCTGATCCGCTCACCGTAATGCCATCGATGACGATATCTTCATTCTCCTTGGGAGGAGATTCAAGGACTTGCTCGTAAATATCCGAGAATAGTTCAAAATTGTTTGTGTACACGGAGATACATTTCATATTCATCATCCTTCGACTCTTGATTTGGTATTCTTACCTTTATGTTTGGTCTTGGCCGCCGGCTTCATACGTGCTTTGCCTTCCTTGCACAAATCTAGCAGCGGACAAATCGGACATTGCGGACTTTGAGCCTTGCAATGGTAACGTCCGAAGAAGATGAGTCGATGATGCGTCAAGGTCCATTCGTCTCTAGGCACCAGCTTCATCAATTTATGCTCTACTTCCAATACGGTGTCATCCGACTTCGCGATGGCAAGGCGCTTAGACACCCTCTCCACATGCGTATCGACTGCAATGGCGGGTTCGCCGAATGCATTTGACATAACTACGTTGGCTGTCTTCCTGCCCACTCCGGGAAGCTCTATCAGTCCTTCGTGCGTCCGAGGCACATCTCCTTCGTACTTGTCGATCAAGATGCGGCTGAGCTTCTGTATATTCGAAGCCTTGCTTCGGAACAAGCCGATTCGCCTGATGTCCTGCTCCAGCTCTTCGAGCGGAACGCTCAGATAATCTTCGGGACGTTTATACTTTCGGAACAGGTCTGCCGTCACCTTGTTCACCGTCTCGTCCGTGCATTGAGCCGATAACAGCACAGCAATCGTCAACTCGAACGGATTGTCGTGATTCAGCTCGCAATGCGCGTCAGGGAACATGTCGGCGATGATATCCAATATATGACGCATCTTCTGCTTCGCATTCATCGCTGTCCTCCAGAGTAACAACACTATCGTTCAAAGTGTAGCGAAATTTGACACGCTTCGCAACTACCAATCCCATGATTTCCAAAAAAAAACCGCCCGTAAGGGCAGTTTTTTCACAAAATGTTCCCGCATTGACCTACTGCAAGAGTCATACTATGCTTTTATCCGTTGGAACCGCTATTCGTGTTTACTTCTTGTACCTGCATCACAGTATTGCCAATGTAAGATACTTCTACCTTGTCCCCAGCTCTGTATGTGGAAATAAGTGCATTCGTTCCGTCTGGCTTCAACATCTTAACATTCGTTAATGTTAACGTAACGGAATCATTGACCGCGTTTTTAATAACCATTTTTTTGTTGGCAACGTCCACGGATACGACATCATATGCTATTGTGCGATGAACTCGAATAGAAGCCGCTTCAACCTTGTCCATCTTCATAGCCACCGTAATGGAATCGCCAGTCTTCAAATCGGCTAGAGTGGCCGTAGGACGGCTGTACCATTCCACTCCGGTAACGGTATAAGGAATTTTGACGGTGTATCCTTCCGTTGTCAGAACCGTTAACGATTTGGCTGTAGTATCGATCTCCGTAATCGTTCCTGCATAATTCAATACAAAATTAACCGAAACGACATTTGCGCCCGTATGTTTGATTACAACGTTTACGTTGCTATTGATGAGAGCCATTGCCGCCTCTCTATCCATTGTCGTTCCCAAGTAGTTATAAATCGTTTTATCGGTCAAACTCAAAGATAGCGGCTGTTTGTCGCTGCCAAGCACCGTCACGAATTTATCCGCTTTGTCGTAATACACGATTCTCGCTCCCGCAAGCACCTTCACGTCGCGATTGAGAACTTTGATCTTTGTTACTTTGCCTTCATCGTTCAAGCTGACCTCAACCTTATCGCTGCCGGGGATCAGATCGCCAATCGCGGCATTGGCCAATCCGCTAATTTCAACCGTTGCGCCGACGGCCAGAAACTTCGATACCAAATCTCCATCCTTGGTGATCGTTACCGTTTTGGAATCTGCGGAATAAAAATCACCCGACATCAGCGTCACTGCCTGCTCAGCCGCGACAACGAGACTAATGGCTTGCGGAGATTCGCCAAATGCTTCCCGCACGACGGTAACAGCAGCGTTGGCTTTAATATCGGCCAGCGTCAATACTTTGCCGTCCGTATCTTCAATCCTCATGGCATCGCTGTATTGGATTTCAACCGGCTTATCGTCAATCCAAAGATAAAAGATTTTCGAAGTTTCGTTATAACGCGCGAACGTACCCGAGATCGAATCCGTATGTTGCACATCGCCCAGAACTTCAACGTATAAAGCTTTGCCGTCTTTGGCGATGACGGAGACGTCGCCGTATTCCAGCAATTGATCCTTAGTGATCGCTTTCTCCGAATTGTAATGATAATAGAGCGTGTTCGCATCAAGCGTAAACTTCAATTCTTCTCCGACATCATAGATCGTAATGGCGTCTTCGCCCAAATCGGAAACAACGCCGCTTATTTGTCCGGGATAGTCCATAGGGAAGCTGGTTTGCGCACGGCTAAACAAGGTGGCCAAGCTTGCACGATTTATGGCGTTTTTAGGCGCAAATTCCGTATCGGTTAAACCTTTGATCAGTCCCAACTGATAGGCTGCGTTCACATAACCCTTATAACGAACCTGCACGTCGTTTGCATCGGTGAAATGCGAAGGCGCGTTCTCAAGCTGCGAAGCCGCCGCCTCCTGCCCGATGGCCTTCACGATGAGCTTCGTAACCCATTCGCGGCTGGCAGGCTTCGAGCCCCATTCGGTATCGGGATCGGCCGCGGCCAATTGATATTCCTCATCGCGATCAAGGAGCCCTTCGGAAAAAGCAAGCTCGATATATTTTTTATAGAAATCGCCGACCGTAAACTTTTCTCCGAATACGATTAGCGAATCCTCATCCGCCAGGTCATCCAAACCGGCAAATCGAAGAGCAAGGAGCACGGCCTCCTGCTGACTGATGCTCTTCTCTGGTCTGAACGTATACGTATCGGTATTCTTGTCATAATATCCCGTAATAACGCCTTGAAACGACAGTTTGGCCACATGTTTTTCTGCCCAGTGACCATTAGGCATATCTGTAAACGGCAATGCTTTAGTTGAGACTGCTTCCTCCGCGGATACCGGGACCGGAGTCGACAACAGGGCCGTTCCGCTGCCCGTTACCAGCGTGAAGGCAAGCGCGCCCGTCATAATTTTTTTCCAAGTTTCATGCAATAACATTAGGCATATCTCCTTCGCATTAGAGCTTTATGTATACATAAAAATTCCACTTTTACTTATTCGTCATTGAGCGACAAAGTTCCTCCCGCTTCCATGCAGAACGGCCATTACCGTCACTTGGCGGCAACGGCCGTTCATTCAACCAATGAACTCGCACTTGCGCTAATCTTTTTTAAGAGGATGCTCCAGATCGACATGCCCCATCAGACTTTCCACTTGTTCGCCTTGAACGAGCAGTTGGATGCCATCAATGAACTCGAATTGAAACAACGTTTTCTTTAAGGAATCGATCAACATCATCTCGCCTGGAGCCCCTAACCTCGACTCGTCAGGGATTTTGATATCTATGGTCGCGATACCTTCATTTAACGTTGCGGAGAGAATTTCGATACCGTTCCACAGCGACTGGTTCGGTTCCTCGTTTTCCTGCAGCGCCTCGATCGTCTTGTTCAGAAGTTCCTCTTCGCTGCCGAATTCGATCGTCACTTTTCTTTCGATCATCTCAAGCAGTTGTTCGTCGGTTAGATAAACGGACACCTCCTGCGAAAGAAGTTCCGGCGTCGGTGCGGGACTTGCCGTTGGCAGCGGCGACTCTGAAGGAGCACCGCTTGGCGAGGGCGATACGACGCTGCCTCCTGCGACGTTGCCCGGCTCATTGACGCCGCATCCGGCAAGTAATAACGTACATGCGGCAACGCCGAGGATCACTCGAAGTTTTCCAGCTTTCATAATCTTGGATCAACCTCGCTTTCTATTTCAGCTTCAAATAATCTTTAATTCCTTTGGCCACTTCGACTGCAAGCTTATCCTGTGTTTTAGTATTAAACAAAGCGCTTGCGTCCGAAGCATTGCTCAAATATCCGGCTTCGATCAAAATCGCAGGCATCGTCGTTTCTTTGATTACCTTAAATGCGGCTTTCTTGACGCCTCTATCGCGTATTCCCATACCCGCCAGTACGTATTTGTGCATCGTCTCCGCAAATGCCTTGCTGTTCGCACGTTCATAATAGGTCTCGACGCCGCTCACGCTCGTATTATCGTAGCTGTTAGCGTGAACAGAGATAAAGAGATCAGCCTTAACGTTCTCGGCGAATTTCACTCGATCCATCAGCTCTAGGAACGTATCGTCCTTGCGCGTCAAATGAACGCGGAAACGTTTGTCCTTCTCGAGCTCCGCCTTGATCTTGAGCACTGCAGACAAGTTGAATTCCTTCTCCCAGCGGTTCAAAGACTTGCTGTAAGCCCCTGGATCCTTGGCGCCATGGCCGGCATCGAGCACGATGTCGTACACGTCCGCAGAATTGTCGGGCGGAGTGGACGGTTCTGGAGTCGACGGTTCTTCCGGCTCAGTTGGCGTTTCGGGATCAACAGGTTGAGCCGGCACCTCCGATAAAGGCATGAGCGCGATCGCGAACTCATTTTCTCCGGAGGTCAGCACGTATCCCGTATCATCGCCCAAATCGACAACCAATCGAGCTGTTAGCGGACTCGCTGAGAACTGCGAGTATCTGTAGGATGTCAGATACGGATTGTTTTCGACTGTTATCTTGGCTTGTCCGTCTGTTCCTATCGTATTTGCCAGTTGCGGAATGAAGGCCGTATAAGGAAAATCGATGACCAGTCTGCGAGGATTATCCAACAGTTTCGGTTTCCCCGGCGCATTCGCTCCGGCATGGGAGATGCGGATGATGGATTGCTCGTCCATGTTAACAGCCGTTATGTAACCGACCGCGGGCGTCTCCGGCGTTTCCGTTCCCGGCTTCGGTTCTTCCGCCTTCTCGAACATATGTACTTCTCTTACATCTTCCTTCCATTCGAACGATATCCCTAATAGTTCGCCAACTAATCGAACGGGAACCATCGTCCTCCAGTTCACAAGCTTCGGCGGCGTGACGTCGATTTCCTTCACTTCGCCATTGACGCGTATCGAAGTCTGATTAATAATCAGCTCGATGACGGTCGAATCGTTTTTGACGGTAACCTTCTTCGGTCCGCCTTCCCATTCGACCTCGTACCCTAGTCCTTCGGAAAGAATGGCCAGCGGCACTAATGTAGAACCTTTTTCGATTCGGGGTTCCACATCCGACAGCAGCTCCTTGCCGTTCAGGAACAGCTTGGGCGGAGTGCTTGCAGCATGCCCTACGGACGCAAACAACGTGAACAATAACGACATGAGCAGCAGAATGGATACAAACTTTTTCATTTCCCACCTCGATGACTGATTTGTCCGATACACCTTGCCACTTTCGACAGATCGGACAACCATTAGACGCATTACACCATAAAAAGTTGCGATTAGAGGAAAAAAGAGGACATCCGACTTTGGGCCGGAATGTCCTCTTTTTTAAAATATAGGAAAGTATATGATTTCGCCGCACTTTCTCTATATTTCTCGGAACGAAACGCGCCCCGCCGCCAAAGGACGGCGTAGCCGTTTCGCCTTGTCTCTGCGGGATTAGCCCAGACGAGCGGCGTGCTTCTGCTCGTATGCGGTAATTTTGTCCTCGTGTTGAAGCGTAAGTCCGATATCGTCCAAACCTTGAAGCAAAAATTGACGACGGTGTTCGTCCAGATCGAATTCGATGCGAAGTCCGTATTCGTCCGACAACACCTTGTTCTCCAGATCGACGGACAACTTGTAGCCGTCATGCTTCGCCGTGCGTTGGAACAGATCCTCCACTTGCTCCTCGCTCAGCTTGATCGGCAGGATGCCGTTCTTGAAGCAGTTGTTGTAGAAAATATCGGCGTAAGAAGGCGCGATAATGACTTGGTAGCCATAGTCGAGAATCGCCCAAGGCGCATGCTCGCGGGAGGAGCCGCAGCCGAAGTTGGCGCGCGAGATCAGGACGGAAGCGCCCTCGTAGCGTGGTTTGTTCGGCTCGAAATCGGCGTTAACCTCGCCGTTTTCGTGGAAGCGCCACTCGAAAAACAAGAATTGGCCGAAGCCGCTGCGCTCGATGCGCTTCAAAAATTGTTTCGGGATGATCGCATCCGTATCGACGTTAACCCGGTCAACGGGAGCTACGATTCCTGTTAATTGTTTAAATGGTTCCATATCTGTTAATCCCCTCTCTCGTTTCCTCAGGTTAGTTCAAAACCGGTGCTTTAACTTCCCAATCGCGCACGTCTGTAAAGCGTCCGTTAACCGCCGCAGCTACCGCCATTGCCGGCGATACCAGATGCGTTCTGCCGCCGCGGCCTTGACGCCCTTCGAAGTTGCGGTTGGACGTCGATGCGCAGCGCTGACCTGGCTTCAGAACGTCCGGGTTCATCGCAAGGCACATGGAGCAGCCTGCATCGCGCCATTCGAAACCGGCGTCGATAAACACCTGGTCCAAACCTTCCTTCTCCGCCTGCAGCTTGACGCGGCCGGAGCCCGGTACGACGATTGCCGTTACTTTCTCGCTTACTTTGTAGCCGCGGGCGATCTCTGCGGCAGCGCGCAGATCCTCGATCCGGCCGTTCGTGCAGGAGCCGATAAACACGTAGTCGATCTCGATCTCGGTCATAGGCGTACCTGGCTTCAGATCCATGTATTCAAGCGCCTTTTCGGCGGCTTTGCGTTCGTTTTCCGTTGGCAGGTCGGCCGGATTCGGCACCTTGGAAGTGATGTCCGTACCCATACCCGGGCTTGTTCCCCAGGTTACTTGCGGGATCAAGGCGTCGACGTCAAATTCGACGACCGTATCATAGGTCGCGCCTTCGTCCGTCGTCAGCTTTTTCCACTCTTCAACGGCTTCGTCATAGTTCTTAGGCGCGTACTCGCGTCCGCGCAGATAGTTGAAAGTCGTCTCGTCTGGCGCGATCAGACCTGCGCGCGCGCCGGCTTCGATGGACATATTGCATACCGTCATACGCTCTTCCATCGTCAAGCTGGTAATGGCGTCGCCGGTGTATTCGATAACGTAGCCCGTTGCGAAGTCCGTGCCGTATTGGGCAATAACGCCAAGGATAAGGTCCTTCGCCGTTACGCCTGGCTTGCGGGAGCCGTTAAAGCGGACTTCCATCGTCTTGGCTTTGGATTGCTGGAGACATTGCGTCGCCATGACGTGCTCCACTTCGCTTGTGCCGATGCCGAACGCCAATGCGCCGAAGGCGCCGTGCGTGGATGTGTGGCTGTCGCCGCAAACGATCGTCTTGCCCGGATGCGTCAGGCCGATCTCCGGACCCATAACGTGAACTACGCCTTGATCGATGTTATCGAGATCGAACAGCTTTACGCCGAAGTCCTTGCAATTCTGCGTCAGCGTATCGATCTGCTGCTTGGAGATCGGATCCGTAATATTGAAGCGATCCTTCGTCGGCACGTTATGGTCCATCGTAGCGAAAGTCAGATCCGGACGGCGAACCTTGCGGCCCGTCATGCGAAGACCTTCGAACGCTTGCGGCGAAGTTACTTCGTGCACCAGCTGCAGGTCGATGTAGATAACGCTTGGCTTGCCTTCTTCCTGATGAATAACGTGATTATCCCAAATTTTTTCGAACATTGTTTTTTTCGACATTATGCTCACCCCATGAGTTCGTAATTGCTTTCCACTTTCACAAACTAATAATTTGTTATCATGATAACATGTCTTTCTTCATTGATCTAAGATATAATATCTATAACCACTATAGGTAACGACTATAAAAGGTAATTCAAAAAGTCCGCTTCCCATTACGAAGTATTTCTAGATGCCTATTCGACGTCGAATATTGAATTCAGCCGAACCTTCCGGTGCTCACGTAGCGCTGCTACGCTCCGCTCCTCAGGTTCTAGCTTCATCCAATCTTCTCGGTACTGAGAACCGAACTTTTTGAATCCCACTATTCGAAAAAGAAAGGCTGGTATCGCGCCATGGAACTTAGACAATTGAATTACGTCATTCAGATCGCCAGCGAAAAAAACTTCTCCCGCGCCGCCGACAAGCTGCACATCGCCCAGCCTTCGTTAAGCCAGCAATTGTCCAAGCTGGAACAGGAACTGGGCTTGCTTTTGTTCCGACGTACGACGAACTCCGTGGAGCTGACTCAAGCGGGACAAGTGTTCGTCGAGAAGTCCCAAAGTATTTTGGACGCCGTCGAACAGCTCAAGCAGGAGATGGACGACATGGCGCAGATGCGTCGCGGACGGCTCGTGGTCGGCACGCTGCCCATTACGGGTTCTCATGTCCTCCCGCTCGTTCTCCCCGTCTTCGGAGCTCTGTATCCCCAAATCGAAGTGGTGCTCGTAGAGGAGACAACCGCCCGATTGGAGCAGTTGACGGCCAGCGGCGGCACGGATATCAGCTTATTGTCGCTTCCTCTCATCGACAACTCCCTCTCCTGGGAGCCCTATCTGGAAGAAGAGATTTGCCTGGCCGTACCGCAGCAGCATCCGCTGGCGAAACGCGGCGGAGAGGTAGATATCGCCGACCTTAAGCAAGAGCCGTTTATCGGACTGAAACGCGGTCAGGGCTTCCGTCAAATTACGGTGGAGCTATGCGAAGTATCCGGCTTTACCCCGCGGATTGTATTCGAGAGCAGCAATATCGAGACCGTTCAGTCGCTTGTGGCGGGCGGCATGGGCATCGCCTTTGTCCCGCAGATGCTAACGCGGCCGACAGGAGGAGAATTCTCCCCCGCATATTTGCAGCTCGGCACCAGGCCGACACGGACGCTTGTCATTGCCAGCCGCAAGGGACGTTACTTGTCGAAGGCCGCCCGATCCTTTATTTCCACATTAAACGAGACGATCGGCCATTACCAGAACAGAAGGAGCTAGGGCGCTACGCCCCAGCTCCTTCTCCGCTTCGATCCGCTTCGTCATCGTCATTTGTACAGCTGCGGTCTCCGGTCTTCGAATACGGGTATGCGAGTCCGCACATCGTCTACAAGCTTGAGATCAATGTCTCCGAACAGTATCACTTCTTCTTCGCCAGCTTCCGCGACGATCTCTCCCCAAGGATCGATGATCATGGAATGACCGAAAAAAGAGGTCTCTCCGCTTTGCCCCATCCGATTGCACGCGATCACGTACATCTGGTTTTCGATGGCGCGCGCCGTCAGCAAGGTACGCCAGTGGTGCAGACGCGGGTTAGGCCACTCCGCCGGCACAAAGAGCAGCTTCGCCCCGTCAAGCGCAAGCTTTCTCGCGAGCTCCGGGAACCGGATATCGTAGCAGATCATCATTCCCGCTTCCGCTTTTTCGATTTCCAGACGTCCCGTATGGCTTCCGGCTTTGAGGTATTTTTCCTCCGACATAAGACGGAACAGATGCATCTTGGAATAATCCGAGATCCTGTTGCCTTCGCGATCGAAAACGAGCGTCGTATTATATACGCCGTCCTCCCGCTTCTCGGCAATGGAGCCGCCTACGATATAGACGCCATGTTTCTTGCTGAAAGACGACAGCAGTTCGGTCGATTGTTTGCCATATGGGTCGGCAAGATCCTCGATCTGCTCCAAAGCATAGCCAGTATTCCACATTTCGGGAAACATCAGCACATCCGGCTTGTGCTTATCCTCCATTGCTTTCTCCATCATCTCTTGAAGCTTGGCGAAATTCCTCTCGGGAAACCCTGCTTCGATGTTCATCTGAAGCAATGCCATCCGAATCCTCGTCGTGTTGGCCATAGATGACTCTCCTCCCGTGCAAGTCGATTTTCCCTAATGATACCCTCTCATGGAACCGTGTCAAGATGGGCAACTTAAGCGGAGCGCAACGACAAGCCTCATCCATAAAGGAGATTAGGAAAAGATGACCATTTTGTTCAATCGAGTCACGGTGATCATGGCTGCCTTGCTTATTTTGGCGGCACTTGCAAGTCCTTCCGCTTTGGCGGCGCCCCAGTCTGTCCAGCCTGAACCGCGGAAAGCGGCCGCCCCTGACGAAGCAGGCGAAACGGGACTGAAGCCCGTGCAGGCATTCGATGTTGCTCAAGGCAAAGTCGTACGATCCGTTCCAAACGACAAGTCCTTTCAGAAGATGTCCAAAAAATGGTTGAAGTCCGTTACTGGCCTTGCGCCTCAGATGACGGCGGACAACAGCTGCACCTTCGTCTACCGTATTCCTTTGGCAAAGCCCGCCGTTGTAAAGGCGGACGCCATATCCATAACCACAAACGATGTATTTTTGTTTTATTGCGAAAACAATCCGCCGCTCCTGCTGGTGTTCGACGGCGAACGCAAGCCTTACCTCCTACTGTTCAAAGAAGACATAAAACCGTTCATCCGCAAGGTTGGGATCCCTGTGCTTGCGGATTGAGCACCACGTCTGAAATCGACGTCACCCTTCCGAATTTTCGGCGGGATGGCGTCTTCTAATCTCCTCTTATTCATGCTACATTATTGCTAATGTTCAAGCGTTTAACGCGCTAGGACCGCAGCATGCCATGTGGAGAGTGAGTTGAGAGAGATGAAGAACAGTCCGAACGGAATGAAGATTGAACCCGCAGATCGGATGTCGGCGCTGCCGACGCAATTTTTCGCCAAGCTGGTGGGCAAGGCAAATGCCCAGATCGCGGAGGGCAGAGACGTAATCAACCTGGGACAAGGCAATCCGGACCAGCCGACGCCTCCCCATATTGTGAAAAAATTGCAGGATTCCGCAAGCAATCCTCTCTATCATAAGTACCCTCCATTCAGCGGTTATTCCTTCCTTAAAGAAGCCGTCGCCGAACGTTACATGGAAGATTACGGCGTCGAGCTGGATCCTGCGACGGAGGTTGCCATTTTATTCGGCGGCAAAACGGGTTTGGTGGAAATCAGCCAATGTCTGCTGAATCCAGGCGACGTCTGCCTTGTACCCGATCCCGGTTATCCCGATTATTGGTCCGGCGTTGCGTTGGCCGGAGCCGAGATGGCATTTATGCCTCTTACGAAGGAAAACGGCTTCTTGCCCGATTTCTCCGCGATAAGCGACGAGACTGCCGCCGACGCAAAGCTGATGTTCATGAATTATCCCAATAATCCGACGGGTGCAATTGCAAACGAAGCTTTTTATGCGGAGGCCGTCCAATTCGCCAAACGCAACGGAATTGTTGCGGCTAGCGACTTCGCCTACGGAGCCATCGGCTTCGATGGACGGAAGCAGGTCAGCTTTCTGCAGGCGCCAGGCGCGAAGGAAGTCGGCATCGAGTTTTATACCTTATCCAAGTCGTATAACATGGCTGGCTGGCGGGTCGGATTCGCGCTTGGCAATGCCGACATCATTTCCCTTATCAATCTGATCCAGGATCATTATTATTGCAGTCTGTTTGGCGGCATTCAAGAAGCCGCCGCATTGGCGCTGACGGGTCCACAGCAATGTGTGGCGGATTTGTCCGCAACCTATGAGCGCCGTCGTGATGTGTTATTCGAATCGCTGGATGCCATCGGCTGGAAAGCCGATAAGCCCGGCGGCTCCTTCTTCTGCTGGCTGCCGGTGCCGGAAGGATACACATCCGAGCAATTCGCCGATAAACTGTTGTACGAGGCGGATGTTGTCGTTGCCCCTGGCGTTGGCTTCGGCAGTCACGGAGAAGGTTATGTTCGACTCGGCCTGCTAACATCGGAGGAGCGGCTCCGGGAAGCCGTTGCACGCATAGGGAAACTGGGACTGTTTGGGGCATGACAGGCTTCAAACGCTGCGATTGCCTTGCTTTACAGGTTCCGTCTATCATGCTATTCTTAATCTAATTGAACATGCAACGTGATGACGGGACCAGTACGCAGGCCAGGCCGCGACCAGAGAGTAAATTCCTTAGGCTGTAAGAATTTACCGAGGGCTACTTGCAGAACCTACCTCCGAACGGCCGGCGACAAACCGGACAGCGCCTTCTGTTACGAGGCACCAAAGATGGATGGCTGCGCTTGCCTAGCAAGCCGCCGTCAATGAAGGTGGTACCGCGGAAGCTTGTGACTTTCGTCCTTTTTACAGGACGGAAGTCTTTTTTGCGTATTAACGGAGATAACGAACAGGAAGTGACCTAAATGCCGGATAGAATTGTAGTAAAAATCGGAAGCAGCTCCCTTACCTCCGAGGAAGGCGGGCTTAACAAGGAAAGAATCGGCTACTTCGCGCGGGAGCTAGCCTTTCAACATGCCGAGGGTCATGCGGTTATGCTGGTCACATCCGGCGCTGTAGCTGCCGGATTCCGCCGAATCGGCTACGTTTCTCGACCAAAGCTCGTTCACGAAAAGCAAGCGGCCGCGGCTGTCGGTCAAGCGCTGCTCATGCAGGCCTATCAAGAGGAGCTCAGCAAGTACGGCATTGTCGCTGCGCAAATTCTGCTGACAAGAGCGGATTTTTCCAATCGCAGACGGATCCAGAACGCGCTGATGACGATCGAAGAGCTGTTGAAGCAGCGGATCATTCCTATCATTAACGAAAACGACACGGTTGCCACTGATGAGCTTGTCCTTAAGTTCGGCGATAACGATAATCTGTCCGCCCTGGTTGCGGCGTTGACGAAGGCTTCCAAGCTCGTCATCATTACCGATATGGATGGTTTGTACACCGAAGATCCACGCATTAATCCGGAAGCCGTCAAAATTGGACGCGTGGAGCAAATCTCCGATGAAATTTTAAAGCTTGCAGGCGGCGCCGGTTCGTCCGTCGGCACCGGAGGCATGCGCTCCAAGATTGAAGCGGCACGCGTGGCGATGCGCGGCGGTGTGGGAGCCTTCATCGGCAAAGTGACGAACGAGGGCGATCTCGCTGCGGCCGTAAACGGCGTCGGAAGCGGTACGTATTTTGATACGAAGCTGCACAGCCTGTCCATGAAGAAGCAGTGGCTTGGCTTCCACTCGCTGCCACAGGGACGGATCGCCGTCGATGACGGTGCC
>NZ_BDQX01000458.1:92899-114221 GCF_003112455.1 Paenibacillus agaridevorans
TGCGCTTTTGGCTGGCGGCAAGAGCCTGCTGCCGGCTGGCGTTGTGGACAGTACAGGCGACTTCCATCCCGGCGACGTCGTCGAAGTTGTGGATCGTCATGGCGGAACGCTGGGCCGCGGCGTCGTGAATTATGCCGCATGGCAATTGCAAGCGGCTGCCGGACTCGGCAGCGAGGAAGTAGCGCGAAGAGTCGAGGTAACAAGGATTGAAGTCATCCATCGCGATGAATGGATATCGTTGAAATAAGAGGATGACAAAGGAGGATGGCAGGAATGATAAGTGAAGTTAGAAAAAAAGCAACGCTTGCACAAGAGGCTGCGGTTGCCGCGGGCAGACTGTCTACCGCTCAGAAAAACGATGCTCTGCTCGCCATTGCAAATGCGCTCCTGACGCGTCAGGAGGAAATTCTGGAGGCAAATGCCGTAGACCTGAAGAACGGACGGGAGAACGGCACATCTACCTCCCTGCTGGATCGGCTGGCGTTAAATTCGGAACGGATCGCAGGCATCGCCGAAGGACTTCGTCAAATCGTGGAGCTTCCAGACCCTGTCGGAGAAGAGCTGCAATCGATTCAGCGCCCAAACGGACTTGATATCGTGCAGATTCGCGTGCCGCTTGGCGTAATCGGAATGATCTACGAAGCACGTCCTAACGTAACCGTAGATGCCGCGGGACTATGCCTCAAAACCGGCAATTGCGTCGTCTTGCGCGGAGGTTCCGCCGCGCTGGAATCGAATCGCAAAATTGTCGAGATCATGCGGGACGCCCTAAGCGGAACTGCCTTGCCGCAAGATGCCGTTCAACTGATCGAGGATTCCGACCGTGCATCGGTTAACGAGATGCTAAAGCTGAACGGATTGCTGGATGTTGTTATCCCAAGGGGAGGTGCATCCCTAATTCGCAACGTAGTCGAGAATGCGACAGTTCCCGTCATCGAGACCGGCGCCGGGATTTGTCATGTGTTTGTCGATGCTTCCGCCAATCCCGGCATGGCAGCGGAGATTGCCTTTAACGGCAAGGTGCAGCGCCCATCCGTCTGCAATTCCATCGAGACGTTGCTTGTCGATGCCTCTTACTCCAGTGAGCAGCTTCAGGCATTGATAGCTCGCATGGCCGAAGCAAACGTCGAGTTCCGCGGCTGCGAGCGTACGTTAGCTCTCCTTCCTGGCACAAGGGCTGCAACGGAGGAGGATTACGCTACGGAATACAACGACTATATCTTGAATGTTCGGATCGTTGATGGCTTGGATGAAGCATTGGGACATATCCGCCGCTATGGCACAAAACATTCGGAGTGCATCGTAACGGAGAACGCTGACAACGCCGAACGATTCCTTCACGAGGTTGATGCTGCCGCCGTCTACCATAACGCCTCCACCCGCTTTACGGACGGCTTCGAATTCGGCTTCGGCGCGGAGATCGGCATCAGCACGCAGAAGCTGCATGCCCGCGGCCCCATGGGCCTGCCCGCTCTCACGTCGACGAAATTCAGAATTATCGGCAACGGACAAGTGCGAGGTTAACTTTTCCCGCATTGCCGCAGATCGTAAAACTACGGATACAGGAGGAATGATACGATGACTTTAGTGACTCATACAAGCATCGCTGCCTTGAATATATGCTTCTACGGCGCCGGCTCCATGGCCGAAGCCATCGCGCGCGGACTCATCAGTCAGGAATTGATTGCTGCCGATCGTATCTCCATGTTAAATCGCAGCAATGCGGAACGTCTGACAGAGCTCAGCAGCAAATATGGCGTTCGGACCGTACTGCAAGGCGAAAACAACGAACATTTTTTACGTAACGCCGATATTATTTTCCTGGCGATGAAGCCGAAGGATGCTGCCGAAGCGATCGCCTCCATTCGACCTCTCATTTCCTCCGGACAGCTCATTGTGTCCGTCATTGCGGGGCTGTCCATCGGGTCGATCGAGCTTCTGTTAGGAGCCAAGCTGCCCATCGTTCGTTCGATGCCGAATACGTCCAGCACGATTGGACTTGGCGCGACGGGCATCAGTTATTCGGAAGCCGTCTCCTCCGAGCAGCGCGCCATCGCTGAAGCGATTTTTCAATCCATCGGCATTAATGCCGTCGTGGACGAACCGCTCCAGGAATCCGTGACGGGTATCTCGGGCAGCGGCCCCGCATATGTCTACTTCTTTATGGAGGCGATGATGAAAGCGGCGACTGAGCTGGGCCTTGATGATAACGTAGCCCGCGATTTAGTCGTTCAGACCGTGCTGGGCGCAGCAGAGATGGTCCGTACGACGGGCGAGGATCCCGCCGAGCTGAGACGCAAGGTCACCTCTCCAAACGGTACGACGCAAGCGGCCATCGAGCTGATGACGGAACGCGGACTTCAAGACAGCATTATTGCCGGCGCCAAACGTTCGGCAGAACGGGCTGGAGAGATCGGAGCTGCTATCGAGAGGAATATTTCAGAATGAGTGCCGCTCATTCTTTGCAACTTCGGCACGCCGCAATTGAATGTAGACCGCATTTGATATTTACCTATTACGCCCAGTATAATAGGATATAAACTTAAATACTTCAACGGACAAGGAGCTTTCCTATGAGTCAAGTAAAACAAATCAAACCTGAACAACCGATTGTTACGGACAAAGAATTCGAGCTAGCCATAAAGGAAAAAACGTTGGTCAATATCTTTCAGAATGACATGCAGATTCGTCCCATCGCTACGATTTCCGGTTATAGCCCGGATACGATTCGCATGAGCGACGGCAGTGTCATTCATCGTAACGCCAATTCATTTTTTGCAGCTGCTAACAAAGCTCGCTAATATTTGCTGCAGATCAAAATCACCAGAAAGTGATAAAGGAACATTAGTAACCCAAATACGTCAGTCACTTCACCACCTAACGGACATAAACATATAGCGTTGCTGGTGTCTGTTCGATTTTTCAACCCTTTATTCACAAGTCTTGGAGTTGCATATATTCCTGAACAGCAAAAAAAATCGGTCGAACAGACCGATTTTTTTGTGTCGTGAATGCTAAAATCAATTACTTTTGCAGCGATTCCCTTATCTCTAACCCTTTTAGCTATCTCTTATATCTATCACTAAAAGCTGCTTCAGCTCCGCCCGCCGTAAAACTTCTCCGAATGCGCGCGCGCCTCGTCTACATTCGTTACCCGATTGCGGGCCCATTCCAGCAAAATCCGGTCAATGTACTTCAGACTTAGCTTGCCCGCGAACACCGCTTCCTTGAGCGCGAATAATATAATCTCCTCGGTATAACGGTCTTCGTCCAGCCAAGCGCCGATCGACTCGCATTCGTAAGGGGACAGCAAACGTCCAAATTCTTGCTCGAATACCGAAAACAAGTCGGATGCGGGCTTTCTCTTGCTTGTAATTGGAATCGCCTGATTCCGCTCGGATGGCGAAGATCTCTTCGCGGATCGGCGATCCTCCGCGGCGCGTTCTGCGGCTCTCATCATCCAGCCGCTCCAATTGTAGCGTTCTGCCTGCATCCCCGTATTGCTGTCAACGTAATCGTCGATGGACAGATAGCCGTCCTTTACGAGGCGGCTGATTCGTTCGCCGACCACGCGGGGCGAACTCCCCAGCCGCTCCGCAAGCTGCTCCATCGTAGGAAATTCCGTTCCCTCTGCCGCCGAGTATGACATAAGCTGCAGCATGATCATCACATCCGTATCGCTTAGCCCCAGACTGCTTGCTGTACGTAGAAGCACATGCGGCACGAAAGTGCCTCCCTCCGACATGGCGGCCGACCATCCATGGGCATACGCTTTCCATAGTTCATCGCTCATCGCGGACTTCCCCCTTTCTTCCTCTATACAAAAAGGACCGAGCCGCCCCTTAGGACGGCACGGCAGGATCAATCGTTAAGTTGCCTCTATACATTAGTCAGCTTGTATGTATCGCGGGCAATCAACAATTCTTCGTTCGTCGGAACCACAAGCACCTTGACGCGGGAATCCGGCTTCGAAATTTCGCGAACCGTCTTCTTCCGTTCGGTGTTGAGCGCATCATCCAGTTCTAATCCGAGGAACGTTATGCCTTCGCATACCGCTCGGCGAACCGATGCCGAGTTCTCTCCTATACCGGCTGTAAACAGCAGCACATCGATCCCGTTCATTGCGGCCGCATAAGCTCCGATATACTTGCGCAGTCGGTAGACGAACATATCGAAGGCCAGCTTCGCATTTGCATCTCCTGCGTTCATGGCTTCGTCGATCTCGCGCATGTCGCTGCTTAGGCCGGATATCGCCTGCATGCCGCTGTGCTTGTTCAGCATGGAATTGACCTCGCTCAGCGTGAGCTCTTCTTTGTTGATGACGAACGGCACGATGGCGGGATCGATATCGCCGCTTCGCGTTCCCATCATTAGTCCTTCCAGCGGAGTCATACCCATGCTCGTATCCAGCGTCTTCCCGCCTACGATAGCGGCACAGCTTGCTCCGTTGCCTATATGGCAGCTTACCATCTTGAGCGACTCGATCGGCTTGCCCAAGAAACGTGCGGCCTCACCGCTCACGTAGGCATGAGACGTGCCGTGGAAGCCGTATCGACGAATTTTGTGACGGCGGTACAACACCTTTGGAATCGGGTACAGGTACGAAGTCTCCGGCATAGTCTGATGGAACGCCGTGTCAAACACGACAACCTGCGGAACATTAGGCATATTCGTCTCTACGGCGTTAATCCCCATCATATGAGCAGGATTGTGCAACGGAGCGAGATCGAAAAGGCGCTTAATCTCTGCCTTGACTTCTTGCGTTACGATTACGGAATGTTTAAACGCTTCGCCGCCATGTACGACTCGATGACCAACCGCGTCAATCTCCGACATAGAGGTTATGACGCCGAAATCAGGGTGAACCAGAATGTCTATAACGCGCTTTACCGCAGTTACGTGATCCAGAATTTCTCTAACGTCGCGAACCTCGGGCTTGTTTGCGGATTCATGGGTAACAATAGAAGAATCCATCCCGATTCTCTCCACTCGTCCGCTGGCGAGGACGGACTCGTCCATCATATTGTAGAGCTGGTATTTCAACGAGGAGCTGCCAGCATTAATGACTAATACTTTCATGAAATTCGGTCTCCATCCTTATCGTATTGGAAAAATCCGACGCCAGATTTCACGCCGAGATGTCCGCCGCGTACCATCTTTTTGAGCACGATTGACGGACGATACTTAAGCTCGCCGTATTCCCGGAACATTCGCTCCAGAGCGGCAAGCACGGAATCCAAACCGAAGCGGTCCGCCATCTCGAATGGACCATGCGAAAAAGAATACCCGATCCGCATCGCGTTGTCGATATCCTCCGCCGAAGCGACGCCTTCCTCGAGAACGTGCAGAGCTTCGTTGATAAAGAGGCAAATGAGACGAGTCGTCACGAACCCCGGAGATTCGAATACCATGACACTCTTTTTCATAATGATCTCGTCCACAAAATGTTTGGTCCGCGCAAACGTCTCCTCCGACGTCTTAAGACCTCGCACGATCTCGACAAGATCAACCTTAAGTACGGGATATATAAAATGAATTCCGATCACACGATCTGGCGTAGCCGTAACGCTTGCCAACTCGGTCAAACTGAGCGTGGATGTGTTGCTGGCCAATATCGTGCTTTCGCTGCATATTGCATCCAGCTTGCGGAATACTTCCTTCTTCGCTTCAAGCTCCTCCGTTATCGTCTCGATAACCAACTCGCATGATGCCAGTTCTTCGTAATAAGAGACGGAGTCAATTCGTGACAGAATAAGTTTCTTCTCCGAGTTGGTAAGCGCCCACTTTTCGATCTGTTTGTCCAGACTAATCTCGATCATTTGAAGCCCGTACCTCAGACGTTCCTCCGATTGCTCCAAGATGAAGACATCAAGACCCTTGGAAGCCAACATCTCAGCTATGCCTTGTCCCATCGTTCCGATCCCTATAACGCCAACTTTCTTTATCATGCGATGCATTTGCTCCTTCTAGGTTGATAGTTCCTCTTTATTATAACGTTTTTTGGGCAAAAGAGAAGGCGAACCATAGGTTCGCCTTGAATTTGTAATAAATACGGTTAAGCAACGGCGGAATTGTGAAGTAAGTCTCTAAACCGTTCTCCATCCACATTTTCCTCATCCAGAAGCGTCTGCAAAGCCTGCCCAAACACCTCTTGACGCGAATTCAGCAGCTCCTTCGTTCGACCCATGAGATCATCCAAAATCCCATTCGTCACGGCCGACCACTTGTCCGGCGTCATCATGGATGCATCGATTATGCCCGCATCCGTCAAGCCTGATTCCACCAGCGTCTTTACAATGCCAACCGCCTGGTCGAAGTCGCCCCTCGAGCCCGTGCTGCGTTCGCCATAAAAAATCTCCTCGGCGGCAGCTCCACCAAGCGCAATCATGATTTGTTCGTGCAGAAACTTCGTCGTATACAAATACTGATCCTGCAAGGGCTGATGACGCACGTAACCCAGAGCGCCGCCGCGAGGCGACAAAGCTACCTGAGATACGCTCCCGGGACGAACAAGCTCCGCCATTATGGCGTGTCCCAGTTCATGCAGCGCAACCCGCTTTCGCTCCTCCAGGGATGTTTCCTTGTCGCTTTTCTCTCCCAGCATCACCTTGTCGATTGCCATATGAAGATGACCGGAGGTGATGGAATCCGCATTGTCGCGCAAGGCATAGATGGCCGCCTCATTCATGACAGATTCCAGCTGTGCCCCGGAGAAGCTAAAGGTCTGCTCTGCAATGCCTGTCAAATCGACACTCTCATCAATCGGTTTATTGGACGCATGAATGCGAAGAATTTGAAGTCTGCCCTTTTTATCGGGCAGATCGACGCCGATATGCCTGTCGAAGCGCCCAGGGCGAACCAGCGCGCTGTCCAGCATCTCCTTGCGGTTCGTAGCGGCGATGATGAGAATGCGCGGCGATTCGTTGCCATGAATGCCATCCATCTCTGTCAGCAGCTGATTCAGCGTCTGATCGTATTCACGGTGTTGTCCGCCGTCCCGCTTCCCGCCAATAACCTCAATTTCGTCGATAAAGATAACAGCGCTGGATTTGCCTGCTTTTTTGGCTTTGGCTCGTGCTTCTTTAAACAAATCGCGAATGCGCCCCGCTCCGACGCCGACATACATCTCAACGAATTCGCTGCCCGATGCCGCCATGTAGACGGAATCCGTATATTGCGCAGCCGCCTTAGCTAGCAATGTTTTGCCAGTACCCGGAGGTCCTGCCAGCAGTATGCCCTTAAGCGGACGAATACCCAGCTTCTCGATCTGATCCCGTTTGACCAAAAAGTCAAGCGCCTCTATCAGCTCCTGCTTTGCGCGGTTTTGTCCGCCAATCTGTTCGAAGGTAAATGATGTCGACTTCACTTCCTTCCGTCCTTCGCCGCCAGATAATGCAGCGAGCTTGCCTTTGCCTCGCGCCATAAACAAGAGTACGCCGGCAATTGCAGCCATCAAGACGAATGGAAGCACGTTATAGCCTTGCATCTGCAAGAATACAAGGCCGACGATGACGACTCCGATCCCGATCTCCATTCCGTATTTGCGCATTACCACACCTCCATCGTATTAGGCGTTCGCGGCAACACCACGTATTTGGCCGTACCTTCTTGCTCTGATCGGATCGTAATATATACATTGTTCTCATCCATCTCCGTCACCGTTGTTACTCCATCCACACCAGCGACGGCTTTCTCCATAGCTGCAGGAATCGTGGAATAGGCCTTCGTCTCCATCGCTTCCGCGATTTCGAACATCGCGCCGTACCAGAGCTGTTCAAGCTGTTCATTTGGAACGTTCTCCACTTGTACCATTACCTTCTTGCCCCCGGCGAAGCCAGCCGTTTGTTTCACCGCGTTGCCGTAAGTTTCCCGAAGGCTGGCATCTGCAGACAATTTCAGCTTCACCTTTAATTCTTTTTGTCCAATCTCAGGCTTTGATGCTTCCGCTACTCCGTTCATCTCTTCCAGTTTATCGGCAAGAGGCGCGGCGACGACCATCTGCTTGTACAAGGCGAAACCTCCGAACAACAGTACGGCAGTGACAACAACGGTAATCGCTAGCGGCAATACGCGCGGTTTTCTCATCTCCTAACCCCTCCAATGTATAGTATTAATATATATTAATTATCTATCAACTCGTCTATACGATAGTATATCACATTTTACAGCTAATTTCGGGGTGTAAAAACAGGAAACGGGACCATGGAAGGTCCCGCCTAATTTTATGATATGGCATAAAGTTGAAGTTCAAAAATTCGGTTTTCAGTACCGAGAAGATTGAAGGCAACTAGAAACTGAGGAGCGGAGCGTAGCAGAGCTACGTGAGCACCGGAAGGTTCGGTTGCGTTCAATATTCGACGTCGAATAAGCTTCTAGGCATACATCGTTATGGAAAGCGGATTTTTTGAACAACCTCTTTAAGAGGAAGGCAGCCGATAGGAATCGATTAGCTTACCATCTTTGTCGAAGGTATAAAAATCATAGAAGTATTGAACGCCTCCATCGGAAGCTGCAGAATAATAGATCTCCCATGCCGGAGCTCCCCGGAATAATCCGGCTTGTACCCGAACGATATTCGTCCCAGGTTTGCTTGAACGGAACTGAGCTTTGAGCTCATCCTCGCCGAGCACGTCGGAAGCGTCGACGGTAAGCGTCGTTTCGTCGCTGCGCAGGAACACGTAATGATAATCATCCTGTTCCCCTGCGCCGAAGCCGACCCATACGGTCTCGTCCCAGATATGTTTGTTCAGCCGTTCTACATTCGATATTTCACCCGTTGCGACGATTCGCTGCTTCGCTTCGGCTTCTGCCGACCAGTGCGGCAGCTGTATATCGCGGTAATAAAGCCCTAACCAGATCAAGAAAGTCAACAGGGCGGCGCTAACCATCCAGATCCACTTGGCCGGTGTCATAAACGGACGTCGTTTTCTTTCCGTGGCGCGCATTAGCCGTTAAGCAGCCGCTCGAATGCGGCTTGCGCTTCCTTGCGAATTTTTTCTTCGTCCAGCAAAGTGCATTGTCCATCCTTCACGACTTGTTTGCCCCCGACCCACACATGGCGAACATCCTTGCCCGATCCCGCATAGACAAGATGCGAGACGATGTCAGTGAGCGGGAAGTACTGAGGCTGGTCGATGTTGACGGCAGCCATATCAGCCTTCATCCCCGCCTTGAGCATGCCGATCTCCTTCTCCTTCCAGATGGAAGCCGCTCCGAGCGATGTCCCAAGCTTAAGCGCCTCCGTAGCCGGTATGGCAGTGGGATCTCCGGATACGCCTTTGTGCAACAGGGCTGCCATTGTAATTTCCTGGAACAGGTCAAGATTATTGTTGCTGGCCGCGCTATCCGTTCCAAGACCGACCTTGACGCCGGCACGAAGCAATTCCGGAAGCCTGGCGATGCCGCTGGCCAGCTTCAGATTGCTCACTGGATTATGCGCTACGGAGACGCCGTTCTCTGCTAGCATTGCAATCTCCTCGTCGTTCAGATGAACGGCGTGCGCGACCAACGCAGGGCGCGAAAAGAAACCCAGCCGATGAAGATGCTCAACAGGCCGAACGCCGTAATCCCTAACGTTCTGCTCCACCTCTGCACGAGACTCGGACATATGCGTATGAAGCGCCAAAGAATGATCATGGGCGGCCTGTACAAATTTTTCGATATATGCGGGAGGGCAAGTAT
This sequence comes from Paenibacillus agaridevorans, assembly GCF_003112455.1. GTDB lineage: Bacteria > Bacillota > Bacilli > Paenibacillales > Paenibacillaceae > Pristimantibacillus > Pristimantibacillus agaridevorans. The sequence goes on from NZ_BDQX01000458.1 coordinate 102,581, forward strand.
ATGGCGCATGCGGCGACAGCATGGTTGTAATTCGGCCGTCTGCTCTGCCGTTCCACTCCAGTGCGAATGCAATCGCTTCCTCAAGCTTCGCTTTTTGCTCCTCTTCCGAGCATAGGCCGATAACACCGCGCATCAATACGCCGCGAATGCCGGATTGCTCCGTCACCTTCGCGACTTCATCCATTCGATCATACATATCGAGGAAGGTCGTTGTTCCCGTACGAAGCATCTCGACGATGGCCAGGGCTGTGCCGGCTCTCGTATCCGCCGCAACATAACGGCCCTCCATCGGCCACATTTTCTGCTCCAGCCATACCTGCAGATTTTGATCGTCCGAATACCCGCGAAGGAGCGACATCGCCGCATGACCATGCGTATTAATAAGTCCGGGCAGGAAGGCCAGTCCTTTGCCATCCAGCTTTTCTACGCTTTCAGACAAGCTTTGCGGCTCGGGCTCCTGCTCGCCGATATATGTAATGGCATCGTTCGAGATGACCATATGACCTTTAATGACCGGGGTCGAGTCGTCCATCGTCACGAACAGGCCATTTCTAATCCATAGCTGTTTCATCCGAATCTTCTCCTTCATGGTTCAAATAATACGCGAGGCTAAGCAGTTCCCTTGTGAAATCGGCATTGTGAATGCGCACTTCATCCGGTACGCGCAAAATCGCTGGAGCGAAGTTCAAAATGCCTTCTATCCCCGCCGAGACGAATTGATTTACGACGTTTTGAGCTTCGAACGCAGGGACAGTGATGATGCCGATCCGAATTTTTTGCTCCGCAATCGTTGCGACCAGCTCGCTCATGGGTTGAACGACCAGATTGTTGATATTCGTTCCGATCTTGGCAGGATGGTCGTCGAACACAGCCGTTATTTTCATATTGTCCTTGGAATATTTGTTGTAATTGCATAAGGCATGACCCAGATTGCCGGCACCAACCAGCGCGACCTTGATCGTCTGGTTCACCTTGAGTATTTGACGAATGATTTCGATCAAATAGACAACGTCGTAGCCAATGCCTTTGCGTCCGAATTCGCCGAAATACGCGAGATCCTTACGAATCTGAGCCGGGTTAAGATCAAGCTTAACCCCAAGCTCCTGCGAGGATACCGTCTGGATCTCGCGGCTGTCCAGCTCGTTAAGCACCTGCAAATAGATAGGGAGTCGGCGCACGACCGCTTCTGATATTTTGGTCTGCTTCAAGTTGTTGCCTCCTTCGTAGCTTCTGGTTCGCTCGCCGCAGCGCTGTCTTTTCCCAGCCATTCTCTAATTCTAGGCACCATCTGATCCGTAAACATCGTTTCGATCTTGGGACCTGGCAGCGAATAGAGAAAATGTTTGCCGTAATAAGCATCGATAACGCGCGTATCGTAGATGATGACAATGCCTTTGTCCTGCGAGGTGCGGACAAGTCGGCCGAATCCTTGCTTGAATCGGATGACGGCCTGCGGGATGGACAGCTTCATAAACGGATTCTGCTTTTGTCGCTGCAGTTGCTCCGCCTTTGCTTCTTGGAGCGGATGATTAGGAGGCTGGAACGGAAGTCTCACGATGGCAAGACAGGTAAGCGCTTCGCCTGGAATATCGACGCCTTCCCAGAAGCTGCTCGTTCCCAAAAGCACGGATTCCGGCTGTTGAAGGAAACGTCTCGTCAGCTTGGTTCGATTGCTGCTGTCGATCCCTTGTCCCAGCAAGCCGATGCCTGCCGCGGCCAGACCTATTTTCATAAGCTCGTGAACTTGCTTCAGCATCTTATAAGAAGTAAAGAGCACCAGCATTCGTCCTTTTGTCTCTAGAGCGGCATCGACGAGCGAAGCCGCCAGCTTATCCAGATACGCGTCGTTTACATATGCGCCCTTAACCACCGGGAAGTCGCGAGGGACCATCACCAGCGCCTGTTCCCTGTAACGGAAAGGAGACGGCAACTGCACAGTTTTGAGCTTGCCCTGCGTCTCATAGCCGAGGAGGCCGAGCTGTTCCTCCGCGTACTGGAAGGTTTTCTGCACCGTTAATGTCGCGGAGGTCATAATGATGCTGTCTTTGGCGTCAAAAAAGTACTTTTGAAGCTGTTCGCTAACATCGACGGGTGCCGCGTACATATGCAGCGATCGATAGCGGTATACCGCGCTGGCTTCCATCCAGAAAACAAAACCGGACTGCTCCAGTTTCATAAAGATACGAAGCTCGTCTTTTAAACGCGTCAAATCCCGGATGGAACCGTTAAGATCGGTAATCGTTCCCTGAACGGAGAGATCATCGACCCGCTCCTTGATGTCGTTGATCATTTTTTCCATCGTCTTGATAACCCGCGCAAGCTCGACATAAATATTATTCTCGACGCCGCTCGCTTCATCCCAGCTTGCAGGAAGCTCGGAATGATGGAGTCTAAGGACCGATGATGAAACCGCGCCATTATCAGTGGCGCCTTCAGCTCCTTCGCCCATCATTGCGTACAGCATCTCGAATAATTTGTCCCAATGCTCCCTGATCTCCTGAAAGATCGGGATGATTTCATCAATCGTCTCCGTCCATGCTTGTACATGGTCATCGCCTTCATTCTGCAGCTTGGAACGCAGTAAAGGCAATAACCCCGTTCGATTGTCCTTAAACAACCGGGTCGCAATATGTACGAGTGAGAAATAATTCACGTTCATCCCCAGATGTTTGCCTGCCACTTCCTCCACGTGATGAGCCTCGTCAATAATAAGATGAGAATACGCGGGCAGCAGGCGATGATCGGCCTGCACATCGGTAAATAACAAGGAATGATTCGTAATACAGACGTCGGCAACGTTCGCTTCATGTTTGGCACGATGGTAATAACAGCGCTTAAACCATGGACAAGCACGATTAAGACATGAGTCCGCATCGCTGGATACCGTAGACCAAAAGTCAGAGCCTCGGCTGCCGAGGTTCAACTCCTCCTGATCCCCTGTCTCCGTTTCTCCTAACCAGACGACCATCTGGGATGCCGTAATCGCATCTTCTACAGGAGAAACCAAATCCCGGGCGTTGACCTTGCCCTCGAATTTGCGCAAACATAAGTAGTTCCCTCTCCCCTTAAAAATGGAGGCTTTTACGGGAAACGGAAGCACGTCGGACAGCAGCGGCAAATCCCTGCTTCTCAGTTGCTCCTGAAGATTGATCGTATGCGTGCTGACGACGATCTTGCTGTCGCTCTGCACGCCGTAATACAGGGCCGGGATCAAATACCCCAGCGACTTGCCCGTGCCCGTTCCTGCCTCAATCAAGAGGTGCTGATCGGCTGCGAGCGCTTCGTATACGTGATGAAACATCAGCTTTTGCGGCTCGCGCTCTTCGTAATCCGGAAAACGTTCTTGAAACTTGGCACGCACGGCATCGAGATAAGCCTCGAAGTTCATGTCCTTCGGTATTGCCGAGCCCGCTCCATTAGTCCTGGCAGGCTGTTCTTCATTCCATTCTCGCGCCTTAAGAGCAAATTGCCGGTAATAATCCACTTCATTGGACTCGAACACGACGGTTCGCTCCATGAGATTAAGATTGACGTTAAGGAACCAATGCAGGTCCCTGGATTCGTCGATCAACGCAACGAGCCGCTGCAAAGTAAGCAGCGGCAAGGTGCGAAGCTTGCCCACAGCCTCGATAAAAATATGGGCAGTCGCAAGCGCGTCGCTATCCGCGCGATGATGATGATCATGCGTAATGCCGAACGCTGCCGCTACAACGCCTAATTGATAAGATGTAATCGTCGGATATAATACTCGCAGGAGTTCGATCGTGTCCAGCCTGCGGCCGGTGAAAGGCAAATATCCGCATTTCTCCAGCGCGCCGTTTAAGAAACCGGCATCGAATCCTACATTATGGGCGACAAGAACGGCATCATCCAAGAGAGGAATAAGCTTTAGCAGCACGTCGTGCAGCTCAGGCGCGTCCGCAACGGTCTCTTCCTCGATGCCGGTTAATTGCGTAATGAACGGGGGAATAGGTACCGAAGGTTTCACAAACGAGCTGAACGTATCGACGATCGCCATCTCTTCCGATACAATGACGATGCCGACTTGAATAATGTCGTCCTCTGCACTATGACCCGTCGTCTCCAAATCCAGCACTGCGTATTTCATCCATCTTCGTCCCTCTCACAAACAGCACAACTCCGTGCTTCCGAAATATAACGATAATTGCCCAGGCGATTCCTGGCAGGATCGCAAGTTATTTAATGGATCCGTAAAGCTCGGATAAACTTCGTAAGCTTTGCGGAACAGCCTCTCCGCATATGCCATGTTCATCCGAACTGCGTGAATACACCCAAGGGCATTATATCCTAAAGCGACCCACTTCGGAAAGTCCGACATCACAACAAGCAGTTGGAAGTGACGCTGCGCTTCGTTCCAATTCTGCAGATGCATCTGGCTCATTGCCAGATGAAGTCTTGCCAGATTGCATTCGGGCGCCATGGCAATGACGGTCTGGAATAAAGAAGCTGCTTCGGCGAACATAAATAATTTATAATAGCCTTGTCCTTTGTTCATGAAGGGCTCCGCAGCTTCGGGAATTTCCAGATCGCCATAGGCGCATGGCTGTTTCTCGCTGATTGTGATTGGATAATTTGCGCCAGCAGCTATATATCCCGAATTCGGGTTTTTGTCTGCTGGATCCTTATCCTTACCCGCTGGTAGCTCGGGAAGTTTGGGCAGCGGCGCTCCTCCAACCGGGGCGCTTAAGTCGAACGGACCGCACTCGTCTTGAAAATCGGTGAATTTTTCCTCGAATTGAAGCCATTCCTCGATAAAGGCGTCGCTTGTTTTTTTGAGCTGCCGAATCTGCTCCAGGTAATGACCGCGCTCCTGTTCCGTGGCCGAGTTGTAACGCTCTTTAATCCCGTCAAGCCATTCGTTCATCGAAGAGAACATATGCTGTATCATACCGCATCCCGCCTTCGCTTTGGATTAAGGAGTGATACGGTCATTCTTTGTTCCGACGAGGTTTTTCATACGGCATCCCAGACGTTACATAAACGAACCACTTCCAAAGTCCAGTTCGTTACAGGATCGTTGCGTGAAGCTCTTCGGTGAGCACCTTGACCGGTTTGTTCTCATCATTTAGAATCGTCACGATCGGCTTATGGACGCGCGCCTCTTCCGTGGACATGGACGCATAAGAAATTATGATAACCTTGTCGCCTGGCTGAACCTGCCTTGCTGCCGCTCCGTTTAAGCAGATAACGCCCGAACCTCTCGGCCCCGTAATTACGTAGGTTTCGAATCTGGCTCCATTGTTATTGTTTACAATCTGAACCTTCTCGTTCTCCAGCAAATCCGCTGCTTCCATAAGATCCTCGTCAATCGTAATACTGCCTACATAATTCAGATTCGCTTCCGTCACCGTCGCCCTGTGAAGCTTGGATTTCATCATCGTTCTGAACATAATCATTCACCTCCGCCAATCTTGGATGTTTCGAATAAACGATTGTCGATTAATCGCGTAGTCCCGAACTTTACAGCAAGTGCCAGTATAACGGTACCGTTATAGGAAGATAACCGCGCCTCTTCGTCAATCAACGATAGCTCGGGATAGGCTAGCAGCTCCACATAATCGATAATCGCCTGATCCGCCTCGCGAATATGCGATTCCACGCGCTGCTTGAGCCCGCTTGCCGTCATGCCAGGCTCCTCCAGCCACTCCTTTGCGAGGTTTAACGCTTGGGACAGCCTTACGGCTTGACTGCGATGCTCTGCCGACAAGTATACATTGCGGGAGCTTAACGCAAGACCATCGGGCTCGCGCACAGTCTCGCATCGTACAATCTCGATATCGAAATTCAAGTCGTGCACCATCTGTTCAATAACGGCGACCTGCTGAGCATCCTTCATCCCGAAGTAGGCGCGCGAAGGCTTAAGGAGATGGAACAGCTTGCTGACAACCGTTCCTACGCCGTCAAAGTGGCCAGGCCGGGAAGCGCCGCACATCCTGTCCGTTACCTCGTCCACAATCACCTTCGTTAAGGGACGCCCGGGGTACATCTCTTGCACAGTCGGCAGAAAGACAACATCGACTCCGCACTCCGCCGCAATAGCAAGATCTCGTTCTTCATCCCGCGGGTAACGATCCAGGTCTTCCTTGGGGCCGAATTGAAGCGGATTGACGAAGATGCTTAGCGCGGCCACGTCGTTCTCTTCTCTCGCCTTTCTGAGCAGGCTGGCATGCCCCTCGTGGAGGTAACCCATCGTAGGCACGAATCCGAGCGACTTGCCGTCCGATGCCCGTTCACCCAGTGCAGACTTCAGTTCCTGGATGGTTCGGCATACAATCATGAGTATTGAACCCCTTTCCTGACATCTGCGGGTGGTTGTTCCGAAGATCCGGCAGTTCCGCCGTACAGCGTTTCCGATGTCTTTGCTTCAGCCTGCGGCTGGAAGGTGTGCTCCTCCGCCGGGAACGCGCCGCTCTTTACATCCTGCGAGAAAGCTTCGATCGCCTGTCTCACCGTAGTGCCGAGATCCGCGTAGGTTTTCACGAATTTTTTTTCGAAATACGGAGAAGCGTATTGCAGCAAATCATGGTATACCAGTACTTGCCCGTCGCAAGCCCGTCCAGCGCCGATTCCGATCGTCGGAATCGATAAGGCTTTGGTAATCGCCGCGGCCAGTGGCTCCGTCAAAAGCTCAAGTACAATGGCGAAAGCGCCTGCTTTCTCCAGCGCCAAAGCATCCTTCATAAGCCGTTCCGCATCCTTATCCAGCTTGCCTTGCACCTTGTATCCGCTAAGTTGATGAACGGATTGAGGTGTCAGCCCGATATGGCCCATTACAGGAATCCCGGCCTTTACCAATGCTTCTACATCGCCCGTAATTTCCGAACCGCCCTCCAGCTTGACGGCTTGAGCGCCGCCCTGCTGCATGATGCGCGCAGCATGGGTCAAAGTAGCCTCCCGGCTCGCTCCGTAAGTCATGAAGGGCATATCGGCTATAATAAACGTATGGGTTGCCGCTCGCGCGACAGCTCTCGTATGATACACGATATCTTCAATTGTGACCGGAATGGTCGTTTCATATCCAAGTACTACATTCCCTAGCGAGTCACCTACCAATATAGTGTCGATCCCCGCTTCCTCCGCCAGCTTGGCCGACGGATAGTCATAAGCTGTCACCATGGAAATCGCATTGCGCTCCTGCTTCATCTTCTGAAGACCGGATATTGTCAGTCGTTTCCTCATCAGCTCACTCCCTCTCTTCTTCGCTTTTTGTTCGTGCTCTCACTTAACCTTGTTGTTGCCTATTCTAAACACAAAAAAACCTTTTAGCCGCTGTGCTAAAGGTTGCCGAATCAAAAAGGAAATACATGCTTGTCGTGCTTCCTTCTGTCTCGGTCCTTGGCGGCTCAGAGCAGAATGCGCATCCCAATCATTGTCACTAGCAAATTATTGGAAAAATGCCGACCATCCTAACGGTGCAGCTCCAAAAAACGAATGCCGCCCGCTTGACTACAGTGTATCAAAAAAAATGCGCTCCGTAAACGGCGCCTCCGTCAATTTGCATGCAAGAGGCGCTCGATTTTCTGTTGAATGATTATCACTTTGTTAAAGGCTCGCCCATCTCCGCCGAAAATAAAGTAACGAGAGTTCCGTCCTCGCGGCGAACTCTAATGGCTCCGCTATCGTGTAGCGATTCCGGCACTCCCGATACCTCTCCTTGCGGCGTTGTCAACAACACCTTTTGGCCAAGCGAGACTGCCAGCGACTCCCATAATTCGGCGATCGGCCGAAAGCCTTGCTGCAGGAACAGCTCGTACAGCTCTTCCCACTCCTTCAAAAAAGCCGCGATCAATTCCGTTCTGTCGAACGGTCGGCCGGCAGCAATGCGAAGAGACACGGCCTTCTCAAGCATTTCCTCGGGATAATCGTTAGCAGCAAGATTCACGCTGATGCCGATACCTGCGACGATGTGTTTTAGACGTTCGTCTTCGGCAGCCGACTCCAGCAATATGCCGCTTATTTTGCGGCCATCGATGAGGAGATCATTGGGCCATTTAATGCCGACATTTAGCTCCGTTACGCGTCTAAGACTTCGGCACAACGCAACTGCCGTCAAAAGCGTAAGCTGCGGAGCGCAGTGGATCGGTACAGGTGGCCTTAACACCATGCTCATCCAGATTCCTTTGCCATAAGGCGAAACCCAACCGCGGCCCATTCGTCCCCTGCCGTTTTTTTGCTGCTCCGCAATGACGAGATATCCTTCGGCTTCCCCTTGCTCCGCCGCGTTTCGAGCTAAGTCCTGCGTGGACGTCACTTCGCCTTCTACAAGCAGTTTTTTTCCGAACGATCTCGTATCCAATGTTTTGGCGATCGTATCGGCATCCAGTCGATCCGGCTGGAAAATAAGCTTGTAGCCCAGCCTGGTCGAAGCCTCGAATTCGTAGCCCGCTCCTTCCAGCTTCTTGATGGTTTTCCAGATCGCCGTGCGGCTGACGTTAAGCTCCTCGCTGAGCCTCTCGCCCGATAAGTACTGTCCGGGATGATCGTGGAACAATTGCGAGAGTCTATCCATACTCATCTTCTAACCCCCTAATCCTCTTCTCTGGCGATGACAGCAGCTAACAACCGGGGTTTGACGTTATCCAAACGTCCAAGAGCGGTCTGAAGCATGAGATGGTCCAGGCTTTCCTTAAGCCAAGGACCCGGCTTCTTGCCAAGCGCTTTGGCAAGCTCCGCTCCATTTAAGTCTAGATCCTTGACGGACCGCACCGGAGCATCCTGCAATAGTTTATTCAGAGCCCTTAGCGACGAAGGAGATAAGATCGACAGAGCGGAGTTCGGAGGTATGCTCGCTTGGATAATAAGCCAGTCAGCAGCCGCAGTCGCGCCGTGATGCAGGAATAATCCGGCGAATCTCTCCATCATCTTCTCCAGCAAAAAACGGTCGGCTAGTTCTTTCAGTCCTGCGCGCATGGATTCGTGAATTCGAATAATGGGCAGGATCCGCTTTGATTTTTTGTTGGACATATGAAGCGACTCCAATGCAGCTTCGGCTTCCTGCAGCGTCCAAGACCCCGCAAGGAGAACCGACGCCCAACGGACATCTAGGTCGTTAATGCCGTCCAGGAAGCTCAAGTCGACTTGCCGAAGCGCTGGATCGCTGAGCTTGTCCACATTGCCCAACGGCAGCTTGGTTCTCGACAACAGCCCGCTCGCAAGCAGCCAAGTCAAACATTTTGCCGGAAGGCGGCTCGCCATCATTTTGTCCAGCTCGGCTAGAATGCGCTCCATCGCGACATGCCGAAGCAGCTCTCGATGACGTTGCAGCGCCCGCCAGACGGACGCTGATGGGTGAAAGCCATAGACGCCGATAAATCGGATTGCCCGCACCATCCGAAGCGCATCCTCCATTAATCGATCGTCTGCATTGCCTACACAGCGCAATACGCCATGGCGCAAATCGCGCAATCCGCCATAAGGATCGTGGATAACTCCTAAACCGCTTAAAGCCATGGCGTTTATTGTGAAATCCCGTCTTAGCAAGTCCTCATCCAGATCGGTCACATAGGTGACGGCGCTTGGCTTACGGTAATTCTCGTATTGCTCTTCCTTCCGGTAGGTCGTTACCTCGTATGGCGTACCTTCCAGCATGACCGTCACCGTACCATGAGCAAGCCCTGTCGGTATGCAGCGCGGGAACAGCTCCATCACTTCTTCCGGCTTCGCCGCGGTCGCGATATCGATGTCCTTAACGGGTATGCCCAGGATGGCGTCCCGAACCGCTCCACCCACGAACACAGCCTGATAACCCGCTTGCTCCAGCTGCCTTATGATCGGCAAACCCGCATTCATGGCAGGCGTAAGCTCAATTGTATTCATTCGCAGACAGGTTCGGGCAAGTTCGCCTCGATGCCCAGCACCCGATAATAAATTTGTTCGTATTGCGTGGTCACTTTATCGTTGCAGAACTCGAATCGAGCTCTATGCAAACATGCCTCACGGAACCTGGCAGCCAACACCGGATCAGTTAAAATAGCCTCCGCATTTCGAGCCATCTCTTCCACATCGCCAATATTGGACAGGAAACCAGTCTCGCCGTGCGTGACTAGCTCCGGAATCCCCCCCGCATTAGAACCGACTGTCGGAACGCCGCAAGCCATCGCTTCAAGCGCCACAAGACCGAAGCTTTCTTTTTCCGATGGCAGAAGCAGCACGTCGGCAAGCGAGATGACCTGCGCGACGTCCTCTTGTTTCCCTAGAAACTGCACCCGATCCTCAAGTCCCAGATTACGAATCATGCACTGAATCTTGGTTTGCTCCGGTCCTTCGCCTACAAGCAGCAGCCGCGATTTCACTTTTTTGGAGACACGCGCGAAAATATCCACGACGTCACTAACCCGCTTAACCGGACGGAAATTGGATATATGCATTAAAATCTTTTCGTCCGGCGCCGCGAAATCACGCCGCAGGCTTTCCACTTCGCGAGGATAATAAACCCGTTTGTCAACGAAGTTGTATGTCAGATCGATCGGCGTCGTTATATCGAGAAGTTTGCGGGTTTCCTGGATGAGATCATCCGATACCGCCGTCACGGCATCGCTTTGGTGAATGGCGAGCCGGATTAGATCCTTAAGCGATTCGTCCTGCGCGAGCACCGTAATGTCCGTTCCATGCAGCGTCGTTACCGTTTTTAAGCCATCGCAGCTCATTTGCTTGGCCAGATAGGCACAGACGGCATGCGGAATCGCATAATGTACATGCAAGACATCGAGTTTCTGCATCTTGACTACTTGAGCCATCTTGCTAGCCAGCGACAGATCGTACGGAGGATATTTGAACACGTAATAGTCGTTTACTTCCACTTCGTGGAAAAATATATTTTTATGAAATTTCCCCAATCGGAACGGAATGCTGTGCGTAATAAAATGAATTTCATGCCCCCGTTCCGCGAGCAGCTTGCCGAGTTCCGTCGCTACGACGCCGGAGCCGCCCAATGTGGGATAACAGGTAATGCCGATTTTGAGTTTCCTGGTCATGATTGCCGCACCTCCTGCTGTAGAACCGCTATTCATATGTATTCCGGATTGGTTGTACGTTAGTTCTTTTCATTCAGCTCTTCGTTAAAAGGTTGTTATGCCGTATGGTCGTTTGATCGCGAAGCCTTCGGCATACTGCCAGCCTCGTCCTTGCGCGAGCAAATAGTCTCTCGCCTCAACCCGCTCCAAATATCCATTAGTGAGCGGAGTTGCAACAGAATCCGTTGTAGCGGACAGCTGGAATTGCGAACGATATGCCTTAAGCGCTGCGCGCTTCTGCTCGTATACGCTCGAAACGTCTATCGCCAGCGATACTTGATCCATATCGTTTATAAAATAATAAATGAGCTGCTCCACCTGAACGGGAGGCAGATGCGACATATAATTGCGAAGCTTGGCATTAAATACGGCCTCTTCGATCAGCTTGCTGGCTTGCACATGATCGGGGTGACGATCAACCCAATACGGAGCGAAAACGAGCCTTGGACGCCATCTGCGAATCTCTTCGACTACGCGTTCGATGTGAGAGCCGCTTAGCGAAAGGCCTCTGTCCGGCAGAGACAGATTGGTCCGGGCAAATAAACCAAGCACCGCGGCAGCTGCTTCGGCTTCTTGCCGACGCAGCTCCACGGTGCCGTTGGATGACA
>NZ_BDQX01000458.1:114283-141910 GCF_003112455.1 Paenibacillus agaridevorans
ACATCTCTGCTTGTGTCAGATCGCATATGACGATGCGCCGGCCGTCTTTTGCATGCTTCGCGATCGTGCCGCCCATGCCGATCTCCGCATCGTCGGCATGGGCGCCGAATACGAGAATATCGACGGACTCCATTATTCGCCCACTCCGGGCTTGTATTTGTGGACAAGCTCTCGCCATGCAAAATCGCCGCGTTCTACGGCCTTAACAAGCACCTCGGCAGTCGCGATATTTGTGGCTACCGGAATACCCTGCACGTCGCAGAGACGGAGCAATGCGATAATATCCGGCTCGTGCGGCTGGGCCATCAACGGGTCGCGAAGGAAGATAATGAGATCCATCTCGTTCTGCGCAACCATAGCGCCTATCTGCTGATCTCCTCCCAATGGCCCCGACATAAACCGGTGAATGGACAAGTCTGTTTGCTCCATAATGCGGGCGCCCGTCGTGCCGGTAGAATATAATTGGTGTGGAACGAAAACATGTTCGTATGCCGTAACGAAATTGACGATCTCGTCCTTCTTTCTGTCGTGGGCAATAAAGGCGATATTAAGCATGACGTACCCCTCTCTAGCTGAACAATGATAGGTTAGAATCGTTATGAATCCATGATGTTTAGATAAATAAGGTTAATCCATGATGTGCTCGAAGCCGTAGATGAGCCCGGCATACGTCATTACCTTCTTGACCGCCACGTTCACGCCAGGCATATAACCTGCACGATCGTAAGAATCATGGCGAATCTTGAGTGTTTGGCCGTAGCCGCCGAAGATGACTTCCTGTTGAGCGAATACCCCCGGTAATCTGACGCTATGTATCCGGAAGCCATTATAATAGCCGCCCCGTGATCCTTCAATTGTCTCTTCTTCCTTTGGGTTGCCTTGACGAAGCTCTTCGCGAACCTGCGAGATCAGCTCCGCGGTTTTGATCGACGTGCCGGAAGGCGCATCCAGCTTTTGATCGCCATGATATTCGATAATTTCGACATGAGGCATATATTTGGAGGCCTGCGCGGCGAATTTCATCATAAGAATGGCGCCAATCGAGAAGTTCGGCGCGATCAGTCCGCCGATTCCCTTCGACTTGCAGAGCTCGTCCAGCTCCACAATTTGTTCAGGCGTAAAACCCGTCGTTCCGATGATTGGACGAACACCATATTCGATTGCGGTCTTCGTATTGCCATAGGCCGCCTGCGGTACTGTAAAGTCGACGAGAACATCGGCCTTGGCCGAACTGAGCGCTTCGTCCAGCGTCGCGCTGACGATTACGCCGCAATTGGGCTTGCCCGCGAAAATGGCGGCATCAACAGGTCCTGACGAAGGGCTGACTGCAGCTACAAGCTGAAGCGTTTCATCCTCCAGCACCATTTTTACGACCTCGCGCCCCATTCGGCCGGCTGCTCCGATTACCGCTACTTTAATAAGCTCAGTTGACATGACGATCACCCTATCCTTTGCTATTCTTCCTTATCTTCCGCCTCGTGTCGGCGTACAGCCGTCGTGCCGCTGTATGCTGAGGGTCCAGCTTCAAAGCTTCCTTGACAAGCTTGCCGGCACGCTCATAATCGCCTTCCGTATAGCGCACCATCGCTAGCGTATAAAAACCGTCAAAGCTTAACGGATCCAGCGAGATCACTTCCGCAAGCTTATCTCCCGCTTCCAGAAGCCGTGGCGGTACCGATGCGAGCAGTACGCCTACTTCCTCAAGCAGCAGCTTGGAGCGAATCAACTCCGAATAATAAATGTATTCGGAGTTGTCCGGCTCAAGGGCGATAGCCGTGTCCGAGTAATGTTTTGCCTTGGTCCACTTATTGCTTCTGGCGCAGGAAACCGCGCATTTATGATAATAGCCGGCATTGTCCGGCTCCGCCTTGATCGCGAGCTCGAACCAATGAATCGCGCTTTCGAAATCGCCGTGAAGAATGTAGTCGTACGCCTTGCGTATGCAGCTTTCCCCGTCCATATCCGTCCCTTCCTCCTTGTACAGGATTGATGGTACAGCATATGTCGGGAGCTTGCTTACAGTTCGTTTTTATTTCTTCGTCCAGCGGTTCGCATCACGCGTGTTGAACTTGTGCATCACTTTATTATGGGCTTCAGTCAGATCGATGTCGAGCGAATTCGCGAAACATGATAAAATAAACAGGATGTCCCCAAGCTCCATCTCGACACTGTTGTCCGCTTCGTCCGCTTTTTTAGGTTTTTCGCCATATTTATGGTTAATTTCCCTGGCCAGCTCCCCGACTTCTTCCGACAAACGGGCCATTAATGACAGCGGGCTGAAGTATCCTTCCTTAAATTGCGAGATATAATCGTCAACTTCGCGTTGAATATCCGCCAATGACTTTTCACTCATGACTGCGCTTCCTTTCCTGACAATCGCTATTCTTTTCTATGTTACCGTATTGCTCAGGCGAAAATCAATGTTTTTTCAAGGCTGTAATTAGGGCGTGTCTGAATACTCTGAGGGGAGCAGATTTTGCCGAATTTTCGTTCCATGCAAGGAACTTTTGTAAAGGCGTACCGGGGGTACGTCAAGCAAAAGTGACGAAGCAGGGGGCGGAAAGGCGGTGAAAGATGCCCCAGAGTGGGTTTTCAGACACGCCCTAAGCCATACTAAGAGCAACAACCGCTTACAAACCGAAGGGGGTTTTCAGTTCCATGAACCGCATCATGTCCCAAGCCAGAATCATATTGCCCATCCTCGTCGGTACCGCCGTCTACGCATTCGGCCTTCAATATTTCCTGCTGCCCAATTCATTAATGGAAGGCGGTGTAACCGGTATTGGAGTACTGTTGAATTATGCAGCGGGATGGCCTCTCTCCATTACGACGCTGGTATTGAATATTCCGCTGTTTCTGCTTGGCTGGAAGGCTCTCGGCAAGCGACAGATGCTTTATACGATTATCGGCACCGTCTCCCTGTCGTTGTTCCTGGCGTTGTTCGAACTATTTATCCGAAACCAATGGATCATTCCGTTTCACAGTTCCAACGACAACATGCTTATTGCGCTCTATGCAGGAGCCACCCTAGGAGCGGGTCTTGGCATCGTCTTCCGATTCGGCGGCACGACAGGCGGCATTGACATTATTGCCAGAATTTTGTCAAGACGAGGCTTCAGCATGGGACAGATCATCCTTGTATTCGATGCGGTTATAATCGGCGTATCCATGATCTACATATCGTTAGAAAAGGTATTGTATACGTTAGTTGTTGTATTCATCGCATCCAAGATCATCGATTTTATCCAGGACGGCGCCTATTCCGCCAAAGCAGCCTCCATTATTTCGGATCATAGCAAGGCAATCGCCGACCGAATCACGGTTGAACTGGAGCGGGGGGTTACTCTGATGCCCGCTAAAGGCGCGTTCTCCGGGCAAAGCAAAGAGATCGTCTATTGCGTCGTGGGACGGTACGAAACCCGTCGCCTCAAAAGCATTGTACGCAATATCGATCCCCGAGCGTTTATCGTTATTACCGATGTTCATGACGTTTTAGGTGAAGGCTTTAAGGAAGAATAGCAATTGAACTACCCTTTTAAGGATTATTTTATTGATTTGACTCCGTAAGGCATCTGGCGGTATTTTCTCCATCCCACATAGGTCAGAACAGCCGATATCATCGTCCCCACAAAGAAAGCCCAACGCAGGGGGTATACAGCAGTAGCCGGCGCCAGGGCTGGCATGTCGCCGGTTTCTTTGCGGAAGATGTTATCCAGCACGGCAGCTACCCCGTCCAGCGATTGCAGTGCGTTTCTAAGAGTCGTCGCTGCGCTGGATCCCCTATCCGTTTTAAGCGCATTTATCCTCTTGTCCACGTAATCCATTTGTTGGATCAGCTCCTGAGTACGCATGCCGTGGCCGCTGATGGCAGCTGCCGCATCCATTCGAAACACATGCATCCGCATCGTCTCAAGCAGCGCGCCTGCGGCATTAGCTGCCGCCTTCGTATCGTTCGTGCTTCTCTTTAAGGCTTGTCCAATCAAGGCGACATCCTCTCGCAGCAAATAATCGTATTGCAGCCACAAGGAGCCATTGCCGCTGACGACGGCATCCAGCGACAATCGGACTTTGACGGCAAGCTCCCGCCATTCGTTGCCTGGCGCGCTCCTCGAAAGCGCTGTTTCAATGGCGGCCAGATCGGCTGCAACTGCATCCCAGCCCTCTGCATAACCATAGGAAAGCAACAGCTTATTGCTCATTCCCTTCTGCAGCTTTTGCACTTGCATATAAGCAGACTGACGATTATTATTTATGGCGGCATTATACAACGCAATCCCTATCTCGTCCATCCGATATAACGAATCGTAAGGCTTCCCTGAAAACAAAGACAATGCCTGAGAAGTCGCTCCCGCTCCTCCCCAGACGACGCTCGCCGATCCGATTGTCATGAAGATACATATGATAAATGGAACTGCAACTCGTATTCTCACGAACATCTCCCCCCATAGACCATACTATGAGGAGTTGTCCAAGCTTATGACAGAGGGATCAGGATTTGCGGAATCGGCCCGCTAACCAGGCCGCGGCAAAACTCGCCAGCGAAAGCCCATACGTAAACAGCTCGACGGCGGCTCGATCGTCTTCGAGCTCGTCAGGCAGCCACGGATTGACGTTAAGCGTGTAATCCACGGTGTCGTTAATCAGCAACCAACCTAACGCCACAGCAAACGCCGCCGTACCGGTTTTCATAAACCTGACATATAGCAGCGCTTCGACAGCCATCGCAAGATGAGAGACGATCAGCATGTAATGGGTCCAATTTAACACGTCTCCTTGCGCTGCCCCGGCTATGATCATCGAGACCGCCCAAATCCCGTATTTGACGGATGTGACGACAGCCAGCGCTTCGACAATGACCCTTGCCATATTGGCGATGCGGGTAGGTTTCGTAATGGGGAATAGCAGATATAATAGTGACATAGTAAAGAATAAACTTGCTGTCGGAGAATCTGGTACAAACGGCAGCGTCCACAGCGGCTTGTTGACAGCTGTCCACTGCAATTGGCTGTCATACCAAATGTACCCGTATATCGTACCGAGCAAGTTGCAAATAAACAACAGCCACAGAAATGATCGATTGAGCAGAAAACCTTTACTCCAGAAGAAGGAGATCCCCATAACGTTCTTCCTTTCAAAAAGAACCTGACCGTATATTACCGATCAGGTTCTTGACGATTAATTATTGAGTCTGTTTGGACAGCCATGCCGCAATCGAGTCAATTTCTTCAGTAGACAGTTGACCATCGTAAGCAGGCATCTGATTACGACCGTTCGTAATCGTGTCCGCAATCTCTTCCTGACTTAGGCGATTACCGATACCGAGCAATGCAGGTCCTGCACCGCCATTAAGATCAGCTGCGTGACAGCCGATGCATTGCGCTTGAATAATCGCTACTGCAGGATCATCGGGTTCGATAAAGGCTGCAGCTTTCTTAAGCGGATTAGGTCTTGGTTCGCCGCGTTCGATCGCTTCCTTCGCTTTTTCCGCGCGAACGTGATGTTCCGGTGTTTGACCGTTCTGATCCAGCATATGCTGGTAGTGGTCCCAAGATACGACCGTCAAGTATGTGCATGCTGCCAAAGACAGAATCATAAGAGACGATGCGATTGGACGACGGTAGAATCGACGTTCCTTCCCCGTATCCAGGAACGGAGCCAGAAACAACGCTCCAAACATAATCGCCGGGATGCCCATCGTGCCGAGCAATACATAATCTTGCGATACATATGGATATTTCAGAAATTGATACAGGAACAAGAAGTACCAGTCCGGCATCGGGATAAACGCGGTGTTCGTTGGATCCGCGGGATATCCCAGCGGAGCAGGCTCTGCGATCGTCCATGCCAGGAATCCGACAAGCACTACGCAGCCGACCATCCATTCCTTAAGCAGGAAGTTCGGGATGAAAGCTTCCGACTTGCCAGGGAACGAAGTATAGTCGGGAGGCGTCTGTATGCCTGCGCCCTTCTTGACACGAGAGTCGCCGACAAAAACGACTTTCTCGTTCGATTTATGACCGTGCGCCATAAGATAGCCCTCCTTCGCTTAAAGTGGTCCTGAAATGCCTTGCTTCCGGATCATCAAGAAATGCGCCGCCAGCATGGCGATCAGTGCGCCAGGCAGGAAGAATACGTGAATCGCGAAGAAACGAGTCAACGTCTGCGCGCCTACGATGTCGCCTCCGTACAGGAAGTCGGCGATATACGATCCGATGTATGGTACGGATGCCGCGATTTCAACCCCTACTTTAGTTGCGTAGTAAGCTTTGTTATCCCATGGAAGCAGGTAGCCCGTAAAGCCCAGACCCAGCATAATGAAGAAAATCAGCATTCCGACTACCCAGTTCATCTCGCGCGGCGCCTTATAGGAGCCGGTAAAGAAGACGCGAAGTGTATGTAGGAACATCATTACAATAACCAGACTTGCGCCAAAGTGGTGCATGCCCCGAACAATTTGGCCGAAGGCGACCTGGTGCTGCAGGAAGTCAACGCTCGCGTAGGCGTTAATAATATCCGGCACATAGTACATCGTCAGGAACATGCCCGACAGGATCTGAATAACCGTGATAAAAAACGTCAAGCCACCGAAGCAATAGACGAAAGCAGAAAAGTGATGCGCCGGGTTAACATGTTCAGGCACTTCATGGTCCGCCACGTCTCTCCAAAGCGGCGTAATGTCAAGACGTTCGTCGATCCAGTTGTATACATTCTTAAACATCTGAAATACGCCCTCCTTAGACTCTAGTGTTCGGTTTGATGGCTCCCAGATAAATAAAGCCTTGATCGATCATGACGTCGTACTCGTCGAGCGGCGTATTCGCAACGGTAATGTTCTTGCCGTCCTTCGAATAACGCGCATCGTGACATGGACAATCGTATTCGTTTTTCCCCTTCGTGTTCCAGGCAATCGTGCAGCCTAGATGTTTACAAACCGGAGACAACGCGAATACCTCTCCTTGCTGGTTCTTGGAGATCCATGCTACCAGCTCCGGTTCACTTTCGTACCATCCATCAACCTGGTGAATTTTAAATTTAAATTCTTGCGGTTCGTTCGTAATCTTGCTTTCTTCGACAACCTTTACGTACGCGCTTTCCCCCTTCTTCTTAAGAAGAGGATCTGCCGCAAAGCGAACCATCGGCAGCACGGCACCGCCCATCATGAAAGCCGTTGTGCCGCCAAGCGTGTATGACAGGAATTGACGCCGGGACATTTCTTTACGCTGAACGGGACGATGCGACGTCTCGTGTTGTTCATGATTACTCATCTTCTGTTCTAACCCCCCTTTGCCAACCATATCTCGCGTCTTGCCGCACGGCAAAAACACATGACGAACTAGGACATTACTTATAATAGCCTAGGTGCTTGGGAGCGTCAAGAATATGGCCCGATATTTGCGTCATTCTGGAAATGGCGTTCAATAATTTGTTGTCAATTTGTCACATTTGACCTGCTATGGCATTTGTTTTCCCCATAATTCGATTATATTATACGGAAACAATGGCATTATAAAGGAGATCCGCCACTCCATAGCTCTCTAATTTGTGAACTCACGAATGCAGGCTGGAGTCCTTCGCCGTTATCATCCTTCTGCAGAATGAGATCGGCGCCGGATAAGGTCATGTCCAATGTCGGGTTGGCGGTTGCGATGATAATGTAAACAAATCCGGCGTCCCTAAGTTTATCCACATACCCTGCCAGGAAGGTTCCTGCCCTCTCTGCTTCAGATAAATAATGACAAGCCGGATAAGTTACGACCCTGCCCTTGAAAGGGATCTCGACAAGATCCAGCACGTCTCTGAGCTGCTCCAGCTTCTCAGTAGCTTCGTGGGGAGACTCTCCGCCCGTCAAGCCTGTTACGGGCAGCAGACAGGTGTCTAGATAAGGCGACAGCTCGTCCCACCGCTCCTTTTCGATTTCACTGAATTTCATTCCGTTTTCCCCGTTTCTCTTATTTCCTCTCATCCTATCCTTACTATTCTACAAAAGAAAGCTTCCATGCGCCAGTGCGGAATGTTCCGACCTGTCGGGAAGCTTCTTTGCTCTATTGTTTCAGCTCATTCAGTTGCTTGACTAGACGGTAGAACGTATCCTCGTCGCCGTCTGCAAGCGCCTTATCGATGGCGTGGTGCAACTGCTTTGTTTGAAATTTGAGCACCGCTTCGTCCAGCACCATCTCTGCTGTCAAAGCTAGCATCGCCTCGTACGTTACTTTCATTTTGTCCATAGGATACACCTCCACATCGGCTCATGAGATCCTATATTCGATTCCTTTCGTTACGTAGCTTTCCATCGTCCTTCTCATTCGCTGCAAATCGTCATCTGTCAATTCTCTTACGACTCTGGCAGGCGTTCCGAGAGAAAGCGTATAGGATGGTACCTTCTTGTTCTCCGTAACAATCGAACCGGCCCCTATTAAAGCATATTCACCGATGTCGGCGCCGTTTAGTACGATTGCCCCCATTCCGATTAATGTGCCTCTGCCCACCTTGCATCCATGGATGATGGCGCTGTGGCCGACCGACACTTCATCTTCCAGTATAAGCGGCTGATCTGTATTGACATGCCCTACTACGTTATCCTGTATATTGCAGCGCTCACCGATGCGGATTGGCGCCAGATCGCCCCTTAGAACAGCATTGAACCATACGGTGCCGAAAGCTCCCATGGATACGTCGCCAATGATCCGCGCTCCCTCTGCCACATAGCAGTCTTTTTCAAACGCCGGAACGATTCCCTTGTAAGGTATGAACATATTGTATATACTCTCCCTTCTCTACCTCTATTGGTGGGAGAGATTTTACCAATTGGCTAAGTCAAAGTCAATGGGCCAGCTTCAATCCCTTTCCCGAGACGATTGCTTCTCCTGCTTTCGTCATCCTTACAACCGTGCCGTACACGGGATGCTCTCCAAGTCTCAGCAACCCCAGATGCATCATAACCGTCATGATCCTTCGCTCCATAATCGCGTCGGCATCATCGTAATAATAAGGTTTTACGAAAGGTAGCAGCACCTTTTTGATCGAATCTGCGCTGACCCATTCTCCAGCGAGCGCACCTATCCAGTGAACGAGCGACAGCAAGTTCGCTACGGGCCCCTTGTACAGACGGAGCCAATAAGCGTATAGTGCCTCACGCTCCTCGGGCGGCACTCCCTTTAGACGCTCAAGTCCTTTGTCGGTGACGGAAAGGCATTCGTTTTTTTCGCTGAGATAGCCGTTGCTGGCACAGAAATCGTACAGTAGCGAGAAACGATCTGGATACACATTAAAGTGGCGGCCATACCCGAAGCGCCATGCTCCTTTGCCAGGCAGTTCCTCCCGTACGCTCATTCGGTCCAGAAGCTGCAGCAAAAACCGCTTGTACATCGACCCATCTGCTGTCAGCTGAATTTCATTATGGTGCACGTAGTGCAGCAGATGCTTGATATCTTCTGTCATGAGGTCCTGCTCGTCTCTGTACATCGGCGGATCATCCGTATAGACGAGCTCCTTCGCGAATCGGCGTTGAAGCGTCTCCTTAAATCTCGTCTTCAAATCGCGCGGCACTTGAAACAAGTAACGATTGGGGCCGCTGAAGCCATTGAATAACCAACCCTGATGCTTGAAGCGCGCAATCACGTCTCTAGGACTTGGCGGAGGAGCAGGCATCACGTTTTTTTTCCCGCGCTTTGTTTTGGATGTTGTCTTCTCGGGAGCCGCAATCTGCTCGATGCCGAATCGTGATTGCTGTACTCTCGCGATCAAATCCTCCAGACTGTACGATTCGCGCGCTTCGAACAACAACGAATTCAGAAATCGCATTTCCTCCAGCTTCATGACGTCGATCTGCTCCTCGAATACGTCATGTCGGCTTACTCTTGCCAGAATGGACTGGATAAGCTCATTTTTGGAATTGCCGTTGCACTCGCATTTATACACATCCGCTATTCGACTGAGCTGGCCGATATCCGCGTATCCGAGCATATCCGATAGGTTCATGGGTTACTCCTTTCTTCGCAGATCGGTTGAAATATCTTTCATGGCGATCGCTCAAAGGTTTTATTCCCATTATTGGACAATTCCGAATTTTAATACCTCATATGGAGAGAGAGTCCTTGGTCTTGTTTCAAAAACAGATTGGCCGCTACCTGGCAATTGTGTCGAACGAAAGGTTTTGAGCCCCATTAGGGCGTTCAGGTGCTCATCCTGCCTGTTAGTCAGACGAAACCATAAGCGTTACTAACGTCCATGGCTGCTAATCAGAGTTACTTTCCGGTCCATCGGCGTTTTTAACGCCTACAGCTGCTCGTTCCAACCTATTGTTCACAAGTCTTGGAGTTACATCATTTCCAAACAAAAAAACCGCTCATTCGTCCATGTGGACGAATAGCGGCTTTTTATTGCTTCACGGTATCCAGGTGTTGCGTACAATTATGAAGGACCGGCTCCCACTTCTCTTCGTTCAACGACAGGATCGAGTAAGACAAATTGCCGAGGCGTTGATCTTGAAGCGTGGAGCACATCGCTTGCAGCAGATGGGCAATGAAGCTGCCGTGCGATACGATAAGAATGTTGCTCGCCTCTTCCGCTCTCGCCAGCTCAGTGATCAAGCTCATCCCTCTGGCCCGCATCTCCGCATCAGATTCCGCGCCTAACTTCAGACTTCGCCAGTCTGCTCCCCACTTTTCGACTCGCTGCGGCTCTGTCGTTCCTTCAACCTCACCGAAATAACGTTCTCGCAGCCTTGTATCCGGCGCGAGCAACGGCACTTGCAGCCGGTCTGCAATTATTTCCGCGGTTTTCCGGGCACGGGCCAAGTCGCTGGACAACACGGCATCCCAGATTTTTTTCTCCGTACTCAGTCTTTCCGCAAGAGCAGCAGCTTGCTTCAAACCACTCTCGTTGAGCGGAATATCCGTCTGGCCTTGCAGTATGCCTGCGGCATTCCAATCTGTTTCTCCATGCCTAACCAATCCGATGAACAATGGATTTCACTCCTTCTGTCTGCGTGCGTCTTGCCGTAGGTTCGATCAGTGCCGCGTACGGGACAGCCAGTTCATAATGAGAAGCGCCATCACCAGGCCCAGAAGCGAGAGCGCGACGTAATATTGCGGGAATGTCGGCACTACCTGCAAGACGAATGGATCGCTGATACTGGCAACCGGTACTTCCGCGTAAAAGCCGGTAGCGCCGAACACATCGTCTCCCGAAGCTTTAGCCGTATCAATAAGCCCGGTCATCGCCTGCATTTGAGCCTGGGTGGGCGCATCTCTGTAATCGAATACGAATACAAAGAAAGCGACGGCAAACATCGCCATACATGCCGCGATCAATATCGACATGTTGCGCCGGAACGACTTGGAAAATTGATAGCTTTTGCTCGGGACCGGCATGAACCACGATTGCTCTGCATAAATGCGGTCCATCACGTTACGAGTCACATGCTCGGAAGGTCCTATGACGACTTCCTGCTCCGATAACTCCCGGATCAGACTGTCGCTTTCTTCCCATAAGCCGAACAACGTCGAACAATCCGGGCAGTCCAGCAGGTGCGCTTCCATCTCAATTCGAATCCCGTCGTCCTCGGACATGTCTCCGTACATCGGGAGTTTATCCTGAACTTCCGCACATCTCATCTTATATTCATCCCCTCGAATGGCTCCATTGATGTCATTCCTCCGAAATACGGCTCGAGCTGCGTCTTCACGCTGGCTCTTGCACGGAACAGAAGCGACTTGACGGAGCTGACCGATTGTCCCAGAATGCTTGCGATCTCTTGGTAATCGAGTTGGTCATATTCTCGCAGAATGAGCGCGGAGCGCTGTTTCTCAGGCAGATTGTTAATGGCATCCCTTACCATGGTCATTCGCTCGTTGCGCAGCAGCTGCTGCTCGGGCGCCAAATCCGGCGACGCCAGCGGCTCAAAGCCGGCTTCATCCAGCGAGACGTTAGCCGCCTTGCTTTTGCGCAACTCGCTTAGCACCGTATTGCGCGCAATCGTATACAACCATGTCGAAAAGGAAGCGTCCATCTCCCTGAAGGAATGCAAACTCCGATAGGCTTTATAGAATGTTTCTGAGCATAAATCCTCGGCAAGCAATTCCAGCTTCGAGCTCTTCAGCATATGGAAGATAAAGGCCATGATCTTACGCTGATACCGGCTCATTAGCTCGGAGTACAGGTCGACATTGCCATCCTTTATCTCACGTATAAGCTGGGAATCAGTCATGACAGGCGAACCTCCTCCACCTGCAGGTTATTCCCGGACCACCTGTAACATTGTACTGGTTCGGGAGCCAAAAGTTGCGGTCGACTTCAGAAATTGTGAATCGAGTCCGCGGTAATTAAATATTCGAGTTCCATTATCAAATTCCTGCTTCTTTCGACAAAAAGGATATTTATCCTTCATCCCCCTTTTGTTCCAATAACTAGCGAATGGGTTCCGATAACGAAAAAACGGCAAAAAAAAACCACTCCGAGGAGTGGCCAGCATCCATGCCGAACGCTGAAGTATTGGATAGGAGTGGAGAGAAACCATACTGTACTTTTATTATATGTATACGCTTCCAGTTTGTCAATAAGCGCTTTCATTTTTCTTTCGGCATCTTATGGCATTTTGATTCATTTGATGTCATAAAAAAATCCCCGGCCTTGCCCATAAGGGCAGGCCGGAGAATTCTCGTTGCAAGCCGGAAAACGTTATTGATGAACAGCGTAACCTGTTCGATCCAGCAGCGCGATGGCCCCGTCCAAATCATCCTGCGTCCTGAAAGACAGCCGGAGCACGCCGGGCACGTCCTCCCTGCTCTCTATGATCTGAAGATTGCTGAGATTAATCCGATTGTTTCCTAGCTCCGTCGCGATTCTTCCGATGATGCCGGGATGATCGGGAACGTCGACATAACAATCATATACGGAATGTATCATGCCCTTCCGACGCTCTGGCATTCGGCTGCGGAAGTCGCCGGCCGTACGGAACGATTGTTCGATGCCGGCGCCGTCCATCTCTTCCAGCATCTTCGCAAAACCTTCCATCTCCGACTTCCAGTCGCGGAGCAGCTTCAAGAGCACTTGCCGATTATCGATCAGAATGTCTCGCCACAGGGCTGGATCGCCGGAAGCTATCCGCGTAATATCGCGGAAGCCGCCGGCCGCAAGCGATTCATATAAGCCGTTGTGTTCATTATATCCTCGAACTTGATTGACAAGCGCTACGGCGATGATATGAGGAAGATGGCTGATAGCGCCCACAATATCATCATGGGACTCGGCATCCACTTTTACAATATTCGCTCTTGTGTGCGACAGCAGCTCCGTGAGCCGCTCTACCGACTCTGGCGTCGCAGAATCGCTAGGCGTTAGTACGTAGAAGGCATTCTCCAGGAGATGGTACGAGGCAGCCTCTACGCCTGTTCGTTCTGAGCCGGCCATTGGATGGCCGCCGATGAACACGGCATTGCTTAACTTGAGGGTTTCCGCGTAAGTCGTCACAGAAGACTTCGTGCTGCCAACATCCGTAACGATGCATCCCTTTTTGAGATTGAACGTGTTGATCTGATCCAGATACTCCTGCATCATGCCGACCGGCACGCACAAGAAAATAAAGTCCGCAGCTTCTGCAGCCTCTTGCACAGAGGTCGTGCCTTCGTCTACAACGCCTCGCTGCAGATATTTTTCGACCGAAGCCGGACGATTGGAGAAGCCGATCACTTTTATGCCCGGCTTTCCCTTAAGGCATAACGCGATGGAGCCTCCGATAAGTCCGACGCCGAATATAGAAACAGTTATCATCCTGATTGGTCTACACCGTCACTTCCTGCAAGACTTGCCCCAGAGCCGAGATAAACTTCTCGTTCTCCGCCTGCGTACCTACGCTTACCCGGATATGGTTCGGGTAGTAGGTCCAGCGTGCTCTAACGATGATGCCGCGGCGCAGCAGCGCATCGAATACTTCCGATGAAGGACGTTTCACATCAACCATGATAAAGTTGCCAAATGCAGGAAAATGAACAAGTCCCATCTCGTCGAATTGCGCCTGCAAGTAGCGAATGCCTGCCAGGTTGTTCTCGCGGCAAGTTTGCAGGAAGCCGTCATCCTCGAGAGATGCCTTTGCTGCAGCTTGCGCGGCGCGGCTTGTATTAAACGGTTCGCGTACTTGATTAATAAAGCGAACGACGTCAGGATGGCCGACACCGTAGCCGATACGAAGCGACGCGAGACCGTATATTTTGGAGAAGGTACGCAGCACGAGAAGATTATGATGTTCATTTAGCAGCGACACGCCGTTGCTATACGATTCGTCATTTACAAATTCTCCGTATGCTTCGTCAAGCACGACCAATACATGCGTCGGCACCGACTTCAAGAAAGCGGACAGCTCTTCGTGGGAGACGATCGTCCCCGTCGGATTGTTGGGATTGCAGACCCACAACACTTTCGTGCGCGGCGTAACCTTCGCCAGCATCGCCGGCAAGTCATGACGGCCATCTCTGAGCGGCACTTCAACGATGCGCGCATTCTCTACCTCGGCATTATGTTTGTACTGAGAGAAAGTTTCGTCGGCCATTATCGTCTCGTCGCCCGGCGCCAGGAAGGCACGTGCGGTCATTAAAATAATATCGCTGGATCCCGCTCCGAAGATGATCTGATTCGGCTGTACGCCAAGTCTCTCGGCTAATACAGCCGTCAGCTCGACACTGGCTCCGTCTGGATATATATGCGTATTCGACACGCTCTCGATAATTGCCGCTTTGGCTTTCTCGGAGCAGCCATTCGGATTTTCATTGGAGGCAAGCTTGATCACTTCGCTTAAACCTAATTCTCTCTTCACGTCTTCAATCGGTTTCCCCGGTTGATACACGGGAAGATGGACGATATTGCTTTTGGGCTGCATTTCGTCATTCACCCCTTCAATTTGGATATCAGCTGTATAATTGCTAGTTTGTATTGTCTCATATCTCTTTATCGATTTAAAGAGGTTGTTCAAAAAGTAGTATGGTTAAAACAAAAAAATGGCGCTGCTCGGGAATTTCTTCCCGATTAGCGCCACGAGAGCATAAAACAAAATCTATTGCTGTCAGCCTTTCAGTGAAGCAACGAATTGACCGACCAGACGCAGCCCTTGCTCCCTTGTATCTGAGTTTTGCAGCAGCGGCAGCTGCTCCTCAATCTGCCTGACGATTGCGCTGCCAACCACAACGCCGTCGCAGATCCGCTCGAACCGCGCAACCTGCTCGCGGTTGGAAATACCGAACCCGATGCAGATCGGCTGATCGGTTGCTTCCCGGACCGTAGCAAGGAATTGTTCAATGCCGCTGTGGAAATCCGCGCGGACGCCCGTTACGCCCAACGAGGATACGCAATAGACGAAACCTCTCGCCTTGCTTGCAATCCGTTTCACGCGGTCCTGCGAAGTTGGCGCTACCAGCGGGATCAAATGGATATTCGCCCCTTCGGCCAGCTCGCGCACCTCTTGATCCTCTTCGATTGGCAGATCGGGAATAATAAGCCCGCTGATTCCTTTCGCGACGACAAGCTCGAAGAATGCATCCAGACCGTATTGAAGCACAGGATTAAAGTAAGTAAACAGAATGAGAGGTATTTGTACGCCGGCTTCGCGCGCGCGCTCTGCAATGCCGATACAATCCGCCAGCGTCACCGTTCCTTTAAGCGCCCGCTCGGATGCTCGTTGTATAACCGGACCGTCCGCAAGCGGATCGGAATACGGCACCCCAAGCTCGATCATGTCCGCTCCCGAACGCTCCATCTCCTTAATAAGCTCAAGCGTCGTATCCAGATCGGGATCCCCGACCGTAATGAAAGGCATAAGCGCCGATCGACCCTCGCGCTTCAAGCTTGCAAATTTCGCATCAATGAGATTCATCGTCGTTGCCTCCCAAATATCCCATAATCGCTTCGACATCTTTGTCGCCGCGGCCCGATAAGCAGACCACGATTACTTTGTCCTTATCCAGCGTTGGAGCCAGCTTTAACGTCTGCGCGATGGCATGCGCCGATTCCAGCGCCGGAATGATGCCTTCCGTGCGAGACAGCAGCTGCAGCGCGTCCAGCGCTTCCGCATCCGTGATCGGTACATATTCGGCACGGCCCGAGTCCTTTAGATAAGCGTGCTCCGGTCCGATTCCGGGATAATCCAAGCCGGCGGAAATAGAATGAGCCGGAAGGACCTGGCCATGATCATCCTGCAGGACATAGCTTAAGGAGCCCTGGAATACGCCGTGGCGGCCCTTCGTCATGGTTGCGGCATGCTCATCTGTATCAACGCCGCGTCCCGCAGCCTCCACGCCGAGCAGACGAACGCCGTCGTCATTAACGAACGGATAGAAGATGCCCATGGCATTGCTTCCGCCGCCGACGGCAGCAACGACGTAATCCGGAAGACGGCCTTCGAGACCAAGGATCTGCTCGCGGGACTCGTCGCCAATAATCCGCTGGAAGTCGCGAACCATCATGGGATACGGATGCGGGCCTGTAGCCGAGCCTAAAATGTAGTACGTATCGTCGACATGGCTGACCCAGTAGCGCAGCGTCTCGTTGCAGGCATCCTTAAGCGTCTTTGTGCCGGAAGTGACCGGTACGACCTCGGAGCCCAGCAGATTCATCCGGAAAACGTTAAGCTGCTGGCGCTTCATATCCTCTTCGCCCATAAACACCTTGCATTCCAGTCCAAGCAGAGCCGCGATCGTAGCCGAAGCTACTCCGTGCTGGCCCGCGCCTGTTTCCGCGATAATTTTCGTTTTGCCCATTCGCTTGGCAAGAACGCCCTGGCCGATCGTGTTGTTGATTTTGTGGGCGCCCGTATGGTTCAAGTCCTCCCGCTTCAAGTACACCTTGGCCCCGCCAAGCAGCTCGGTCAGCCGTTTTGCGTAATAAAGCGAAGTAGGGCGGCCGGAATAACGGTGCAGCAACTCGCGAACCTCGCGTTGAAATTCAGGGTCCTTGGAATAATGGGTATAAGCCTCTTCAAGCTCAAGCAGGGCGTTCATCAACGTCTCTGGCACATATCGGCCGCCGAACTTGCCGAATCTGCCGCTTGCATCTGGAATCTGTGTCATGATTCAATCACCTTTCTCACGAATGCTCTTATTTTGGTTATATCCTTCCGTCCATCGCTTTCTACGCCGCTCGAAACGTCAACGCCGCCCGGCGAATAGCCGCGGACGAGCTCTCCGACATTCTCTTCGCGCAAGCCGCCCGCCACGTACAAGGGCAGATCGAAACGCGCAGCCGCTTGTTTGTAGGCGTCGATGGCCTGCCAATCGAACGGCTGCCCGGTACCGCCTCCCGGTGCGTCGATCAGCACAGCATTAAGCAAGCCACGATATTCCTCCAGTTGGCTAACGGCGTATTCCCGCAACGAAGCGTGTTGTTCTCTTACCTGACCATCGCTTTTGCCAACGGAGAACACCCGCCAAATTCCGATGTCAGGATGTTTGTTCTTCAGCGCCCGGCAATAGTCCGGACTCTCGGAGCCATGCAGTTGGACGACTTGCAGAGGCGCTGCCGCCAGCAGTTCGTGCATCTCGGCAAGCGGCATATTGACAAATACGCCTACCGTTACCGGCGGCTTGCCTTCCGCAGCCCCAATACGTCCCGCAGCAGCAAGCAACGCAGGAGCCTCGTCGATTGACACTTGCCGCTTGCTTGGCGCAAATACAAAGCCCATCTCGTGGAAGGGAAGGCCGTCCATCGACTCGATGGTTGGCACATCCCTTAATCCGCATATTTTGATCCGTGTTGGAGAATCCGTCATCCCCGCACCGGCCCCATCAAATCCTCAACCGCGCCGCGCACGCTGCTCTGACGCATAAAATGTTCGCCAATCAATACGCCATGCGCTCCCACGGACTGGAGATAGGCCATATCAGCCGGGCCTGCAATGCCGCTTTCGCTAATGATCGTTACTCCGGCAGGCATCATGCCGATCAATCGCTCCGTTGTCCCAAGATCCGTTACGAATGTTTTAAGATTGCGGTTGTTAATGCCGATCAGTGTCGCTTTTTCCAGCGACAGAACCCGATCCAATTCCTCCTCGTCGTGGACCTCGACCAGCACATCCATTCCTAACGCCCGTGCCAGCTCGTAGAACTCCGACAATTGCTCCGTCGTCAAAATGGCTGCGATCAACAAAATGGCATCCGCGCCGATGAGACGCGCCTCGTAAATTTGTCGATAGTCGATAATAAAATCCTTGCGCAGCAAAGGAACATTGACCGTTTGTTTGACAAGCGTCAAGAAATCGTTATGACCTTGAAAGTAATCGCGATCCGTCAAAACGGAGATGCAGTCGGTTCCTGCTTCTTCGTAAGCCCGTGCCAGACCGGCCGGCTCGAAGTCCTCCCGAATCAATCCCTTGGACGGCGATGCCTTTTTGACCTCGGCGATAAGTCCCATGTTTCTGTGGCGGCCATCGGGTCTAAGCGCTTGCTCAAAGCCGCGGCAAGCTTCCATTTCGGCAATACGTCTTTCAATATCGGATAACCAGAATCGGCCCGCCAGTTCTTCTACCTCGGCGCGTTTGGTTGTTACGATTCGCTCAAGAAACATGTGTCAACTCTCCTGTCGTTTGAATAAGCTCTTGCAGCTTGGCCATCGCCCTGCCCTGGTCGATCACCGCTGCTGCAAGCTCCACGCCATCAGCAAGCGTAGAGGCGAGGCCGCCTACGTAGATGCAAGCTCCTGCATTGGCCAATACGATATCGCGATAAGCTCCGCGTTCTTTCCCGTCGAAGATGGAACGAATAATGCCGGCGTTGACGGCTGGCTCTCCGCCCTTAACTTCGCCGATGGGATGACGGCGCAAGCCGAGTTCTTCGGGCGTAAGATCAAATGTCCTGACAACGCCGTCTCGCAGCTCCGATATTTGCGTTGGAGCGGAGATGCTGATCTCGTCCAGTCCATCGTGACTGCTGACGACCAGCGCTCGCGACAGACCTAGCTCTCCCAGCACTTCCGCAATCGTTTCGGTTCGGGTTCGATCGTACAAGCCCAACAACTGCCGATCCGCGCCTGCCGGATTCGTCAGCGGCCCCAGCATATTAAAGATCGTGCGAATGCCTAATTCGCGGCGCGGCGCGGCGGCATGCCGGAGCGACGGATGATACAGCTGGGCGAACATAAAGCAGATGCCGATATCATGCAGACACGCGGATGCCTGTTCGGGCGTCAAGCTGATCTGAACGCCGAGAGCCTCCAATACATCGGCGCTGCCGGTCTTGCCGGACATGGCCCGGTTGCCGTGCTTCGCCACGCGTATGCCGGCTGCCGCTGCAATAATCGAGGAGGCCGTCGAAATGTTGAACTTATGAATGCCGGAGCCTCCCGTACCGCATGTATCCAGCAGTTCGCCAGAGCCGGCTTGCACATGGTTGCCATGGCTGCGCATTGTTTCGGCGAAGCCTGTAATTTCGTCCTTCGTCTCGCCTTTCATGCGCAGCGCGGTAGCAATGGCGCCGATCTGGGCCGGCGTCGCTTCTCCCTGCATAATCGTTCCCATGACCTGCGAGGCTTCCGAACGCGTCAGATGCTGGTTTCCCACGACTTTGGCCAGCGCTTCCTGGATCGTAAAAACCTTAGTCTCCATCCTAACCCCGCCCCTCTCTCGATGCAATCTCGTAATCCGAATTCACGCGCGCGCCGGATTGCTCTTGCTTGGGTAATGGCTTAGGCGATTGGCCGAAGCTGGCTTCCGCTGCGCGAATGGCTTTAAGCATTCCTTTGGCTTTGTTGATGGTCTCCATATATTCACTCTCCGGAACGGAATCCCAAACGATGCCTGCTCCGCTCTGAACATATGCTTTGCCATGCTTGAAAATAATGGTGCGAATGGTAATGCAGGTGTCCATCGTGCCGCCAAAACCCAGATATCCGATCGCTCCGGCATAGGCGCCGCGGGCTTCGTTCTCAAGCTCCGCGATGATCTCCATGGCGCGCAGCTTGGGAGCGCCCGATACGGTGCCCGCCGGCAAGCAAGAGATAAAGGCATCAAAGAAGTCTTTGTCCGGATGCAGCTTGCCGGATACGTTGGACACGATGTGCATGACGTGGGAGTAACGTTCGATCTCCATAAAGGAATCGCAGCGGACGCTGCCGAACTCCGATACGCGCCCAATATCGTTGCGCCCCAGATCCACCAGCATCAGATGCTCGGCTCTTTCCTTCTCGTCGGCAAGCAGCTCGGCCTCTAGCGCCAGATCCTCCTCCGGCGTAACTCCGCGAGGGCGCGTACCGGCAATAGGTCTTGTCTCCACGCGGCCGCCGGACACTTTCACCAGCGCTTCAGGCGAAGTGCCGACAATGACCTCATCGCCCATCTTTAAATAATACATATATGGAGACGGATTCATCGTACGAAGTACACGATACACATGCAGGGGATCGACATCCGTCTCGATGCTGAATCGCTGTGACAATACCACCTGGAAAATATCGCCGGCACGGATATATTCTTTCGCCTGCTCCACATTGCCGATGAATTGTTCCTTCGTCAGATTCGACTGAACGTCTCCCAGGTCGGGATCCAACGGGTATGCTGCTGCGGGGGCCATAAATCCGATGGCCGGCGGTTGCTGCAGCCTGGCAACCAGCGCGTCAAGCTTCTGGCTCGCCTGCTCGTATGCCGATGCGATCTCCTTATCCGTCGCTCCTTCCGGAATATGAACGTTGCCCACCATCTGCAGCTGCTGCTTCAAGTGATCGAATACGACGACCTGATCGCAGAACATGAACTGCATATCGTTCATCTGCAGATCGTCGACCGAATGCGGCGGCAGCTTCTCGTAATATTGAAGCAGATCGTAGCCGAAAAATCCGATCGCGCCGCCTGTGAACGGGGGAAGCTCGGGCAGCGACGGGCTGCGGAAGGAACGAAGTTTCGCCTTGAGCAGCTCGATCGGCTTCTCCTTAAGCACGGTGCTTCTGCCGTCGTGCTCCAGCACCATTTCGCCGTTCTTGCCGTACAGCTTTAGGAAGGGATCGGTGCCGATGAACGAGTATCGCGCCCATTTGGCCCCGCCCTCCACGCTCTCCAGCAGAAATGCGTGCTCCTCCTTCGCGAAATGCTGGAACAGGCGGATCGGCGTTTCTGTGTCCGCAAGTACATATCGAACGAGGGGAATCAGATTATAAGTACCGGCCAACTGGATCACTTTGTTCAATTCATTCGTCATGGCGATCGACCTCCGTCTATAATTAGCTGCTCTCGCAGAACTTTCTTAACATATAAAAAAGCTCCTGCCGGAAGCAGGAGCGCCTAATGTAATGATAACGAAGAGATCGGAAAGCCAGACCATATCCATACGATCAACATTAAAAGCAACCATTGCCGTAGTTGCGCAATGAAAGCGACAGGCATACCATGCCCCTCCGGGCACCGGCTATGACCAGTGATCGTATATGATAATATGACTCTGCTAAGCTCTGCTAAGCTCTACTCTACTCGTCTCATCTAGGCTAACTAACTGCTTCTCAATACTCATCTATGGATTCTAATATATAACATGTCGCGTAAGGCGTCAACCCGAAACTTCAGGCATTGGCCATTAGACTTTCGACTTGGCCAGATCCGGCCGCAGCGCTTGCGCACCGCCTAAGTAAACATGATGAATCTCCTTTTGGCTCTTCTCCGTGTTTACGAGCACCATGAGGCGTACGCAACGCTCCAGGCTTCCCTTTACAGGCACTTCCAGAGCGCACATCAGCGGCACGAGCTCCCAACCCGGCAGTTGTCTCACGGCTTGAGCCGGAAACGAATCGTCCAGATCCTGCGTCACCGTAATGAGCACGCTGCATATATCGGCGGGATCAATGTCGTTGCTTGACATGATCTCGCGTACCATCGTCAGCGTCGCCTCCGAGATCAGACTCGCTTCATTTGCTTCTACCGTTACAGCCCCGCGTATTCCCCGAACGCTCATCGCTGCACCTCCAATTTCAATTCTTCTACGATTTCCCTCACCCAATCTACAGGTACGTCCGACTTGATTTCTACCTTGCCAATCGCCGTCGGCACGATAAATACCATCGTTCCTTCCGCGAACTTCTTGTCATGCATCATCGCTGACATGACGGCATCCACGTCGAAGTGCCGAGGCAAAACGACGGGTAGTCCGCAACGTTCCAGCACTCGTTTCGTTACGGTATAGACCTCTTGCGGCGCGCCGTAACGGACGCCCAGCTTCGCGGACCCGATCATGCCGATCGAGATCGCTTCGCCGTGCTGCAGCTCGTTATACCCCGCAACAGCTTCCAGGGCATGACCAATCGTATGGCCGAGGTTAAGAATGGCCCGCAGACTGTTCTCCTTCTCGTCCTGCGAGACGACATTTGCCTTGACGCCGCATCCTTTGTACAGCGCATATCCCAATGCCTCGGGATCCAGGGAGAGCAGCTTAGCCGCATTGGCATCGCACCACGCCACAAACTCGGCGTCCCAAATGAGTCCATGCTTAACAACTTCCGACAATCCGCCGGCAACGTCACGGGGCGGCAATGATTGCAGCGTCTTTAAATCGTACAATACAAATTCCGGCTGATGGAATGCTCCGATAATGTTTTTTGCAAGCGGATGGTTTACCGCCACCTTGCCTCCGACGCTGCTGTCATGCGCCAGAATAGTCGTAGGGATTTGAACGAATTTGACGCCGCGCATATAGGAAGCGGCCACGTAACCGGCCAAATCACCGACAACTCCGCCTCCCAAAGCGACGATAGCCGACTTGCGGTCCAAACCGGCTTCCAGAGCCTTCGTGACCAGCCCTTCCAGCATCTGCAGCGACTTGGAGCTCTCGCCGGCAGGTACGACAGCCGAAGCAGCTTGAAAGCCGCCTGCGGATAAATTCTGAACCAGCGCATCCAAATAATGCGGAGCGACATGCTCGTCGGTAATGATCAGCAATGGAGACTTGGCGCTGATGCCATGCTTCGCGAAGTAGGACGACGCGTCATTTAATAGCCCTTCCCCAATGTAGATAGGGTAAGAGCGCTCACCGAGTTCTACCTTAAGCTCGCGCATCATTAATAGTTCTCCAATTGTTCTTGGTAGCTCTTAAGATTCGCGCGAATCTCCTCGATGGAATCGCCACCGAATTTCTCCAGGAAAGCCTTCGCCACTTCCCAGGCCACTACATGTTCCATGACGACGCTGGCAGCCGGTACCGCACAGCTGTCCGAACGTTCGACCTGCGCCGTGAAAGGTTCCTTCGTATCGATATCTACGCTGCGAAGCGGCTTATACAACGTCGGGATCGGCTTCATGACGCCGCGCACGACGATCTGCTCGCCGTTGGTCATGCCACCCTCGAAACCGCCAAGCCGGTTCGTCGCGCGATGATAACCCTTATCCGCTTCGTACATGATCTCGTCATGCACCTGCGAGCCGCGCAGCTTCGCCGCTTCGAAGCCGATGCCGATCTCGCAGCCCTTGAAAGCATTGATCGACATGACCGCGCCAGCGATTCTTCCATCCAGCTTGCGGTCCCATTGTACGTGACTGCCCAAGCCGATCGGCACGCCTTCGATAATACATTCCACGATGCCGCCGATGGAATCCCCTTCTGCCTTGATCTGATCAATATACGCCGTCATCTTGTCCTCCGTGTCCTTGTCCACGACGCGAACGGACGATTCTTCCGTCAATTTGATCAGCTCATCGATAGGCAAATGGTTAGCCGGCGCCTCGATCTCGCCGATGCGGATAACTTGTCCTGCCACTTTGATGCCGAATTCCGCCAACAGCTGGCGTGCAATGGCGCCGACGCCGACGCGGGCGGCCGTTTCCCTTGCACTGGAGCGTTCCAGCACGTTGCGCAGATCCTTCAGATTATATTTGAGGCCGCCATTCAGGTCAGCATGACCTGGGCGCGGACGATGCACTCTGCGCTTTTCCTCGTCGCTGCCTTCGATCGGCTCGATATTCATGACTTTGGTCCAATGCTTCCAATCGTTGTTCTGGACAATGAGCGCTACGGGTGCGCCGGTCGTCTTGCCATGGCGAACGCCGCCGACGATCTCGGCCGTGTCCTTCTCGATCTGCATTCTCCGTCCGCGGCCATGACCTTTCTGACGACGCTGCAATTGGAAATTCAACTCTTCGAAATCAAGCTTCAGATTGCTTGGCAAACCCTCTATAATAGCGGTCAACTGGGGACCGTGGGTTTCTCCTGCTGTCAAATAACGTAAACTCAAGCTAAAGCTCCTCCTTCAGCGCTAGGCCCGACTGCGCCCGCTGTCTTCTCCCTTAACATCTTTGCTCATTATAGTACAGAGGTGTAGGTTTGACAAGAAATCACAGCCTATTCCATTGACGCGTCAAAGCGTCTGTGGATTAAATTACATTTTTGTACAATAGTGGTGATTATGTTCGGCGTTATTCGGTCTTGCCTGCTATATGCGGAACATACAAAAACCGCCCTTCCCACTTGAGAAAGAGCGGCTTCCGATTATATGGTTCGGACAACTGCCGTTATTCAGACAGAACGTCCCTCTAGTCGCGGCCTTTCGGGAGCAGGCAGGATCGACTCGTCTACCAGACGATTGATCTGCTTGCTGTCGACGCCGATTATTTGCGCGCATTCCTGTATCGTAATAATTCCGCGTCTATATGCGGCAATTACTATACGCTTGTCCATCCACGTTCACCCTCCAAGGAGATATCCTTATCACCTAGTATAGGAGAAGTTGGAAGCTCGTATACCCTCCGTTACGTGCGACGATAGAAAAAGGTATCCGCCGTCTCGAATCCGTACTGCGCAGGCGAAAAGATTTGCTCCGTGCTGCCCACGAACAGAATGCCGCCAGGCTTAAGCGCTCCCGCGAATTTATGATATAACTGATGTTTGGCTTCTTCGGTAAAATAGATCATGACGTTGCGGCAAACGATGAGGTCGAAGCCGGATTCGAACTTGTCGTAAAGCAAATTGCCCTGTTTGAACGTTACAGCCTTCTTGAGCACTTCGGAGACCGCATATGCGCCTTCCGAAGTCTTGAAATATTTGTTCCTGCTGGTCTTCGGCACATCCCGAAGCGATCGTTCCAGATAAATGCCTTCCTGCGCCTTCTGCAACACGCCCATATCGAGATCCGTAGCAAGCAGCGTCGTCCGGTCAAGCAAACCCATCTCGGAAAGGATCATCGCGATCGTATAGGGCTCCTCGCCGGTAGAGCAAGCTGCGCTCCATATTCGCGGACGCAGGCTGGCTGACGCGATCTCCGGCAAAAAAACTTTTTGCAGCACTTCCCAGCGCTGCGGATTACGCCAGAATTCCGATACGTTGATCGTCATTCGGTCCAGAAATTCATTAAGCAAGGCCCGGTTGCCTTCAATGGCTGAATAATAGTCCCCGAAAGTGGCGAAGCCGTGCTTCATTCGAAGCGTCGTCAGCCGGCGTTTCATCTGGGCTTCCTTATACTGGGACAGATCAATAGCGGTTTTGCGCTTGATCTGGGATATAAATTGCGTGAAGTCTGGATCTTCGGACATGGGAGCCTCCCAATGATGTAAAGGTAATTATCAAATCCAGGCTTGAATATGGTGCTCGAAGCTTACGAGCTCCTCAGGCCGGAAGAAGTTGGAGATTTCCCGCGTCGCGCTTTCCGGGGAATCGGATCCATGAATCAGATTCAAGTTGGTATGTACGGAAAAATCCGATCGGATCGTGCCAGGCGCCGCATCGATTGCATTTGTTTTGCCAATCATGGCACGGGTCAGCGCAACAACATTATCGCCGCTCCATACCATGGCGAATACTGGACCGGAAGTAATAAATTCGAGAAGCGGTTCGTAAAACGGCTTGCCATGATGCTCCGCATAATGTATTTCCGCCAACTCGCGGGAAACGAGCATGAATTTGGCAGCGGTAAGCTGCAGTCCCTTTCTCTCAAAGCGCCCGACGATTTCACCGATCAAGCCGCGCTGCACGCCATCGGGTTTTATCATGAGAAACGTTTGTTCCATCTGCTACCATTCCTTTCTTCCTTCAAGCTCGTTTAATTGGTTGTTCAAACTCGGTTGTTCGCGATTCGTCGTTCGGTTTAATAATTGCGTTTCCCGACAAAATGCGCAATGTCGATTAAATTCTTTTTCGCCGTAATGTTCGGCAATCCTTCTAAAGCTTGCAAAGACTTTGCAATATATCGATTCGCCATGGCGTCGGCAAGATCGCCGCCTTTGCTTCCGCGGATAAGCTCGATGGCTCGTCTGGCATCCCCTCTGCCCTCTCGCGAGCGGATCGAGGCGATCTCGCCGAGCAACGGCTCGCGAATGCGTTCGTCGCGCAACGCCAGTATAACGGGCAGCGTAATGTTGCCCTGTCTCATATCAGAGCCCGGCGGTTTGCCGATCTGCTTCTCTGTGCCGTATAGGTCAAGCAGATCATCGCGAATCTGAAACGCCATCCCGACGTTGTAGCCGAACCGGTAAAGCGCATTCGAGACTTGCCGCTCGGCTCCTGCCGCAATTGCCCCCAGCTCGCAGCTAATCGCAATTAGCAAGGCCGTCTTCCGCCTGATACGGAGCAGGTAATTGCGAATGGATTGATCCGTGTTGAAGAAGTCGCGGATCTGCTCCATCTCGCCGATACACATCTCGACAAGCGCTTTGGACAGCACCTGGTGAATAATAGGGTTCGGCAGCCTCGTCGCAATGGAGAGCGCCTTCCCGTGTATGTAGTCACCGGTATACATCGCAATACGGTTATCCCACTTCGCCTTGACCGTGGGCTGCCCTCTGCGCGTCTCCGCATCATCGATGACATCGTCATGGACTAAAGATGCCATATGGATCAGCTCAAGCGGCACGGCGATTTGTTTAATGACATCCAGCTTGTACTCACCGAATTTGCCGGACAGCAATACGAATACTGGACGAATCCTTTTGCCGCCGGCTTTGAGCAGATGGGTCGAAGATTCCGACAGAAGGGCGTGGTCATCCGATACGCTGCGCTCCAACTCCTGCTCGATCTGATTCAGATCGCCTTTCATCTTTGCATACAATTCTAATAGTTTCATTCATTCACCTTTTGGGGGATTTGATCTTCTAGAAAAGTTAAGCTGACTTCTCCCGGCAACAGACCAAGTTCAGTCGCGTATCGGAAGTACAACTGAAGTCCTCTCTGCAGCCTCTCGTCGAAATCGTAGCGCAATGCCTGGAAGTAGATACGCCAGTAGGACTCGTCCCCTCCTAGCTGCGCGCATGCCTTCTCGACCAAATGCCCGGGATTGGCCACATTCGCCTCTCTGGTCCGAAGCATCGCGCGGTATAACGCATACACCTCTTCGCCGGCGGCTTCTATCGCTTGCCGTCTCGCGGCAACAACTGCATAGGTCATGCCAAGACCTGTCCACTCATTCCACAATTGTCCGAGATCCAACACCTGCATGCCCTGACAGTTACGAGAAGCGCGAATGGCTGGATCTCCGATCAGAAGCGCCGCATCGGCCGTCTCCAGCATGGTGTCCAAATCCGGCTCCGCAGGCAAGTATTCGGGTTCGCAGCCGTATCTCATCGTCATAATGATGCGGAGCAAGTTAACGGATGTCGCCGAGGTCGTCGTAACGGCTATGCTTGTCGGCCGTTTCTCTTCGATCGGCTGCTTCAGGAACAGCAGGATGGAATGGACCCGGCCTACCGAG
>NZ_BDQX01000458.1:142089-250439 GCF_003112455.1 Paenibacillus agaridevorans
ACTCTCGAGACCAGCTCGTAAGACAAGTCTCTGCTCTGCTCAGCCAACCCGTCGAACAAAGGCCATGCGTTCGCGTAATCAATCCTCCCGACGGCGATCCGGCGTCCCAGTGTCATGGTGTTCATCTCCCCATCTTCTGTACAAATCATGATCGATGTCTATGTTGTCCAGTACCTTGCCGACGAGGAAATCAATCATCTCTTCCATCGATTGCGGCTTGTAATAAAAGGCCGGCATCGCCGGCACGATCGTAACGCCCAGCCGTGCCAACGTTAACATGTTCTCCAAATGGATCGCATGCAGAGGCGTCTCCCGCGGCACAAGCAGCAGCTTGCGTCCTTCCTTAAGCATCACGTCTGCAGCGCGTGTCATAAGATCGTCCGAGATGCCATGCGCAATGGAGGACAGCGTTCCCATGGAGCATGGCATGATCAGCATGCCCTCCACCCGGAACGATCCGCTGGCGATCGCCGCGCCGATGTCGGCGTTGGGATAAAACACGAGCCGACCCTGGCTCAGCCACTCGCCGAACCGACGTTCCAATGCGGCAGTTCGCTTGCTGGCTTCCCAGCCCAACTCTTCCTTGAGCACCCGCCAGCCCGCTTCCGTAATGACCAGATGAACCTCGTACTCATTTGCCAGAAGCTCTTCGATTAATCGAATGCCGTAGATGGCGCCGCTGGCGCCGGTAAAGCCAACTACCCAGCGCCGGCGCCGCATGGCAGCTTTGCTTGAACCTTTGCCCTTCTCCATTAGCCGAACACCACCAAATCGATAAAGGCAAATGCGAACAGCACAACGCTTAGCGTGCCGTTCATGCCAAAGAATGCTGTCTGTACGCGGGACAAGTCATGCGGTCGAACCATGTAATGCTGGTAGAATAACAGCGTTACGGACAAGAGCGCGCCAAACAGATAGAGCCAACTGAGCTGCGTGCTGACGAACAGCAGGATAAAGCCGATCGCAGTAACGACGTGGAGACCGCGGGCAATCCATAACGCGCCGGCAATGCCGAAGCGAGCCGGAATGGAATGGATCCCCTCTCCCCTATCGTATTCGAAATCTTGCGTCGCATAGATAATATCGAACCCGGCGATCCACAGCGCCACGGTGCCGTACAAGAGCCACGCCGATGCCGAGAACTCTCCCGTAACGGCTACCCAGCCCCCCAGCGGGGACAATGCGATGGTCAAGCCCAGCACAATATGGCACAACCAAGTAAAACGTTTGGTATAAGAATAGATAACAAGGAAAAAGACGGCGATTGGCATCAGCTTCATCGCGATTGGCTCCAGATTGTAAGCCGCGATAAACAACAATGCGAACGAGACGATAACGAACGCCACGACCTCAACCGACTTCAGCAGACCCGCCGGAATCGCGCGGTTGCTCGTGCGAGGATTTTTTTTGTCGATGGCGGCG
Source organism: Paenibacillus agaridevorans (assembly GCF_003112455.1). Taxonomy (GTDB): domain Bacteria; phylum Bacillota; class Bacilli; order Paenibacillales; family Paenibacillaceae; genus Pristimantibacillus; species Pristimantibacillus agaridevorans. The sequence goes on from NZ_BDQX01000458.1 coordinate 143,512, forward strand.
TCGATGACCCGGTTCAGGCTCATCGCGGCGCTTCTTGCTCCGAACATAGCAAGCGTTACCCAGCCGATCTCGCTCCAGGACGGGAGGTGGCCGTTCATGGCGACTGATCCCAAAATAGCCCCAAGGAACGCGAACGGCAACGCGAACACCGTATGCTCGAATTTAATCATTTCCAAAATTATGCGCAGTTTGCGAATCATGACCCCTAATCAGTTCCCTTCGTTCCGATATGCAGCGCGGCAACTCCGCCGAAGAACAAATCAACCTTTGTCCTCTTCAATCCGGCTTGCTCATAAAGCGCAGTCAGGCCCTTGGAATCCGGGAATTGCTTAAGAGAATGGGGAAGCCACTGATATTCTTTGTGTTTGCCGGCCAACAGCTTGCCGAAAAGCGGCATGATTTTCTCGAAATAAAGATAATAAATGCCTTTAAAAGGCTGCCAAGTCGGCTTCGACATCTCCAGACAAACGACCAGGCCGCCCGGTTTGACGACGCGACGCATCTCCTTGAGCACCTGCAAATAATCGGGCACATTCCGAAGGCCGAAGCCAATCGTCGCGTAGTCGAAGGAATTGTCGGGGAACGGGAGCTCCATCGCGTTGCCCTTAACAAGCTTGATCGTATCCTGCAATTGAAGTTTTTTGATCTTCTCGGCGCCGACATCCAGCATATTTTGGCTGAAATCAAGACCTACGATGTTGCCATGGCCGCTTGCGCCCGCCAGATCAATCGTCCAATCGCATGTACCGCAGCAAATATCAATCGCGCTTTGTCCGCGCTGCACGTTCATCTTCTTCATGGTGAACCTGCGCCAGGCTTTATGCCGGCGAAAGCTGATTACATCGTTCATGAAATCGTATTTCGGTGCGATCGTCTCGAACAAGGCGTGAACGTGACTTTTAGAAGAATTCGTATCCACGTGATCACCTCATCTCGTTAAGTGCCGGCATGTAACCGCCAGTGTTATTCGTAAGTCCGTTAGCGATTGCCGTCAACTCTCGTATCAGCTTGTCCGACTCCAGCCTGCCGATCGCTGTTTTCAGAGCGATCAGGCCGCTCCCCAGCTTCGCGGCAAGATGCTTGCGAACATCATACTTGTGTAAAAGCGTAGCAATGTAATCCTGCTCATATACACCATCGGCAAGCCGATGACGTTCTTCCTCGTTGCCTACCTGGAGTAGATGCCAATACGCCCAGCTTCTGTCGAAGCGGTTGGCGTCTTCGCTGCGCTCCAGCTCTTCGATCGCTACCTCGCAGCGCGAGATGCCGCTCAGCAACTCCGGCCATACTCGCGACAGAGAACCTTCCAGCAAGCTGGCGAAGTGGCCGAACAGCTCGCTTTTGAGCTGCACGGCGTAGCCAAAATAATCGTCGGCGCCCAGCCTCATGCCGCGCATGCGGGAATATAAATTGACCTTCAAGCGATTGACCTCACAGACGGCATCGCTCAGCTTTGTAATCATCCCGATCTGACCTGCCTTCGCCAGAAGCTGATAGAACCTCGCGCTGAAGTAATCGCCCGCCAGTACCTTCAGCTGCCTGGAGCGCATCTCTTTCTCCGTTTTTCTGCGCGTGTCCGTATCGATCAGGTCATGCGTGTCCATCCCCATCTGAACAAGGGATACGACCGTCGTGTACAGCTCGCTATGCTCGCGGCTGTCATTCTCTTCGTTCAGAACGGCATAAAGAAGCCGCAGCCGAGGCTCGGCGGGCGGCGGCAGATCCGTATGTGCTTGTATCATATCATAATTGATGTAGCTTGATGTTAGTTCAGAAATACGGTATTTCGCCATAGATCGAAGCCTCCGGACAAGTGTAGCAGAATTGCCGCTCAATAATCTCACGCTATTATAGCACAACTTGCACCAAAGATCACATTATGCGCACACAGCGTTCATCAATTTGCAACATCCTCCGGCTCGCCTGCTTCGGCAGGTGTTGGCAGCGCATCGGCCGAGAAACCGCTGACGGATCCGAAGCGCGTCTCCCATGCTCGCGTAAAGCTAAGTCTGAGCCGCTGACGCCATACTTCGTCGTGCACGGGATCGGCATACGCCATGGATTGCAGCTCGTCTTCCAGCCAAGCATCGCTTCTGCGCAAGTCAATTGCCGCCAGCAATGTCTTGCGTTCTTCCCCTCGTTCGGAGATCCTGACGAGGAGTCGTTCAATATTGGTTACTTCTCTGAACGCAAGCCCGGTCAGCTTCCCGACATCCGAAAACAGGGATTGCGGACGGTTCTTCCCGGGAGACACAATCAGCTCCAGCGTCAGTACGTTCCCGTTCCATTCCACATGTCCCAGCTTCTCCCGCAAGGGCACTTCCGCCAAAATATCGACCAGATTTACATTCGTCAGTCTGTTGTTTTGTTCTTGGCGCATGACCGCCACTTCGCCTTTGGCGCGAGCTCCTCCATCGAACCAGCCCATTACTACGGTCATCGCTAGCGTAATAAGCAGTGTCGCAAGGGCTGCCGTCAGCCATCCGTTCAACCTCTGCATCTTCATCCACCTTCCAGAGAGGATCTTCCTGTTCTACCCAGTCTGCACATGCAAGAAAGAGACCATACGCATATGCTTCTCCTCTCCATTGTACGAGCATGAAGGATGTAATATTCGACTCTGCGTGACGATCTCTGTTTCCAGGCAAAAAAAAGAACCGAGGCACTGTAGGCGCTGCGATTCTTCCAGTCTAACGTGTTATGCTGCGGCGAGTCATCGCCGCCTTAGGAATCGGTTTCGACCGTGCCGTATTTGGTCATTACGGTCGCCTTTCCCCGGATCTTGATTGCCGAGGTATGATCGGTAAATTGGCAGATTAGCACTTCGTTGCGATCCAGCTTCTCCGTGTGGTGAAACTTCGTATCCTGGCCACGCGTCAGTCCGATGACCTGCACGCCTTGGTCCTTCGCCTTCACAACTATGTATTCCCCAACTGTCGGTTGCTCCATGATGATCCCCTCCGCCTTTCCCGTTACACTCCAATAATTTCAATAAAAAAACGCTCAAACGATCCGTTCGAGCGTTCCGTATTGCTGAAACATTAATTGGATACAAGATCCTTGAGCGATTTGCCCGGTTTGAAAGCCGGCATTTTGCTGGCGGCAATATCGATCTCTTCGCCCGTTTGCGGGTTGCGGCCTTTACGGGCCTGGCGTTCGCGAACCTCAAAGTTACCGAAGCCGACGAGTTGCACCTTGTCACCGCTTTGGAGAGCATCGGAAATCGCTTCGAACACGGCGTCAACCGCTTTCGTCGCATCCTTTTTGGACAGGTCGGACAATTCTGCTACTTTAGCGATCAAATCTGTTTTATTCATCTCTTCACCTCCTTAGGTATATAAAAACTTCTTATCCCTCTTATTCACCGAAAACTTCAAATATATACCTTTTGACCGAACAAACCTATAGTAATACAGCGGAAACACAATTTCAAGTGGGTAAACCCGTTTAAAGCCTATTCCGAGACAATTCTCATCTTCCTCATCCAAAAAAGACGAAAATCATGGGTCTTTTATGCAAAAAGAGCCCTCTTTCAAGCTTATACAGCTTGAGAGAGAGCTCTGCTTACGTTCCAGTCGCGTGATTACAGGATGATCGCGATCAAGCCGCCCGAGCCTTCGTTAATAATGCGGCCCAGCGTTTCCTGCAGCTTGTAGCGGGCATTATCCGGCATAAGGGCGATTTTGCCCTGAATGCCTTCTCTGACGATGGAGTGCAGCGAACGGCCGAAAATATCGGACTCCCATATTTTGATCGGATCGTTTTCGAAGTCTTGCATCAAGTAGCGGACAAGCTCTTCGCTCTGCTTCTCCGTGCCGATGATCGGCGCGAACTCGGACTCTACATCGACGCGGATCATATGGATCGAAGGCGCAGTCGCTTTGAGTCTCACCCCGAATCTCGACCCTTGGCGAATGAGCTCCGGCTCGTCGAGCGCCATCTCCGCCAGCGACGGCGCTGCGATGCCGTACCCCGTCGTTTTAACCATCTCCAGCGCTTCCGCAAAGCGGTCGTATTCCCGTTTCGCATGCGAGAAGTCCTGCATAAGCTGCAGCAGGTGATCCTTGCCGCGAATTTCGACGCCGACAACCTCCATGAGAATGCGGTCGTACAACTCATCCGGGGCATACAAATCGATCTCCGCGACCCCTTGGCCCATGTTCATGCCGCTGAGGCCGGCTCGCGCGATAAAGTCGTAATCCATGAACTGCGCGACAACGCGCTCCACGTCCCTCAGCCTGCGAATATCCTTTACCGTGTCCCTTACGGAATTCTCGTAGTTGCTGCGAAGCCAGTGATTGTCGTTGAGCACCATGACCCAGCTTGGCAGATTGACGTTCACTTCATGCACGGGGAACTCGTAGAGCACCTCGCGCAGGACGGCCATGCCTTCCTCTTCGCCCATCGTGGCCACGCTTAAAGCCATAACGGGAATGTCGTATTTAGCTTGCAGCTCGCTTCGAAGCTGCTGCGTCTCATCCGACTTTGGTCTTGTAGAGTTAATAATCAGCACGAAAGGCTTGCCGACCTCTTTTAACTCCTCAATAACGCGCTCCTCGGCGACGACGTAAGAGTTTCTCGGAATTTCCGCGATGGAACCGTCCGTTGTAACAACGACACCTAGCGTGGAATGTTCCTGAATGACCTTCCGCGTACCGATCTCGGCAGCTTCCTGGAACGGGATCGGCTCCTCGAACCAAGGTGTTGTAATCATGCGAGGACCGTTCTCGTCCTCATATCCTTTTGCGCCTTCCACAGCATAGCCGACGCAATCGACAAGCCTGACGTTTACGTCGAGCCCTTCTGCGACCTTGAGCTGCACGGCCTGATTCGGCACGAATTTTGGCTCTGTCGTCATGATCGTTTTGCCCGCGGCGCTTTGCGGCAGTTCGTCGACGGCCCGAATACGGTCCGATTCGTTCACGATGTTGGGAAGCACGACCGTCTCCATGAACCGCTTAATGAAGGTTGATTTGCCCGTCCGGACCGCGCCTACCACACCGAGGTAAATATCCCCGCCGGTACGTTCGGCTATGTCCTTGAAAATGTCTACTTTCTCCACTGAATATCCCCTCCCAATTGATTTTCCGGTTCGCCGCCTTCCACCGGACAAGAGGGCAGGCCAGCGACGCAACTCGTACATGCTTTCGGACTATTAACATCTTATGTTGGGACTGTCCAATTATGCCGTTTTCCTTCTACGAAATCTTTTTTCCCGTTGTTGCCTGCACCAGCTTCCCTTCCAAATGCGAGAACATCCTATCCAAGATTGAAATATATGAACCATGTAAGAAAACTATGACGGAAGGCAGCGGCGGCATGCAAAAAAAATTCCCTCGCAGGCATAAGCCCGCAAGGGAATTGATGTAAAGCGGTTAAGGCTGAATAGCGACAGGCTCGCCTTCAACAAGCTTGTAAGCTGGCGATTTGACGGGAACATAATCCGAAGAATCCACAAGCAGCGTTCTCAAATCTATGTTTTCTTCGTAGGAAGCTTCGCCGTTCCTCTCCAAAAGCTGCATAATATCAATGCCGTAATCCGTAAATACGGTGCCGTCTTCATCCACGATCGCCCTCTGGGTTGTACCGGAGTACACGCTCGTAATGATCGGCTCCTTTTGCTTCAGCTTGCCGTAATCGATCTCATAGAACCCGGGATAGATAGAATCGCCCTTAGGCACGGCGGTATTCTCTTTTATGTACGCATTCACCCAGTTCTGAATGTCGTTGATTCGCTGCGACGTGACGATATCCATCAGCTTTACGCGCGGTTCCGTCTCTTCATCGAGAATCAGAAAATAATAATGTCCTCCGCCTTCGAACGAAGCGGCGGGAACGTCGCTTATGTATCCTTTTGCTTGCAGCTTGCCGAAGTCGATCAAATATTTTTCGTAGACGGGTACCGACTGGGAGCTGTTCTTGATAGGAAGCAGTTGCAGCTCGTCATAATACTGATCAATGGCACCCTGCACGTTGCGAATGGCTTCTTTGGGCGCCACCTTCCCCTTCAAGCGCTCCTTGGGATACATACATCCGCTTAGAGTCAGAGCGACAAGCACGGTCGCCAAACAAACGAACGCCGCGCGGATCCAAAGTTTGCCGCGCATCGCTTGCGCGGCTTTTGTTGCCGTATCCATCGTTAAATGCTCCTCCTTGCTACCATAGCTCATCTTCTAATTCCTTCTGTCTGGCCAATTGCCTTGCTACAGCAGCTTTAAGCGGATCAAGCGGCAGATCGACCTCCACTCGGCCTGATACCCTAGTCTGGCAGGACAGACGAATTCCTTTTTCGTCCAGCCCGGCCAGCTTGCGCCGCTCAACGTCGCCGATAGGCTGCAGCTCGCTGCCGGGTCGGACGGTTACCTTGCACATAAAGCATGCAGCCTTGCCGCCGCAACGGGTCGCGATAGCTATGCCGGCGCGCTTGGAAGCATCCAGCACGCTTGTTCCTCGCCTTACACGAACGGACTTGCCGCTGGGCCAGAAGACGACTTCAGCATCCATTGCTCTTCACCTGCTTCCGATTGACCTAACCAGCCATGTACCTCGCCGATCGCGAGCGGACTAAACGTGTTTCTGTCCTCGATCACGGCCAATGCCCCTTGATGCCGGGTTGGGTTAGCGGCATAGGCTTCGGTAATCATCCTGACACGATCCGGCCGTCCTCTCAACGCGTTGAACCATAGCTCATGCGCTAGCGGAACGACTACGGCGGCAGGGAGACCTTCCTCCACCATAACGGGAAAACCATTCGGTATCAGCACTTGCCGCACTTCCGTCCAATAAGAGCATTGAAAGGCCGAGACATGAAATCCGCTGACCAATTCCACGCGTACGCCTTCCAGTTCATAATGACTGAGTGTGGATCGATAGATCGCCGTTTCGCTGTATGCCGCTTCGTCGACCGCGAACGGCCGCAACCGTTCATGGAGCTCCTGGCTGTCTTCTTCGTCGCAATACAGATCGAGGTCACGCGGTTTGGCGGGCAGCGACAGGCCTCTGAGCAACAGCCCCGCACTGCCCCCTACGACCCACTTTTCGTTTCCCGCAAGCCTGATAATGGCAGCCAGCGCCTTCTTGATTTCTGCCTTTTCCGTCATAGCTGCACATCCTTCGAACTAGTCAATTCTGTATATCAGAAATACGTTTTGTTCATGGCCGCGATCCGGCCGGCTCCATCCTTTACAATGGCCTGGCAGCCCAAGCGGAATCCTTCCTCGAATTCCTGCGGCTCCAACCGGTCCCACTCCTCGTCGGTGACGTCTTCAAGATACTCCAATCCCTCCGTAACAAGGCAACGGCATCTTGCGCAAGTGCCCCGCGTACAAGAAAAACTGAAGTCAACGCCGTGTTTCATCGCGTGATCCAGCAACGACAGCCCGGATTCCGCTTCCACTTCTTTCGTTATCGTTCTACCCTTAAGTTCAATCATTACGTTACGCGTCCTTTCTCCCGCCAACTCTTCATTCCTTATGTAATTGCCCCTAGATTATAGAAAAGAAACCATAAATAAATCCGAATACGAGCAATATAAAGGCGACAATCGACAGAACAAGCTTTACGACGCCTTTGGTCTTTACCCGGGCAAACGTAATCACGAACGCTGCCAGCGCCATCAAGCCGATGCCGATAAACGACACCCACATCTTTGTCATTGCATCCATTGTATGACCATTCTCCTAATCTGCTTCGATATCATCCTCATCCATTATAACACCCGTCATAAGTCGGCGCACATGTTACCCTGTCCGCAATTCTGACAAAAATGAGACAAAAAGCCATGGCAAGGCCCCTGTGACCCGAGAGACCGTCTCTCGCAGGAGCTTCCATGGCTTTGACCCACACTACTTTTTGAGCATCATCTTGACTAAAGATTCCATGCTCGACGGATTCATTCCGCTCGCTTTAACGGCTTTCACGATATCGTTCACGGTCGATTCCGGCACTTTGATTTTTGCCATGTCGGCGACTTGCTTTACCAGTTTGCGCAGCTCCGCTTCATTTTGGAGCGTGTTTGCATCTACGCCGCTCGCCAGCTTTTTGACCGCATTTTCCGAGATGTTTTTGCCCGTTTTTTTGTTGATGGCGCCGAGCACATCTTTGGGAATTCCTTTGGACAATGACTTCACCCTCCTCATGTGTTGCGCTCATGACATCATATGAGAGGGGATAACAAGTGGTGTAGGCGGCAAGCTACGCAAGCGGTTCGATCTCGTGCGTCTTTAGCCGTCCCATCAGCTCGCCGACGGCGTCCTCAGGCGATTTGCCCTGGAATAACACCGCGTAAAGCTGAGTCGAAATAGGCATCTCCACATGATATTGCTTGGACAATTCGTAAGCGGCCCGTGTCGTGCGAACGCCTTCGACGACCATGCCCATTCTTTGTAGCACATCCTCAAGCGGCGAACCATCGGCAAGCATGGAGCCTGCGCGCCAATTACGACTATGCGTGCTTGTACAGGTTACGACCAGGTCGCCAACGCCTGCCAAGCCGGCGAATGTCAGCGGATTGGCCCCCATTGCAGCGCCCAGTCTTCCAATCTCCGCAAGGCCGCGTGTTAGAAGGGCGGCTTTTGCATTGTCCCCGAACCGGAGTCCGTCCGACAGTCCAGCTCCCAGAGCAATAATGTTTTTGATTGCTCCGGCGACCTCCACTCCCACAACGTCTGAGTTCGTATAGACGCGGAATGAATTGTTCATGAACGCATCTTGAGCCCGCTCTGCCTTATCCGACTCTTCTGAAGCGACTACGACGGTTGTCGGCTGCTTTCGAATGACTTCTTCTGCGTGGCTCGGACCGGACAAGACGACGATCGACGACTGCGGACGTCCCAGTTCCTCCGCCAGCACGGAAGACATCCTCTTTAGCGTATCGGTCTCGAAACCTTTTGTCGCATGAACAATTAGCGTGTCCTTGCCTAGATAAGGAGACGCTTGCCCAGCCACCTGGCGCATCGCGCCGGAAGGAGCCACAAACAATGCAAGCTCCGCGCCCGCAAGCGCCGTTTCCATGTCGGTTGTTGCCGTAAGACCGACAGGCAGCTCCGCATCAGACAAATATTTGGCGTTTCGTCTAGTACCATTAATTTCTTTAGCCTGCTCCTCGTTTCGAGTCCACAAGCTGACCTGATATCCATTGGAAGCAAGCACAGACGCAAGCGCCGTACCCCAGCTTCCTGCAACCAATACAGCGGCTTTACGCACTCCTGATGAGCTCTCGTTGATCGTCATGTCCTTCAAGCCTCCTTCTTAGCACCAAGCTTGTTCTCCGTCCCTTGCGCCAGCTTTACGATATTGGTCCGATGACGCAGGAAGGAGAATGCGCAAATCGCCAACGCTCCTGCAAGCAGAGGCCAGGAAAAGTCCAGCCAAATAATGAACAGCGGCGTCAGAGCCGCAAAAATAAGCGAGCCAAGCGACACGTAGCGGGTAATCGCTATGATGGCGATGGCCACGATGCCGGCATACAGCGCAGGGAAAAACGCCAGCGTCGCGATGACGCCGACTGCCGTCGCAATCCCTTTGCCTCCTTTAAAGCGGAACCAGATCGGCCAGTTGTGGCCGATAATGGCCGCAAGGCCGCATAGAACGGGCGTCCAGGCTCCATCGCTAAGCGCGTACCCGATGGCGATTGCCGCAATGCCTTTGGCAATGTCGAGCAAGAAGACTAGAATGCCAGGCCCTTTGCCCAGCACGCGAAGCGTATTGGTCGCGCCGGCATTGCCGCTGCCGTGCTGCCGGATGTCGATTCCCTTGACCAACCTGGCGATAACGATGCTAAATGATACCGAACCTAACAAATAGCTAAGTACAACCGCGATAATATCAAACACCGATTCCATTCTCCCCTAGTCTTCGTCGGATTTGCGACGCGTATAGATACGCACCGGCGTTCCTTCGAAATCGAATGCTGCGCGAATCTTGTTTTCCAGATAACGCTCGTACGAAAAGTGCATAAGCTCAGGATCGTTAACGAAACAGACGATCGTCGGAGGTTTCGTCGATACTTGCGTCACGTAATTAATACGCAAACGCTTGCCCTTATCCGATGGCGGAGGATTAATCGCCACCGCGTCGGAAACAACATCGTTAAGCAGATGCGTCTGAATACGAAGAGCATGCTGCTCCGACACATGATTAACGACCGGCAAAAGCTTATGTAAACGCTGTTTCGTCAGTGCGGACAGAAAAACGACCGGTGCATATGTCATAAACAGGAAGTGGTCGCGAATGCTCTGCGTGAAATGCTGCATCGTCTTGTCGCTTTTATCAACGATATCCCACTTGTTTACGACAAATACCGAGGCTTTGCCTGCCTCATGAGCATAGCCGGCAATATGCTTGTCCTGCTCGATAATGCCTTCTTCTCCATTGATAAGCACGAGCACCACATCCGCTCGCTCAATAGCTTTCATCGCGCGCATTACGCTATACTTCTCCGTGGATTCGTACACCTTGCCGCGCTTGCGCATGCCTGCCGTATCGATCAGCACGTAACGCTGGCCATCATGCTCAAACGGCGTATCGATGGCGTCGCGGGTCGTACCCGCCACGTTGCTGACGATAACGCGGTCTTCCCCGAGAAGCGCATTGACTAGCGAGGACTTGCCGACGTTAGGACGTCCGATCAACGCCACTCGTATTACATCCTCATCGTAGCCGTCGTCTTCCAGCTCGGGGAGCAGATCTGTTGCCGCATCCAGCAGATCGCCGATTCCGATGCCATGCGAACCGGAAATCGCAATCGGTTGACCGAAGCCCAGACCATAAAATTCGTAAACGTCATCCATCCGATTTTCGTTGTCCACCTTGTTAACGGCAACAACGACGGGCTTGCGCGAACGGAACAGCATCTGCGAGACCTCTTCGTCCGAATGTGTAAGACCGGTCTTGGCATCCACCATGAAAATAATAACGTCCGCTTCCTCGATAGCCAGCTCGGCCTGCATGCGGACGGACTTCATAATTTCGTCTTCGCCATCTATCTCGATGCCGCCGGTGTCCACAATGCTGAACGGCTTGCCGTTCCATTCTCCCGTGCCGTACAGACGGTCGCGGGTTACTCCCGGCTTGTCCTCAACAATTGCCAGCCGATCGCCGATGACTCTGTTGAATATGGTCGACTTCCCCACATTCGGTCGTCCGACGATGGCAATAACGGGTCTAGCCATAGTAGGTTTTCAACTCCTTAAAAGTTTGCGAAGCAAACTTACTTCGTAAGCATCGTTTCACAAGTCAAAATTCTCACGTTACTCATCATAGCAAAAAAGTACGCTCTTGGCTAACATTTCATATTACCGATGGTTCACCAGGATGATGGAGCCGTTTTTTAAATCATGTGCGCTCGCATCCAAAATTTTTTCCAGCAAAAAGGACGTTGCCTGCAGTTCCGTCTCATCCCGTGCAATAAAGATCGGCGCTCCGCCCGCCACGGCATCGCTTCTGACCGATACTACGGCTATAATCTCAGCTATGGGAATCACCCTCCAACTGGTTGACTTGCGCTTCCGTCGGCATGCGTACTGCCGATTCCATAATTGGCACTCGTTTAATGATCTCGACACCTTTGCCCCGCTCTCGATCTTGCGGGATGAGGAATACCGCCAGTCTGCCGTCCTTCATATCCAGCTTCGCCATGGGAATGAGGGCCGGCTCACCGTCATCCCGGTAGACGCCTAGTATAGTCGCCAGATCATACAGAATGGCTTGTCTTTGGCCGAGATTGGTCAACGTGACCTTGGCGTTGGGATTACGTGGCGTCAGCACAAATCCGATACCCCGCTCCGCGATAATCTGCTGATTTTCCTTCAAGCCTACATTCATGATGTAGATATCGTCCACAAAGAGATCCGGACCATCCATTTTAACCGCAGCGATCTTGACCCCTGCTATATGATCTATCGAGCGGCCCGACTTCAGTTTCATAACAATGATAAGCGACAGGACTCCGGCTCCTAATCCATACCAGAAACTAAGCAAGATCGCGAACAAGCTGGTGACGAGAGCCGACATAATGACCAAATAATTGCGTCCTTCAAAAACCATGGCTATTCCTTCTATATAAGTAGAACCTCTGCTGACCAGCTCCATACTATCGATCTTCGTTAGCGTCTCACGTTCCATCTTGCGGACATCCCGAAATTGCTGTGCAGCAAGCGTCAGGAAAGTGATCGCCGTATAATCCTTGTTAAACAATGCCGGGACAGCAACCGCTCCAAGCGCTGCAGCGATTACCCCTAAGGAGATATGGATAATTCTGCCGTGAGGGTAAGTGGGGTATTGCCGATAATCCGTCTTCAGCATAAGTAATCTGGCGATAATGCCGAATGCGATACCCAACAGCACACCCGTTAAATGGCGATTCTGTTCCATATAGTAAAGCATGCCTTTACTCTCCTCCTTTACCCGGCCTGCTCATCGTCCGGACCATAATGGCTGCCGATCGCTTAACGCCATAAACAGCAAGCGAGCATCCAAAGGCTGCGGATGCGGCAATGCTCAATGAATCCCACCATTGGATAGAACCAACAGCCGCCTTATAAACTCCGTGATCCAGCCAAGCGCATATGATTTCGCCCAGAACGCTTCCCCATAACAATGCTCCGCATTGATATCGGATATTGAGTGTGAACAATGGGCACAACAAGCCGCAAAATAGCGAAGCATTCCAGGCCGGCTCCAGCCAGTACAATACGGGATCATGCGTGTACAGGCTTCGAATGCTACCCCAAATAATCGACAACATGAGTGCGCACAACATCAAATAACTTCTCTGTCCTTTATTGGCGTTATTCGCCAGCGCTAGCAGACTCCCTGCTAACAAAACAGCGATGATGACATGAATTCGCACCGTAGGCAATGACTCCGGAAATGGGGACCACCAGTACCCCGTATAAGCGGCAATCGCAACCGCTATCCCCAGCACAATAACACCTAACGTTCCTAGTCTAGGCGCCAAGTAAGGCTTCCACCCTGTCGCAAATAAAATAACGATGATTACGCTTAACCAGATGGTAACATAACCGGGAATCATAAGTTCTCACCTCTTATATTCCCTATTATGACCTAAAGCAAAGAGGCTATTCCCGTTTGCAACGGGAATAGCCTCTTCTAGTGGTAAGTCATTGAACTGAAATGACGCCGCAATTTTTACTTAAGTTTGCTGAGTTTGTCGCCGAAGCGCTCGCCCAGGGAGTAGCTCATGCTGGAGCTATTAAGGCTGACGTTAGGATTGTTGATCTCTTCCATCTTAGGAGCACGAGGTGCGCGCGGTCCGCGATCACGATCTTGTCTTGGAGCTGCTTCTGATTGTTCAGGAGCCTCTTCCGTTTCTTTGATGCTCAGGGATACGCGCTTCTCGGCAGGATTGAAGTCAAGAACCTTCGCCTTCACTTCTTGGCCTTCCTTAAGAACCTCGAATGGTGTCGCAACATGGCGGTGAGCGATCTGGGAAATATGAACCAGACCTTCTACGCCCGGAGCAATCTCAACGAATGCGCCGAATGTTACGATACGGCGAACCGTACCCGTTACAATATCGCCAATGTTGAATTGGCCTGCAGCGGAATCCCAAGGACCTGGTTGAGCCGCTTTGATGCTGAGGCTGATTTTGCCTGCGGACGGATCTACTTTAAGTACTTTGACTCGTACCGATTGTCCTTCGGATACAACATCCTTAGGATGAGCGACATGCTGCCATGACAGCTCGGATACGTGAACAAGACCGTCGATGCCGCCGATATCTACAAATGCGCCGAACGGAGTCAGGCGTTGAACCGTACCCTCAAGCTCTTGGCCCACTTCAAGGTTGTTCATGATTTGCAGTTTGTTTTGTTCGAATTCCGCGTCCAATACTTCCTTCTGGGACAAAATCACTTTTTTGTTTTCAAGATCCAGTTCCTTCACTTTAACGCGAAGCGTACGACCTTTGTAGTCGCTGAAGTCTTCGACGAAGTGACGCTCAACCATGGATGCAGGAATAAATCCGCGAACGCCAACGTCCGCAACAAGTCCGCCTTTAACCACGTCGGCAACTGTTACTTCGAAGATCTCGCCGCTCTCGAAACGTGCTTGGATCTCTTCCCAGCCCTTAGCGGAATCCACAAGTTTCTTGGACAACACAAGGCTTTCTTTGTTGTCGTCGATGCTTACGACTTTCAGTTCAACTTCTTGACCGACTTGAACCGCATCGCCTGCGTTCTCAAGTTGTACGGAAGAAAGTTCGCGAAGCGGAATAACACCGTCATATTTATATCCAAGGCTTACGTAAGCTTGGTTATCTTCGATTTTGACGATTGTACCCTTGACGGAGTCGCCTTTCTTCAAAGAAACGAAATTATCCATTGCGTCCTGGCTCACTTCCTCCGCAACGGTTTCTTGCACATTGATCTCTTCTGACATTGAAATAACCTCCTCAGTTCTAACCCCAACTTTATTTAAACCCGGCGCCGATCTCTCAGGCAACCGGCATTTAAAACATCTTAACGATTCTGTGCTGCGAGCTGGCCGATGCGTTCCATGACAGCATCCGTTACCTGCTCGAGCATATCCGGAGATGATTCGTGAATGATAGCTGTAAGATCAAGCGGCTCTCCGTAACAGACCCTTGTCTTGCGAAATAATCGATAGCCTCCAACGATTGCAACCGGAACGATGGTCGCCCCGCTTCGAACGGCAATCATTGCCGCGCCTTTTTTTGCTGCGCCAGGCGTCTTGCGCGATCCCTCCGGAAATATCCCGAGGACGTTGCCTTCCTTAAGCAAGGTAATGGCCGACTTGATTGCATCCTTGCTGACGCCTCCGCGTTTTACCGGGAAAGCACCGAACGCACGGATTAAGGGTCCGAACACAGGCACCTTAAACAATTCTTCCTTCGCCATGAAGTTAACCTTGCGCGGCACCAATACGCCGATTGTAGGCGGGTCCAGATTGCTGATATGATTGGATGCGAGAATGACGGGGCCATCCTTCGGGATATGATGCAATCCCCTGGCTTCCAACCGGAACAACAGCCGATACAGCACTCGGAGCAAAAAGCGGAATAAGAGGTATAACATAGTTTACTTCGCCTCCGCCAATTTGGTTCTGCTCAATCGTACGATGGTTGCAACAACTTCGTCGATCGTCATTCCGCTGCTGTCCAGCTCGATAGCATCGGAGGCTTGGATCAATGGTGCAATCTCGCGGCTGGCATCCAGCCTGTCCCGCTCCGCGATCTCGGCTTCCAGTTGCTCTAACGGTACAACATCAACGCCGCTCAATTCCCTGTGCCTGCGGCTCGCACGTTCCCTTACCGATGCGGTAAGGAAAATTTTCAGCTCGGCATTAGGCAATACATGAGATCCGATATCCCGGCCATCCATGACGACTCCCTTGCGTTCCGCAAGTTCCCGCTGCATGCGGCCCAGCACTTCCCTGACGATTCCGCTGGCTGCGAAATGCGAAACCTGCCTTGTCACATCCAGGGAACGAATCTTATCCGTCACTTCTTCGTCGTCTACAAAAACGGATTGCCCGCTCTCGCCGGGTTCCAGCCGAATTCGGATGTCTTTCATCAGCTTGCCCAGCTGCTCTTGCTCGTTCGCCGCAATCGCCAAGCGCTGCGCGCTGTACGTTACGGCCCGGTACATCGCGCCGGTATCGATGTACACATACCCTAATTGCCCGGCGACCAACCTGGCAACCGTGCTCTTGCCCGCGCCTGCCGGCCCGTCAATCGCAATATTAATGCGGTCGCTGTCGCCATCTTGCTGCGCCACTTGCGGTCTACCTCCTTTGAAACAGGACGGCCTCTCCTCTCCGAGTCCGGCCAAGGCCGGCGTTCAAAGAAAAAGCAGGCATTGCCTGCGAACGTGAAAATTATACCACACTATGCCTCGATATGCAAAAGAGAAGCGCTAGTTCAGGCGGGTTCCTTCCCACCGATCTGCGCTTGACAGGACGAGTCTAATGTAGTCGTTTTGGATGGCCAGCTGAGCCAAAAGAAGGGCGACAAGCAAGATTACGATGACTTTAATCAGCCTCCGGCTGACTACGTCGAGCCAGTTGACGAGCCGCTTCGGGGTTACGGCGTTAACCTGTTTTTTTAGTGTCATGGGAACATCTCCAACTTTATGTGTTAAGGATATGTTCCCACGTAGTCACTCTATTATTCATCGATTCCGATATTCCAGCTGCTTCTCGAAGCAGAAACGGATAATTTTTTGACGTTCGGAGTCGCTGATGCTGAGATACTTGATCATGACCTGCTTACGGCCGGATTCCAGCACGTTGACCCTGATGACCTCCGCTGTAAAGGAGACATGTTCAATCATGCCATTTTTGTACGGCACAAGCAGCCAGCACTCCAGTACGTTCTCGCTTTGCAATCCCCGCTTTCCGTCGCATACAAAGGAGATGCCCCCGCCGCCAACATCGTCCGTCCTGCATAGGAAACGCTCGTGACTGCCGACCTTGACCGCAAGTTCCAGCTCCGCGGGAACCCGAAGGAAGCTTCTGCGTTGCACCTTCGTCATTTTATCCGGATCGGGACGAAGAATTTTGACTAATCTCACTGCGCCGTCTTCCTTGAAACCGATGACATGCGAGTCAAAAAAATGTTTTACGCCCTCGGGCGACAGGAAATAAACCGACATCTCGTCCCCAAGGAACAATCTCTTCAACCGTCCCGACTTCTCATTAAGCGGATATTCGATCAGAAGCCCGCTCTCGTCCTCGTCGGCAATTCTAGAGCGGTATTCCTGAGCAGCCTCCGCCTCATCGGAAGAAGCGATCTGATAGTATAACATCCCGTTAACTTTTGGCAACAAATTGTTTCCCTCCCATATATCAGCCATTATAGCATGTCGATATAAAGGGAGCTATAAGAGGTAGTTCAAAAAGTCCGCTTTTGATCACGAAGTATGCCAGGAAGCCTACTCGACATCGAATATTAAATTCAGGCGAAACTAAGCGTATGCTTTCGAAGTATGTTTCCTCCGGAAACATTGCAGTTGCTGTAGCTTCCACTACGCTCCGCTACTCAGTTTCTACCTTTATTTAATCTTCTCGGTGCTGAAAACCGAACTTTTTGAACTTTCATTATTACAAAATTTGCGCCGTTCGACCTACGATTTTGTCGTTTTTTCGTCTTCCATGGTCATTTGCTCGATCGTTTCCTCTATCCCGTTTAGAGCATTGATATAAATTTTGTACATGGAGCCGTTAATGGCGCCGGTATACTCATAGCACAATACTTCCTCGCCCATCTCGTTCTCGATCAAAGCCAACTGCTCGCTTTTTACTTTCAAGTTGGGGTTGATCGCTTTTCGAGCTTCTTCTTTGGTCATAATGGGACTTGGAAGCTCGCGGGTATGATGCTCATATACATAATCGTTGGCTTGCAGCCCCATCGTTTCTCCATTGTCGAGCGCTACTTTCACCGTCACCTTCTCGGGATAGATCAACACTCCGTTCTGAACGCCAACATACGTAAAGCTTCCGGAATTCCCATACATATCATAACTTACCGCCTTCATCCCTTTGAAGCCGAACTCATCGAGGAATTTGTCAGCGGAAGCTTTCGCTTGCTCGAAGTTGATCGCTTTGGCACCAAGCTCGCGGTTTTTCATCAGCCATAACAGTTGACCGCCCTTTTGCGTAAAATCCATTTGGACTTTTTTACCAGCATCATCGAAATTCGCTACAGCAGAGAACGAAGCATACTCCGAGCCTTGCCCATTTTCGCTCACCTCGACTGAAGCCTCGTCAACCTTCATGAACTTTGCAGCTTTGCGCTTCACATCCTCGGGCTTAACGAACTCGCCGCCTAACATCTTGATGGTCCGTTTCTCGTACATGTGGCTTACGGAAGGCCCCCAGTTCAGCTCTGGATAAGCTCCGACCTTCTCGTTCATGGACCTGAGACCGTCGACGATTACGTTAGCGCCGCTTCCCTGATCGGCCGCAATGGCAACCTCGACGTCCATCCAACGCAAATTATTGGTCAGCACATCCGCCTGCATATGATCCAGATCTTTGGATATTTCATTCGATTTGTCATATAGCGCTTTGAGCGTTTTGAATTCCTCGTCCGTCAATGGATTTTTGGTCAAGTCGCGAACTGCCGTCTTATAAGCGAAGTTCGAGATATGCGACAGAAAATCCTCTGCTTCCGTAAACGGAAGATAGGATAGCGGCAACTGGCTGATCTCATTCTGTGCCTGGCTCGTCAATCTCCAGGCGTTGATCAAGCCTTTCCGATGATACCCCATTGAAGTAGAGTTGACAGCCAGCGTATTGCCGAGCTGCTCATGGAGCTTGTCCATATGGAACGCGAGATTGTGGAACGCCCGCTGATATTGATTCTCCGCTTTGATTAGAATTGAATTTTTCTCCTGATGCTCCTGATACCCCCAATACACCGCGCCGATCAATAAAATCGTAACAAAGGGGAACATAATGGAACTAAGTCTTCGATACATGCAAAAAGCTCCTTTCGGGTAGCCAAACTTGTCCATAGTTTGGATTACCAAAAGAAGCTTTATGCAAGGTTGTTAAAAAAACCGCTTTTGATCACGAAGTAATCCTCCGGAGCTTAATCGACGTCGAATATTTCATTCAGCCGAAACTTCCGTTCCTCACGTAGCTCTGCTACGCTCCGGTACTCACTTTCTAGCTTCATCCAATCTTCTCGGTGCTGAAAAGCGATTTTTTTAACTTTCATTTTAAGGTTGTTAATAAAACCGCTTTTGATCAAGAAGTAGCACTCCGAAGCTTACTCGACGTTTCAAAACCCCGGATGTTCTTCGATGTCGAGATCGTCGGCGTTGTTGCAGATGCATTGCTTAAAACCCGTATCGATGAAATCCTTGTCCCTTCTTCCCCGCAATACGAATTTCTCGCCGCATACATTGCAGCGAATCGTCACTTTCACTCTTGCTTCCATGCCTGCTTCCTCCTGCTAACTTTTGAACTGCTTCATATTTAGCAACAGTATGGACAAGTCTGTCAGGATTTAACCTCTTCTTCTCTGGTGACAAGCCTGAACGGCGACTTCGCGTTGGCGGAATTCATCTTGTGCAGGCCCCATGCCCAGAGCCCGATCATAAACGGCACAATGACCCAAATCCAGTTCTGCTCCACGGACATGAGGATGAGATCATAAAACCCGTGAAGCAGGAATGGCAGCGCGAACGAGATGGAAAGAAATAATTTCATCTTCTTGCGGGTTCCCGCAAATTTGGCTTTGCCCAAATAATAGCCCATCATGACGCCAAACAGAGCATGTCCCGACACCGGCAGCATGGCACGGGCCAGCAACGATCCGAATGATGACGGCGTATAGATCGCGTACAATACATTCTCCAGCGTGGCGAAACCAAGCGAGATGGATGCCGCGTACAGAATGCCATCGTATGGCTCGTCGAATTCGGTATGATTATAGATGACGTGGTACAGGATGAACCACTTCAGAAATTCCTCGACTGCTGCGGAATGGATAAATGAAGCAACAAACGTCCCGTTGCCCAGCCAAATTTCCAATCCACGCTGTACCACCATGATCGGCACAACGACCAGCACGCCGAGTACGAACATCCGTACGACAATATGAATCGGTTCCGCCTCGTATTTGTCCCTCAGGTACAAGTACGTAAGGAGAGAGATGCCCGGCGCGATCGCGGCAGCCAATATGGAGAATAACAGCATGACTTCCCTGCTTTCTTTACACCCACCCGCGGAAACGAACCGCTTCCGCCATCTTCCGGACGCCTGACATATAAGCAGCGAGCCGCATATCGACCTTGCGAGTCTGGTGGATTTCGTATACGTTCTCAAATCCGCGAATCATCATCAGCTTAAGCTTGTTGTCGATCTCGGATTCATCCCAATAATAACCTTGATTGTTCTGGACCCACTCGAAGTAGGAAACAATTACCCCGCCGGCGCTTGCCAACACGTCCGGAACAAGCAAAATGCCCCTTTCCGTTACAATCCGCGTAGCCTCCAGCGTCGTTGGGCCGTTGGCTGCTTCGACGATGATGGAGGCGCCGATTCGGGCTGCGTTCGCCTCCGTAATCTGATTCTCGATCGCTGCCGGTACGAGCACGTCGCATGGCAGCTCGAGCAGCTCCTCGTTCGTGATCGTCTTCGGAAACAGATTGGTGACATTGCCAAAGGAATCGCGCCGATCAAGCAGATGCGGAATATCCAGTCCTTCTTTATTATACAACGCTCCATTGACATCCGAAATACCAATTACTGCTGCGCCGCTCTCATGCAAGAATTTGGCAAGGTAGCTTCCCGCGTTGCCGAACCCTTGAATGACGATCCTGGCGCCTTCCAGCGGAATCCCCTTGAGACGCAATGCTTCGTGAATCATGATGACGACGCCCCGCGCTGTCGCAGTCTCCCTGCCTTTGGAGCCTCCCAGCACGATAGGCTTGCCCGTAATAAAGCCAGGCGAATCGAATTCCCGAATCCGGCTGTATTCATCCAACATCCAGGCCATAATCTGAGAATTCGTCATGACATCAGGGGCTGGAATATCCTTGGTTGGTCCTACAATCTGGCTGACGGCTCGCACATAACCCCGGCTAAGCCGTTCCAATTCGCGGAATGACATTTTCCGAGGATCGCAAATGACTCCCCCTTTACCGCCGCCATACGGCAAGTCGGCAATTCCGCATTTGAGACTCATCCAAATGGACAGCGCCTTGACTTCCTTCTCCGTAACAGCCGGATGGAAGCGGACGCCTCCTTTAGTGGGACCAACGGCATCATTATGCTGAGAACGGTACCCGGTAAACACTTTCGTCGTCCCATCATCCATGCGTACGGGAATTCGTACAGTCAATAGTCGAATGGGCTCCTTCAGCAGTTCTATCATGTCATCGCCGTATCCGAGTCTGCGCAGAGCTTGCTCGATCACAACCTGAGTCGAATGCAATACATCGTTCATCATTATCCCATCCTGTTCTTCGGCCATAGTTTTCTTTAAGTATGAGCATGGCAAAGCAGCCCTATTCTGCATCGTATGCTGGAACCTGCATTGTCAAGACGAAAAAAGAACATCCCGCCGAAATCGGATACGGATGCTCTTCAGGTTTTGGAATTCATGCTGGATGATACGTACTCGGCAGGAATTATGAAAGGAAATGACTGCATATTTCGCGAATGGCATTTTCGGGCATAATCGTCTTGCCGTATTCCTCCAAAACCGCAAATGTAACGGAAGTCGCTTCTCCGTATTCCGCCAGCAAGGCAATAACGGCGTGGAAACGATTCTGCTCCAACTCTGCAGGATCGATGGCCAGAATGTACTTTCCCTTGTAGGCGTACAACACGCCGCCTTCGCTTAGGCCAGAAGATTGAAGCTGTGCCGCTGCCGCAATGACATCTTCGAAATCGCGGAATGCGTACATCACCACATCCGTCTGCTCCATGGTCACTTCCATATCGTATATGTCATCTTCCAACTCATCTTCCTCTTCTGCAGCACCGCGCTGTTCGTTCACTTTCCCGCGAGTAATGATGATTACCATTCCCTGTGCGGGCATGGCCAACACCTCAACCGCTAGTGGACCGCTGGCATCGAAGCCCAGCTCGGTATACGCCTGTTCCATCATCTCCAAGAAAAGCTCATGAAGCTTCGGAGGTTCCCGCCACATATCATCCTTATGGATCCCCCGTTCAAGCAAGTCGTCGAACGTCAAGAAAATCCGTATCTTGTCCTGACTAAGCCGTTCGATTTTCATGACAGGATCCTCCTCTGTAACGTCTGTCGTAATAGCTTATGAATCAATTTGTCAAGAGTGAATAAAATGGACTCATAAAGAGGTTGTTCATAATGCTCTGCCTTTACTTTATCATGTCTGAGTGCCGTTTGCACTAATTATGGGCGAAAAAAAGAAGCCGATTCAGCATTAAGTTCCCTGCGGAACGGCTGTTTTCGGCTTCCCGGTTAATTTCACTAAAGTATTAATGTGCTACAGCCGACTTTTCCGCCTTGATCTTGTCTACTTCGCGCTTGACCGATGGGTCGCTTTCAATAAACGATTCAATGCGTTCCCATGCGGCGGCGGAGGTTGCGGCGGTATCGGCGGAAGGCTTTGGGGCTGACTTCATCGCCTCGGAATTCATGCGCGCCCTTCCAGCCATCATGGAGAACGCTTTGCCGGCGGCGGCGGCGCACATATCCGCTACTGCGCCGGATGCCCGGGCTGCCATATCTGGCCTCTTGCGCGATACATACATCGTAGCTGCAGCGCCCACTATGCCGCCTAATAATAATCCGCTTAATTTCATAAGGACCGTTCACCTCTTTCGTGGTTCGTCGTTCAATTGTAGTGTGACCGCCAAGGATCGGGAACATTCGGTATAAATAAAGGAAATGCGTTCGGTCTCGAGGCGCTAATTATGTTACAATGTTGTCGAATCGACAGAAATAGACACAATAATACAATGGCATGCAGGAGGTGTATCGGAAACAATGAACCTACGATGGACAGTGACAATAGCTTTGCTGCTCGCCGTTCAACTATCAGGATGCAGCAGCCCCGACGGCAGTCAGGTGCAGACGCCCGTTCAAACGGAAACCTCCGAGGCCGCATCGGCCCCCATACAGACGTCGACTTCTGAGCCTCAACAGACTGCTGCGCCTTCGCCCGAGCCAACCGCAACTCCGGAGGAAGCCAGCCAGACTCCTATGCAGTATCGCATGAATACAAAAACATATCGTTTCGAGCCTATAGATGACGGAGCAACCGACAAGGCTGTATTGCTAACCTTCGACGATGGACCAAAAGATACGGAGGTGTTGACGAGTATGCTGGATTCGCTGGACCGTCACGGGGCGAAAGCGATCTTCTTTGTTAACGGGTATCGGGTAAAGCAAAACCCGGATCTGCTTAAGCTCATTCACGAGAGGGGGCAGACGATCGGCAACCATTCTTACGATCATATTGATTTAAAGAAGGAATCCGAGGAGATTGTCGAGGAACAGCTCTCGTCGGTACAAAAGGATGTAGAAGCGCTTGTCGGCATCAAGCCGCGTTTCTTCCGCCCGCCCTACGGATCCGGAGGCGATTCCGTCAAGAACATAGCCAAAAACCACGGCATGCTCTACATGACGTGGTCTAACGGCTCATTGGATTGGGATAAGTCGGCCAAGAACAAACCGGAGGTTGTCATTGCAAATGTAATGGAACAACTGCATCCCGGAGCCAATATTCTTATGCACGAATTGCAATGGACGGCAGATGCGCTGGATGAGCTGTTGACGAAACTAAAGAACGAAGGTTACAGCTTCATCGATCCAGCAGCAATCGAGACTACGAACTGAACTTGTTTCCGTACCAGAAAAGAAAAATGACCAGTCCCAGGAACAAGACGAACAACAAATTATAATACCATTTGTTTAATTTATGGAGGCTGGAAGGAAACTTCTTGCGTCTGGGAGGCAGCTTTGCTCCTCCCTCTTCGTTGGCAGATCCCAAGCTTCCGGATGTTCCTTCCGATAGCCGGCCCTTCCTTGAGCCGGAGCTCCGGCTGTGGCGTTCTTTCCTACTCATGACTCCCTCCTGAAGCGAATAATAAGGCCCATGATGAAATCGATGGCGAAGTGAGCGATGATCGGCGCCCATAACGTTCCGCTCTCCTCATAGATAAAGCCGAGGCCATAGCTGATGGAAAAAACGAGCCCTGTCGGAATCCAGTGTCGAAGGTAGCGTACATGTATGGCGGCGAATACGATGCTTGTCCAATAAGGACCGATCGCGTGCTGAATCGCGCCGCGGAACAACAGTTCCTCGCAGATTGCGACGACCAGCGAGATGACGGCGATATGCCAGACGGCCCTTGAGCGGAATATACGGTCGTTGACGCCTCCGTCGTCGGAAGCGTCTTCCGGGACCCAGCGGGAGATAAGCAGGTCAATGGCCACAACGGCAGCTGCCAACCCCAGCCCCCACCATACGGCGTCTAACGACCTTGGAGGAGCCATTACAGCTAATAAATTTTGATGCTGAAATAATAGCCATATGATTCCGATAATAAGAGTAAGCACTTGCGTCGCGTACAAATTAATAAGTAGCATACGGTCATCGATTTCGTCAACTTTGACCTTACGGATTTTGATTTTCCGGATATCAAATTTTTTTTTCATGCAAACCCGCCTGTCCATTATACAAGGTTCAATTCTTCGGATTGGAACCCGCATTTATATCGTTTGTACTTACTTACATACATAGAAGGAGTCGTACCATGGAGAAACGATTAACGAACTCGGCAATGATTTTTAGCGTAGGATTTGTATTCATGCTTGTATGCGCGGTCGGAGCTTTCTTTTACGGCGTGCAAATCGGCATGGACAAAGTCGAAGCCGGCTATGAAGCCAAACGTCTGGAGGAAGCACAAGCTTCCAGAACAGATGGCAATCCTTATCAGCAACAGGATCTGGTTTCCTTCTATCATACCGTATTTTCGCCCTACCGTGAATTTCAGAACGAATGGCTTAACGCTATGAGCAAGCTGTCGCAGGGTCAAAGCGATGACTTCGGCGACGTTATGAGCAATCTGTCCAAGCTCGCAGAACGCAAATCCCAAGAAGCCAGCTCGTATGATATGGGCAAATCGATTCGACTGGGCGATGCGCAGGTCGCCTATATTCGCAGCTTGAAGCAGTTCGCCAAAGCTGCGTCCGCCGGAGCGAGCCTGGCCAAAAAAGAATCAGGCGATAAGCTTTATGCCGCGATTGCCAACGAGACCAGCTATAAGACCGCCGTCAAAGAAACTCTAGACGCACAGTCCCATTATTATGCAGCCATGCAGCTGTGGGCCGCAACCATTGACAGCGACATCCCCGGCGAGCTCCCTAAGCAGCAGGTACTCAGCATGAAGGAATGGTCAGCCTTGCCCTTAACGGCGAAGAACGGTGTTGTCGCCCAATACTTGAAGGAATACAATCAGCTCAAGCCGTTTTACCCGCAAGACATGACGGCGCGAGTGGACGACTTCATCACTTCCGGACAAGCTTCCAAGATGAAACTTCAGACGGCTTCTGCGGTTATCGACTTGCTGTTAAGCACGGATGCGGTACGCAGCGGAGATTTCACGAAAAGCTTTAATCGGCTTTACCCGAATCAGCTTTTGCCGCAGCTTCCTTTTTTCTTGCCATCGGCGCCATAATGTCGAATAACGCGGACTTTGCTTGAATCATATCGAAATTTTCATAAATGAGCAAGTTTGAGGATTGATTTTGTCCACTGTGATGCTATAAAATAGTAAAGTCTGATTCGTTCGTAGATTGAACTCTCGACTCGCTGACGCATCGAAGCGGGACGAGGGTTTTTCTGTTCATACTTAAGCGAAGCTTTTATGCTTTGCACATTCTAGGAGGCATGTTTCACATGTACAAAGTGCTCGTATCCGATCCAATCAGCGATCTTGGGATCCAACAGCTGGTTGACGCGACTGACGTCGTCGTCGACAAGAATCCTGGTTTAAACGAAGATGAATTATGTGCGATTATCGGCGATTACGACGCTCTGCTCGTCAGAAGCCAGACACGCGTTACCGCCAAAATTATGGAAGCCGGCAAGAAGCTCAAAGTCGTCGGACGCGCTGGCGTAGGCGTCGACAATATCGATCTCGAAGCAGCTACACAACGCGGTATCATCGTTATTAACGCTCCAGACGGCAACACGATCACGACGTGCGAGCATACCTTCGCCATGATGATGGCAGTAGCCCGCCACATTCCGCAAGCCTACATGAAGACCGTTAACGGCACTTGGGACCGCAAGTCGTTTCTCGGCGTCGAGCTTCGCGGCAAGACGCTTGGCGTGCTTGGCATGGGCCGTATCGGCAGCGAGGTTGCCAAACGCGCCAAAGCATTCGGCATGGAGATCATGGGATATGACCCGTTCATGACAGAAGAGCGCGCAGAGAAGCTTGGCATCAAGCTTGCCAGCGTAGATGAAATCGTACGCCAGGCTGATTTTATGACTGTGCATACGCCGTTGACTGCCGAGACTCGCCATATGATCGGCAAAGCTCAATTTGCCGTCATGAAGCCCGGCATGCGTATCGTAAACTGCGCGCGCGGCGGCATCATCGACGAGATCGCCTTGGTAGATGCGATCGACGCAGGTATCGTTGCGGGCGCGGCATTTGACGTGTTCGAGGTCGAACCTCCTGCAGAAGACCATCCGTTCCTTAAACATCCAAAGATCATCGTTACGCCGCATCTTGGCGCGTCTACTGTGGAAGCACAAGAAAACGTGGCGATCGACGTATCCGAGCAGGTTCTTCATATCCTTAGAGACGAGCCGTTTATGAATGCCGTAAACATGCCTCCGATTCCGGCGAACCTTCAGAGCAAGCTGCAGCCTTACTTCACGCTTGGCGAGAAGCTGGGAAGCTTTATTGCACAGTCCACTGAAGGCGGAGTGCAAGAGGTTGTTGTCAGCTACTCCGGCGAGCTTGCAGAGCTGGATACTCAACCGCTCACTCGTTACATTGTTCGCGGAGTTCTTGCCCACCATCTCGGCGCCGACCAGGTTAACGTCGTAAATTCCATGCATCTGGCTAAGCAACGCGATGTAAATATCGTTATTCAGAAGTCGCATGCGTCGAAGGACTTTACGAACCTTGTAACCGTTGCTCTACGCACAAAAAAGGAAGAACATGTCGTTGCCGGAACGCTGCTGACAGGATACGGACCGCGTATCGTTCAGATCGACAAATATCCGGTCGACGTTACGCCGGAAGGTAATCTGATTCTGATCTCGCACAACGACAAACCGGGCATTATCGGCCGCGTCGGCACGCTTCTGGGCAATAACGACGTAAACATCGCCACCATGCAGGTAGGTCGACAGCTCGTTGGCGGTTCGGCCATCATGGTCCTTCGCGTAGACAAAGAAACTCCGAAAGACGTATTAACCCAGCTGACAAGCATGCCTGAGCTCAACACGGCAAAAGAGATCAAGCTACCTTAAAAGGTTGTTCAAAAAGTCCAATTTTGATTACGAAGTAACTCGAGATGTATGTCGATATTTAAATAGGGCCCTGCTCTCCATTGTTCCACGAACAACAAGATTTATCGGTTCCCTTCAACAAAATAAGCGCTCCCTCGCGGGAGCGCTTTGTTGTTTTAATGCAAAATTTGACGGTTAGCGGCGTGTGCGACGTTTCCTTCCTGCTTCTCCACCGGAAGCAGCAGCGTGAAGGTGGTGCCGTTACCCGCAAGACTGTCAACGACGATTTGTCCGTGATGCAGATCAATGAAGTTTTTGACGATGGCAAGCCCCAATCCAGTCCCGCCTGAGGAGCCCCGTTTTCTTGCTTTGTCGGCTTTGTAGAACCGCTCGAATATAAAAGGCAAATCCTCTTGCGGTATGCCTTGCCCTTCATCCTTAATCTTAAGCTGGATGTAGGCTTTGCCGTTTACGTTAAGACGTTCGCCGTCAATGGTAATCGACTTGCCAGCCGGCGTATGTCGGAGAGCATTATCCAACAGATTGGTCAACACTTGCTCCAATCGGTCTTCGTCGCCTTGCATGATGACTAGAGGTTCTTCGGAAAAAGCAGCATGAAGAGCAACTTCCCTTTCCTTCGCATAGACCTGGAACTTGCGATGAACCCGTCGCAGCATGCCCTTCAAGTCAATCTTCTGATAATTCATGTCGACATGTCCGGCTTCCATTCTCGCAATATCGAGAAAATCGTTCACTAGCCTGCCCATACGCAGCGACTCGTCGTAGATGACTTGCACAAGCTCCTTCCGCTCTTCTTCCTCCACCACGATATCATCCAGCAGCGCTTCGCTATAACCCTGTAGCATGGATAACGGAGTGCGGATTTCATGCGAAATGTTGGCGACAAAATCACGACGGAGCTTATCCAGTTTATGCTCTTCTGTTACGTTGCGAATAACGGCTACGGCTCCTCTTATGACGCCGTTGGATTGCAAAGGCGCCATCACGACGGACCAAACGGTGCTATGGACATGAATTTTGTCCGTCGCATCCCGTCCCTCCTTGACCACTTCATGGAATAATCCTCTAAGCGGTGCAGGTATGCCCTTAAACGACGCTTTCCCTTCCTGGCCGCCTTCATCATCCCAGCCTCTTTCAAGACTGGACCACTGACTCAGAAGCAGATGTCCGCTTGGGTTCGCCAGGATAACCTCGCCATCCGCATCGAAGGTGATGACGGAGTCTCCCATGCTTCGAAGTATGCTTGTCAAATGATTTTTTTCGTGATTGAGGTCGCCGATCAGCTTGTCGATCTGTTCCGTCATATGATTAAACGTGTTGGCAAGCTGTCCAATCTCATCTGACGAGTGAATATGGACGCGCGTCGTATAATCGCCTTGAGATACGGAATCGGCTGCGTTTTTCAGTTGCAGAAGCGGCTGTTGAATCTTCGATGACAAAAAGAAAGCAAAGAACGTCGACAATAGAAAGCCGATGATCGCCGTTATGACAAACAGCACTTTAATATTGTGCGCATCCTTATCGAAGAAAATATCGATATACTGCAGCAGGAACACGCCCAGGATAATCAAAACGACCGCAACTAGCAGCATAATGGTCGCCCATAGCTTACCCACGACGCTATGCCATAAGAGTTGAGCGAGCTTGCGCCAGAGCTTCATTACTTGGGAACCTCTAGCTTGTAGCCGACTCCCCATACCGTCGTAATCATCGCCGCTGCATCGGGAGATACCTTATTCAGCTTCTCGCGGAGACGTTTCACATGGGTGTCGACTGTCCGCAGATCACCGAAAAACTCGTAGTTCCATACATCCTTCAACAGCTCTTCGCGTGAGAACACCTTATCCGGAGATACGGCCAAATAGTGGAGCAGCTCATATTCCTTCGGTGTCAGACTGACTTCTTGCCCGCCCGCCGTTACGCGATGGGCATCATGCTCGATGACCAAATTGGGGAATACGATATTATTGCTCGTATTCAATTCCTTCGATAAGAAGGCCGTCGCGGAAGAACGGCGCAAGATAGCCTTTACGCGATAAATAACCTCACGCGGGCTAAATGGCTTCACGACATAGTCGTCTGCTCCTACCTCGAAGCCTTGCACGCGGTTCATCTCTTCGCCCTTCGCCGTCAACATGATGACCGGCGTCGCCTTGATCTGACGAAGTCTGGCGCAAACCTCGACGCCATCAATGCCAGGCAGCATGACATCAAGCAAAATAAGCGCGTAATCAGAACTCGATGCAAGTCTCAGAGCGGTCTCGCCATCCTCCGCTTCATCGATGGAATACCCTTCTTTCTCCAGATACATTTTGAGAAGTCTGCGAATTCTCTCTTCATCGTCCACAACCAGTATACGATTTCCATAATCAGACATCGGTACAGCTCCTTATCTTGAGACGTCTATACGCCAGAATACGAATGTAATCCCGCGATGATTAAGTTAACGCCGATGAGCGTAAATAATACAATTACGAAGCCGATAACCGCCAGCCACGAGGAACGCAGGCCTTGCCAGCCTCTAGATAACCGGAAGTGGAGATAAGCGCTGTAGAACAACCAAGTAATAAGCGCCCAAACTTCCTTGGGATCCCAGCCCCAAAATCGGCCCCAGGCTATCTCCGCCCATATCATCGCAAAGATGAGCGCGCCAAGGGTGAATACAGGGAAACCGATAGCAATCGCGCGATAGCTGATCTCGTCAAGATCCTCCGGATCGATTCCTTCCATCATTGGATGAATGACGGCACCGAGCGGTTTGCGGAATGCCAGTCTCAGCAATCCATAAATCAGGGTACCTGCGATGATTGACCATACGACCGTGTTAAGTTTTCGGCCTGCATTAATGCCGTTCATCCAGGACGGAGCTTCAAACAACGGCTTATCTACACCAAGGAACGGCTGCACGGATACAATCTCGCTGTTATACGGCTTAAAGATAGGCGGCAGCGTATAATGTACGTTCGACGTCGTTTCCGTCTGCACGCCTCTGCTGTCAATAATGACTTTCTCCTGTGTGAATTCGGCTTCGTAACCTGCGCCGCGGAACGCGAATACCGCTATTATAAAGCCGACGATCACGATGATGGAATACAACGTGAATTCCAGCCAGAACTGAGCTCTGCGGCCGTTTTTCGTCTTGTCATTATAATCGATAACGCGCAGCAGGTACATAAGCCCCGCCGCAAAGCCTACTGCAAAAAAGGCTTCGCCAAGCGCGGCTGTCGTTACGTGCACCTTAAGCCAGATGGAATCAAGCGCCGGAATGAGCGGTTGCACTTCCTGTGGAAACACTGCCGCGTATGCAACGATGATAATCGTTAGCGGAAGAGCAAATACGCCCAGAAGCGGCTTGCGGTAAATCGCGTACACAATGGTATAGGCGATCATGATGGACATTGCAAGGAATGTCATGAACTCGTACATATTACTGGTCGGTATTTGTCCGCTCCCGATCCATCTTGTAAAGAAGAAGGCCAGATGCGAGGCCAGTCCCGTGCTGGATACAATAAAAGCGATACGTCCCCAGCGCCTTTGATGAGCGATCGGATCGCGATTGCTCCACTTCTTACCCGCAAACGCGATGACATAAAACATAAATGCAAAGCAATACAAGAAAAAGGCAACCAAAAAGGCGTCACTGCTGAACTCGACGTAACTCACGCGTTTTTCCCCCCGTTATCTAGCGACTTGGGATCGACTTCGATTCCCGTTTTCTTCAAACCAAAAGCTACGTCCGAGCGCATGCCGAACCAGTTCTTATTCGTGTGGGCGCCAAGCACGACCTCTGCTCCGTCCACTCGCAGCCAGATTCTGCGATGCTGCCAGTAAGAGCCCATTATGAGACCCAGCATGGAGAATACCGCTCCGACCCACAAATAAGGAACCGCGCGGTCCACCCGCACATTCAGAACCGTCGTTGCTTCGGAGAAGTCAACGTTCTCCATCCCGTCCACCCGAATCTCGATCCGCTCCGCCAAGTCCCGGTTGATGGTATCCTGGGCGAAGCGCACCTTGTCCTTCTGCATCGGGAAGTAGATGTAAGGCTCGCCATCCGGATGTAACCCGGGGCCTTTGACTGTAAAGACAAACGCGGGAGCGTTGGGGTCTCTTGATAAAGTCGTTGGTTTGCCATCACTCCCAAGCGCGAACTCCATATAATTCGCATAAAGATCCAGCGTAAACGGACCAAGCTCGTAATGAAGCTCCGCATCCTTCATGGGAAGATAGAACGGACCATAAATCTCTCCGGTCGTCTTGTCCTCCAGAACGGGATTTACCGCGTTAAGCCGCGGGTTAAGATTGAAGTCGAATTGGAAAAGCTTGATGCCGTCGTGCGAGAGCGGACTGTTGACGATGATGTCATGCCGCTTCACTTCCTCCAGCACAGGTTCCTTGAGCGGATTTCCGCAATCGCTTACGCATTTGTACATAACCGCCTCAGTCAGATACTTCTTGGCGCGCGCTTTGCCTTGCAGCTGCTCGGGAAGCTCGTCGTCCGCATAGAATTCTACGTTGAACTTCTCGTTCTTGACGTAATAATTCGTATCCTTGATCTGAACCGTATCGCCATCCGGAATCGTAATATAGGCATCCATCTGCCAGCCTGGAATGGCTCTGGCAACGATAGCCAGCAGAAAGAGAATGAGTCCGATATGGTTAATGTACGGTCCCCAGCGGCTAAAGCGGTTCTTTTCCGCAAGCAGCGCGGTGCCTGATTCCTCACGGTGAATTCGGTAACCCTTCTTTTTAAGCGCATCGCCGTATTGCGATACCCACTCTGCCGCGTCCTGGTTCAAAGTGCCCTTGTAGACAGCCTTTTGCCGAAGCAGGAATTGATGATGTTTGCGGATCTGCTGCTTATTAAGCGCACGATACAGGGGCAATACACGATCCAGGCTGCAAATGACCAGCGATGTCCCGATCATAACGAGCAGACCGATGAACCACCAGCTCTCGTACGTATGGGACAAGCCCAGTACATAATAAAGATGACCCATCGTTCCATACGTTTCTCGATAGTAGGTAGATGGGTCGAAGTTGTTGATGAACGAGCTTTCCTGCGGATAGATCGTCCCCAGCATGGCAGTCAGAAATGTGATGACGATCAAATAGATCGCGATTTTGACTGACGAGAAGAAGTTCCAGACTCTGTCGATGTAAGAAGGATTGCTCTTCTGCGATCGTCTCGCCACGCCGTCGTAGCGCATCTCGAGAGGTTCATCGGATTTCTGGAGATCCTGATGCAATGGCTTGCCGCAGTATTCGCACAATACGGTTCCGACAGAATTATGGTGTCCGCATTCGCATTTGGTATTTTCGGGTACTAACACTAAGGTGACCTCCTACAATTGCAGCAAACGCACGATGCGCTTGTCGATATCTTCTTCGGTCATACCGCCGACCACAGCTTCCATCAATGTGCCATCCGCCTTTACAAAGAACGTCGTCGGATATTGCCGCAGGGCAAAGTTCCGTTCCGTCTTCCGGGCTTCGTCCCTCAAGATGGGATAGGATAGATTGAAGCGGTTCAGGAAGTTTTTGACCGTAAGCGTATCTTCGCTAAGATTGATGGCCAGAATCGTCAAATCCTTATCCTGCCACTTCTTGTATTGACGCTCGAACTCCGGCATCTCCTTTACGCAGGGCTCGCAGAATGTACCCCAGAAGTTGATAACGACGGGCTTGCCGGCATAATCCGACAGAGAGGTTACACCGCCTTCCATATTGGCAAGTGAGAATTCGGGAGGTCGTTCTCCCGGTTTCAGGAACCCGCTTCCCCGCTCCGCAAACAACGTCGTGCCGATTGCGTATCCCCCGACGATCAGAACAGCGGCGAGAATAACGACTTGCATCATTTTCCGCGATTTTTTTGTCTTTGCCATTATGTATAATCACCACCAATTGCGAGTTCTTGAGTCCAGGACTACATTTCATTATAACGAAAAGTCGACGGCAATTACCGCCGCCGTCGTTTACTTTTTATGAACTTTATGTGTCTTCATCGCCGCTGTTTTAAGTTCTTCGATCTCTTTCGGCGTTAAGTGCCGATACTTGCCTCGACCAAGCGTTTGGAGCGTCAACTCGCCGAAACGGACGCGTCTGAGCCGAATGACTTTATGATTGATAGCTTCAAACATTCTGCGCACCTGACGATTGCGTCCCTCATAGATCGTAATGGTGATCGTCGCTTCGTTCTTCTCGGTGTCGACATCATGGTATTCGACTTCCGCTGGCGCTGTCATGCCGTCCTCCAGCTTAATTCCCTTCTGAAGCTGCTCCAATGCGGTACCGTGCGGCACGCCCTTAACTGTGGCATGATACGTCTTAGGCACATGATGCTTAGGGTGGGTCAGCAAATTCGCGAACTCGCCGTCGTTCGTAAGCAGCAGCAAACCTTCCGTATCGTAATCCAGCCGGCCGACAGGATAGACTCGTTCCTTGATGCCGGGCAGGAAGTCGGTCACCGTCTTGCGGCCTTGAGGATCCTTGGCGCTCGTAATGACGCCTTTCATTTTGTTCATCATCAAATAAATCTTCTTTTCGCCTTTGATCGGCTTGCCGTTAACGACGATGCTATCAACGGCAGGATCGGCCTTGACGCCTAATGTCGTCACTTTTTCGCCGTTCACCTCAACCGCGCCGGATAATATGAGCTCCTCGCACTTTCTCCGGGAAGCAATGCCTGCTTGGGCCAATATTTTTTGTAAACGTTCCAATGCTTTCACCTCACTCACCATCATAACGATTACGGGAGCAAAGTACAAGCTTCGTACTTAATTATGATTAGCCGAACAGATACAGGCAGATTAGAATGGCCGCAAAAAAACCGACCGCATCTGAAAACAATCCCACCTTAAGCGCATACTTCGTGCGGCGAACCGCAACGGCTCCGAAATAAACCGTCAGGACATACAGAGTCGTGTCCGTGCTGCCTTGAATCGTAGACGCTATTCTGCCGATCATGGAGTCCGGACCATGTGTAGCAATGAGGTCTGCCGTAAACGCGAGTGAACCTGCTCCCGTAAGCGGGCGGAGCAAACCCAAAGGCAATACCTCGCTCGGTACGCCAGCCATATCGAATAATGGACGAACGGCAGAAAGCATAAGCTCCATCGCGCCTGAAGCCCGAAACATACTGATCGCGACCATCATGCCAACAAGATGAGGAATGATGGCTATTGCCGTTCCGAAGCCGTCCTTGGCCCCATCGACAAATGTCTCATAGACAGGGATACGTTTGCGAAGCGCCGCATATAGCGGAATAAATACGATAATGGCGGGAATCATCCATATGGACAGCTTGGAAAATACGTCATACAAATCCTCCACCCCCAATACCATCAGATACGGAGGCTGGTTTGGTTGCATTTGTTTGTTTCTTGTTATGTATGGAAGGATTAGCGGGCGGCGATGAAGAACAGCTTCTGTACCAACGATCGGCGAGGATAGCCGCTCCCGTCGCAATTGCCGTTGCCACGAGCGTTGTGCCTATGATTTCTGCGGGATTAGCGGAATCGTAATTCATTCGAATGGCAATGATCGTCGTAG
Organism: Paenibacillus agaridevorans; assembly: GCF_003112455.1. Taxonomy (GTDB): domain Bacteria; phylum Bacillota; class Bacilli; order Paenibacillales; family Paenibacillaceae; genus Pristimantibacillus; species Pristimantibacillus agaridevorans. The sequence continues at coordinate 178,041 of NZ_BDQX01000458.1, forward strand.
GAACAAGCGTAACACTTGATGTATTAAGCGCAAGCAACGTGCACATGGCCGGCGTCGCCGTATCCTTGTCGGGATTAAGCTTCTGCAGCTCCTGCATCGCCTTGATCCCCATTGGTGTAGCCGCATTGCCGAGGCCGAAAATATTAGCGCTCAGATTGCTCATAATATACCCGATTGCCGGATGATCCTTTGGAACATCAGGGAATAACCAGCGCACGATTGGGCCCAGCATTCGCGCCAGCTTTTGCAGCAGTCCGGCGTCCTCGGCAATGCGCATCATCCCCATCCAGAACACCATAATGCTTATAAGGCCAAAGCTGACTGTCACTCCGGACTTAGCTCCGTCGAACGCAGCCGCCGTCACTTCGTCCATTCGTCCGTTAACCGCAGCAACCGCAACACTAGCCACGATAAAGAACAACCAGATCCAATTCACCAAAGCGCAAAACCTCCCCATACTTCCTGCTTCCGCCATGTCTTCCCGTCAAGCCGTTCTCCCTCCGGCCTGACAGGCAGTGACATAACTTTTCTGCATCTATTTTCTTGACCTCAAACGGATGTCCCCAGGTTCATATACCGGTACGGAACCGATCGTATGTCCTCCCATCTCAAATTCGAGAAGCCCTCTTTCTCCGAGTGCATAACCCATGCTTGATGGATCTGCCAACGTAAGTTTTGTACGTATGGAATCCCGCTCGTTCTCTTCGAGCGGATATCGAAACGTCCCGCCAAGCTCATAGGGATATCCGGCAACGGCTTCACCTTGGCTTGCGATTGTCTGAAGTGGATAATATTGAAATCCCCAGTCCAGCATTTGGCTGTGATCGTTCCAGTCATCTCCGTCATTAATTGTCACAGCGGCGAGCTGCTGCCCGGCGCGTGTGGCGGAGCTGACAAGGCATCGGAACGATTTTTTGGTATACCCTGTTTTCACTCCGTCCGCCCCTTCATACAAAGTGAGCATTTTGTTTTTGTTCTTCCAGGCATAATTCCAGCTGTCGTGAGGGTTCGGCACCTGCTTAACCTTCGTCCGAACGATCTCCGCGAAATATTCGTTTTTAATCGCGTAGGCCGTCAGCTTGGCAAGATCATTGGCAGAGGAATAATGGCCTTCTTCGTCCAATCCATGCGGATTTTTGTACGAGCTGTTAGCCAGACCCAGCAATGCCGCCTTCTCGTTCATCAAATGCACGAATCCCTCTTCCGAGCCGCCGACATGCTCGGCAATCGCCGTAGCGGCGTCATTTCCCGATCGAAGCATTAGTCCGTACAGCATGTTGTGCAAGGTCATCTCTTCTCCAAGCTGCAGATAAATCGACGAACCCTCCTTGCCGACGGCACGTTTGGGCGTCTTCACCATATCATCCAAATTGCCGTGCTCGATTGCGACGATAGCCGTCATAATTTTCGTCAAGCTTGCAATTCGCATTGGCGTATCGCCATTGCTGCTGTACAGAATCCGCCCCGATGCGACGTCGATCAAGGCGGATGCTTTTGCATTCGTCTCGATGGACGGCACGGCCATTGCTTGATTTGCGGGCATGATGACCATGGCAGCCAGCAGAGTACAGACTAACAGTACGACGGTATACCGCATGTAACTTCGTATACTTCCAATCATTGTTGTATGGACTCCTCCCGTTGCGAACGCTAAGATGCCGGAATGGACTAATTCCTTCCTCGGCATAGTATATGCTTGTACCCTCATGGGTAGACGGGCCATATGACGTCAAAAATAGAAAAACTGCCCTTTCGGGCAGTTCTCCGATTAACCGTTATAGGTCGTCGTATCTTTTACATCATCGAGGATAGCCGCGGCGGTATCCCCAAAATCCACGCTCGCGTGCGTCTGATGGTTGTTACGCTTGACCATCGTCTGGATTTTGTCAAAAACGCCCGGCGCCGAATCGATAATACGTTCCATGAGATGGGTTTGGTTGTCGAGAGGCACGATTTTGACCCCGTGCGTACCGACTACGAGAAATGCGATCGGCGTAATCGATACGCCTCCGCCGCTCCCGCCGCCAAACGGCATCGCGACTTGCGCATTGTGCGCATCTTTGCCGGCATTGCTGTTGTTGTGCTCGTTCGAATCCAAGCGAATATCGCTGCCGCCGGCAACGAAGCCGAAGCCTACTTTGCTGATCGGCATAATTATGCTGCCGTCCGGCGTCTGAACCGGATCCCCCACAATTGTATTGACGTCAACCATTTCCTTGATATTTTCCATAGCGGTTTGCATTAGGCCTTGGATAGGATGTTCTGCCATGCTTTGACGCCTCCTTTCGATTTCTTCATGCGATGCAGCAGTTGCAGTCCGGCAAGGATAGCATAACCGAACCGGATTTGGGCTATGCACGACCATTCGGTAGCGAATGCGGAACGGTTGAAAAGCGGATTGACCGTCATGACGGGCTCCGCCTTCAATTGAAGGAATTGCGACAAGACGCCAAGCACTGAAGACTGCACAGACCAGACGACGCCGGTAGCCATCGCCGTCCACATCGCGTCGCCTGTCCCGATTGACGTCGACCAATTCCATTTGGTCAGTTCGACCTTCGTCATCGTTTTTCTGAGCCAGCCTGTCAAATCTCTCGTTAATTGAAGCACCTGCTTCATCTTCTCGATGGAGCTAACGACCTTCTCCGGGTTTATTTCGTCGTTATATTCCTTCCAAGTGCCGCGTCCAGCAGCATGCTGAGTGCTGATTTCCTCCTGAACCTTGATGGCCAATCCTTCCAGCTTCGCCGTGGGAATTTGATATTTGAATTTGATCAGGCCGAATAACGCTCGGATTCGCACTTCCGCATCGTCATTGCTTCCAATTCGTTTCGCATGCGCTATGATAATAACCCGGGAAGCGCACACCGTTATCGTCAGCAAAGAAATCAAAAAGCCGCCGGCCGCTATCCAGCCATAAGGGTGAGAAAACATGACGCCTTCCTCCGTTCCCATATACAGGCTTAAAATAGTATTGGCCTTAGCGGCTGGTATTCATACTTTAATCTTTTAATTCCTCTATCGTCATCTGTCGTCCGTCCAGACGTTCGAACAACATTTGTGTCTGCTCGTCCAGCGCATCGTCGATATCGACATGCTTCGGCTCTGGAAGCTCTTTGATAGAAGGCAGTCCGAAATAATCAAGAAATGACTTCGTTGTGCCGTACAGGATCGGCCTGCCGATTGCTTCCGCTCTTCCGACCTCCTCGATAAGATCCTTCGAGACAAGCGATTGAATGGCTCGATCCGTCTTAACGCCCCGGATTTCTTCAATATCGATCCGAGTAATCGGCTGGCGGTAAGCGACGATCGACAACGTCTCCAAAGCTGCTTGCGACAGCTGCGAGCGGGTTGGCGTATATGCCATACGTTCGAAATATGGCGTATGCTCGGAGTTCGTCGTCATGCGAAAGGCGCCGGCAACCTCCGTTATTTGGATGCCCCGCTCTTCTCTCTCCAGGTCACGCTGCAGATCGTAGACAAGATCTGCGGAAAATTCCGCATCCAGCTCCATAATATCGGACAATTGGCGCTTCGTAAGTCCCTCGTCCCCTGCCATAAACAGCAATCCTTCAATAATCGACTTCAATTTCTGAAAATCCATCGTTCTCTGCTTCCCCTCTCCAATGAATAACAATATCGTCGAAGAGTCCATGCTGGAAGCAGCGAATATGCTTCATCTTCATGAGCTCCAATATCGCCAGGAAAGTGACGACGATCTCGTGTTTGTCCATATTCTCCCTGATCAGCTTGGAGAATCTTACCGTTTCGAATTGCCTAAGCACTTCGACGATATCACGAATACGATCCTTGACGGATATCTCGTCCCGTTGAACAGTCGCAATGACATTGCGCCTTGCAGCCTTGCGCAGCGCTCTCTGGAACGCTGCGACGAGATCGGATACATGAAGACCTTCCAGCGGGTTCACCTTGACCTCGGTCAAGAACGGCGTCATATCCTCGGGCTCCCGGGAGAAGACAAGACTGCGCTCGAATTCCTTCTCGCGCAGCTGCTCCGCGATCTGCTTGAACTTCTTGTATTCGATCAGCTTTTGAATAAGATCATCCCTGGAATCGATGCCGTCGTCCTCATACCAGTCGCCATAATCCTCTTCGAAAACGGGAGGTTTCGGCAGGAGCTGCTTGCTTTTGATGGCCAGCAATGTTGCGGCCATGACCAGAAATTCGCTGGTCACTTCCAGCTCCAGCTCCTTCAAGGCGTGAAGATATTCCATATATTGCTCGGTAATCTCGCTGATGGAAATTTCGTGGATATCGATTTCCGACTTGTCGATGAGATGGAGGAGCAAATCAAGCGGTCCCTCAAACGATTCAAGCTTGTAAAGCACGGACACTTGCGTGACCTCCCCAACAATTGCAGCTGCTTCAATTAACCTTGCAGCTGTTTAGTCAAATTCGCCATCTCCACGGCCGATACTGCCGCTTCGTAGCCTTTGTTGCCGGCCTTCGTGCCCGCACGCTCGATCGCCTGTTCGATTGAATCCACCGTCAGAACGCCGAAGATCGTCGGTACGCCGGTCTTAAGCGCAATGGAAGCTACGCCTTTGGCTGCCTCATTGCACACATAGTCGAAGTGCGGAGTGGACCCGCGGATAACCGCGCCAAGTGTAATGACGGCGTCGTATTTGCCGCTTTCGGCCATCTTTTGTGCGATAAGCGGGATCTCGAAAGCTCCCGGCACCCAAGCCACTTCAACATCGTCTTCGCCTGCGCCGTGGCGTTTGAATCCATCGAGCGCTCCGCTTAGCAGCTTGCCGCTGATGAATTCATTAAATCTGCCTACGACTACTCCATATTTTAACCCTTGCGATACTAAATGTCCTTCATAAATTTTCGCCATTGTTTTTCGCTTCCTCTCGATTTCGATTATGAGATGTTTCCGGACGAATCAACGCCTTGTGTCCGAACCGCGTGCTGTTCCAGTCCTTCTGGGCGCAGGAGATGTCCAAGCTTCGCCTTTTTCGTCCGCAAATAATTAAGGTTGTCCGCGCTCGCTTCCATCTGGATCGGCACTCGCTCCACGACTTCGATGCCGTAGCCCTCCAAGCCGGTAATCTTGCGTGGATTGTTTGTAAGGAGCCGCATCTTCGTAATGCCGAGATCTCTTAAAATCTGAGCGCCAATGCCATATTCCCGCAAGTCCGGAGCAAATCCCAGCTTAATATTCGCCTCCACGGTATCGAACCCCTGCTCCTGCAATGCATAAGCTTTAAGTTTGTTAATAAGGCCAATGCCCCTGCCTTCCTGGCGCATGTACAGAAGCACGCCGCTGCCGGCAGCATCGATCTGCTTCAGCGCCGCCTCCAGCTGAGGTCCGCAGTCGCAGCGATGCGAATGGAAGACATCGCCCGTCAAACATTCCGAATGCACGCGTACAAGCAAAGGTTCGCCAGGCTCGATCTCGCCTTTTACAAGCGCGACATGTTCTTTGTCATCCAGTTGATTCGTATAAGCAATAGCCCGGAATTCGCCGAAGTCGGTAGGCATCCGAACATCCACAACCCGGTCTACCAGCTTCTCTTTCTCATTGCGGTAACGGATCAGCTCCTGGATCGTGACAAGCTTAAGTCCATGTTTGTTCTTGAATTCCTCCAGATCCGGCAGTCTGGCCATCGTTCCGTCTTCCTTAATAATTTCGCAAATAACGGCTGCCGGGCTTGAACCGCTGAGCGTTGCCAGATCGATCGCCGCTTCGGTATGACCGGCGCGGCGAAGTACGCCACCAGCCTTCGCAATAAGCGGGAAAATATGTCCCGGCCTGCGGAAGTCCGAAGCGCGCACCGAAGGGTCAATCAGCGCCTTGACGGTCAACGAGCGTTCATAAGCCGATATGCCCGTCGTCGTCGAGTTATAATCGACCGATACGGTAAAAGCCGTACCGTGATAATCTGTATTATGCGTGACCATTGGCGGGAGATCAAGCTCTTCCGCTCTTTCCGCCGTAATTGGCACACAGACGAGACCGCGCGCTTCGCTAATCATAAAGTTGATAACTTCGGGAGTCGCCTTATCGGCAAGCGCGATCAAGTCGCCTTCATTTTCCCTGTCTTCGTCATCGACCACGATGACGGGACGTCCCTGCATCAGATCGGCTACCGCTTCTTCAATGGTATTGAATATGCTATTCTCTCTATTCATCGGTTTCACTCCTTTTGGGATGAAGCTGAACTCTCATTTATATAAATCCATGACGGCTTAAGTATTCAGTGGAAATACGGGATGACGGAGCCGCTGCAGACTTCTCGGCGTTGCGATAATGAAGCAAATGATCTACATACTTGCCGATAATGTCGGTCTCGAGATTGACGTTGTCACCAGGTTGCCGGTGAGCGAGCGCCGTCTCGGCCAACGTGTGGGGTATAATCGAGACGGAAAATCCGTCTCCGTCCGCTTCTACAACCGTCAAGCTGATGCCGTCAATCGTTATGGAGCCTTTAGGAATAATGTATCTCATCAAATCGCCCGATTTCGCTTCAATGCGGAACACGACGGCATTGGCATCGACTGTTCTGGAGGTTACCTTGCCCGTTCCATCGATATGTCCCTGAACAATGTGTCCACCGAATCTTGAGCCGACGGCCATGGCCCGCTCCAGATTGATGGGATCTCCGGGCTTCAACAAGTGCAAGGTCGACTTTCTGTACGTCTCCGGCATCACATCCGCCGTAAACGAGGCCCTGTCGTACGACGTAACAGTTAAACATACGCCGTTAACCGAGATGCTGTCGCCCAGAGCAGCCCCTTGCGTCACGATCGAGGCGCCGATAGTCAGCATCATGGCTTCGCCCTGTCGGTAGACGTTTTTCATTCGTCCCACTTCTTCAACCAATCCGGTAAACATAAGCCGCATCCCCTCTCCTACCGTTTGTACACGGGATAACCCTTAATCACAATATCGCTGCCCGCCATCTCAACCGACATTCGTTCCAGCTCGATGGCATCGCTCATATGTTCTCTGCCCTGGAAACGGAAGCTTTGCGGCGCTTCATCGCCGCCGATCAGTTTCGGAGCCATATATAAAATGATTTTGTGAATCAGCTCCGCTTCCAGCATGGCGCCGTTAAGCTTGCCTCCGCCTTCCAGCAAAATCGAGCCGATATCCCTCTCCGCCAGCTTGCGCATGCCGATACGCAGATCCACGAGAGGGCCTGTGCCGCAAGGAATAACCTCTACGCCTTCCGCCTCCAGAAGACGCCGCTTCTCCTCGTCGCAGCCTTCCGCAGCGAGCACGATCGTCCTTGCCGTTTTGTCGGCAACGACGCGGGCGTCCAGCGGCAACGTCAATCTGGAATCGACGACGATGCGGGCGGGATGCAGACCCGTCACAGCCGTTCGGGTAGTCAATAGCGGATCATCCGCAACCACCGTGCCAATGCCGACCATAATGCCTTGATGCTGATGCCGCAGCAAGTGTACCTGTTCTCTGGCGACGGGGCCCGTCACCCATTGACTATGTCCCGTACGGCTCGCTACGCGTCCGTCCAATGTACTGGCGGTCTTTAGCGTCACAAACGGCATGCCTGTTGTAATAAAGGCATTGAACTTCTCGTTCATTAACGTCGACTCCGCTTCCAGAAGTCCGACATCCACCTCAATGCCGTGTTCGCGAAGTCTCGTTATGCCTCTCCCTGCAACCTTGGGATTAGGATCAGTTGCCGCAACGACGACTCTTGCCGCCTTGGCCGCGATAATGCGGTCGCAGCACGGCGGCGTTTTGCCATGATGGCTGCATGGCTCCAGCGTGACATAGACGGTCGAGCCCTCCGCCTCGCCGCCTGCCATCGCTAGCGCATGTACCTCTGCATGGCCCTCTCCGCGGCGAAGATGGGCGCCAAGCCCGACAATGCGGCCGCCTTTTACAACGACGCATCCGACTACGGGATTAATTTCGGTTTGTCCCGCCGCCTTGGCGGCAAGGTCGAGAGCAAGTCGCATATAATATTCATCGTTCAGAACATCCAGCATGTATGCAAAAAATCCCCCTTCCGGCATCGCTTGCCGACAGGAGGATGTGAGAAAAGACAGAAAAACTACGACGAAATAAGGCCACGGACTATCGCATTTCAAGCCAATTTTGTACATGAGCGCAAGCGGACATATACAAATAAGCCAATACGAATACACCCGTACCCTTAATGTTTATCTGCCTAATAGACACCTTTGTGAAATGATGCACAAAGGTGAGCATTTAAACAGACAACAAATGCCGAAGCTTCTCCTTCTCCCATCCAGACTATACTGTCGGTCCCGGATTTGCACCAGGTCCACCGTTCCGTTCTCTTGTGAGATTCGGCCCGGGTCACGGACTGACGGAGGCGGGAAACGAAGCCGTATAACGACTTGTTCCCTTCTCCCGATCACCGCCGGTTGGGAATTTCACCCTGCCCCGAAGGAAAGCTGATTACATTAAGTTAGTGACATCTTAACACTAATCGTTTAAAACTTCAACCTTTTCCATTTTGTCTCCGCCTTTAAGGGCGTCCACATGTTCCATGCCTTTGGTTACTTTGCCGAAAACCGTATGGCCGCCGTCCAGATGCGGCTGCGGCTGGTAGCAAATATAGAATTGGCTTCCGCCTGTGTTACGGCCTGCATGGGCCATCGCAAGCGTGCCGCGCTCGTGTTTGTTCGGGTTGATCTCGCAGTTGATTTGATAGCCAGGGCCGCCTGTGCCGTTGCCAGTCGGGCAACCGCCTTGCGCGACGAAACCGGGGATGACGCGATGGAACGAAAGACCGTTATAGAAACCTTCGTTTGCCAATTTCTCGAAGTTGGCTACCGTATTGGGTGCATCCTGGTCGAACAGCTCCAATTGGACCTCTCCGCCGCTTGCCAATTTGATTTTTGCTTGTTTTGCCATGATTGTCATCTACCTTTCTTATTCCGTATATGACTACGTTACCAATTCCGTCCTTATTTCGCAAGGGGGGATTTCTGCAGTCTTGCCGGAATAACGTCGTTGCATACGATATTATCAAGCGATTCGCGCTTTACAACGAGGTCCGCTTCGCCGTCTTTTACGAAGACGACGGCCGGACGACGAATCCGGTTATAGTTGCTTGCCATGGCGTAATTGTAGGCGCCCGTGCAGAATACCGCGAGCAAATCGCCGCTTTCTGCCTTCGGAAGCTCTAGATCCCAGATCAGCATATCGCCGCTCTCGCAGCACTTGCCCGCGATGGATACGGTCTCCTCAGCCGCTTCGTTAGCACGGTTTGCAAGAACCGCCTCGTAGCGGGATTGATACAGTGCGGGACGCGGGTTGTCCGTCATGCCGCCGTCAACGGCAATGTATTTGCGCACGCCCGGAATGTTTTTGCTTGTCCCAATTGTGTACAGCGTCGTGCCTGCATCGCCAACCATGCTGCGGCCAGGCTCTACCCAGATCTCCGGCAGCGGGAAGTCGGCTGCGGAGAAATTGGACTTGATCGCACCGGTAATGGCTTCGACGTATTCGCTGATCGGCAGCGGCGTGTCGCCATCGACGTAACGGATGCCGAAACCTCCGCCCAGGTTAATCACCTTGAACGTCAGCCCCAGCTCGGAGCGAATGGATACCGCGAACCCGGCAACCTTGTCCACTGCCATGCGGAAGCCTTCCACCTCGAAAATTTGGGAACCGATATGGGAATGTACGCCGAGCACTTCCAGGTTAGGAAGGGCGACCGCTTGCTCGATGGCTTGCTTTGCCGCGCCATTGCCAAGATCGAAGCCGAACTTGGAATCCTGTTGTCCCGTCGAAATATAGTCATGCGTATGCGCTTCTACGCCCGGCGTAATGCGAAGCAGAATATTTACCTTTTTGCCCTTCTCGCCTGCTATGGCGTTAAGCAGAGCAAGCTCGTGGAAGTTGTCCACAACGAAGCAGCCGATCTCGGCGTCGAGAGCCATCTCGATCTCGTCCGGCGTTTTGTTGTTGCCATGGAAGTGAATGCGATGAGCCGGGAAGCCGGCTTGCAGCGCCGTATACAGCTCGCCGTCGGACACGACGTCCAGCGACAAGCCTTCCTGCTCGGCGATGGAGCACATGGCCATGACGCTAAACGCTTTGCTGGCGTAAGCGACCTGGAATTTAAGTCCCGATGCTTTAAATGCTTCTACGTATTCTTTTGCGCGCTGACGAACAAGCGTCTCGTCAACGATATATAACGGGGTGCCGAACTCCTTTGCCAGATCGGCAACGTCACGCCCTCCAATTTCAAGATGGCCATTTGCGTTAATTGTGCTGGTACCATGCAGATACATATTGTTTTCCCCTCGTCTTTCTCCGCCGCCTTGCTTGCCAGCGGATATGATTTGCATCTTATGGCATCAGTATAACGCAAAACGTTGTTGTCCGAAATGGATAAATACGCATTTCATTTGTATTTTTTGGGCTTCTATTCCGTACTGGGCATTTTATTGATCTGCTTTGGCCTTAAAATATTGGGACGTTTGCGGTTATAGAGCAGCGGCTGACGGAAAATAATGCTGAGCATCGCCTTTGCGTCAAAGGGAATGATCGGCCACATGTACGGACGGTTCATAGACCGTTCGATCGTCAGCAAAAGCACGATAATTGTCGTGCTGACGACAAGCCCCGGCACGCTGAAAGCGGCCACGGCCGCCAGCAGCACTAGCCGCACGATCCGGTTCGCAAGTCCCAGCTCATAGCTTGGCGTGGCGAACATGCCTACTGCCGCAATCGCCATATATAGAATGACTTCATTCACGAATACGCCTGTCTTTACTGCGATGTCCCCGATCAGGATGGCCGCTACGAGCGACATCGCGGTGGCCAGGGAAGAAGGGGTGTGGACGGATGCCATACGCATGAGATCTATTCCGATTTCGGCCAACAAGAACTGGACGAACAGCGGTATTTTGCCCATCTCGCTTGGCCCCAGAAACTCCAGCATGGCAGGCTTGTATTCGGGATGCAGGACGAACAGCAACCATAACGGCAGCATAAACAGCGATGCGAAAACGCCGGCGAACCTCACCCAGCGAAGGTAAGTACCTATAAACGGCGTCTGGCGATTTTCTTCGGCATGCTGCATCAGATCCGTATACGTCGTGGGAAGTGTCATGACGGATGGCGACGTGTCGACGAATACGGCTACGGCTCCCTCGAGAAGATGCGCGGCGACGGTGTCCGGCCGTTCCGAGTAACGTACCAGCGGGAAGGGGCTCCAGCCCCGCTTGATGGTCGCCTCCTCCAACTGCTTGTCCGCCAGCGGCAAGCCGTCCACCTTGACCTTGGAAATCTTATCCTTGATCGACTCCAGCAGCTGATTGTCCACGATGTCATCGATATAGGCAATGCAGACATCCGTTTTCGTTCGCTCGCCGATTTGGATCAGCTCGTAACGAAGCTTGGGATCGCGAAGCCTCCGCCGGACAAGCGAGATGTTGACCATCAACGTCTCGATAAAGCCGTCGCGGCTGCCCCTTACGACCTTCTCCAGCGAAGGCTCCTCCGGACCGCGCGCGGGAAGATTCTTCGCATCGATCTTAAGCGCTGTAGTCTCGCCGTCGATAAACAAAGCGGAGCCCCCGGCAAGAACGCTGTTGACCAGCTTGTCCCAATCCTCTTCCCTGTCTACCTGTGCGGCAGGGACATAGAGATCCACGAAGGCATGCACCGCATCGCTGCTTAGATCGTCGGGATGCAGGTAAGTGAGCCGCTTGAGCACTTCTGTCAGCAGATCATCCTTGGACAATCCATTTAGGCAAAATAATGCCGTCCGTCTCTCTCCGAAGGTCATTTCCCTTACGACGATATCAAAGCTTGTGCCGTAGCCGACATCCGTTTTAAGCTTCTCCAGCACATCGTCCAGATGTTCGGGGATGGGCTGGTTTGACGTTTCCTGCTCATTCCACTTGCGACCACCCGCACTGGTCACTTCGCCATTGTCGGAGATTTCATCATGGCTCTCCGGTCCTCCGCCTGCCTGCCGATCCTCTTCCCCCTCCTCCTGCTGTCGCGAACGACCTGCCGCAGCTTCTCCTTTGTCATCCGACAAAAACGCCATGACTTCTTCAGATCCTTTATCTTGACCGTCGAACTTTTCATTGTCCGTATTCGCCACTTTTCTCACCTCGTCCTTATCCCTCTGAAATATTACCGCTTCAGCTGCTCTCGAATTACCATTGGAACACCAGCCAGTCGAACAACGAGCCAACTGTTTTGCCGAGCACCATGGCCATCACAAGGCCGAACATGTAGGCGGATAAACCAAGCCGTTTAGCCAGAATAGGCAGTACATTTATGACCTCCGTCAGCGCGGCAGCAAGCATCCCTACAAACATCCCGTCAAGGAGTCCGGATCCCGCCAGAGCGAATGCGGACGGCAGACGCAACTTCCAATCCATAAAGTCGGCGAACGTCCAATACAGCGAGCCGCACACGATCGCCGTCTCGAACCAGATTGACAACCGGAACGCGCGGGACAGCTGCGCAAGCCGGGGCACAAGATCGAACACGATAAGCAGAGCCACAAGCCCGCTCCCTACCGCAAGCCCTCCCGCGACCCCCAGGACGGCGATAAATAGATTTTCCACTGCCCTAATCATTGCGAACACCGCCTCCGCCTTTGCGTATCTGGTCATAATCGGCCTGCTTGCGGATCTCGTCTGCAATGACATAAGCATTCATATTCTCCTGATACATGTACAGCTCTACTTCCAGCGGGTTTGGTTCCTCATTGAACCTCTTGCGGAAAATGTGGTTGAAAAACAGCACCATCCCGAGACCAATGCCTAGCGAATACGGGATTTGGAACCATAGCGGGTGCTCCACCCGTTCGCCCGTAATAAGCTCGACGATCCGGATATGTACCTCCCTCATGCTGACATCCGTGTGAAAGTTCATGATCGCAAGACCGGCGCCAAAAAAAAGCAGCAGCCAGGACAGCACCAGCATGAGATATCTCGGCTTGACCGGTTTGTCCGCCACCATGATCAGCACCTGCGGGTCTCCATAGGCCTCCACAGTGACGTTCTCTATCTCGCCGCGTATTTTTTTGACGATCTGCAGGAGATCGATGACAACCCGGTTCCCGTCGCTTTTGCGATGATCGTAGAGCGGGAGCGCGGCCAGCCTTTGCGCCAGCTCATCTTCGTCCGTGAGAAGCCGGGCAACCTGCCCCAGCGTGACCATATGATGCGGCTTGATGTATATTCTTTTTTTCAATCGCAGATAGATAACGGATTGGACCTTCTCGCCCATCTCTGGATCATCCCTTCTGCATAAGCAAAATCTTGTTATGCTGTTTTCAACGTTAGTATGGGACGCGAAGGATTAGGATACTCAACCAATTTCAAACAATATTGCAGGCATGCGCCTTCAAATCAAAAAAGGAACCAAACCGCTATTGAGCGATTTGGTCCCTGATGGACTGCAATATTTTTTTCTCCAGCCGCGATACTTGCACTTGCGAGATGCCGAGCCTGCTTGCAACCTCGGATTGCGTCTTGTCCCTATAATACCGGAGGAACACGATTAGCCGTTCGCGCTCGCTAAGTCCTTCGATCGCTTCCTCGAGGGCAAGCTTATCGAACCAGCGCTCTTGCGAGTCGTCGGCGATTTGATCCATCAGCGTGATGGGATCGCCGTCGTTTTCGAACACCGTCTCGTGAATAGAGGTCGGAGGTTTGTTCGCCTCCTGCGCGAATACGACATCCTCCGGCGTAATGCCGAGCGCTTCCGCCACTTCGCCGATCGTCGGAAGCCTGCCCATCGTCTTCGACAGCTCATCCTTCATCTTGCGGACCTTGTTGGCCGTCTCCTTGAGCGAGCGGCTTACCTTCAGCGTTCCATCGTCCCGCAGGAATCGCTGGATCTCGCCGATAATCATCGGCACCGCATAGGTGGAGAACTTGACGTCGTACGACAGATCGAACTTGTCCACCGACTTCAGAAGTCCGATGCAACCGATCTGGAACAGATCCTCCGGCTCGTAGCCGCGGTTCATGAAGCGTTGCACGACGGACCACACGAGGCGTATATTGCAGTTTACCAACGTGTCGCGTGCGACGGAGTCGCCGGATTGGCTTAGCGCGATCAGTCGTTTGACTTCGGCATCGTCAAGATAGGGCTGGGCTGATTGCTTCATATCTGCTTTCATGAGGCTGGGCCTCCCTATGCGCTAGTTATAGAGCGCTTTTTTTGATTCGATCCGCTTGACCATCGCCACCCGGGTTCCCCCGTCGACTCGGCTCGCTACTTCGAAATGGTCCATAAAATTTTCCATGATTGTAAAACCCATTCCGGAACGCTCGAGCTCCGGCTTCGATGTGTACAATGGTTGACGTGCCAGCTCTACGTCCTCAATGCCGTTTCCTTCGTCCGAGACGATAATGGAGACGGTATCCCGCTCGATGCTGGCTTCAATCGTGACTTCGCGCGATGAATCGTTGTCGTAGCCGTGAATGATCGCATTCGTGACGGCCTCGGACACGGCGGTCTTAAGATCGTTCAGCTCTTCAAGCGTCGGGTCCAGCTGGGAGACGAAGGCCGACACTGCGACGCGGGCGAACGCCTCATTCTCCGAGCGTGCGCTGAACGTCAGCTTCATTTGGTTGCTCCCTGTCATGACACCACCTCCAAAGACGATATCGCGTTCCTCTCGTTGTCGTGAACCGATATGATTTTGAACAACCCGGACAGCTCGAACAACCGCTTTACGCCGGGATTGATGTCGCAGACGACCATCTTGCCGCCCTTGCTCTTTACTTGCTTGTAGCGTCCCAAGATGACGCCGAGTCCCGAGCTGTCCATAAATTGCAGCTCTTTGAGGCTAAGAATGACATGATTCACTTGGTCCTTCAGGAGAGCTTCCTCCATCTTGTACCGCACGACGTTAGCCGTATGATGGTCCAGCTCACCGTATAGCCTTACAATCAACACGTTGCGGTAATGCTCCAACTCGATTTGCAGACTCATGTACGCTCCTCATCTCCCTCACAGTCAATCTTGCATAGATGCAATCGCCGAGATAGAACAAGGGATTCAACAGCAGCGCTTCGTATTCCTGCATGCCGACAAAACTAGAAGATTACCGCTACAAGCTGACAAATAGCGCGGAGTGCGGCTTCCACAATAAGATATTAATTGCTGAACAGACTGGAAGCGGAACGTTTCAGCATCTTCCACCAATTAGCCTTGCCCACATCCTCCGGCGAAGTGATGGCAAACTCCTTCAGCACTTGATCTCCATCGTAGACGACCAGCTTGCCTACAGAATCTCCAGCCGCAACAGGCGCCTTGACGACATCGTTAAGCTTAAGCTCGTAACGTATGTTGGCCGTCGGAGTGCCCTTTTTCAATAACACGCTATAGGGCCGATCCGCCATTAGGGGCAGCTCGGACTGCATGCCCTTGGCTACCCGAAGTTTGCCGATGCCGTCGCCCGCTTCGATGACGGGATAGTTCATATATTGCGCAAAGGAATAATCGAACATTTGGGAAACTTCAACGTTGCGATGCTTCGTCGTGGGTTCGCCCATTACGACTGCAATAATCCGCATGTCGTCGCGCTTCGCGGTAGCGGAAAGACAATATTTCGCTTCGCTTGTATAACCCGTCTTAAGTCCGTCGGCGCCGCTATAGAATCGCACGAGCTTATTCGTGTTGACGAGCCAGAAGGGCTTCTCGGAATCCTTTCTCAAATAGTCCTGGTAAAGACCCGTGTACTTTGTCACTTCCTGATGTTTAAGCAGCTCGCGCGACATAATGGCGATATCGTGAGCGGACGAATAATGACCCTGTACAGGCAGCCCGTTCGGATTGACAAAATGGGTATCCTTCATGCCGAGCTCCTGAGCCTTCGCGTTCATCATCGCCACAAAGTTCATCTCGGTCCCTGCTAGCTTCTCGGCCATAGCGACAGACGCATCGTTGCCGGACGCAAGCGCGATTCCCTTAATCATGTCTTCGGCCGACATTTCCTCCCCTTGTTCCAGGAAAATCTGCGAGCCGCCCATCGAAGCCGCGTATTCGCTTGTTCTTACTTTGTCGGTCAGCTTAAGCTGACCGTTGTCGAGCGCCTCCATAACGAGGAGCAGCGTCATGATCTTCGTAATACTGGCCGGGGGAAGCTGGTCATGGCTGTTTTTCTCAAAGATGACCGTGCCGCTGTCGGCATCCATCAAAATCGCGGAGCGGGCGGATGGCGCCAGATCGATATGCGGAGCCCCTTCCTCCGCGGCGGCAAAGGTCGGTAGCGCAAATGCCATAGCTACAGTTAGTGCAAGAATGGTGACGAATCTAATTTTCAACGTCAGGTCCCTCCTGGATGATTGTCGGTACTATTTTCCTTTTCAGTGTTAACCTTCTTGCAGGAAATTATTCCTATATGGGCACGATGACGGAATTCAAAAAAACCGCCAATCGGCAAATGCCGATCGACGGTTCCATGTCCTCGAATTAGTTGCCTTCCGCAAGCCTCATAACGCCTTCTTTGGTCACGACGGCTAACAGGAGCGGTTTTACACTCGGCTGCTCCGATTGGATGCTGTACGCGGCTTTCACCCTGTCTACCACGCTTGCCGTTCCGCCATTCTCCTCACGGATATGAAGAGTAGCAATCGGCTCGCCTTCCGTCACTTCATCGCCGACCTTCTTGACGATAACGAGACCCACCGCATAATCGATGGCCGCGTCTTTTGTCGCCCTGCCCGCGCCAAGCATCATCGCTGCAAGTCCAAGCTGCTCCGCATCGATGGCTGCCACATAACCGCCGATCGGCGCAAGCACCTGGATACGCGCAGGCGCTGCAGGCAGCCTCTCCGGATGATCGACAACGGAGCCGTCTCCGCCTTGCGCTTCGATAAAAGCTTTGAATTTCGCCAGCGCTTCTCCGTTATTAAGGCGCTCCCGAAGAAGTCTCTTTCCTTCTTCGATAGAGGAAGCCGCGCCGCCAAGCACCACCATATGAGAGCCTAACGCAAGACAAAGCTCCGTCAAGTCCTCCGGTCCCTGACCGCGCAGCGTCTCGAGCGCTTCCGCCACCTCAAGCGCATTGCCGATCGCGAAGCCCAGCGGCTGATCCATATCGCTGATGACTGCTGCCGTATCGCGTCCAACCTGCGTCCCAATCGCAACCATAGCTGCAGCCAGCTTCTCCGCATCCGCCCGCGTCTTCATAAACGCGCCGCTGCCCGTCTTTACGTCCAGCACGATCGCATCCGCGCCAGCCGCAATTTTTTTGCTCATGACGGAGCTTGCGATAAGCGGTATCGACTCTACCGTTGCCGTTACATCCCTAAGGGCATACAGCTTTTTGTCCGCGGGCGCCAAGTCGCCGCTCTGACCGATAACGGCCAGCCCAAGATCGTTCACTTGAGCGATAAACGTCTCCCGATCCAGCTCCGTACGGAAGCCTGGAATGGATTCAAGCTTGTCTATCGTGCCGCCGGTGTGGCCAAGGCCTCTTCCCGACATCTTGGCAACGGGGACGCCCGCAGAAGCGACGAGGGGACCGATAATTAGCGTTGTCTTATCGCCGACGCCGCCTGTGCTGTGTTTGTCCACCTTGACGCCGCGAATTGGCGACAGGTTCACCATGTCGCCGGATTCAGCCATAGCCATCGTCAATGTCGCGGTCTCATCTTCGGTCATGCCTTGATAGAATACGGCCATAGCCCATGCAGACATCTGATAATCGGGAATATCGCCGCTGCTATATCCTTTGATCAGGAAGGCAATCTCTGCGGAGCTCAGCTCCCCGCCATTCCTCTTTTTGTGTATACAATCCACTGCCCGCATAACGGCCTCCTCCAGTATCCATGCCAGTATGTTGCCTTGCGTCAGCTCGATCTGGAAAATTCGCGGCTTTTGGATTGCGACAGCCTCTCCGATTGCACTTGGACGATAATTTCATCAAGAGTCTGGCTTAACACCAGCACGTCTTGATGAAGAAGGTCCTGTTCGATCAGCGCCGTCTCCACCATCTCTCCGCGAAGCCTCTCCAGCTCCAATAACAGCTTGTCCATGACGTTGTCCACTCCATCTTTCTGTAATCATGGACATTATACGACGAGCGCAACGAAAAACACTGTCATAATGAGTCGAGCGAATTATTACAATTATGTTACAATCCCGCTTACATTTTCGAAATCAACGATGTCACAAGTCCCAGGAACCGGGACTTGACTCGTTCCGCCGTCTCCATCACTTCCTCGTGGGACAGCGGCTGGTCCAGAATTCCGGACGCCATATTCGTAATGCAGGAAATACCGACCACTTCAATGCCGGAATGGCGAGCCGCAATCACTTCGGCGACCGTCGACATTCCGACGGCATCCGCGCCAAGCGTGCGAAGCATCCGGATCTCGGCCGGCGTCTCGTACGATGGACCCAGCAGTCCGGCATAGACACCTTCTTTCAGCGCAAAGCCCTGCATGGAAGCAATCTCCTTCGCAACTTCACGCAGCCGTTTGCTGTATGCTTCCGACATGTCTGGAAAGCGCACGCCGAGCGAATCGTCATTAGGTCCGATAAGCGGATTGCGACCCGTCAGGTTAATATGGTCGGAGATCAGCATCAGGTTGCCCGAAGCGAAGTCCAGATTAATGCCTCCGGCCGCATTCGTTACAAGCAAAGCGCGGACCCCCAGCGCCTTCATTACGCGTACCGGAAAAGCCGTAAGTTCCGGGCCGTAACCCTCGTACATATGGAAGCGGCCGCGCATCAATACGACGATTCTGCCAGACAAACGGCCGATCAACAGCTCGCCGGCATGTCCCTCCACGGTCGAGATCGGAAAGTGGGGAATGTCGTGGTACGGGTTGACGACCGGCTCCTCCAAATGGTCGCCCAGCACGCCAAGACCGGAGCCCATAATAAGCCCGATCTCCGGCGACAACGCCGTCTTCTCCCGGATAAAAGCTGCAGCTTCCGCAATATGTGCGTTCATTTGTTGATTCAACATGTTTACTTCCCCTTCCAGTTCATAGTTGTCTCGTATAAAGAAGCCGGACGGCTGTTTGCATTCCGCCTTCCAGCAGCTTATTCAGCGGCGGTTTCGGTCACTAGCTCGGACAAAAAGCTGCGCCCGCTCGGCGGAGCTATAACACCAAAATTATCTGCGATTGTCGCACCAAGGTCTGCAAAGGTCGTCCGTACCGGCATGGCGCCGGGCACGCGGAACGCCGGACTGTAAGCCAGTATCGGCACATACTCGCGCGTATGATCCGTGCCGAGATGAGTGGGATCATTCCCGTGATCAGCCGTAATGACGAGCAAGTCTCTTGGCCCGATCTTGCTCTTTAGCTCAGGCAGCGCAGCGTCAAATTCCTCCAGCGCGGCCGCATACCCTTGAGGATCCCGCCGGTGCCCGAACAACGAATCGAAATCAACGAGATTCGTGAACAGCAGACCGCTAAAGGACTCGCCCATCGCGTCGATCGTTCGCCTGATGCCGTCCGCATTGCTCTTCGTCGGCTGAGAGGACGTTATGCCTTCACCGTCGAAAATATCGTTGATCTTTCCGATAGACCGCACCTCGAATCCACCGTCCTTGAGCGCGTTCAGTACGGTTGGCTGAGGCGGCTTCACCGCATAGTCATGGCGGTTCGGCGTCCGCCTGAACTCGC
Source organism: Paenibacillus agaridevorans (assembly GCF_003112455.1). Classification (GTDB taxonomy): domain Bacteria; phylum Bacillota; class Bacilli; order Paenibacillales; family Paenibacillaceae; genus Pristimantibacillus; species Pristimantibacillus agaridevorans. Next base: position 197,640 of record NZ_BDQX01000458.1, read on the forward strand.
CTGGCTGTCCCACGTAAGGTCTTGCAATCACTCGCCCGACTGTGAACCGCTCGTCCATCGTCAGCTCCCTGGCGATCTCGCAAGCCCGGTACAGCTCCTCCAGAGGGATAACTTCCTCATGCGCGGCGATTTGGAATACGCTGTCTGCCGATGTATAGACGATCCATGCGCCCGTCTCCATCTGCTCCTCCCCCAGCTCGTCCAGTATCTCGGTCCCGCTTGCGGATTTGTTCCCGATGACCTTCCGTCCCGTTCGCTCCTCAAACGGACCGATAAGTTCGGGAGGGAAACCGTCAGGGAATGTTTGGAAAGGCACGGTCAGTCTCAGCCCCATGAGCTCCCAATGTCCGGTCATCGTGTCCTTGCCGACGGATACCTCCGCCATCTTGCCGTAATAAGCCTCGGCTGGCTTGCCGGCTGGCGACCAATCCGCGATAGGCGCAATTCGGTCGAGCCCCATAGCCCTTAAATTCGGCAATGAAATGCCCGGCACGACGCTTGCGATATGACCGAGCGTATGGGAACCGGCATCGCCGAACAGTTCGGCATCCGGCAGCTCGCCGATCCCTACGCTGTCCAGGACAACAACGGCAATTCGATCAAATTTCATAGCTTATGTCCACCCTCTCTATGTCAGGCTCTTGGATGCGCTCCCTGATAAACATCCTTAAGCCTGTTCTTGGCGCTTTGCGAATATTTTAAAGTCGTGGCGATATCGGCATGTCCCAGCAGCTCCTGCACGGTCCTGACGTCCGCGCCGCCCTCCAGTAGATGGGACGCGACGGAATGCCTTAACGTATGGGGCGTAATCTGCTCCTCGATTTGTGCTTCCTTGCCGTATTTTTTGACCATCTTCCAGAAGCCTTGTCTCGTCATTCTCGTCCCCAGATGATTCAAAAACAAGGCAGTGCCGTCGTCCCGCCCGGTCAACAGCGCATCCCGTCCTCCTTCGGCGAGATAGCTCCTAATGGCTGCGTCGGCATGACTGCCATATGGAATGACGCGCTCCTTCAAGCCGCTCCCCGTACACTGAATGTACCCCAGTTGCAGATGGACATGCTCGATGTTAAGCGCCACCATCTCCGACACCCGGATACCTGTCGCATACAGAAGCTCTAACATAGCCTTATCGCGTTTGCCGGAGGCATTGTCCGTCTTGGGCGAATCCAATAAAGCAGTCGTTACATCAACAGACAGCACTTGGGGAGCCCGTTTCTCCAGCTTGGGAGACTCCAGATACAGCGACGGATCCCGCAGGATTTTGCCGTTTAGCAGCAAGTGATGAAAAAAAGCACGCACGGCAACAACGCGGCGAGAGATCGTAGCCGCCTTCAATCCCTTTTCTTTCAACCGGTGCATATACGAAGCCAGGTGCTGACGCTGCACCGATTCCCAGGCGCCAATGCCATTTTCCTCGCAGTAAAGATAACAAGAATGGAGATCCCGTTCGTAAGAGGCTACGGAGTTCTTGGACAATCCGCGTTCATCCTGCAAATAACGTATGTAATGTTCCAATTGAGCTTTCAAGTCGTGACTTCCTTTCGCGCTTACAGCTTCGTGCTGGCAACATTATGCTGCTATGACCTTCATGACATTCCACATCCGTCCTGCTTTTTCCTTCTTTTCGCTTCTTATTCGCCATACCAGTAGAACCAGCGAAGACGGTTGGCGGAATTGCCGTGCTCCGGCGAAGAGGGAACCTGCTGCAGCACCTTAAGGGCGTCACCTCTGGGTTTTTGGTAAGGATGCAAGGGCGAGACGACATCCAGCAGCCAGCGGTATCCGCCAGAAACGATCACAAGCAGCACTGCGAACAGGACGACAAAGAGCATCCGGCTAAACCAGCTTTTAAACGAAATTACCACAGGATCGACCTCCTTCGTACGAACGCCCCCATACGCGCAGTTCCGGCGTCAGCCTGGCTCTATTTTTGCAGGGGCTGTTCGTACCACCTTATGAGGAGGCTTATCCGATTATGCCGATCTCTTAAAGTGCGAGTTCAAAAAGTTCGGTTTTCAGCACCGAGAAGATGGAATGCAAGTAGAAACTGAGGAGCGGAGCGTAGTGGTAGCTACGTGAGCACCGGAAGGTTCGCTTGCGTTTCATATTCGATGTCGAGTACGCTTCTTGGCATACTTCGTGATGGGAAGCGGACTTTTTGAACAACCTCTTAAGGATCGAGCCGGTCGTATGATATGCTGTCCAGCCACTTGTCGATCTCAGTATAAGGAATGCCCGTGGCGCTCGCTACGGCTTCATTTAGCAGCTTCCCGGCATGGGTATTAACGCCTTTCTGCAGCGGCGCGCTTCGTCTGATGGCTTCCCAGCCGCTGTTCGCAAGCTCCAGAGCATATGGCATCGTCACGTTCGTAAGGGCGAATGTAGAGGTTCTGGGAACCGCTCCGGGGATATTGGCAACGGCATAATGAATAACGCCGTGCTTAACGTAAACAGGGTCGCTATGCGTGGTTGGACGGTCGACGGTAGCGATCGAGCCTCCCTGGTCTACGGCGACATCAACGATGACGGAACCTTTTTTCATGCGTTGAACCATCTCCTCCGTCACCAGATGCGGCGCTTTGGCGCCTGGGATCAGCACGGCGCCGATGACGAGATCCGCATGACTGACAGCATCCGCAATATGGAGCGGACTCGACATAAGCGTGCGGATTCGGCTTTCAAACACTTCATCCAGGTAGCGCATCCGTTCCGCGCTTCGTTCGATAATGATGACATTAGCTCCCAAACCCAGCGCCATCCGGGCCGCATTTGTGCCAACAATTCCACCGCCTATGACTACAACCTCCGCTGGCGGAACACCCGGCACGCCGCCGAGCAGCACCCCACGGCCTCCATAGAAGGATTCCAGGAATTGCGCGCCGACTTGCACCGCCATGCGCCCCGCTACTTCGCTCATCGGCACAAGCAGCGGCAGACTGCCGTTCGGCAACTGGATCGTTTCATAAGCGATCGACGTAACTCCGCTATCGACAAGCGCCTTCGTCAGCTCCGGCGCCGCCGCCAGGTGCAGGTAAGTGAACAGCATCAGTCCCTCGCGGAAATACTTGAACTCTTCCTTCAGAGGTTCTTTTACCTTCATGACCATGTCCGCTGCCCAAACTTCTTGAGGCGAATCCATGATTAATGCGCCTTCTCGCACGTAATCCGCGTCCAGAAATCCGCTGCCCTCACCCGCATTTGTCTCGACGACGACTTCATGGCCGGCTGCCTTTAGCATCGTCACTCCTGCAGGGGTCAGCGCTACGCGGCCTTCGCTTTGTTTGATTTCCTTCGGCACACCGATCTTCATCCCACATCGCCTCCTGTACATACTTCCTCAAGCGTACCTTATCCAGCGCGGGCTTAAATTATGTAACTTTGCCAAGAATGACAGGTCAATTATGGAGAAATGGAGAAAACTTAATCTTTCTTACAATTGAAAAAAACCTCTATCTGGGCCATGGCTCATTTCACTTTGCGCGGCCGCGTCTAGAGGTGCACTTGAAAAAAGGCTCCTGCATCCATGGCTGGATGACGAAGCCTCCGTTATTCATTCGGTTGGTCGTTCTTCTCCTGGCAGCGTCTGCAGACACCCTGGAAGTCAAGTCGATGGTCTGCAACGGCGAACCCGTATTCGCGCTCCAGCCGTTCTTCAAGAGGCAACAGCCAATCTTCCTTGATCTCTTCCATGCTTCCGCATTGTACGCAGATCAAATGATGATGGTGATGCTTGCTGTTGTCTGCCCTCAAGTCATATCGGGCTACGCCGTCGCCGAAGTTCAATTTCTCCACGACGTGCATTTCACTCAGCAACTCCAGCGTCCGGTATACGGTAGCCAGACCAATCTCCGGCGCCTTATCCTTTACGAGCATGAAAACATCCTCTGCGCTCAGATGATCTTCTTCGTTCTCCAGCAATACTCTTACTGTCGCTTCGCGCTGCGGGGTTAGCTTGTAGCCCTGCGATTGTAATTGCTGCTTTATAGTCTCGATCCGGGCTTCCATGGTTTCCCCCCTGCCAACATGTCGCATCCAGTTTACGGAAACGTCAACTACAATTATATGGGGAATACCGTCAGAAAGTCAAACGTTTCTCTGTCAAATGATGCCGTTTGGTGGTGGCAGGTAAGCGGAAGCCCAGCCTATGATTACGGGTGACAAATACGCCTCGAACAACGCGGAGCCGGCGAATAAAAATAACATGATCATAACGGTCGATGTAAGCATGCCAAGCTGGGGCAGAAGCTCACCTTTCTGCTGCTGGAGCAGCAGCCTGTGCTTCACGACGTAGACGGCAAAGGTAATCGCCGCCGCACTGGCGATCATCATGGCTGGCACGGCAATGACATTTTGCGGCGCTACGGATAAAACAAAAAATACAATTCCTTTCCAGCCGTATTGCTGTACCAGAACGCCTCCCGTGAAACCAATCAGCGTTCCCTTGAGGAAATTAAGCGCCAAGATGCCCGGAACACCGATAACGACGATGCCCAAAATCCAGATCAGCATGACCCACTTGAAGTGAAACCAGAATCGGTCCCAGAACAGCGTTTCGGCGCTTGCATGCGCCGTTCCGTCCACCGATAGCACATAGCGGTTGATCTCTCCTGCCAGCTCTTGCTGCTGCTCCAGCGTCAAAGCCCCGACAATCAAAGCGCCGAATACGGCGCCGACTACAAATAACACCGCTACGAAAATATATAAGTTCGTCCTGTATTTCAAGGCCGCGCACCCCATTCTCCATAGGAAAGAATAAACCCTTCCGACTTCGAAAGGGTTGTCTCTTTATTCTTATGAAAGCATTGGACAGCTTATGCCGGGCAATAGAACGAACCGTCATCATGCTGACGATGGACATCCTCCATGGAATCTAAATAGTGCCAGTCTGCAAATACAGCTTCCAGGCATAGACAGCAAGAATCGTCTTGGCATCGCTGATGCGTCCTTCCGAGATGTAGCGCTCAGCCTGCTCCAACGTAATCGCCTCGACAAACAAATCTTCATCCTCGTCGGGGTTCTGCTCGCCTCTCTCAAGCTCATCTGCGAAGTATAGATAAAGTTTCTCGTCAGCAAAGCCCGGCGACGTATAAAAGGACGAGATGAGCTTAAGGCCCTTTGGCCGATAGCCCGTCTCTTCTTCCAGTTCTCTTGCGGCCGCCAGTGCGGGATCCTCGTCGCCGTCCAGCTTGCCTGCCGGAATTTCCACTTGAAAGATATCCATCGGCTTGCGATATTGCTCCACGACAAGAAGCTTGCCGTCCAGCAGCGCCATGACAGCCGAAGCTCCGGGATGCCTTACGATTTCCCTCGTTGCAGTACGTCCGCCTGGCAGAGCCACCGTATCCACTTGCAGCGAAATAATACGTCCATCGAATATTTGCTCCGAGCTAACCGTTTCCTCGCGCCAAAGTTCCGGACGCTCCTGCTCTTGCTTCTGCATCTCCTGCTTCTGAGAAAGCTTGTCGCTCATCTGTGCCTCCCCCTTCATAAGGTGATAAATAACCGATGTAATAAGACATAACTTGTCCACTCCCGTCATATCCATCTTCTAGAGGCAGTATAGTGCAATCAACCATGAACGGGAGTGGATTGGGATGAAACAATACGTAAACGTCTATCATCTGCGAGTCATAGGCAAAGGCTGGGAAGTCCGGCGCGAATTGAATCGTTTGGCTGCCTCAGCAGTTGGAGAAGGATTGTTGTCCGATTATACAAGGTCGCTCCCGCCAATCCGCGCAACGCTTGGATCTTCGAATCCGGCCTTATCCGACTCCGACCTTGTTTGGCTTACGATTGGCGAGCCGTGCGAAGGGAAGCCTTCTTGATCAGCTCCACGACAAGCTCCGTCACCTTTAGCAGATCATCCGTTTTGATTTGCTCTTTTGTCGTATGGATATGCTCATAACCAACCGCCAGATTAACGGTCGGGATCCCCATGCCGTTAAAAATATTCGCGTCGCTGCCCCCGCCGGAATAGAATGTACGGGGAACGGCGCCGATTGCTTTTATCGCTTCCTTGGCCAGCTCTACAACATCGTCCCCATCGTCGTACTGGTAGGCGGGATAGATAACGTCGCTTTCGAACTCGCCTCGACCGCCGAACTCCTGAGCAGCCCACAAAACGGCTTCCTTCATCTTCTCCAGCTGAGCGTCCAGCTTGTGCTGCACGATGCTCCGAGCCTCCGCGTAGAGCGTAACGAAATCGCAAACGATGTTCGTTGCCCCGCCGCCTTCGAACTTGCCGATATTCGCCGTCGTCTCCGTGTCAATCCGTCCCAGCGGCATGCGAGAGATAGCTTTGCCGGCGATCTGGATCGCGCTGATGCCATCCTCCGGATTAACGCCCGCATGCGCAGATTTGCCATATAACTTGATCGTCACTTTCGCTTGCGTAGGAGCTGCAACGGCAATGTCGCCGATCGCGCCATTGGAGTCCAGTGCATATCCGAATTCCGCTTCCATCTTGCTGGCATCCAGAGATCTTGCTCCCAGCAATCCCGATTCTTCGCCAACGGTAATGACGAATTGCACTCGGCCGTGAGGGATATTATTTTCTTTGAGCACGCGAATAGCTTCGAACATAGCAGAGATCCCCGCTTTGTCATCCGCGCCCAGAATCGTCGTGCCGTCACTGCGAATATAGCCGTCGGCGTCCAGTTGCGGCTTGATTCCGTTGCCCGGCGTTACCGTATCCATATGACACGTGAAGAACAGGACTGGAGCGCCTTCGCAGCCTTTAGTCGCTTCCAGCATGGCGAAAAGATTTCCCGCGCCATGTCCCGTCTTAGCGGCTGCGTCATCCTCCGACAGCGACAAACCCAAAGCCGTAAATTCCTGCTTCAATACTTTGCTGATCTCGCCTTCATGACCTGTCTCGCTGTCTACCTGGACTAGCTCCATAAACTGGTTAACCAGACGATCCTTTTTTATCATGCTGTTTCCTCCGTCCCGAATTTCGTTTACAATAGTTTTGATAGGTTGGTCCTTGCAGCTCATATAGCGATAAGAAAGGAGCGTCGTTTTCCACATGCAAAGGCAAAAAATGATCCGACTCGTAGCCATCATCGTCGCGGGCACACTGCTCATTACGACCGTACTCGCTGGTGTCGGCTCCTTATTCCTGGGTTAAAGCGCCATTGTCCGTCCGTTCGTATCGGAATTGCTTCAAGAAGTAAGGAAGCAGCTCCTCCGCGGCTTCCTCTACGGACAAGCTCCGGCCCGTCAAATCATTAAATGAAGTGACGCCGAATTGCTGGATGCCGCAGGGCACGATGCCGCCGAAACCTTCGCTCGCGATGCCGGACTTGATGTTAAGCGCGAAGCCGTGGCTTGTAATAAAGCCCCTGCGGTGACGCGCTTTATTGAACTTGATGCCGATTGCGGCAATCTTTTCGTCCCCGACCCATACACCCGTATATTCCGGCTTTCGCCCCGCTTCTATACCATGCCCGCCTAGCCAATCGATGATTACTTGTTCCAGAGACCTCAGATACGCATGAAGATCCAGTCCGACCGCATCCAGATACAGCAGCGGGTACCCTACAAGCTGTCCGGGGCCATGGTAGGTAATATCGCCGCCTCGATCGATCTCGAACACGGATATGTTACGTGCCGCCAACTCCTCCTGATCCAGCAGCAAGTGCTCCGGATGCCGATCGGAGCCAAGCGTATATGTCGGCGGATGCTGAAGAAGGAGCAGCGTCTCGGCGCGCTCCCCCCCATCGATTTGTTTCACGTACGCCTTCTGCATATCCCATGCTTCGCCGTACGGAACTTGTCCGATATATCGGGCATCCAGCATTCCGGAGGCATAATGGTTTTCTCTCTCCGTCATCGCTATCCCCTCTTTAGTACAGTGTGCTTTCCATGTTGAAGCTTTCCAGATTGTCCTTTACTCGCTGCAGGAACCTGCCGCAGATGACGCCGTCCAGAATTCGATGGTCGAGCGACAGGCAAAGATTTGCCATGGAGCGTACCGCGATCATGTCGTTGATGACGACTGGACGTTTTACGATCGACTCGAACGTAAGAATGGCCGCCTGCGGGTAGTTAATGATGGGATAGGACAAGATGGATCCGAACGACCCCGTATTGTTGACGGTAAACGTTCCGCCCTGCATATCCGATAAGTTCAGCTTGCCTTCCCGCGTTTTCCGCGCCAGCTCGTCGATTTCTTTGGCAAGCCCGGCGACGTTCTTGTGATCGGCATTCTTGATAACCGGCGTCAGTACGGAATCCTCCGTTCCCACCGCAAGCGAAATATTGATATCGCGTTTTACGATAATTTTGTCCACGGCCCAAGTCGAGTTCATGATGGGATAATCCTTGATGGCATTTACGACAGCCTTGAGCAGAAATGCCAGATAGGTCAGGTTAATGCCTTCGCGCTTCATGAATTCGTTCTTAAGCTTGTTGCGCAGCATCACGAGATTGGTCACATCCACCTCGATCATCGTCCAGGCATGCGGAATTTCGCTTACGCTCTGGCGCATGTTGCGCGCGATTGTATTGCGTATCGGCGTTACGTCGATAAAGGTCTCGCCCCGCCCGGGTAACGTCGTCCCCTCCACCTCGATCTTAGGGATACGAGGCGTCTCCGACAAGTGAATCCCCGAGGAACGGACCTGCGCCTTTGGATCAACGCCAGACGCCGAAGCAGCTGCAGCAGATGCGCCGGGTTTGCCGGACGCGACATAAGAGAGCACATCCTTGCGGGTTACGCGTCCGCCAAGACCGGTGCCCGTCAGATCAGAGAGACGTACGCCATGTTCGCTTGCAAGCTGCTGGACGGCAGGCGAGTAGCGGTTGCGCATTGGCGCCGAATCGTCATCATCGGCCCTTTGACCAGCTGTTTCCACGGCAACGCTTGGGGAAGAATGCAATTCTTGCGTATTTGCAGCCGATTCTTCAGTTTCAATGATGCACACCGGCGTCCCGACGGGCACGTTCTCCCCGTTGCCCACCAATATTTTCACCAGAGTACCTGCCACCGTGGACGGCAGCTCGGCATTTACTTTGTCCGTCAACAGCTCGCAGATAGGCTCGTACATATCGATTCTGTCGCCAGGCTGCTTCAGCCAACGGTCGATCGTCGCGGAGACGAGCGACTCCGCGAGCTGCGGCATGACGATTTCCGTCATTGTTTTCATCTCATTCCACTCCTTACGGTCCTAATACATAGCCAGCTTCTTCATGGCATCCTTCACTTTGTCCTTATTCAGCAGGAAAAACTTCTCGGCTGGCGGGTTGATCGGCATCGCCGGGACATCGGGACCGCAAAGCCGCATAATGGGTGCATCCAGTTCGTACAGCAGCTCCTCCACGATAATCGCCGCCACCTCCGCGCCAACTCCGCCTGTCTTATTGTCCTCGTGAACAATCATCACTTTGCCTGTCTTGCGGACAGATTCCAATATGGCTTCCTTATCGAGCGGCTGAATCGTGCGCAGATCGAGAATATGAGTGCTGATCCCTTCCTGGGCAAGCTCTTCTGCGGCTTGCTCTACAAATCGAAGCGGCATGCTGTAGCCGATGACCGTAATGTCGTCGCCTTCGCGAAGCACATTCGCTTTGCCGATCGGCACAATATAATCATCCTCCGGCACTTCGCCCGACAACAGCTTATACCCCTTCTTGTTCTCGAAAAAGAGAACGGGATCCGCATCGCGCACCGCAGCCTTTAGAAGCCCCTTGGCATCGTATGGACGGTAAGGAGCCACAATCTTAAGACCAGGCGTGCCGAAGAATACGGATTCCGGACATTGGGAGTGGTAAAGCCCTCCGAAGATGCCTCCGCCAATCGGAGCTCGAATGACGATAGGACAGCTCCAGTCATTGTTGGAACGATACCGGATCTTGGCCGCTTCGCTGATGATCTGGTTTGTTGCCGGGAACATAAAGTCCGAATATTGCATCTCGGCGATCGGTTTCATGCCGACCATTGCGGCACCAATGGCAACGCCGGCAATTGCAGATTCGGCGAGCGGCGTATCCATCGCGCGAAGCTCTCCGAACTGCTCATGCAGCCCTTTTGTCGTCGTGAAGACGCCGCCCTTTACGCCGACATCCTCGCCTAACACGAATACATCCTCGTCGCGCTCCATCTCTTCTTTCATCGCAAGCCTTATTGCGTCGATATAATCCATAACCGGCATTAGTTCATCCCCCCCTGCCTGTCATCGCCTTCATAGACATGATGCAACGTAGATTCAGGCGTCGGAAAAGGCGCCTTATCGCCGTATTCTGTTGCCTCATCAAGCTGCTTCCTGAGCTCGGCAGCATATGCCGTTTCCTGTTCCTCGCTCCACAAGCCGCAGTCGAACAAATATTGTTTGAACTTCGGAATGCCGTCCTTCATCCGATTTTCGTCTACTTCTTCCTTCGTCCGATAGGCAAGATCGTTATCGGAGGTGGAGTGAGGAGACAGACGATACATCATCGCCTCGATCAATGTCGGACCTTCGCCCGCTACGGCGCGCTGTCGCGCTTCCTTGACAACACGATACACTTCTAGCGCGTCGTTGCCATCTACCTGAATGCCGGGGAACCCATAACCAAGAGCTCGATCCGCAACCTTGCCCGCAAGCTGCTTGTGGATCGGCACGGAAATCGCATATTGATTATTTTCGCACATCAGAATGACCGGCAGCTTATGTACGCCGGCAAAGTTGCATCCTTCATGAAAGTCTCCCTGATTGCTGGACCCTTCTCCGAACGTAACAAAGCTGACCAAAGGGTTCTTCTTCATCTTGGCCGCCAACGCGATGCCTACCGCATGCGGCACCTGAGTCGTAACCGGGCTCGAGCCCGTAACGATTCGCAGTTTCTTGGATCCAAAGTGGCCCGGCATCTGCCGTCCGCCGCTGTTAGGATCTTCTGCCTTGGCAAACACGGACAACATCAGATCTCTTAATGTCATCCCTACAGACAACACGAAACCATAATCACGGTAATACGGCAAATAGTAATCCTGCTCTCGATCCAGTGCGAAAGCGGCGGCTACTTGGGCGACCTCTTGTCCGATACCTGATACGTGGAAATTAATTTTGCCCGCGCGCTGCAGCAGCAGAACGCGTTCATCGAATTTTCTTGCCATGACCATCATTTTGTACATATCTACGGCTTGCTCGGAAGTAAGCCCAAGCTCCAGATGACGAAATTGCTGACCAGCGGAAGACAATTGGGTCATAACGACAGCCTCCTTATTTACCAACTCTTAAAACCTGGTACTAAGACCTCACTATAACCATTATAACTGCTTTTGCGGCAAAAAGAAATCCACCCTTGCGACGTAAGTCCTCGGTCCAATTGACAGCATTATTTAATACACGATTGCCTTCCCGTCAACAGCGAGCATTGCTTCGCCCAACGCTTCCGATAAAGTCGGATGAGGATGAATCATCGCGCCGACCTCCCATGGCGTCGCGTTTAACCAGCCTGCTAACGCCGCCTCGGAGATGAGATCCGTCGCATGGGGACCGATCAAATGTACGCCGAGAATATCGCCGCTCTTCCGATCTGCGATGACTTTGGCGAAACCTTCCTGTTCGCCTAACACAATCGCTTTGCCGATCGCTTGGAACGGAATTTTGCCAACCTTAATATCGTAACCCCTCGTTCTTGCCGCGTCCTCTGTATATCCATAGGAAGCAACCTCCGGGCTGGAATAGATGCATTTCGGGATGAGGTGATGATCGACAGCCGCCGGCTTGGCACCCATAATATGGTCAACGGCAACAAGGCCTTCATGAGCGGCGGCATGAGCTAGCTGAATGCCTCCGACAACGTCTCCGATCGCATAGATATGCGGCTCGGTCGTTTGACCGAATTCATTTGTTACGATGAACCCATTATTTGTGCGAACATCGGTATTTTCTAGCCCGATGCCGTCGGCATTGCCTTCGCGTCCGACGCAAACAAGCATTTTTTCAGCGACAAGCGTAACGTCGCCGTCCGGCGTTACCCCTTTAACGGATACGCCGCCGCTCTCCTGAATTTCGCATGTTTGGCTTTGAAGCTCGACGCTGGTCAAAACTCGCACGCCTCTTCGGCCCAGGCTGCGTGCCAAAGCGGCTGACACTTCGGCATCTTCGCCAGGAATGAGTCTGGAGCCTGCTTCGATTAAGGTAACGTCTACACCGAAGTCTTGCATAAGCGATGCCCACTCTACACCAATAACTCCTCCGCCGACGATTAGAATTGATGCTGGCAGCTTATCCAATTCCAACGCATCGTCGCTGGTTAATATATGTATGCCATCACGTTTGAGCCCAGGAAGCAAACGCGGTCTGGAACCTGTCGCGATAATAAGATTCGTGGATACGACCGACTCCATCTCGCCATCTGCGAGCTCAACTGCTAAAGACCCGCTTCTGGGCGAGAAAATGGAAGGTCCGATTACGCGTCCTTTGCCTTGAATGACGGTAATGCCATGTTTTTTCATCAAGCTTTGCAGTCCACGGTAAAGCTGGTCCACCGTTTCCCGTTTACGTTCTTGTACTCTGTCGAAGTCAAGCGACACTTCATCGGAATTTACGTTTATCCCGTACTGTGCGCTTGTCAAAATCGTTCTATATACTTCCGCGCTTCTAAGCAGCGATTTGCTAGGTATGCAGCCTTGATGCAGGCAGGTTCCGCCGAGCTTGTCCCGTTCGATAAGTGCTACCTTTTTTCCTGCTTGTGCTGCCCGAATAGCGGCCGTATAACCGCCAGGTCCGCCTCCAAGCACGGCTATGTCTACTTGTATTGCCATAATGGATGTCGCCTCCTTCTTAAATCGCAATAATTGCTATTCTATTGTACCTTTTTTTACGCATCATTTCACTGTTGTTAGCTTGAACAAATGGACACGGTTACAGGAACCAGTTATGATATTAGAAATGAGTATTCACGATCAGAATTACAAATAAGGAGCTTTCACCGTTATGAAACTTGTAGTCGCCCGAATTATAGCCATTTTGTTTCTCGTCGTACCCGGCATTGTTGCGTGTTTTGGATTCCTCCATATGAAGGACGCAACGTTCGATTATTTTTCGCAGTACGGTAACGATCAAGTAACGCCTGATTTTGCATGGCTAAAATTTTTGCTTGGTTTCGTTATGTTTTTCCTCGGAGCCGGTTTTATCGGCGGATGGATTTTTTTCCGGGACCGCAAGCGCAACTATGTAGCCCCCCGCTTCAAAAAGAAACGCCCACGTCCGCCAAGACCGCAATCCGGTGCACCGGGAGGACAGTAGCGTCTCATTAGACAAAGGCCAATCAGAAAAAAAACCACTTCCTTATCGGACAAGCTATTCCCGATAAATAAGTGGTTTTTTGCGCAAATTTTAAACACGCACTTAAAGAAAATTTTGCGAGTATCAAGAAACCTTATGTTCAATCCGCAGCTTGTCAGCCACCATCGCGATGAACTCGGAATTCGTCGGCTTCGACTTGCTGATGTTGATCGTATAGCCGAACAAATGCGAGATGCTGTCAATGTTGCCGCGGGTCCAAGCGACTTCGATCGCATGGCGAATGGCTCGTTCGACGCGGGATGGCGTCGTTTTGAACTTTTCGGCGATAGCCGGGTACAAGGTCTTCGTAATAGCGCCAAGAATTTCGATGTTGTTGTAGACCATCGTAATCGCTTCGCGCAAATATTGATACCCTTTAATATGTGCAGGAACGCCAATCTCATGGATAATGCTCGTAATGTTGGCATCCAGATTTTTGCCTTTGGAAAGCGGAACTACATTCGACTTCAACGTCGTCGAGCTGAAGCTAGAGGATGCCGAATAAGACGTCGAGGATGTTCCAACCAGTTGGCGAATCCGGTTTGCCAGAATATCCATATCGAATGGTTTCAATATGTAATAAGATGCGCCAAGCTGTACCGCTTTTTGCGTAATGTTTTCTTGGCCGAATGCCGTCAACATGATGATCTTGGGCATTGGGGACAAATTCATTTCCTTCAGTCGCTCTAACACGCCCAGTCCATCCAGATGCGGCATAATAATATCCAATATAAGCACGTCAGGGACGTTGCGGGCTTGCTCAAGATGACGGATTACTTCTTCTCCGTTGTAAGCCACGCCACTTACATGCATATCACTTTGTTCGGATATGTATTCCGATAACAGGTTAGTAAATTCTCGGTTGTCATCTGCCAGCAAAACTTCGATCTTGTGCAAGGTAAGTATCCTCCCTTAAATGTTAATTTGCTGCATCGCTCAGTTGTAACGATCATCGGTTGTCTAACATAGGTTTTCGACATGACGATTGGAATTCCTTCTGTCGAAAATCTTTTTTCTTTATTTTTTTTCAACTATTCGATATAATTAATAATTTACTTCAAAAATCACTGTATTTCGTCTACTTTCGACAAAACTCACATAAACAAACGCCTCGAGCGACAGCACTTCAGCTGCTCGAGACGTTCTCATTATGCTGCATCATCCGCATTCGTCTGTGATTCTTGATCCAGTACACCAGCATCCTGCAGCATCCATTCGATAAAACATCCGTATCCAGACGTAGGGTCATTGACGAATACATGAGTGACGGCGCCAACCATCTTGCCGTCCTGAATAATGGGACTGCCAGACATGCCTTGAACGATACCGCCTGTTTTGTTTATAAGCCGCTTGTCGGTAATTTTGATGACCATCCCTTTGGTGGCAGGACCGGATTGTTTGGACACATGGACAATCTGAATGTCATACCGTTCTACCTTCTGGCCATTAACAACGGTCAAGATTTGTGCAGGCCCTTCCTTTACATCCTCTGAGAACGCGACGGGCAATGCCTTGCCGCTAAAGCTATGTCCCGGCTGTTCAGTCATTTTGCCAAAAATACCGAATTGCGTGTTTCGTTCGATATTGCCCAAAATTTTGCCTTCCTTCACGAACTGAGCTCTCTTTTCTCCGGGTTCGCCCGTATGGCTCTTATTGATTGACATCACGCTGGACTCCAAAATTTGGCCTTCGCCAACTTCGATTGGCGTCTGTGTGTCCATATCCGAGATGACATGTCCCAATGCGCCGTACACGCCATGATCCGGGGCATAGAAGGTAAGCGTGCCTACGCCTGCTGCGGAATCGCGAATGTATAGTCCCAGTCTCCAAGCTCGATCCTCTGCATCGAATATGGGATCCAAAACCGTGCTGTTCAATTGGCCGCCACGCTTGTAAGTAATTTGAAGAGGGCGCTTGGTGTTGCCATATTCTTCGCATATTTTACCGATCCGATTCACTTCTTTAACAGGCTTGCCATTAATCTGTACGATAAGATCGCCTAATTTCAGTCCCGCATCCTCGCCTGGCGAATGTTTGGTTCCGTCGCCGTCTACAACTGCATGATGACCGACGACCAGAACGCCTGCCGATTTCACTTTAACGCCAATCGTTTGTCCTCCTGGAATAACTCTAATGTCCGGGACAACTTTTACTTTAACTGTCTTGAACGGAATTTTACCAAATAATTTCACTTGCATGTTCGTCTGGCCGCTATGGCTAGGCTTCAATGACATCGGCTTGCTCAAATTAACGGACAGGGAATGCTCGTTGGAACCATTTACATTCAGCATCTGTGGATCTACGGTAACTTCCGCTTGTACAGGAACCCCGTATTGCAGACGTTTCAGTTGGCCGGAGAACAAACGAAGTTCATTCGGGAATGCGGCGAATTGTTGAAACGGAGTGGAGAACCCGATCATGCAAACGAAGAAAACGAGAACCAGGCCAATCATACGTTTCCGCCTGTTGGAGTTCAATGTTTTACACGCTCCTGTCATTCCTTCACATGACGAAAAAGGATTTATCGCCAATGGCGTACCTTTAAGTTACCCCGCCTCCAATGTTTTATGTCCGCAAAAACATTCCCTGAATGCCTTCCATTACGCTCCCTTCAACCCATGGGCCAAATCAAGCATTTCTTGTGCGTGATGCCTTGTTTTATCAGTTACTTCGACGCCTCCCAGCATGCGGGCAAGTTCATTAATACGTGTTTCGTTCGCAAGCTTCGTAACAGAAGTCGCGGTTCTGCCTTCGTTTACGGACTTCATAATTTCGAAGTGATGGTCCGCCATGCAAGCGACTTGAGGCAGATGAGTGATGGAGAATATTTGGCATCTGGCCGACAGCGCCGACATCTTTTCGGCGATGGCTTGAGCGGCTCTGCCGCTGACGCCTGTGTCTACCTCATCGAAAATAAGTACGGGTATTTGATCGATCTCGGCGAAAATGCTCTTCATGGCAAGCATGATCCGTGACATCTCCCCGCCGGAAGCGATCTTATTGAGAGGTTTAAGCGGCTCCCCGGGGTTGGATGACAATAGAAATAGGGCATCATCAATACCACCGGCATGCAGCTTGACAGGCTTCTCACCTCTCCCTCCTTCTGCACCGCCATCCAGCGATACGCGGAAACGTGCTGCGGGCATCAACAGTTCTGCAAGCTGGCTCTCAATGGCGCTGGACAACGTAACGGATGCATGACGGCGCAGACTGGACAACTCCTCTGCAAGGCTATAGGCGTGGCGATAGGCTTCATCCTCCTGCACACGGAACCTGGCGACGAGCTCGTCTCGATTTTCGATCTTGTCACGTTCTGCGGTTATCTTTTTTAAATATTGCAATATATCAGGTATGCTTTCCCCATATTTGCGTTTCAATCCATGAATCAGATCTAATCTTTCTTCGACTGCAGCCAGGCTTTCCGGATCGGAGTCGATATTTTCGCGATAATCGCGCAATTGGAAAGCTACATCCTCCGCTTGATAAAATGCCGATTGAAGCTGTTCCATAAGTGGATCCAATACGGACTTGTCATAGCTCTGGATATCGGCCAGCTTGGAGATGGACTTGCTGATTGCGTCAAGTCCCTTCCCGCCATAGAGGAGCGTATACGCTTCGGTTACGGCGTCCATCCGCTTCTCGGCATACAAAAGTGTTTTACGCTGCTCCGAAAGAAGCTCGTCCTCTCCAGGTTTCAGCGCTGCTGATGTAATCTCGTCGATCTGGAAGCGATACAAGTCCAGCATCTGTACATTATGCCGAGTCGTATCCTCCATTTCCTTTAGCGCTCCCCTTACTTCAAGAAGCGTAGCATAAGCCCTTTTGTATTGGGTCTTGCGCTCAATCAGCA
The DNA here is from genome assembly GCF_003112455.1 of Paenibacillus agaridevorans. GTDB lineage: Bacteria > Bacillota > Bacilli > Paenibacillales > Paenibacillaceae > Pristimantibacillus > Pristimantibacillus agaridevorans. Next base: position 214,764 of record NZ_BDQX01000458.1, read on the forward strand.
GATCGCCGCCAAATAGATCCAGCCACTCCAGATGCTGCTCCGAACGAAGAAGGGATTGATGCTCATGTTGTCCATGAATATTAACCAGCGCCTCGCCGATCTCTCTCAGCATCGTCATCGTGACGAGTTGACCGTTGACACGGCTGATGCTCTTGCCTTGCGCCGACAGCTCCCTGCGAATGACCAGCATCTCCTCCGGGGAGCATTGTACGCCGAGTCTGTTCAGGATGGTCCACACCGGATGTTGGACGGGCATATCGAACAATGCCTCCATCTCCGCCTTATCGCATCCGTAACGAATCATATCTGCGGAGCCCCGACCGCCGACCAGCAGGCTGAGCGCATCGATCAGAATCGACTTGCCCGCTCCCGTCTCTCCCGTCAGTACATGGAATCCCTGATGAAATGAAATATGAACTTCTTCAATAACAGCTAAATTCCGAATCGACAGCTCTCGCAGCATATTCGTTATCCTCCCTATATCTTTATTAATTAAGCATCTCCAGCAAACGTTCGGTTACGGTTGCGCTGTGCGGCTTCGTACGGCAAATAATAAGAATCGTGTCATCGCCGCAAATGGTGCCCATCACTTCGCTCCACTCCATGTTGTCGATCAGGCCGCCAATCGTGTTCGCCGTACCCGGCATGCACTTTAACACGATAAGGTTGTCTGTATAGTCGATTCCTGTAAAGTGGTCGACGATGGCACGTTTTAGCTTATGGATGGGATTCTGGCGCCCGACGTCGGTAGGCAGCGAATATTTGTAACGGCCTTCCTCGATAGGCACCTTGATGAGCATAAGCTCCTTGATGTCCCGCGAGATCGTCGCTTGCGTCACCTGCATGCCCGACTCCCTAAGAGCCTCAACAAGCTCCTCCTGCGTCTCGATAATGCCGTTCGTAATTATTTCTCTAATCCTGAATTGTCTGATTCCCTTCATACGTGACCTCCGTGATTGCTTATGTTGTTAGTCGGACAAATGAAATGCGATTTTACGGATCGTCCCGCTCTTCGCGTCGATGTATAGAATACCCGAGCAATCCTGAAGCAGCAAGGCATAGACAAGCAGTTGATCCCTGACGCCGCTGGCCGTCCAGTCCATCGGCTTTCGCTCTCTGGCCGTCTTTACGATATAGGTAAGATCATCCTTGGTTGCCATATAATCGATATATATGCGTGCTCCCGTGCCAAGCGGCGCGTCGTCCAGCTCTACCGGTATTGGCACGACATGCTTGGCCGACAATACCTTATAACCGTTGCGATTTAGCAGTTGGACGTTCTCGTCGCCGTCCGATACCGCCGCGCCCTTGCCTAACGTGATGCGGTTCATGTTGACCGGAGCATGCAGCCAGCGATAGAAGGAACGATACAGCCACGCCAGCAAAAGCGTGCCCGCTAGCGCCATTATAAACCAATCGCCATACTTCTCCATAGCGTATCACCTCATCAAGACCAATCAGATCACGGAAGCGAACGTTTGTTTGGTCTTAGTTTATCAAACCAAGGGACAATCTGTAAAGAAAAAAGATGCCAAATCAGTAAAACCGATCGGCATCCCTCTACGATGAGCATATGACTTTTATGTTTCAAACCGTTATACCTTAACCTTGAACGTCCGATTCGCTTCCTCGACCAACGCCAGAATACGAGCTTCCTTGTCATCGGATTTTTCGTTGACAGCGGCATTTTCTGAAGCCCCGGTCAACCAATAAGCGAGAAATTCGATATTGCCTTCTCCCCCGGTAATCGGGGAAAACGTCAACTCCTGAAGGACGTACCCCGTCTCCGAAGCGTAACCCAATACTTGCCGAAGAACATCCGCATGAACGGAAGGCTCCCTGACGACGCCGGATTTGCCGACCTTCTCTCTGCCCGCTTCGAATTGCGGCTTGATTAGCGCCACAACTCCCGAACTAGGAGGAAGCAGCGTCGCAAGAGTAGGCAGAATGTGTTTGAGCGATATAAAGGATACATCAATGCTAGCGAAGCTCGGCGGCGGGCCAGTCAGATGTTCCGGCAGCATGTATCTAAAATTGGTCCGTTCCATCACGCCGACTTGAGGATGCTGCCTTAGCGACCAATCCAACTGATTATAGCCGACATCGATCGCATAGACGTAGCTTGCCCCGTTCTGCAATGCGCAATCGGTAAACCCGCCCGTGGATGCGCCGATATCCAGCATAACCTTGTCAGTTAAATCGATGCCGAACAGCTTAATCGCCTTCTCAAGCTTAAGACCGCCGCGGCTGACATAGGGATGAAGCACGCCTTTGACCTTAATGTCGGCGGATCTCGGCACCTTCATCCCGCTTTTGTCCACGGGTTCGTCATCCACTAGCACGAGACCGGCCATTAACGCTTTTTTGGCTTTCTCCCGGCTGTCGAAGTATCCCCGTTCAACTAATAAAACATCAATCCGTTCTTTGGGTGTCGTGGTCATAACTCTCCTTGCCCTTATGCCTGCCCTGTAACGCGTTTCATGCGTCTCGGATTCATGGCGCGGAGCTCAGCGGCGACGTGTTCGGCCGTCAAGCCGACTTCCTCGCGCTGCTGCTCGATGGAGCCGTGCTCCACATATAGATCCGGCACGCCAATGATGCGAACAGGTACTTCGTAAAGTCCCTTCCGGGAATAAAATTCGAGTACAGAACTGCCGAAACCGCCCAGCTCTGCTCCTTCTTCCAGCACAATGATTCGATTGCCTTGCTCGGCAATAGCAAGCAACATCTCTTCATCCAGCGGCTTGATGAATCTGGCATTTACGATACCGACCAAGGCGCCTTCGCGCTTCATCAGATCGGCCGCTTCCTCCGCCACTCCGATCATTGGACCGATAGCAAGAATAACATTGCCTTCTCCTTCGCGCAGCCATTCCCATTTGCCGATCGGCAGAGGTTCAGGATGAGCGTCAAGCTCCACGCCAACTCCGTTTATTCGCGGATAACGGACAGCGATCGGACCGTCGTTATAATCAATCGCCGTCTTCATCATGCGGCGAAGCTCATTTTCGTCTTTGGGCATCATAATAACAAGATTCGGCACATGCCGCAGGAACGAAATATCGTATACGCCCTGATGCGTCTCACCGTCAGGCCCTACGAACCCGGCCCGGTCGATTGCGAAAACGACATTCAGGTTCTGGCGGCAAATATCATGAACGACTTGATCATAGGCCCTCTGCAGGAAGGTCGAATATACGGCGAAAACCGGCTTAAGTCCTTCCAGAGCAAGCGCGGCGGACAATGTTGCCGCATGCTGCTCGGCAATACCGACGTCTATCATGCGATTCGGGAATTTCTCCGCGAAATCAAGCAGGCCGGAGCCGCCAGGCATTGCCGGCGTTACAGCAACAACGCGCTCATCCTGCTCCGCAAGCTGAATAAGCATGTCGCCGAATACCTTCGTATACATTGGTGGTCCGACGGCTTTGACCATCTGCCCGGATTCGATCTTGTACGGAGAAGCTCCATGCCACTTGTGCGAATCCGCTTCGGCGGGCGAATAACCTTTGCCCTTTACCGTGATAACATGCACAAGTACAGGCCCCGGCATGGAATCCGCTTGCTTTAGAATGTCCAGCAAACCATCGATGTCATGTCCGTCGACGGGTCCCAGGTAGGTCAGGCCGAATTGCTCGAACAAAATGCCGCTTACAAGCAAATACTTCAGGCTGTCTTTGAAACGCTCCGCAGTTTTGGCCAATTTCCCGCCGATTGCCGGAATTTTGTTAAGCAGATGCTGAAGCTCGTCCTTGGCCTTCTGGTAATGGCGATCCGTCCGGATTTTCCCCAAATAATGGTGCAACGCGCCTACATTCGGAGCGATGGACATTTCGTTGTCATTAAGAATAACAATCATATTCCGTTTCTCGTGGCCGATATGGTTAAGCGCTTCTAGCGCCATGCCGCCAGTAAGCGCTCCGTCGCCGATTACGGCAACAACGCGGTTGTCATCGCCTTTAAGGTCGCGGGCGAGCGCCATGCCCATTGCGGCTGACAGGGATGTACTGCTATGTCCCGCCTCCCAGACGTCATGCTCGCTTTCGGAGCGTTTCACGAAGCCGCACAGTCCTTTGTATTTGCGCAAAGTATCGAATTGTTCCATGCGGCCGGTCAATATTTTATGAACATAGGATTGATGTCCAACGTCGAAGATAAATTTATCGTCAGGGCTGTGGAATAAAAAATGCATGGCCAGCGTCAATTCGACGACACCGAGATTCGGAGCCAAATGCCCGCCCGTAACGGACAGCTTCTGGATGAGAAACTGGCGGATTTCGCCAGCCAGCTCTTCCAGCTGCGCCACGTTCAATTCCTTTAAGTCCTTTGGTCCGCTAATTTGATCAAGCAGCACATGATTTCCTCGCTTTCGAGGACAGCACGATCGCCGTCCAATGAACGTCTACATTTTACCTATTATAACATAGTTGTCGAATGTGCCAAAACAGACCTCTAGCAGAGGTTGTTCAAAAGTCCGCTTCCGAACTTTTTGAACTCGCACGTACGGAGCTCCATTAATGGTCGCGATGCACTAAATAATCGGCAATCTGCAGTAATCTGGAAGGATCAGCGAGCTCGGCCTCGATGATGGCGGTTTTCGCCTGTTCGGTGAGACTTGCGACGAGCGCTTTGCTTTCCTCCATTCCGATCAGGAACGGATAAGTCACTTTTCTCTGCTCAACGTCGCTGTTCGTCGGTTTGCCCAGCTTCACGGCGTCGCCAACGAGATCCAAAATATCGTCCTGAATCTGGAAGGCCAGCCCGATATTGCGGCCGTATATCTCCAGAAGCTCCAGTTGGCGGGCATTTGCCCCGCCGATCCTCGCTCCGGACTTTACGGCGAATATGATCAGATCGCTGGTCTTGTGGAGATGAATAAATTCCAGCTCGCGTATCGCTGTAATGCCTTGCTCGCCTAACATATCTGCGACTTGACCGCCAACCATGCCAGATGCGCCTGCCAGGACTGCAAGCTCGCCGGATATAGCCAGTGCCGTCTCTGCCGATACGCCTCTTGCGGCCGCATCTGCCACCAGCTTGAACGCGTGGGTCAACAATGCGTCCCCGGCCAGGATGGCCATGGCTTCGCCGAACACCTTATGGTTCGTCGGCTTGCCCCGGCGGAAATCATCGTTGTCCATAGCTGGCAAATCGTCATGGATCAGGGAATAAGTATGTATGTATTCTACCGCGCAGGCAACGGTCAAAGCCGCTTCCCTGTCGGAAGCGAATCCGCGAACGGCTTCGGCTGCTGTCAGAACCAACGCCGGACGAATCCGCTTGCCGCCGGCATCCAGAGAATAAAGCATAGCTTCCCTCAGCCTGCCCGGAACATCCCAGCCGGCAGGAAGCGATCCGGCAAGCGCTGCTTGCGTCTCGCTGGCGCTATGCTGCAAATAATCGCGAATTGTAGCTGTTGCATCCCTTGCTTCCAAACGTTATTCTCCTTTATCCTCGCTTGCGGAAGCAAACGTTTTTTTCTGAAAGCCTTGCTCCGACTCAAGCAACAACTCGATTCGTTGCTCGACATGCTCCAGCTTCCCGCCGCAAAGCTGCGATAACCGCATTCCTTCCTGGAATAATTCAATCGCCGTCTCGAGCGGCACATCTCCATTTTCCAAGCGGGCTACAATGGATTCCAGACGATCCATTGCGCCTTCAAAGCTTAGTTCTTCCTCTTTCACTGCTGCCACGTGCCTCACTCCCCTTTCACCGATAATACGCGGCATTCCAGACTGCCATCCGACAGCTTGACGGTCACTTCATCGCCTTCTTGCGTGCCTTGAACAGTCTTAAGCAGCGTCTTGCCTTCGTTGTCATAGACAAGACCATAGCCGCGGGCCATGACCTTTAGCGGACTAAGCGCGTCCAGCTGCCGGACTCCTGCGCCGAGCCGCTGCTTCTTCTCTTTTATTAAACCGGAAGCTGACAATTCCAAACGGTGAGCCGCCGTCGCCAATCGCTTGGCCGAGAATGCGATGCGTTCGCCGGGGTGTCTGGCGACCAATCCCTTGCCAAGCTTGTCGAGTCTGGCCCTCTCGCGGACGACCAACCGCTCCGTCCGCGAGCGCAACTGCTCCTGCAGCCTGTCGAGACGCTGAGCCTGTTCCAGCAAATATTTGCGCGGATATCGGAAGAACGGCGATCTTCTTGCCCGTTCCAGCCTCTCGGCATCTTTGCGAAGCCGGAGACGCATCGCCCCGTCCAGCCTCTGCTTCAACCGCTCCAGACCTTGTCCGAGCTCCGCCACATGCGGAACCGCCAGCTCCGCTGCAGCCGTTGGCGTGGCCGCTCGCAAATCGGAGACAAAGTCGGATATCGTATAATCCGTCTCATGGCCGACAGCGCTGATAACAGGAATAGCGCTGTCGGCAATCGCCCGCGCGACGGCTTCTTCGTTAAACGCCCACAGCTCCTCCAGCGATCCTCCGCCGCGACCAACAATTAATACGTCGCATTCGCCGAATCGATTCATCGCTTGTATGGCATTGACGATAGCAGGGGCCGCTCCCGCTCCTTGCACGAGCACGGGATAGACATAGACCGGGATGATCGGGTATCTTCGTTTAAGAGTCGTCGTAATATCTCTGACCGCTGCGCCAGTAGGCGATGTAATGACTCCGATCGCTTTGGGAAAAGCAGGGAGAGAGCGCTTGCGGGAAGCTGCAAATAGACCTTCCTGATCCAGCTTCTCCTTCAACTGCTCAAAAGCCAGATACAAGCTGCCAATCCCGTCCGGCTGCATCGCCATGCAATAAAATTGGTAGTTGCCATCCCGTTCGAAGACGGAAATATTGCCTCTAGCCAGCACCTTGGCACCTTCTCTTGGGATGAAAGGAAGCCTCGCGTTATGCGAGGCGAACATGACGCATTTCAACCGGCTGCCTTCATCTTTGAGGGTGAAATACATATGACCGCTGGAATGATGGGTGAAATTGGAAATTTCGCCGCGCAGCCAGACGTCGCCCAGCACAATATCGCTTTCCAGCTTCATGCGAATGTATTTATTGAGTTCCTTGACGGAGTAAACGCGTGGTTGTGCCGTCATGCGGACTACACCCCGATTCCGTTCGCCCTCTTAGCCGCCTTGATCGTATTGCCCATCAAAAGCGTGATGGTCATGGGGCCAACGCCGCCAGGTACAGGCGTAATGTAGCCCGCCGTCTCCAGACAGTCCTCGTAGTCAACGTCGCCAGCCAGCTTGCCGTCAGGCAGTCTGTTAATGCCGACATCAATTACGACTGCGCCCGGCTTTACATATCGACTGTCAATCGCTTTGGCCTTGCCGATCGCGACAACGAGAATATCGGCTTGTTTCGCGATGCCCTCCATGTCCGCCGTACGGGAGTGGCATACCGTAACGGTCGCATTCTCGCGAAGAAGCAGCATGGCAACCGGCTTGCCGACGATATTGCTGCGTCCGATGACGACAGCGTGTTTGCCTGCGATATCAACGCCGCTGCGTTTGATCAGCTCGATCACGCCTGCGGGCGTACATGGCAACAGGCTGTCATCCCCTATCGTCAAGTTGCCGACGCTCTCCGGATGGAAGCCGTCTACGTCTTTTGCTACGCTGATCGCGTCAATGACGGATTTCTCGTTAATATGCTTCGGCAGAGGCAACTGAACGAGAATGCCGTTAATCGAATCCTGATTGTTAAGCTTACCGATCAGAGCGAGCAGAGCCTCCTCTGTCGTATCGCCCGGCAGACGGTGAACTTCGGAATAGATGCCTAACTGAATGCAAGCCTTTTCCTTGGAACCGACATACACCTTGGATGCGGGATCATCGCCAACCAATACGACCGCAAGTCCGGGAACGATGCCTTTCTCCTTTAGTTCGGCGATTTGCTCCAGCCATTCTCCGCGAATTTGCTCCGAAATCTTTTTGCCATCAATGATATGCGCTCCCATGTCCGTCTCGTCTCCTTTTTCGTTAACCGCCTTAAGCGGACTTTATATCGTCTGCCGATTACAATCGCCATCAAGCCTTCAATTCGTCGATTCCGAGCAGAAGCTTGCCCAACACGCCGTTGACGAATTTCCCGGATTCCTCCGTGCCGAAATGTTTGGCGAGTTCGATCGCCTCGTTAATCGCCGCCTTGGGCGGCACATCATCCCTGAACACCATCTCGTAACAGGCCAGACGCAGCACCTGACGGTCTACGCGCGAGAGCCTGTCCACTTGCCAGCCTGTCAGGAACTGCTGAAGCATCCCGTCGATCTCCGACTTGCGGGCGATGACCCCGTTCACGATTTCCCTTGCGAAGTCATCCGTCGAGCCGATCTCCTTGGGATCCGCGCCGAGCTCGTTATCCTGGCGCAGCTCCTCCATGATCATGTCGACGGCCTCCGCAGCCGTTACCTCATTCATTTCCATCTGGTATAGGCTGGATACCGCGATTTCCCTAGCCAATCTCCGTTTCATGCCAATCCTCCGCATCTTTTCTTCCTTAATTATTTGCTCCATGAAAACGATGATCTCCTCCCTTAACGGAAGGATTCGGATACCCGACTTCCGATGAACGGAGGAGACCACTCAATTATCGAAAGGGACGGAACCTGTCCATGATTGTCTCCCATATACGTTGCCATGGAATAACCGGGCCGTTGCTCGATTCCTTCTGTTTGCCGAACCAATAACCCGCAAAAACGAGCAACGCTACGAACAGCATGTCCCAGAACCCGAATGCCAAATACACAATACTGCAGAAAAGCCCCGCTGCCGCGCCTAGGATTCGTTTCCAATAGACGCTCCAGATCTCCCTCCACATCGGCCGTCCACCTCTATTCTACGCGACTCTTGAACGTGTTTGCCTGTACCACGTTGGCGATAAATACGGCCACGTTGGATACCGGAATGCCGGTAATGTCTTCGACATGCTCCTTTACCGCCCGCTGAATGTCCTCCGTCAGAGCCGGAATGGAGCTTTCGCCGTCGATAACGGCGCGAAGCACGATCTCGAGACCCGAATCGGACGCTCTCACGCGCGAGCGCAATTCCTTTACGCCGCGCTGCTTGGACGCCGTCTTTAGCGCCAGGTTCTCGATCGTCTCGATCGAGATTCGAATATCGCCGAACTCCGTGCGCTGATCGATGGATTGCGCCGACATGGAGCCGCGATGCAGCGACAGAATGAAGAACCGGAAGCTCAGGAGCAGAATGACGATGCCGGCGATTCCGGTGCCGATCTGTATACCGTTGGACCGATAGAACTCCGTTAACAGATCGCTCAGCATCCTGCTTGTCAGCCACCCGAAGCCGAGACTCATAAAGAATATGGATATAACGCCGACGATCAGACTGTAAAGAAACAACAATAGCTTGTCCACAACTTTGATCAATGCAGCCAATCCTCCCGTCAGAGCGAATGAAAACCCCCTGGCCGATCGGCATGCCCAATCACAAGGGGGTTGTACAAATGCATGTATGCTTTTTTATTTGACCCGATTTTGGGTATCCTCATCATCCGGTCTCTCTGCCGACTTGAAATGTACGTCATGAATATGTACGTTCACTTCTACAACGTTAAGGCCCGTCATCATCTCGATAGAACGCTTGACGTTGTTCTGGATGCCGGACGCGATCTCGGGAATCTTATGACCGTATTCCACGATGATGGACACGTCCACGGCCGCTTCGCGCTGACCAACCTCCACCTTGACGCCCTTGGACAGATTTTTGCGACCGAGAAGCTCCGCAATTCCTCCAGCGAAACCTCCGCTCATGCCGGCTACGCCTTTTACTTCGATGGCGGCAAGCCCTGCAATCACTTCAATGACTTCGGGGGCAATCTGAATCGTACCGATTTCTGTTTTCTCATAATCCGCGGCGATCGTACTCATGTTCGTTGTACACCTCCCTAAAGTTGCGCGCGGCCCGGCGAAAGCCAAGCCTTATGTCGCATCTTATTTCTATACTATAACATTAGGCAGTAATTATGACAAACGTTACCTGCTTGTATAATTATTCGCCGATCGCCGCTCCCGAACCGTTGATATCATGCTCCTCGAGAAACTTGATATCGAAATCGCCCTGGATGAATTTGGGATGGCTTAACAGCTTCATGTGGAAAGGAATCGTCGTCCGTATGCCTTCGATGGCGAATTCGGACAGCGCCCGCTTCATGCGCGCGATCGCTTCTTCCCGAGTCGCGCCCCATACGATCAGCTTGGCAATCATGGAATCGTAATGCGGCGAAATGGTGTAGCCCGGATATACCGCGCTGTCCACGCGCACGCCCGCACCGCCTGGAGGCAGATAGAACGGGATATGGCCGGCGGAAGGCATGAAGTTGCGTTCGGAATCCTCCGCGTTGATCCGGCACTCTATCGACCAGCCATTAATCTTAAGATCCTCTTGTCGGAACGATAGCGGATTGCCTTCGGCAACATTGATCATTTCCTTAATGATATCTACGTTCGTGATCATCTCCGTAACGGGATGCTCCACTTGAATGCGCGTATTCATCTCCATGAAGTAGAACTGGCCATCCTGACCAAGGAGAAACTCCAGGGTGCCGGCGCCGGAGTACTCAACGGCCAGTGCCGCGCGAACCGCGGCGGCTCCCATACGCTCGCGCAGCTCAGGAGATAAAACCGGGCAAGGCGCTTCTTCGACGAGCTTTTGGCGTCTGCGCTGCACGGAGCAGTCACGCTCGAACAAATGAACCGCGTTGCCGTGTTTGTCCGCCATGATCTGAATCTCGACGTGCTTCATGCCCGTCAAATATTTCTCCAGGTAAACGCCGGCGTTGCCGAATGCCTTCTGCGCTTCTTGCTGAGCCGTCGTAATCTGGCTGATAAGCGATTCCTCGTTCTCCGCGATGCGAATCCCTTTGCCGCCGCCGCCCGCAGTGGCTTTAATAATGACGGGATAACCGATCGCTCTCGCTATCTCTACAGCTTCGTCGAGGTTGTCGATAAGACCGTCGGAGCCCGGTATAACGGGTACGTCGGCGGATTTCATCGTCAGCTTCGCGACGGCTTTGTCCCCCATCTTGCTGATGGCATCCGCGGAAGGTCCGATAAACGTAATATTGCACGATTCGCAAATCTCCGCGAAGTCGGCATTCTCGGCAAGGAAGCCGTATCCGGGATGAATGGCGTCGCATTCGGTTATCGTCGCTACGCTCATAATGCTCGTGAAATTTAAGTAGCTGTCCTTGGATAACGTCGGCCCAATGCAATAAGCTTCATCGGCAAGCTTGACATGGAGAGAGTCTCTGTCCGCTTCGGAGAACACGGCCACGGTAGAGATGCCGAGCTCGCGGCAGGCACGAATAATTCGAACCGCGATTTCTCCGCGGTTCGCGATCAATATTTTGTGGAATTTCACGTGGGAACCCCTTTCGAACGAGAAGTGTTAGTCCGCTTTCACAAGGAATAGCGGTTGGCCGTATTCGACGAGTTGTCCATTGGCGACGAGCACTTCGACGATCTCGCCCTTCACTTCCGCCTCCAGCTCGTTCATCAGCTTCATCGCTTCCAAAATGCAGACGACGGACTTCTCGGTCACGCGGTCGCCGGCTTTCACGAAGGCAGCAGCTTCGGGAGAAGGCGCGCTGTAGAACGTGCCGACCATAGGCGATACGATCTGGTGCAGATCCGGAGCCGGGGCTTTGGGAGCTGCTGACTCAGCGGCAGCTGGCTGTGCTTCGGACTGTCCGGCCGCTGTATACGGCTGAGTGGCGGCAGGCGCGGCGGAGTATGTATGCGTAATTGGAGCCGCTTGCACATTCACCACTTCGGTTTTTCCCGGCTTGCGGATATGCAGACGCGCTCCTTCGTTTTCAATTTCCAGCTCTTGAACGGAAGTTTGGTCAATAAGTTTAACCAATTCTTTAATTTCGCTCAACTTGAACATGAACGTAATCACTCCTCTTCTTCACATAACGTTTTGTATTATAGCATAAATTGCCGCCAACACGAATTTTTTTTTGTCGGAATACGCTTTTCTACATGCAATGCTTAGAATTATTCTCCGTTTGCGGACAATTACCTTCTATATAGGACCCTTTATTTTTGCTTTGCAATGAAATACCGAGTACAATGCGACGTTGGCGGGGGTATGAGGGCAATGGGTATGAAAAACCAAGTACAATGCAACGTTGGCGGGGGGACGAGGGCAAATGTGTATGAAAAACCGAGTACAATGCGACGTTGGCGGGGGCACGAGGGCAAATGTGTATGAAATACCGAGTACAATGCGACGTTGGCGGGGGGACGAGGGCAAATGTGTATGAAAAACCGAGTACAATGCGACGTTGGCGGGGGCACGAGGGCAAATGTGTATGAAAAACCGAGTACAATGCGACGTTGGCGGGGGGACGAGGGCAAATGTGTATGAAAAACCGAGTACAATGCGACGTTGGCGGGGGGACGAGGGCAAATGTGTATGAAAAACCGAGTATAAGAATTTCACTTCTCCGACAAGATCGAAAACTTTTAAGTTCCAATATGGCAAGGCGAAACGGCTGTCGCCGTCCTTCGCGACGAGGCGCGTTTCGTTCCGAGAAATATAGAGAAAGTACGGCGAAATCATATACTTTCCTGTATTTCAAAAAATCCGCGCATCAGCGGACTGGTGCCGATGATGCGCGGATTGCGATTGGCAAACCGTGAAATTACGGCGCCGGTACGTATTGCACGGTGACTTGCTCCGGCTTGACTTCAAGCGTCTTCATGACTTGCTCGATAATGCCGGCCGCTTCCTTCTTCTCCAGCTTGTCGCTTGTTACCACGACTTTATAACGATCGTTCTCCGGCGAAATAAGCGCCATCTCGTATTTGTCCTGGAGCGCGATTTCCAGATTGGTAATTCGCGAATTTTTGTCTTCCAGCAATTCCATCTCCTTCGTTGCCGCCGCGAATTCCTCATCCGAGGATTCGACGTTCGCGATGACGGCATAGATGCGCGCTTCTTCTTCCGCGTATTGTCCCTCGCGCTTCGACATCAGATCTGCGAACAAACCGCTCGAAGCCATGCCGTTACGCTCCATCTCGGCCAATACCTCTTTGTCCTTCTCGCTCATCTCGCCATTTCCTTGATCGACTTGATCAACTACGATGCCGCTTCCGCCGTTAACCTCGGAGACATTTTCCGTCTCCGCTCCGCTGCCCGACAGCTTGTCGGCATCGTTAAGATCCTGCGTGAACAGGTAATAGGCGGACAGGATGACCATCAGACTTAACATGGATACTAACCAAATCGTTTGTCTTTTTGTGTTCATGGAAACAGCCTCCCAAATATTATTTTTGTTCATATAGGTACTGCATTGTTATTGCTTGCGTGGCACGACTTCAATCCTGTTAACCGCGACGCTGACGCCTTTCTCTACCGCGCTCGTTATGAGCCTCCTGACCGTCGTATTCTCTGCGCCTTGAGCAACGATGAGAACGCCCCGTATCTTGGGATTGATTGTTTTGGTGACGATCGGCTTCTGATCGCCGGACACCTCGTATAACACGACCTGTCCATCCCGGCTGATAGATGTAATTTGGCGAGTTCCCCCGTTTTTGTCATTCTCGTCCGTGTTTGATTGCGTCTCCTGACTGTGCCTGCCCAAGACGATTTCCTCGGTCGAATCGACCGTTACCATAACGTCCACCGAGCCGACACCGACAATTTTGCCCAATATTTCCTCCAGCCTTGTCTCCAGTGCATGCTCGATCTGCTGGAAGGGTGAATTTGAAACCTGGCTTTGATTCCAGGCCTCCTCGGCAGCCGGGGGCGGATTAGGATCCTGCGCCGACGATTCCACGTCCTTATATGGCAGGAACGAATTGATAAGCATCAGCGCGGCGCCGATCCCGCCAACAATAAGCAGGATGCGAAGAGTTCGGACACGCTTCGGGCCGCTGGGACCGCCGCCGACCGCCGCCTCCAAATTTTCCAGCCATTTTGCCACGTTTACCCAACCTCCCAAGGGGAATGCCTGCATGTATAGCGAGCTGTGCCTGAACTGTATTCTGTCGTCAAGCGCGCTGCCTGATCAGAATGAGGTCTCTATGCACCCCCCAGCCTTGATAAATGACATCCCTAATCTCCGTTGCCGCGCGACCTTTCACTTCGGCGTATTCATCCCGGGTGCCTGGATAACCAGTGCCCGATTGCTCCTTTTGTTCGGGCGATGCTTCTACGGACACCTGCACCGACACCTGCTGCACTTCCTCCACTTCTTCCGCAACCGGCACTTCCTCTTCCTTCTCCGAACTCTGCATGGCTCTGAGCGTAATCGTAATCCCGCCGATGTCCGGAACGTCGTTCTCTCCACGCTTCTCTCCCCAAACTAATGCCACATCCACAGACTCTACGGCGCTACCGGCATTCTTCCGCAGCTCGGCCAGCATCCCGCTCTCCAGCGTGCGTTCCACAAGCTTCGCGGTCTCCCGACCGCGCTGTTCCGAAAGCTCGGCCGCTTTGCGCTCAATTTCCGAAAGCGTTGGCATTTTCACGTTTCTCTCCATCGTGCGCTCATCCCAAATTTGGATGCTTGCGTCCAGCTTAGAACCGATATCCTCTTGGAAAAGCCGCAGCAAGGGAGACAGAATGGTCAGGAGGATGAACAGACCGACAACGAGTCTGGCATAACGCTGCATCGCCTTGTTTGGCAGCAGCAGCTCGACCAGCACAGCCAGCAGAATGACGGCAATAATGTCCCGCAGCCAGTCGCTGAGCCAAGTCATCACATTCTGCTCACCTCCTTTAATAAATCCGTCTTTATCTGGTCATTAACGCCGCATTGCCCGCCGTCAAAATGATCGTTACGGCAAGAAAGAACATCAGGCTTACGGCGGCAAGCGCGGCGAAAACGTAGATCATCGTTTTCCCGATTGTCTGAAGCGTATCCGCGATCGGCGAATCGCCGAGCGGCTGCATGACGGCAGCTGCCACATTGTAGATGAGCGCAAGCGTCATTATTTTCAGTGCAGGGAATGCGCTCAGGAACAGCAGGACGATGACGCCCGCGATGCCGATTGCGTTCTTTGCCAGCATGGAAGCGGAGATAACGGTATCCGCCGCATCCGAGAACATTCGGCCGACGACGGGAACGAAGTTGCCCGTGACAAATTTCGCAGTCCGCAGCGTCACCCCGTCCGTAACGGCGCCTGTCGCGCCTTGCACCGAGATGACGCCGAGGAAGATCGTCAACATGATGCCGAGAGCCCCGACAGCGACGTTTCGGAGCAGATTCGCCAGCTGAGTCACCTTGAACTTTTCGGACAACGCGCTTGTGATATGCAGCACGGCCGAGAAAAACAGAAGCGGGAAAACAAACGTGTAAATGACGGTTCCTACGGCATGGATCATAAAAATAATAAGCGGATGCAGCACCGACACCGTCACGAGACTGCCCATCGATGCCAGGAGCGTCAAGAGCAGAGGCACCATGGCCAGCATAAATGTAATCATGCTTTCGATCGCATCTCTGGCATAACCGATGGCGACATGAAAGCTGTTCACCGCGATGATGACGAGAACCATAAACGTGATGGCGTAAGCGACCTTGCTGATCGCGCTTTTTTCGAATGCCGACTGCATCGTCTCCAACACCATGCTGAATACGGTCAGCAGGACGATTGTAACAAGCAGCTTGCCATTGTAGAGCACTTCATGCCACAGATAACGAACCAGGCCTTGCAGCACGTCCGTCAGTTTAAAGCCGCCTCCTGGAAGCAGCATCTCGCGGAATGTCGGCATCTTTCCTTCGGGGAAGAATCCCCCGTATTCGCTGCTCAGCTTGCTCCAGTACGCCTCAACACCCTCCGTGTCGACTCCGGCAAGCTGATCCTTCGTCATCGCATCCGTTGCGGCAGCTGTCCCATCTTGTCTCCTGCCTTCTTTGCCTTCTTCGGTCAACGACACCGCGGCAGCGTCTGCCTGAAGGACGGCCGGCACCAGCTGGAAGGCCAGCGCAATCAGGAAAATCATAAGCAGCAGCTTGGCCCTTGCACGGGGTCCTGATCCTGTCATCTCCTCATTCAGCTCCCCGCCGGCAATAGTCCGATGACCGTCTCGACGATAACGTTAATGATGGGAACCGCCATTACGAGAATAAATATTTTGCCGGCAAATTCGATTTTTGAAGCGATGCTCTCCAGACCCGCGTCCCTTACGATCTGCGCTCCGAATTCCGCGATATACGCGATTCCGATAATTTTGAGCACCGTCTTCAGATAAATGGATGGGATGCCCGACTTGCTGGCCAAATCTTCAAGCACCGTGATGACCGCTTCGATCTTGCCGATGACGTACAGGAAGATGAACAATCCCGTGAACGCCGCCAGTAAGAAGGCGAACATGGGCTTCTGTTCCCGGATGACGAGAATCAGCACCGTTGCGATTAAGCCGAGACCGATGATTTGAATCATTTCCAACGCGTTCACCTACTGGAACAGAAAGATCGTCTTTATTTCTTGGAAAAGTTCGTTTAATAGGCGGACCACCATGAACAACACAACAACAAATCCGATAACCGTTACCCAATGCGCCATATCTTCCTTCCCCATCTGCTTCAGCACGGAGTGGATCATGGCGATAATAATGCCGATCCCCGCAATCTGGAATATGGCGCTCACATCGATATTCATAAGCAGCGCACCTCTTACACCATCAAAATGACGATCAGTACAGCCAGCAATACGCCAAGGCTCTTCCACATCTTCTCGTAACGGGCTTGATCGTCTCGGGCGGAATCTTCTTCTGCTTTCAGCTGGGACAGGGCGAGCCGAAGATGCTTCATCTGATCCTCCTTGTCGCTAATGCCAAGCGTCGTTCCCAGTCGGATCAGAACTCCCATCTCTGCGGTCTTCATGGCCGTGTCCCTCCAATGCAGCTTAACCGCGGCGCTCCAGCTCTCCTGAAACGTCGGCCCTTCCGCCCTCCATACCCCTTCGGCCGCGCTTCGCAAAATGGGGGAGATCGGCGGCGGAGTCGCCGATGCCGTTCTCTCCAGCGCCTCCGGCAAAGGCGTATGCCCGTAACCGATCTCGGTCTCAAGCCGCTGCAGGGCATGGGAGAGCTGTCTAAGCTGCTTCGGCCGCTCCGCGAATCGCGCTGCTTGCTGGAAGCCGATCAACGTGCCCGCCACGATAATCAAAATGGCGCCTAGCACCCCGATCATGGCTCATCCCGCTGGCGGGAAACGAAGCTAAGCATGCTTTGCTCTCCCGTCTCCGAACCGACAGACGGCGTATTAGGCGAGTTGCCAAGTCTAACGACTCTGTGCATGACTCCTTCCTTCGTACGCTTAAGCTCGACGATCTGGGCGAATGTGCCGTCTTGAATCAGCTTGTTCAACTCCGGCCTGCCCTTCGCATCCTGCAGGTCATAAGCATGGGCGGTTGCAATAATCGCCACCCCGGCATGGCTTGCTTCGCGTATGGCGTCTGCGTCCTCCGGCCGGCCAACCTCATCGACAACGAGCACCTCCGGCGACATCGACCGCAACAGCATCATAATCCCCTCAGCTTTGGGACAAGCGTCCATGACATCCGTTCGAGGGCCAATGTCGAAGGTAGGAATTCCTCGGACGCAGGCTGCAATCTCCGATCTTTCGTCTACGATGCCTACCTTCCTTCCTCGCCACTTCATCCCTGTCATGCCTGTCCAGGCGCCATAACTGATTGCACGTGCCAGATCACGTATCAATGTCGTCTTCCCTTGCTGCGGCGGCGCCAGAATGAGCGTCGACCCGATCGACTGCCGCGTACGATCCAGCAGCTTGGGAAGCAGGTGGACGGAAGCGCCAATGACTTCCCTGGCAATCCGGATGTTGAAGCCGCCGATGTCTCGAATGCCCCGAACAATGCCTCCGTCCAGTATGGTTCTCCCAGCTAGTCCGATCCGATGACCGCCCGATACGGTTATGTAGCCTCTGCGAAGCTCTTCTTCCATGGCGTACAACGAATAATTCGTTATTCTTTCCAGCAGCTTTCTGCATTGCTCGGCCGTTGGCTTCACCGCGCCTTCTGCATCTTGCAATATGCCCGAATCCGCGGTGATGAACCGACTGTTACCTCCATAGGCGATCTCAAGCGGACGATTCTCGCGAATGCGAATTTCCTCGAGCTGCCCCTTAATATCCGCGGGCAATCCCTCGAGCAGACGCTTCAGCTCCAGCGGCAGCAGATGCGACACCTGTGCAAGCATTCTTCTCACTCCCGGATGTTTGTCCTTGATCGTTACATATGTATGCTTGTCTCTGGGACAATATGCAAAAGCTTCTCTCTTATTGCTAGAGTTCGACTCTACTATTTCTTTAAAATTCCGATCATCAGACAACAGACGCCGACCGCCACCCAAATAAATTTGGAGGGAGACAGCTTATCCGACAATCCGACCAAGCCGATCGTCGTCGTTGCGATCAGGACGAGCGGACCTACAAGGGCAAGCGACGAATTGACGACAAGCGCCTTGTCGATTTGATTGAGACGCAGCATCAGCAGCGCCGCGCATATTTCAATGGTGCCCGACATCAAGCGCAAAGACGCCATTGTCATCACGATTTTGTTTATCACAGCATGATTCCTCCTCAAAAGGTCTTGGACTTCTTGTCCCATTATATGCGCGCTTCTCTTCTTTTCATGCCGGACACCAGCCCAAGACCACCCGCATATAGTGAATCAATGTTGTACCGGAAATTCATCCTGCGAGAAGCACCGAAGGAGACGAACATGATGAGAACTGCTGTATCAGACAACTGGCATCAGCTATTAAAGGACCCTAGCGGCATTAGAGGAAGAGACCGCAGACTGCAGCTTGGCAAGACCATGGTGATTGACAAAGGACTTGGACTCCATAGCCTCACTGATTTTCTCCAAGTGTCAAGCTCTTACGTCGATATGCTCAAGCTTGCATTCGGAACTTCGGTTCTTTATGATTCCGAGCTGCTCAGGCAAAAGCTGCGAATGGCTAGCGAGCATGGCATCGTAACGTTGCCCGGAGGAACGTTGCTGGAAGCCGCCATCAAGCAGAACGTTACCCGCGAATTTCTGGATACCGTGCAGCATTTCGGCTTTACCGGGATCGAAATATCAGACGGTACAATCGATCTGAATCGAATTCGTCGCACCTCGCTAATAAAGGAATGCGTTCGCAGAGGTTTTATCGTTACAACTGAATACGGCAAGAAGGCCGAGGGATCCGTCATTGATCCGGAAGAGCTGGCCTTCACGGCGCATTGCGACTGGGAAGCAGGTGCGGAGCTCGTGACCGTTGAAGCACGGGAATCCGGCCTTAATGTCGGCCTATTCGACGAGAAGGGGCAATGCAAGGAGGCTGTGCTGGAGAGCGTTCTTAAGAGAGTGGAGCATGCCGGCAAGCTGATGTGGGAAGCTCCGCTCAAAAGCCAGCAGGTCGAATTGCTGCGGCAATTCGGGCCAACGGTCCATCTGGGCAACATTGCGCCCGGAGATGCGCTTGCGCTTGAAGCGATGAGACGGGGACTTCGCTCCGACACTTTCCATCTGGGACGCCATGTCTATGAAATCGATTATATGATCTAGGTCGTGTCTGAAAATCTGCTCCCCTCGGAGTATTCAGATACGCCCTAAGAAAGAAGGACATCCGTCATGATGGTTCAAGTCATATCCAGTGTTAACGAAGCTTGCGCCGCGAAGTTCCATCACAAGACCGCTATCGTCATCGACGTGCTTAGAGCGACCAGCACCATTGTTGCCGCGCTGTCTGCCGGAGCGGCGAGCGTCTTGCCCGCGGAGACCGTCATGGACGCAAAGTCGTTGCACCGCCCCGGAGATCTGCTTGGCGGAGAGCGCTTTTGCCGCCGGATCGCCGGGTTCGACTTAGGCAATTCTCCATCCGAGTACAACTCTGATACCGTAAAAGGACGAAAAGTCATCCTGACGACGACAAATGGGACCAGAGCCATTCATAAATCTACGAGAGCCGATCACGTCATTGCCGCCTCGCTCTTGAACGCCGAAGCGTGTGCGGAATTCGCTCTGGAGCTTAAGCGCGACATCATCATCATGTGCGCGGGAAGCCATGACGAATTCGCGATCGAGGATGGATTATGCGCAGGCTTGCTTCTGCATCATCTGCGCAAGCCGGGTGACGTCTTCTTAGAGACGGACGACTTTGGTACCGCAATGGAATCTTTGTATGCCGATAATCGCGATCGCATGGAGACGATCTTAATGAACAGCGCCTCCGGGAAACGTCTGTTAAAGTTAGGACAGAAGAGCGATATAGCCTGTTGCGCGAGAGTAAATACGTTACAGGAGGTTCCGTATCTCGTCGGCGATGTGCTTGTTCCTCGGCGATAGAATCGCTGTGCAGTTCCAATAGGATTGACATATTGATCTCAGCCCGTCCATATAATGATTGTAGGCGCTTATAGAGGTTGTTCAAAACCGAACTTTTGAACTTATAGTTGTAGGGGCCGTTCAATCCGCTTGGGAATGGGAGCATATCAAGATGACAGGTCAAATCATATTGGTAGCTTTAATCATTGTAGGTGTCGTCGGCCGCTCGTCCATCATCGCGACAGCGGCCTGCATATTGCTGGCGATCAAGCTTGTTCATCTGGAGAGGTTCCTCCCCGGCATCGAACGCCGCGGCTTGGAGCTCGGCCTTCTTTTCCTGACGCTCAGCGTGCTTGTGCCGTTCGCGGCGGGGAAAATCGGATGGAAGGACTTCAGCAGCGTGCTCACTTCGTGGCAAGGCATTCTCGCCCTGATCGGCGGAGCTGCAGCGACCTATATTAATAGCAAGGGTCTTGATCTGCTTCGTATCGATCCTCAAATCATCGTAGGACTAGTGCTTGGTTCCATCGTCGGCATCGTCGTACTGCGAGGCATACCGGTGGGGCCGTTAATGGCGGCCGGCATTACCGCCATCTTGTATAAGCTGTTTCAAATGCTAAGCGGAGAATCCTGACCCTACATATACCGAATAAAACAACAAGGACGCCACCCAAGCTGATAACAGCCTGGATGGCGCCCTCTTTTTGCAGCTATTGCTTATCTGCGTTCCGATGGACCGCCGACGAAAACTTGTTCAGTCGTGTCGAGGCCATATGCCGTGTGAAGCGCACGAACGACATCGGCAAGCGGCTCTGAGTTGATGACGCAGGATACTTTAATCTCCGATGTGCTGACCATCTTGATGCTGACGCCGATCGAGGAGATAGCCTTGAACATCGTAGCGGCAACTCCAGGGTTGCTGACCATACCTGCTCCAACGATGGATACCTTGACCAATCCGCTCTCCGAATTCGTTTCGCGGAACGGCACCTCGGCACGATTGTTTTCGATAACGGCGATAGCTCTCTCTCGATCATCGCCGGAGACGGTGAACGAGAAGTCGGCCTTGCCGTCCGCCACGCCGCTTTGCACGATAATATCAACATCGATGCTTTCGGCTGCAAGCGCGCCGAATACGTTAGCGAGCACGCCTGGAACGTCCTCAACGCCTAGAATGCTGATTCTTGCTACGTTTTTATCAAATGCGATGCCCCGCACGACCACGCCTTGCTCCATAACTGCTTCCTCCTTCACACTTGTCCCTTCGTTATAGGTAAAGCTGGAACGAACGACCAACCGCACGTTGTTATGTTTCGCATATTCCACCGCGCGCGGATGCAGAACCGCCGCGCCAAGATGAGCAAGCTCCAGCATTTCGTCGTACGAAATTTCTTCCAGCTTGCGCGCGTTCTTAACGACACGCGGATCCGTCGAGTAGACGCCGTCTACGTCGGTATAAATTTCGCATACATCGGCTTTAAGCGCGGCAGCCAGCGCCACGGCCGTCGTATCGGAGCCGCCTCTGCCAAGCGTCGTAATATCGCCTTCTTCGCTTGTGCCCTGGAATCCTGCGACGATGGCGACATTGCCTTCCTTGAGCGCCTTGAACACGCGACTTCCATCTATATCGATAATTTTGGCTTTGCCATGAACCGCATCCGTCCGCATGCCGGCTTGCCAGCCTGTAAACGATACGGCCTTGCCGCCCAAACCATGAACAGTCATAGACAATAAAGCGATCGAAATCTGCTCGCCGACCGTCATCAGCATATCCATCTCGCGAGCAGGAGGATTCGGGTTCAAAGTCTTCGATTGATCAATCAGGTCGTCCGTCGTATCGCCCATGGCGGACACAACCACGACGACGGCGTTGCCTTCTTGCTGCTTCTCGATAATACGCTTCGCTACACGTTGCATTCTCTCTGGCGTCCCTACGGAACTGCCTCCAAACTTCATCACGACCAAAGACAAAGCTGATTCACTCCCCAACCTTGACATATACATACAAGATCATATTATAACACAGCCTGCTTGCCTATGAACATACTTTCCCGCATCAATTTTCGACAAACAAAAACCGCCCGACAAAGCCGGACGGTTCGCAAGCGTTGACTGCCATTTTATGCGCGGGAAATGTATTTGCCTTCGCGCGTATCGATAAGCAGAACGTCGCCTTCATTAATAAAGAGCGGCACTTGAACGTTAAGGCCAGTCTCCACCTTCGCGGTTTTCGTTGCGCCTTGCGCCGTGTTGCCTTTTACGCCAGGCTCTGTTTCTGTAACGGCCAGCTCTACGCTGTTCGGCATTTGGATCCCAAGGATTTCGCCTTGGTAGCTGGAGATGTTAACGTTCATGTTTTCCTTCAGGAAGTTAAGCTCCCATTCCAACTGATCTTTCTCCAGATTGAACTGGTCGAATGTCTCGTTGTCCATGAACGTGTACTCGGAACCGGAGTTGTAGAGGTATTGCACGGCTCTGTTTTCGATTTGAGCGCGGCCGATCGTTTCGCCTGCGCGAAATGTCTTTTCAACGACGTTGCCATTGCGGAGGTTCTTCAGCTTGGAGCGTACGAAGGCTGCGCCTTTGCCAGGTTTCACGTGTTGGAAGTCAAGCACTGTGAAGATGTCGTTGTCCACTTGAACCGTAAGGCCTGTCTTAAAATCGTTTACTGAAATCATTGCTGATTCCCTCCTGAATGAAAATTCCTATCCCAGGCAGATAAGCTCTTTCGGGGATGAGGTTAATATTTTAATGCCGGAATCCGTTATAACGATGTCGTCCTCGATCCTTACTCCGCCGAAGCCGGGCAAGTAGATGCCGGGTTCCACCGTTACAGTCATACCGGGGGTTAAAATCGTGTCGCTAAGCCTCGACAACCGCGGAGATTCGTGAATCTCCATGCCAAGACCGTGGCCGGTGCCATGACCGAACATGTCTCCATAGCCGTATTTCGTAATGATATTGCGCGCAAGCGCGTCGGCTTCCAATCCCGTCATGCCGGGACGAATGTTCGCGAGCGCATGAAGCTGAGCTTCCAGTACGATGTTGTAAATTTCGCGGTGCTTGTCTGTCGGCTGCCCGATAACGACCGTACGCGTCAAATCGGAGCAATAACCCTTGTAATAGGCGCCGAAGTCCAGCTTGATAAATTCGTTCGTACCGATCACACGCTCGCTTGCCACGCCGTGCGGCAGTGCGGAGCGTTCTCCCGATGCAACGATCGTATCGAAGGAAGAGCTGGTCGCGCCATTGCTGCGCATGTACACTTCCATCTCCAGCGCTACGTCGGTCTCGCGCATGCCGCTGCGAATGAGCCCTGTAATATAGGCGAAGGTACGATCCGCCAGGTCGGCTGCTTCTTGCATAATCGCAAGCTCCGATTCGTCCTTTATCATCCGCAGCTTCTCGATTAAACCTTCGGCAGGTACGAGCGTGATGTCCTTAAGCAACGTGCTCCAGCGGACATGCTCAGCGAACGTAACATGCTCCTGTTCGAAGGCAAGCTTGCCTATGCCCCATCCTTTTAGAAGCTCTCTGACTTCGTCCAGCGGACTGGTGCCATGCTCGATGATGTCGAGCCCTTTGGCTTGCTCCGCCGCTTGAACACGATAACGGAAATCTGTCAGCAGAACAGCCTTGTCGCTGGTCACAAGCACATACCCCGAGCTTCCGGTAAATCCGCTTATGTATCTCCGGTTATGCGAGCTTGCGATTAACAAAGCTTCAAGCCGGCTTTCTTCCATAAGCTTCCGAAGACGGTTCAATCTCTCCATACTCATTTGTTGTCACTCCCTTTACGCTTATGCGCCTTCGCGGTTCAGCTCATGCACAAGCGCTTCCAGCGCCAACGTATAACCGATGGCTCCGAAGCCCGCAATTTGGCCAAACGCGATCGGCGCCACTACCGACACATGCCGGAACGGCTCTCTCTTATGAATGTTGGACAGATGAACCTCGACGATCGGCAACGATACCGCGCTTAACGCGTCTCGCAGGGCATAGCTGTAATGCGTCCAGGCTCCGGGATTAATAATAATTCCGTCCATCTTCCCATAGGTCGCATGGATTCGATCGATCATTTCCCCTTCGTGATTGGTCTGGAAGCAAGTTACCTCCACGCCGAGCTCCTTCGCCTTGTCCGCAATCATTTCTTCGATAGCAGACAAGGAATTGTTGCCGTAAACGCCCGGCTCTCGAATGCCGAGCATATTCAAATTCGGACCGTTGAACACTGCGATATTGCGCATTGCGGTTCCTCCCATGCGGCTAGCTCACCTCTAGCGCCTGAATCATTAGACATTTTACCACAAATGCCCGCCGCTTGAGAAGCGCCATGTCCATTACTTCGCCGATGCCGGCTCTCGGGACGATTCGTCCGTGAATTCGAAAGCAATCGAGTACCCGATGAACACGCCCCAGAGCGTAAAAATGCACAGCTCGGATAAAACCGTGTTCCAGCCTGCCGCATTCACTCTACTCGTCATGCCAATCAGAGGACCTGCCGCTAAAAACATAAGCGCCCACCAGCCCAAGCCATAAAAGATGCCCGGCCATGGTCCTCTAAAACGACCGAGTAATGCTGTATATAACAACGCTGCAGCAATAGAGAATACGGTAAAACCGGCAATGCCAATTACAATGCCCCAATAGCTGATTAGAAAATGATGCCGGAAAAACGGCTCCATCAGAAACCCCGGCAGCTCCGTAGTGAATTTCATACTATAGAACATCCACCTTATGCAGCCCCAGATCAAGCCGGCGAACAACCCAATATGAACCGCGTATAGCCAACGATTCGTATGATGGTCGCTATAGGTATCCTTATCTGATTGCCTGTTCTTCAAATGGATCGCGCTCCTCTTCATTAAGCGGTGCCACCCGCTTTTTTTGACTTGCTGTCCATATAGTATGGATATTTCAGGCGTTCCATAATCAGAGAAAGTCGCGAAAGGCCGCATACGGCAACCTTCGCGCACTCGCAATCCTTGGTTAGATCAAGTACAATAGAAAGAAGTTCAGTTAGTTATTATTCAAGGATGGTGACCAACCTTTGCCTCAGGAACCTAGAAACATTTACGGCGGACAAGCCGTCATCGAAGGCGTCATGTTCGCCGGCAAACACGTCAACGTGACGGCAGTCAGGCGCAAGAACGATGAGATTGAATTTTATGAGGTGCCTAGAAGCTCCAAGCGCTGGGTAACCGGGCTCAAAAAAATCCCTTTAGTGCGCGGAGTCGTCGGCATTGTCGAATCCAGCGCAAAGGGCTCGCAGCATCTCAATTTCTCGATGGAAGCCTACGCGGAAGACGAGACGGCCGAGGAAGGCAAGGCTGACGAACCCAAAAAAGCCGAGCCCGAGAAAAAAGGTTTTAGTCTCGGCATGATTGTGAGCGTAGCGGTTGCCGGCGTGTTGTCTTTTATCTTCGGCAAGCTGATCTTTACCGCCGTACCCGCCGCGATCGAAGATCTTCTGTTCGCCAAGGCATTCAGCAGTCAAGTCGGTCATAACCTCTTGGAGGGACTTATTAAAATCATCTTGCTGCTGGTCTATCTCTACTTCATCTCCTTGACGCCGATTATTAAACGGCTGTTCCAATATCATGGCGCCGAACATAAGGTAATCAGCGCCTATGAAGCCGGCGAAAAGTTGACCGTCGAGAACGTGCAGAAGTACAGCCGGCTCCATTATCGCTGCGGCTCCAGTTTTATCGTCTTCACGGTTATTGTCGGGGTTGTCGTATATTCCATGCCGATCTTTGAATGGGAGACCATCTGGGAGCGCATCTACCTCCGCATCCTGCTTCTCCCCGCGGTTCTGGGTTTATCTTACGAGGTGCTCAGACTGACTAACTCAGTACGCGAGGTTCCTGTTCTGCGTTTCCTCGGATATCCGGGTTTGTGGCTGCAGTTGCTCACGACAAAGGAACCGAACGACGAGCAAGTGAAGGTATCCATCGCTTCCTTTAAGCGCATGCTGGAGCTCGACCGACAGGCAGCTGCCGGAGTAAACCTTTCGGCGAACGAGCCGAAAGCTATTTAATCCCTCTTTACGGAAAGGCGTGATAGGATGCGAAGCAGATCGAAAGGCTGGATGATCGCGGGAATCGTCGTAGCCCTGCTCATCGTTATCGGGTTCGTCGAAGGAATTAGCAGCAGCAACCCGATTCAGTTTCTACTTCCAATCATCATTATTGGCGGCATCTTCCTCCTCTACAAATACCCGCCTTCCTTCTTGAGAGGCAACAATCAGGGAGGTTATGGACAGCGCGGCCGCAACGCTTACGCACCGCGCAAGACGACAACGCAGTCCAAGTCGAAGAAGGACAGAACAAAATCCCGCACCATACCGTTCAGAGTCATTGAGGGCGGCAAGGATGACGAGGACACGCCTAAATATCATTAACCGGACACAATAATAAGGCCGTTGAGACGATGCAGGTATCGTTCCAACGGCCTTATTATTGTCTGACCAATCATTCGTATGTAAGTCTAATCGTTATCCAGTTCGCTTCGCAGCGACCGAAGCTCGTCCAATCGGCCGGGATCTCTACGGAAATATTCCACCAGTGTCTCGATACAAGTAATGGAGTCCCAGCTGAGATGATGCTCAATGCCTTCGACATCCTTGTATATGTTCTCTTCTTGTACGCCTATCGTCGTCAAGAAGGACTCCAGCAGATCATGGCGCTCCATCAAACGTTTGCCCATTTTTTTGCCTTTGTTCGTCAGGACTAGACCTCTATATTTCTCATAGATCAGATAGCTGTCCTTATCCAGCTTCTGAATCATCTTCGTAACGGAAGACGGGTGAACCTCGAGACCCTCCGCAATGTCAGAGACCCGCGCATACCCTTTTTCCTCGATGAGTTTATAAATTCGCTCCAAATAATCTTCCATGCTCGGAGTCGGCACTCGCGTTAGCCTCCTTACCTCGCGCATCCAGCCGGAGCGCGTTTTTCACTCATTGTATCATACACTGTGGTGCAGCTTGCTGCAACCTAGCCGCCCCTCTCCGCTTGCTTGGGCGGGTTCCTCCCATAATCTGATCGCGCATGCTTGACTACCGCTTCCTCAATTCTGAAACACTAACCCATAAGACGTAACAAGCTGCGTTTTGACGGTGCGGCTTTATTCCAAGAAGAGGAGAATGACAAATGTCGGTACAGACGATCGAGCAAAGCCGTAAAAAGACGTCAGACCTGTCCTTTGTGCCGGAGCTCGTCTATTTTGAACCGGCGGCACTGGATTATCCCAAGGGACAACGGATTTTCGAATGGGCCAAGGAAACCGGCATACCCTATCGGATGACAACATCGCATAACCGCATAACGAACCTTCCAGGGGATACCGAGCTGGAGCAATACCGCATCGCCAAGCGAACGCTTGTCGTAGGTATACGCAAGACGCTTAAATTCGACACGTCCAAGCCTTCCGCGGAGTACGCTATTCCGATCGCGACGGGATGCATGGCGCATTGCCATTATTGTTATTTGCAGACCACGCTTGGAGCAAAGCCTTATATTCGCGTGTACGTCAATACAGATGAAATCATGGACGCAGCGCTAGGCTATATTCAGGAACGATTGCCGGAAACAACCCGTTTCGAAGCCGCCTGCACTTCCGATCCCGTAGGCCTGGAGCCTATAACTGGTAGTCTCAGAGAACTGATCGACTTTATGGGGCAGCAGCCTAATGGAAGGCTGCGCTTCGTGACGAAATTCCATCATGTCGATTCCCTGTTGGATGCCAACCATAACGGCAACACGCGCATCCGCTTCAGCGTAAACAGCAAGTACGTCATCAAACATTTCGAACCCGCGACGTCCAGATTCGAGCAGCGGATCGAAGCCGCAGCGAAATGCGCGAGAGCCGGATACCCCATCGGTTTCATCATTGCCCCGATCATCTGGTTCGACGGATGGCAGGACGGGTACGGGGAACTTATCGACTCGCTCGACGAAGCGCTGCCGCCTGATGTGCGAACCGATCTAACCTTCGAGCTTATTCAACATCGCTTCACCAAGACAGCCAAGTCGGTCATAGAGAAACGATATCCCAAGACGAAGCTGGAGATGGACATAGAGAAGCGGAAGTACAAGTGGGGCCGCTGGGGCCAAGGCAAATACGTATACCCCGATGAACAAGCGGAAGCGCTCCGGCTGTTCATCTCGGAGCGCATCTTCGAGCGATTCCCTGAAGCAAGAATCGAATACTTCACTTAAAAAGGTTGTTCAATCAGAATTTGAGCCATTCGGGCGTGATCATATTAAGCCAGATTGTAATTTGGGTCATCTGATCCGTAAAGAGCAGGATGCCCATCAGGATCATGACGCCGCCACCGATCTTCATGACTTTGGCCGAATACTTTAGAATCCAGCGCGCCGTACCCAGGAAAAATGCCAAGACGAAAAATGGAATGGCGAAGCCAAGCGAGTATGCCGTCGTAAGACCGAACCAGGTGCCGGGCTCGGAAGCCGCCAATCCTAAAATGGCGGTTAATACAGGCCCTGTGCAGGGCGTCCATCCGGCAGAAAAGCCAATGCCGAACACAAACGAACTGAGGTAGCCCGCACGCTTAGGCACCAGATTCATTCGACGCTCCTTCATCAGCAGCCCCGGCTTGAAGATGCCCATCAGGAACAATCCCATCAAAATAATAAGTATGGCGGACAATTGCCGAATCAAGGCATTGTATTCGCTGAAAAATTCGCTGAATACGTTGGTGCCATACCCGAGCGTATAGTAAACCGTGCTGAAGCCAAGAACGAAAAACAAAGTGTGCGACATCATCAGCAATCGCTTGCCTTTTGTTTTGTCGGCGTCCTTTAGCTCCGACACGGAAATGCCTGTTATGTAGGATAAATACGAAGGATAGAGCGGCAGACAGCACGGCGAGATAAAGGATGCGAAACCCGCGCCTAACGCTATCCATAAATTCATGTCAGACAACTATTGTCAACCACCTTTCACATTTGCCCCGGAACAGGTCTCTCCAACCGTTAGTTAAAGAGACGCAAACCTCGGCGCGATGCCAGCAAAAGCAGCAGAATGAAGATCAAAAGAAGCACGATTGTTCCGCCCGGCGCCAGGTTCCAAACGCCTGCGATGATAAGGCCGAACAACAGCGCGAACTCGCCGATCACAACGACCGCGATAACGCTTTGTTTGAAGCTGCGCGCGATGATGAGACTGCAAGCGGCTGGAATCGTTAATAATGCCGAGACGAGCAATGCTCCTACTATTTTGATGGAAACGCTAATAATAAGGGCCGTAAGTACGCTAATCATAACATTGTAGAATCGGACAGGCAAGCCGCTGACGGCGGCCGCTTCCTCGTCAAACGTAAGCAGGAAGAGCTCCTTTACCTGGGTGCCGATGACGATTAATACAGCTCCCGTAACGCCGCCGATAATCCATAGATCCGCACTGTTTAACGTATAGATGCTGCCGAACAGATAGCTGTTGACGTTCATCGAGTAGCTCTTACCAAGTGTGAACAAGATCGAAGCAAGCGCAATCCCGCCGGACATGATGATCGCAAGCGACAGCTCTGCGTATGTTTTGTAGGCTTTGCGTAGCTTTTCGATAGCGAAGGAAGCTGCGATAGAAAATACGATGCCAGCCACTAATGGATATACGCCGGTCAGGAACCCCAGCGCAACGCCTGCGATAGCGACATGCGACAGCGTATCCCCAATCATCGACAGTCGCCTCAGCACAAGGAACAGACCGACAAGCGGAGCCGTAATGCCGATGAACAACCCGCCTAGCAGCGCCTTCTGGAAGAATTCGCTAGTTAGAATTTCCAATTGCGATAACCTCTCTTCCGCCTTCCATCCGCTCCCGGAGCCCCTTGAGACTATGAGCCAGATTGCTTTCGACGCAATCCTGGGTTTCATGCGAATGCTTGATGTAAAAGTGCAATTTGCCAGCGCTGGAAGCAGGCTCTTCCCCAAGATAGCCTCGAATCATCTCCATATCATGCGATACCATCAGGAACGTCATGTTATGATGCTGATGCATGTGCTTGATCATATGAAAGAAGCTCTCCTGCGTCTCCGCATCGATACCAACGGTCGGCTCATCGAGGATAAGCAGCGACGGACTGTTAATAAGCGCTCTGGCAAGAAACACGCGTTGCTGCTGTCCGCCGGACAGCTGCCCGATCCGCTTTTCGCCGAGATCGGTTATGCCCATCGCATCCATGGCATCCGAAGCTTTTGTATGATCGCCGCGGTTAAGTCTCTTGAACAGTTTCTTGCGGCCGTAGAGGCCGGACAAGACAACTTCATGTACAGTTGCGGGGAATTGCGGATTAAAGGCGTTGCGCTGAGGCACATAGCCGATCCGCTCCCATTCCTTAAACTTGCCCACCGGCTCGCCAAATAGCCGAATTTGGCCGGAGCTGGGCTTATGAAGACCGACGATCATTCGCAGAAGCGTTGTTTTGCCTGCGCCGTTCGTCCCGATAAGACCGATAAAGTCGCGCTCCTTGACGCTGAAGCTGACGTTTTCCATGACTTGTTTGTGCTGATAGGCAAAAGAGACATGTTCGACCGTAATCACATCATTATGGTTACGACAGCCGTCGTCCGTTGCGGCCGCGGAAGTAATTGTAGACATTGCATTCTCTCCTCGAAGCTATGGGGTAAAAGGAAAAATCGGAGCCGTGGGAGCTCCGAGAAATTCAATCAGATCTATTCTATTGTAATGCCTGCACTAAATTTTGCAAGTTCGATTGCATCAGGTTCAAGTAGGTAATGCCAGCCTTCTCTTGCTCCTTCGTCAATCCTTCCAGCGGGTTAAGCACCATTGTCTCTACCTTTGCTTCGTTCGCAAGCATAACGGCGAGCTGATCCGATACAAGCTCCTCGAAGAAGATATACTTCACGTCATTTTCCTTGACGAATTTCGCAATCTTAAGAATATCCTGCGCTCTTGGTTCGGCGTCGGGATTAAGCCCCATAATGGATACTTGATTCAATCCGTAATCTCTGGCCAAGTAACCGAAGGCTTCGTGGGATACGACGATATTTTTTTGTTTCACGGCGCCAAGCTTCTCCGCGTAGTCCTTATCCAGCGTCGTCAACTTGCCATGGAGCGCCGTATAATTTTGTTCATAGACTGCAGCGTTATCGGCGTCCGCGGCAATCAGACTGTTCTTTACATTCTGCGCCAAGACAAGCACGGACTTCGGACTTACCCAGGTATGCGGATCAATAGCGTGGTGATGCTCATCCTCATGGGAGTGGTCGTGAGAATCCTCGTCCTCATCCTCTTCGCCTTTGATCAGATCGATTCCCTCGCTCATAGCTTTGACCATGACGGCGCTGTCTCCGGAGAGGCCCTTCGTGAAATCTTCGACCCAAGTCTCAAGCCCGGCTCCATGGTACAGAAACAGCTCCGCTTTCGACGCCTTGTTCAGGTCTTGGCTCTTGGGCGTCCAGTCATGCGGCTCTACGCCGGACGAGATCAGGTTCGTCACCTCGACATGCTCTCCCCCGATCTCCGAGGTCAAATAATAAAGCGGATAGAAGCTTGTCACTACGGACAGCTTTTGAACCTCAGGCGCTGCGGAAGCCGGCTGATTGCCTGCTGTGTTATTGGCTGCCGCATTGCCATTATTATTGCCTGCACAGCCCGCGATAACCAGCATTGCGGATAACATGGCAGCAGCTATTGGACGGAAGGGACGTTGCGAATGGGATAGTTTCATATTATTGTTTCTCCAATCCTCTTAATAGTAATCGTTATGATTACTTTTAGAATTATAAGTCCGTAAGATCGAAGTTGTCAATATCATTTCCCATGATTACAAAAAAAAGCCGTTCCTACCTATCGCGTAAGATAGAGGAGCGGCTTTCGTTACTACTTTACAATGGCGCCATTAGGCATACTGTCAGGCACCGTCGCAAGCGTTAATTGCTCGCCTTCCGATGCAGCCAAAATCATCCCTTGAGACATCTCGCCTCTCAGCTTTACCGGTTTTAGATTCGTTACGCAGATGACTTTGCGGCCGACCAGCTCCTCAGGCTTGTAATAGCGGGCAATGCCGGATACAACCTGACGCGTCTCGTACCCGAGATCAAGCTGCAGCTTCAGGAGTTTATCCGCCTTCGGCACAGGCTCGGCAGCCAGCACTTGAGCGACGCGCAGCTCCACCTTCGCGAACTCGTCGATGCCGATCTCCGGCTTTTCGTCCGGTCGATTCGCCGCTGCAGCGTCGACAGCTCCTGAAGCTCGGTTCTCCGCCGCTGGCGCTTCAGGCGCCTTAACGCCCCCGCTCATGGATGCTGCGATAAACGCTGCTTCTACTTCCGTCTCCAGTCTAGGGAAAAGCGGATCGCCCTTCGCGACGCGGGTGCCGCCTGGCGTCAAGCCGAATTTTTTCATGCCTTCCCAGTCCGTCAACTCGCCCGGCGAAAGACCTAGCTGCTTCCACATCTCGACCGGGGCATGCGTCAGGAATGGCTGCAGCATAATCGAGACCAGACGGAGCGACTCCGCCAGATGATACATCGCGGATGCCAGTTCGCCTCGCTTGCTTTCATCCTTGGCAAGCGTCCAAGGCTGCGTTTCGTCGATGTATTTGTTCGTCCGGCTCACGAATTGCCACAGGGAAGTCAATGCAACGGAGAACTCCATTCTCTCCATCGCTTCTTCCACCTGACTGATCGTATTGGCAGCGAACTGCTGCAGCGTCTCGTCGAACGGCGTAACAATGCCAGCGAAATTCGGTACGGAGCCGTCGAAATATTTGTCGATCATCGCGATCGTCCGGTTTAACAAATTGCCCAGATCGTTCGCGAGATCGAAGTTGATCCGTTCGACGAAATTTTCGGGCGTGAACGCGCCGTCCGCGCCGAATGGCACCTCCCGCAGCAAATAGTAGCGAAGAGCATCGAGTCCGTAACGGTCAATCAGAACGACGGGATCCACGACGGTCCCCTTCGACTTCGACATCTTGCCTTCCTTCGTCAACAGCCAGCCATGCGCGAATACTTGCTTCGGCAGCGGCAGGTCGAGCGCCATCAGCATAATCGGCCAGTAGATCGTATGGAACCGAACGATCTCCTTGCCTACGAGATGAACATCCGCCGGCCAGAAACGCTCGAACGAGTCGCTATTCTCTTCGCCGTAGCCGAGCGCCGTAATATAGTTGGACAAAGCGTCGATCCAGACGTAGATAACATGTTTGGGATCGCCAGGCACTTTGATGCCCCAATCGAACGTCGTCCGAGAGACCGCGAGATCCTCCAGCCCCGGTTTAATAAAATTGTTAATCATCTCATTCTTCCGGGATTCCGGTTGAATAAAGGAAGGATTCTCTTCATAATGCCGCAGCAGACGGTCCGCATATTTGCTCATTCTGAAGAAGTAGCTTTCCTCCTTGACTAATTCGACGGGACGCCCGCAGTCCGGACAATTGCCGCCCTCGAGCTGGCGCTCCAGAAAAAACGATTCGCAAGGCGTACAATACCAGCCTTCATAGGTTCCTTTGTAAATATCGTCCTGCTCCAGCAACTGACGGAAGATTCGTTCGACGACCGTTTTGTGGCGATCCTCCGTTGTACGTATGAAGTCATCATTAGAAATTTCGAGCTTGCTCCACAATTCCTTAATGCCGACGACGATGTTGTCCACGAATTGCTGAGGGGTCTGACCCTTCTCCTTCGCCTTGCGTTCGATCTTCTGGCCATGTTCGTCCGTACCCGTCAAGTACCATACATCGTAGCCGCGCAGACGCTTATACCGCGCCATTGCGTCCCCTGCCACGGTCGTATAGGCATGGCCGATATGAAGCTTGTCACTCGGATAATAGATCGGCGTCGTCAAATAAAACGTTTTGTTGCGATTAGCCATCGAAATTCCTCCTTAGGATTGTGCTTAAAGTGAGAGTTCAAAAAGTTCGATTTTCAGCACATGAGCGTATGCTTCCGATGCTGCGTTTTTTTCAAAAACGCTGTAGAAGATTGGATGAAGGTAGAAACTGAGGAGCGGAGCGTAGTGGAAGCTACGTGAGCACCTGCAATGTTTCCGGAGGAAACATACTTCGAAAGCATACGCTTAGTTTCGCCTGAATTCAATATTCGATGTTGAGTAGGCTTCTTGGCATACTTCGTGATCAAAAGCGGACTTTTGAACATCCTTTTAAACGCAAAAAAGCCTCGTCCAATATGGGACGAGAGCTGATCTCACGTGGTACCACCCAAATTCCAGCCGATGCTGCAGCGGGTGCGACCGATATTCCATCGAGCCTCTCCGCCTACCTGCCATCAACTGCTTCATTAGCCGTCACTGAGGGACGACTGGCGCCGTTAACGCTTGCGCATGCGTCACTCCCTTACCTGGTCCATGCCCAAGCTCGAAAGCGATGCCTCCCGGACCATCTTCCAGCGTCTCCCCTTGCCGGCTCGCACCATTTATGCCCGGCTCTCTTGGAAGGCTCCCCGCTGTACTTATCCATTCGCTGGCAATGCTGATATGATGCTACTATACTCAAATTCGCCATGCTCTGTCAAGAACGCACTCGCCCAATCGTTTCAGGCCTTCGCTAAAGGCATGAAGCTACTGCGCGCCCTTGCCATGATGTCGTACCGCCGGCTCCGGGACCGGATCGAAACCGCCGGGATGGAACGGATGACATTTCGCGATTCGTTTTGCAGCCAGCCAGCTCCCTCGCGCAGCGCCATGGCGCTCAATCGCTTCCAGCGCGTAAGCCGAGCAAGTCGGATAGAACCGGCAAGTCGGCGGCTTGAGCGGCGAGATCACCTTTCGGTAGAACACGACAGGCGCCTTGACGACGGCCTGCGACCAACGCCTGTTCTTCTTTGCTGCAGTCTCGTCGTTGACGCTGGCGGAATTCATGGGCAAGTCCTCCTTAACCCTGTGCGGCGGCATCTTCCTGCACGCATGTCTTGCAATAACCGAACACTTCGAACTTATGCTTAACGACGCGGAATTCGTCCGGAATAACCGTCTGCTCCATTGGGCAGTACGTGATGGGATAAGTCAGCCCGCACTGCAAACAAATGAGATGGTGA
This sequence comes from Paenibacillus agaridevorans, assembly GCF_003112455.1. Classification (GTDB taxonomy): domain Bacteria; phylum Bacillota; class Bacilli; order Paenibacillales; family Paenibacillaceae; genus Pristimantibacillus; species Pristimantibacillus agaridevorans. The sequence continues at coordinate 250,076 of NZ_BDQX01000458.1, forward strand.
TGATGCTCATGCTCGCGGCAATGCAACTTGAACTTGACGCCTTCCTCAAAGACGACCTGCTCCAGCACACCCAATTCTTCCATTACCCTCAGATTCCGATAGACCGTATCGAAGCTAAGTCCGGAATACTTTTTGCACATGTATTCATAGACATCCTTAGGAGATAGATATCCCGGCGAATCTGCGAACAGCTTTGCCAGCGTCTTTCTTTGATCCGTTACCCGCAGCCCTTGACTGGACATGCGTCCTACAATTTCCTCTACTGTATGCATAGTTGACCCTCCGACTCATAGAGTGCATGTTCAAAAAGTTCGGTTCTCAGTACCGAGAAGATTGGATGAAGCTAGAACCTGAGGAGCGGAGC
>NZ_BDQX01000458.1:250449-279655 GCF_003112455.1 Paenibacillus agaridevorans
TAAGCTACGTGAGCACCGGAAGGTTCGGCTAAATTCAATATTCGACGTCGAGTATGCTTCTAGGATGACTTCGTAATGGGAAGCGAATTTTTTGAACGACCTCTTAGAGGTGATCCATCTCGGGTGAGATGTATGGCTGTACCTTCAAGTAGCGCTATCTTCATAATGCCCAAAAAAAAGACTCCCGTCAATGAGAGCCCTATCCGTTCAATCTCATATTAATAAGGAAGCTGGCGCACATCGCGACAAAACCGACCCCACTAGCTATGCCGGCCCATAATCTTCCGCGACTCAGCTTCATCATCTTCCCTGCGTCCGCACCTTGCTGAGCCGCCATCGTGCATGCGCGATGAACGAATAGGAATGTGATTAAAGCCGCTACAAAAAATAGATTCGATACAAACCATACCGCAGTCCAGAACACGTCTTAGCCCCCGATTTACAAATACCACTTATTGAGAATAAACATAAAAACAACAAAGCTCACGATCGCTCCCGCAAAGCTGTACCAACCCGCTCGAAACTGCTGCTGGAACATACGCAAGATCCCGAAGCTGAGCAGACCGAATATTAAAAGCAGGAATACAACCCCCAATATGAACAGGGATGCGGATACGCTGCTGACATCTACCAACGTCACCGACGACACTCCTTATAACGGTTGCAAAAAGTCCGCTTTCGGTCTTTTTGAACTCGCATTTATTATACCAACATATACACATATGACATTATACGAAATTGCGATTCTATTATCCAGTCCGATTGCAGGGCAAACTCCGTCGATTTGGTGACAATTTAGTCCAAGTTTCCTCCATTACCACCGAATGTAATGCTCCATATATTGTTTCGAAGCCCTGCGCTTGCGGAGCTTGATGTATAAAATGCCGCTTTTCACTGCCGCCTGGCATACCTTCGGCTGCACCAGCACGGGCAGCGGAACCATCGTACGATTTCCGCTTTCCCGATCTATGATACGCAGTCGGTCCTCCCGCACATACAGTCCGATATCGCCTCTTCGCGCTCCCGGAGGAAGCCGGAATTGTACCGTGATCGATTGCTCGGTTTCCGTAATGCCAGGCGTATCCTTCCCTTTTATGACTTCCGATGCTTCCGGCAATGCCTTCGTCATCAAGCCGCGAACGAATTTCTCGACCCAATCCGGCTCGCGGATTACCTCGAAGCCCTTGGGCAGATGCTGCCCTTCCATCCATCTCTCCAGCTCTTCCCATCTCGATGCCATAAAGTCCTCATCCTTCCGAACGCAGTCTCTGCTCTCATTGTATGCGGCACCGAGAGACATGGACACTTGCCTAGGGCGAGTCTGAATACTCCGAGGGGAGCAGATTTTGCCGAATTTTCGTTCCATGCAAGGAACTTTTGTGAAGGTGTACCGGGGGTACATCAAGCAAAAGTGACGAAGCAGGGGGCGGAAAGGCGGTGAAAGATGCCCCTGAGCGAGTTTTCAGACACGCCCTAACGGTAACGTCTGGGCGAATGCCGCATACAATAATCCATATCAATGTCTAATATGGAAGGTGATATGACATGCCAGCAGTTGTCGGTTTTGTAAAAATCGTCAGCACGGGAGGCGGCTCCATCGTCCAGTTCGGAGATACGGTACAGGTGTCTCCTTCAAGCACCTCCAAGACGTATGCCGGTTCGGGCTCCTTCTTGACCGGAAGCTTGACGAATTCGAACAATGCGGTCAGCGCGACGAATTCGGTTGATCCCGATATTCAGGACAGTACGAATGTGCCTAATGGAGTCAATATCGTATGAGTTGGACCATTCATCAGTACATTACGATCCATTCTCTGCACGTCGACAGCCTATCGAACAGCTCCGTGCTGCAGGTAGGAAGCGCCGGCGCCATACGCTCCATGTCCCAGCTTTACAATTCAGGCGGTTTCTCGGGCCCCGCGCCCGAGCTGTCTACGGATAATCCGCTATCTTTTGTGCCGCTGCCAAGACCAGATCATTCCTAATAAACAAAAGGGAGGCTAATCGCGATGAAAGATCCGAACGAATTGAATCCGTGGCATGTCTGGTCGGCCGAAGTCAGTCGGAGACTACATCAGCAGCAGCTTCAGATCGAACGGCTTGAGGTGCAGCTCTCCCAACTTCAAAACAAAATTAGCATGCTGGAGGCGAAGCCCTCCTACAATGTCGAGAGCATTCAGTACCGCTTCGATCAATTGAAAGTAGAGAGGCTGGAAGGTACGCTTAATATCGGCATGACGCTCCCAGGCGGCGAAGCCGCCGACTCTACCACGGGAACGGGCGAGGTCGAGCAATTTACCGTTGGGGACCAACCGAATTATTATCCTGTCCAGCAGCCTATGGCAACCCAGCAAGCGGAAGGTCCGTTTCGCGCTTTGGCCGGCCGTCTTGACGGCTACATGGCTTCCGAAGGAGAACGCCGCCTGCTAAGTCAAGAGATGGAGCTAGGCATGCAGCTTGACCCGCATCATCGCCGTATTGTGCTGGAGGATGTTCGCAAGCAGCTGCCGGCCAGAATCAAACATTACATCAATCAGCTGTCGAAAGAAGAGCAGGAGAATCTGAGCAATCCTGGAGCCATGACGGAACGTATCTTCGAGAGGACGAAGCGGGATGCCGAAGCCGCGATCGGCGCTTATATGCGCCAATTGAAAGACACTTACCCCCAATCGGAAGGATGATCCGACATGGTAAATTTCACTGTTCATAACCATCAGCTGTGCGTTGGCCGCATCGAAGTGCTCGGCATCGCCAGCTCCTCGCTCTTGCAGGTAGGCGACACGAGACGCATGGCGTTGTATTCGATGTTCGATACGCCGCCAGAATCCGTTATCGTCGGATCCATGGCTCCACTGCCTGAACCCGAGGGCGCCGAAGCGGCAGTCGGCGAGACGACTGTCACAGATTTTCTATGAAATTTTCCAATCGCAGCTTGGAATGTTTTCCTGTCCGCACCTCGGAGATTGCCTTCGTCAACGTCATCAGTCTGGCGTCCGCGTCCATCGTACAGATCGGCGATCGCGGTTCGACGCACGCGAAGCTCCGTGCGCTGGCCGTGCAGCGCAAAGAAGATCATTCCACAGCGGGAGAAGCTTACTTCGAGTCCTACGATATTTTTTCTCGCCCGTGGCCCATTATTTCTGACCCTTGGCTGCAATCCGGCCAACCCGACAACTTGAACAGATGCAATCACTCCCCTCGAATCTCCGTGGGATGCGTCAGCGTGATTGCGCTCAGCTCTTCTTCCAGTCTTCATGTCGGCAATAGCTACTCCGTAGTCGGCGAAGCCCGGGTTAAACATATACGGCAATTCCCTCAGGATACGACGATAATGTAGCCAAAAGACGCTCTTTCGCCAGCAATGACTGTGCGAAAGAGCGTCTTTTGTTCATGAACCCTGACTCAGCTTCTTGTATTTTGCCGCGTATTTGCAGACGCTCTGAACGACCGTGGCATGTGACCACGTAAGCGGTGCGACTGACAGCGGCGATCCGTCATAAGGATTCAGCTGTTCCGGCAGCAACCCGCTCTGCAGCGCATGATTCGCGACCCATTGCAATGTCTCCTTAGGTCCGCGCAGATCCTCAAGCGACTTCGCCGAATCAATCTCGAAGTTGGCCACCCACAACGTACAGATAATCCATGGATTGCCTGGTACTTTGTCGATCTCGCCGGACTGCTGGAAATAATAGTCGTTGGTGTACCGCGCGATCCCTCCGATGTTGGTACGGACACGAAGTCCTTCCTTGATGGCCAGCATCGTCTTGATTACACGCTCATCTTCTACAGGCAGAACGCCGAAGTCCAACACGCCGAACAGGCTGCTCTCCAGCGTCATATCCTTCACCCAGCGATTGTCCTTCTGTATGAGTCCCCGCGCGAATCGCCCGCTCTCCTCATCCCAGAGATGCTCCAGCATCCCTTCTTTGATCCACTTCGCACGCAGCTTGAGATGGTCGCTGCGCTCGTAATCGCCGAATAAATCCGTAAAGTGCGCCGCCGCCATAAGACCTCCGTACACGGAGGCTGCCGTATACGTCCATATGCCGTATCTTTCTTCCCAAAGATCATAACTTGGCTTCGGCAAAGCGAGCGTCGGCTCGACATAGTCGCTTAAAAAGGCAGCTGCTTTGCGAATCAGGTTGCTGTATAACGACTGAGGCAGCTCGATAACGCCATTGCGCTTGTAATCTTGCCACAAGGCGAACAGGACTAGCGCCGTTTCGTCCTCCTGGATGGGCAGCCGCCTGCTTCCCTGCACAATGTAAGGATGCCAGCTCGAGCCGACCGTTCCGTCCGGATTGTATTTGTGATACAGATACCCTTCCGGCGACAGCGCCGTTGCGCAGAAGTGGAAAAATGGCGCGATAACGCTCTGGTATCCTGCCATCGACATTGCATCGGCAATCAATGCGCCGTCACGAGGCCACATATAGCTGTAGTGATCGCGGTTGTACTGGAGAATGTCGGTGTCGTTGGCGGCCAATATCGCTCCGCGCTCATCCGTTTGCGTGCGGACTAGCAGCAAGCTCTGCTGAAACAGCTTGGTTACGTCAGGCGGCAGATCGCCCAGATCCGACTCCGCCCTGCTCAGCCAATGGTTCCAATAGACGACGATCCGGCTCAACAGCTTCTCGGGGTGATTGTCCTGGACGTACTGGTTAAGCTCTTTGACTTCCTCCAGGTTTTTTCCGAGCGACATCCAATAATAGAAGGTTTTCTCGCCATATCCTTCAACCACCGATCGGAGGCTGATTGTGCTGTCGACCGAACCTTGAGCGATCGTATTGCCCATGAGGCTGCCGTCTTCCGCGTCCCTCCAAGTCCCCTCGGCGGACTGGAACCGTTTGATGCCGGTCGAATACTGCATAATGCCTCCCTCGTCGGAGGAACCGTTGAACATGAAATAATTAGAGCGTTTGTAATGATACAACGTGTGGTTCTCGGGATAATAAACTGCCGTGTCGCCCACTTCCGAGCCCTCGATCATAAGATCCTGATGGAAAAACAACCGCACTTCGCGTCCATCCTGACGTTTGTTCCGGACGACAATACGTTTAATATAGATGCATTCGCGCTGGTGGATGCCATCGTTGATATGCAGCTCCACTCCGAGCCGTTCGTTCTTCGCCGTAATGTTAGTGACCAGAGATTCTTGTATATAGTCAAGCGTAATATGCCACTCCGAATCGTCCAGCCACGAAAATTGACCGTCCACCCATATGCCGAAGCGGCAATAATGGCCGCCGACATGATTCAGTTGTCCAATATACGGATAATAGATATCTCGAATATAACAATTACGATCAAGGTTCAGCAGCATTTTGCCGTTGCCGATTACTAGATGACGGGCCATGGTTCGTTCTCCTTTCGATGCGCGGCAAGCTCTGCGTAAACGTCCATATAAGCCTTCGCGGATACATGCCAGCTGTAATCGCTGCGGGCGCCGTTTTCGATAATCCTCTTCCAGGTCTCCTCCTCCCGGTAAAAGGCAAGGGCTCTTCTCACAGTGTACAGATAGTCATGGGCGTTATAGTTGGCAAAGGTAAAACCGTTGCCTTCGCCAGTATATTCGTTGTAGGCATGTACCGTGTCCCGAAGTCCTCCCGTCTCCCTCACGACAGGCACGGATCGATATCGAAGCGCCAGTAGTTGGCTGATGCCGCATGGCTCGAACTTCGAGGGCATTGCAAATAGGTCAGAGCCGGCGTAAATTCTGCGCGCCATCCGGTCGCTGTAACCCAACCAGATCGCCATCTTTTCCGGATAACGCCGTGCCGCGTCCAGGAACAGCTCCTCGTATTTCCGATCTCCCGCACCCAGCACGACAAGCTGGACTTCCTCCTGCAGCAGCTCATCCAGCGTTGCGGCTATGAGATCAAAGCCCTTTTGCTCCACCAGCCGCGATACAATCCCGATCATCGGGATATCCGCCGATTCGGGCAGTCCCAGCTCGCGTTGCAGATCGATCTTGTTTTTCCGCTTGCGGCCGATGGAGTTGCGATACGGCGTATGCAACGCATCGTCGTTCATGGGATCGAACAGTTCCAGATCGATACCGTTCACGATGCCGCGCAGATCTTCTTGCCTGTACCGTAGTACGGAGTCCAGATGCTCGCCATAATACGGAGTCTGAATTTCGTGTGCATACGTTGGGCTGACCGTCGTCAGCTTGTCCGCGAACTCCAGCGCGCCTTTTAAGCAACTGGCTCCTCCACGGTGAGCGAGTCCATCCCAGCCGAACAGCTCCTCTCCGGCACCTGTCAGCTCCTTGAGCACCTCTGCGCCGAACAACCCCTGGTACATCAGGTTATGTATCGTAAACACCGACTTTACATAAGCCCACGAAGGATCGAACGCGTATCTGGTTCTAAGCAAAAATGGAATCAGCCCCGCCTGCCAATCGTGACAATGAACGATATCGGGCTTGAAATCCAGATGCCGCGCAGATTCCATCACGGCAAAGCAATAGAAAACAAATCGTTCCGCATCATCGCCATAACCATATAAACCTTTGCGCCTAAAATAAAATTCGTTGTCAATCAAATAGTAGCTGATGCCGTCGATCGTCGCCTTCTGCAAGCCGCAATATTGATTGCGCCAACCGAACGGCACCTGAAATTCGGCGATCAGCTGAAATTGCTCGACATAATGCGTCGGAATTTCCTCGTATTTCGGCAGTATGACCCTCGCATCGGCACCGTACTTGGCCAATGCCTTGGGCAGAGCTCCCGCGACGTCGGCCAAGCCGCCGGTCTTCGCCAGCGGAACTGCCTCCGAAGTTGCAAACAGAATGTTCATCTCTCCCCAACCTCCACTATATGGTGGTTTAAAAGTCCGCTTACCATTACGAAGTATCTCAGGATGCCTACTCGACGTCGAATATTGAACTCAGCCGAACCCTCCGTTTCTCACGTAGCTCTGCTACGCTCCGATACTCGGTTTCTAGCTTCGTCCAATCTTCTCGGTACTGATAACCAAACTTTTAAACTTCTATTTAATGTTACGAGACAAACCTTAAATGATTTTGCGTTTGGCCGCCATAAAAGGCGATGCGCCTGCGCCGCGGATATCGCGGCCTGCCTCGACTCTCACGTCCTTGTCCATGATGCTGTACTGAACAAAGCTTCCTTGGCCGACATACCCGTTCTGCATTATGATGCTGTCCTTTACGACAGCGCCCTTCTCAACATGAACGCCTCGGAAAATAACGCTGTTCTCCACCGTGCCTTCGATCCGGCAGCCGTTTGCGATCAGCGAGCCCGTCACCCTGGAGCCAGCCGCATAACGAGTAGGCGGCTCGTCTTTGACCTTCGTATAGACAGGTCCGGGCATAAAAAACAATTCCTTCCATACATCCTGGTCCAGCAGGTTCATACTGTGTTGATAATAGCTCGCCAGCGTATTGACAACGCCAAGATAACCTTCATGACGGTAGCCGAATACACGCAGTTGACCAAGCCTGGAGAAGATAGCATGGCGAACAAGATGATCCTGACCTTGCGCCAATGACGTCTCTACCAGATCCATCAGCAGGTCCTTGCGCATAATATACATCTCCATGGAGCTGATGTTGCTCTCCAATCGCCCGAAGTGCTCCTGAATTTCCGTTACGCGCCCATCAGCATCCAGCTTCACCTTGCGCGATTTGCCCAGCACGGGGCCATCATGCTCCTTGCAAACAACCGTAATATCGGCATCTTGCTCCTGATGGTAAGCCAGCACCCTCTCGAAGTCGATGTTGCATACCATATGGCTGCGTGCGATGACGATATAATCTAGCGAAGAACGATTGAAATAATCGCGTTGTTGATAGAAATGGTATAAGTCCCCTCGGCTAACCTCCAGCAGATCGTCCGTCAGCGGCGGCAAGATGAACAGTCCGCTCTGGCGATGCTGCAAGTCCCAATGCTTGCCGGAGCCGAGATGATCCATAAGGGAGCGGTATTTCGTATGGGCAAATACGGCCACCTTGCTGATGCCGGAATTGACCATGCTGGACAATGCGAAATCGATTAGTCGATATTTGGCGCCGAACGGCACGGTTGCGAGACATCTGCCCTGCGTAAGCGGCCCCAGCTCGTCATTTTCGTGAATCAGGTTGATAACGCCAAGGATGCGATGTTTCATGTAGGCTCCACCTCCAGCACCATATGATCGTTCGTCACATATTGCTCTACCGCTACAACCGTTATAGCATCGTCTTCCGGAGTTCCTATAACCGCACCAGCCTGTATGACGGCTCCTTCGCCGATAATAGAGCGATAGATCCGCGCTCCCTTGCCGATTCGGACATTGGGCATGATCACGGATTCGCTGATGATCGACCCGACCTCCGCCTGTACCCCGTAGAACAGCACGGAACGATCTACCTCTCCTTCAATGACGCAGCCTTCGGAAACGACGGAAGAGGTGACTACGGCTTCCGCGGAAGTGAACTGGGCAGGACGATTGGGATTAACAGAATAAATGCGCCATTCGGTATCGTAAAGATCCAGAGGCGGCTCCTCGGCAAGAAGATCCATATTGGCCTCCCACAGACTCTCGATTGTGCCTACATCCTTCCAATATCCCTTGAAAGGGAAGGCATGCAGCTTGCGCCCTTCGCGCATCATCGCAGGAATAATATCCTTGCCGAAGTCATGGCTGGAATTGCGGTTCGCTTCATCGTAGATCAGATGTTTCTGCAGCGTCTTCCAGGTAAAAATATAAACGCCCATCGAGGCGATATTGCTCGTCGGATTTTTTGGTTTCTCCTCGAAGGCGGTAATGCGGTCCTCGTCATCGACATGCATAACGCCGAAGCGGCTTGCTTCCTTCCAGTCGACCTGAAGTCCGGCAATCGTGACATCCGCACCGCTTCGCTTGTGATGCTGCAGCATGAGATCGTAATCCATCTTGTAGATGTGATCGCCGGATATGACCAACACGTATTCGGGATTGTATCGTTCGATAAAAGCCATGTTCTGATAGATGGCATTGGCCGTGCCTTTGTACCAGACTCCGCCCTTCTGCTTCACATACGGCGGCAGAATGGTCATTCCTCCGTCGCGGCGATCAAGCCCCCATGGACTGCCGATGCCAAGATAACGATTCAACTCCAGCGGCTGATACTGCGTCAGCACCCCGACCGTATCGATGCCGGAATGAGCGCAATTGCTTAAGGTGAAATCGATGATCCGGTATTTTCCTCCAAAATAGACGGCGGGCTTTGCCAAATCCTTGGTCAACACGCCTAATCGCTTTCCCTCTCCTCCTGCAAGCAGCATTGCAATCATTTCTTTACGGACCATGGACACCAGCTCCTTGTCAAAGTGTGTCCCCCGGCAATGGAGTAAGCAACAGAAATGTAAGTGGGGGGAGTTCAATCGAGATGCTTTGGTCGCGGCCATGCCAAGCGACGTCTTCCGTGATGCAGCAAACTTCTTCAGAACCGCCATTACCGCCGAATTGCCGCGCGCTGCTGTTTATGACGACTGCGTACCGCCCCGGCTCCGGCATGCCTATTCGATAATTCGGATAATTCTGATTCGAGAAGTTGATCACGATCACACTACAAGACTCATACCCATATCGGATATAGGTTATAACAGACTGGGCGGCGTTATTGACGTCGATCCAGCCAAAACATTCGGGATCTCTATCGCGTTCCCAAAGGGAAGGCAGCTTGCGGTAAGTATGGTTAAGCGTCTTGACGTACTCCAGCATGCTGCGATGCGAATCGTATTCCAGCACCATCCAGTCGAGCATATCCTGATCTTTCCACTCGTCGAATTGCCCCCACTCGCTCCCCATGAACAACAGTTTTTTGCCGGGGTGGGTCATCCAATAACCGTAGAATAGACGCAGTTGAGCGAATTTTTCCTCGTAAGTGCCGGGCATTTTGTCCAGTAAGGAATGTTTGCCGTGCACGACCTCGTCGTGAGACAGCGGCAGCACATAGTTTTCAGAGAAGGCGTACCAGATGGAGAAGGTAATTAAATGATGATGATGAGGCCGGTCCGACGGATGTAAGGACATGTAACGAAGAGTGTCGTTCATCCAGCCCATATTCCATTTAAAATTAAACCCTAGACCTCCCAGGTAGGTCGGCGATGTAACGGCTGGCCATGCGGAAGAATCCTCCGCGAGCATTAATGTATCGGGGTAATAATGAAACACCGTTTCATTTAATCGTTTGAGGAACCTCAAAGCATCCAGATTGTCTCTGCCGCCATGGGCATTGAAAGTACGCATATGAGCCGGTTTGTCCATATGCAAATTAATCATATTCGCGACTGCGTCGACGCGCAGTCCGTCGATGTGGAAAACGTCCATCCAGTAGATCGCGTTCGAGATCAGGAAACTCCAAACTTCATGCCTGGAATAATCGAATGCAAGCGTCCCCCAGAGCGGAAGCTCGGCACGGTTGCTGTCGGCGCCTTCATAGAGCGGCGTACCGTCGAAGAGACGGAGACCGTGATCATCCTTGCAGAAGTGGCCAGGCACCCAGTCCAGGATGACTCCTATACTGTTTCTATGACAAGCGTCTACTAGCTTCTTGAACTGCAGCGGGGTGCCGTAACGGCTGGTCGGACTATAGAAGCCAGTCACCTGATACCCCCACGACTGGTCGAGCGGGTGCTCTGCGAGCGGCATCAGTTCAATGTGCGTATAACCGAGTCCGGCTACATAGGGCACAAGATCCTCCGCAAGCTCTTCGTAAGTGTAATAATGTTCTTTTCCTTTGGTCTTCCATGACCCTGCGTGGGCTTCGTAAATTAACAAAGGGCGATCGTACGGTGACTTCGTTTTCTTTTGCTCCATCCAGGCAGCATCATCCCACGTATAACCGTCGTTATCGACCACGATCGAAGCCGTGCCCGGTCTGCGCTCGGAGTAAAAGGCATAAGGGTCTGATTTGCGCGCCACTTCGCCATTCTCCGTGACCAACTCATACTTGTAGAGCTCGCCAGGCCGCAATTCCGGAATGAACAACACATGAATGCCCGTCGTGCCGTGTTTCTTCATCCGGTGTGACTTCCCGTTCCATTCGTTAAACTCTCCGATGACGCGTACTTCGGTTGCGTTCGGCGCCCAAACCGCAAAACGAACGCCTTGTTTGCCGCTCACCGTCATCGGATGGGCTCCCATAAACCGATAGCTATGGTAGGCTGTCCCCTGATTAAACAGGTATAAATCTTCCTCGGACAAGCCCAAGCGCATCGTCGCCACCATGTGCAGCATCACCCCCTAGGAAGAAATATACGTTTATTATACATCGTTAATTGGAAAAGAAATAGTAGATTTTCATATAACATTACTTCGAAAAGGAAGTGTGCGTCAAAAAACCTCACCATTCGACGTAATGTTTACGAAAACTACATATGCGAGGTTTGCCTCACTCGATAAATGTAGTAATGTTTGGGACATAGTCCTTTCGTAATTGCGGGGTTGGTGCAATTAACCCAATTGCACATCGTCACTTTCCTGACACGACGAGGTCTGACCATATAAGGATCGCCATGACGAAGCAGCCGTTGATGATGCATGGAGCATAATCCTTTTGCTTTGAGTGGTTTTAAACAGTTTTCTATGCTGCAGTTTTCCATTATTGTTCCTCCTGTTCCACATCATGCCAGTTTTTTCTGGCAAGCAACATTTGGGGCACGTCCGAACTATTGCTTCCTAGCCGGGTTTTGAAGTACACGGTAGGTAGACTCTGACCCGGAAGTAGACAGAAACGGAGACAGCTTGCCGGCGCTGATCAGATGGAGCGCATGCATAGCCCGCGTGCAGGCCGTATAGAACAGTTTGCGCTCGGATTCCTTGCTGTATGCCGCATCGGAAGCATCGCTGATCACTACCGCATCGAACTCCACCCCTTTGGCCAGATAAGAAGGTATGACAAGCAGCCCCTTCTCGAAGGTAGCCGTATTTTTGCCGACTAACAGAAGCTCGGGAATCAATGGCTTCAGCGCTTCGAATACCGACTTGCTCTCGGCTGCCGTCTTGCAGATCACCGCGCAGGATGCCAGACCGCGCTTCTTCCACTCCTCCAGCTTCTCCCGAATGGCTGCAAGGCGTTCTTCTTCATCCGGTACAATAGACAAGCTTGGCAATTCGCCATCCCGGTTGAACGGCACGATATCATGCTCCGCGCCGATAATATAGCTAGTAAACTCCACGATTTGGCGAGTGGAACGATAACTGCGATGCAGTTCAATCCGCTCTGTCTCCTCGGGACCGAACAACGATTCTAGCCCCTGGAAACCGACGCCCGTGCCCGAATACGCGAAGATCGCCTGATTGAAGTCGCCTAATACGGTGAAGCGGCTATTGGGAAATATCCGCTTCAGATATGCGTACTGGAAGGCGGAATAATCCTGTGCTTCGTCCACGAACACATGTTTGACGGTCGTATTCGTATGGAACCCCTCCAGCTTTTCCTTCAAGTAGAGATATGGCGTGGCATCTTCGTAAGACATGACCCCATTGTCCAATTGCTCCAATGTTTGCCGGCAAATGTCCTCCCAATCCGCCGACACCTCTTTAGGACTCTCCTGTTGGAACAAAGTCCGGTACATAGCCGGAATATCAAGAAATTTGAGAGCCTTCGTCCTGCGCCGCAGCTTCTTGAATTTCTCTTGAACGACCATGCCGGCCAAATATTCCTTCTCCGAATCGAAATCCGAAAACGATTGATCGGTATATTTATTTTTGCGCTTCAGCTCTTGATAGGCCTCCAAGTAGGCATCCGAGTCAAGTAGCTCGATCGCATCCAGTACCCAACGTTTTTTGCGCTCCTTCTTCCCCCGTGCAGTCAGCTCCTTCAGCAGCCAGCCTGCGAGGTTTCGAATACGATTCGGTATCGACACGGAAGGGTCAAGCTCGTAAAAGCGGCATTCCATCTCTTCCTTGGAGATCAGAGCGCGCCCTCTAAACATGATCGGGGAGAAGACAATACCCGAGCTGCCAAGGGATTCTGCGTAGTTGTCTATAACGCCCATGAAAGACGTGCCCGACTTGAAGCTTATGTTCGCCATGCGAATTCGATTGCCTTCTCCGTCCTGTTCGGACAACAACCTTTCCATGCCCGTAAAAGGATCCTCGAGCTCGAAATCCCGGCCAATTCTATGCTCTAAATATTGTTGATAAGTGGTTTGCGCCATATTCTGCTCGCCGAGCTCGGGGAGTACGGTCGAGATATAGCTATTGAACATAGGGTTAGGCGAGAACAATACGATCTGTTCCGCGTTCAGGCTGCCGCGATATCGATAAAGCAAATAAGCCACTCGCTGCAGCGCAGCCGATGTTTTGCCGCTGCCGGCAGCTCCCTGCACGACAAGCAGGCGAGCCTTCTCGTTGCGGATAATTCTGTTCTGTTCGCTTTGAATCGTCGCTACGATGCTCTTCATCTGTGCATCCGACTGCGCGCCAAGAACTTCCTGCAGCAGTTCGTCGCCGATCGTGACGCCCGTATCGAACATGCTTCGTATGACGCCGTTCCGGATGACGAATTGCCGTTTGAGCGTCATTTCGCCTTCGACTGTTCCTCCTGGCGTCTCATAACGTACAGGCCCGGGACCATAATCGTAATAAAGACTGGATACCGGAGCACGCCAATCGTAGATCAAATAATGTTCTCCCGACTTATCCATCAGCGAGCCGATGCCGAGATAGATGCTGTCCGTCTTTGAAGAAACAACGCCGTCATCCACAAGGTCGATTCTTCCGAAGTATGGCGACCTCGCTAACCGCTTAAGCGTACCCAGCTGTTCTTCCATATGGCGGAAGCTGCGCTCCCGCTCCGACATCAGCTCTGCTTGCTGCTTCATGCTGGCGTAAGTCTCCGCAGTCTCGGCGGAGTCCTCGAAGTTAACCGTCACATCATCCCAGAAGTTGCGTCTAATATCAACGATTTCGCCGCGCACGCCGCCTGTCCGACCCTCAAGCTCTTTGATCCTGTCCGCGATAATGACGCTTATGTCATTTACGCGAGCTTGCTCTTCCTGATGATCAGGGTGTAGATTGGTATTCGACATAAGTGCCTCCTTGTTTCATTAATCCGATATCATCAATCATTATTCTTCCTGAGTCTGTCATTAACTTAAACGTTAACGAATCCAATTGTTCCGGCAATATCAATTTACCGCTTTCGTCCTCCGCCTTAAATTGATTCAGAGGTATAATAAAGGACTGAAATACGGCTTCCGCAGATTCTTTGTACTTATTATCTTTAACCGTTCTTTCCAAGGGGCCAAACACCATAAAGGATGTATAGAAGGGCGGCTGTACGGGGATGCGCTCTTCCAGCCTCATCGTCCATACTTTTCCTTCACGGTCCCGTGCCTCCAGCTCCAGCTTTGGCAACGGGGGAAGCTTTTGGTCCCTTGAAAGCTGCCATTCTGAATTCGCCAATGAGAACATCAGACTTCCATCTGCATAATCATGCAGCTTCGCTGCGGAATTCGGACGGAATTCGAACGTATATGACGCTTCTGGCTCCGACCATTCCATAAGCAGCCCTGTAGTTCCCCTTCCGTTTCCGTCCCTGTCTTTGACAGACTCCTCGCTGGCTTCCAATCCTTCCATCATCGTCCCCCGAATAATGGGACTGGAGCTTTCGAAGTCCTCTATAATAAGTGTGCCGGAGCTTTCGTACCTGTTCATGTAGCGAGTCGAACGAGGCAGCCAATCACGGCCTATTCGATAATCCTGGAACAACGCCTGGTATTCGCTGCGTCCAAACAGCGTCGCTTCGAGAAAGGCGGAAATAAATACTTTGGCAACCTGCCTCTGATCTTCTCCAGCCATTAATCCTTCTGAATTGAGGAATAAGCCGCCCGGCAGCCGCTCGTCCATTCGCCCCCAATCGGTATTGAATTGGCTGTGATTGGCGTTTGACAAGTATAATCCGGCTTTGAACAGCCCCTCGTTGTCGGAAAAGGATATTCTATTATATTGCCGATCCCCATAAAAATTATTGACGTCACCGTCTCTTGCACCCTGTATCGTCAAGTAATTAACGTCGGTCAGGTGCGCAGATTCATCATCTATCCCCTTATCTGTTGGCGCTATAGCGATGACGGACTTAATATTGACATCTTCCAGCTTCTGGAGTACGTCGTCCTCAGCGAACCAGCGCTTCGCATCTGCAGCCATCGCAACCGCTTGTCCGCCTCTGGAATGGCCGATGAGCGCAACGGAATTCCAATCAATACGATCGGCCAAGATTCCCTTTTCCTGTTTATCGAGATCCTTTAGATACGAAAGATGTTGAAGCATTAGCCAGGCTCGCATCTTCATATCGTCGTTGGGCAGACTGGACCAGACGGAGAAATTAAAAAAATTCGCATCGACGGATACTGCGATCATCCCCCTGCTTGCAAGGAGTTCGCCTAGATACTCGTAACCGGCGTCCGAAAAATATTCCATCAAATGATTGCCATGCACCATTAATACTAGCGGAAACGGACCGTCTCCTTGCGGCATCCATACCCGGCCATTCAACGGCAAGCTCGCCTCGTCAAAGCCCCAGAAAGCTGTCTTAAGCTTTGGCCAGACTGTAATGTAGCTGGAAGCATCTACGCCCTCAGAGCGAATATCCGTTTTATCGCCAAACACTTCGCGATGCTTATCCGTCCCGCTGCCATAAGAGAACCTCAATACTTCATAAGTTCCAGGCAAAGAGGGATTCGCAAGCGTAGTCTTTGACGATGGAAGAATAACACTTTCTGCTCCGTCTATAGTGCCGGATAACTCGTCGCCGGCTGTTGTCAATCGCGGCAATTCGATGGGCCAAGGAAATCCGGGCAGCAGCTGTACACATCCCAAAATCGCAGCTGCAAGCATCCAGGCAAACAGTTTGCCGGAAAGCCTGAATCCGGACAATCTTAACCAGCCAAGCGCCAATCCAAGCAAGACGCCCATTAACGAAAAAGCACTCCCAAGTATGAACGAAGGAACTAGCTCCAGATCGGAATAGTAAAGAATGCAATATACTTCCACGCCTACGTAAAGGACTATGGACAACAACCTGCGCGGCAACGGAATGTAGGCTAGAGCGAATAGGATCGGCAGCAGAATAGCGGCTGCTATCATTCCGATCCCGTTAGCCGTAAGAAATAGGAGTTGATCCAGCCATGTTCCGAGGCCAGTAGGCATTCCCTTTGCCGCTAGCGACATCGCAGCCGTGCCCAATAAAGCCATGGATCCTGTCGCATAATAAGTTAATCGATTATCCCGGCTCAGACGCAGCTTGTAACGACTTCTCATCCAACGCCATGCAATCTTCAGCCTGCTCTCCGGCAGCTGCTTTTCGTCTTGCTCGCCGAGCATTAATTCCTCGACGTTTCCTCTTTCCAAGCTCATGTTGATTTGACCGACAGCCAGTAGCGGCCGTCAGTCCGCTCAATACGGATTGGGACATCGAAAAATTGCGACATGCCTTCCGCGGTCATCAGCTTCTCCGTCCGATCGGCAGCGAATACAGTCCCGCGCTTGATCAGCAAAGAATGCTGGAAGCAGGGCAATATTTCTTCTACATGATGCGTCACGTAGATCAGCGTCGGCGGTTCCGCTTCGGCTGCGATCGAGTTGATCATGCCAAGAAGCTGTTCCCTTGCGAATATATCCAGTCCCGTGCATGGCTCGTCGAGGATGAGCAGCTCCGGCTCATTCATTAGCGCTCTGGCTATGAGGACTCGTTGCCTCTCTCCTTGCGACAGCGTCTGGTAAGTGCGACTGATCAGTTTTTCGCATCCCAGCGTTTGCATAAGCGTCTTGGCACGATCGAGATCGTCATTCTTCACTTCATCGTAGACGCCGATCGTGGCATGTTTGCCGCTAAGCACGATTTGCAGCGCTTCGTCGCTGCCGTACAGTTTCTGCTGAAGCGAAGTGCTTACCCAGCCAATTCGTTTGCGAAGTTCCCGCAAATCATATTCGCCGAAAGCGTGGCCGAGCACGCTGACACGTCCGGATGTTGGCCATATGTATCCATTGATCATATTAAGCAGCGTCGTTTTGCCAGAGCCGTTAAGTCCCAGCAGACACCAATGCTCGCCGCGTTTAACTTGCCAACTCAAACCTTGCAAGATGTTTTCGTCGCCGCGTTCCCACGAAATATCCTTGATGTCGATAACCACAGATGTTGCCTCCCCATATCCTTCGTTTTTCGTTTTCATAACGAATCGGTTCTCTATTCTATCATAGCTGGATTTGCTGTCAATTGGAATTGGTCGGTATGTAAAGATCGTTTTATTCAGCGGCTCAACTCGTTTCATTTACCTCAAAATAATCGAGGCTGCCCTATTGGGCAGCCTCGACCGGCAAATATTAAGTTAGCGCGTAATAAAAGGGAACAATAATTAAATTAAGCGCGAGCGCCGTCAAACCAATCCCTATCGCCCAAGCTCCGAGTCCTTTTGCGCCTTGGCGATACGCGATAAATCCCATCACCGTCGCAGTAGCGCCAATTAATACAGGCCAGATGAACCAGGAAGCAATCGCAAACACCAGCGCAACCCATCCGACAGCTGTTCCGGTGCTCTCGGTCACCGTATCCAGCTCAGCAGCGCCTCTCTGTCCGTTATCTTGAGCGGATGTGAGCGGCATGCCATATGCGAAATCCGCGCCCATTTCTTCTTTGAACGCGCCGGCGTCAGGAAGGTTGGTCGGTGTCCCCATATTTGTCGGTTCGAAACCGTCCGTGCCGTCATTGGTCTTCAATCGATGATTGTTGTATACATCGTCATCATGTTTCACTTGATCATCCATCCAAGACTCACTCCTTTGGCTTGAAGGTGTGACAGCATGTGGCTGCGGACTGTTCGGCTTGGTCTTGATGATACAATCCAAGCTCATCGCCTGCGAATTCTTCGTTGAACGAGGTTCTGCCATGTTGGTCGATGTCGATCATGATTTCCTTTGCACCGCAATTGTTGCCTTCTTCCCAGAAACTGCAATTCGCTACGCTGCAACTTACGCCTTTAGGCATAAAAAAATCACCTCCGCTATCATTGTCCCTCAAGCGGAAGTGATTCATTCTTGCCTTATTTTTGCCCTTGCATGCGGCGCTGGGTCATATAGTCGCTTTCGTAATACGACAAGTCATCGCGCAGTTCCTCGTAAATTTTGGAAACGCTCAGCACGATATCGCGAGCCGTACGTACAGGCTTGTACCGGAAACGGATGGCGTCCTGTCCGGTATAAGCATAACGGCCGTCTTCGGAATAACATTCGTTCTTCGGGTAAAAGAACGCGTTCACGCAATGATGATACACCTCGTACAATACACGATCACCTTGCTCGGTATCGAAATTTGGTCTTCTCAGCAGTACGCCCGTCTTCTCGACCGCGACTTCAGAAAAAACCAATAGATGACGCAGATCGGACAGCAATCCTCTGTAGAACAGTTCGGCTCCCTCTCCGTCGTCTTCGCCGATCAGTCCCGACAAAACATGATTGTTGAGGAATGGCTCCAATTGAGCTACTGCATCCTTAAGCTTCTCGCGTGTCGTTTCTGTTAATCCTTTAACATTCGTTGATGGCATGGTGGTAGTTCCCCTTTCCTCTTCCCAACAAAAAAACTATAAACATCAACATCGTACCACAAATTCCATGGAAACGGTACTGGCGATTGCTTTTGTCCGCATATTTTCCCCACGTCGGTCAAAGCTAAGATGACCCTATATGGATTATCCTAATGACACGGAGGCACTTTCATGCGAAAATCTTGGATCGCCGCTTTCACCATTCTTGCTGTAGCCGCACTGCTTATACCTGCAACGCCGTTCTTCTCTCCCCGCAACGGAACGACTCGCGAAACGCCAAAGTCGATTCCGTTCTCCGCGACGAAGGAACACAAGCTCAAGCTTGCCGAATTACAGCATGACATGGATGGTACTGCGTTACTTATGACGTCGGAATCCGCCAAGGACTTCAGACAAGTTCTTATGGCCAGCGGTCAATCCGCCAAATCCGCTTCTGATCGCATTCAATCCTTAATGAAGGAGCACTCGCATTTCAGCTACGTGAACTGGCGGACAACAGGAAAGACCATACACCGCGGATCTATTCCATCCGACAAGAACGGCACTGCCAAAGCTTATTTGAAGGAAGCGGAAGATAAGCTGCGCAACGGCACAGGTTATGAATCCAAGCCTTTTACCGCTGCTAGCGGCAGCCGCTATGTCGTCATCGGCGTACCGGACGCCAACCATAAAGGCGCCGGCATGCTCGGCGTTATTAAACACGATATAGTGAAACAAGTCGAGCAGCATCAGAAACGGAATTTGCGGCTTATCCCTTATCCGGCCGAAGGCAACTATCGGATTGAATCTGTGGCGCCTAATTCCACCAGGGACATTACTGTCAGAAATGGCGAGGATAATGGCAACGCCAGTCACTATCACGTTCGTGATGTTGTCGTTCATTTCGCCAGCCGGCCGGGTGAAGCCGATATGGAAAAGATCAAGCGGGATGTAAATGCGGAATCCATCCAGCAGATCGGCGATACGTATGTGTTCCGATCCAAAACGCTGGAAACCGAAGGGCTTATGCAATATTTTAAAGCCAATTGGAAGCCGGAATATACGGAACCCCATTACCTGTACCTGACGAACGAAACGACAGAGGCAACCATTGTGCCGAACGACACGCTGTATTCGCAATACCAGTGGAATCTCCCTTCTATTCAAGCGGAACATGGCTGGACCGTATCCAAGGGCGACGAAGGGGTCATCATTGCCGTATTGGATACAGGCGTTCAGAGTAATCATCCCGATCTGAAGGACAAGCTGATCAAAGGAACCAACATCGTTAACACCGGCTCGGATCCGGACGATGATGTAGGTCATGGCACGCATGTAGCTGGCATTATCGGCGCTTCCGTCAATAACGGCGAAGGCGTGGCGGGCGTATCCTGGTACAACAAGATCATGCCTGTCAAAGTATTAGACAGCAGCGGCGCAGGTTCTACCTATTCGGTTGCGCAAGGAATTATTTGGGCGGTCGACAATGGCGCCAAAGTCATCAATATGAGTCTGGGCAATTACGCGCAGGCCGACTTCCTCCACGACGCCATCAAATACGCGTACGAACGCGATGTCGTTTTAATCGCAGCCAGCGGCAACGACAATACGGAACGTCCCGGCTATCCGGCCGCCTATCCGGAAGTTTTCGCGGTAGCGGCAACCGATAATAATAAGGGAAAAGC
The DNA here is from genome assembly GCF_003112455.1 of Paenibacillus agaridevorans. Classification (GTDB taxonomy): domain Bacteria; phylum Bacillota; class Bacilli; order Paenibacillales; family Paenibacillaceae; genus Pristimantibacillus; species Pristimantibacillus agaridevorans. The sequence goes on from NZ_BDQX01000458.1 coordinate 270,650, forward strand.
TTCATTCTCCAACTATGGGGATTATATCGACGTCGCGGCGCCGGGAGACAGCATCGCCAGCACCTATCCCGGCAGCCAATACGCCGCATTGTCCGGAACTTCCATGGCCAGCCCGCATGTGGCTGCCCTTGCCGGGCTCATCCGCTCCGTAAACCCGGACCTCAGCAATGAGGAGGTTATGGAAATTATGCGGGTATCGGCAAAGGATCTAGGCGCGGAAGGCAAGGATAATTATTTTGGCTATGGAGAGATTGATCTCGACAAGGCGCTGCATGCGGCTACGAGCTATGGCGGTGCGCTGCAGACCTTCCCGCAAAAGGTCAAACGCCGTCTCGAGCAAATCGGCTCTTAACATCGATTAACAAATATAAAAAAAAACCAAAAAGCGCAAGTCGCTTGGTTCTGTCGAACCTCGGGACTTGCGCTATTGCTTTGCTTACATAAAACGCATAATTCGTTGTTCGTTGCGGAAAGTTTGCCGTAAGCCGGGTTCTGTACTTCTGGTGGTGCAAACGGGAACGACCCTCCCACTATGAAGCGACAATCATCTATCTAGGCCGTACATTGCTGCACGGCTCCAGCAACCAACCCGGACGCGCCTCGGGCTAAGGCTGCAGCGCAAAGCTGCCGCGTCCTCTCGGTCTTGCTCCAGATGGGGTTTACCAGGAACGTAGTCACCTGCGCTCCTCGTGGTCTCTTACACCACGGTTCCATCCTTGCCTGATCCGGCCAAAGCCGGCCATCGGCGGTCCATTTCTGTGGCACTATCCTTCAGCTCGCGCTGACTGGACGTTATCCAGCATCCTGCCCTGTGGAGCCCGGACTTTCCTCTCGCGGCAACAAGGCCGCCAGCGATTGTCTGTCAAACTTTCCGACGCAGAACTTAGTATACAAGGTTTCTCCCGAAAGCTCAACCCTCGATTTGCTGCCTAAACCGGTCTTTCCTGCCACTTCAAGCAAATTGTCCCTCTCAAATGAAAGTAAAGGGTTCCGTATGAATAACCGAAGGGATGACCTTCGTTGCGTATTTTGCTTCCGCAAGCTCTCTGGATAACCATTCCGCCAGCTTTGCTTTCATCACTTTCTCGATGTTATGGCCGGCGTCGATGATCGTCATTCCGTCTGCAACCGCGTCATGGGCCGTATGGTAATCGATATCGCCTGTAATGAGCACGTCGGCGCCGGCAAACTTTGCATGACGCACGTAACGACCACCGGAGCCTCCCAGAACTGCAGCCTTGCGAATAGGCGTATCGAGATCTCCCACGACTCTAAGCATGGGAACATCAAACGCCTGTTTAAGTTTGGCCGCAAGCTCGCCAAGCGTCGCAGGCTGCGCCAGCTTGCCCGCACGACCCAGGCCGAAAGAACGGCCCTTTAGTTCGATGCGATACAGATCATACGCTACCTCTTCGTACGGATGCGCTTTGAGCATGGCGGCGACTACTTTGCGCTGGATGGTCTGCGGCACGATTGTTTCGATCCGCACTTCGTCCACGCGCTCCAGCTTGCCTTGCGCGCCTATATGGGGAGAAGTGCCCTCTCCAGGCATAAACGTGCCAACGCCCTTCGTATTGAAGCTGCAGTGGCTGTAATCGCCGATATGACCCGCTCCTGCGTGCAAAATGGCGTTTAATACGGTTTCGTGATGAGTCTCCGGCACATAGACGGCCAGCTTATACAGTTGGTCCGTGTGCACTTCATCCAGACTTTGACGTCCTTCCGCCAATATTCCCGCTTGATCGGCCAGCCAATCGTTAATGCCTCCATCCGCGACATCAAGGTTGGTATGAGAAATGTAGACGGCAATATCGTGTTTGATGAGTTTCTCGTACAGCTTGCCGGCAGGCGTTGACGTATCCAGTTTCGCAAGGGGTCTGTAAATGATGGCATGATGTGCGATGATCAGATCCGCTTCTGCTCGAATAGCCTCGTCGACCACCTGTTCCGTCACGTCCAGAGCAACTATGACCGTGCTGATCGGCTTGTTCAACGTACCTAATTGAAGACCAATTTTATCATTCTCTACCGCATAATATTTAGGAGCGAGCCGCTCCATTAATTGGACGACGGTATTTCCGTTCGCAAACATTGAAGCACCTCCTCGATGATACTGATTTCTTTGCGGAATTGCTCGGCTTTTAGCGTCGATTCCGTTCCTTCGGAGGCTGACATTTGCGCGATAATCCGCTCCAGCTTGCCGATCTCGGATCTCCACTTGGCAGTTAATACCGGACTTCCCTGACGAAGCAAGTGAGGCCCCATTCGCAGCAATACGCGATGTAGCACTTCTTTGTCATAAGGAAGCTTCAAGAAAGACCCTTCATACAAAGTTTCGTTGCTGGAGGCTGAAGGCTGCACATCGCGAGACACAGCATGCAGCACCTCATATATTTTGCCGTCTTCCTCCAGGATGGATTCGTGGCTTAAATACCAGCCCTTCTCCAAAAGCCAGATACGAACATCGTCTTCCCCCACATTGGGTTGAAGCACAAGCTCCGTTACCCCATCGAGCTTGCCCGCTGCATACCCTTCTTCCAGAATCGTGCTCATGAGATTTCCGCCCATGCCTGCAATCGTGACCGTATCCGTCTCGCCAGGCATGACTACAGCGAGTCCGTTCCCTTGTCTAACCGTGATAAGGGCTTGCAATCCCGCGTCGGCCACTTGTTTTTTCGCCGCACGGAACGGCCCCGCATTTAATTCGCCTGCGATTGCCGATGGACAAACGCCGCTCTGCACGAGATAAGTCGGCAGCAACGCATGATCGGATCCAATGTCGGCTACGCGTGCTCCGCGTTTCACATAATCAGCAATTGTCTGCAGACGTTTCGATAATTTAATCATTATGCTACCCACACCATCCATTGCTTGCGCAAGGCAAAGAGCAATCCCCCGCCTACCGCGATTTTGATCAACAGCTGCAATTGCAGCCATACGGTGTATTCCAAAATGACAGCCGTATACAATTCCGGCATGAACCAGGCCAGCGCGCAAGTCACGAATAATACGGCGGACACCGGCTTCGTCCAACGGTGGAAAAACCAGCTGCTCCAACCGAACAAAATAGACAGCGGCAGCCAGAAGAGCTGAATCTCGAACCATAACGTCGTTGATGTGTAACGCGACAAAACCCATCCGTACAACATGAGCATGACAAGCCAGCCGCTTAAATGCAAGGAATGAATCTTGGCCTTTATTCCGTAGACGATCCAAAACAACGCACAGCCGGTCACGATCAAGACGCGATTGGTCCAGTCCGCGATGCCGTGAAGCTCAAGTATGTACAAACCGCCGCCGAGCAAGATAAGCATTCCAATGCTCGTGAAGGTCAGCGCAGCAGCTTCGTTGCGGCTGCGAAGTCTGTATCCGCTTCTGAGAAAAGCGGCTAAACCGATGAGGACCACCGCGATTTGCAATGCAGGATGAAAACGGCTAAAATAAAGCACAACAAACGAAATTAAGGTAAAAGTCCCAAAAGTAAGGAGCCATTGTTTACCTGTTGCATTCTGAACAGCCGCGATTGCTTTGCCAATAACGGGGGCTGCAGATGCAGAACTGCCAGACCGTGAGCTTTTGCCATCATCATCGGGATCCGCGTATAAATTCAGCAGGAAGTCGCAATATTGATCAGGCAGCAGCTTGCTCCTTCTCCAATGTTCGATTTCTCTTACGATCGTTACTTTGCGTTCATCATTCATAACGTCGGCTCGTCCTCTCGGCGAATATAAGTGCGTGTTCAAAAAGTTCGGTTTTCAGCACCGAGAAGATTGAAAAAAGGTAGAAACTGAGGAGCGGAGCGTAGTGGAAGCTACGTGAGCACCGGAAGTTTCGCCTGAATTCAAGATTCGATGTCGAGTAAGCTTCTTGACATACTTCGTGATCAAAAGCGGACTTTTTGAACAACCTCTATAAGTCGATACGTTGAAAAAAGACCTCGCTGCAATAGCAGAAAGGTCATCATTTCATCCGTTATTCAAGGAAATCCTTTAGACGTTTGCTACGGCTCGGGTGACGAAGCTTGCGAAGAGCTTTGGCCTCGATCTGCCTGATCCGTTCGCGCGTAACGCCGAACACCTTGCCGACTTCCTCAAGCGTTCTCGTTCGGCCGTCATCCAGACCGAAGCGAAGCCGCAATACGTTCTCTTCGCGCTCAGTCAGCGTATCAAGAACATCTTCCAGCTGCTCCTTAAGCAGCTCATAGGCTGCTGCATCGGCCGGCGCCAGCGCTTCCTGATCTTCGATAAAGTCGCCCAGATGCGAATCATCCTCTTCGCCGATAGGCGTTTCTAACGATACGGGCTCCTGAGCAATCTTCATAATCTCGCGCACCTTCTCGGTGCTAAGCTCCATCTCCACCGCAATTTCTTCCGGCGAAGGTTCGCGCCCCAATTCCTGAAGCAGTTGACGGGAAACCCTAATCAGCTTGTTAATCGTCTCCACCATATGAACGGGAATACGAATGGTACGCGCCTGATCCGCAATAGCGCGGGTAATCGCCTGACGAATCCACCATGTAGCATACGTACTGAATTTGAATCCCTTCTGATGATCGAACTTCTCGACCGCTTTAATGAGACCCATATTCCCTTCCTGAATCAAGTCGAGGAATAACATCCCGCGTCCGACATACCGCTTCGCTATGCTGACCACGAGTCGAAGATTCGCCTCGGCGAGTCGGCGTTTTGCTTCTTCATCGCCGTTTTCGATCCGAATCGCAAGTTCGATCTCGTCATCCGCCGACAATAGCGGTACTCGTCCGATCTCCTTCAGATACATTCTGACGGGATCATTAATTTTGATGCCCGGAGGCAGCGCCAGATCATCGTCGAAGTTGAAGTCGTCTCCTTCGCGCTCCTGTTCTTCGTTTTGAGCGCCTAGCGGATGCACATCGTCGTTCTCGTTAAGCACCTCGATTCCCAAGTCGTCGAGCTGCTCGAAGAATTCATCGATTTGCTCCGGATCCTGATCAAAGGGGGATAGTTTCTCCATAATTTCTTTGTAGGTTAAGGAGGATCTCTTCTTCCCTTGTTCAATCAGACTGTCCTTGACCTGATCCAGCTTCTGTTCGGTATCCAATTCAGTATGTTGATCGTTCGCCATAATCCGACTCCCTCCTCCCTAGAAGCATCATGAAGTTAACTTTTCAGCTGTCTCTCTAGGGTTATAATCTCAAGTCCTAATTGCGCCGCCAATAAGGCGTCGCCGGCACGTTCGGCACGCACCATCTCTTCTTTCTTCCGCTCGATATCCCGGATATGGGGTTCTCTAAGGATCTTGCCGACATAATCGTCCATAATGGCATCGTCTATTGGAGAATGATCATCAAGAAGCATAATGGCCGTCGCTGTCTCTTCCAGACGCTTATCATGCAGCGTCGAGATGAACCGAGCGGCGTCCGGTTCATACCCTTGTGCGTAATAGGCGTATAAATAAGCAGCAAGCGCTGCATGATCCTCAACGTTAAACGAATCGCCAATCCGTTCATGCACGGACTCGGCAATATCGCGATCACGAATCATGGCATGCAGCAATCTTCGTTCCGCATTCGCGTAAGCCGGCAATATTGGAGTTCTCCCCGGCGTACGGCGCTTTTCATTTCTACCATTATTCCACGAATTGTCGTTATTATCCCCTTGCGGCTTCTTTTTTTGCGCTTCGACGCGGATTACGTTACAATCCTGCTTCAGCGCGTCGAGCGAAATATCGAATTCGCGGGACAACTCCTTTAGATACACTTCCCTCTCCGTAGAGGATTCCACTCCTGCCACAATTTCTACTGCTTCCATCAGATAGTTTTTTCGGCCTTCTTCTTTTAGCAGTATATGGTTTTTCCTTGAATATATAAGCTTAAATTTTGTAACGGATACCGGACTGTCCACCACGTCCCGCATAAACGAGTCCGGACCGTATTCACTTATATAATCGTCGGGGTCCTTGCCCTTCGGCAGCATGGCAATCATCACCTTGAGACCGGCGCTTTCCAGCAGAGGGATCGACTTGCTGGCTGCTGCTTGTCCGGCGTCGTCTCCGTCGTAGCAGACCAACACTTCTTCCGCATGCCGGCGAAGGATAGAGCCGTGTTCCTCCGTAAGCGCCGTGCCCATTGTCGCTACGCCGTTTTTGACGCCGGCATGCCAGGCTTTGATGACGTCCATATAACCTTCGAACAAAACAACCTGCTTGCTCTTGCGTATCGCAGCCTTCGCGTGATGCAGGTTATACAACGTTCTGCTCTTTGTGAACAACATCGTTTCCGGCGAATTGAGATACTTGGGCTGACCCTCGTCGATGATTCGTGCAGCGAAAGCCGACGCCTTGCCGCCCGCATCCCATAAAGGGAACATAATCCGTCCCCGGAACCGGTCTACGTAGCCGCTGCCATCTTGCTTGGCGGACAACAGCCCGCCCTTCTCGAGTAATGCAGGCTCGTACCCTCGGCCGGTGAGGAACCGTGTCAGTACATCCCATTCGTCCGGTGCGAAGCCGATCATGAAGTGATCGATCAGCTTATCGCTTAATCCGCGTTCCCGCAAGTAACGTTTGGCCTTGTCACCCTGCTTCGTGTTGTTCAGTAAATAATGATAAAACTTGATGGATAACTCATGTGCTTCTACAAGACCTTCGCGTTCGGGATTCGGGGCGGCTCTGCCGCTTCCGTTCTCCTGCCACGTAATAGGCATGCCCGCTTCCTCCGCAAGCACCTTCACGGCCTCCGGGAAACTGTAGCCTTCCATCTCTTCGACAAATCGAATCACGTTGCCGCTCTTACCGCAGCCATAACAATGGAAGATCTGAAGCTCCGGAGTAACCGTAAACGAAGGTGTCTTCTCGGAATGAAACGGACAAAGCCCCTTCATATATTTGCCTTGCTTCGTGAGATGAACGTATTTCCCGACCGTTTCGACGATGTCATGACGCTTTCGAACTGCGTCAATCACTTCTTCCGGTATTTTACCGCTTGTCATCGTTCATCACCTACATTCTAAGATTGCGGACGACCCGCGCACGGCAAACTTAGATTTCTAATATTATTCGCTATATGTCATGTATCTCCTGCATGCCAATCAAAACTTTTGTCAGCTTTTGTTGAAAAGTTTTTCGGTCATCGCCTGTCATTGCTTTTGGACCCTTGGTTCGCCCTCCAGCGCGCCTCCTTCTGGCGCCTTCATGCCTTCGCTCCATCAAATAATCGATGTTGGCGTCCGTGTATTGCTCGCCTCTGGGCGATAGGACGACGGTTCCTTTGCCGATCGCGACGCAAGCGAGGCCAAAGTCCCCCGTTACGACAATATCGCCTCGCTTGATACGGTTCAAAATGTACAGATCGACGGATTGATCGCTGCGATCCACTTGAACATTCTCCACGCCGGGCAGAGCTTCCAGTCGATGGTCATGCGATGCGACCATCAACACGGGCACGCCATGCCGCAGTGCCGTCTCGACGATCTCGTGCTTGACCGGACAAGAATCCGCATCAACAACGATAGAGAATCCTGGCACCGTACCAGGTGTCATGAACGGTCACCATTCTGCCCTCGAACGTATTCCATGATCAGACTCGCCGTTTCTTCAACAGCGCGATGCGAGACATCGATGACGACGCAGCCAAGCTTGCTCATAATATCTTCCGCATACCTCAGTTCCTTCTCGATCCGGTCCGTCGTAGCGTACGCCGCCGTATTGGGAAGACCCAGCGCCTTTAGCCGTTCCTTTCGAATCACGTTCAGATAGGAGGTGTCGATCGTTAACCCGATCACCTTCCTCTTGGGAAGCTTGAACAGCTCCTCCGGCGGCTTCAGCTCCGGCACGAGCGGAACGTTCGCCACCTTGTACTTTTGATGGGCAAGGTACATGGACAGCGGCGTCTTTGATGTGCGAGACACGCCGACGAGGACAATATCGGCCTTTGTTACGCCTGATGTATCACGAGCATCATCATATTTGACCGCGAATTCAACCGCCTCTACTTTACGGAAGTAATCCGCATCGAGCACGTGGTTAAGTCCCGGTTCTTGTCTTGACTTCCGGCCGGTGCGCTGCTCCAGCGTCTCAATAAAAGGTCCCAGCAAATCAATGGCCGCAACGCCGTTCTCTTCTGTTAGCTTTCTCATGGAATCGCGCAGATGCGGGATAACGAGGGTGTATAACAGAATCGCTTGCGACAGTTTTGCTTGCTGAACAATTCTCTCCAGCGCGGCAGGCTCCGTCACGAATGGCGATCTTCGAATTTCGGCCTGAATAGGATGAAACTGGGCGATCGCCGCCCGTACGACCAATTCACCTGTATCGCCTGCCGCATCGGATACGACATAAACGATCACTTCGGACTTGACTCCAGTCACCATGAGCTTGCACCTCCTTTTCTAGTACGTGTTCAAAAAGTTCGGTTCTCAGTACTGAGAAGATTGAAGGCAACTAGAAACTAAGGAGCGGAGCGTAGCAGAGCTACGTGAGCACCTGCAATGTTTCCGAAGGAAACATACTTCGTAAGCATATGCTTAGGTTCGGTTGCAATCAATATTCGATGTCGAGTAAGCTTCTTGGCATACTTCGTAATGGGAATTGGACTTTTTGAACAACTCCTTCTAGTACGTGAGGTTCTCGGACTTTCGCCTTACCATACCAACTTGGAAAAATCGGCGACAAGCGCGATGTCCCGCGCAATGGCGGACAGTGTTGCCAGCCGATTGACGCGTACCTTGTCGTCTTTGTCCATAACCATAACGTTGTCGAAATAATCGACGATGGCCGGGCGCAAAGCAGACAACTTCCGAAGAGCATCCGCAATGTCATTGCGCTCCACGGCGGATAGTACTTCGGGGCGCGCCGAAATCCACGCTTCATACAGCTTTGTCTCTGTTGCTTCGCTGAACAGTGCGGCATCGAACTCGCTGCTCTCCGACTTGCCGGCCAGGTTGCCCACGCGATTGAAGGCTTCCACGACGCTCTTGAACTCCGATTTGTCGGTGGCCGTCGCCAGCGGCTGAACGGCCGCCGCCCGGC
>NZ_BDQX01000458.1:279714-295959 GCF_003112455.1 Paenibacillus agaridevorans
CCGTAAGCGCCAGATCGTCGAATCCGACCGCCATGACGGCATCGACAACGTCGTAGCGGTTGCCTTGCTCGGATAACCAATTCTTCACGCGAAGCGAGAAGAAATCGTTCAGATCCTCGCGAATATCGGCCGCGGCACGTTTCAGACCGCGCGCTTCGTGAACGGATAGGCCGATTTCGTACAGCTCGCCAAGAGTAAGCTTCAAATTTTGCCCTAGCAGAATTTGAACGATACCCGCCGCTTGCCTGCGCAACGCGTACGGATCCTGCGAACCTGTCGGCACGATGCCGACGGAGAAGCAGCCAACTATCGTATCGATTTTGTCCGCGAGGCTGACGATAGCCCCCTCCAATCCGGAAGGAATGGCATCGCCCGAAAACCTAGGCTGATAATGCTCGTTGACGGCTTTCGCAACGGAGTCATGCTCGCCTGCCTTCTTGGCGTAATCCTCGCCCATGATGCCTTGCAGCTCGGGGAATTCGTATACCATCTGCGAGACGAGGTCGAACTTGCAAATTGCAGCGGCGCGGGCAACTCGAGCGGCCTGCTCGGCTTCTACCTGCAAAGCGTCCGAGATCAGCTTCGAGATGTCGGTGATGCGGCAGACTTTGTCCGCTACCGTGCCCAGCTCCTCGTGATAGACGATGTTCTCCAGCTTGCTAAGCGCATGGTCGATCGTTAGCTTGTGATCCTCCGCATAGAAGAACTTCGCATCGGAAAGTCTCGCCCGCAATACCTTCTCGTTTCCTTTAGCGACAAGATCTATGCTTCTCGTGTCGCCATTGCGCACCGTAACGAAAAACGGAAGCAGCTTCCCGGTTTCGTCCAGCACAGGGAAGTAACGCTGATGCTCGCGCATGGATGTAATCAGTACTTCTTGCGGAATTTGCAGGAAAGTAGAATCGAAAGTTCCGAAGAGCACATTTGGATATTCGACAAGGAACAGTACTTCCTCCAGGAGATCATCTTTGATCGCGATGTTCCAGCCCTTCTCCTCGCTCAAACCTTTGATTTGGGAGACAATCAGCGTTTCGCGTTCCTCGACGTCAACAATGACTTGCTGCTGGCGCAACGCTTCTTTATAATCGGCAGGCGTTGCTATGTTTGCTTCTTCGCCAAGAAACCGATGACCGCGCGTAATGCGTCCCGTCTCGACGCCGGCAATCTCAAACGGCACGACGCTATCGCCGAACAGCGCGACCAGCCAGCGGATCGGTCTTACGAATTTCAAGTCGTAAGCGCCCCAGCGCATATTTTTGGGAAAGGACATCGATGTGATCAGCATGCTCAATCCTTCGGAGAGCAAGCTGTCCGTAGGAGCTCCAATGCTGCTTTTGCGTGCATATACATACTCCACTCCGGAGAGTTCCTGAAAATACAGCTGCTCCGGCTCCACGCCCTGACTTCGGGCAAAGCCCAGAGCGGCTTTGCTCCAGTTACCGGAGTCGTCCTGCGCGATTTTGCGGGAAGGCCCTTTCGCTTCTTCATTGCTGTCTGCCTGCTTCTCCCCTACCTCGCGCACAATCACCGCAAGTCTTCTTGGCGTTGCGTAGGCTTCAACCTCTCCATGGCCGATCCGGTTCTCGGCAAGCCACTTCGCCGTCTTTTCCTTCAATTGATTCATCGCGGCGCGAACGAATCTTGCGGGCACTTCCTCCAGCCCGATCTCCAGCAGCAAATCTTTAGCCATTGTGCTCCACTCCCTTCTTCAGCATCGGGAATCCGAGCCGCTCTCTCTCCTCGTAATAGGTAGCCGCGCATTGACGGGCTAGGTTCCGTACACGAGTAATATAGCCCGTGCGCTCCGTTACGCTGATTGCGCCTCGAGCGTCAAGCAGATTGAACGCATGAGAGCACTTAAGCACATAATCGTAAGCAGGAAATACGAGATGCTGCTCCATCGTCTTCCGGGCTTCTTCTTCATACATATTAAAAAGGGTGAACAGCATCGCCGTGTCGGATGTCTCAAACGTATATTTGGAATGCTCGTATTCCGGTTGCAGGAACACGTCTCCGTAGGTTACGCCCTCTACCCACTCCAGATCGAAGACATTCTCCTTCTGTTGGATGTAAGAAGCAAGACGTTCCATGCCATAAGTGATTTCTACAGCTACCGGATTCGCATCGATTCCGCCTACTTGCTGGAAGTAGGTGAATTGCGTAATTTCCATGCCGTCCAGCCATACTTCCCAGCCAAGCCCCCATGCGCCTAGCGTCGGCGATTCCCAGTTGTCCTCGACGAACCGGATATCATGGTCGAGCGCGTCAATGCCAAGCCGCTTCAGGCTTTCCAGATAAAGTTCCTGGATATTGTCGGGCGACGGCTTAAGAATGACCTGGAATTGGTGATGCTGATACAGCCTGTTGGGATTTTCGCCATATCGTCCATCGGCGGGACGACGGGAGGGTTCAACATAAGCCACGTTCCACGGCTCGGGTCCGATAGAGCGCAGGAAAGTCATAGGATTCATGGTCCCCGCTCCCTTCTCCACGTCGTACGGCTGCACGAGAATGCAGTTCTGCTCCGCCCAGAATTGTTGAAGCGTCAAAATCATGCCTTGAAAATTCATGCCGTTACACTCCTTCTATATGTTTAGTGTTGCAGAAGCACGATCCGCAAAGCACGCAAAAAACTCTCGCCTCTACGTCTGCTTCCAGACATAGGGACGAGAGTATAATTCCCGCGGTTCCACCCTACTTGGCCGACCTTGCGAATGTAAGTCCGCAAGAACAACCCGCTTTCGTTCAAAGGATTCCGGAGCGCCCTTCGCCATAATACCCGCATCGGGCTCCCACCTTCCCCCGACTCGCTTAGCGGATTTCTTACGGTTACTTTCTCCATCAACATCCCATATTCATATTCCACTATTTTATGCGTAATAGGGACGATTGTCAAATGTCAAACCAATTTGTCCAATTGATCCAGAAAGTTGCGTGACTTCAGCTGCAATCCCAACTGCGCGTCCATCAGTGCCCGCATGCACCGTTTGAGCTCTGCTTTCGTACTTTCCTTAACCGTAATCGCTCCTAATCGGCGCATATCCATGCCCTTAAACAATCGGAGCAGCTTATGTACCCCTTCGCCAAGCGGAATGCCATAAGGATCTCTCCCCTCGCAACGGCTACATAAAACGCCGCCCGAGCCCGGCGACAGCTTGAAGGAGCCCATTACGTTGCCGCAATGCAGACATTGTTCCAGCTGCGGGGCGTAACCCGCCAGATCGAGAATACGCATCTCGTACAAATGCAATACAATCGCCGGATCCTTACCTTCCTGTAGAGCCGTGTAACACGCCAAAAGCTGCTCGAACAAGAAGGAGCTTGCTTCTTCCTCCTGCAAAGCGCGATCAGTCAGCTCCGCCGCATAAGAGGCATAAGCAGACAGATCGAGCTGCATGCGCAAACCATGGTGAGAGGCGATGATCTCACCATGATTAAGCGTGCCTAAGCCGGTGCTTCGAAAAAACTGAAATTCTCCGTACGTAAACGGCTGGGCAAGCGAGGAATGCCGGCTCTTCACCTTTTTCGCGCCGCGAATGAGCACTCCGGCTTTTCCGCCCGTCTTCGTCAAAAGAGTAACGATTTTGTTGTTTTCCCCATAATCCATACAGCGGATTACGATTCCTTCCACGCGATGCAACATGCCGGCTTCTCCCCCGCGAACCATAAGCCTCTTGTTCAAAAAAACTTTTTGAACACTCACTATTCATACATAATACCGCTATGTCGCTTATTCTTGTACATCCATCTTTACAGCTTCCTCGTCTTGCAGAGCAAGCGGAGTAGCTTCATCGGACGTGCCGTATTGATTCACTTCCTTGTACAGCATGAAGGACTCGACGTCTCCGGTCAACGTAAAATACTTCCACGAAAAATCTCGCATTCGTATCCATCCTTTCCGCCTAGGAAATGTAGCTCCAGACGGTTATAGGATGCGATAATAGTCGCTTCGGTATCCTTAGCAAAAAACGTAAAAAACGGCATCCGGCGTTAGTCGTTGCGGAAGCCCAAATCCTTCAAGACCCGCTCCTGATTGCGCCAGTCCTTCTTGACTTTAACCCACAGCTCCAGATAGATCCGCGAGCCGAGCAGCGCTTCAATATCTCTTCGTGCCTGCTTGCCGACTTCCTTTAACAGCTCGCCGCGTTTGCCGATAATGATGCCCTTTTGCGAATCCCTCTCCACGAAAATAACGGCTCCGATATAAACAACGCCGTTCTCTTGTACGCGCATATCTTCGATCGTCACCGCAATGGAATGCGGAATCTCTTCGCGAGTCATATGCAAAATCTTCTCGCGGACGAGCTCGGCGCACACGAATTGCTCCGGATGATCCGTAATCTGGTCTGCCGGGTAATATTGCGGCCCTTCCGGCAAATATTTTGTAATCTGCTCCAGAAGCGTATTAACGTTATTGCCTTGCAGAGCGGAGATAGGTACGATCTCGGCAAACTCGTGCAGCTCGTTGTATTGCGCGATCATCGGGAGCAGCGCTTCGGGCTCTATCTTATCGATCTTGTTCATGACGAGAAAGACAGGAGTCTTGAGCGACTTCAGCTTTTCGATAATGAAGCGGTCTCCTCCGCCGAGCCCTTCCGAGACATCGACGAGAAATAACGCGGCTTCGACTTCCTTAAGCGCGCCTTCCGCGGATTGGTTCATGTAATTGCCCATTTTGGATTGCGGCTTATGGATGCCCGGCGTATCCAGAAAGACGATCTGATAATCGTCTGAAGTAAATACGCCGTGTATTTTATTACGAGTCGTCTGCGGCTTGTCCGACATAATCGCAATTTTTTGCCCGATTAAGTGGTTCATCAGCGTCGACTTGCCTACGTTCGGCCTGCCGATAATGGCCACAAATCCGGATTTAAATTTTTTTGCGCCGCGCGTTTTATCTTGTTCGCTCATGTTAGTTCATGCTCCTCCTTGTTTAACGACGCCGGCGTAAAGGCGCCCGGCAGCAATTCCGCTACCGTCGCGATACTCCAGGCTCCGCGCAGATTGCCCATAATGACCGGGGTATCAGGCGCGCATAATTCAACCATCACTTGTCTGCAGATACCGCATGGCGCAATGGGGCCATCCGTATCTCCAATAACCGCGATTGCCCGGAATTCGCCGGCAGACCGTCCATCTGCGATCGCGCGAAACAAAGCTGTACGCTCGGCGCAATTCGTAGGACCATAAGCCGCATTTTCCACATTGCAACCGTAATGCGTTTGTCCCTCCGCGTCTAGCAGCGCGGCTCCAACCTGAAATCCCGAATACGGCACATACGCACGCGCCATCGCTTCATAAGCTTGTTTCAGCATGGCCGAGTATTCCGGCTTAAGTCCGGTGTATTCCATCAGCATATGTCTGACAACCGCCTTCCAATCTCTGTATTAGGAGAAGAGCGCCAATAAAGGCGGACCCAGTATGAGCAGTCCAATCGTTATGGCAACAAGGGCCGCCGCCAGCACAGCGCCTGCCGCGACATCCTTGGCCGCTTTCGCCAGGGGATGCCGCTCGGGGCTGGCCAGATCGACGGCCTGCTCAATGGCTGTATTGATCAATTCGGCGCTTACGACCAATCCTATCGCGAAAACGATCAGACTCCAGCGAATCGCGTCCAGCGATAGGAACAGTCCCAGTCCAACTACGATAACGGCTGCGACACAATGAATTTGCATATGCCGCTGCGTACGAATCGCAAGTCCGATCCCCGACAACGCGAGCCCTACGTTCCGGACGAACTTCGCCATCTATCTCGTTAAACCTGCTTGGCTTAACACCGCTTCTTGCTTCGCCGTCATCTCGGCTTCGGAGGTTTCGTCCTGATGGTCGTAACCGATCAAGTGCAGGAAGCCGTGCACGAACAGAAAACCGATCTCCCGCTCCAGCGAATGACCGTACTCTTCGCTCTGCAGCTGAGCTCGTTCTACCGATATGATAATATCGCCCAGCATGCCGGACAAGGGATCGCTCTCGGACTCATCTTCTACTTCGAAAATGATGTCAAGCTCGTCCGCGCCGTCTTCTTGCATCGCGAACGACAGTACATCCGTCGGACGGTCGATGCCTCGATAATCTCGGTTGAGGGCATGAATACCTTCGTCATCCGTAAACGTCAGCGCGACCTCTCCCGTTGTCAAGCCTTCCGCCTCGCCTGCCAGCTGCAGCAGCTCCGTCAGCTTGACGATCCATGCATCTTGTATTTCGTGTTTGTCTTGCTCGTTATTCCAATCCAGCTGCAAAGTCATCCTGCCGTATTCACTCCTTCGTCTTGACATCTTCCGGATATTCGATTCGGGAATGGAAGATGCCGATGATGCTCTCCTTCAACGATTGCGCGATCTTGTCCAGCTCCTTGAGCGTCAAGTCGCATTCGTTGTACTGATTGTCGTCAAGGCGGCTCTTGATGATTTTGGCGATCATGGCCTCGACATGTTCCACCGTTGGATTGCGCAAACTCCGCACTGCCGCTTCCACGCAATCGGCGATGCCGACGACAGCCGCTTCTTTGGATTGAGCCTTCGGTCCCGGATAACGGAAATCGTCTTCGGTAAACGTTGGCACGATGCCCTGCTCTTCCGCTTGCTTCGCCGCCTTGTGATAGAAAAACTTGAGCGACGTCGTGCCGTGATGCTGCTCCGCGATATCGCGGATCGGCTTCGGTATATTATGGCCCTTAAGCATCTCGACGCCATCTCGTGCATGCGCAACGATGATCGACTTGCTGAGTTTGGGATCGATCGTGTCATGCGGATTCTCCATATTGGACTGGTTTTCGATAAAATAGTTCGGCCGCTTCGTCTTCCCGATATCGTGATAATACGAGCCGACGCGGCACAACAAGCCGTCTGCGCCGATGGCTTCGGCGGCAGCTTCCGAAAGATTGCCTACCATGACGCTGTGGTGATAGGTGCCCGGCGTCTCCGTCAGCAGCTTGCGCAGCAACGGATGATTCGGGTTTGACAGCTCGACCAGCTTAAGAGCCGACAAAATGCCGAACGTAATTTCGAAAAACGGCATCAATCCAATAACAAGCACCGCCGTCAACAAGCCGCTGGCGAATGCGAAGGATACGGAGTAGATGAACGGCATCCGCTCGAGCTGCTCCGTCATCAACAATACGGCCATCACGGATAAAGCCCCGAATAAGCTGACCATAATGCCTGCCTTCAGAATCGCGGATCGTTGACTGGCCCGATGGATAGAGAAGATGGCGGCAAGCGAGACCACGATCACGAAGAAGCCGTATTTGAAATCAAAAAGCGTATTGGATGCCGGATTCAGGATGATGCTTCCCATGATGGTGAAAATAAATGACGAAATAATCGCCAAATGCATATCCAGCAGCAAAGTAATCAGCATCGCTCCGAGAGCCGCAGGTGCCAAATAACCGGCATAGGGTACGGAATCCGTCTGAATCAGCGCGATGATCTGTATCGTGATGATGTTGATCAGGAAAATAAGCAGCAACATCAGCAGCTGCGTATTGCTGTACTTCGGCCGAAGCCCCCCAAAACCGCCGGATTGGTGCAAATACACGAACAGTACGATGACGGCCATCAGCGACAGAATGAGCAGTCCCGCTTGCGGCCAATACGACGTCTTGTCCTGCAAGAGATTGGAGTCCGACAACAGCTTGTACAGATCCGGGGTAATCGTCTGCCCCCGCTTTACGATGACGTCGCCTTCCTTAAAGACGACCGGCTGCGTATTCTGCTTGGCAAGCGCTTTGGCTTCGTCCGTTGCATCCGTGTCGAGAAAACGATTCGGCATAATGGCGAATCTCGCCAGCTCCTGCACGATCTCCCGTTCCGTCCGATTGGACAGCGTGCTCGCATTAACGAGCTCGGCGACCTGGGTGCGAGCCGTCTCCGCTTCTCGCAGCGGCTCTAGCGTCAGCTTGCGGACGATTTCTCTTGCCACCGACCGCATCTCGGATAGCTGCTCGGATTTAAGCTGAGGCATCTTGTAGAAAGTTTCTTCCGGTATGGTATACCGCTGATCTTTGGCGACATTTTCCATCTCTTGCACAAGAGAATCGCTGAACGTTCCTTTGCCCTTATTTGCAGTGATAAATGCATCTATATGGGCATCATATTTCCCAGGAATCTCGGATCGGTAGATCGCAACCTTGTTATCGGTCGTAACTTGATCATCAAGGTTAAGCTGCTCGATTCGGTAAAATAGTTGTTCGACGAGCGTCGCATTGCTTAGCGGTACGATCGAATAGATGGGATCGATCTTCGCGGCCGCATCTTCTTCCGCCTGTCGAGTCGCCTTCTCGTCACGGATCTGAAAGGGCGCCTTGATTTCTTTTTCGCTGGCCACGCCTTCGGTAATATCATATGTCTCCGGAATGACATGCGGCGCCAGGCTGAAATAAAAGAGCAGCACGAACATCGCCATCAAGGTCCACTTGACAGCAGGACTCTGCCTCCAACCTTGCGTCGATCTAGCAGGCGGTTTGACGATCGGCTTAGCTGATTCACCCTGCCCCATGCACGCAACCCTTCCTTTCAAAGGAGGTTCAAAAATCCGCTTTTGATTACGAAGTAACACTCGGATGCCTATTCGACTTCGAATCTTGAATTCAGCCGGATCTTCCGTTGCTCACGTAGCTCCGCTACGCTCCGCTACTCAGATTCCGGCTTCATTCAACCTTCTCGGTACTGAAAAGCGGTTTTTGAACTTCTATTTTAATTTCAAGATTTGCTTTCTGCGTCGTGGTTGTAGGCTACGATGATCTTCTGGACAAGGGAGTGCCTTACGACGTCCTGCTCCGCGAAGAAGATCATGCCGATCTCCTCGATGTCCTTCAAGATGCGCTGAGCCTCTACGAGACCCGACGACTTGCCGCGCGGAAGGTCGATCTGCGTAACGTCTCCCGTAATGACCATCTTCGAGCCGAAACCAAGTCTCGTCAGGAACATCTTCATCTGCTCCGGTGTCGTGTTCTGCGCTTCATCCAGAATAATAAAGGAATCGTCGAGCGTTCTTCCGCGCATATAGGCGAGCGGGGCAATCTCGATCAATCCGCGTTCCAGCGCTTTGGCCGTCTGCTCGGGGCCAAGCACGTCATGTAACGCGTCATACAGCGGTCTCAAGTAAGGATCGACCTTCTCTTGCAGATCGCCTGGCAGGAAACCCAGATTCTCGCCCGCCTCCACGGCTGGCCGAGTGAGCACGATCCGCTTTACGGCCCCCTCCTTCAACGCTACGACGGCCAGAACGACGGCCAAATAGGTTTTGCCTGTTCCCGCGGGTCCGATACCGAACACGATGTCGCGTTTCTTGATTGTCTTTACATAATGGCGTTGGCCAATTGTTTTGACCATGATCTTCTTCCCGCGGAACGTGGATGCAATTTCCTTCTTGAATAGATCGAGCAGCTCTTCGGCTTGCATATTGCGAGCCAAATCGAGCGCATACATGATATCTCTCTCCGTTGGCGCGTAGCCGCCTCTGACAAGCTGCAGCAAGACGGTGTACAGCTGCTCCAACGAATCTACTTCCTTCGCCTGCCCCGTAATGACGATCTCCGCCTCACGCGAGCTTATGGAAGCTCCTGACTGTTCCATGACGAGCCGTAGAAATTTATCCTGCGGACCGAATACAGCTAGTCCCTCCGCGGCGTTGCCTAGATGTACTTTTGCTGATTTTTGATCATTTTGCAACAATTCTCAGTCTCCCTGCATATGGACTAATGGCATTTCTTCCACGATGGATTGTTCTACTTCAAAAAGAACTTTCATATAAACTTTACCATTGTCCGCCTTTTCATGCAAAACAATTTCGTCCCGGATGACCGCATCCGCCCCGGCTTTCAACAAGACCTCGGCCTTCGCTTGCATCTTACCTGCCTCGCGCGCTTCTTCTTCCGTCAATGTACGTTCCTGCATCTCAGACTCCATAATCGTCTCTTTCATCCTTCCGAACGGCAGCGTCCAATCGCGCCAGGACACTCTTTCCTCTTGCGTTACCGTTTCGGACTGGGCAAAGGGGTTGTCTCCGAAGCCGCTGATTTGAAGCGCTCTGGAGCCGATCACGGCATGCCACTTCGTTTTTTTCTCACCCGTATACACCTTCACTTGCTGCGTCATAGGCGACAGAATTTCGTATTCGTACCAGACCAGTCCTCGCACGCTCCCCTTGGCCACGACCGTTTTGTTGTACGTCTCATTGCCGATGATGCCGGAGATCAAGGTTTGTCCCTTTTTTACGCGCGTATTTTTTTTCACCAACGGCTTACCCGCTTCCGCCACGATCTGCGTCACAACCGCGTCTGTCGATGCAATCAGATGTCTGGGACTATTTAGCGCGGCTTGCTCGGGAAGCGACATTTCCACGACCCGGATGGTTACTTTCGTCCCCTTCTTCTCCACTCCGATCCATGTCGTACCCGGCAATGCCGTCACGAGCTTCTTGGAGATGACGTCCGCATCCTGCAGCCTGAACGACCATTGCAGCGTATACAGCCCTTCGGCCTTGGCCGCTTGTAAAATATCTTCCTTAGGCATTCTTTCATTGCCGACAACGTCGATCCTCCAAACCAAGGAAGAGAGCAGGAAAATCAGGAGAAAAAACAACGCGAGGCCGCCTGCGAACCAAATGCGTTTCTCCGCCTTTGCCATCCAGAAAGGCAGGCCGTTCCGCTTCACGACGTGAACGCGACAGCCTGTCTGCTTTAAATACGGACGAAGCTTAAAAAAGTCTCCAACCGACAACTCAAACCTTAATTTTCCGTTGCTTGTCCATGATATGGCAGAGAGAGACAGTCCGCCCTCCAGCGCCCGATTGACAAGCTCCTCCGGCCGTCCCCCTCTTGCCTCAACGACGACGACTCCTTGCAGCCACGTTACGCCTTGACCTTTCATCGTAAATTCCCTCCCGACGGATTCATGGAATCAACTGTATATTCGCAATGATGCCTTCAACGAATACTTCCTCGGTCCATATCGTTCGTATGACCAGCTCACTCCCCGTAACCTCCAGTTGCCCCTTGCTAAGCGCAAGCCTTAGCTTGTCGCTGGAGAAATGAACGACGCCCCGATGATTCTCGATGTACAGCTGGCGGTCGCCGATCATTGTCAATCGCGGCAGATCATAGACGACATCCTGCGGCATATCGAGCAATTCGGCGGTGAGTTTGCGAAATTTTTTTTTCAGTTGTCGCATTGCCGTCTCGGCCTCCTCAGCGAACGAAGGTATCGCTATAATTCCGTACTATACCAAATTATGCGTTCGCGACTGGAAATATGAGGAGGGAAAATAAGCGGGACTCACAAGTCTTGGAGATGCCATAACAAAAAAACACCCCTTTCGGGGTGTTTCGGGAGTCCGCATATCAACGCAGAAATTGTTGGACATATTGATTTACTAGTTTACCGTCAGCGCGTCCTTTTGTTTTAGGCATCAGGGCGCTCATCACTTTCCCCATTTCGGCTTTAGAAGAAGCACCGAGTTCTTGGATGGTCTGCCTTACTATCTCTTGAATCTCTTCTTCGGTCAGCTGCTCGGGAAGGTATTGACTAATAATTTCAATTTCTGCTGCAAGACCTGTTACCAGATCGTCGCGGCCGGCTTTTTTAAATTCTTGGAGGGAATCTTTACGTATTTTGATCTCGCGACTTAGAATATCAAGCACTTCGTTATCGTCAAGAGGACGTTTAAGGTCGATTTCCAAGTTCTTCACGGACGCGCGCATCATGCGAATCGTCGTGAGCTTGAACTTGTCCTGACTCCTCATGGCTTGCTTCATATCGTCGTTCAATCGTTCGCTCAGGTTCATTATGGAAGGATCCTCCTAAAACTTTCTCTTGCGAGCAGCCTCGGACTTTTTCTTGCGTTTAACGCTTGGCTTTTCGTAATGCTTGCGTTTTTTCACCTCAGCCAAAACACCGTCTTTAGCGATGGAGCGTTTAAAGCGGCGAAGCGCAGCATCGATGGTTTCGTTTTTGCGAACTTTAGTTTCAGACACCAGTTTTCCCTCCCTCCGAAACAGACCGTCCAGAGCTATAACACGGTTTATCAAACTTCATTATACGGCAAAGCAAATCCCAGTGTCAACTTTGTTAGACTGCCAATAACGGGCCAAGCTTATTGCCGCCGAGCAGATGGATATGCAGGTGATAAACAACCTGTCCTCCGTCGCTGTTCACATTGTTGATCAGCCTGTATCCCGCTTCATCGATCCCTTGCTCCTTCGCGATTTGACGGGCAACCGCAAACAGCTCTCCGACAAGCTCCAGATCCTCGGAACCGATATCGTTCATCGTGGGAATATGTTTCTTAGGAATGATCAGAATATGTACAGGCGCGGCCGGCTGAATATCCTGGAACGCAAGAACGCGATCGTTTTCGAACACTTTCTTGGACGGAATAGAGCCTTCGATAATCTTGCAGAAAATGCAATCCACTACAACACAACCTCCAATCCCTTCATGCTTTCTCTATAATACCGAAAATTTCCTGTCTAGTCCAATCCCCGATCCCTTTATACGCCAATCATGCGGAAAGCAAGATAGCGCGGCAAAAAGCCGCGCCATGCTGTCCATGCTGTCGCACAGAATCGTAATTCCATTATTGTTATAGAAAAAACGGCAACAGGGAAATCGCGAGCAGCGAACCCAGCGGGAACGCTCTGCGGTAAAATCTTCTTGGCGGATAAAACGGATAACCGAAACCTCCGCCAAAACCGCCATACCCGCCATAAGGCAGAAACGCTCGTTCCCAATCGCCGGGGCAATGCGGAACGGCCAAATATACATGCTCGTCGTCCACATGCTCCACAAACCCATCTACGCAGCAACCGTCGTTCGTTTGCACCATCACGTAACGATACATATGCGCTTGGCACATGCTTTTGGCGTCGACTTGGTCATACGCTTTATTTTCCATCGTTCATCAGCCTCCTGTTATCCATTCATCTTATGCAGATATAGGCGAATGGCTACTGAAGGCCTTAGCTTCTCATGCAATTACTTTAAAACGGCGTCTCTCAGCTTCGCCGCGATTGGCAGCCAGTCATGGCCGCCGGCAAGCCGGATGAGAACGTTTTTATTGTCCGAACCCGCGTAATGGAATTCCGTAAGCAGTTCTTCCATCTCCTCAAAAGATGTTTTCGAACCTTCCAGGGCCGCTCGCTCGGCATCCGCCAAGGGGCCGGAGCCCGCTCCGATCGCAGCCAGCTTTTCCTTGCGATCAGCCATAAAATCCGCATAAGCTCCCGCTGCCCCTTCGAAAGCCGAAACATCCAGCTTCTCGGCTGTTTCCAGCAAGCTGCCGAGATGCGCTTCCCCTCTTGCGATCGATTCGCTTAAGTAGGCTGCGGTCACTCGTCCGATACCGTTTTCTGCAGCCGGAGAAGCAACGGCCTCGCCGGCAAGACGGCTCCAATAAGCAAGATCGGACTTGCCCTTCTCCAGCTGCGTAAAAACGGCTCTTCCTTCATCCACAGTCTGGTCTCTGGTATATCCGATATTTTTGGTAGACAACAGTACGTTACCCATCACGCTCATTACCAGCAACAGCAAGGTAATGGGCAGCGCGAGCGAACGTTTGCCCGATTGCTCTTTCTCCGTCAAGCTTCTCCCTCCATCACAAAGCGTTATAATTGCGTTATCCGTTTTACAGGCCATGTTGCCAAATGCGGCTACAATTTAATCGTTGAAGCGCCGTCAAAGAAATAGACGTAGGTCTCTGCAACGGGTTCTCCCAGCACGGACGCAATCGCCTCCGCATACAGCTCCAACTGGAATCTATGCCTCTCCGCCGCCGCTTCCCATCCACCGGAGTGGATTCGGTCCGTCTTGTAATCCACAAGAACGATGCCGGCATCGCCTCGAAACATGCAGTCGATAACCCCTTGAATCAGTACAGGCTCTTCCGTCAATTGCTCTATGGTTCCCCCCGCGTAGACACGGCTTGCCGGCAGCATCGCGCTAAAGGGTACTTCACGGCGCACCCAAGGCGAATTTCTCATTCGCTGACCGAGCTCGCCGGACAGGAAAGCCGCAACGGCGGAGATATCGATAGATGCAGCTTGCATCGACGTCAGCAGTCGTCGTTCCACCATATCCGCTAACGTAGCCGCAATCTCCGTTGCGCCAATTTCGGCGACCAGCGGCACATGCTGCATCAATAAGTGGCTGGCAGAACCTTTTTCCGCCGCGGTGAGCGACTTTTCTTCCATAAAGGCCGGTCTTCGCAGCCGCAGCGAAAAGGAAGCTCCACCAGACGCTTCAGCAGCCCCGCCGCTTGACTGAAACGCTTCGGAATGCCGATCGGCCATCCTTGAGCCGAAGTCAGCAGGAGCGGCCTCATCGTCTTGGGAGTCAGCATGTCCGCTTCCATCGCTTCCGCCAAGGTCGGCGGAATAGACATCCGCTTCCTCGTGAAGTCGCTTCATCTCGGTGACGGACGTTTTGGCTGCCAGCTTGGATGCGACCTCATAGGGATACCGCCAATCCAGGCGAGACCGCAGCTCCCGGTCCTGTTCAACCTCCTCCAGCTGAGCAAGAGAAGCGATCGCCGCGTCTCTTAAAGAATTCCCTGCGTCCGTCATTTCGTCAACGATCTCTTGTGCTGCTGCCGCCTCGATGCCGAGCCATGCGGCTGGAACGACGGCTGCTTCCCATTGGGGCTTGGCTCCAATGGGATAAACGTTTCCTTGTTCCGGCAACGTTCCTTCTAAAGAGTTGCCAGCTTCCGCATGTTGTTCGGGCCGTCCTTGCTCCGAGCCGGACAATTGAGCGGCCGCCATAGGACCAAGCCAATCCAGAAACGAACGAGCCGTTGCGACCCGGAAATCCGACAAGCGCCCTTCGGAGTCGGTCGAGCCCAGCCATCGCTGCAGCTTCTTGCCGGCATCCGCCGTTGTGCCGACAAGATACATTTTCTCCTTGGGACGGGTCAATGCGACGTACAGGATGCGCATCTCCTCCGCAAGCATCTCCATGCGAAGCTTTCGCCGGATCGCGAGATAAGGAAGCGACGGGTAGCTGATGCGCAGCTCGGAATCCACGTACCTTGGCCCGAAACCAAGCTCCTTATGTTTAAGGAACGGGCTTCGCAGATCCTGCTGGTTAAAGAGCTTGCCGAGCCCGGCCACGAACACGACCGGGAATTCCAGCCCCTTGCTCTTATGAATCGACATGATCCGCACGACATCCTCTTGCTCGCCAAGCGCCCTGGCCGTTCCGAGATCTCCGCCGCCATCGCGCATTCGCTCAATGAAACGAAGGAACCGGAACAGCCCCCGGAACGAAGTCGCCTCGTATTGTCTCGCCCTGTCATGCAGCGCCCTCAGATTCGCTTGACGCTGCGATCCTCCCGGCAAACCGACCATAAAGTCATAGTAGCCCGTCTCCAGGTACATGCGCCACAGCAAGTCTGCCAACGCCCCTTGTCTGGCTTCCTGACGCCATGCATCCAGTTTTTCCAGAAATCTGGACACCTTTAGCCTGGATTCCCCTGGCATGGCTTCGTCTCCGGCCGCTTGCAAAACGGCATCGTAATACGGTCCTGACGGCGACAAGATCCGAATGCGGGACAGCTCCTCCGCATTGAGTCCGAACAAAGGAGACCGCAACACGGCCGCAAGCGGAATATCCTGATAGGGATTGTCCACGACCCTTAGCAGGGACAGCATGGTCTCGACCTCTGTAGCTTCGAAGTATCCCGTACTCAGTTCCGCATAAGCGGGTACGCCCATGCTCTGAAGCTCTTCGATGATGATCGGAGACCAAGCCTGCGTCGCGCGCAGCAAAATGACGACGTCCCTCCACTGCAGACTTCGATACTGCTTGCGCTTGCCGTCGTAGACCTGAAAGCCGCGATCCATCAGCTCTCGCAGCTGGCCGCCGATCCAGCGGGCCTCCAACTGAGCTACCTTCAGCTCAGCCGTATCATCTTGAGCTCGCGGTCCTTCGGCGCCATCCGCCCCTTCGTCATCTTCGGCGAGACTGCCGTAAGCTTCGCCCTCGTCGGAGTCGGCAGCGGCACGATCCAGCACCGCGAACTGCACGCGGCAGCTGCCAGGTTCCAGCGGCTCCGGGTAAGCCGCTCCGCATACAAGCTCCGCCCGGCGGTCGTAATCCATCTCCGCGACGGTTTCCCGCATCATCGCCCGAAAGACCGCGTTGACGCCGTCTACCACCTCGGCACGGCTGCGAAAGTTGCGTGCCAGGTCAATACGCAGGCCGCCCGAGCCGTCCCCCTCTTCGCCGCTCGGGCCGTTCTCCGAGCTTT
>NZ_BDQX01000458.1:296028-302886 GCF_003112455.1 Paenibacillus agaridevorans
CATTTCCGGTGTCATAGGACTTGTATTTGGTCAAAAACAAATTCGGTTCGGCGAGACGAAAGCGATAGATGCTTTGTTTGACATCGCCTACCATAAACAGATTGCCTCGCCCTTCCCGCGCGATCAACGTGACGATCGCTTCTTGCACCATGTTCGTATCCTGGTACTCGTCCAGCAAAATCTCGTCGAACTGTACGCGGTATTCCTCTGCGGCACTTGAAGGCACTAAATGTCCCGGCTCGGAGCTCTCGTCGCGCAAAATGCGAAGGCAATAATGCTCGAGATCCCCGAAATCGAGCAGTCCTTTGTCCCGCTTCGCGGCTTCGTAGCGCTGTCCAAACGACACCGCCAGTTCGGAAAGCGCCCCCATAAGCGGCGCCAGCTCCCGCAGCTCCTCCACGAACTGCTCCGACGTACGGCCAAACAGCTCTTCGGCGATGGAGCCGATCAACTTCTTGACATCCTCCCGCAGCGACTTCGCCTCTTCCTGCAGAGACTTGTCATAGCCGTCTCCGCGAAGCGCCTTGAGCTTGCCAAACGCCGCATTGCGGAAGGCATCGCCCAGGCTGCTCCAGGAACCGCTCTCCGCCGCTAGTCGAATATGGCGAACGACGGACAGATCTTCATCGAAGGTCTCTGCATAAGGCGCAGGCCCCCCGGCAAGCCGCGTGATGTCCAGCGCTTCCTCCAATTGCGACTCCGCTCCGCTCAGCGCCAGCAGAACGTCCCGGTGCATGCTCTGCACCCAGGGAGAAGCCTCCAGCTCCCGGGCGTTGCCTATCTCGAAGGCCGCTGCCGTTTGACGGAGCCAGTAAGCTGGCCACGGATGGCTTTGGGCGAATTCATGAAGCTGGCCTACAAGCCGATAGAGCGGTTCGTCGCCCCGCTCGCCGCCGTAACGCTCCGCCAGCTCCAGAAATGCCGCGGCGCCCTCGCCTTCTCCGCTGTACATATATTCGAACAGCTCGTCCATGACGTCGAGCTTAAGCAGCTCGCTCTCCGTCTCGTTCGCGATGCGGAAGCCCGGATCGAGACCGATGAGCGGGTAGTGTCTGCGAATGACGTCCATGCAGAAGGAATGCAGCGTCGTAATGGACGCTCTTCCCATCAGCGCCAGCTGCCGCCTTAAGTGATCGGAGTCCGGCTGGGCTTCCAGCTCCTTCTCGAGCGCCAGCGTAATCCTCTCTTTCATCTCCGCCGCCGCCGCTTTCGTAAAGGTGGCGACCAGCAGCTTGTCCACGTCTGTATCGGACGATATTTTGCGAATGATGCGTTCGACGAGCACCGCTGTTTTGCCGGAGCCGGCCGCGGCCGCTACCAGCACGTTTCGCCCTCCCGTCACGACAGCCTTCCATTGATCGTCGGTCCAGGTGCTGTTCTCCGGCTTGGGCGGAAGCGTCGCGACAACCTTATTAAACTCGTTACTCATAGAGCTACACCTCCTCCAGCAAACGCCAGACATCTTCCTTGGACGTCTTCGTCAGCTTGCGATATTCGTTCCCCTCGACAAGCGGGTCGAACTGGCATACCGGCTTGTAATCGCAAAATTGGCACGGCGTCTTGTCTCCGAGCCGATAGGGCTCTATGGAAACATTTCCTTGCTGGATGGAATGGCCGATCCCCGTAATCGTCCGTCTTACCGAACGACGCAATGTCGACCATTGCTCATTCGTCACGACCGAGGAGCTGCTGTAAAAGCTGCCATCCTTTTTGAGCGCGACTGGCAGCACCTCCGAATAACCTTGCTCCAGGTCGCCATCCATCAGACGCACCACCTCCGCATCGGCCGTCAGCAGACCCTTCATCTTGTAGCGCTTCAGCAGCATGCCGTCCGCTTCTTCTTCCGATGTCCGGTTGGAGAGCGCCATTACGGGATTGTGAACATGGAAGTAGAGCACGCCGGCCGGAGAAGCCGGCTGACCCAGCCATTCGTTCGCATGCGTGACGAGCACATCGAGATACGTCAGCATTTGGAGCGACAGGCCGTATACGACCTCTTCCAGCCTAAGCGAGGTTGAGCTGGACTTATAGTCCATGACGCGCAGCAGCAAGCCGTCCTCCGTCTCCGCAGCATCGACGCGGTCGATCCGGCCGATCACCTCCATCTGCGCTCCGCTTGGAAGCTGCAGCACCATAGGCGGCAGCTTGCCGCCCGGGCCGAAGTCGATCTCCAATCCGACAGGTTGGAAATCCGCTCTCCTGGCGTGCTCGCCAAGCATGACTGCCGCTTGGGCGACAATGGCTTTGAGCTTGCGGGCAACAAAGCCGAACCGGCCGCTGCTGAGCAGAATTTGCGATTGAAGCTTGGGCGCAAGCTCATCCACGGTACGCGCAGCGGCTTCCTTGATTTCCGCCCGAGGCGTGCTGCCCCAGCCTCCGCCAAGCTTGCCGGCCAGCGCGCTGAGAGCGGCATGGAACAACTGGCCGATATCCGGCGCAGCCAGGCGGTAGAGCTTCCGCTCCCGCAGCTTGAGGCCGTGTATGGCAAAGTGCTGGAACGGACAGGAGACGAATCGTTCCATCCGAGAGACGCTGACTTGCATTCGAGAGCCGTATAGTTCCCGCGCGAGCACCTCCGGCAGCTCTTTCTCAATATTGCGGAAGTCCAAGGAAGACAGAAGCATGCCAAGCCTGTCCTGCCATTCGGGACGGGCGGCGTACCAGTTGTACGCATCCCACCAGAAAGATGCCAATTCCTTGCCAATTACCCTCGATTGACGCAATGCACTGATCAAATGGGATAAAGTTCTGCGCGGATGTACGAGAAATTCCTTTTGATGAACCTCCGGCATCGCGAGATTAGGTTCTGCGGCGATTTCCTTTACGGCCAGTCCAGGGAACATGCCTTGCACCTGACGAATCAGCTCCGAGGGAAGCAGACTTTTGCCTTCCTCGTCCGCCATCGTCCAGCTGATCCAGAGATGACGGCTAGGCGTCGTCAAAGCGTTATATACCATAAACCGTTCATCAAGAAGACGACGCTTCGCGCTAGGAGCCATGGAGAGCCCTGCTTCTGCCAACAGCTCCCGCTCTGCTTCCGACAACAGTCCGTCCTCCTTGCCGCGCATGGGAATGACCCCGTCATTGGCGCCTAACACGTAACTGACTGCGATTCCGCGCGAGCGGGTACGATCCATGCTTCCCACCAGCACCTGGTCCAGCGCAGGGGGGACCGCGGCGAGCGTCAGGCTGTCAAGCCCCGACTCCACCATGCCCGCAAACAGCTCCGGCGGCATCTTCTCGTCGCCAGCAAGCTCGACAAGCTGATCCAGCAGCGCCAGGACGCCGTCCCAGAGCTGGCGATGCGATCTTGCCCGCAGGGGCAACCCCGCAGCCATCTCTTCCCCGCTCCAGATCTCCAGCCGGTCTGCCGCATCCGTATCCGCGAGCAATTGGTACATGGCCTCCGCCATATCGCGAACGGTGCCGGCGGAGCGCAGCTTCTCGCCGAAGCGTCGAAGCGGCGGCACTATGACCTCGCGCGCCGCCATAACGAGTTCGAATTCCCGCTGGGCGCTGGCGCTCACTGTCGCCATGGCCTCGTCCTCTTCCAGCGATACCGGCGCTTGCGGTCTCCAACTGCCATTGTCGAGCCACTTCCAGCCGTCGATGCCGGCAGCGAGCACGAAATTTTCAAGACGGTCGAACCATTCGCGTGGCATGCTTCGATCTACAGGGAACATCATCTCCGTCTTGATGCAGCGGAATACGGCGTCGTAACGCCAACCGAACAGGACCGACTCCAGCGAAGAGCGGATAAATTCCACGAGCGGATGATGCAGCGCCTTCTCCTTCCGGTCGACGAAGTACGGAATTTCGTAATCGGAGAACACCAGAGAGACGTAATCGGCGTAGTCCTCCGCATTCCGAACCATAATCGCCATATCCCGCCAGCGAAGCCCTTCTTCCCTTGTCCTGCGCAGCATATCGCGGGCTACAGCCTCGACCTCGGCACGTCTGCCTGCGGCAGCTTGGAGCGACAAGCCTCGTTCGCCGGCCGGCAGGGGCATCGGGTTTCTTTTACCGCCATAATTCCGTTCCAGATGCCCCAGCATCGGATTATCCCTGAACCTGGCCGATGCGACGCTGCCATTATTCAAGTTGATGGGAGGCAGCACATCAATGGCTCTCTCTTCGGCAAGACCGAGCAGCGTGGCGTACGTCTCGGCGGTCGGATGAAACAGATCCAGCTCGTGCGGCGCTTCGCCGAGCTCATAGGGCCTGTCCAGCGTAAGAGCGACAGTAATATGAGCCGAGGAGCCCATCAAGGCGGCCAACGCCCGATATTCCATAGGCGTGAAGCCGTAGAATCCGTCGATCCATATCCGTGCGCCGTTCATGGAAGAAGCTACTGGCCACCCTTCTTCCAGTTGACGCAAATAATCCTCGGCATCCATATAGCGGCCTGCAAGCTCCGTCTCCATCCGATCGTAGATCAAACCGACATCATGCATCTTCCGGTCCAGCATCGCGGAGCGAACGATATCCCCCGAAGCTGCCGATTCTTCTACTTCCGAGGCAGATATGCCGTATCGCTTCCATTCCGTCAATAGCTCAGCCAGCCGATCGATGAAGCCCGGTTGTCCGGCGCCGCTGCCGAACAACTTTAGCTTTTCGGCTTCGCGGTGCACGATTTTGTAGAGCAGCATATGTTTGCCCGTATCCCCAATAGGGACAAGCGCCGTACCGCCCGTCTCTTGCATGACGCGGAACGCAAGGCGTCTAAAGCTGAGCGCCTGTGCGCGCATCGTGCCTCGAAGCCCGCTGCCTCTCAGCATGGCATATTCCGTCTGGAATGTAGCCTGCTCGGGAACAAGCATAATAAGCGGCGGTCCGTCAGGATTCTCGCGGAGACCATTCCGAATCTGCTCCATACAATATCCCGTCTTCCCCGAGCCGGAACGGCCGATTACGAATTGCAAAGGCATAATGGCTTTCTCCCCTCTCCCGGGAGCGGCGCGTTATTTGCTCCGCACCTCGAATATGGCGAATTTCAAGTAATGGCCTTCTTTGACGCCGAGTATCTGCGGATGATCCTTGCCCGCCGCTCGCCATTCGATCAGCCTGAGCGCTTTTCCGGCATCGACGGCCGCCTCGGCAATCGTCTCCAGGAACAAGTCCGGCGCCATATGGTAAGAGCAGCTTGCCGTAACAAGATAGCCGCCTTCATTTACAAGCTTTAATCCTTGCAGATTGATATCCTTGTAGCCTCTGCAAGCTCCCGCCACAGCGCCCTTCGTCTTGGCGAAAGCCGGCGGATCAAGAATAACGACATCCCAGGTGCGCCCCGCATCGGTCAGCTTCTTCGACGTATCAACTCCGACTGCCGCTCTCATCTTACGATCATCCAGCCCCTTCGCCTGCGACCGCAAATAATCGAAGGCATCCGCGACAACAAATTCGACGCGATCCGAAAAGCCGTTGCGCTCCACGTTCCTTCTCGCCGTCTCGATCGCATGGTCGGATACGTCCAGACATGTCACCTTCTTGGCGCCGTACTTGCAGGCATGCAGGGTGAAGCTCCCCGTATGGGCAAAACATTCCAACACCGTGGCGCCGTCCCAATAAGGGAAGGTCACGACCTTCCCGTTGGCATTTAGCGGCACAAGGTCGCCGGCACCGCCTTCGGGATCGGGACCCAACGCAATCCCGGAACGGGCGCCCCAGCCCGTCATGAGCGGCGCAGTGGCAGCGCGATTTTCGCGCTGATCGAAGAAGTAGCCCGTTTTTTGTCCTTCCACGATATCCACTTCCATCTTCAAGCCGTTTTCTTCGATCTCGACGATTCTTGGGCATTGGCCGTATAGCTCTCCCTTGCGCTCCTCCAGTCCTTCCAGCGCTCTTACGCCAACATCGCTCCGCTCATAGATGCCCGCAGGCTGGAACACCTGAACCAGCGCCTTTACGATGCTGTCGCGTCTGGCGTCCATGCCCAGCGTCAACAGCTGAACGACGAGAACGCCGCCGAATCTGTCGACGACGAGTCCAGGCAAGAAGTCCGCTTCCCCGTACACGAGCCTGCAGTCGGAGTCGTTTACAAATCGCGCACGATGTGCTGCACACTCACGGAAGCGCATGACGAAAAAACTTTCGTCCATCTCGATGTCAGGCTTGTAAGAGACGATGCGCACCGTAATTTGAGACTTGGGATTCCAATAACCCGTGCCCAAATATTTTCCTTGCGCCGTCGTCACATTTACGAGATCGCCTCCCGCGGCTTCACCCTCCATCCGGTCGATTTCGCTTGCGAAAACCCAGGGATGTCCTTGTTCCGTTCTTTTCTTGCGCGCCTTTTGCAATATTATCGTCGCCCTGCTCACGTCTCAACTTCCTCTCTCGCACTCTTTTTCTTATAGAGGTTGTTCAAAAAGTCCGCTTCCCATTACGAAGTAATCCTAGAAGCATACTCGACGTCGAATATTGAATTCAGCCGAACCTAAGCGGATGCTTTCGAAGTAGGTTTCCTACGGAAACCTTGCAGGTGCTCACGTAGCTTCCACTACGCTCCGCTCCTCAGGTTCTAGCTTCATCCAATCTTCTCGGTACTGAGAACCGAACTTTTTGAACTCGCACTTATAGACGGGCTTGTCATGCTTGTCTTCTCCCTCGCATACATATAGCTACGAATAGCTACGTGCTGAAAACCGAACTTTAAGATAAGGAGAAACCCATGATCCAGAACCTTCTATTGCCGGTATTCATCGGATTCAGTGTCTTTCTAAGCGGCATGAAGCTGATGGAGCTTGCCCTCCACCGAATGGCAGGACCCCACTTGACCGCCATGCTGCAGAGATCAACGGCCACTCCGCTTCGCGGAATGGCCGTCGGCGCGGCTACGACCGCCGTACTCCAGAGCAG
>NZ_BDQX01000458.1:302974-303392 GCF_003112455.1 Paenibacillus agaridevorans
GGTTCGTTAACGCCGGCCTGCTGTCGTTCCCTCGCACGCTAGGCATCATACTGGGCACCAACATCGGCACATGCCTGACTACCGAGCTCATAGGTCTAAATATTGGCCAAGCGGCGATTCCAATGCTCGTCTCATCCATTTTGGCATGGCTGCTCACCGCCCTGCTGGGCGAGATTAAGATATGGCCCGGACTGGATCGTCTTCGCTGGCTTATGCCGCTCCGCTCCGCTTCCGTCGCCGTATGCGGCTTCGGTCTCGTGCTTGCCGGCCTAAACATGATGCAGTCTATCGGCCCCTACCTGCAGGAGAGCGGCATGTTCGACTGGTTCCTTGGACATGCCAGCGACTCGTTATGGTGGGGAATGGCTGCCGGCGCCGCCATTACCGCCGCCGTTCATAGCGGGGCGGCGGGCATCGG
>NZ_BDQX01000458.1:303455-330738 GCF_003112455.1 Paenibacillus agaridevorans
CATGGTCATGGGATTTGTCGCGATGAACGGCATGCCGGCCGAGATCGGGGTTGCCATTGTTGTCGGCGCCAACGTAGGCACTTGCGTAACCGCGCTCTTAGCCTCGCTCGGCGGTTCGCGAGGAGGCAAGTTCGTTGCGCTCTCCCATATCGTCTTGAATGTGGGCGGGGCTCTTCTCTTTCAGCCGTTTATCGGCGAATTGACGGCTGTGTCCGGCGCGATTGCGCATTCGCCATCCTCCCAGATCGCGCATGCGCAGACCATCTTCAACATCGTTTGCTCGCTGATCGCCCTTCCTCTCTGCTACGCCAAGTTCTGGCGGAGGCTGGACAATCGCGAGTCGAGTTGATAAGTTTGGCTAATTCACGTTAAGTCCAAGCAATTGCAAAGCTCCGGCGACGATACGATGATTGTTGTCGTAGCCGGACTGCTTCTGCTTCCGCCATGCCTCCCGGGGTTCAAACCAGTCAACGCCGCGGATCTCCTCGACCTGCGCTTGATGCGTGCCGCCGATCGCCCTCACAAGATAATAGTGCACTTCCTTATTGACCGTGCCATGTTTGGCATGCTCATACTGGTATTTGATCTGGGCGATGGGCGCCACGATCTCTCCGCTCAGTCCCGTCTCCTCGCGAATTTCCCTTAGCGCTGTCTGCTCGACCGTCTCTCCAGGCTCCATCTTCCCCTTTGGCAGGGAAACCTTACCGTAGCGGTCCTGAATAAGCTGAACTTGAAGCTGTCCGGATTCGTTATGGCGGAATACGACCCCGCCGGCAGAGATTTCCAACATGATCCTTCCCCCTTGCACCCTTTACCCATTATTATATGCAGCAAAGGATTCCTTCATCTTCTCCGCCTTCTGACGCGAGATAGAATCGGAATCCTGATTTAGGCTTGTCAAAACGAAGCCGCCCTTGCAAACACTTAGGCTCTCAGCGCTTCCGGACGATCATAACGGAATTCATGATCCTTGTCCTCGGCGGAAGCTTCAACAGCATCTCCCCGACGCGGCTCCAGGACCCTGACGAGCTGTCCACGGCATTCGTTGACGCCGGCTTCCGTTATCTTTACGCGGCATAGCTGACCGATCAGCTCTTCCGATCCTTCGAATACGACCTGGATATAATTGTCCGTATATCCCATTACAGAACCCGTTCCCGGAGCTCCCTTGTAATCTCGCTCCGGAATAACGTCCAACACGGCTCCGACATGCTGCTCTGCATACTTCAGCTGCATTTTCTCGGATAAATCGATCAGCTTGTGAACACGTTCGTTTTTCAGCTCTTCGTCGACCTGATCCTCCATGCGCGCTGCAGGCGTACCCGTACGTTTGGAATAAGGGAATACGTGCATTTCGGCGAAACCCATCTCCTCCATGAAGCGGTATCCGCTCTCGAACATCTCATCCGTCTCTCCTGGGAAACCAACAATCACATCCGTCGTAATGGCCACGCCAGGCATAGCTTCGTGCAGCCGCTTGATTTTCGCGGCGAATTGCTCCGTCGTATATTTGCGGCGCATCCGTTTAAGCACGGAATCCTCGCCCGCTTGCAACGGGATGTGAAGATGGCGGCACATTTTGCTGGAACGGTTCAGGACATCGATCATGGCGTCGTCAATCTGGCTCGCCTCGATGGAGCTGATGCGAATCCGCTCCAGACCTTCCACTTTATCGAGATCCCACAGCAAGCTTGTCAAATTGTAATTTTCCATATCGTCGCCGTAGCCGCCGGTATGGATGCCCGTCAAGACGATCTCCTTGTACCCGGAGGCGACGAGCGCTTTCGCTTGCTCGATGACGCTTTCCGACTCGCGGCTGCGGGACAGCCCCCGCGACCATGGGATGATGCAAAACGTGCAGAAGTTGTTGCAGCCCTCTTGAATCTTGAGGAAGGCACGCGTGCGCTCTGTGAAGTCAGGTACGTCAAGCTCCTCAAAGGAACGGGTTTTCATAATGTTTCGAACAGCGTTGACCGGCTTGCGATCGGCTTGGATCTGACCCACGAACGACATGATTTTTTCGCGATCCTGCGTGCCGATAACAAGGTCGACGCCCTCGATCGCCATAATTTCCGCGGGGGAAGTCTGCGCATAGCAGCCCGTAACAGCGATAATGGCGTCGGGATTGCGCCGTACGGCGCGGCGAATAATTTGGCGGCTTTTTTTGTCCCCCGTATTCGTTACCGTACAAGTGTTGACGAGATAGACGTCAGCCGTCGATTCGAAATCGACCTGCTCGTATCCCTCGTTTTTAAATAACTGCCAGATCGCTTCCGTATCGTAGAAGTTCACTTTGCAGCCCAGTGTGTAAAAGGCGACCGTTGGCATGGTCATTCTCCTCCCATTTCTCCAGCTTCGTATAATAGGCAGGTTAATCCGACGATTCCCGCTGTCTCCGTTCTCAATATCCGTTTTCCGAGTCCCGCAATGACCGCGCCGGCTCCTTCGGCCTCCGCCGCTTCCCGCTCCGAGAACCCGCCTTCCGGTCCGACGATGAGCAAGACGGTCGGCTGTTCGCCTTCCGCCACCGCCCCCAGCTTGGTGCTCCGGAATCGCTCCGTAACCGTACGGATGCCGACGCCGTGCGCGGCATGCCCTTCGCGTTCAAAGCAGAAGATGGCGAGATCATAACCGGGAATGAGCGCCAGAAGCTCCTTCCAGCTCCTCACGGCGGCGATAGGCGGTATCCGATGCCGGTGGCTCTGCTCCGCGGCTTCCTTGGCAATCTTTCCCCACCGTTCGAGCCGCTTGGCTTCTTTTTTCGCATCGTATTGCACGACGTTGCGCTCCGATTGGAAGGGCAAAAAAGCTGCTGCGCCGATCTCCGTCCCCTTCTGAATGACAAGCTCCAGCTTGTCGCCCTTCGGCAAGCTCTGTGCAATCGTAACGAGCCAGGCAGGCTCGCTGTCCTGCGGCAATAAGCTCTTAATATCAGCTCTCACTTCCTGAGCTTCCATCTCGGAAATTGCCGCCAGCGCCGTCCTGGACGCTCCGTCGCTGACGATGATCTCATCGCCCGGCTTCATGCGCATGACGCGAACGGCATGATGGGCATCTTCGCCCGTTATCGTAACGACACCGTCGTTAAATTGCTCCGGCGCCACAAAGTATCGTTGCATGTAGAACTAACCACCTTACTTATTATCCAACCTTCATATTAGCACGTTTGACCGGACAAAATCCATTTGAATCTAGTACCAACCGCCTACCTCGGCAACCAAATCCTAAATCCGAAGATGGACTGCATCAAATCGTTTAACCCGTTGAACAACGGATACTGCAAGGATAGAATCGGATCCAGCGTCACGGCCCTGAGCGGCGGAATGAAAACGAAAAGCAAAAATAGAATCATCGCCCAATGGATGTTTTGCTCGATTTTGTATCTAAGCCGAAGCGGTAGAAATTCCGAAACGATACGGTATCCGTCGAGTGGCGGCAACGGGATCAGGTTAAAGACGAACAACAAAATATTGATCATAATAAAATAAGAAAAAAACACGATGAGCGCATCTTGAACGCCTGTCGACGCTACATGCACGACACCTGATGCGACCAATCCGTAAATAATAAACATGCCTACGACGGCCATCAATAAATTGCTCAGAGGGCCGACGGCCGACACGACGATACTCATGACTCTGCGATGCTTGAAGCGGCTGGCGTTGACGGGAACCGGCTTCGCCCATCCGAAACCCGCGATAAGCAGCAGGATACTGCCCATCAAGTCAAGATGGACCATGGGATTGAGAGTCACTCGGCCTTCCTTGTAAGCCGTGTCATCCCCGAACTTGTAGGCGCTGTACGCGTGAGCAAACTCGTGCACCGTAAATACAATCATAATAACGAGAACAATAAACGGCAGATGCTCAAGCGGATACCATAGGAAACGTTCCATTAGCCCTCCTGCGGCTTACGCGCCACAAACGCGATCCAGTCCTCGTCGCGCCGTTTTTCCACGATTTCGAACCCGGAAGCCTTAAGTCCTTTTTCCACGTCGTCTTCCTTGTTTTTGTACACGCCCGAAGCGATGTAGATGCCTCCCGGCTTAAGCGCCTCGTAGACGTCGTCGATAAACAACAAAATGATCTCGGCCAATATATTGGCAACGACAAGATCAACGGGAACCGTTACTTGCAGCGAGGACGCAGAACCCGAGTCAGCTCCGCCGTAGCGTAGAACGCCCAACAAGTCGCTAAGACGAACCTCGATCTTCTCCGACAATCCGTTCAGACTCACATTTTCCGTCGCGCTGGAGACTGCAATAGGGTCCAGATCTAGCGCGAGAATACTCTTTGCCCCGAGCTTGCACGCGCCAATGGCCAAAATACCGGAGCCCGTGCCGACATCGATCATCTCCTCCCCGCCGCGAACGACGGACTCAAGCGTCTGCAAACACAGCGCTGTTGTTGGATGCGTGCCCGTTCCGAATGCCATACCGGGATCAAGCTCGATAATCCGTTCGCCTTCTTCAGGAGTGTAATCCTCCCATGTCGGCTTGATTGTTAATGTATCGGAGACGCGAATCGGCTTAAAATATTGTTTCCAGGCCGTTGCCCAATCCTCGTCATCTACTTCGTGCCAAGCATACGCAACCTCTCCCGGATCGATTTCGAAGGTCCGCAGCTCCTCGACGCGAGGCTTCAGCTCTTCCAACAAACCATCCAGATCCGTGCCTTCCGCGAAATAACCTTTAATAACGGCCTGCCCTTCCGGAATATCGTTAAGCGGCAGCTCGTACCATTGTCCCAGCGACGTGTCGCGAGGCTTGTTAAGCGTACCGGATTCTTCAATAGAAACACCGCCGGCTCCCAGCTCGTGCAGGAAGTTGCTGATCATCTCTGTCGCTTCTTCCGTTGTGGAGATCGTAATTTCATGCCATTTCATATGTATTGCCTCCCAATTATCGTCAAAACCTACCCTCTATTGTACAACAGACTGCCTGCTGTGTACAAAAAAACAGCGTGAAGCCATCTCCGGCTAACACGCTG
Organism: Paenibacillus agaridevorans; assembly: GCF_003112455.1. GTDB lineage: Bacteria > Bacillota > Bacilli > Paenibacillales > Paenibacillaceae > Pristimantibacillus > Pristimantibacillus agaridevorans. The sequence goes on from NZ_BDQX01000458.1 coordinate 308,444, forward strand.
CTCTCCTTAAATCATAGAAATGTCCGAATCGATCTTGCCGCCTATCTGGCGGATCAAATGAATGGCGCGGTCCGCCACGGCTTCGTCAACAGACGCGGTCACCATTCCGCCTTCGCTGTAGCCGCCAATTTCGGCGGCACGCAATGCCTGCAGCTTGCGCGCCGCTTCCTTCGCTTCGCTCGCGTTCCCGAACGATGCTTGAATTTCGATCACGCTCATCGCTTACTCACCGTTCTTCATGCGGCGATCAGCCTCTGCAGCCCTCTTTTGTGCTTTTATGTCCGCCTCGTCCGCAAGCTCCTGAGAAAACTCCACGTCCTCGTTTTGTCCGATTGGCAAATCTCCGAAGTTCACCTTCTCCAGACTATTACCCAATCCATTGACATTTTTGTCGAGATGTTCAGTCATATTTAAATCCTCCTCGTATGCAACCATTGTCGTTCGCGTATAGGAACAGCAATAGCGTGCGCCTCGTTGAACTGAAATATGCAAAAAAGCACACCGCGGATTACTCTCCGCGGAATGCTTTTTTCATACGTTCGAATATGGATTCGTGATGCTCGCTTTGCTCGGCCGGGGGCTCCCCGTTCGATCCGCCGAACTGTCGAAGCAGATCCTTTTGTTCGTCGGACAGCTTGGTCGGCGTCACGACCGTCACCTTGACGTGCTGATCTCCCGTGCCGTAACCGCGCAGCTTCGGTACGCCCTTGCCCTTAAGGCGGAAATACGTGCCCGTCTGCGTGCCGGCTGGAATCTTAAGCTTAACTTTCTCCGTCAGCGTTGGAATTTCGATCTCGTCGCCAAGCGCTGCCTGCACGAACGTTAGCGGCACCTCGCAATAGATATCATCGTTCTCGCGCTCAAAGAAGTCATGCGGCTTCACCCGAATCACGATATAGAGATCTCCGGACGGGCCTCCCCGCGTGCCGCCTTCGCCCTCGCCGGTCATCCGAATTTGAGCTCCATCGTCCACGCCTGCCGGAATATTGATCTTGATCCGGCGTTGCTTCTTCACTTTGCCGGCGCCATGGCAGGTTCCGCATTTGTCGCGAATGATCTTGCCTGTGCCGCTGCAGTTCGTACATGCACGGCGGTTAACCATACGGCCAAATGGCGTATTCTGCACGACCTCCTGTTGTCCGGTGCCTCGGCATGTCGAACAGGTTTCCGGCTTCGTGCCTGGTTTGGCTCCCGATCCGTAACATGTATCGCAGGATTCTGTGCGCGGAATCGTAATTTCCGTTTCCTTGCCGAACACCGCTTCCTTGAACTCTACCGTCATCGTATATTGCAGATCGTTGCCGCGTTGGGGCGCATTAGGATCTCTCCTGCCTCCTCCGCCGCCGCCGAAGAACATATCGAAGATGTCGCCGAAGCCTCCGAAGTCGGCGCCGCCCGCGCCGCCCATTCCCTGATTCGGATCTACATGTCCATACTGGTCGTACGTCGATCGTTTCCCGTCGTCGCTAAGGACGTCGTACGCTTCTTTCACTTCCTTGAACTTGTTTTCCGCGTCCGCTTCCTTATTGACATCGGGATGATATTGCCGGGCCAGCTTCCGATAAGATTTCTTGATATCTTCCGCGGAGGCATCCTTGCCGACGCCAAGCACCTCGTAATAATCCCGTTTGTTTGCCATCCGATTCTCACCTCCGCAATGAAATCACAACATCCTCTATCTTAACACGAGAAGAAACGGTGCCGTCAATGAACATTTGACGATACCGTTTCCGATCCCGCGTGACTTCCTTATGAACCGTGAAAGAGGGTCAAAGAAGGGCGAGCCCGTTCTTTGACCCCTGTCCCGCGTTATTACTTCTTATCGTCATTTACAACTTCATAGTCGGCATCTACGACGTTGTCCCTGGCTCTCGAGCCGCCAGCATCCCCTTCTGGTCCTGCATCCGCGCCTTCGGCACCTTGAGCGGCTTGCTCGTACAGCTTAACGGAAAGTTGCTGCACGATCTCCGTCAGCTCATCCGTTGCCGCTTTGATCTGCTCCAGATCTTCGGTAGCGAGCGCCGCTGTCACTTTCTCTTTGGCCGCGTTCGCTTTTTCGATCTCGGATGGATCTACTTTGTCGCCAAGATCTTTAATCGTCTTCTCCGTGGAGTACACAAGCTGGTCTGCCGCGTTCTTCGCTTCGACAAGCTCGCGACGCTTGCGGTCTTCGTCCGCGTGCAGCTCGGCATCCTTCATCATTTGGTCGATATCAGCCTCGCTCAGGCCGCCGGAAGAAGTGATCGTGATCTTCTGGCTCTTGCCAGTGCCCTTGTCTAGCGCGGATACGTTAACGATACCGTTGGCATCGATGTCGAACGTAACTTCGATTTGCGGTACGCCGCGAGGAGCAGGCGGAATATCGCTCAGCGTAAAGCGGCCCAGCGTCTTGTTGCCGTTCGCCATGGAGCGCTCGCCCTGCAGAACGTGGATCTCAACGCCCGGCTGATTGTCCGCATAAGTGGAGAACACTTGCGACTTGCTTGTCGGGATTGTCGTGTTGCGGTCGATCATTTTCGTAAACACGCCGCCCGCCGTCTCGATGCCAAGAGACAATGGCGTAACGTCGAGCAATACGACGTCTTTTACGTCGCCTGTCAAAACGCCCGCTTGCACGGCTGCTCCGAGAGCTACGACTTCGTCCGGGTTAACGCCTTTGTGCGGCTCTTTGCCGGTCAGCTTCTTAACGGCTTCCTGGACTGCAGGAATACGAGTCGAACCGCCGACAAGAACGATTTTGTCGATCTGGTTTGCGGATAAGCCAGAATCGCTCAGCGCTTGACGAGTAGGTCCAAGCGTACGCTCAACAAGCCCTGCGGAGAGCTCTTCGAATTTCGCGCGTGTCAGGTTCATCTCCAAGTGCTGCGGAACGCCGTCTACCATTGTGATAAACGGAAGGGAGATCGTCGAAGTCAGAACGCCGGAGAGCTCCTTTTTCGCTTTCTCCGCTGCGTCCTTCAGTCGTTGAACGGCCGCTTTGTCCTTGGACAGGTCAATGCCTTGCTCCTTCTTGAATTCCGCTACGAGGTGATCAATGATGACTTGGTCGAAATCGTCGCCGCCCAGTTTGTTGTCGCCGCTCGTTGCTTTTACCTCAAAGAATCCATCGCCTAGCTCCAGGATGGAAACGTCGAATGTGCCGCCGCCAAGGTCATAGACCAGAATAGTTTGGTCTTCGGACTTTTCCATGCCGTAAGCAAGTGCGGCTGCTGTTGGCTCGTTGACGATCCGCAGCACTTCCAGCCCTGCGATTTTGCCCGCATCCTTCGTCGCTTGACGCTGGCTGTCGTTGAAATAAGCCGGAACGGTAATAACTGCTTGAGTTACTGTCTGGCCAAGGTAAGCTTCCGCATCAGATTTCAATTTTTGCAAAATAATAGCGGAAATTTCTTGCGGCGTAAATTCTTTATCGTCGATTTTTTCTTTGTGGTTCGTGCCCATATGGCGCTTGATGGAAATGATCGTGCGATCCGGATTCGTAATCGCCTGGCGTTTAGCCGTCTCGCCGACGACGCGCTCTCCGTCCTTTTTGAAGCCAACGACGGAAGGAGTCGTGCGGCTGCCCTCCGGATTCGGAATTACGACGGCTTCGCCGCCTTCCATTACGGCAACGCAAGAGTTTGTGGTGCCAAGGTCAATACCGATAACTTTACTCATTTGTAAATGGCCTCCTCAAAGGGTTAAATTATACTCGTAAACCTGTATAACCATCATTCTGTTAGTATCAATCAGTCCGCAGCGTTAACCGCTTACCTTCACCATCGCGGGACGAAGGACCTTCTCCTTCAGCATGTAGCCCTTCTGAACCTCCTCAACGACAATGCCTTCCTCATATTCATCCGACTCCACCGTCATAATGGCTTGATGGAACTCCGGATTAAATGGTTGGCCTACTGCTTCGATCGCCTTGAGCCCTTCGGCTTCCAGCGTTTGAAACAGCTGACGGAAGATCATGTCGATTCCCTTAGCCAAGGAGTCGTAATCGCTGTTGGACGAAGCGGCTGCCAGCGCCCGTTCGAAGTTGTCGACGATCGGAACCAGTTGATCGATCAGCTTCATGGAAGCGTATTGCGCCAGCTCTTCTTTTTCCTTCATTGTGCGGCGGCGGAAGTTGTCGAAATCCGCTTGCGCGCGTAAGTATCGCTGTTGGTTCTCCTCCGCTTGCTTCGTGAGCTCGACGTACCTTGCATCCTCCCCGGCGTTCTCGCCAGCCTCGTTCTGATCGGCGAATTCCGATTCCGTTTGTTCGGCTGTCTGTTCCAGAGTTTCCTCAGCTGCTGTATCTGTTGTTTCATTATGTTGTTCTTTGGTACTCACCCTATCACCTCCTTCGTATAATGAACGCAGGCAGCCTGTGACTGCCTCCTGCCTATTGCCTTTTACTTATACCATCTGCCTAACAGCGTCCCCATATCCTTTGAAATCAGATTGAGCAAGCTGATCACTTTGCCATAATCCATTCGGGTAGGTCCGAGAATACCGATCGTCCCGAGCGCTTCTCCGTTTATGGAATAAGTGGCCGTAATGAGACTGCAATCGCTGATGGCCTTATGGTCATTTTCCGTGCCGATACGAACCCCGATACCCGACGGGAGAGAAGAAAACATCTTCATGATGGTAGGGGTCTCGTCAAGAAGATCTAGAATCGTCTTAACCTTGTCGACATCCTTGAATTCCGGCTGTGTCAACATATTCGTCGTTCCGCTCATGAATACGCGCTGCTCCTCGTCGTTTTGAAGCGCGCTTTCGAGCACCGACAACAGCTCTTCGTAATGATCGATATGGCGCTCGAGCTCCTGTCCGACTTCCGAATGGAGCTTGGCTTTAAGGCGGATCAACGGCACGCCTACCAGCTTCGTATTCAGAATATTGACAACCTTCTGCATATCGTCCATATCCAGATTCGGCGGTATCGATATTGTGCGGTTCTCCACATGTCCCGTATTCGTAACGATGATCGCAACTGCCGATTCGGCATTTAGCGGCACCAGTCCAAAGTGCTTAAGCGACGTATGGAACAATTCTGGACCGAGCAATATCGACGTATAATTCGTCAAATTCGACAAAATCATGGCCGTTTGCTGAATAACCTGCTCCATCTGATTCAGCTTATCCGCAACAAATGATTTCATTAATCCCAGCTCATTGACGTTCACCTCGCCAAGCTTGACCAGATGATCGACATAATAACGATAACCTTTAGTGGAAGGTACGCGTCCGGCGGACGTATGGGGCTGCTCCAGAAATCCGAGCTCCTCCAGATCTGCCATCTCGTTGCGAATCGTGGCCGGGCTGAATCCGACATCTCCGCGCTTTGAGATGCTGCGCGAGCCTACAGGTTCTGCCGAACGGATATAGTCGTCTACAATGGCGTTTAATATCATACGCTGTCGTTCCGTCAACATATCCAAACCCTCCTCCGATTCTCTTCGCGGGAAGGAGTGTTCCCCTTCCTCGTTAGCACTCAACTCTAATGAGTGCTAATCACTATTACAAAAATACCAAACAGCTCTGACGATTGTCAAGTCGGTTCGGCATTTTCGGATAATATTTTCATGCGGCGGCGCAGCAGCCCGGAAGCTCCCGTCAAGAGCGGAATGGCGACGAGATGGATCATGGCATAGCCGCCCCATACTTTTTGGATGACCTCGCCGATATAGACGCTGTTCACGTAAGTGTTCCATGCGACGAGCAGCAAGACGACGGCGATCGGATAGACGGCATAGCTGGCGCTCTTTAGTCCCAGTATCGTCTTCATTCCTTGCATCATTGAGAAAAACAACATCATCGTCTTCAGGAAAAACGTCATGATCCATAAAGCGATGAGTATGCCTTCTATCCGCTGCAGGAAATTGCCCAAGCTGATCGTCTTCGCCAAAGCATAGGCCGGGAAGGTACTGTTGGCGGATTGTTCGATGCCCAGAATCAGGACGCTGAACAGCACGACGGACACCAGCAGCAGATGGCCGAAGGTCAGGCCTCCCAGAAACGCCCCCTTCCAATTTCGAAGGCTTGCAAGCTGCGGCACGAATACGACCATGACGATAAGTTCCTGGAACATGGACGCATGGAAGCCAGCCGTCAATACCGGACCAAGCCCCCCTTCCAGCACCGGAGCGATGTAATCCCACTCGATCTGGGGAAGAAGAGCCAGAATGAGCACCATAAAAAAAAATAAAATCCATGGAAACATCAATTCTCCCAGCCTCGCCAGAACGACGATGCCCGTCTTGGCGCACATGACGCAAGCGGCCAGGAACAGAATTTGCACGATGTCGATAGGAGTATCGGGCAGCACCTCGCTTGTCACAAAGAAACCGAGATTGCCGAGCAGCGTGCCCGCAAGGATCAGAAAATAAACAAAATAGAGGAGGGACACGGCTTTCCCCGCCCACTTGCCGAACGCCTTCTCGAACATGCCGAACAAATTCTGTCCGGGGAACAGTTTGACCAGGCCGATATACATGGCTGCCATGCCGAGGTTTATCATGTAGCCCGCCAAACCGCCCAGCCACGCGTCTTCCCTGGCCGTCGCCGCAAGGCCTGAAGGCGTAACCAATATGGATGTACCGACCGTCAGCCCGAATGTCAATATAAAAAACTGTCTGCTGCCCACTCCAGATTTGCCCACCTTCTCACCTCTCAGATCTCGCCTTATGGCAGCATGGCATTGATTGGCGCGCAGAACACCCTGATGATTTCCATTGGCCTCGGCAGCTGCAACCCTGCCCATTCCGCGCCCATGGCGGCCGTCGCGACCAGCCAGACGGCGACAAAACAAGCTTTGTCCCGCTTGGACTTCAAAGCTTTAAGCTGAGGCCATTCCAGCAAGAGCACGAGAGGCATTAGCAGCGTAAGCGTCATGCTCCAGTTCATTGGCCCTCCATATCCTTCTTCAAAGGCTGAAGAATAGAGCCGACTTTGCGCAAGGCCACTTCCACGTTGACTTCGATTTTCGCCGTTTTGAAGTAGCTGTCCCACTCGCTTTTGTATTTGGCCCACTCCTTGGGCATTTGCCTGTGAAGCGCTTCGCCGAAACCATAGATGTCCGATGCGAACTTGCGCTGGACTTCGCGGATGTTGGAGGCCGTATTGCCGCGCGCCAGATCCTCCAGCTCCTTCTCGATCAAAGTAATGGAGCCCGGATCCGACAGATCCAGCTCGCACTGCACATCATCCACGTTCGCTTCGAGGACATGCCTGACCTTGAAAGCAGGCTTGCCGTCTTCTCCCTTTACCGCTTTGATGGATGTTTTGGACTGCATAATGCTTACGCCGATACTCCCCTTGCCTCTTCCGGGACACGGAACGAACCCCGTCGTGCCGGATACGTTGTTGATCATGTAATTGACGGTTTTACTGTCATCCTCGCCAAGCCAGCCTACGAGCTTGTCCTTGCGGAACACGGCCAACCCTTCATGCTTGAGCATCGTCTCCGGACGAATCTCGCGCAGGAAGTCGTTGTTTCTCCCCTTCTTTTTGTCGCCTTCGACCCTCACGCCGGACAAGACGGGATTGGAGCCGCCGCGGTCCAGGACCGTGATGAAGTGCTGTAGCTTAATTCGGCCCGTCGCCGCCCATTTTTTGTTAGACACCATGATCGAAGAGAAAAGCGATTCGGCGGGTATCTTTTCGAAGGGAGTCACGACGCTGAGCACGTCTCTAGCCTTCGAGCCCTTGGCCACCAACATGTAGAAGTCGTTGCGAAGATCGTGTTCGCGGGCTGCATAATCCAAAACGTCGATCAGTCCTTTCCTGGCAAGCGATTCGCCGAATACCATCACTCTCAAATGGGACAGGTACAGCTGCCTTGGCACCTTGCCCAGCATGCGCTGAAGAGCGTCCGGAATGGATACTCCCTTCTCCGTGTAGGTAACGACCGACGCGGAGCCGGACGAACTCCGCTGCGATCTGACCTCGTTGGGATTCACGACCTGCGCGGTCACCAGATAACCCGTTTCTTCCAGGTCCACGCCTAACGCGACGACGACGGCTAGATCGTTCAGCTCTCGCCTGTTCCAGCAGCCGGTCAACAGCGACGCATGCAGCAGCAACCCCGCGAGCATCAGGCCCCGCAGCCGCTCTTTCATGACGAACCCTCGGAAGGTCTTGCGGGATCAGGCTGCTTCTTAAGGCTGCCGAAGTATTTGCGGGCGAAAGGCCTCATCAATCGGACCAGCGCATCCTTTTGGTCCGACAGCCGGAACGGGGCGAACGACGTCATATAAGGCACGCCCATGGACTCCAGTTTGCACAGATGGAGACCCAGCATGATGAGGAGAACGATTATGCCGTAGAGGCCAAACAAGGCCGACAACACCATGAACGGGAATCGAAGGAGCCGCGCCGATATGCCGACGTTGAACGCCGGCAAAGCGAAATTGGAGATAGCCGTAATCGACACGACGATGACCATTGCGGCCGATATTAACCCCGCTTCTACGGCAGCTTGCCCAATGACGAGCGTGCCCACTATGGAGACGGATTGTCCGATCGACTTCGGCAATCGGATGCCCGCTTCCCGCAATATTTCGAACGTGATCTCCATGATCAAAGCTTCGATGAACGCCGGGAACGGAATGCCCTCCCGCTGTCCAATAAGGCTGAGAAGCAGATTGGGCGGGATCATCTCCTGATGGTACGTGGTAATCGCAATATAGAAGGATGGCGTAAGCAAGGCGATCGCAAAACAAAAATAACGCAGCAGCCGCACGAGGCTCGCGAAATCGCCGCGTTGATAATAATCCTCGCTGGACTGGAAGTAATGCATGAACAAAGCGGGAACGACAAGGACAAACGGACTGCCGTCAACCAGAATCGCGATCCGTCCCTCCAGAAGGGCCGACGAGATAACGTCCGGACGCTCCGAGTTGTACACCGTGGGGAAAGGACTGTACCTTTGATCCTGAATCATCTCTTCGATGTAATTGCTCTCCAGAATGCTGGGCAGATCCGCCTTCTCCAGCTTATCGTAAAGCTCCCGCAGGATGTTCGGATCAGCCTTACCGTTCATATACATGACCACGACGGAAGTTCGCGTCTCCTCGCCCATGCGGAAGTACCGCATGCGGAGCGACGGATTCTGAATCCGTCTACGTATGAGCGCGGTATTGTCGGAGATCGACTCCGTAAACCCTTCCCTCGGACCTCGCACGACCGATTGCGAGGTCGCTTCCTGCACGGCTCGCTGTTTCAAATTTTGCGTTCCCGCTGCAAGCGCTTTGGCGAGTCCGTCCAAATAGACGACGGTTCCTCCTGCCAGCAAACAAACGGAGGCGGCGCCGAGAGAATCGATCTCCATGATACGTCCTTCGGACAAAGTGTTGATCTTGAGTTCCCGAAGAGCCTGACCCGGCGAAACGCCATTCTCTCCTTCCCGAGTCCGGTCTTCGTTTTTCGCTTCCATCAAGGAATCAAGAATGCCGCTGGGATCGGCCAATCCTTCGACATAAACGACCAATCCGCCAATTCCCGCGAACTGCACCTCTCTGTATACGATGTCCGAGCTGTCGCCCATCAGTTCGATGATGGCTTCCTGAAATTCGTTCAATGATTCGGGCAATCGAAGATCGGGATCGTTTCCCTTCGACTCGTACGCGTTCATGACGTTCACCTCTTGTTGGATTGGTCGCGTTGCAGGAGCCACGTCTTCATAACATTTCCTATACGATTGAAAATATGACAACCTTGGGCGAATTGTCTCGCATACGCTTCATGAGTCAATAGCGGCGATTACCTGAAGTTCGGATGAACGAAACAAACTTTTTCACTTCATTCGGCCTCGCCGTCCCTCCCGCGCACACAAAAAAAGCTCCTCGATCGGCTGCTTACCCGGTCGCGAAGCTTATGATTCAATCATTGCATTAGTCCAGTTCCCTCAGCACGGCGATCTCGTCGCACGCATTTTGCTTGGGGCAATTGACGCAATCCGTCCATACCTTTTCGGGAAAAATCTCCTTCTCCACGATCGTAAAGCCATTGCGCTCAAAAAATTTGTCCGCATAGGTCAGCGCCATGACCTTGGTAATGCCTTGCGCTTTCGCTTGCTCCAGAAGTTTCTCCACAAGCTTGCTTCCAATACCGAGGCTCTTGTATCCATCCGTAATGCCAAGTGACCGGATCTCGACAAGATTGTCTCCCAGCTTCGTCAGCGCGCCGCAGCCAACCACTTCACTGCCGATCTCCGCCACGACGAACGTATCTATTATTCGAGTCAGGGCTTCGCGTGTACGCGGCAGCATAATGCCTTGTTCGGCGTAGCCTTGAATCAATTCATACAGCTTCTCTACATCTTCCGTCGTTGCTTTCCTGCAAAATACTTCCACTGCTTGCATATCTGCCTGCACCTCCACGAATCCCCGAATTAAGCTACATTTGGAATATGAATAAATATACATCAAAACGAATTAATTCTCAATAGCTATTTTCACTGGAAGGGTCGCCTATTTAAGCCAATGTATGCTGAAACGGGCACGTTTCGTCTATGTCGTTATAAATGCACCGAATACTTCGTTGCCAAGCAGAATGCCTCGATCGGTCAGACGGTAGATGGTATCTCCATTCTCCTCAATCCGCTCCATCAAACCGTTCGCAAGCTGCTTCTCCAGCGTCTCGCCGAACACGAGCTCCATCCGTTGTCCGGGAAACTGTTCCTGAAAGCGCGAGACCGGAACGCCTTCAAGCAGACGCAGCCCCACCATCATAAAGTCCTCCATCGCTTCACGTTCCGAAACCTCGAACGTCTCCAGTCTGGGGAGCTTGACTGCAGCAGCGTCAATATAAGGCTGAACGCCCTTCAGATTGATATGCCGCGTACGATTGCTGTACCCGTGAGCCCCGGCACCAAGACCATAATACGGTTCATTGCGCCAGTAGGTGGAGTTATGCCTGCTCTCAAACCCCGGTTTGGCAAAATTGCTGATCTCGTAGTGGCGATAGCCACCCTCTTGCAGCTTCTTCATTAATAGAAGAAACATCTCGTACTCCTCTTCTTCGGGAGGAAGCGGCAATTCATTGCGCTCGTACAGCTTGTGAAACAGCGTATTTTCCTCCACCTTAAGGCTGTACAGCGAATAATGCGGCAGCTTTAGTGCCATTGCCCGGTCGACGCTGTCCGACAAATGCTCCAGCGTCTGACCTGGCAAGCCGAACATCAGATCGATCGACAAATTATCGAAGCCCACCTGACGCGCATTTTCCAGACTCCGATAGACATCGTCTACATTATGAATACGTCCGATACGCTCCAACAAGCTATTATCGAACGATTGAACGCCGAAGCTGATCCGGTTCACGCCGCCTGCCCGCATGGCGCCAAGCTTGTCTATATCGGTTGTGCCGGGATTCGCCTCCATGGAGAACTCCACGTTATCCGCAAGCGGGAAATGCGTCGATACTGCTTTCAGGAATCTCTCCATCTGCGGCGGCGTCAATACCGTCGGAGTCCCTCCGCCAACAAATACCGTGTCTATCACCTCGGGACGCAGCGTCTCGACGGTTGTAATCATCTCTTGCTCCAGCGCGTCGAGATATTGATCGACGGGCTGTCCCCTTAGCACATACGACGTGAAGTCGCAGTAGTGGCATTTGTTCGTGCAGAACGGGATGTGTATATAGAGCGAGCGCGGCGCCCGCGCTGTCGCGAGTTGCATCGTCATTACGTTTTCCCTCCCTATCACCATTTCCAACAACAGATCGAAGTTCTGTATATCTTGAAAAATTGAACAGAGGAGAGCAAATGCTCTCCTCCGTCTTACTTCAGTCATTCGAAGAACGGTTCGATCATCCATTCGACCGGAATGCAGCCTAATCCTCGTCAATCTTGAGGACCGCCATGAACGCTTCTTGCGGTACCTCAACGTTTCCGACCTGCTTCATCCGTTTCTTGCCTTCCTTCTGTTTCTCAAGCAGCTTGCGTTTCCGGCTGATGTCGCCGCCATAACACTTTGCAAGGACGTTTTTACGCATCGCCTTAACCGTCTCGCGAGCAATAACCTTCGTGCCGATGGATGCCTGGACCGGCACCTCGAACATCTGGCGCGGAATCAGTTCCTTAAGCTTCTCGCAGATGACCCGGCCGCGATTGTATGCACGATCGCGATGGACGATAACGGACAGCGCATCGACCTGCTCGCCGTTTAGCATAATGTCCATCTTTACGAGATTCGACTTCCGATAGCCGGACAATTCGTAATCGAAAGATGCATAACCCTTCGTGCTGGACTTCAATTGATCAAAGAAATCGTAGACAATTTCCGATAACGGCAATTCATAGGTCAACGTCACGCGGTTCGAATCCAGGTATTCCATGTTCACGAATTCGCCGCGTTTGCCCTGGCAAAGCTCCATAATAGCCCCAACATAATCGTTTGGCACGATAATGTCGGCTTTGACGTATGGCTCTTCTACAAAGTCCAGCTTGCCCGATTCCGGATAATTGGACGGGTTATCAATATTAAGCTGCTCGCCGTTCGTCAGCGTAACCTTGTAGATAACGCTTGGCGCTGTCGTGATGAGCGGAATATTGAATTCACGTTCGATACGCTCCTGAATGATCTCCATGTGAAGCAGGCCGAGGAAGCCGCAACGGAACCCGAAACCCAGCGCTGTCGAGGATTCCGCCTCGTAGCGAAGCGAAGCGTCGTTAAGCTCCAGCTTCTCGAGCGCCTCGCGCAGGTCATTGTAATCCTGGGTCTCGATCGGGTACAAACCGCAGTAAACCATCGGATTGATGCGGCGGTAACCTGGCAACGGTTCTGGCGCGGGACGCTTTGCTTCCGTTATGGTATCGCCGACGCGAGTGTCCTTCACATTTTTAATACCGGCGACTACAAACCCGACGTCGCCTACCGCGAGCTCGTCCACAATGGTCATTCTCGGCTTGAACACGCCGACCTCGATAACTTCGAATTCAGCGCCTGTTGCCATGAAGCGAATTTTTTTGCCCGCCTTGATGCTGCCGTCGACGACGCGAACATTGACGATAACGCCCTTGTAGGCGTCATAATGCGAGTCGAAGATAAGCGCCTTCAGCGGCCCGTCCGGATCGCCGTTCGGCGCCGGCACTTTGTGCACGATCTGCTCCAGAATCTCCTTGATGCCGATTCCGGCCTTGGCGGAAGCATGTACCGCTTCGCTGGCGTCGAGACCGATAACATCCTCGATCTCCTGCTTTACCCGATCGGGCTCCGCGCTCGGCAGATCGATCTTATTAATAACGGGCAGCACCTCGAGGTTATTGTCCAGCGCCAGATAGACGTTGGCAAGCGTCTGCGCTTCGATGCCTTGCGCGGCATCGACGACCAGCAGGGCGCCCTCGCAGGCCGCCATGCTGCGAGATACCTCGTATGTAAAGTCGACATGCCCGGGTGTATCGATTAAATTAAGGTAATATTCTTCACCATCGTCCGCGCGATAACTGAGACACACGGCTTTCAGCTTAATTGTAATGCCTCGCTCGCGCTCCAGATCCATGTTGTCCAGCACTTGGGCCTGCATCTCGCGGTTGGTCAACGCGCCGGTTGATTCCAGAATCCGGTCCGCCAGCGTCGACTTGCCGTGGTCAATATGTGCGATAATAGAAAAATTTCTTATTTTCTTCTGTCGTTTAAGAACATCAGACATCCTTCAAGCCCCCACACTCCAATAATCCAATCATTCTTCCTATTATATCAGCAACAAGGGGACACATCAATGAAAGTTAGTTGAGCAGTCCGTCGAACAGCGAAGCGAAGAACCGGATGCCTTTGCTCGATGCCGTCTGAAGGATGCCGGATGTGGAATCCGCGATTCGATTGACGGCTGCCGTATCCTCCTCGACAGGCATGCCGGGAAGACGGTTATTGTCCCTGCCGTAAGCGTCCCCGTATGCGATTCTGCGAACGTCGTCCAGCTCTTTTTCGAGCTCCGCGATCCTGCGGTCGGTCTCGTTGGCATAATATGCTCGATCTCCGCCGTTTGCGTACGGCTCCGAACCGTCCATCGGTCCGTAGATCCGCTCGATACCTGTAGTAGACATCTCGATCCCGAATAATACGATAAACGTTAGCGCTCCGCCCAGCAGAAGCAGCTTCCAAGTTTTCCGTTTCATTGCTTCACCTCCTTGCCCGATGCTTCCTCCGCTTGTCGTTCCTTCCAATGTATCGACGCAATAACTTCTGCAAGCGCGTCTGCCGTCCTGTAGGATTCCTCCAAAGTATTGTCCACGCCGCCAACCTCGATCAAAACGCTCTCGGAGGCAAGCGACTGGTTGTATTCGGCATTGCCTGTAGCAGCAGTCTTCCCCCATATCCCCCGCGAAATACCCGGATACTCCTTCTCAAGCGCGTCATGGATCTTTGTGGCAAACGCTTCATTTTCCTTCCAGTTCGGATTGCGATGCCCGATAATAAAATAAACCTGCGCGTAGCTCTTTCCGCCGATATCGACCGTCGTATATTTGCGTTTCTGGGAATCGCGATGCAGATCGAAAAAATAGGTCAGATCATTGCTTGCCGCCAGCGCCTCCTTGACCGTCTTCATGGAGTACTTGTAGCTGAGCTCCCAGCGGTAATCCTGAATAGCCGTCGGGTAATCCGTCTCGGACAACACAGATCCGATGCCATGCTCTTCGAGCTTCGAGGCAAGCCGCTTGCCGACCAAGGTTATATTCGTCGTGCTGGAGCTAGGATCTTTAGTGCCTGGTTCAAGTTCGGGATACCAGGATTCCCGGTTGTGGGAATGATAGATGAAGGCCAGCTTCTTCCCTTCGGCCGGATGTCCTCCGTCAGGTTTCGGATCCGTCGAGCCTACGTCTTCACCCCCGTTTCCGTCAGGCTGATCCGTTTCGTTGCCGCTGCCATCGTCTTCGCCGTTGGAGCCTGACGGCGTTTTCGGTTCCGGCGCCGGCTCGAAGATCGGCGAATGATCCTGCGGGCCGACAGCCGTATCCGTGCCGATGCCCTTGCGAATCAGAAAAGCGTCGCTTTGCGGCATTCCCGGCAACTCGCTGGCCAACAGACTGCCGGGATTGGCGGGATTAATATCAGTCAGTGATCGCATGAGGAACACGCTTATTTCTTTGCCAGTCAGCGAATCCGAAGGCAGGCTGCTCGCGAACGCCGGCATCTCCATCTCCAGCATGTTTCCGAACAAGCCGCTGGACACAGACGCTGCGAAACCTCTCATGGACACTGACGGCACGGCAGACGAATGCTGGTAAAGCATTGCAGCAAGTCCTAGCAATATCATAAATATGGCGGAGCTGAGCGCCATGGCTGCGAAGGCTCTGCCCGTCACAAGCAGTTCGCGGACGGGACCCGTCTCACCGCGTGCTGCGGAGTAACGTAATCCGGACAACATTTTTCGTAGACCATACATGATTTACACCCTCCCAAGGCGAAACGGATGTCGCATTCAATTGCAGGCGCAGCGCGTTTAGCAAAGTCTAGACTCTTATCAAGCCTTGTACTTTACTCTATGAACTTGGGAGAATTGATAGAACCATAACTACTAGAAAATTGGCCAAAATAATAGATTGCTAGAAACTAGGAAGAATGACAGTATGCAAAAACAGCCTTGCAGCCCGGATTCGGACTGCAAGGCTGTTGCGCCTGGCTTCTTTGCTGCATCAATGGGTATAAGCGGCAACGTTATCGGTATCCACCGCTTCGTGCAGGGCGGCATTTAAGCCGCTCGCAATGATGTTAGCGATATCCTCGACGAATTGGTCGACTTCCTTTGGCGTTACGAGCAGGTCATGACCAACGGGACCCAATACTTCTTTAACGAGCTGCAATCGCTCATTTTCCGGGATGCTGTTCATCAGGCCGAATATTTGATTCGTATCGCCCTTCTGCTCTTCCAGATGATTCTTCATCATCTCGAATGCGTTGTTTACGATTGTGGATGCATAGACGACCGTCGGAACGCCAATTGCGATGACGGGAACGCCTAAAATTTCTTTTGTAAGTCCTTTACGTTTGTTGCCGATGCCGGAGCCCGGATGAATGCCGGTATCCGCGATCTGAATCGTGGTATTTACCCGCTCCAGCGCCTTGGAAGCGAGGGCATCGATCGCGATGATGAGATCCGGCTTGGATTGCTCGGCGATGCCGCGCACGATTTCGCTGGATTCGATGCCTGTAATGCCCAGCACGCCAGGCGCTACCGCACTGACCGGACGATATCCCGGAGCTACCTGATCCGGCATCAACTCGAAGAAGTGCCGCGTCACCATCACGTTTTCGACTACGATCGGGCCGAGCGCATCCGGCGTCACATTCCAGTTGCCCAGACCGACGATCAGCACCTTTGCCATTTTATTAATTTGGAGACGCTCCAGGAACGACTCAAAATGTTTGGCGAATTGAGTAGCCACTCGATCCTGCAGCGTCGTATCGCCATTTCTTAACTCTGGCACTTCGATCGTCACGTATTGCCCTACAATTTTGCCAATCGCCTGCGAACCTTGCTCGTTCTGGACATGAAGGACCGTGATGGTAATGCCGTCATCCTCCGTCACCTCCGAATGAATACCGGGAATGGGTCCTCCGTCGGGCTTGGCCAGCTCCCTTGCCTCCAGGGCAAGGTCTGTCCGTATATTGAATTGCTGCAGATCGAGCTCTTCGCGCGCTTGTTCCTTCATCATTATGCCGCTCCTTTCGCACCATGTACTTTCGTTATTGTTTGCAAAGTCGGTTATTTCATACGATTGCTTCCGCTTTTGGCCATCAAATGGGATGTGCTTCGACATAAATGGTTACTATTGCTTTTTGGGCAGTCGCATGATAATATATTTTAAGTTGTGTTACGTGCGATGCACAGAATTACGTAGGAGGTGAATTCCATGCCAAACATTAAATCCGCGATTAAACGCGTTAAGACTAACGAGAAACGCCGTGCTCTAAACGCTTCCCAAAAATCCGCACTTCGTTCGGCCGTTAAATCTGCTGACCAAGCTATCGCTGGAACGGACGTAGATGCAGCTAAAGCTGCTCTGCTCGTTGCAACGAAAAAATTGGACAAAGCAGTAACAAAAGGCCTGATTCATAAAAATGCGGCTGCCCGCAAAAAATCCCGTCTTGCGAAACGTCTAAACTCCCTGTCCGCTCAAGCGTAAGCTGCTGCGACAAGAAGAAGGATGATCCATTAGCTCGACGATGCGATTCCGATAAGCTTTGCTGACCTACTAAGGCCGGTGAAGCTTATTTGTATGGGGTTTAAAAAGAAAAAGCCAGCAGAGCTAAGCGCCCTTGCTGACTCCCAATGATAACAAGTACAGTTCTAATCCGAGCGCCTTGTCGATTAAACCGCTCTTCATATTGTAATCCAGCTCGGCAAGTGCCGCTAACAGCGCTCCTAATCTTGCTGTCGCGAATTTCTTCGCCTTCTCGGCAGCCAGCTTCACTGCATAAGGGTGCAAACCCAGATGTCCTGCCATCTGCTGAGGCGAATAGTGATGCCCCTCCAACTCCTTAATCTGCAGCATAATACGAAGCTGCCTTGCGATCAACGCGGCGATCTTGATGGGCTCCTCCCGGCGGACTAGCAATTGGTGGTACATGCCTAGAGCTTTGTCGATACGAAGCTCAGCGATCGCATCGATCAAGGCAAATACATCCTCTTCGACGGTAGCCGCAGTCAATAATGCGGTTTGTTCGGCATCTATGACTCCTCCTTCACCTGCATGAAGGCATAACTTGTCTACTTCCTGGGACAGCTGCCCCGTCCCCACACCGACTCGCGTTATAAGCAGTTCGGCCGCAGCCGCCGTCAACGTACGCTTCTGTTCGGCCGCCCGCTTCACAAGCCATTGCTTCAGCTCCTGAATCTCCATCTCAGGGAATGCGACCAGAGAACCGCGGTCCTTTAGCGCCTTAACCAGCTTGCGTCGTTCGTCCAGCTTGTCCGCATGAACGGCAAAGACGATAACCGACGATGGAAGCGGGTTATCCATATATCGCAGCAGCGTTTCCGGACGGTGCTCCAGCTTCGTGTTCTCTTTGCCGCCAGCTGCCATTACGCTAACATCCCTTATAAGAACCAGCTTCCGTTCGATGAAGAAAGGCGGCGTCTCTGCCTCCAACACGGCCTCGTCAAGCGCGGATTCCGCCGTATCGAACTTAACGATCCCCATCTCGCGTTCTTCTTGCGCAAACATAAAGCCGGTCAGCGCATCAATGAATTGTCCCATCCGGTAACGATCTTTTCCATATAAAACATATACCGGACGGAACTTACCGGCTTTGATTTCTTTAAATGCTTCGCGAATATCCAACTTGCCACTCCCCTTGCGATCCATGCTCCCTTTAACATTACCAGCAGACGGCGCCGGAAGCAACAAAGGGATGCTTGCCCCATACAGGGCGGCATCCCTTTGTCTTTATATTAACATTCACAGGCGGCTCCATGGCGCCGCCGTACATGAATGGTCTTACGACGTCCAGCTCCACGTCGTAGACGAATCTCATGCTTTATCATACTCAGGGGCATCGGCATATGTGCTTATTTCCCCTCAAAAAAATGGGTTGCACCATTCCGTTACTCCAAAGCGTGCTGCGACTGGGAGTGCATTCGCCAAAAATCAGTCTGCCTTCCGTTCCTCAAAAGACGGGATGGCAATTTCATACTTCTGTGCCGCGCCGTGGTCCAAGCTTACTTCATAAGTAAGCGAAGCGCTGTCCTGCGCCCAGACCAGATTAACGTGCAGGCCGTTCTTTCTTTCCGTTTGGAACAACGTCGAACTGTCACTGGCAGACAGGATGACAATAGAAAACCCGTCCACATTCGCCATATATTGTCCGTCGGGCGATGGTAGCATCGCATGTCCCGTAATGCCCATGTCAGGCTCATGCTTTGACGTGCTTTCAACGCCATAACTCGTTTCTTCCTCGACGGGCTTTGTGACATCGCTATTGCGCTGTGCCGAATTAGGGAGCGCCTCTGACCCGCCGGCATTGAAGCCGCTTTCCGGCTCCATGGGATTGCCGTTCTTGTCCGTCAAGCCATATGGCCCTTTGAGATTTTCCGTTCCATCCGTTGGCGCATCGGCGGCGGCATCTCCGCCTGGATCCTTCTTGGCGCTGAGTGGCGAGACATCCATTACCGAGGTATCTTCCTTCATCTCCATCTCGGCGGCTGATTGGCCAATAGAGGAAGCCTTGTCTTGATCGTTTAAACTTGATTGCGGCGGATACGTCACCAGGAATATACCTGCCACAATTCCCGCAGCTACAACGCCGCTGATCGACTTCCAGGATGGCCAGCGCCGCGTACGTTGCGTTCTTCGCGTCAACGATCCCTGATCATACGTTGTTGCAGGAACGGCCAATGTTTCCGCATGCTTCGTTTCGTTATCGATCCGAATCAACTCTGGCATAATGGCATCGACCAGGCTGTAGGCAGGCGTTACCTTGGGCAGATTATTAAGCTCGGCGGATAATCTGGTAAGTCGTTCGAACATGGCGGCACAGTCCGGACAATGTCTGGTATGATTCATTAAGACTTCCATCTCGCTCTCGCGCAGATCGTCGTCTAGCTGTCGCTGCATAAGCTCCGTCACCTCTTGACAATTCACCCCCGGACACCACCTTTCTGATAATCTTGAAGTAAACTCTGTAGTTGCTGTCTGGCTCTGAACAGATAGGATTTAACCGTGTTGAGAGGCAAATCAAGCGATTCGGCAATTTCGTTGTACGAAAAATCTTGCAGGTATCGCAGCACAACGACCGTCCGGTGGTTCTCCGGAAGCTGCTCGATCGCGCTTCGAATATCCTGCAGGGCGTAAGCGGACAACACTTCCTCTTCGACGTTCTGCTTCTCCCTAAATACAAGCTCATGCTCGTCGATGGATATCGTCGGCTTGTTGCGCCTGAACTTGTCAATGCAAATATTCGTTACAATCCGTTGAATCCATGTCTTGAACTGCGCCTTCTCTTCGTAGGAACCAATCTTGGTGTAAATTCGGATCAACGCCTCCTGGGAGGCATCCATGGCATCCTGTTCATTGTTTAATATATAATAGGCTGTCCGATAAACATGGGTTTCAATCTCTCGCAATAGAGTAATTAACGCATCGCGATCTCCCGATTGAGCGGCTTTGATCAGGCCGGGCTCCACCACGAAGGATCCTCCTCTCTTGCAACCTTACAGACGGATCGGTTGCATTAAAAGTTGCATGCAACTTTTATCATTTATATTTTTATTAGAATGAAAGATCATGATTGTGTTTCAATGGGTCTCTGGTATGATTACGTCGGATAACCCCACACTATAGAATATCATGTTCGATCGATTCCGTATAGAGAGATTATCTTGACCGATAAGAGAGAACTTGCGGCGTTAATCGGAACATGGATTCGCCGTCCGTATCCGTACGCCACAGTCTGGCGCCGGCACGCTGAACACGCCCCAGCACATCGGGATGGGGGTGGCCATACGTATTAGACGCGCCAACCGATGCGACCGCGCCGCGAGGCGCCCAATAGGCAAGCCATGCTTCTCCCGTGGAATGGCGGCTGCCATGGTGATTTAGTTTCATGATGTCGACTGGGGCCGTATGGTTCTTACGGCCGCTTTCTCCATTTGCATCTTCCGCCCTAGTGTGTAGCGCGATTATTGCACGTTCCGTTTCCATGCCGACGTCTCCCGCGAACAGAAACCGATGACCATAGATTTCGAGCGTCATGACCAGACTGCTTTCGTTCTGCTCGCTTGCGGATTGGATGCCCGTCTCATCGGATTCCGGCGGCCATAAAATTTGGATTTTCGTCTCTCCATCAATCTTGGCGTAATCGCCGGATCGAGGCGCATATAGCGGAATTCCTGCCTCCACAATTAGAGACATGAGTTCCTCGACATCCTCCGATGCCTTCATCGTGCCGTTCCACCAAACAGCACGAACCGGAATTCCCTGAACTACGGCCTTCAGGCCTCGAATATGATCGCTGTCCAGATGGGAGATGACCAGCACGTCCAATTCCTTCACGCCTCGTTTCATAAGCAGCGGCAAGACGACCTTTTTCCCCACCTCGAACGGATCGCTCCTCTCCCGCCACTCCTCTCCCGGCTTCCGGTACGTCATTGTACCTCCCCCGTCGATCAGAATATGTTTGCCGCCTGGCGTGCGGATCAAAGCGGAATCCCCTTGTCCGACATCAAAAAAGCTGACGACTGCGGAGCGATCCAGGAGATTGGGGTAATAGGCATAGAAGATCAACGCAATCAGACCTGTCGTTAGTCCAAGCAACGCGCGATGACCGGGCAGCCATTTCAAGTTAACCTTCATTAATGAGAGGATTGACTTCTTAGCGCCAGTCGGCTGGATGACATTAGAATGCTTAGGGAGAGGTTCCGTGATCTCGAAGCCGCCGGGATCCATATTCTCCTTAGAGAGTTGTTCGCCATGCAAGGGGGCTAGCTGTCTCAAATAACGGAAGAGCAGGAACAATAAGAGCATGTAACTCGCAACCCACCATAACGACGGAGTCTCCCAAATGAGCCTCATAGAGCTTACATTTGCCAATATATCGACGATCCAAAAAGTCCAATCGTTCAACGTAACGGACAATCCCGCCAACATCTTTGCGCCTCCCATCCAAACGGGTGACAAGAGCAGCGCGATCGTCCCGATCGGCATGATAACGAAGCTGATGAAAGGAACCAGCACGAAGTTGGCGGCAAGCGACAATAGATGGAAGCCGTTAAAATAATAAATGGTTAATGGAAAGGATACCAGTTGCGCCGCAATCGTCACTGCCGCGAGATCGCAAAGCCAGCCGGCCACTCCTTGTCGCCGGGGCATCAAACGTCTTAGCGGGGGCACGCCGCATATTAACCCGAGCGTGACGACGAACGACAGCTGGAAGCTGACGGAATCCAAATAATAGGGATCATAGGCAAGAATAGCCACGGCAGCTGCCGCCAGGAGATGCAAGCCGTCTTTCAACTTGCCCAGTCTGGCCGCGATCAGCCCCAGAATCGCCATTATTCCGGCACGAAGCACGGAGGGCGAAGCTCCCGTCAATAAAACATAGAGCGGGATCGTAATCATTAGCGACAGCTGGATTCGTTCGCGGCTCATCCGGCATATTCGCAGGAGGCCGCCCATCATGACCATATAGACGGCTACGTGAAGGCCCGATATGGCCAGAATATGCGTCAGCCCAAGCCTCGCGAACTGATCGAACTGCTCGGGGTCGAGACTCGTGCGCAGACCCAGAATAAGCCCTTGCATATACCCGGACTGATGGGACGGGTATAGCTCCCCGAAGCGCGCGCCGAGAAGTTCGCGCGCAGCGTCGACGCGGCCCCGCAGC
>NZ_BDQX01000458.1:331068-331207 GCF_003112455.1 Paenibacillus agaridevorans
CGCATGGACGGCGTCCGCCTTCATGCGGAACATCGCGCGGTCGCCGTCGACCTCGACCGCGCTGACGATCGTGCCGCTCGCCTCGGCGCCGAACGCGACTCCCGGCCCGGACGCCTCGGCGGCGGCCACCAGCGGCACC
>NZ_BDQX01000458.1:331301-334642 GCF_003112455.1 Paenibacillus agaridevorans
TCCGCCCATAGCCGCTGTCCCGCCGCCAGGCAGAACGCCAGCAGGCAAAGCGCGGCGAGCGTTGCCGTCGCCAGCCTGCCGGCGAGGGAAGCCGCGGCGAGCAGCAAGGCCGCTCCGGCTGCAAGCAGCGCGCCGCGGAGTCCGAGTCCTGCAGCCGCGGCGCTGCCGGCAACCCATGAAGCCGCGAACCAGACGAGCGGCCTTCGATTCATCATTCTCAACATCTAAGCCTCATCCCCATTCCTTCCCATGTTAAAGCGCCAGACACTGTAGCTTTATCTCCGCTGCTTCCTTAGTCCACCATGCTCCCATACCGCCGAACGAACCATAAAAGTTAACTACAACAGTCTGCCAATTGCCCTTCCCCTTGCCGCAAACGCAAAGAACCTCCAGCCACATGCATCGCGCATGTAACTGGAGGTTCTTCCTCCTGGGATTATAAATATTTAAGAGGTTACGGTCATCTCTGCCTGTTCCGGTGCGGAGTAAGGACCGATTTGTCTAAATACAATCCCCTTCTGCTCCATCAGCTCGTACACCTTGTCGCTATCCTTTGGATAACCGCGATGATAGACAACTTCCACTACGCCGCTGTTCGCCAGCATATTGGCGCAGGTCCAGCAAGGCTGGTCCGTTACATAGACGGTGGAGCCTTCCCGATTCGCCCGGTCGGTGAACAACAGCAGATTTTGTTCGGCATGAATCGTGCGGATGCATCTCTGTTTCCGAAAGACTTGCTCGACTCCATCCACCGTTTTCACTTCAATTTCTTCGGCAATCATACAGCCAGCCTCGAGACAGTCGTGTACGCCCATCGGCGCACCGTTATAGGCCGTGCCAAGCAACTTCTTGCCTTGTACGAGTACCGCGCCAACATGCCTTCTTGGACAACGCGACCTCGTCGAAACCATATAAGCTATATCCATGAAATAGGTGTCCCAATCCTTCCGGATCGCGTCCTTGGAGGAAGCCGGATTACTCATGTCGTTCTCTCCTTCTCTTTCGTTGCTGCATCCTGGGCATTCCGCCAAGTCTTTTCTCAGGTTGACATGGAAAGCGCATTATTACGAATATTTCCTGATAATACGCCAATGTACGGATAACCATCTTTTTGATCACGCACTTAAAATAAAACATAAACTTGCGAAAATTTCAAGATAGATCGGTTGGCGTTTCTTCAAAAAGAAACCGGCTCACGTTCGTGAGCCGGCCCTTTTTTTGCCTCTCTGGTGAAAGGCCTATCTTTAAGCCTGACTCGCCTCGATGGCTTGCTTCAGGTCGGCGAGAATATCTGCGATGCCTTCCGTACCGATCGACAGGCGGATCATGCCCGGAGCGACGCCCGCTCCGGCTTGCTCCTCCGGCGACAGCTGTTGATGCGTCGTGCTGGCAGGGTGGATAATAAGCGACTTGGAGTCGCCGACATTCGCCAGATGCGAGAACAGCTTGACGGAGTTGATGATCTTCTTGCCTGCATCAATACCGCCCTTGATGCCGAAAGTAAGAATAGCGCCTTGACCATTAGGCAAATATTTCTGCGCCAGGTCGTAGGATGGATGGCTTGGCAAGCCCGGATAGTTCACCCATTCGATTGCTTCGTGGCCTTCGAGGAATTCTGCAACCGCCTGAGCGTTGGAGCTGTGACGCTCCATCCGCAAATGCAGCGTCTCGAGTCCTTGCAGCAGCAGGAAGGAGTTGAAAGGCGACAAAGCCGCGCCCATATCGCGGAGCAACTGAACGCGTGCCTTGATAATGAAAGCGATAGGACCAACCGCATCCGTGTATACTACGCCATGGTAGCTAGGATCCGGTTCCGTCAGACCCGGGAAGCGTCCGCTGCCCTTCCAGTCGAACTTGCCGCCGTCTACGATAACGCCGCCGATCGACGTGCCGTGTCCACCGATAAATTTGGTCGCGGAGTGTACGACGATGTCTGCTCCATATTCGATTGGACGGCACAGGTATGGACTCGGGAACGTATTGTCCACGATGAGCGGAAGCCCGTTCTCATGCGAGATGGCAGCTACCGCCTCCAAATCGATAATGTCGCCTTTGGGGTTGCCGATGGTTTCGACGAATACGGCTTTTGTGCGTTCCGTAATTGCCGCTCTGAAATTTTCCGGATTCGAGGGGTCGACGAACTTCACCGTCACGCCCAGCTTGGGGAGCGTCGTGGAGAACAAATTGTATGTACCCCCGTACAAGCTGGTCGCGGATACGATTTCATCGCCCGCTCCTGCGATATTAAGAATCGAATACGTAATGGCGGCTTGACCGGATGCAACGGCAAGCGCGGCTGCTCCTCCCTCAAGCTCTGCCACCCGCTTTTCGAATACATCCGATGTCGGGTTCATGATTCGAGTATAGATGTTTCCAAATTCTTGCAACGAGAACAGGTTCGCCGCATGGTCGGTATCCCGGAATCCGTATGAAGTTGTTTGATAGATAGGTACGGCGCGGGACATCGTTGTCGGATCAATGGCTTGTCCCCCGTGTACGGCAATCGTGTCTAGCGAAAGCTGGTTTTCCTTAGACATTGCTTACTCCTCCTTGTTGACATGTAAATGCAGGATATCCTATCCATTCTCTCATATTCACGGTAATGCGACAACGCTTTCTTTGATAGAAGCCAAAAGTTTCTCGCCGATGCCTTTCACGCGGAGCAAGTCGTCCACGCTGCGGAACGGACCGTTCTGTTCCCGGTCATCCACGATCGCCTGAGCTTTGGAAGGTCCAATCCCTTTTAACCCATCCAATTGACCGGCATCCGCCCTGTTAATATCGAGTCTGCCGTCGGATGCAAATGACGATTGTCCAAGCGTACCAGCATTGGTTGCTCCGCCGTCACCGCTCTTTACTTCTCCCGCAGACTCCTCCGAAGTTGAATTGCCAGTGTCGGCTGTTCCTGCAGCTTCGCTAACAGAATCTCCGTTATTATCGTTTCCTTTCTTTTCAGCTCCCGGAGCTCCTGCAATTCCATTTGAACCGCCCGATACCTCATCGCCATCCGCGTTGCCTTGTTCGGCCGGATTCTTTTCGTTATTGGCGGTCACTCCCGCTCCATTCTCGTCCACCATTCCCGAGAGCGATGACTCCATCATTTCGTTCATGGGTATCCACTTCTCTTCCGCTCGCGAAGACTCGCCGAGCAATGCCGCCGCTGACAGCAAGCCGGCTCCCAACAAACATGCCGCAACGAATATCGTCCTTCCGTTTCGCAAAAATCCAGTCAATCGCGATTGCACCTCCGCCTTTTTAATAAATCATCCAACTAGCATTTAGGGCGTGTCTGAATACTCCGAGGGGAGCAGATTTTGCCGAATTTTCGTTCCATGCAAGGA
>NZ_BDQX01000458.1:334816-341447 GCF_003112455.1 Paenibacillus agaridevorans
AATTCAATTTATCTTATTGACATAACAAACAAGTCTCTCTGAATACATTGTAAGAGCATGATATTTGGAATCGCCGGTATAGGAGGGCTAAGCATGAACGTTGGATTTATCGGTACGGGCTCCATGGGCAGCTTGCTGATCGAATCTTTCCTTTCGTCAGGCGCTTTGGCGCCGAACGATATTACCGTCAGCAATCGCACCTACGCGAAAGCGAAAGCGCTGGCCGAACGATATCCCGGCATGAGAGCCGTCAACACTAATGCCGATGCTGCTTGTGGATCCGATTATGTCTTTTTGTGCGTGAAGCCGCATGAGTTCATTTATGTCGTGGAGGATATTAAGCCAGTACTGCTGCCGCATCAGACCGTTATCTCGATTACAAGCCCCGTCCTCGTCTCTCATCTGGAAGGAGAGCTGGACTGCAAAATAGCAAAAATCATCCCCAGCATAACCAATCTCGTCTGGAGCGGAGCATCGCTCTGTATCTATGGAAGCCGAATGGAGGAACAGGACCGAAAACGATTGGAGTCTCTATTCGCGCATATCAGCGAGCCGCTTCGCATCGATGAGCAATATACGCGGATCGTCTCGGACCTGTCGAGCTGCGGCCCCGCATTTATCGCTTTTCTCCTGCAGCAATTCGTGGATGCGGCCGTAGAAGAGACGGGCATCCCCCGCTCCGCCGCGCAGCAGGTAGCCGCCAACATGCTGCTTGGCACCGGACTTTTGTTGACGGAAAGCGGCCTTACGATGGAAGACGTCCAGCAGCGGGTCGCCGTGCCGGGCGGCATAACGGCACAGGCGCTCAAGCTGCTCCAACGGGAAACGGACGGCATCTTTAATCAAGTCATTCGAACGACTCATAACAAGTACCAGGAAGATCTGGTGCGAGTATCCTCCCTGTTCTACGGCGAAGAGGTGAACGGACAATAGCTGTTCTTCAGCTAATGCCCGCTCACCTCTTCGGGTTTGCGTTATAGAGGTTGTTCAAAAAGTCCGCTTCCCATTACGAAGCAATTCTGGAAGCTTACTCAACATCGAATATTGAATTCAGCCGAACCTTCCGGTGCTCACGTAGCTTCCACTACGCTCCGCTCCTCAGGTCCTAGCTTCATCCAATCTTCTCGGTACTGAGAACCGAACTTTTTGAACTCGCACTTATACAGTTAAGTCCGGATTATCATTCTTCACTCCGACCCTTGTGTGCTGTTAGTTCGCCACGATGTTAACCAGCTTGCCCTTGACGGCGATTACTTTGCGCACCGTCTTGCCGGCGATCAACTCCTGAACCTTGTCTTGCCCCTTCGCCAGCGCCTCCATATCGGCTTCGTTCATATCCGCCGCGATGAAGATGCGATCGGCAATTTTGCCGTTAACCTGTACGACGATCTCAACCTCTTGGTCGACTGTCCAAGCTTCCTCATGCTCCGGCCATGCCGCGTACGTAATCGATTCGCTGCGGCCAATAAGCGCCCACAGCTCTTCCGCGATATGCGGCGCGATCGGGGACAACATCTGCAGGAATTGCTCCATTGCCGCCTTCGGAAGCGATTCTGTCTTGTAAGCTTCGTTGACAAAGATCATCAATTGGCTGATTACCGTATTGAAGCGGAGATTCTCGTAGTCCTCCGTGATCTTCTTGATGGAGCGATGCCATGTCCGCTTGAACGCGTCGCTAGTCTCGCCGTTATCCGTCAGCTTCGCGTTCAGCTTGCCGTCTTCGTTAACGAACAGGCGCCATACGCGCGACAGGAAGCGGTAAGTCCCCTCCACGCCGTTGGTATTCCATGGCTTCGTCGCTTCCAGCGGACCCATAAACATTTCGTACATACGCAGCGTATCTGCTCCAAATTCGCCTACGATATCGTCGGGGTTGATGACGTTGCCGCGCGACTTGGACATCTTCTCGTTGTTGGTGCCCAGGATCATGCCTTGGTTCACCAGCTTGTAGAACGGCTCCTTCGTATGAACAACTCCAAGGTCGTACAGCACCTTATGCCAGAAGCGCGCGTACAGCAAATGAAGCACCGCATGCTCGGCTCCGCCGATGTACAGATCGACCGGCAGCCATTCTTTCTGTTTCTCCGGCGAGCAGATTTCCTTGTCGTTTTTCGGATCGATAAAGCGCAGATAGTACCAGCAGCTGCCCGCCCATTGCGGCATCGTGTTCGTCTCGCGGCGAGCCTTCATCCCCGTCTCCGGATCGATGGTGTTCACCCAGTCCGTCACGTTCGCCAGCGGAGATTCGCCTGTGCCCGACGGTTTGATCGCGTCGACATCCGGCAGCAGCAGCGGCAATTGATCTACCGGCACCGTCTTCATCGTGCCATCTTCCAGATGGAGAATCGGAATAGGCTCGCCCCAGTAACGCTGGCGGCTGAACAGCCAGTCGCGCAAACGGTATGTCACTTTGCCCTGACCTTTGCCGGTCTCAGCCAAATGTTTAATCATCGCGCTAATAGCGTCTTCGTTATTCAAACCGTTCAGGAAGTCGGAGTTGACGTGCGGACCTTCGCCCGTATACGCTTCTTTTTCCACGTCCCCGCCGGAAACAACCTCGATGATCGGCAAGCCGAATTGCTTCGCGAACTCCCAGTCGCGCGTATCGTGGCCCGGAACAGCCATGATTGCTCCCGTGCCATAGCCTGCAAGCACGTAATCGGCAATCCAGATCGGGGTTTTCTCGCCGTTTGCAGGATTAATCGCATAGGCGCCTGTGAATACGCCCGTTTTCTCCTTCGCCAGGTCGGTACGCTCCAGATCGCTCTTGCGGGCTGCAGCTTCCTGATACGCCTTAACCGCATGCATATGCTCGTCTGTCGTAATCCCGGCGACAAGTTCGTGCTCCGGCGCCAGTACGCAATACGTCGCGCCAAACAGCGTGTCGGGACGCGTCGTAAAGACTACCAACGCAGAGTCGTGCCCCTCGATGTCGAACGTCACTTCGGCTCCTGTCGACTTGCCGATCCAGTTCCGCTGCATGTCCTTGATGCTCTCCGACCAGTCGAGCTCCTCCAGATCCTCCAGCAGTCGCTCCGCGTATTCGGTAATTCTCAGAATCCACTGACGCATCGGCTTGCGGATAACGGGATGGCCCCCGCGTTCGCTTTTGCCGTCGATGACTTCCTCGTTCGCCAGCACGGTTCCGAGAGCCGGACACCAGTTGACCGGAACTTCGGCCACATAAGCCAGTCCCTTGTTATACAGCTGGATGAAAATCCATTGCGTCCATTTGTAGTAGTCGGGATCCGTCGTGCTGAATTCGCGGTCCCAGTCGTAAGAGAAACCAAGCGATTTGATCTGGCGGCGGAAGTTGTCGATGTTCTTGAACGTGATATCTCTTGGATGCTGCCCGGTATCGAGCGCGTGCTGCTCCGCCGGCAGGCCGAACGCGTCCCAGCCCATCGGATGCAGGACGTTGTAGCCCTTCATCCGCTTGTAGCGGGATACGATATCCGTCGCCGTATAACCTTCCGGATGGCCGACGTGCAAGCCCGCCCCGGACGGGTAAGGGAACATATCCAGCGCGTAGAACTTCGGCTTGCCGCTGTCTTCCTTCGTTTGAAAAGTTTTGTTGCCGTCCCAATATTGCTGCCACTTCGGCTCGATCTCCAATGGATTGTAGCCATGGCGCTGCTGCTCTTGACTCATGTAACTTCCTCCTAATCAGGTCTGAAAACTAAATAAAACCTCCCGCCCCCAGCGGATTAACGCTAGGGACGAGAGGTCATTCTCCCGTGGTACCACCCTAGTTAGCGAAGGCATACTTTGCCGTTCGCTCACTTGATGTCCTTAACGCGGACATTACGGCGGGCTTCGCGATTAACGATCCCGCAGCTCCAAGGCGAGCTTCCCCGCGCGCATGGGTCCGGCTTCCACCAACCGCCGGCTCTCTAGGCCCCCGCTACGCAAGTACTGTTCCTCTTCAACGCTTCCTTTTTTGCAAATCAATTAAATCAAATTATATAAGGTACGCCTTGGCAGTGTCAAGCTTTACCGTTCGTGCCGATTCTATACCAATACTCGTACACCGTCTCGAAGCCGAGTTTGTCGTACAGCCCATTCGCCGCGGTATTGTCCCTCACGACGAGCAAATACCCCATCCTCGCCCCTTGCTTATGCGCGTAGCGGAATAACCCCCGCGTTATCGCTTCTCCGAAACCTCGCCCCCTTGCTTCTGGCGCCGTCACGATATCGTACAGTCCCGCCCAGCCATCCTCTATGACTGCGAGGCCGCAGGCGACAGGCCTCCCGTTCTCCTCCAGCATGGCGAAGCCTTGCTTCAGAGGACGGTTAGCGAACATGCGGCGCGTCGTCTCCCGTTGGCTGGGGGTCAGCTTTTGGAGCTCCGCAACGGCGTCCAGCCATACCTCGGTTATCTCCTCGGTCAAGGTCAAGTCCTCGCGCGAGGGAGCCTCGATACCGGCCAAGGGCGCCGCCTTGACCAGCGTATGGTCAATCTTCCCGTACCCTCTGCTCTGCAGCCTGTCGTCCAGATCCCCGGGATGCACGAAAGGCGTCACCTTGAATACCGGCGCCAACCCTCTCGCGCGATACAACGCTTCGCAAATCCGGATTTTCTCGTCCGCCTCCGGAAAACCGTCATAGATCGCGCTGACGGAGTTGGACCGTTTCGTATAGCCGTCCGCGAAGCGAACCAGCCAGCCGCCAAGCAGCACGGTCTGGAGCGCCGGCCAGCCATTAAGGCTGATCTCCTCGAGCCGCTTGTATTCCGCCGCTATCGCTTCCATTCCTTCGTCTCCCCCTCCAACAGCCGGAACCGTTCAAGCTGATCGTATAATTTCTCTTTGATTAGGATCTCGACCTGTTTGCCTCCTATGAGGTCGAAGTGAGGATAGTCGTCGCGGGCATGGATATGCTGCGGCGGAAGACCGTTCTCCACGCACCAGCAGGACAGCTTGTCCAAGTCGGAACAGCCGACCTTCGTGACCGTTGTCATCCATGGAAATTTGGGATCCAGCCAATAATGGGTCAAGAAGGCGATTTCGCCGCGGGCGACGGCCGCCTTCCATTGCTTCATCTCGTCTCTTTTTATGCCGAACGCCAACCGCCGCGCCTCCCCGATCTGAAATTGATATTACGGATTCGTCAATATTTCCTTCACTCTGCCAACCTGCCCGTCCGTCAGCCGGACCTTGATGCCATGAGGATGGTTCGGCGAATTCGTTAGCAGCTCTTTGACAACGCCCTTCGTCAGCTTGCCCGTTCTCTGGTCTTGCTTCAGCACGATATTGACTTCAAGCCCCGGCTTGACGTTGGCCCGGATCGTTCCATTCATGATGCGTATTCCTCGCTTCCTTTATCTTCGCCTCATTTTATCATAGCAAGTTTCAAGATGCACTCGACCCTCCGAACTGTTATACTAGGCATCATACGAATAGATGAAATGAGGAATTATGGAATATGTCCACAACATTCAGCTCTCTTGGCATTACGCCGGAGCTTACTGCATTATTGAAGGAACAGGGAATAGCGGCTCCTACGCCGGTACAGCGTCAGACGATCCCCATGCTGCTCCAGGATAAAGACGTTATTGCCCAAGCTCAGACGGGCACCGGCAAGACATTGGCGTTCGCTCTTCCAATGCTCCAGCGCGTTAACGTTGAGAAGGAGCAGGTACAAGCCCTTATTCTGACACCGACGCGCGAGCTGGCCATCCAGATTACGGCAGAGATCAAAAAGCTTGCCCCTGTCGTCGGCGCAAGGGTGCTTGCCGCCTATGGCGGCCAGGACGTCGACGCCCAGATTCGCAAGCTGCAGCGCTCTCCACATATCGTCGTCGCCACGCCCGGACGTCTCATTGACCATATGACGCGCGGCACGATTAATCTCGGCAAGCTGTCCATGCTGGTCCTTGACGAAGCGGATCAGATGCTTCACATGGGCTTCCTGCCGGAGGTCGAAAGCATTATTACGCAAACGCCGCGGGCGCGTCAGACGATGCTGTTTTCCGCCACGATGCCGGATGCCATCCGCAAATTGGCGGCGGAATATATGAACGCGCCTGAGGATGTACAGATTCGCAGCGCGAATGTGACGCTCGACAACATACGCCAGCTTGTCATCGAGACGACGGACCGCGGCAAGCAGCAAGCGCTGATCCATCTGCTCGAGCAGCACCGCCCCTATCTTGCCGTTATCTTCTGCCGAACGAAGGTGCGGGCCAAGAAGCTGAACAAAGAGCTTCAGGATGCAGGCTTCGAAAGCGACGAGCTGCATGGCGACCTGACCCAGGCGAAGCGTGAGCAAGTGATGAAGCGGTTCCGCGATGCGAAGCTGCAGATGCTGGTCGCTACCGACGTCGCGGCGAGAGGTCTCGATGTCGAGGGCGTTACGCATGTCTACAATTACGATGTGCCGCAAGACTCCGAAATTTATATCCACCGAATCGGAAGAACGGGCCGCGCGGGCCACAAGGGTATGGCGATTACGTTGGCAACCCCATACGACGGCTCCAAGCTGGTCCTCATCGAAAAAGGCATTCAAGCGCGGCTTGAGCATAGGGCCATCGATCGCGAAGGTTCAGTGACCGAGAGCAGCCGCGCTCGATCTGGCGGCGAACGCGGCGAAGCGGCAGGTCGCAAATCCTCCGAGCGCAGCGGAGGACGCA
>NZ_BDQX01000458.1:341697-379787 GCF_003112455.1 Paenibacillus agaridevorans
CGCTCGGGAAGCGGGCGGGCGGCTGTTGCGGGTTCGACTGACGAATTCAGCTCCAACCCTTGGGAAGCAGGACGAGACAGCAGTGATAAGCGCGTATCGGGCAGAGGCGGCAACAATGAGCGCGGCGGTCGCAATGACAGCGGCAGAAATGCCGGCGGACGAGGCAAGGCTGGCGGAGAGCGCGGCGGCAAACGTAATACCGCTTTGTCCGCCAGGAGCGGACAAGGAGCGGATTCGTCCAGACGCGGCGTAGGCCGCCCATCCGGCGGTACGGGCGGACGCGGCGGATCGCGCGGAGTAAAGTCTCCTGGGGGCCCGGGCGGCCGCTCCGGCAAACCTGGAGGACGAGGCAGATAATTGCGTTTCCGCGCGTGTAGCCCATTTCCGAACCGACTAGACTGTCGTCCAATCCTTTTTAGGGGTAATTCATACAATACTGTAAGCCGAATGTTGGAGATTCCCACCTCCCAAGATGAAATGGCTGCATCGTCCTCTGGCGACGGCAACTTTCATTCTGAGAAATAGAGGAGTATGCGATACTCTCCTCTATTTGAACAAACTCGTCCTTCTTCGGTAATCCCTTTTTTAGGAGGCAACAAAATGTCTGGTGTGCATGGAGGCTACTCGTCGGTAGGTACAGTCCTTGTTCTGTTCATCCTTCTGGTCATCATATCGCAGGTATTCTGGTATTAAGAAGCACTTGCATCTATAACGCTTAAAGCTCCGTTCTAACGGACGGAGTTCTTGATGCCTGATATGAGCAAAAAACGGCGGAGTTCGGGACTTTAATCCCGCTCCGCCGTTTCTTATAAGCGATTCTTGATTCTAACCCGTTAATGCTGAGGATTGATTACGTATTCTCTAAGCGCACTTGCCACGCTGCCGTCATTATTAGTCCCAACGACAACATCGGCTGCCTCCTTGACGCCTTCCGGGGAATTATCCATAGCAATCCCCAGTCCCGCGAAAGTCAGCATCGAAATATCGTTAAAATAATTGCCAATCGCGAGAATCCGTTCCGAAGGGATATTCTTTTGCTCTGCCAGTCTGCGCAAAGCGCTGCCTTTGCTAGCCTCGGGATGCTGGATGTCGATAAACAGATCGCCGCTGCGGATAAGCTGAAGTCCGGGTTCATCCCGCTCCCAATCCCCTTGCACCATGTCGATCTCTTCCTTCGACCCGAATACGGACAGCTTCACCAGCCCTTCCGGAAGTTCTCCTCCAGCCGGAAGCACCGTCGGAACAGTCTTATGCTGCAAATACATCGCCTCCGCAGCCTCAGAAACGCTCTCTACTAACATGTCATAAGCCGTATTCAAATCAAAATGAATCCCTTTTTCCCGGCAATAAGCCAAATAAGGCTCCAGCAGCTCCCCGTCAATGTCGAACTGGAAAGTAATGGACCGATCCTCGAACTCCACGATTGCGGCCCCGTTATGCGTAATTAAAGTGCCGTTGAGACCAAGCTCCTCCAGCACGGGAAATGCGCCCATCGGCCCTCTGCCCGTACAAAGCACGATCTCTGCGCCCTGCCGAGCGCATTCTCTTACCGCTTCCTTCACCCTCTCGGGCAAAAGATGTTCGTCCGTAAGCAGCGTACCGTCAACGTCCAGCGCGATCAAATCAAATTTGCGTTGCATGTCTCCACCATCCTGTCTCTCTCGATTGTCGAACTCTATAGCCGAGACGTGCGTTCGCTTCCGCGATGCGCCTTCAACCCTTCTACTTCTTCGTCCGTGAGCTCTCTATAAGCGCCCTCTGGCAGCGATTCGTCAAGCGTGAGAGGCCCCATGGATAGTCTCTTAAGCGTCAGAACGGTTTTGCCTACGGCTTGGAACATTCTTTTAACCTGGTGGAATTTCCCTTCGCGAATCGTCAATGTAATAAGCGATCGGAACTCCGAACCTCCTGACCGTCCTTCCCCGTCTACCCCTGTCTCGTAGACGCTCGCGATGACAAGCTCGGCAGGCATCGTCTCGTATCCATCATCTAACGTTACGCCGGAGGCAAAGCGATTGACATCGTCTTCGTCCACTTTACCGGCTACCAGCGCTTCGTACGTCTTGTCGACATGCTTGCGGGGCGACAGCAGCTCATGCGCGAGCACGCCGTCGTTTGTCAGCAGCAGCAGACCTACCGTATCCTTGTCCAACCGGCCGACCGGGAAAGGAGCAAGCCGCGTATCCTCCGGACGGAGCAGGTCGATGACCGTCTTGTCCCGTTTGTCTTCCGTCGCCGAGACGACGCCGGCCGGCTTGTTCAGCATGAGATAGATAACGCTGCGATACTCGACGCGCTCCCCTTCGCAAGTCACTTCCTGCAACGATACGTCGACGATAAGGCCGCTGTCCTTTGCTATGACGCCGTCCACTGCCACCTTGCCTGCCTTGACCGCCTTTTTGATCTCGCTCCGCGAACCGTATCCCATGTTGGAGAGGAGCTTGTCCAGTCTCAGCTTATCTCCCATTTATGTTCGCCTCCATCCCGGCGACAGCTCATTTTTGAGCACGCCGTTCTCATATTTGCCCCAACCGATCGGTCTACCCGCCAGGCATACCAGTACGAAACCTTTTATCTTCTTATCGCCTGCCCCGTTGATGATGCGATCTTCTGCCACGAATAACGTCTCGCCTCGCAAGTAACGGATAACTTCATCTCTGTCCAGGCCATCCAATTCCAATACCAGAGACGCTTCATCCCTATGAAGCCCCATCGCCAGCGCCTGAGACGGCACAAAGCGGTTCCATTTGACTTCTCCAACGTACCAGCCTGCACGGACAACCTTAAGCCCGTCCAGAGAAGGCACGCCCGCTGGCTGCATATAGAGACGCTCTCCGTAGGAGAATGGAACGCTGCCCCAATCCCCCTCCCGGAGTATGAGCTGCTGCTTGCAAAACGCCTCCCACAGCTCGACCGGAGTTTGATCGGAAGCCGAGCTTCCCGATTTTGCTCCTTTGCCCTTCCCGTCTTTACGTAGGCGCTGCTCTTTCATCTTGCCGGCAAGGGCAGGAGTCGCAGCTGCTGCAATCGCGGTCGTCGAAACCTTTGGACGCTCTAATTCGATCTCCGTCGCCCCGCTCCCCCACTTTTTACGGAGCAACGCGGCATAATGCCCTTCGCCTTCGATTACATGCGGCCATAACCGCGCGGTCCCGCTCAAGGAGCTTACGATGGTTGGCCCCGCGCTTGCTGCAGTCGCTTCATCGACCCAATCCGGACGGCCGGCTCGTAGTCCGCATTCATGCTTAATCGGCTCCACAACGAAGTCGGGATGTTCTTCCAGAAAGGAAGCAATCTGCGACTCGTTCTCTTCCGGCGAGAAAGTGCAGGTCGAATACAATAGCAAGCCGCCTGGCGCCAGCATCTTCGCGGCGTGGTTCATAATATCGCGCTGCATGGCGCTGCACTTCTGCACGGAATGTTTCTCCCAATCGCCTACCATAGAATCAGCCTTGCGGAACATTCCTTCGCCGGAGCAAGGCGCATCCACCAATATGCGATGAAACCATTCCGGAAACGATTTGGCGATGGCTGCCGGTTCTTCGTTTAGAACGATTGCGTTTCTGATGCCTGCGAGCTCGATATTTTTGGCCAGCGCCTTCGTTCTCTCGCTTGCGTTGTCATTCGCTACCAAAATGCCGCTCCCTTTGAGCATCCCGGCAATCTGGGTCGACTTGCCACCCGGAGCCGCGCACAGATCGAGCACCCGATGTCCCGGCTTTACGTCCAACAGCTCGGCGGGAAGCATCGCGCTCGGCTCTTGAATATAATACAACCCCGCATGGTAAAAAGGATGTTTGCCGGGTCGCTCCTCTTCCTTGTAATAGAAGCCGTTCTCCGTCCAAGGGATACGACGATCCGGATTTTGTAGATAATTAAGCTCCCGCCATTCCTCTTTCGTTACTTTGAGTGGATTTAGACGCAGGCCGAACGCTCTCGGCGCTTCGTACGAAGCCATGAACTCATCGAATTCCTCGCCTAACAATTGCTTCATTTTGTCGATAAACCGTGTCGGCAGATCCACCTTCATTAATGTTTCCTCCCGCTGCTTTAAGGCTGCCGCTTCCCGGATAGAATAACCTCCGAGCAACGCCATGCCGGCGAGCTGGAGGTTATTCGCTCGGCGGAGTAGCTCCGCCGCTTAAGATTGATTGTTTTTTTTGGCCTTCGCGATGGCCGCTCCTATTTCGATCGACAGGGTATGCAGCGCATGATAGTCCTGCTGTTCAAATAATTCGTTGAACTTGATCTGGAACTGCGCCGCTTCTCTTACGCGATGGTAGAAATACAAATCCTGTATTCCGTTCAGCACGCGGGATACCGCATTGGACTGCTCTTCGAACTCCGTCTGCGCGTCAAGAATCTCCTCGCGGATGCTTGTCATCTCGGTGTCCAGCAAGAAGGCCGCTTCGGCCGCCTTCTTGAGCCGGTTCCGCACATCCTCGGGCAGACTTTCCTTAAATTTATAATTAAGCGAATGCTCGATCGTAGCCCAAAAATTCATCGCAAGCGTGCGGATTTGAATCTCCGCTAATACGTGTTTGAAGCCCAGTGCGGTCTGCACAGGGTACTTGACGATAATATGGTAGCTTCGGTATCCGCTGTCCTTGTAGTTCGTAATGTAATCTTTTTCGTATACAAGCTCCAGATCCTTGCGAGTCCGGATCAGCGCTGCCACCCGATGGATGTCGTCCACGAACTGGCACATGATCCGAATGCCCGCGATGTCCTCGATCCCATCCTCCAGCCGATCCGGCGCTACGCCAAGCCGCCGAGCCTTCTCCAGAATGCTGGAGATCCGTTTTACTCTTCCTGTTACGAATTCTATTGGCGCGTAGGCTTCTCTAATTTTGAGCTCTACGCGCATCGTCTTGAATTTAACCTTTAATTCCTCAACCGCTTGTTCA
The DNA here is from genome assembly GCF_003112455.1 of Paenibacillus agaridevorans. GTDB lineage: Bacteria > Bacillota > Bacilli > Paenibacillales > Paenibacillaceae > Pristimantibacillus > Pristimantibacillus agaridevorans. Next base: position 346,605 of record NZ_BDQX01000458.1, read on the forward strand.
TAAGGCTGTAGAAAAAGACTCCAGTCTCTACCGTCCATCCGGCCGCCTCCTGTTTCTAACGATGATCTGCGCCTACTGCTTCGGCAATGTTGCGGTAGCCATCCTTGCGCAAGCATTCGACAAGCCCGCTTGTCAGCTCGCGCTGCATTCCTGGTCCTTTATATATTAATGCCGTATAGATCTCTACAAGCGAAGCTCCCGCGCGAATTTTATCGTATGCGTCTTGCGCCGTAAAGATTCCGCCAGAACCGATAATCGGCAATCTTCCGCCTGTCTGTCGATATACGGCCGCGATAACCTCGGTGGAGCGCCTTGTGAGCGGCCTTCCGCTCAAGCCGCCAGTTTCTCCCGCATGGGCGTGAGACAAGCCATCGCGCGACAATGTCGTATTCGTGGCGATGATGCCCGATACCCGGCTGTCCATGATCGTCGCCACCGTATGGGAGAGCTGATCGTCCGACATATCCGGCGCGATCTTGACCAGCACTTTCTTCGTTTCCTTGCCGCGTTTCCTCGCCTGCGCGTCCATCTCCGTCATAACGGCGTCCAAGAGCTTCTTTAGCTCATCGCCATGCTGCAGGTCCCTCAAGCCCTGCGTGTTCGGCGAGCTGATATTTACGACGAAGAAGTCGCCAAAATCGTACAGCGTGCGAATACAGGCTTGATAATCCTCGTGGGCCAGCTCGTTCGGCGTATCCTTGTTTTTGCCGATATTGACCGCGATCGGAATTCGGTTAATCTTGCGGCGCGCGAGCGATGCCGCCATTGCGTCCGCTCCGTGATTGTTGAAGCCCATCCGATTGATCAGCGCTTCGTCTGGAGGCAACCGGAACAGTCTTGGCTGGGGATTACCCGCCTGCCCCTTCGGAGTTACCGTCCCCACCTCGGCGAAGCCGAGACCGATGCTGGAGAAGCCGTCCGCGGCGACTCCGTTCTTGTCCAGCCCGGCGGCCAGCCCCACGGGATGAGGGAAAGAAATGCCGAGTACCTTCGTTCGCAGCTCGGGAATGTCAGGTACGCCGTACATCGCGTTCATAAGCGCTCCGAGACCGGGTACTTTGCCGCATGCGGCCATGCCGTCGATGACCAGGTGATGCGCCTTCTCAGGGTCCATTTTAAAGAAAATCGGTTTAAGAAGAGATGAATAAAGCAAGAAGTTCACTCCGTTCCGCAGTATGTGCTCTATCAGACAGTTTATCCGTTTTGAATCAAAAAGAAAAGAGCCTTGCACCATGTGCCCGAGGCTCCGTCCATCTCCTTGTATTGCGGCATCCGCGGAAAACGATTACAATACAAGCATATAAGTGTGAATGCGATTATTATTAGAAAGGTTGATTCCCATGAGCGCACCTAAACGCAAACCGGCTACAATGAAGGTTAAACCTAAGGAAGAAGTGAACAAGAAGGCGCTGGTCTGGATCGGCTCCATCGTCGGCTTCGTAATCGTAGCCGTATCCGTCCTTCTTATCGTCTTCTCCTAAGCTGCTGACGACTACGTTATGTCAGCCATCGATATACCTTCGCGGGATTGCTTTCGTCCTGCTTGGGCGCAAGCCGGAATCGTTCCTGCGGCGCCTTGGCATCGGGTGGAAGCGTCCCGTTTTTAATTTGCACCGGCGTCCCGAGCGGCACCATGTCGAACAACTCCTCGACGTCGGCTTCTCCCAGTCGGATGCAGCCAAGCGACTTGTCCTTGCCGATGCTGTCCGTGTCGTTCGTGCCATGAATAGCGTACAGCGTATTGGACAAAGTCATGCCTCTCGAGCCAAAAATCCCGTCTCCGCCGTTGGGATCCCTCACCTTCTCGCTGATAAAGAAGCTGCCCTCCGGCGTCTTCGAACCGCCCAGTCCTACCCTGTAGCTGCGGACGATCAAGCCGTTATGCACGACGGCAAGCGTATGGTTCGACACATCGATTACGATCTCCAGCGGCTTGCTCCAATCCGGTTGGAACAAGCCGTTGGAGCCGATAGACGTTGCGCCTGCAATCTGAGCAGCGGCATCCTTGGTGCCTTGTCCGCCGGTCTGAGGTTTCGCATTCTCCGCTTGAGATGCCGATAACTTCAGCTTGGCGAGCAGCTCGGGGAACATCTCAGCCATCCCCTCTCCTTCTCCGGACAATACGTTGTGCGGGTAGGGACGTACAAGCGCATCCAGATTTTCCGGCCACTTCTTATACAAATTTCGATATTGCACAATAGCGCTGGATAACGTCCAATGCTGCTCCTGCTCTTTTTTCCATTCGGCAAATCGGCTTGCTGCCGGCTTGGCATCGGCGGGATCGCATGCACAGACGTTCCGGTCCAGCATGCTCACCTCGAATTGCGCTTGTCCGCTGCCACGTTCCATCTCCATCAATAGCCTTGCATTGCCGTTCCATTGCTTCCAGCCCCCCTTCTCCTCGAGATGGGCAGCTATGACTTTCGGCGGCGATTCGCCGCCGGCCTTCATCACTTCGCCGAATGCATACCCGGCAGGGGTTTTCTCCTTGCGAGGAACCAGTACGACGCCAAGCGCCGGGCTCCCGTCGGCGACAGCCGGAACGGCATCATCGCCGGGTACTTGCTGTTGATTCCCGATGGATGGAATCAGCAGCGCAAGCAGCAATAGGGGTACCGCTATGACCGTTACGTTGCGAACAAGACGTTTGCGCTTCTTCCGCTTCTCCCATGCCTTGAGCTCTTCCAATTGATTCGTCGATACGGCTAGCGGATGACTGGATTGTTCGAAGGCGTCATAGATATCTCCGGCCTGAATAAAGCAATAATTCGCTTTTCCTTCCTTCCCTGCGTCGCGGTAATGTTTGCCAAGCAAGTACCATCCCATCTTATTGTCGGGATGTTTTTTGACGAATTGCTTCAAATATATAATATCTTCGGGTTTATCGAATTTTGATTGTTCCATCATCCATGCCTCCTGGTCGATTACGACGATTTCCACTCTTCTTTTGGAATATATCGGCATAACCTCGCGCAAAAAAAAGCCCTCCGCACCATAATGGTCGAAGAGCTTTAGGAATTACGTCTGTCTGATTAGCCTTCGGCGTTGAAAGGCTCGTCGGCGATTTTGATAGAATCCGTCGGACATCCGTCGCAAGCGTCCTGCAGATCGTCGTACATGTCATCCGGAATTTCGGTTATGCCTCTATTAGAGTCGCCTTGGAAAATAACCTCGGCCAAACCTTCGTCGTCGTAATCATAAATGTCGGGAGCCGTCGCTCCGCAAGCACCGCAAGCGATGCATGTGTCTTTCTCTACCCATGTAAACTTAGCCATGGTTTTCTCCTCCTTTATAATCTACGGATAAATCCGTTCCAATTATATATTATCCAAATATGCCGGTACGGCTCGTTCCTTCACTCATCAATATATAACAAAGTATCGTCTTTTTGCAAGGATGTACCTCGAATTCGTTTGTTTCTGATCAAGGAAGATGGATCGTCGCCAAGCATGCCCGCAGTCAGAACGGCGTCCTCTCCGAATTTGTCCCGAAGCGCGTCCATCACCTTCGTTAGCGATTCCTTGCGGGGCTGCTCCTCAAAGCTGAATAGATCCAACTGAAGAGCGGATTCCGAGATAGGGGTTAAATTCTGCAGCGTAACTCCCAGAAGGCGAATCGGCTCCCCATCGATCCAATGTTTTAGATAGAGCGCTCGCGCTTCTTTCGTGATTTCCTCCGTCGTCTGGATCGGCGCCGGAACGGTATGGGATCTCGTGATGGTCGTCATGTCAGGCCTTCGGATCGTGATCTGAACCGTTGAAGCGACAAGCTTCTGCCTGCGCAGCCTGCGCCCCGTCTGATCGGCCAGATTGAGCAGCACACGAAAAATATCGTCCCGCTTCGTCAAGTCCTGCGGCAGCGTCGTCGTATGGCCGATGGACTTATTCTGAACCCGATGCGGATTAACCTGTGAATGATCGATGCCGTGCGCGGCCGACTTCATCCAGGCGCCGACGGTTCCGAATTGCTTGATCAGCATGCTCTCATCGGCCGCCGCCAGCTCTCCGATCGTATGGATATTCAGCTTTGCAAGCTTGGCGGCCGTCTTGCCTCCAACGCCGAATAATAGATTGCATGGCTTATCCCACAGCACTTGAGGCACGTCGCGAATGCGGAGGACGGTCAAGCCATTCGGCTTCTTCATATCCGATGCCATTTTGGCGAGCAGCTTGTTAGGGGCAAGGCCGATGGAGCATGGAAGCGCCAACTCCGTCAATATGCGTCGCTGCAGCGACTCCGCGATCTGCAGCGGGGTTCCCATCAGCTTGGAGCCCGTAATATCCATATAACATTCGTCGATGGAGACGGATTCCACCATCGGCGTATAAGCGCGAGCGATCGACAAAAATCCTCTGGAGTACTTCCGGTACAGATGGAAGTCCGGCTTGATCAAGATGATATCCGGACACATCTTGACGGCTTGACGCACCGGCATTCCCGTCTTGACGCCCTTCGCACGGGCTGCGTACGAGCAGGTGACAATGATGCCTTTGCGCTGCTCGATGCTGCCGGAGACCGCCGTTGCTTTATTCTTATATACGTCAGGCTCTTCTGCTTCGTGCACGGAGCAATAGAACGCATTCATATCGAGATGGATGATTACTCTGCCTTTGGCAGGATAATGCTCTTCTACGCCGCTCATGGACAAGTTCACCGCCAATTGCAGAATGTTAGGTTGTACCGCTTGTTTCCTCAGCATATAATTAGGCAAGGTTCAAGTCAATGCCGAACAACAAACATTTGTTCGCCAAGATACCGCATTCCCTATATAGATAGTAGGCCGGAATTGCAACTTCCCTCTCTACTTTAGGAAGATAAAGTGGTATAATCATGTATTATGATTCCATCAGAGGCTCTGTGAAGGAGGCACATTTAGAAATGTCCGCACAAATATTCATCTTTGACACGACGCTGCGCGATGGCACGCAAGGCGAGGGGATCAGCTTATCGGCAGATGACAAGCTGAAGATTGCACAAAAGCTTGACGCTTTGGGCGTTCATTATATTGAAGGCGGCAATCCCGGAAGCAACAACAAGGATATCGAATTTTTCAAGCGCGTAAAGACGATGAAGCTCAATGCCAAGATTACCGCGTTCGGAAGCACGCGCCGCAAGAACAGCGTCGCCGAGCACGACGCCAGCCTGCTCCGGATTATCGAATCCGGCGTACCGGCGGCCACGCTGGTCGGCAAGGCTTGGGATTTCCATGTCCATACGGCGCTCCAGACGACGCTGGAAGAAAATCTGGCGATGATCTTCGACTCCTTTGCGCTGCTTAAACACCACGGCATGGAAGCGATGTACGACGCCGAGCACTTTTTCGACGGCTACAAAAACAACCCGGAATATGCCCTTGCAGCGCTTCGCAAAGCGCAGGAAGGCGGAGCGGACTGGCTCGTGCTCTGCGATACGAACGGCGGCACTATGCCCAACGAGATCCATGAGATCGTCTCCCGCGTCAAGGAAGAGCTGAACACGCCGATCGGCATTCACACTCATAACGACTGCGAGCTTGCCGTCGCGAATTCGCTGGCTGCCGTCCAGGCTGGCGCGCGCCAGGTGCAAGGCACGATGAACGGTTACGGCGAGCGTTGCGGCAACGCAAATCTGTGCTCCATCATTCCGAACCTGCAGCTCAAGCTGGCTTACTCCTGCCTTCAAGACGACCGCCTTCGCCTGCTGACAGGAACGGCCCGTTACGTTAGCGAGATCGCCAATGTTCATATGCCGGTCGGTCAAGCTTTCGTCGGCAACGCGGCATTCGCCCATAAGGGCGGCATCCATGTCTCCGCGATCATGAAGGATGCCAAGACTTATGAGCATATCGAGCCCGAGCTTGTGGGGAACAAGCAGAGAATTCTCGTGTCGGAGCTTGCCGGTCAAAGCAATATTATTTCCAAAGCGACCGAGCTTGGACTCGACATCACCTCCAACAACGAGAAGACGAAACTAATTATGGAGCAGATCAAGGATCTGGAGCATCAAGGCTATCAATTCGAAGGCGCCGACGCCTCGCTTGAGCTTCTTTTGCGCGACGCTTTTACCGACGTGGTCCAAATCTTCAAGGTAGAATCGTTTAAGATCCATATGGAGAAGTCGAACGCAAGCATGATCTGCGAAGCCATCGTCAAGATCAACGTGGGAGGTCAGATCGTGCTGACGGCCGCGGAGGGCAACGGCCCCGTCAACGCTCTCGACAACGCCATGCGCAAAGCGCTCGTGCAATTTTTCCCGCGCATCGAACAGATTCACTTGTCCGACTACAAGGTCCGCGTCATTGACGAGAAAGACGCCACGGCCGCCAAAGTGCGGGTGCTTGTGGAATCCACCGGACTCGACAATACCTGGAGTACGGTCGGCGTATCCAGCAACGTGATCGAAGCCAGCTGGGAGGCGCTTCTCGACAGCATCCGTTATGCGCTGCTTCATATGTCCAAGACAACTGGGGACGGTACGGAATCGGAGTTCGTGGAGAGACTGGGGCTCGTCAATCATTAACGGCTTAGGATGAAACAAATAAAGCAGTTAGCGTTCAAGGCTTCGCGCCTTCCGCTAACTGCTTTCTTGTTATGCCGCGTTCGGCTTCGACCACTTCAGAATGAGCCTCTCCCATTCTGCGTACGTAACAACTCCGTTAATCCGTTCCCTTATGACGCCGTTGCCGTCAATCAGGAAGCTCGTTGGGAAATTATTAACTTTATACAGCTTCGTAATCGTGCCTTCTCGGTCCATTAACATCGGGAACGTTAGGCCAAACTCCTCCACGAACTCCCTCGCCGAACGTTCCTTATCGTAATTCGTAGAGTTGATGCCATACATTTCCATGACATCTCCATATTGTTCATGCAGCTTCTGCAGATCGGGAGCCTCCATCACGCAAGGACCGCACCAGGAAGCCCAGAAGTTGACGAATAACAGCTTCTCTCCGGCTCCTCCGCCTATCGTATGGATAGCCTCGTCCATACCCGGAAGCGTAATGGCAGCGGACTCGTATCCCGCCTTGGGCTTAAAGCCGCTTGGCGATGCCAGCTCCGTTGCGGCTGCGGCGCCTTGCTGCATGTATTGAAAGATGCCAAGCCCTGCTAACAAAAAAGCCGTGAAAAACCACGCTGCTGTTTTTTTCACTCAAGTCCTTCCTTCCGTTAACCCTATTCATTGTTCCCATCGTACCACGCGAGGTATGGAAGCTCAAGACAATGGGCAGATTAGCCATAAATCCGTCATAAGCACAGTCTGCTAAGGCTGAATGCGTTCATGACTACGGGAGGAACGGTATGTCACGAGCACAGGCTCATGGAAAACGAACATCCAACGCTACCAAAGAAACTAAGTCATCGTGGTTGCAATATGCAGCATTCGCAACTGTACCGCTCGTACTTGTACTGGGAAATTCCATCCTCGTTCCCATTCTCCCGGATATAGCGGAAGCCATGTCGCTAAGCAAGTTTCAATCCAGTCTTGTCATTACCTTATTCTCCGTTTCAGCCGCTCTCTTCATACCCATTATCGGATATATCTCCGATCGGATGAGCCGAAAGGCTGTCATCTTGCCCGCGCTGGCGATCTATGGCGGTGCCGGGATATTGGCGGGACTCGGCGCCGTTTGGGAATCCTACGGCATTCTCATTGGAGCGCGGGCATTGCAGGGGATGGCGGCGGCAGGCACGGCGCCGATCGCCATGGCGCTTGTAGGCGACCTTTATCAAGACGGGGAAGAAAGCGAAGCGCTGGGACTTATCGAAGCATCCAACGGCGCAGGGAAAGTCATCAGCCCTATTCTAGGCTCTTTGCTTGGTTTATGGTCATGGTATGCGCCGTTCTTCGCGTTTCCTCTGTTTTGCGCAGGATCATTTTGCGCCGTTCTATGGCTGATACATGAACCTAAACATGAAGGCAAACCCACGCCTTTCAAAACGTATTGGAAAGAAATGAAGGCGATCTATGCCAAAGAAGGAAAATGGCTGTTTACCGCCTATCTGGCCGGTTCGCTCGGCTTGTTTATTTTATTCGGCGTTTTGTTCTATCTGTCGGATATGGCCGAAAAACCTCCCCTATCGATTGACGGCGTTGCCAAAGGCGGACTGCTGGCCATTCCGCTGCTCGGGCTTGTCATTACGGCCTACTTGACAGGGAAGGGAATTCGCAAAAATGGCGACAGAATGAAGGTCCTAATGCTGTCCGGGATCGGCCTGATGTCATTGTCCCTTACAGCCGCTTCCATCTGGCATTCGGCTTTTATCGCCTTAATCATTTTTATTACCTTGTGCAGCATTGGAACAGGGTTGCTGCTCCCTTGTCTCAATACCCTTATTACAGGATCCGTCGATCGATCGCATCGAGGCATGGTGACCTCGTTATACAACAGCCTTCGTTTTCTTGGCGTAGCGATTGGGCCTCCCTTCTTTAGCTGGATGGCCGATAAATCCGTTACGGGTTTGTTTGTCATTCTAACCCTCTTAAGCGCGGGGCTGTTGATCGCCGTCGCTCTAACAATCAAACCTCCGAAACGGCAATCCAAAGCTTAACAACACCTTGGGTTTCGCGGTATACTTACTTATCGATAAGAAGTTGCTACAATTTCGGGAGGAGACGTCATGTCGCTTTCACTTTCGTACCCTAATAACGAAGCTCGTACATCCATCACCAAGGCAGCTTACACGCTGCTTCTCGACTATTGCGGAAGCATCCTCCCGAATGAGGCTTGCGGCGTGCTCGCCCGGGAAAAAGAGCGGCATTCCATTGACATCATTTTGCCGATTCGCAATATTCACCCCCATCCCTCTGAATCTTTTTACTTCGATCCGGAGGAATGGACAGCCGCCTGTTTCTCCATGGAAAAAAACCGACAACAGCTTGTCGGCTTCTTCCACTCGCACCCAAATACCGCAGCGATTCCATCGAATCGCGACGGCGAAGGCTTTCATTTTCATTCCGGCTTCCAATATTGGATTATTTCCTTGACCGATCCCTCTGCTCCGGTAGTACAGCCTTATCGTCATCAGGACGGCGTATTTATGCCCGCCCAGCTAGTGTTTGCTTAGATAGGCGTACAAATCGCCTAACGTAAATACGTTTCGCTCAACGATTTGATCTAAATAATGAAGCCACAATCGCGCCGTCATTAGAGAATCCTCCAGCGCATGATGACGCACCGTAATCGGAATGCAGCTGCCCGCAAGCAATTCATCCAGACTATAACCATCGCGGTTTGGCTCCAGCCACTTCGCAATCATCATCGTATCGAGAACCCGATGGTTCAAATTCACCTTGGACGTTCGCCATAATGCCGCGTTGAGGAATTGTTTGTCATGGCCGGAGGCATGCGCAACAAGCAATCTGCGGCCTACGAAAGCCATAAAGTCATGAAGCGCCGTCATCAGATCCGGAGCGTCCTGCACCATCCCGTTGGTGATTCCCGTAAGCTCCACAATGGATCTCGGTATGGTTCGGCGCGGATTGACGAGGCTGTAGAAGGTCTCTGTCTCGCACAGCTCTCCGCCTTTCACGACGACGGCCCCGAACGAAATAATTTCGTCTCCATGATTAGGATTAAAACCTGTCGTCTCCAAATCAAAAACGACGGTTTCCAGCTCCCTCAGAGGCGTTTCAAGCAAAGATTGCTTGCGCTGCTCCCGATTGGCGTTGCGAATAAATGCCATTTGCTGAGCGTTCTGAGAGCCAAGCATGGACGCGATGGCAGGCGTGACACCCCCCATTTTGTATAGACTCCACATGCGGCCTACGCCTTTTTGTTCCTTCATTGAGACCACCGCCTTACCTTACATCAGCCTTCCCATCGCCTGACGGTATACCGCCCGCTGCAGGCGTTTGCCTATCCTCAAGCTGCTTTTGAGCTCGTCCGTCATCTCTTTGGTCAGCTTGCTGCTATGCAGCTTGCCGTTGTTTGCATACAAACCGTCTTCCTTCTGTTCCGTTGTCATTAATCGCAAACGCAAAATGAAACGGAAGGCTTGCTCGTATTGCTCCCCATCGGCTGGCGACAGCTTGCCAATGTCGATTAGCTTGCGTATGCGCTCCAGCGTCGACGTTCCCCTTACACTCGCTTGAATCGCCATCATTCGAATCGAATTGACCATTGGAATATAAGCGCCATACTTAATGTCGAGACTGCCGGCATCTTCGCCATACCGTTCCTTCAGCAATTGCCCGAAAACGCCAACGAGCACCTTATGCCGCATCGTGTTCTCGATCATACGCCTAATAATGACGGGATGGTTTAACATATCGGAATAATAAATATCCTTTAGAGCCTCGGCAATGCCCTCGTCACCGTACACGCATCTTCCGTCTGCGATAATGAGCAAATAACGGACGGACTCCCAGGCAGGTTCCCTGAACCAGCCTTCCAGCCGCTCTCGCCATTCGCTCAGCGAGCTGCACCAATCCGGATTGTCGCTTAACACCTTGCCTTCGCAAGGCGGATATCCAATGGTAATCAAATTGCTTACAATCAATTGACATAATTCAAGAAAATAAGCTTTGACCTCTTCTCCGTTCTCCGCCGGATCCCGATAGACCACGCCGCTGTCTTGATCGCTGGACAACGTCTGCTCCTTCCGCCCGCCGCTGCCGAACAATAAATAGGCGTAAGGCACGGGGGGAGACCCTTTCCCCATCCGTGCCATGTCCGCTTCGGAGAGCATGATCGCCTTGGTTATCAAGGCATCATGCGTCTCGTTTAATTGTTCATTTAATTGTTCGACTGGTCTTACAGGGAGAAGGGCTTCCATCTGCTCGTGTATTTGATCTCGCAAGCATCGTAGCCCTCCCACTCGATCGGCGGCGCCAATCTTTTTGAAGTGCTGCGAACGTGCCGGATCGCCCATGCGCCGCTCTCCCCCTTCGATCCGTCTAATGCTCTCATTAACCTTCGAACGTTTGGCCCGGTTTCTTCATTTGCTCAGGATAACCATAAGCTCCATGCTCGCTGAGGTCAAGACCGATAATTTCTTGCTCCTCCGTTACGCGGAAGCCCATGATCATCTTCATAACGCCAAGCACGAGGAAAGAAGCGACAAGGACGAACGCGCCTACTACGACTACAGATTCGAATTGCACCCACAGCTGCTTCCAGCTGCCAGTATCGATAAGCCCGCCTGTTCCAACGCCGACTTTGTCGGCAAGCTCTTGCGTTGCAAAGATTCCGTTCGCCAGCGTGCCCCAAATACCTGCCATACCGTGTACGGACAGGGCATAGATCGGATCGTCGACTTTCAGCTTCTCGAACATTTTCACGCTGTAGAACACAAGCATACCTGCTACCAGACCGATAACGACAGCTGCCCAAGGATCGACGAATGCACATGATGCCGTAATTGCTACGAGACCTGCAAGCGTACCGTTTAGCATAGCCGTGATGTCGGCTTTGCCCGTTACGGCCCAAGAGATTAGCAGTGCAGCTACACCGCCGGCGCCAGCAGCCAGCATCGTCGTGAATGCTACATAAGTAAAAAATCCGTCGCCGATCGCTACCGTGGAGCCTGCGTTAAAGCCGAACCAGCCAACCCACAGGAGCAATACGGACAATGCCGTAAATACTTGGTTATGACCGAGAATTTCGTTAGCGGAACCGTCTTTGTTGAATTTGCCGATACGCGGCTTCAGAAGAACCGTTGCTGCGAATGCGGCAAGGGCGCCTGTCAAGTGAACGACCGTGGAACCGGCGAAGTCTTGCGCGCCGTCTTCGGCCAGCCAGCCGCCGCCCCAGATCCAGTGGGCAACGATCGGGTAGATCAAACCAACGAAAAACAGTGTAAATACAATGTAAGAGGATAGTTTCGCACGTTCCGCGAAGCCGCCCCATGCAATGGATAACGAGATCGCGGCAAATGCCAGCTGGAACAAGAAGAATACGCCATTAGGGAAGGAATCGCCTGCTGCAGCATCGCCTGCCAGTTGAGGGTCGAAGAAGAAGTCCCCCCAACCGATGAATTGGCTAAGGCCGCTGTCGCCGCCGAACGCAATGCCGTAACCGAAAGCCCAGTAGATAAGTGCCGCAAGGCCAACCGTAAAGATCGTTTTGCCCGCTACGTGACCGGCATTCTTCATCCGGGTCGAACCTGCTTCGAGAAGAATGAATCCGCCTTGCATCAGAAGTACGAGTATGAATGCCAGCATAACCCATAGAGAGTTAAGTCCCATGTCAAGCGTTGCACCCGACGGATCCTCGGCAAATGCTGCTACCGGGAACAAAATTGTCATCAAACCTAGAGCAAGAAAAGTTTTCTTAATCAATACGACCACTCCTTTGGATGTTATATTTCATGACATTTCACGAAAGACATATTGTCATTATATTCAGCAGTTGGTCATTTGACAATATGCTTTTTTCATTTTTTCAAAAAAAATCTAACATTCGACTGTGAATATGGTACGAACGTTAGGATTCGGTGGGGTTTTTGTCTATTAATATGTTATCTCGACATCTATTATTCGCTTTTTATAAATCGAGGCCGATTCTACTCATCATGTCAGATTTACTTGCACGATAAATTCAAACAGCAACGCCCCTCCTTCATGAAGGGATATTTGGATCCATTAATACGGGATGAATGAACTCCACTCCAATGAAGATGGGATACGATTCAAGCAATACGTTTGACTGTATGGTTACTTACCTATTATCATAGAAATTGAAATCATATAGGGCGGTGGTAAAGATGGAGATGAGATTGTACCGTATCGGCGAATTGGCCAAACTGGCGCAGATAAGCTCTCGAACGATTGATTATTATACTTCCCTCGGTTTGATTGAACCTTCGGGGCGCTCCGAAAAAAATTACAGACTATACGGAGATGAAACTTTGCAGCGCCTCGAACGTATTGAGCAGATGAAAAAAGACAAATATACGTTAGATGAGATTAAGTCGAGTCTGGACTCATGGAGCAAAGTGACGCCCGACGAGCATATATCGCTGAAGTTGACCGAAATCCAGCAGCACCTTTCTCGGCTGGAACGCGAGGTAAAGGAGCTGGAGCCCGTCATTAAGCAGCTCGGGCCCCGAAAGGCAGGCAGATTTTATACGCGAATCATGCCTCAGACAGCGGCGTGCATAGAAGCGCTCATGTTGCTCATGAACAAGAGCTCGCTCATGTAACGGATGAAGTCACATCAATCTGGAGGAATGAAGAGATGTTTATGATGGTTCTAATTATCGCAGCCTTCGCCCTTACGATTTGGGCGCAGTTCCGAGTGAAGGGCACGTTCAAGAAGTGGGCTCAGGTGCCCGCCACCAGCGGACTGACAGGCTATCAAGCCGCACGTCGAATGTTGGACAACAACGGCCTCCACCATATACCCATTGAGCCCGTTCCTGGATCGCTCACAGACCACTACGACCCCATTAACCGAGTTGTAAGGTTGTCCGAGCCGGTTTATTACGAAAACACGATATCAGCCATCTCCGTCGCGTGTCACGAGGTAGGCCATGCGATCCAGCACTCGGTCAGCTATCCGTTCCTGGTTGCCAGACACCGCATCTTTCCCATCGTTAACTTCGCATCCGGCATCGCGCCGTTTCTGCTTATCGGCGGGTTTATCTTTAACGCCTTCGGCTTGATCGGACTTGGTATTATTTTCTTCTCCGTCGCGGTCGCTTTCCAACTGATTACGCTGCCGGTCGAATTCAATGCCAGCAATCGCGCGAGAAGCCTGATGATAACCGAAGGTTTCGTGCACCAAGAGGAAGCGAAGGGCGTGGCCAAAGTATTAAATGCAGCTGCCCTTACGTATGTAGCTGCCGCGCTCTTATCCCTGCTGGAGCTAATTCGTTACATTCTGATGTTCACTCAGAACCGCGAATAAAATAATGGATCAACCAATAAGAAGGCCGTCCTCGCAATATGCGGGACGGCCTTCTTATTGGTTCGAAGTTATGCAATTATTGTTCACGCTTTGCGTTATAGTCCAGGAAGTAACGAAGCAGGAAAGAATGAAAGACCTTCGCCACTAATGGCAACTTCTCGTTTTTCCGATGAATAAGTCCGATTGTTCTCGTCACGGATGGGGCGCTTATCCGCACCTTGACCGGCTGAAGAGTCCCCGAATAGAACAACGCCATCTCAGGCAACAGGCTAACGCCCATACCGGCCGCCACAAGCCCTCTGATCGTATCCGTCTCTTCTCCCTCGAAGCCGATTTTAGGCTCGAATCCAGCCTCTTGACAAGCTTCATACACGATTGGTCTTAGTGAGTACCCTTCACTGAACAATACGAAGGTCTCGTCTTTAAGCTCGATAAGCTCGATCGAATGCCGATTCGACAATTCGTGGCCCGGCGGCAGGATGGCATATAACTCTTCCGTCAACAATACTTCCCCGCAAACCTGCTCATGTTCTCTGGGAAACGGCGAGATAAAGGCGAGGTCGATCTCCCCCTTAACCAAATCTCGAATCAAGGATGGGAACATCCCTTGCTTGAATCGGAACTTGACGTTAGGGTGTTGCTTGCGGAATGATGCCACGACCTGCGGTATTAACGAAATACCGAGACTGTGCGGGAAGCCTAACCTTACCTCCCCTTTCTCCGGATCCATAAATTCTTGTATTTCTATAACTGCGCGCTCCAGATCGGCCAATATCGCCTCCGCTCGCTTAAGAAACAACTGTCCCACCGGCGTCAACTGCAAATTACGCCCTTTTTGGACGAAGAGCTTTACGCCAAGCTCCTCCTCCAGTTGGTGAATTTGGCGGCTGACAGCCGACTGTGCCACATGCAGCTCTTCGGCCGCCTGTGTGACATGTTCTTTTTTTGCTACTTTTACGAAGTAATATAGCTGTCGAAGTTCCATACTGGATATACTCTCCCGTTCCCGTGCCCTACCATATTTGTGTTATTTATCGTCGACGTCTTTGCTTCAGGTTATCCAACAACCCGTATAACAGAAATCCTGCAAGCGCTCCGCCTATATGTCCCCAAAGATCAATTTTGGGCACAAAGATGGAGTGGATGACGCCGAAGGCCAATATTATATATACCGTCTTGCGCGAAGATACATCCAGCATCGATTTGCGCAGCAACGCGATAAACAGAAACGCTCCATACACGCCGTAGATCGCGCCAGATGCTCCGATCGCCGCGTGGTAAGGGTCATGCTGCAAATTCGTGACAAGGGCGGACAAGAGATTGCCTCCGATTCCGCACAGCACATAAAATACGATATATTTGAAGGTCTTGAGCAAATATTCCAGAGGCGGCGCGAATACGAGCAGCGCGAACATGTTAAAAAAGAAATGTCCGAAATCCACGTGCAGGAATTGCGAGGTTATATACCGCCAGGGCTCCAAGAATCCGAAGGAATCGAGTCCAGGTACGGCTAGAAACATGCCGTAACTTACTATTTCCTTATAAAACTGCGCGATAATGAACACGATCAAATTAATTGCGATTAAAGCAGCCGTTCCGGGATAATACCGAAGATAGGAACGGAAGCTTTCATAACGGAGGAAGATCATCGCCATCCCGCCTTTCGTCTAACGCGCCAAATATTGGACAATGGTGTTTCTTTGCGATTATAATTAAGGTCGTACCAACTACAAGCCCTGAGGAGGAATAGTTAACATGGCACAAGAACGTACAGGCGTTGCCACATTGAAAGGCAACCCGATCACATTGATTGGACCCGAACTCGCGGTAGGCGATCAAGCACCTGACTTCTCCCTTAACAAATCGCTTACCGAGGTTGTTTCTCTTCAAGACTATGCCGGCAAAGTGAAATTGATTAGCGTCGTCCCTTCCATCGATACCGGTGTGTGCGATGCACAGACACGCCGCTTTAACGAAGCGGCCGCAGCCCTTGGCGACAACGTCGTCGTATTGACAGTGAGCGTAGACACGCCTTTCGCACAATCGCGCTGGTGCGCAGCCGCTGGCATCGACAAGGTTGTCATGCTCTCGGACTACAAGAACAACAGCTTCGGAGAAGCTTACGGCGTTCTTATTAAAGAGCTTGCCCTCGATATGCGTTCTATCTTCGTTCTGGACGAGAGCAACAATGTCAAATACGTCGAGTATTTGCCGGAGATGACAGAACATCCGAATTACGAAGCGGCGATTGAAGCGGTCAAGGCTCTCGTATAATACGTAAGTAACGACTTTAAGTTACACGAATAAATGCGAGTTCAAAAAGTTCGGTTTTCAGCATCGAGAAGATGGAATGTAAGTAGAAACTGAGGAGCGGAGCGTAGTGGAAGCTACGTGAGCACCTGCAATGTTTCCGGAGGAAACATACTTCGAAAGCATACGCCTAGTTTCGCTTGCGTTCCATATTCGATGTCGAGTAAGCTTCGTGCTATACTTCGTGATCAAAAGCGGACTTTTTGAACTACCTCTAATAGCTGATTTCCGCAAACAAAGCGAGTGAAGGGCGACCCTTCCTCGCTTTGTTTCGTTTTCATATAGAAATGTGAAGCCCTTGATTGCATTATCAGGAGGTTACCCTAACCGCGGCGAGCTTCTTGTCAAGCGTGCGGTACAAATCAAGTATGACGCGATAATTAGAACCCAGGTCGCCTAACGATCCGCGAGACGCGGAATAAATATCTACCGCCGACGTAAGCGGGTTCACGCTGATGACAGAAACCGTAATATCCATCGTCCTGCCGAATGCTGTACGCTTCTCAAGTACAATCTCGCCTACCGATTGAACCTCGTGAAGCAGCTTATACCCTTGCATCTTCTTGAGCGTGGATACGACTTCCTCCCAAGCCTTGTCCTTCGACAGCTTGTAGAGATGTGATTTCAGCAATGGATCCTTAGCTCTGTCGCCTGTCTGTTCATGACTGCGCAGCAGCCCGATTAAGGTCCGCTTCAACAACAACGATCTCCCCCTCTAGCGTCTATCTGCATTACTATTTATCATACCATGTTTTCACATATGAAAAAAGAGCTTTCGCCGGATTTTGCCAGACGATCGCTCTCTTTTTACGTTAGGAACCCGCCTATGCCGTCCGATCCACATGTTTCTGAACCCGCTCTCGCAGGTGGGTGTCCGCAGCCACGCTTTTGAAGTCCCTTTTCGAGGGCATGACAGCCGCTTGGCGATTTAGGTCTCCCGTGAAACAGCCATTGGTTCAAAACAACGAAGGACCGTGACGAACATCGCAGGATGTAAAGCTATTATAGTCCTAAGTAAGGGAAAAGTAAACGTCAAACGGCAATGTTATTTGCTTCCTTCTTTGTCCGCTTCTCTGTTTGCCTCTTTGTACTCATCCTTCACGAGGTCTTCACGATCCATCTCCGCGGCTTCCTCGGCTTCTTCCTCTTCAGATCTCTTCAGCTTCTCAGCCTGCTCCTGAAGTTTCGTGTAGATGATATTGAAGTTCCAGAACGCTAGGTACGCCACGATGCTGCCCATAAAAAACGGAATGAGGAACGTGAACTGAAAGAAGCTGATATAGATGACCAGACCGCACATAATAGCCGTAGAGAGCGAGCGAAACGGCTTGCCGATCGTGATCAGAATCGCATTCTTCATCAGTTGGAACGTCTTCATATGATAATGAACGAGCATCGAGAAGAAATTAAAGATCGATACGCCAAGCAGCGCAAGGAACGCGATAAAGATATACGACAGAATATTAAGCTGCTCCCTGTACACGATAAAGTCGACTATCATAATGACGAATAAAAGCGTATACAAGATTCCGCCTATCATGCTCTGCTTGTAATTCTCTTTGTACCCGCGGAAATAAGTTTTGAACAGAGAAACATCCGTCTCGCCCGTTACCCATTTGCGGGCTACTGCGAACATCGCTGCCGTTGCGGGAAAGAATGTGAACGGAGCTACTATCGCCATCAAAATGAGCGAAGTATACAGGCTGCCTAACATATCTTGCTCGGTTGCGCCGGATTGTGGAGCAATAAACATCGTCAATCCGAAAAAGACGAATGGTATGGAGCAAACTATCCACAATAAATTGATTACGGCAAGCCTCATAATCCATTCGGAGATTCTGTAGAATCCCCCCATTAATCCTCTTGGCTCCATCTGATCTGCCTCCAACGCTGTAATAGTTGCGACCTTGTTACGGATAATACGAAAACGATTTTTACTACTCATACTTCAGCAGTCATTTTTATTGGGCTGACTAACAAATAACCGGGGAAGTCCGGGATGCCCGTTAGGCGTCACGGACTTCCCCGGTTTGTTTGCTCGTGCTAGTCTAGGACATGATCTCCGGACCGTATGGAATGCTTAGTTGTTGCCGTAATCATCGGACTTCGGACGACGGCTCTCGCTGCTGCGGCCTTCGCTGCTCCGCTTGCCGCCATATCCGCCGCCGTAGCTTCCACGGCTTTCGTAGTTGCCGCGCGACGAACTGCTGCTTCCCGAACGACGGTCGTCACGACCGCGATAACCGCCGCCGCTGGTGGACCCGCCGCTGCGGTTGCCGCCGTAGGAGGAAGCCCCACGGTTGAACGGGCGTCCATTGGAGCGAATGTCCGGGCGACGTTTCTTCGCGCGAAGCGGCTCTTCCGGCGTAAGCTCGATGCTCACATCCTTCTTCTCGCCTGTGAGCAGCTTGACTGCCGCAGCAAGGAGATGAACGGAATCATATTGCTCCAGCAATTGAATCGCGATAGGCTTGTACTCCGAAAATTCCTCGTTCTGTACAACTTCCAGCATACGTTCGGCCGTAATGCGCTGCTTGCCTTCGATTGCTTCCGCGATACTAGGCAGCGGCTTGCGGTTCATGCGCTGGCGCGTAATACGCTCAATGAAGTGCAAGTGGTCGATCTCGCGAGGCGTTACGAACGACCATGCCGTACCTTCTTTGCCCGCGCGGCCCGTACGGCCGATCCGGTGAACATAGCTCTCTGGATCTTGCGGCAAGTCGAAGTTGATTACATGCGTTACGCCGGATACGTCAAGACCGCGAGCCGCGACATCCGTTGCTACCAGGACGTCTATACTGCCGTCGCGGAACTTGCGCATAACGTTATCGCGCTGGTTTTGCGACAAGTCGCCATGCAGGCCGTCGGCAGAGTAACCGCGCTTCTGCAGCGCTTCGCTCAGCTCGTCAACGCGGCGCTTGGTGCGGCCGAAAATGATAGCCAGCTCTGGAGACTCCATGTCCAGCAAGCGGCTAAGCGCTTCGAACTTCTGACGCTCGTGAACTTCGATATACGATTGTTCGATCGAAGGTGCCGTTACTTGCTTTGGAATAACCGAGACATGCTCAGGCTCCTTCAGGAATTGCTGAGCAAGCTTCTGGATGTTGATCGGCATCGTAGCCGAGAACAACATCGTTTGACGCTCTTCCGGAACAAGCTTAAGGATGGTTTGGATGTCCTCCATGAAGCCCATGTCCAGCATTTCGTCCGCTTCGTCAAGCACGACTGTTTGTACATCTTCCAGACGAATCGTCTTGCGGTTGATGTGATCCAGCAAGCGTCCTGGCGTTCCGATAATAATCTGCGGGCGCTTCTTGAGCGCGCGAATCTGACGTCCAATTTCTTGTCCGCCATAGATTGGCAGCGAACGAAGGCCCTTGTATCGCGTGAGCTTCCCGATCTCGTCAGCCACCTGAATAGCGAGTTCACGGGTCGGCGTCATAATTAAGGCAACAATGCGATCCTCGCTTACCGGAATTTTGTTAATGAGCGGAATACCGAATGCCGCCGTCTTGCCCGTACCTGTCTGGGCCTGACCAATCAAATCCCGTCCCGCCATTGCGTATGGGATCGATTTGTCTTGAATAGGGGTTGACTCTTCGAACCCCAACTCCGTTATTGCTTGCAACACTTTTGGTTCTAAACCAAATTCAGCAAATGTTTTCAAACTTTTCTCAAACTCCTTCTATCTACAGCCTTCTTAAGAATATCCAAACCATTATAGCACAGAAACATCCCCGAATACCAGTTAAGCGAACAATGCCATACTAACAAGGAGCTATAATACTTCAATTCTGGATAAGGGGGCGATTACATTGCAGGCAACAAAAAGGCGTTATCTGCTCACAATACCGACCATGACGATCGGCGCGTTGTTAGTTGCGATCGGGTTCAACATGTTTCTCATTCCCCACCAATTGCTTAGCGGCGGCTTGTCCGGCATCTCCATGATGATCAGTTATATCACCGGCGGCAATGTCGCCTGGCTGTATCTTCTTTTGAATATACCCGTATTGGTATGGGGATGGTTCATGTTAGGGAGACGCTTCGTCATTTGGAGCATTTACTCCGTCGCCGCAGCAACCTTTTTCCTGAGAGTGGTTCCCGTCATACATACGGCTGACGATATTTTGTTAGGCGCGGTGTTCGGCGGGGTCATCGTCGGCTTCGGCAGCGGACTTGCGCTCAGGTACGGAGGCTCCTCCGGCGGTTTCGACGTTGTTGCCTCCATTGTTACAAAGAGACGCGATCTGCCCGTAGGAATGATCATCTTTCTGTTAAATGCGGGCGTCATCGCGATCCTAATCTTCTTCACCAAGAACTGGGACCTGGCGCTGTATTCGCTTATTGCGATTTTTTCCGCGGGCAAGGTTGTAGATCTTATCCATGTGCGGCATATTAAAGTGACGGTATTTATCATTACAACGAAGACGGAGGAGCTCCGCCAGAAGCTGCTGTCCCATCCCAGAGGCATTACCATAATCAAGACGCGAGGAGCCTACTCCTCGGCCGAGAGGGACATGCTGATGACCGTACGCACGAAATTCGAAGTGGCGGATTTGTGCAAAACCATCATTACCATCGACCCGCACGCTTTCATTAATATTGTGGAAACCGTTGGCGTCGTCGGAGACTTTCGGAGGCCGAACCCGAGCTGATCTCCGCGGAAGCGGAAGTTGTTAACAATTGCTATGTTTTTGAAAGCGAAGCTGTTATAATGTGTGTATCCCAAACGTTAGTTTCTTTACCAATCGTTTTCCCCTTCTTGCTTTCTAATTGACTATTAGGATGAAAGGGTGATGCTGAGTGGATATGGAAACGGTCAAATTGTCTCAAATTGTCGAAAGGCTTGCCCCGGAGCTTAGTCCTTACCTCACTTCCCGTGAGTTGGATCTCCGTATCGTCCTTCGTGACGGCCTCGCTGTTCTTGAGCCGGGAGACGTCATGGAAATTGTACAGCACAGCATCTGCAACGGGCAGAAACAGACGATGTTACAATGAATAGGCTTGGTTATGGGATATCGGTATAACCGCACTGCCAGTCGATCTCGTTGTCGACTGGTTTTTTGTCTCCCATTAGAACAAAAAAGAGATGACCCATCCAACGAAGTGGCTTATAATCGGATACAAAAGGTGAAGCTTAGTTGGCTTTGCGGCCGCGCCGTCCTTTGTCGGCGCACCAGGTTTCATTCCTAGACATAGAGGTTAAGTATGGGGATTACTGATACGATCCTATAAAATGACGGGAGAGAGCTCAATGGACATCATTGTATCTACAATTATGCTGCTTTACGGCTTGCTTACCGGACAAGGAGACGCGCATGGCGATGCCAAACAGCTTGCTGTCGCCTATCTAAATGCATCAGCCGGAGAAACGATCGTACAGCCGAATGCGCCGATCGTAACGGGAGAGGAGCCTCCGGGAGGCGGAGGAATGATGCCCGGTCAGGCGAAGCAGGATCCTCAGCCTGATACGCCGCCTATCAAGGGGATCTACGTCACAGCGCATAGCGCGGGCGGTTCCCGCATGGAATCGTTGCTCAAGCTTGTTGACGATACCGAACTGAACAGCATGGTTATCGATCTAAAGGACGACAACGGATATATTACATACCCGACAACGACGCCCGAGCTGCTGGAAATCGGTACCGCCAAAAAATATATTTCCGATATTAATGGTCTTATGGATACCCTCAAGCAGCATGAAATCTACCCTATTGCGCGTATTGTCGTTTTTAAGGACACCGTGCTTGCCGTCAAACGTCCGGAGCTGTCGTTCCTGCAGCCCGACGGTACGATATGGAAAAATGGCCGCGGCGAAAGCTTCGTCAATCCATACCGCCAGGAAGTGTGGGAATACAACGTCGCGCTAGCCAAGGAAGCCACGAAACTCGGCTTCAAGGAAATCCAGTTCGACTACGTTCGTTTTCCGGAAGGATTCGAAAACCGCGCCGATACGCTCACGTTTAACAAGACGGAGCAAAGCCGCGTAGATGCGGTAGCTGGATTCGTCAAGTACGCTCGCGAACAGCTGGAGCCGCTTGGCGTACGCGTTTCCGTCGATATTTTCGGTTACGCGGCATCCGTGCCGGCTGCCGAAGGCATCGGTCAGGATTTCGTCAAAATTTCGAATGACGTACATGTGATCTCGCCCATGATCTATCCCAGCCACTACAGCACGGGCTGGTTCAACCAGAAGACGCCGGATCGCAGTCCTTACGAGACGATCAAGGGAGCTATGGACGATACGCACGAGAAGCTCCAGAACACCGGCGAGCTCAAGCCGATTATTCGTCCATGGATACAGGATTTCACCGCAAGCTGGCTAGGCAAAGGCAATTACGTGAAGTACGGCATCGCCGAAGTTGAAGCTCAAATTAAAGCCCTCCAAGATTCGAACGTCACCGAATATTTGCTTTGGAATGCCGGCAACAAATATACCGCTGGCGTCAAATACGAATAATTGCTATTGTGAAAGGGCTGCCTTGCAAGGGCAGCCCCTTTTTGCATCCATTTTTAAAACAAAAAACTGTTCCCTAACGACAAAGCGCTTAATGACGCTTCAGCTCGTTTGGAACAGCTCATTTGGTTATTGTAAAAAATTATTGAGAAAGACGCAGCGCGAGCTCGTACATATCCATGTCGAACGGTTTTTTGCTGTTTACAACCGTATCGATGTCCGTCAAAGTTAACTCGCCTTTGATCACGCCGCAGGATTTGCCGGAGTCGCCTTCCATCAGCTTTCTGACGGCGAAATCACCTAGACGACTTGCAAGAATGCGGTCTACCGCTGTTGGTGTACCACCGCGTTGAATATGGCCCAGCACCGTAACGCGCGCTTCGATACCGCTCAGATCGGTAATTTTTTGCGAGACGTCTTCGCCCTTGGCCGCACCTTCGGCAACGATGATAATACTATGACGTTTGCCTTTGGCAAAATTGTTTTTCATCCGGTCAGCAACTTCGGCCAGATCAAACGGAACCTCCGGTACAAGAATCGTCTCCGCCCCGCTCGCAAGTCCAGCGTACAATGCAATGTCGCCGCAGTGACGGCCCATAACTTCTACGATCGAAGAACGTTCGTGGGAAGACATCGTATCGCGAATTTTGTTGATCGCATCAACGACGATGCTGACCGCTGTATCGAAGCCGATTGTCGCATCCGTGAACGGGATATCGTTGTCGATGGTGCCTGGCAGGCCCATCGTTTTAATGCCCAGCTTGCTAAGCTTGTTGGCGCCCTGGTAAGAGCCGTCTCCGCCGAGGACAACCAATCCGTCGATGCCTCTTTCGCGAAGCACGTCCGCACCCCGTTGTTGACCTTCCGGCGTCAGAAACTCCTTGCATCGTGCCGTCTGAAGAATCGTGCCTCCGCGCTGAATAATGTCGCCGACGCTGCGAAGATCCATCTCGCGCAGATCGTCATTAAGCAAACCTTGAAAACCTCTTTGCACGCCGTAAACCTTTAAGCCATGGAACAGTCCGCTTCGAACAACGGCGCGTACAGCCGCGTTCATGCCTTGGGAGTCGCCTCCGCTTGTTAATACCGCAATAGATTTAACTGCAGTCATGTTTCATTCCTCCACACCAAATTAGTCTTTATCAGGCTTGCTGCCTTCGTATCCATTGACTGTTAATCATGAAGAACAACCGCGTGAGCGGACTGTTTTTCATCAGTCTCTTCGACACTTCCCGCACCTCGGCCTGGAGTCGAACTTTGGGATCTGTCAAATAAAGGGCTAACAGACCTTCGATAATTAACCGATGGAATCCCGATGCCGGAAGCGACTTTACGTCCTCCCTCGCGCGATTTACGATCATATCGATCCGTTCGACCAGCAATTGCTTGCTATCGTAGTAATTGCAGAAATTCAAATCGCCGCCAAGCTTATCTTCTTCCTGATCGATCAAATAATCGAGCAGAATGTGAAGACCGCATACATGCGGGAAATAAATACGGCGGATCGCCTCCGCGTCCTTGGCGGACAACTGAGACTCCGATGCTGCCAGAAACAGCATAAACATGCCCAGCGTAGAACCTGTCGCAGCGGCAAATTCATTCCATTGCAGGTGAGGATATTGGTAACTGTGTTGATCCCACCATGCGAGCAGTTCGTTCTCGCGCATATCTTTGCGAATATGCTTGTACACTTGCAGATCTCCATACAACGCGACCAATTCCTCTACATGCCGTTGCACACTTAAGTACGAAGGCAGCTGCGATACGCATGTCTGGCAGGTCCGTACGAGATGATGCAGATAACCGCCGTCGTCGCTCTCGCTCCGAAGCTCGTAATAATCGCGAAGCTCTGCATGAGGATTAACGGCATCCAACATAGATTGATGAAGCAAACGGAAATCTTCGGGATCCAGCGACGTACTGCGATCGCACAGGTTGTCCAAATAATCGCTGATCGTCTGCAGCGCGACAATAAGCGGAATCAATACATGACGGTATTCCAGGTTAGCCGCGGCATATACGCCGCCCCCTTGGCAATGAAACTTTTTGTCATCCATGCTGTTCAAGGCCTGCGTCCGCAGCTCGTCGTCAGGTATTCGTTCCGCCAATTCTCTCAAGCGGCAAAGTTCGGCATCTACTTCAGGCAACACGTATTTGTAGACTCGATGCATGAGCTTAATGGGACCTTGAGGCGCTCGTCTTCCCGAAAGCGTCGTTAGTATCACGGCGCACCCCTTTCGCGAGAATGATGTTATGAATGCCGGCGCGACTCTACGTCCTGATCGTTCCTGTACCAAATATGCAAATCGTTGATTCGGCTGGCCAAATCCGCGATTGCATATGTAAGCTCACAGCAGCGTTCAAAGTTGTCTTCCTCGTCCATCTCGGCTTGCATGCGAATAATGCCTGCTTCGAATTCCATCACGCGGTCCGGAATGGTGCCGCGTATGAGCTCCCATCTTGCAATAATCGCGGTTCTCTCCTCCAGCGAATATTGCTCCCAATCTTTGGCGAGTGTCGGAATATGTAGACGAAGCCTGTCGTTCCATTGGAAAATGTCCATTGCAACCTCCACACAATAATGTACCATTTTGAAGGGTAATAATCCAGCCACAATTAAGTGTCGGCCTTTGGATAGCCTGCTCGAATTCGGAATTCCAAGCGCTAATGCGCTTACAAAAAGCTGACTTTAACCGCGACATGGCAAAGGTTCTTTTTGAGACAACTACGTCGAACGAAAGCATGGTATACTAAATGTCGAAGATTCAGTAATGAGACTAGTATTGAGAAAGCGGAACGGAGTCAATTCGATATGGAGTCCGTCCGTTTCGCAAGATAGAGAGATGGAGTGAAACGGCAACCATGAACGATTCAGTCACCACCGGGGAAACAATCTCTGCAACAGCCAAGCAAGAAACATTGGCGCTGCGCGCCTTCAACTTCTCGACTTTCGCCACGCAGTCGCTTGTCATCTCCTTTATTCCTTTATATTTTATGACCAAAGGTTTCTCTGAGAGTCAGATCGGCGTCATCTATTCGGCCGGATTGTCCGTGTCCATCTTCGCCAACATTATTACGGGTCTTGCCAGCGACAAATATCGGACGATACGGAAACTTCTTGTGGCGCTTCTGTTTGCTCAACTCGTGCTTATGAGCATTCTGTACCCGCTCGAGAACGTCGTCCTGATTACGATCGTCATGACATGCTTTTATTTTTTCCAGACCCCGATTATTCCGTTAAGCGACAGCCTCATTCTATTATCCAGCCAGCATACCGGCACGCCTTACGCGCTCATTCGTATATTCGGCTCGCTCGGCTTCGCGCTAAGCGCCTACTTTTTCGGGCTGCTGCTAAAGGGAATCGGTTCGGAATGGACGATTGCCTTGGCTATCGGCACAATCGGGATCTCGATCTTCATCAGTCTGTTCATCAAGGACTATCAAAGCACGGCGCGCAAAATCGAGTTTTCCGGCTTCTTTAAGCTGCTGGGCCAGCGTCAGGTGTTGACGTTTTTTGTGCTGATTCTGATGGTTTCCATCTCGCATCGAATGTACGAGGGCTTCCTCGCGGTCACCATGCGCCAGCTAGGCGCAAGCGACACGCTGATCGGACTGGCCCTGCTTGTATCGGCGGCCAGTGAGATTCCGACCTTGTTTCTGCTCGGCAAATACGGGCATAAGCTGCGCGAGTTGCCTTTGCTTGCATTCGCGTCGCTGATGTACGGGCTTCGTCTCTGGCTGATGAGCGAGATTAATGATCCCCAATGGTTTATAGCGACACAGGCTATGCACAGTATCTCATTCGGCATCTACTTCTCCACTGCGCTCCGCTATCTCTCGTTTCTGATCCCGGACGAGTATCGCGCATCCGGTCAAGCGGTGTATACCATTATATGGACAGGCGCCGCCGGCCTTATCAGCGGCGTCATTGGCGGCGTTGTCTACCAGCACCTCGGCCGCGTCGCCTTCTACCACGCCGCCATGTATGTCGGCATCGTCGCCGCCATCGGCTTCCTGCTGTATCACTGGCTGGGGCGGAATGGGAGGTAAGTAACTGAGTAACTGAGTAACTGAGTAATTAAGTAATTAATTAAGCAGCTGCTTTACCGGAGTTAAGTCGGTGGCTTCGATCTATTTCCTTCGAAGGAGCTGCTTTCACAGAGTTATGTCGGTGCCACCGATCTATTTTCCTCAAAGGAGCTACTTTGGCGGAGTTAAGTCGGTGGCACCGGTCTATTTCCCTCGAAAGTGCTGATTTCGCTATTTTAAGTCGGTGGCACCGATCTATTCTCCTCAAAGTAGCAACTATCGCGGAGTTAAATCGATGGCACCGATCTATTTCCCTCGAAAGTGCTGCTTTCGCTGATTTAAGTCGGTGGCACCGGTCTATTCCCCTCAAAGTAGCAACTATCGCGGAGTTAAGTCGGTGCCACCGTTCTATTTCCCGAAAGACCTACTTTCGCGGAGTTAAGTCGGTGCACCGTTCTATTTCCCGAAAGACCTACTTTCGCGGAGTTATGTTAGTGGCATCGATCTATTTCCTTCGAAGGAGCTACTTTGGCGGAGTTAAGTCGGTGGCATCGTTCTATTTGACTCACTACGCCTTACTTGGTTAAGTGTATCCAAGATACTCTATTGCGTTTGGCTGCACAACATAGGCGTGATGTCTAATTGAGGTTGGTACTGTTGCTTGGAGTAATCCTTTCGCAACCAAAGATTTTATCACTTTACAGGCAAAGTCTCTCCTCTTCCCCAGACAATTGCACACATCCACCAAGCGAATAGGTCGCTGAAACCAAATTGCGTTTCGCAACACTTCTCTTTCGTAAATTGATAATTGCTCCTTCATGGCCAAGCTGTTTCTATTTCTAAGAAGTAATTCTTGAACGAAACTCCGACACTGCAGCCCCTTCTTGTCAAGCTCGTCCCATGAGAATGGGATGTATACGCAGCCGCTGAGCAACATGTGACGGATACGGGCTTTCTCGAAGCTGAAGCGATCCCTGCTGATTGTCTCGGCATGTGCACTAAAACCTTCGCACTCAAACCCAAATCGGAACGGTGCGTAAAACACATCAATAAAAAAATGCACCCCATTAGGCAGAACCAGCTCATACTCGAGAATAAATCCTTCAAATGTTTGAAAAATCGGCCAAAGCGCTTCCCTGAACATCTTGATCGTACCCGAAAGATCTCGTTCCAGCATTTCCAGCCGGCGTGAAGAGGCCTCCTTTTTTTGTTGCTGCAAAAACACATCAAACTGATCCTCGAACGAAAATACTCTCATCTAATTCAATCCTTTCTATCGAAAAAATAAAAAAACGCCGCCCATCCCATGACATGAGATAAGCGGCGTATGCTTTACGCGCAGATGATATATATAGATTTCAGTTTGCAAAAACGATAATTTCAGAAACGTGATGACCGAGCTATTTGCCTAATCGATTCGAAAAATGAATAGTGGCTCGAAAGACGATATCGAAGACTCGTATAGTCCATATCGAACGGCCTTCGTTTGACAAGGCTAAACAAGGCCACCACTATAATTATAAATATTGATAACCTCCCCGCCATTATATCAAAATTTAGAGTTTGTACACTATAGTTTCAGATGCGTGACTTGACTTGATGAATTGTATTCATTGGGTTTCATCTAAAATTCCCCCGGGAACCTCAACAAGAAGTTCTTCTAGATCCTCGACAGAAACTTCTTCAAGGCTTCTACAGAAGACTCTTCTGGATATTCAACAGAAACTTCTCCGGGTGGCTCAACTGGAAGTTTTCCATGAACTTTTTCACGAACCTCTCAGAGACTTCAACAGGATTTTTCAGGAGGTTATTTGGAGCTTCTTCAGGAGCTCCAACAGGAAAACTTCGTGACCTCCAACAGGATGACGTCAGGAAGTTCTTTGCGAGCCTCATTATAAAAAACGTCATCAAACGTCAACGTCTTCCTAAACTGCATAGTTTCAAAGTATAAAAGCAGGCTGAAAAGGCAGTTGTCCTCCTTGGGCGGAACAGTGAGTTTCATCCCGAGAAATGGAGGTCAGGTATGAATGGTTGCCTAAAATTCAAAAAGGGCCCCATAACAGGAGCCCTCCACGCGCAAAACTAATGCTGGATTCTCGAATGCCAAATGCTATAGTTTGTGAACGTTGGCCGCTTGTGCGCCGCGGTTGCCTTCGGTAATGTCGAATTCGACCGCTTGGCCTTCATCCAATGATTTGAATCCTTCGCTTTGGATCGCCGAGAAATGGACGAATACGTCCTCCCCATCCTCCACTTGAATAAAACCGTAACCTTTTTCTGCGTTAAACCACTTTACTGTACCTTTCAACTTCATGACCTCCTAAAATTGTACCGCCGCCTTCTGACGGCGAGTGAACTCATTATAGCGATAAGAAAATAAAAATGCAATTTTAGAAAGCTTATCCCTTTTTTAGGAGGTTCAAATAATGAATTGACCCCGGAATAAACGGCAAACCTGTCGTTTGAATCGCTGTTTCCGCCTTCCCTTCGCCCTGTATAGCCTCGATAAGCTCCTCAAGTCGATCGTACGGCTCCCACCGCAATGAAAGCAAAGGGTAGATGCGAACCTGACCTCCGGGCTTGCATACCCGAAGCAGCTCGCGTATCGATGCCAAATGAAAGTCATATGCGAATTGCTCGGCGT
Source organism: Paenibacillus agaridevorans (assembly GCF_003112455.1). Taxonomy (GTDB): domain Bacteria; phylum Bacillota; class Bacilli; order Paenibacillales; family Paenibacillaceae; genus Pristimantibacillus; species Pristimantibacillus agaridevorans. The sequence goes on from NZ_BDQX01000458.1 coordinate 375,873, forward strand.
ACAAAAAAAGAAAATGGCTGCACAATACAAGCCCGTACCGGTTATCGGGCAGCGGCAAGGACGGCAATCGACCGTTTATGTATCTATTGGTTTCCTGAGCAGAGCTGCTCTGTAAATCAGTTTGAAACTGCAATAAAGATGCCTCGCGGCCATCCCTGTGTTGTTCCAGCGAACCGTAATAACTCCAGTCGAACCGATCCTGAATGGAAGCCAGCTTCTCCGTTGAAGTAACAATCTCCCTGGCAGCTTCCTGAATCCAGGCCGAAGAATCTCCTTGATATCTCGGATCAATCGCAAACGCTTCATAACCAGCCATTGTCGCGCCCGCGGCGAACGAAGAACCGCCTGCGGCAACATCCAAAATGGGACCAGCCGACAATTCTTTCTCCGTTAGCTGGAACATGGCTGCATATTCATCGAAGCTTCTGCTGGTCATAGCTACTCCAAGCTGTTCATAAATACCTGATTCTTTCATAACAATCCTCTCCTCTTCTCATCTCGTCTCTTCTCAACTCGGCTAAGCTTAATCGCCAATGCGTAGCGAAACTTTACATTCCGCACGCACATATGCTATTCCCTCGCCAATGTGTATTGATTAAGGCTTCAGGAATAGCTATGATGATTACTATACCATAAATAGCTAACGGAAGGAGACATCATCATGTTCAAGAAACATCAAATTTACAAAACCGACAAATATAACATGCTGACAGTAGAAGTTAAAGGAAAAACGTTGGTTCTTCGCGAAATCTCCGATCAATGGGGAGAGGAATCGCACGAGTTCGTTAGCCGGCAAGAGATGCTGCATTGGGCCAGAAACCGGTTCCGGGCAGAAAATTATGTGGGCCGCGAAGAAGAATTGCAGGCCATTATGGACGCATTTCGCGAAGTGTAATCACCTCTACTGGGAAACGATTCAAACGATTCACAAAGCCGATTTTCCATAGCCGTTGACGCATTCCTCGTCTGGATGAAACAATCGGCTTCGGATTTTCTCGATCTGCGACGAGGCGCAAACGGCAAACAGCAACATAATGGCTTTGGCGATTGCATAGGTAACGATAGGAGGTTTCAATTGCTGCATGGATATGACATCCACGGTAATATTCGTAATCGCGGCGTTCTGCTTGGGCGCCATTGTCATCATTAAACGCGATTCGCTGCCCCAGGGCATGCGCAGAGGACTTGCCATCCTCTCGATTCTGCTTATCGCTTTTTCTTTTTTCCTAATCGTGTATTCTTTGTTCCGAATGGGTACATAAGGACATAATTTCACAGCCGGCTGGGCATAATATCGACAAACTGTGCCCGGAGGTGGAAGTAATGAAATGGCTGAAGCTGCTGCTCGCAGTATCTCTAACCCAGACGATCATGCCTATGCAAGTACATGGCAGTTCAGTTCTGAAGGCGCAAAGCCGAACGAAGCAGAACCAGAGCAAATCCGGCGCCATCGCCGTTAAGCAATCCATCCCATCAAAGTCGAGGAGGAATACGATGAGTCAACTGCCAAAGCGTTCTGAAACCGAGGAGAAATTCCGTTGGAAGCTGGAGGACATCTTCCCGTCCCAAAGCGCATGGGACAAAGAATATAAGGAAGCCAAGGCGCTCATGGCCAAGGCTGCAGATTTCCAAGGGAAGCTCGCTGATCCCGCGCAACTAAAGGCCTGCTTTGAGCTGGAAGATGAGCTCTCCTTGCATGTCGAGCGCCTGTACGTTTACGCCAATATGCGCCATCACGAAGATACGGCGGAACCAGGCTACCAAGCCTTGTCCGACAAGTCCAAAAAGCTCAGCGTCGAAACGGGCGAAGCTTTATCCTTCGTGACTCCCGAGGTACTCAGTCTGTCCGATGCCGACCTGGACGCAATGATCAACAACGAATCGCTGGCGAAATACCGCCATACATTGGAAGAAATGCGCCGCGAAAAGGCCCATGTTCTCTCCAAGAACGAAGAATCGCTGCTGGCGCAGGTCGGCAATGTGAGCTCCGCTCCAGGGACGATTTTCAGCATGCTCAACAACGCGGACCTGAAGTTCCCCAAAGTTAAAAACGAGCAAGGCGAAGAAGTCGAGCTGTCCCATGGCCGCTACATTCAGTTCCTGGAAAGCAAAAATCGTGACGTCAGACGCGAAGCCTTTCTCGCGATGTACGATACATACGGCAAACTTAAAAACACATTAGCTTCCACTTTGAACGCGAACGTATCAAAAAATATTTTTTACGCGAAGGCTCGCAAATACGATTCCGTGCTGGGTATGTCGCTCTACGGCGACAATATACCGAAGGAAGTGTATACGAATCTCGTCGACACGATTCACAAGCATCTGCCGCTAATGCACCGTTACATGGAGCTTCGCAAGAAGCTGCTGGGACTGGATGAGCTGCATATGTACGATCTGTTCGCGCCTCTAGTCGATGAGTTCGATATGGAAATCAGCTACGAAGACGCCAAAAAAACGATCAAAGAAAGCCTCAAGCCGCTGGGCGAGGATTACCTCAATGTTCTTCAAGACGGCTTCGATAATAGCTGGATCGATGTATATGAGAACGAGGGCAAACGTAGCGGCGCTTACAGCTGGGGCGCTTACGGCACCCATCCTTACGTGCTGCTCAATCATAAGGACAACTTAAACAGCATGTTTACTTTAACGCACGAGATGGGCCATGCGCTGCATTCGTATTACTCGGATACGACCCAGAATTATCGCGACGCTCAATATACGATATTCCTGGCTGAGGTGGCTTCGACGTTGAACGAGGCGCTGTTGATGGATTATTTGTTGAACAAGTCCACGGATCAAAAAGAAAAGATGTATCTGCTCACTTATTATGCGGATCAATTCCGGACGACGGTGTTCCGCCAGACGATGTTCGCGGAATTCGAGAAGATCGTACACGAGCGCGCCGAAGCAGGCGAATCGCTGACCCCGCAGGAGCTTAGCAAAATTTATTACGACCTTAACGTCCTCTATTACGGACCCGGCATGGTCGTCGATAAGGATATCGAGATGGAGTGGGCGCGCATTCCTCACTTCTACAACAGCTTCTATGTATACAAATATGCGACGGGCTTCTCCGCGGCAACGAGCTTCTCAAAACAAATTTTGTCAGAGGGCCAACCGGCTGTTGACCGTTACCTCGGTTTCCTTAAGAGCGGCGGCAGCGACTTCTCCATCAACATCCTGAAGAAAGCCGGCGTCGACATGAGCACGCCGGAGCCGATCGAACAAGCAATGAGCGTCTTCGAGGAATTGATCGGGCAGATGGAAGAACTGACGGCGAAAGCGGCGAAATAAAGTACCGAGATGGTTGCGCGACAAAATTGAGAGATGCACCACAACAATTTGCAAAGGTGAGACGACTGTTGCCATCGCTTGGCTGCGCTGCAAGTTCATTTCGAGGCGCATAAGCGCTGAATGCCGAAAGCCACACTAGCTTACTTGCTTACATTGTTACGAAAGGACCTCCTCTCCCGGACATAATCTTCGGGAGGGGAGGTCCTTTGTCGTTGAAGATAGGGTACTCCTACTCAGACTTTCTGCAAGTGACGAACGACAATTCCTTGCAAATTGCTCCAAGTCAATTGCCGCTAATCTGGTTAAGGGAGGATCAAGCTGATAACCTTTGCTTTACTGGTGGACAAACGGAAAGCCGCTGCTTCGCCAACCGGCGCAGCAGCAGCTCTTAAAGCAGCAGGCTGATGCCGTACGCAATCAGCCCCGCAAGCAGCGACGACAGGAGATTTACCCTGTCGTTCGTCAGCGCGGCGAAGCCGCGCTCATGCCGCGCCGCGGTGCCGCAATGCGCGGCGCGCTCCGTCTCGCTGCCGCATACCCGGCAGCGATACATGGCCTGGCCGGTTGCGCCGAGCAAGGAGTCGGCGAACGCCCCGGCCAGGCCGGCTGCGGCCGCGC
>NZ_BDQX01000458.1:380046-380263 GCF_003112455.1 Paenibacillus agaridevorans
ATCGCGGCGCGGTCCGGCTCAGGGCCCCGATCTCGGTGGCCCAGGTATCCGCGTTCACGGAAGCCATGACGCCGATGAACGCGAATAGCCAGCCCTCATGGGGCCATATCGCATGGGCGGCGCATAACGCAAGGCCTGCGCCTCCATTTGCCCAGACTTGGCCGGCGTCGCGGCGGCCGCCCTTCGCGTATTTCGCCTCCGCATTCGCTTTGGCGCG
>NZ_BDQX01000458.1:380403-396804 GCF_003112455.1 Paenibacillus agaridevorans
GCCGAGCACGATAAAACCCGTCCCCATTGTAACGGCCGACCATGCGCCCGACACCGACAAGGAACGGGCCTTGTACGCGGCAAACGCGCAAAAGCCGCTGCCGAGCAAGCCGGCAAGCAGCCTCATCCACCATTCGTCGATCCATCCAACCATTGCTCATACCTCCAGGACATGCATTGCCTCATCTTTCTGCTGCATCCGGCAAGGCACTTTGTTGATCAGTTGACTCCCACACCCATAACTTCTCGCCAGCGGTCGGGGAAATTGGTGCAAATGAGCAGCTTTGGATCCAGAGAAGACAGCTTGCGAATGCTCCTTTTGTCGTTAGCCGTCCAAGCCATCGTCTGGATGCCGGCTTCCTTAAGCTGGGCCAGCCGATCCTTGTTTAACCTAGAATAACCAATCGAAAGGAAATCGCAGCCGAGCTCGCCCAGCTCATAAATAAGCGTGTTCCGCCAGGCATCCAGAATAAGGCCCGTTCTGATCGTTCTCGATAATTTCCTTACGCGGTGCAGCGTCCCTGCGTGGAAGGAGGTCAATACAACCTCTTCGGAGGCGCCATGCTTGGCGATACATTCCAGAACGGCCTCCTCGATATGCGGGTAACGAATGCCGTCCGTTTTCAGTTCAATATTCAGCTTGCAGCGTCCCTTTGTTTCGCGAAGGACTTCCTCCAACATCGGAATACTCTCGCCTTTAAATGTGGAGCTGAACCACCTGCCCGCATCCAGCGATGCGAGCTCGGCTGCCGTCCAGCTTCGAACGTCTCCGCGGCCGTTCGTCGTACGGCGAAGCGTATAATCATGAATAACAACAGGAACAGAGTCCTTGGATAATTGCACGTCAATCTCCATCCATTCGACATCCGGCGCTTCCAGCGCCATCCGTATAGCGGACATGGTGTTCTCCGGCGCGCGGCCCGACCAGCCCCGATGCGCGACGCACGGATTGCGCATGTAACATCTTCCTCTCCCAGCAGCTTAGCCGCTCTTTGTGTCTATTCGTGATGCGTCACGACGGACTTCCTGCTCGCTCTGTCTGCTCCTGAAGCATCCCAGCTAACTACTTGCTCACTCTGTCTTCTCCTGATGCATCCCCACGGACATACAGCCCTCTACTTCCAGCAGCATGCCGACCTCTATCTCTATTGCGCTACAAGCCGTCCATCCTGCTCCAGCCTCGCGCCAAAGGAGATAGAGGTCAGTCGGTCAAGCAGCGTTGCAGCGGCATCGCCCTCCAACGGAGTCGGCTGGCCTTGGATAACGATCATGGGGTTGAATTTCAGCTCGCAATCGCCTTTCTTGTTGCAGGAGGCGTCCAGAATGCCCGTCTCTGCTCCCGTTCCCTTCGGATACGCAGAAAAAATAAAGTTTCCTAAACTGTATGCAATCCATTTGCCTTTATACATCTCAAATCCCTGCAGCACATGCGGATGGGCTCCGATGACAAGATCGGCTCCCGCATCGATATACGTTCTGGCGTTGCTCTTTTGGTAATCGACCGGCTTGTCAGCGAGGTCCTCGCCCCAGTGCGCCATAACAACGACAAGATCCGCGTTCTCCTCGGCGTGCTTAATAGCCGCGACGGCACGCGTCGTATCATAAGTCTCCGCTATGCCTGGCGTATGGCGGTCTGCCTTGAGCTCCGTGTAAGGGATAACGCGGCTTAGTCCGACGAATGCGACTCGAAGACCTTTGGCCTCCACATAATGCGGCTCGAAAGCTTCCTTGTCGTTACTGCCCGTACCCATATAACCCAAATCGGCTTCTTTCAAATAACGGATCGTATCCAGCATGCCTTCCGCGCCTTGATCCATCGCGTGGTTGTTCGCAAGGCTTAATACGTCGAAGCCTGCGTCCTTGATGGAGGGCAGCACCTCGGGATGCCCTTTGTATACGTAAGGCGTACCCTCGATCGGCGTTCCTCCCAGCGTGATCGGAAGCTCCAGGTTGCCTGCCGTAATATCCGGCTCGCTTAAGTAAAGCAGCGCGTTGCGGTACGGATAATCAAAGCCATGCTGTTTCATGAGCGGGTATAAATATTCTCCCGGCAGCATATCCCCGACAAATGACATCGTTACGGCTTCGCCATCCGACACTGCGTTGCCGTCGCCTTCACCGGAAGCAGGCAGCGTGGTTGCGGCCGGCGCATCCGTCTCGGCCTGCTGCGGAGCCGTGGCATCAGGCTGATCAACGTTTTTCCCCTCTTCGCCTTTTGCCCCGGAATTGTCCGAATTCGGTGCTCCTTCATTGCCGGCGCCATCGACAACACCCTCGGCCCCGCCCTTGTTTGTATCGGCAATCCAGTCAGGCAACAATCCTTTATCTCCGAGAAACTCGTTTCCGCCACCGAAGAGCATCCAGCCTCCCATGCCGCCAATTAATCCGCCGCCAACGATCAATGTCGCTATAAGAGATCTACGTTGCCGTTTCCTTCTTGTATCTTTCATTTTCCTGCGAGATTCGGATCTAGACAATGGCATAGGTTTTCTCCTTCGCAACGAATAAGAATAGATGCGCCATCATATCCGTTTTCCTTCATTATACAATCTATTCTCTCGTATGCGAAACAGAATTCTATCATTTTGGCAGGGACAAGCAGCTTCAACCAAGTATATGCTTGGCCGCTTCCTTGCCTTGGCGGATGCAATCCGGCAAACCGACGCCGTCGAATGCAGCGCCTGTCACCCAGATGCCGGGCGCCTTCTCGCTCAGGCGATGACGAAGATCGTTCATACGCTCAACATGGCCTACCGGGTATTGCGGCATGGATTGATTTAATCTCGTAATCTCAGTGAATAACGGCTCCGCCGCTATCCCCATCGTTTCCCGGATATCCCTTCTTACGGCGGCGATCAGCTCGTCATCCGGAAGCTTGACGCTCTCCTGATCCTCCGAGTGCCCCACATAACAGCGCAGCAGCACTTTGTCCTTCGGACTCGAGTGCAGCCACTTGCTTGACGTCCAGGTGCAGGCCGTAATGTGCAGCCCCTCCGAACGAGGCACTACGAACCCCGAGCCGTCGAAATCAAGTCCGAACGTCTCCTTGTCGAACGCCATGACGACATTGGCGACGGATACGTACCGTACGCCGCGCAGCTCGCCGACCTCCGCGAGGTTCTCCAGCAGATCTGCAGCCGCATAGGCCGGAGTCGTCACTACGATCCGGTCGGCAGACAGCGTCTCACCGCTGGCCAACACGACATCATAGCGGTCATCCCGCTTCTCGATGCGCTCCGTCAAAACGCCGGAACGCAGCTCCACGCCGCCTCTTTTCAGTGCATTTACCAACGCTTCTACCAGCGTGCTCAGTCCGCGCTTAAACGTCAGAAACGTACCTCCCTTTGCGGTCGCCGTCGTTGCTGCCGCCGTCGCTTTGCGATTGCTCTGCATGCCGCGAATAAGGCTGCCGTGCTTCCGCTCCGATTCCGCGAACTGCGGAAACGTGGCCTTCAGGCTCAGCTTCTTGAGGTCGCCCGCATAGATGCCCGCCAGCAACGGCTCCGCGATCCGGCGCATAACCTCCGTGCCGACGCGGCGCTCCATGAAACCGCCGAGCGATTCATCGCCGTTCGCCGGCCTCGCGGGCAGCACCAGATCCATCAGCGCGCGCAGCTTGCCTCCCCATGACAGCAATCCCGTCTTCGCGAACGGCATAATTTCCGTAGGTACGCCCAGAACTAATCCAGGAGGCATGGGGTACAGCTTCTTGCGGAACAAAATATACGTTTTTTTGGCCGCCGGGTTCGTCGCCGTCAGCTCGCCCTCCAGCCCAAGCTCCTTCGCCAGATCGATGATGGCTTGCTTGCGGGCCAGGAATGAATCCGGTCCCTTTTCGATGACGAAGCCGTCCCGTTGCAGCGTATTTATTTTCCCGCCGAAGGCCGGGGCTCCTTCCACTACCGTAATGGCGATCTCCCTGCCTTGCCGCTCCGCTTCCCGCTGCAAATAAAAAGCGGAGCTCAGTCCGCTGATCCCCCCGCCAATAATGACAATTCGATCAATCGTATCTGTACTCCGCATCTCTATTTCATCCTTTCAATTATACCTTTAACGCCGCGACAACCGACTCCGCGAGCGTCTCCATGTAGAGTGGATCCTTGTTTAGCATGGCGATTCGCTCCAGCGTCATGCCAAGCTTGGCCGCTTCCGCTTTGGCTTCGATGTCCAGATCGTACAGCACCTCCAGATGATCCGATACGAATCCGACCGGCGCCACCAGTATCGCCTTTACACCTTCTTCGCCAAGGGCCGCCATCGTCTCCAGAATATCCGGACCCAGCCATGGCTCTCTCGTCCGGCCCGCGCTTTGCCACGTGAATTGCCAATCCTTCACCTCTGCAGCTTCCGCTACCGCCGCCGATGTTTCCATCAGCTGCTTCTCGTATGGATCGCCAAGCTCGCGAATTTTCTCCGGCAAACTATGGGCGCTAAACAATACGCGCACCGGCGCCTCGCCGCCGCTGGATACGGATAGTTTCTTCAATCCGTTCTTTACGCGATCGGTAAACGCGGAGATCAGCTTGGGATGCAGGTGATAGCTTTCAACGGTTGCCAACTCTATGCCAAGCTCGTCCGCCTTGGCTTGCGCCCGTTTCATATAGCTGCCAATACTCATCGTCGAATAGTGCGGGGCAAGCACGATGGCTACTGCCTGCTTGATGCCGTCCTTGGCCATCGCTTCCACGCCATCCTCGATGTACGGACGCGCGTGCTTAAGCCCTTGGTAGCAGACATATTGCCCTGGAGCCATCGTCTCGAGCTTGTCCTGCAAACCCGCTACCTGGCTGTTCGTATTTTCACGGAGCGGGAATACGCCGCCTACGATCGCTTCGTAACGATCTGTCAGCTCCGCGAGCTGCTCAGGCGTTGGCGCATGTCCGCGTCTAATATGGGTATAGTAAGCTTCCACATCGTCCATCGATTCCGGCGTTCCGTAAGACATCACGAGCACGCCGATCTTGTTGCCGTTATCCGACATTGCCTGACCCCTCCTTGTTTCTCTCAGCGATCGCCCTCTCGGAATACGTATGGATAAATCCCGTCAATTCGGCCAGCTTCTCCAGAGAGGCCTCAGGGAACAGACCATGTCCCAGGTTAAAAATAAAACCAGGCTCCGAGATGCCCTGATCGATAATTTCCGCCGCATATGATTCGATGACGGACATAGGGGCCGTCAAAATAGTCGGGTCGAGGTTGCCTTGCACCGCTGTGCGGCCCGCCAGCCTGCGTCTTCCTTCTTCGATGGATACACGCCAGTCCAGTCCAATGACGTCTGCCTGCACGCTGTGAAGCTCCGGCAGCAGCTCGCCCGAGCTGACGCCTGGGAAATAAATTTTCGGCTGCGGAAGATCCGACAGTTCCGCGAAGATCCGCTCGATTGTCGGCAGAACAAACTTGCGGAAATCCGCCGGAGACAGCGCTCCTACCCAGCTGTCGAACAGCTGGAACGCCTTGCCGCCGTTCGCGATATGCGCCCGCAAATAGGCGATGACCATGTCTCCAAGCTTCTGCATCAGCTCGTGCCATACGGCTGGTTCGCTGTACATCAGCTCTTTGGTTCGCAGATAATTCTTCGACGGTCTTCCTTCGATTAAGTAGCTCGCAATCGTAAACGGCGCTCCCGCAAACGTGATAAGCGGAACTTCAAGCTCCTTGTCCAGAATCCGAATCGTCTCCAGCACATGCCCGAGATCGCCTTCCACGTCGATAGGCGTAAGCCTTGCCACATCCGCAGCCGAACGGATGGGATTATGGATGACCGGACCGACGTTGGCCACGATGTCGAAATCGATGCCGATCGACGCCACGGGATTCATAATATCGGAATACAGAATGGCCGCATCCACGCCCAGCTTGCGGATCGGCATCATTGTCACTTCCGCCGCCAATTCCGGCTGTTTGCATATTTCGAGAAGCGAATATTTTTCTTTGATTTTGCGATAATCCGGATCGTACCGTCCCGCCTGCCTCATGTACCATACTGGCACTCGGTCAACTTGTTCCTTCCGGCTCGCCCGTATGAAACGGTCGTTATAAGACATTCCCGTTCCCCATTTCTATGTAATTTCATCTGCTTTCCATTATGCCCTTTTTCCCAAACCCTAACAACCGCCGTAACATCTCTTCCTATGACAATAGTATGACAATCGGGCCCGCCGCTGCATGAAGATTGCGTGAGAAAACAATTGAAGAGCGCAGAGCGCTAGAGAACGTCGTCTCCCTTGCACACCTGCGCTCCGCTTTCTTCCGTTGCTCAACCTTACAATTTATTTCATGTACGTCCTCAAAGCAGCGTAAGTTCCACCTGTTCCCCGGAACGATCGATTCGGTAGATTCCTGTTTTCATATCGACTCCATAATGTTTGTCAAACAACCTTTTCCCTTCGGAATCGCTCTCTACGACAACGAGATAATCGTAACCGCTAAGAAGATTGTCCATGTTATCTTCATAGAAACAACAGATCCCGTCTACATTCGGGGCATATAAAAAATACTTCCCTACATATTGCATGTAGTAATTCGTTATTTGCTGATCCGTGTCCGATGCGTACATCAGATATTTACCGCTATCCTCTTGGCCGCTTTCATACCACCTGTCGCCGGCCACCGTTTTTATTTTGTGCGGAAGCGTAGATTCGTAGCTTTTTGCAATGGAGAGGATGCCATTGTATTCGGACAACAGCAAGATGACGGCTATAGCCGTACAAGCCATAATTCCTTTTTGGTAATATCCTTTTGTTTTGACGCTTTTAAATGCACGATAGTCGGGCAACTCGCCAATTTTATAATGAAAGGAACGCTCCATATCCACTGTAGCGCACAACACCAGGCCGCCGACGAAGAGTACTACAATACTCGAGGCATAACGTTCAAATCCGGCCAGCCAAATCGCCTCATCGAGCGGCATGGAGTAGAGATACAACCCCAGAATCCCGGCATAATACAACAACAATACGATATTAAGGGCAATCAGCGCTTTCCACAAGTTCCATCGTTTCTTCAGCACGACAGCCGCAATCACGGAAGCAACGATAGCTATGAGTTCAAAGGCAACAATCCCCATCGCCGGTCTTGTCATCAGATCGGTGCTGGATCTTAGAAATAGTGAAATAATGTCCTGCATTTGCTCCGGGGTTTTTCCCGTCTCCGTATTCTGCAGACCAGAGGAAGCAACGTCGAATTTATTTTTCACCCCCTGGAAAACGGTCGCCATACGCCAATTCCATCCGAAATACGGAAGCAAGGACCCGCAGATCAGTCCGGCTAAGGCAATCGCGTTTTTCCAGACAGGTTTATTCCAATGAGTCAGCCATGTATAGATTAGGAAGATCAACCCGACTGCCGCAAAAATAATGCCGGTGCTTTTCGTGACCGTCAGTAGTCCTGCAAGCGGTAGCACGACCAAACATGCCCGCTTCAGGTTATTTCGATACTGATAAACAATCGCGAATATGGCTAGCGTATAAACCGGGAGCAAGAAGTCCACCAACAGATTGGTGATGCGAATCGTAATATTGAAGAAGGACAGCACGGAAAGGCCTAACCCTAAAAAAGCATACAGGAGAAAACGTCTCTTCTCGGAAATAATGCCAAACATGGCATAGAAACAGGAAAAAACAAGCAGTCCTTGCGCTAATAACATTACCGATTGGGCATGTCCCGCAAAACGGCACACATAATAGAGAAAAGACGAGATGCCAAGCGGATAGTTTTTGAAATCAATGAGATCCGATGCCGGCGTCGGAAAGGCATCCGTACTTAACATCACCTTCAAGACTATCGCCCAGTGGGAGAAATTATCGTAATGCGTCAATTGGTTCTGGAAGAGCACCAGCAAAAAAACAAGGCTCCCTGCCAAAAAGGAAAACTGGAATATGGACAAGGAAAACCGAATTGAATCCGCTCGTCGCGACCAGACAAATACACTCAAAGCAAACGCAAGCACACCTAGAATCATAACGGCAAGGCTGACCGCAAAGAGCTGCCCTGCCAACCCGCCAACAAAAACAACGCAGGCAATCGATGAAAACACGAATACAGGGATAAACTCCCATCGCATTGAAAGTGTTTTTCGAACAAACAGCATGTAACCCAGAAAGGAGGATACCAGAAGGGCTCCCATTAAAATCTGAAGCGTGATCAGCATTTCTATCTCTCCTAATCCTCAGTTGCACTCTCGGATTGCGATTGCATCAAATCATCAAGCATCTGATCGATAAGACCTCGCTCCGCAAGATCGTCAATATTGACGACCGAGAGAAGCATATCGTCACGTCGGGATCTCGTTTTCCGCGTATGCTGCAGGATGACTTCAATATTGCTTTTTGTATAAAAAGTAACCAGCCCCCCGGTCGTCGTATCGCCCTGGAAGTCGGTGGCGGAAAAAAACAGGAAATTAAAGCTGCGCAGCGTACAACGATCTCCATTGGTAAAAACGACTGGACACTGAATCGGAATTCTCGGCATATTCCTCTGATTCGAGAACGGCTGGATCACGCGTCTTTGCACATTACGAACCATATCGTCATAAGCCGTATCCCAGAGATTTAACTGCTCCGGCAAGGAGTGTTTCCGGTCATAAATGATTTGCATGAATTGGCGCTTGTCCATCTCGGAGAGCGGCTGAACTTTTACCGAATAGCGCCAGCCCTCCCCGTCCTTCTTCACGTTGACGATGACTGCATTCAGATTCGCCTCATACCGCTCGGTCTTCACGTTCAGAGAAATCGTAGACTCCGGTGGCAAATAAATGGGTTGGGAAACGTACAGGGCAATACCATGTTCCGATACATCTACGGTCCGGGCCTCATAACGCAGATTATTCTCTTTGTATTGGATGACTACATCCTCTTGCGCCCGAATACGCTCCGTCTCCCGATAAGCGCGGCGCCCGATCATAAAGAACAGAGCATAACATAAAGCGATCATATTATAAACCAACCAGAAAACGATGATACTGCTGTAAAATAGCGCAAGGCCATACTTGCCATGCACATACCGAAGGAGCGCCGCAACCGACAACAAAAGAAGGAAGAGATGCGGAAGGGCATACAACAGGGAGGTCATCCATTGTCGATCGGCGGCCTTTTTTTTGTTTGTCACCTTGAACTTCCTTTCATGGATGTGCAAGGTTTCAAGTAATACAGGTACAATCAGATACGGCATAAAAATCGTATCGATGACTTGACTCCAACGCTGATTGCGAATATTGCTGGATAGATAACGCATCGACATGCTGTAGCAGAAATAGGACGGGAGCCAAAAAATCAAAATTTGCCAGAAGCTCACATTTACGATTTGGAAGTCGAACAGCGCGAATAAAATGGGAGCCATAATAAAAATCAACCGATTAAAAAAGGACCACCAGTACAAGAAGCTGCTCAAATAGGTAATTCTCGTCCAGAAGGCAAGCTTCCTGGAGAAGATGGCACGGGTATTCTGCAAACTTTGAAGAATGCCTCTCGCCCAGCGGATACGCTGCTTAATCATGCTCTGAATCGTTGTCGTGGTCAGCCCTGCGGCCTGAACCTCCTGAGTCGCATACGTAATATATCCTGCTTGCTGCAAACGGATACTCGTCTCAAAATCCTCGGTGATCGTCTTTAGAGGGAAACCGCCGATCTCCTCCATGGCCTTCCGGGATATGACCGTGTTGCTCCCTGTATAGGCAACTGCATTGGAGGCGTTGCGCAAAATATTAACCTCTCTCGAGAAAAAATCCTGCTCGTTCGGAATGCCCTGTTCCGCATAGAGGTTGAATTGAAATAAATCCGGATTGTAGAAACTTTGGGGAGTTTGAACCAGCCCTAATTTCAACCTGCGTCTCCCCGATTTAGACTTGTCGCTCCGTTTCTTCTCCGTGCGAAGGAGCCATTGCCTATTGTCTTCAGTCAACTCGGGGACCAGGAAATACGGAACGGTCTTCATTAGAAAAGTATGTTGCGGAATCATATCCGCATCAAAAGTAGCAATGAGCGGAGAGGAGGTTTTGCTCAGCGCATGATTCAAATTGCCGGATTTTGCTTCCGTGTTTTCAGGAAATCCAAGATATCCGACTCCAAATTGTCTGGCAAGCTCCTCGACCTCGGGTCGTCCTCCGTCGTCGCATAAATAAATATGAACCTTTTGCTTGTCCGGATAGTCCATAAAAGTACACGCGTTGACGGTTTTGTACAACAGATCGACCGGTTCATTATGCGTAGCAATGAACACATCTACATCCGGATAATGCTCGGGCGCAATGTTCGGGAAGTCTAGCTGTGTATGTTTTTTTTGCATCTTCTGAAGAAATAATTCGAAGGTAGTCAGCACCGTTACCGTCTCAGCTGCAATCAGCAGGATGCCGAAAACCATATTCCAGAAACCCTGATCCCATGGCAACGTAAAAATCATGCGCCATAACAAATAGATGGACATCAGAATCATCGTGGCGACGAACAGAATATTTTGCCGTTTTTCATTTTGCACTACGAACGCTGCCTCCTCGCTGCAAATACCCATCGCCGCTGCATCTGAAAGCTGAGCAGGAACAACATGGCATCACAGATGAGTTTAGCTATTTTTTCACTCATTAAGAACAACGTATGAAAGAAATATACACCGGTACTGGAAATCAATATGACGAACGCGCATAACGTCAAATAGCGCCATAAACTTCCGCGGCTATCCTCTTGGCGGAATACAAAATGTTTATTTAGCAAGTAGTTGACCAGGATGGAGAAAACTCTTGCGATCGTCGTCGCCAATAAAATCCGTATATAGTCCTGCTCCCCAAGCACGGGTTTTAATAAATCAAGCAACAGCCACGCTAATCCTAAATCGACTACGGAGCCGGCAAGCGAAGAGGAAATAAATCGCACAAAACTGGAGACCAAAACCCTCATCACCCGGGCACTGTCGCGGAGCGGTTTAAAATGAGTCCCCGCGTTCCTGTTCTCGTAAATGACTTGAATCGGGAGAGTATGAATCGGTACGCCGGATTGGACACAGGAAATGAGCATTTGCAGCTCGTATTCAAATCGAGAGCCGTTAACCCCTTGCATAAATGCAAGCAACTGCGGGCCAAAGGCACGAAGCCCTGTCTGGGTATCCGTGAGCCGTTTGCCGTAAAGCATGGCAAACATAACGGAGGTAACCCGATTGCCCAGCAAAGACTTGGGCGGTATTCCTCCCTCGCTAAAGTTCCTTACCCCGAGAATGAGCGCTTCAGGACGGAGCAACGCTTCTTCTGCGATCCGATATACATCTTCTGCAGCGTGTTGTCCGTCGGAATCCGCAGTGACAACGCAGGCTATCTCGTGGAAGTGCCGTTCAATATAATGAAAGCCGGTCTTAAGCGCAGAACCCTTCCCCTGATTTTCCATATGACGAAGCAGAATGCATCCTTTCTCGCTAAGCTCACGGAAAATCCACTGAAATTCCTCGCCAGAACCGTCGTCCAAAATAACAATATTGTTAAGGCCGTATTCTCGTAATTGCTGTACATAGAGCAACAGCCTCTCATCTGGCTCAAGCGACGGAATAAGGATAATTGTTTCGCCTTTTTGTTCCCCCAAGGTCATCTTATTAAACCTCAATTCGATATACTCTGACAAAATCTATGATGAAATACGGTGTGTAGTATATAGTAAACGAATTACTAGTACCTGAAACGTTGATGTGATGCGTATGCGCATTAGCCGCGCACCCTTGCAATCGCCAGCCCGTCATAGCCGGGAAGTATCGTGCTCTCCAGCCTGACGTCCCTCGCGATTTTTTCATTGAACGACCTCACCGCCTGAACCGCCGGCCCTTGCTTGGCTGCATCCGTCGTGCGTCCCCGCAGCAAAATGTTGTCGGCTACGATGAGCGCTCCGGGCAGCGCGAGCTCCAACGCATAGTCAAGATAGATGGGATATCCTTCTTTGTCCGCATCGATAAAGAAGAAGTCGAATTTACGGCCTTGCTCCTTGAGCCTCGCCAAACTTTCTTTTGCATCGCCAACGATATACTCCGCGATACCGTCATAACCGGCTTCTGCCAAATGGCGAGCTGCCACATCGGCATACGGCTGCAGCAGCTCAAGAGACACCAGCGAACCCCCGCCTTCCTTCCCTTCCATTCCGCGTGCCAGGCAGATGCCGCTGTAGCCGCCAAGCGCTCCGATCTCCAGCACCTTCTCGGCTCCGCTCATCCGCACGAGAAGCGTCAGCAGTCGGCCATAACCCTCCGCGATCGAGATCGAAGGCATCCCTTCGGCCGCAATGCCCTCCTTCACCCGCGTTAGCACGGCATCCGTCTCATAGAGACCGTCGACGTATTGTTCGATGTCCGACATTCTGCACTCTCCTCTATTTTCGATTTGTAAAATTGTCGCAATTTGTCCTATACTTAATTGTACGTTTTTATAGGATTCGTGACAAGAAACGGCGATGGCCACCATGCTGTAAGGCCACCCGTTCGATATCAATTCGGAAATGAGTGTTCATTCATGAGCAAATTGCAATTAATCGCCACCGCACCCATGGGACTCGAAGCTGTCGTCGCCCGCGAGCTGAAGGAGCTGGGTTACGAGGATACGCACACCGAAAACGGTCGCGTAAACTTCACCGGCGGACCCGAGGATATCCCTCGCGCCAATCTGTGGCTGCGCTCCGCCGGCCGCGTGCTGATCAATATGGGCCGCTTCAAGGCGACGACCTTCGACGAGCTGTTCGAAGGTACGAAGGCGCTGGACTGGTCCTCCTGGATTACGGCCGATGGAGAATTCCCCGTCAACGGGAGGTCCCAGAAGTCTCAGTTAACAAGCGTCCCTGCCGTGCAAGGCGTCGTAAAAAAAGCCGTCGTCGAGTCGCTTAAAGGCAGGTACGGATCGGAGTGGTTCCCCGAGGACGGACCGAAATACGAGATCGAAATTACATTGTTGAACGACGAAGCGCTTCTCACGCTGGATACATCCGGCTCGGGCCTTCACAGACGGGGCTATCGCCTGGCGTCGACGGAAGCGCCGATTCGCGAGACGATGGCGGCCGCGCTAGTCCAGCTTAGCCGCTGGCGCCCCGAGAGACCGCTGTACGATCCCTTCTGCGGATCCGGCACCTTCCTCGTCGAAGCCGCCATGATCGGCTGGAATATCGCGCCGGGACTCCGCCGCAGCTTCGTCAGCGAAAAATGGCCGCAATTGACGGAAGAGATGTGGAGTAACGCTCGAGACGAAGCATACGATGCCGTACGCGATGACGTGCCGCTGCAGATCTTCGGCTCCGACATCGACCCTTATGCAATCGAGATCGCCGAAGCTGCAGTGAAACGCGCGGGCTTCGCCAAGGACATCAAGCTGAGCGTCACGCCCGTCTCCAAGGCGAAGCCGCCAGGCGACTATGGCGTTATACTGACGAATCCGCCCTACGGCGAACGATTGGGCGACGATGCGCAAGCGGAAGCCGCCCTTCGCCAGTTCGGTCTGACATCCCTGCATTATCCGACATGGTCCATATTCGCCATCAGCCCGTCTACGCAGGTGGAGCATTATATGGGCAGGAAGGCGGACAAGAAACGCAAGCTGTTCAACGGCCGCATTCAATGCGACTTTTACTCCTTCTTCGGACCTTTGCCGCCGAGGGAGAGATGATATGATTGTCAGAAGCGGCGGCTTCGGCCGCCTCCTCGCATGGGTTCTCGGCTGGCTGGATCGCCTGGCAGTGGCCGATTTTATTTTGTTCGCCGGCGCGATGGTATGGAAGCTGTACTTCTTCTCAACGCTGCTGTCCGTGCAATATATGGATATGACCCGCACGGATGCCATCATCGAGACAGGCGCCGTTCTGCTGATCGCCTTCTGGACGCTGCTGCTCCCTACCCGGTGGCGTATCGTCGCTCTCGCAGCGTTGAACCTGCTCCTGTCCTTCCTCCTCTTCTCGGACGTCATCTATTACCGTTACTTCCAGGATCTCATTACGGTACCGGTGCTGCTGCAGCTTGGGCAGGTGGAGTCGCTTGGCGACAGCATCTCTTCGCTGCTTAGCGCCTACGACTTCTGGTTGTTCGCGGATATGTTCCTTGTATTGCCGTTCGCCGTCTTCGTCGCTTGGAGAGGGCGAGGGATACTGCGGGCGAAACAAACAACGGGACGACTCATCTGGAAGAAAGCCGCAATCCGGATCGGAGCATCGATCGTTTCCTTCGCCATTGGCTTCATGCTGTTTACCGTCAATCTCAATCATGCAACGGATACATGGGCCAAAGGACTTTTCGAGAAAAATTGGTGGAACTTGACGATCTACAACGTCACCGGCGGACTGGGCTTCCATGCTTACGATGTCTATCGTTATGCTGCTATTAATTGGTTCGGCGCGGAGACTGTTACCGCCGAACAGAAGTCCGAGACCGAGCAGTGGATCGAGGAACGCGGTCGTCTTCGGGGAGAGCTGGAGCGTGATTCTTTATTCGGCGCTTACGCCGGGAGCAATGTGCTGATGGTTCAAGTCGAAGCTTTGCAGAACTTTATGCTTGGCGCCTCCATCGGCGGTCAGCCCATTACGCCGGTCCTGAACGAACTGATGAACGACAGCGTCTTTTTCAAAAACTTCTATCACCAGACGGCGCAAGGCAGGACTTCGGATGCTGACTTCGCTACTAGCTGCTCCATGCTCCCCGTAAAGAGCGGTTCCGTCTTCATTCAATATGCATCGCATGAGTTCGATTGTTTGCCCGGCACGTTGAAGGCAAACGGCTATTCCGCGAATGTCTTTCACGCGTACCAAGGCGGATTCTGGAACCGCAACGTGATGTACAACAACATGGAGTACGATGCGTTCTACAGTCTCAAACATTACGAGCTCGACGAGAGGTTGGGCTGGTCGCTTGGCGACAAGTCGTTCTACAGGCAGTCGATGGATAAAATTTTGGAGACGAACAAGGCTTCCGGCGAATACTCGCCCTTTTATGCTTTTATGATCTCGCTTACGAGCCACCATCCGTACAAAATGCCTGAGCAGGAGCAAAAGCTGGACGTCGAGGAACTTGAAGGTACGATCATGGGCGATTATTTGCAGGCCGTGCATTATGCGGACGCCGCGCTTGGAGAGCTGATCGCCAGACTGAAGGACGAAGGGCTGTGGGAATCGACGATATTCCTTTTATACGGCGATCACGACAACTCCATCCCCGTTTGGAGCTTATATGATCGGTTCCTCGACGATCCGTCGGATTCGTTGACTCAAGAGGTGGCGTTGAAAAGCGTACCGTTCATGGTCCATCTTCCCGATGGCGCGCATGCGGGAATCAGGGATACCATCGGCGGTCAGCTCGATACGACGCCGACCTTGCTGCATCTTCTCGGCATCTCGACGAGCCGGCAATATTTGCTCGGCATGCCGCTGCTGACGGAAACGGAAATAGCTTCGCGAATGGTCGTACAACGCGATGGATCCTGGCGGGACGATTCGTTATATTATTTCCCCCCAGAAGACGGACTTCAGAAGAACGGCCGCTGCTTCGACATTGCAAGCGGCAGTTCGTTGGAAGTATCGCGTTGCCTCGACAAGACGGCGGAGGCCGATCAAACGCTCATCATGTCCGATCGGATCGTCACGGGCGACCTCATCCCTTCTTTCCGCAAGAACGGCGTCGTTGAGGCCATCGAGATGTCCCGTTAATAAACTTGGTACAACAAACAACAAGCTGCACGCTTCCGCCGAATCTTCGGCCGAAAGTGCAGCTTGTTTGCGTTTGTTGTCCTGTCCGGTCGAGCTGGACCGTTTTATTGGTTTTCAAGCCACTGGAGCACATCGTCGATATGCTCGACCGCTACAATATTCAGGCCTGGTGCGGCAGCTTTCGCCGCTTCCTCTCCCGCACGAGGCACAAAAAATACATTCGCATCCGTTCGACTCACGGCATAAGCCTTCTGCGGAATGCCTCCAACCATGCCGACCGAGCCGTCGGCTTCGATCGTTCCCGTTCCCGCTATGCGGAGCCCTTTCGTTACGCCGCCGGGCGTCAGCTGATCGATCAGAGCCAAAGTCAGCATAGCTCCATGCGATGGACCTCCGACATGAGCCATGTAGTCGTTGTACGAGACGATCCTGGGCGTGTCAAGCTTCACCTCCGTCTGTACGGATACACCTAACACCGCCCGGTCCGGAGTATCCTCCGATGCGGCAGCCCGCACGTTAATTTCTTCCTTCGCCGCTCCTCTGCGCACCGATACCCGAACTTCGTCACCCGCCTTGACCGCCGTCTCCATCGTCGTAATTAGATCCTCTACTCGGGAAACCGGTCTGCCGTCCAGCGCGTCAATAATATCGCCCGCTTGCAAGGTGCCGTCAGCCGGGCTTCCCTTTACGATGGCCACGATGCGTACGCCGTCCGGCACGGCTCCCTCGCCGAGCCCCGCCTTTTCCATGGCTATCGCCGCCGC
>NZ_BDQX01000458.1:396895-446378 GCF_003112455.1 Paenibacillus agaridevorans
TGGCGACAACCTGCGCGTACGTCTCCGATAGAGGAGGTTCATTTTCCGGAATGGGCTGGAAAACGTACTGCGGGAAAAAAGCCGCGTATAGCCTGTCGGCCAAAACGGCCGGCCGGTCGAACACCAGCACGCCGTCAATGACGCCTCCGGCAGCTCCCCCTTCTACCTCGGCGTATCGATTCAGGTTCAGCGTCATGCCAGGGTACGTCACATTGTACGAGGTTGGCCATGCCGTTAACGCCAGTACAGCCAGAGTACTTGCAAGCAGCGCGCTGTTACGCCACGGGAAGCGTCGTTTACGAAGGACTTCGCTGACGAGAAGATCCGCGAACACCAGCACGGCGCAGGCCACGATACCAAAGAGCTGCAACTCCAGCTTATCGACGGCGAAGACGATAATGCCTGCCGAAGCCAAACTTATTGCAGCCAGAGCTATTCTGATCAGGCGGAGCACAACCGGCGTCGTGCCATTCCACAATCCCCTGTCAATCGATCCGGCAACCCAACAAAGAGGAACGACAGCCAGACCATAATACAAATAATCGATCCATTCGATCCACTCCATGCCCCCGCCAGACTCGAGCGGAGCGGGCAACCAGATCAACTCGGCTCCGATTAGATACGCCAGTCCCGCAAGGATGCCGGCAAGGTAATACCGACTGCGTTCTCTTGCGCCGTCCCGTTGTGAACGAAAATTCCGCATGCCTTTCCCTCTTCCCTTCCGCATTAGAAAAAAGACAGAAACCAGCGCCGACCTTCGCCGTCGCGTCCCCTGTCTCTTCCCGCAGCATCTCCGCCGAATTCACTTCTTCAAGTACGTCATTGCTTTGTCGATAGCTTCGTCTTCCGTCGCGCCTTTTACATATCTGCCGTTAATAAATACGAAGGCGTAACGGGCGCATGGCCCGCAATAGGATTTGCAGCCGATGCGGACTTCCGTCTCCGGCGCCTGCATCCCGATTTTGGCCACCGCCGTCTTCATCCGCATATGCTTGCACTTGTCGCATATTCTAATATCGTTTGTTGCCATGACTCATCGTTCCAATCCGCATCCGCTTGCTGCGACGCTTAATGATCTCCATGATTGCCCTTGGACGGATTCGTAACGGCAAACCCTTCCTCCGGGACGTAGAAATAATCGATTCGGACGCCGTCCAGAAACGCATTGTCCTTCTCCAGAATAACGTCGATCTCCTTGTCCGTAGACACGACGACATCATTGTCCGTCGGCTCGTCGATGCCCATGCCGTAATGAGCATGGTCGCCGTGTGCATGCGTAACGTAGACGCGCAGCAGCTTGCCTTCGTTCTCGGGCTTGTCCAGCTCCAGCTTTATCATCTTGGCCGCATTGCGGGAAATTTTGCAGTGCATCCTTCAACAGCTCCTTCTATGCCTTTAAAATATAAATTCGTATAATCCAGATCAAGATATATTATACTTCCTGCCCATCCGTGCTGCAAACCATTCTGCAATAATCATCGTAAACGCGATATCATCGATCGGAATTAGCGGAAGCACATCCGGCACGACCCAATAGACGATGACCGGGATCAAGAACAGAAGTTTGTCCCTTACGGCCACTTCCTTTGACATCAGCAGCTTGTATATGAACGCGAAAGTGTTTTTCCAATGCTTGAGCGTCAGCAGCTTGCGCATGCCCCGCACCTCCCTCCGCCTTACGGCTTCGTTCTTGTTCCAAGTATAACACAGAGATGCCTTACAGGAGCAAGGAGGAGGGGCGAGGAGCAAGGCGCTAGGCCACGGTTATACAAGCGATTTCTGGCTTGCGGCAAGCAGCTGCCCCGACGGTCAGAAGCTCAATAGCCGCTTACAAAGCTATCCGAAAACAGCGTCGCCACCCTTTCCTACATTCGCAAGGACTCCAGCAGCAGAGGTCTCAGCTCCTCGTAGATGCGATCCAAACTGCTGTATGGCAGCGGATTAACGCCGAAACCCGCCTCCACTGTAAAGCCGGGACGTCTAAATCGATAGATGAACCAGTCCTTGTAACCCGCGTCGCTGCCGCTCAGCTTCACCGACTTATAACCGCTTGCCCGCTCCAGCCTCTGAGCAAGCGCCTCCGATTCGGGCGGCTCGTAGTCCCGATAGTTCCAGTAGATTTCCCTCCCTTGCGTATGCAGCGCGATGACTGCGTGAAATGGCACGCTCTCCGTCAGCCTGGCCATAGCCTGCGCTTCCGGTTCGCTAAGCGGACAAGGTCCGGGATAATCCCGCGGGGAGGGTCCTGTTGCCCCTCTGCGCTTGCATTCTTCTTCCCAATATGCGGGAAACTGGTCGTTAAGATCAACGCCCCTCATATTCGCCTTCCAGCCGCTGAAGTCGTCCAATCCGCCGTTCCAGGCCAACAGCTGGCTGTAAAGAGGATGGTTGGGCTGGACGCCTCTCTGCGCAAGCTCCACGCCGTCCGGATTTACCATAGGCACAGCCCAGATCGTCCATTCGCAGCAATACCTCAGGACATCGACTCCTCCTACTAGTCCATCGGTCGCATATGCGTTTGAGAGCTCCGTAAGAAACCGCATGAGCAGCGCTGACGTAATCCACTCGTTGCCATGAAACGACGCATTTATATGCAGGTTCCGAGCTCCGCAGCCTACGCGCATGGCCAGAATCGGCTTGCCCATAACGCTTCTGCCGATGCTCTCGGCCGCGATAAAGGGGGAACCGATCGCAAGCTGCCGGCATTCCTCCATCATATCCTCGTATGTATATCCGATGTCATCATATCCGTTTTTATTCAAGCTCCGCACTCCTTTACCCTTTGCCTGCGTTCCCGTTTCTTACCATCATATGCGCGGAAGCTTCCAACCATTATCGCAATATCGTAAACTCTTCTTCTTTAGACTAACGCACAGTAAAAAAAGCGACTCTCCGCACAGTTGACCCGATTTGCGGTCAAATGTACGAAAAAGTCGCTTCTTGCTTTTAAAAACGATATTAGCTAATATTAGGCACTTGCCATACAACCGGCGTCAGATCGATCTGCTCGCCAAGCCATTGCTGCGCGATTTGCTTGAACATATACGGGTCGCCGCTGCAGAAAAACTGGTGAACCGGGACGGGATCATTGGTCGCCAGCTCGCGTTTTTCCTGCAAAATGGTGCTGATCTCGCGCGCAGTCTCCTCGGCGGAGCTGATCAGCGTAACTTCGCTGCCCATTACCTCGGATATCGTTTCCGACAGGAAGGGATAATGCGTGCAGCCGAGAATGAGGCAATCCATGGGATAAGTCCGTAAATGCTCGATTGACGAGCGTACAACCTCATAGGTTTCTTGAGAGCGGAAGTTGCCCTGCTCCACGAGCGGAACGAATTTCGGGCAGGCCTCGCTCACGACCTGTACATTCGGCGTCAACTCGCGCAACGCATTCTCGTAAGCACCGCTGTTAATCGTACCGGCAGTGCCAATGACGCCGATCCAACCGGTGGTCGTGCGCCCAATAGCCGCCCTTGCGCCTGGATTAATGACGCCTACGACCGGGATTGACACTCGCGAGCGAATGTCGTATAAGGCGACGGCTGTGGCCGTATTACAGGCGATAACGATCATTTTGGGCTGGAATTGTATAAGATAATCGACGATTTCCCTTGTAAATGCTTGCACTTCCTCCGCCGAACGCGGCCCGTAAGGCGTTCTTGCCGTATCGCCAAAATAAATGATTTTCTCGCGTGGCAGTTGGCGCATGACTTCCTTCACTACGGTAAGACCGCCAACGCCTGAATCTAGTATTGCTATCGGATGCTGCACAAACACACCGCTTTCTTGGACTGGGATGTAGGACGAAGAAGATAGGGGTCAAAATTACCATAGCATATGATAACCCCATCGAAAATGTACCTACATCTTAACGCATAATAGGTTAACGTTCAAGAATCGTTAGTCGCATGCATCCCATCCTGCGAACATGGCAAAGAGCCGAATCGCCCATTCCATCCAGGGAGTGGAACGGTGTTCGGCTCTTTGCGGCTTAGTGCCGCTCATACAGCTCAGCTTATTTCTTATACGGTTCCGCGTCAGCAGCTTCCACGATCGTCTCGCCGACGGCTTCGAATCGATCCTGCACCGCCTCGCCCGCTTCAGCGAATACTTCTTTCATCCATTCCGTGCCGTGCTCAGCAGCTTCTTCTACAGCTTCTGCAGTCGATTCCAGAGTTTCAGCCGCAACTTCTTTTGATGCTTCTACCGCTTCGGCTGCTTGTTCCCCTGTATCGGCGCCATTATGAATGACACCTGTAGCCAGCTCTTCCGCCGCTTCGGTCGAGATTCCCGAGATCGCAGCTGCTTCTGTTCCCCTGCCTCTGCCAAAGATTCTTACATTGCTTGCCATATTGCTTGCCGCTTGTTTCGTCCGATCCGCAAGCTCGATTGCCCCATGACCGATGCCTTTGGCGATCTCTCCTGTTTTATCGCCCACCTTCTGAGCCTGAACGGAGATATCGTGACGAAGCTCTTTGCCTGCTTTTGGCGCAAATAACAGCGCCGCGATAGATCCAAGCACACCTCCAGCTAACGCGCCAAACAGAAATCCTTTGTTTCCTTTACGTGTTGACATGTGATCGTCGCTCCTTTCGTTCTTAGAGTACCCTGCCCCTTGGTCCGGCCATTCAGACATGCTTCTTATTTCGACGAAGAAGAGCTTACGGGAGCCGAGGACACGGTTCCTCCGTTGCCGGATGGCGGCTTGCGCCCCGTTTGCCAGAGCTGCCAAGCGGTTAATCCAAGCTCCGCCCACTGGACCGCGGCATCAAGCTCACGCTGCTTGGCGATTCGTTCGGCATGGCCGATTGCGGACTGCGACAACGTTCCCGTTACCCGCTCTACAGCCGACGTCGCATGCTCAATCGTACCGCCCACTTGGCCCACCGCCTGGAATAGCCGCTCGGCCGATTCCGCGCTTTGCTGGAGCGATCGCATCGTCTGTTCGGTTGGCAGCAGCACCTGGCTCATCTCGCCAGAAAGTCTGTGCATATCTTCTTGCACCGCCTCTGCCGATGCCTGAACCCGCGCCATTCTGCCGAGCAGCGCGCGTACGGCAAGCAGCGTGCCCGCTACCCAGATCACGAACGCGGCAACAGCCACAGTAGCAATCCATTCCATCGTCATCCCTCCCGCTCCTCTCTCTCAGATCCTTCTCCAACACATGCCTTCAACGCCGACAAGGGCGAATGCCCATTTGCGTAATGACAGTATAAGCAGACTGGGCTTGTCTTGACACAATGTCACATGGATCGCCGGGGTTAAAAATCAATGGGCTCGTTCGACGCAGAAATAACTCATAATCCCGCTTGCCGATAAATCCCTCATTTGGCGCTGATCCCGACTAAGGGGTCGAACGGACAACAAAAAACACGACCCGCAGCAGGTCGTGTCCATTATGAGATCAAAATTTGCGTACGTATTCGTCGATTTTACTCGCCCGAGAGGAGAGCTGCGGGGCCAAAATTGCCGATCGCATAGCTGCATCTGTTGCCGCCCTTCGCGAGACATTCCGTTCGCTGCACATTCGCCTCCAGGAGAGAACGGAACAGCGACAGCTCGCACTGGCAAGCTTGATCATAACGTCCGGCAACATCGGAGATAGGACAATTATATTCATGAAGCATATAACCATCGCCATCCCCCCGCTCCATCTCGGCCATGTAGCCGCCGCCGTTCTGAATCGCCGTCAGCTCGCGCACACGCTCCTCCAACGTCTTGCCTTCCATACGTGGAGCATAACGCTCCAGAAGCTTCCGCTTGCGGCCTTCGAACATACGATCAATGAGCGGCAGAGTGTCGGGATCAGACTCCAGCTCGGCAAGCAGGTCGATCGCAAGCGTATGGTAGTTACGTGGAAAATGGCGATCCGCCGCATCCGTCAGTACGTATACATGAAGCGGACGGCCTTTAGGCTGGCGCTGCGGCACGATGCTGACACTGCCTTGGCGCTCCAGCTCGTGCATATGGCGGCGAATCGCCATCTCCGTAAGACCCAGCTCGGCTGCAAGCATCGCGGCGTTCATGCCGCCTTGCTTACGAAGCAAGCTCAGCAGCCGCCCACGCGTAGCGCCAGCTGTGCCAACGGCCTCAACGCCGTCTCGCTCCGCCATCAGATCTGCCATGCTCTCTCCCCCTCTCCGCTCGACCGATCGATGATTGCCTATTGCAGTTCTTTCTTCAGATACATATCCACAGCCGATGCAAAGGTCGGCAGCAGTTCAGCCAATCTGGCCGTATACGGGTGCAGCTCGCTTCGCGGCCAGCTGTAATATTCCTGTACCAGCGGGCGGCGAAGCTTTACAAGCTCCGTCAGCGTCTCGGTCATATCGGCCGGATAGGCGCCTTCCGCCCCTGTAATTTCGATGATATCCTCGTAGCTGCTGGCATCCCGCATCAGAAAACCGTCGATCAGATAACTTCCGACATCGGTTACGATTTCGATTGCCAAGTGAAGCGCACGCTCCTGCGCAAGCCCTTGCATCAGACTGCCGTTCCATCCATTAGCCAGCTCACGCAGCGCATCCGTCAATGCCGGAATGGCATCCAGCCGGACTGCGATTTGTTCCTGGTTTACATAATACATGTTATTCCCTGCTTTCGATTTACTTCTTGCTCCGCCGAGCCTTGCGTTTTAGCCATGCAACCATAATGATGCTGCTAAAAATGATTACAAGCAAATAGGTGAATATTTCGTAAACGTCTCTCATCTCTGACATTGCTTAAGCCCTCGAGCTTTCGTAATCGACGCTGACGGATGCTTCGCGCACCCGTGACATATGCTCGATGACCTTCTTGTGTACGGGATGCACCTGATAAACCTCCAGGTCGGCCATAGAATCAAATTTCGTCACGAGGGCGATATCGTAAGAACGTTCCGAATGAAGAACATCCACGCCAACCTCTATGTATTTAAGCTCCTCGATTTTGCCTTCCATATCGCGCAGAATCGCCACTGTACTGTCAAGGTCCGCGTTGCGATCCTTCAATTTGAAGCAAACGATGTGTGTAATCATGATACTTAGTCCTCCCTATTGTACGTATTGCCGCCTTGCCGAAGCATACGGCATGAGTTTCGTCCTTTTGTCACATAATAACCTATGAGATGACATTACGGCAATCTTTAGTTAAAGGAGCGAACGCGCATCATGCGATACAAGATCACAATCATTGCCACTCTCATCGGACTTGCCGTCTGCGCATTCAACTATACCGGCTACGATCCTCATAATATGGTGTTTTTCATGTTCAGCGTTCCCGCTTGGTTCGCGGACATGTTTATGGACATTCACAACGTCAGCGTGCTGCTGATGTACGCGCTGACCGTGCTGACGTGGGCGCTGCTCGGCTTCATTACGGATCTTATCATCGCGCGCGACAGACGAAAAAATTCAAGCACCGCCTGACTGACTAACTGACTGTCGTCCGAGATGTCTCGTTCAACAAGCACGCAATCGTCTGCCGAACCCTTTAATCCGACGCGTTATCATTCTCATCGAATAATCGCGAGCCAAAAGACGCTCTTGCGCGCATCCTCGCGCAGAGCGTCTACTTGTCGCTTCTCGAACATCCCCTTAGATCCCGACTAATTGACCAGGACGGAATATGCGTTACTTATCCTTCTCCTTAAGGACCGCAATCATCTTGCGAATCCGTTCCGGCAGCGGCAGTCCAAGTCTGCCGTAGTTTTCGGTTACGGAGATCAGCTCATTCGCGATATAAAAAAATATAGCCGCCCCCATCGTTACATCCTCCGTGTTCAGAAGCACATCAATCCGATGGGCGAGCAGGACAACGAGGAGCGATAACCCTTTGCGCGCAAGTCCCCATGCTCCAAATGAACTGCTCAGCCCTTTGCCTTCTTTCAGGGAGGCCGCAATACCCGTTAAATAATCCGCTGCCATCGCAACCAAAAGAAACGTCAATGATTCCGACCAGCCGCCAAATGCGAACAATAGAATCGCCCCCATCACCCCGCATGCCGAATTAATCCAAACGAGCGGCATCCTCGCCACCTCTTTTCATCGGAGAGTTATAGGATAGGATATGCCTTGCCGCAGAGTCTTGCTTGTTGACTTGTCCCTGCTGCCGCGTTCTCGAAACAATTAGGCCGCCCAAAATAAAAATAGGACTGGCACCTTTTGGCTCCAGTCCCTAACTCTTATTCCATTTCGAGGTAACTCTCTTCGTCGGCCACGCTTTGAATATCCTCGGACGTCACGGCCAGGTAACGATAGCCCTCCTCCTGCATTTTCCGCAGTGCACGCTCCTTCATAAAGCGCGGACTTCCTTCGCCGGCATCTTCGTCATACACGAGAATGATGCCGTCCGACTTGCGCAGCAGAAGCTCGTCCCGAGCCTTGAACTGCCACGGCCCCTCGTAAGGCGCCTTCGATACGGCCGCGTAATAATCAACTTGCTTAAGAAGATCGCGGTAATAGGTCTGCTTCTCTTCTTTCCAATTCTCCTCTTGATTTTGGAATGCCGTCAGAATGGACAGCTTGAGCTGAGGATATTGCGGCTTCAGGTCGATCGCCGCTTCGCAAGCCCATAAATCCACCCCGTACCCGCCGGGCGTGATCACCCATTCCAAGCCTTCCTCCAGCAGTGGAATCAGCTTGTTCGTGATCGCTTGACGAATATAGGGGATACCCTTGTGCTTCTGGTTGAAGATGCCCAGCTCATGCGCGCGATAGCCGGTGACGAGTATAGTCTTCATACGCTAGCGGTTATCGACTTTCTCGGGATACAGGTCATGATTCATAAGACGGTAGGAAGCCATTTCCTCAAACTTCGTGCCAGGACGTCCCCAATTGCAGTATGGATCGATGGAGATGCCGCCTCGCGGCGTAAACTTGCCCCAAACCTCGATAAAACGGGGATCCATGAGCTTGATCAGATCATTCATAATAATGTTCATACAATCCTCATGGAAGTCGCCGTGATTCCGAAAGCTGAACAGATACAGCTTTAGCGACTTGCTCTCAACCATCTTAACATCCGGAATGTAAGAGATGTAGATCGTCGCAAAGTCGGGCTGTCCCGTGATCGGGCATAGACTCGTAAACTCCGGACAATTAAATTTGACAAAATAATCGCGGCCGGGATGTTTGTTATCAAACGATTCCAGCACCTCCGGTGCGTAGTGGAACGGGTACTTCGTCCCTTGATTCCCGAGCAGCGTAATGCGGTCCAATTCTTCCTTTTGCCTACCTTCCATTCTTGCACTTCCTTTCGATCTATTTTTCTCTTTAAGTATTTAAGGGGTTTGTTGGTTCTTGCACTTAAATAAAATGGAGGTTCAAAAAGCCGCTTTTCAGCACCGAGAAGATTGGACGAAGCTAGAAACTGAGTATCGGAGCGTAGCGGAGCTACGTGAGAAACGGAAGTTTCGGCTGAGTTCAATATTCGACGCCGAATAATCACCTCCGAATAGGCTACGTGATGGGAAGCGGCTTTTTGAACTACCTATACGCCTTTTTTGTTGCCATATATCCAGGTGTGGAGTTGGGGAAGTACGTGCACGCCACGGAGCGACTCGTCCGGCATTGTCCGGCTAATCAGCCATTCATAACGCTCTACGAGATAAGGCAGCATCGCTTGCGGGTCCGTCTCCGTCAGATTACCGTTCCCCGCTTGAAGATAGAACGGTACATCGCGGTAACGGGCATGTACCTTGCGTGCGTAATCCAAGTCGGCATCGTCAAAGATGACGACCTTGAGACAGAAACCGTTCCCGGCCTCGCCCAGCCTTGATACAATATCATCCAGCGTGTCCCAGTTCGTCGTCATGCCGGAGCTTGGCGGCTTGGGCGACAACGTCAGATCGTCGATGGCCGTGAACCATGGCTGCCAGCGGCTTCCCTGCGTCTCCAGAGCGACTTTGCAGCCTCGATCTTGCAAGCCCTGTATCAACGCTGAGAGCTGCGGCAAAAGGGCAGGATTGCCGCCTGAGATCGTTACATGGTCAAACGTGCCGCCGCCGATCTTTTCCAGCTCCTCGATAATCGCCGCTGCGGACAGCAGACGAATATCGTCCTTGCCGGAGCCGTCCCACGTGAAGGCCGAGTCGCACCAGCTGCAGCTGTAGTCGCAGCCGGCGGTGCGGACGAACATCGTTTTGCGGCCGACAACCATGCCTTCTCCCTGCACCGTCGGTCCGAACACTTCCAGCACGGGTATAGGTCTAGCAGCGCCGACCAAGCCGGATGCTGTACCGGATGCCTTTCCGGCGTTAGCCAACGCCGCCGAATCAGATCTTCTCGACCGTTGAAAATCAGTCATTGCCCTTCCCCTTCCGCTTGGGCCGATAGATGCAATAACTCGTCGGAGTCTCGCGCAGGAAAACCTGCAGACATTGCGGACGGTTCGGCAGGCTGTCCAGATGCGTTTGCACAAGGTCGTGGATGACCCGCGCGACGACCTCCGTCGTCGGAAACCGATGGGATATGCCATTGTCGAAGCTGTCGGTATCTTCGTTAAGCAGGGTGTGATCGAATCGGTTGTGAATCAGTTGTTTAATAATGGCGAAATTGACCAGGAAGCCGGAATCGTCGAGTTCTCCCCCCGCGACCGTCACATTGGCGAAATACGTATGCCCATGCGTCAAGCGGCATTTGCCAGCATCGTCAGAAGGGATGTAATGCGCTGCTGCGAAATGAAAGTCCTTGTTCAGCTCGTAGCAATAATCATGTTGGACAGATGGATAAATTTGCTGCAGCATCAGCGTCCCGCCTCTCTCGAACCACGGATTGCCAAATAATCGGCAAGCCCTTTGCGACGCAGCTTGCAGGCCGGACATTCGCCGCAGCCATCTGCCAGCATGCCATTATAACAAGTGAGCGTGCGCTCCCGAACGAAGTCGAAGGCGCCGAGCTCGTCGGCCAGTTCCCAAGTCTCCGCTTTGTTGAGCCACATGAGCGGCGTATCGATCACGAAGCCGTAATCCATCGACAGATTCAGCGTAACGTTAAGCGACTTAATAAAGACGTCGCGGCAATCCGGATAACCGCTGAAGTCGGTCTCGCAGACGCCGGTTACAATATGCTTCGCTCCAATCCCTTTCGCGAGCACGGCTGCGAATGTCAAGAACAGCAGATTTCGGCCGTCGACGAAAGTTGTCGGGAGCTCGCCTTCCTTTTGCTCGATTGCAATGTCGTCGCGAGTCAGCGCGTTCGGCGCGAGCTGATTCAGCAGCGACATATCGAGAATATGATGTTTGATGCCAAGCGTTCCAGCAATCTCGGCGGCGCAATCCAGCTCCAGCTTATGTCTCTGGCCGTAGTCGAACGTGATTGCTTCCACTTCCGAGAACCGGCTCATCGCCCAGAACAGGCATGTCGTGCTGTCTTGCCCGCCGCTGAAAACGACGACGGCTTTTTCTAGTTTCATGTAGTTTCCACCTCTCCTGAAGTAGAAGACGGATATTCGCGACGGGACCGTACGATCCCTTGTCAATAAGAAACGGCGCGTGAGGCGCTCCCTCCAAGGGAGCGACGCGACGCGCCGAACACAAAAACGACGTTGCCCTAGGCGGGCAATCGTTTCGTTTAGTTTTTTATAGAGGGAGTTCGCGAACCTCTCCCGGCATGCTGGCGAAGGGAAATGTAACCGGACATCTTCGCGGCAGCAACCGGAGTTGCATCTTCAATTGTTCACTCGTACTATAGCACAGCGCTTGCGGAATTGAAATAGAGAGTATTGACAATGCTGCAACGTTTCGCTCACTTAAGCAACCTGTCCAGCTCCCTCAATGTTAATACTATATGGTCCAGCAATTCAGGCAAATCCTCCATCTGCTCTTCTCCGATTCCCCTGCCGAAATCAAGTTCGGCCAGATGACGAACATTACTTTCCTGACTGCCATACACGGTGCTAATCGTCTGGACAAGCGTCAGCGGATTGCCCCAGATGCCCTTAAAACATCGCTCCACCGTCTCGCATGTTCCGGCTGTTCCGTCTGTCTCCAGATGGAACCGCAGCGTAAGACGGCATGTGGACGCTGCGCCCGGTATCTCCAAAATTTCGTCGGACAACTCCTTAAGCGAGGAGCTTAGCAGCAGCTCTGCCGTCGTCGTTCCTCCGTCCGCCAAGCGGCATGACAATGACAGCTCGCGCGACAGCACGGCCATATCCAACAAATCACGCCTGCCTGTAACGTCAATTTTGCGATCCAGATTATCTAGGTCGTATAGCTCATTCTCCAGCGCTACCTTTACATTTTCAAATACGGTTGGATGAAACATACCGCTCCCCCTCAATTAGCCGAATCAGCCTGTAAACCAGCCTCATTCCAGTATAACAAACGATTGGATCGGCGGTAGGCAAAAATACCCGTCGTCTTCCCCTCACCCAAGTTTGCCGTACGCCCCGGAAATCCGTATACTTATAAGAAGAGATACGCAAGCTCTGCTTGCCAATCATGAGAGCAGCATAATCGAGGTGACCGAGTGGAAAAGTTGGATGACTTAAAAGAAGCTTACACATTGTTGGGTCTGGAGGAGTTCGCCCCCAAGGAAGAGGTCGAGAAACGTTATACGACGTTAATGCGCCGAGAGCGGTCCAGATCGCGGGCAGAGGTTGAAAGCGCCTCCCAGGGTGACGACTTCGCGAAAGTAACGGCGGCGTACAAGCTGATCCTTGCCTATGAGGACCGCAAGATCACTGACGCCTTCAACGAACAGGAATACGGCAAGTTCAAGGGGATGGCAGGCAGAGCCCAGAAGATCGATCACTTCTGGCGTTATTACAAAATTCATACGTTCGTCGCAATCGCACTAATCGCCGCAATTATTTATGGAATCAACAGCTACATCGACAAACGCGAATATCAGAAATATTTGGCCAGCCTGCCGCCTATTGATCTTAGCGTTTCGTTTTACGGCACTTTTATGGAACCGGACAACAAGGACAGCAAGGAAATGACAAATGCGGCCATGCTGAGCGCCTTTCCGGAATGGAAGCGCGTTGAGTCCAACATTGTATTCGTACCTCAGGACGACATGAATCAATACGCCTACCTGCAGAAAGCCGTTGTCACATTAATGTCGGAGAAACCGGACATCTACATTATGGACCGTGCCATGTTCGAGTGGATCGGCAGACAAGGCGCGCTGCTGGAGCTTGACGGCAAGCCCGAGATCAGCGGAGCCGGAGAGGATCGGACGAGAAAGCTGACAACGGAGGATGTACCCGAGGAACGTATCTACGGCATCGATCTTAAGGATACCAAGTTGGACAAGGACCTGCCTCTCATAAAACCTGCAGAGGATCTGATTATCGCCGTTCGCGTCAATGCCGAACGTCCTGACAAGGCTCTGGAGTTTATCGAGACTTATCTGGCGAACGGTGCGGCGCAGGAATAAGATGCAAATGATTGAATACCGCAAAGCCCCCGTCCATGCGCTGGCGGGGGCTTTGCGATGTGAACCAATAGAGCGATGCTAACAACTTAACTCTGCGAAAGTAGCTCCTTCGAAGGAATTAGAGCGATGCCAACGACTTAAATCTGCGAAAGCAGCACCTTCGAAGAAAATAGAGCGATGCCAACGACTTAACTCCGCCAAATCAGCACCTTCGAGAAAAATAGATCGATGTCGACGACTTAACTCCGCGAAAGCTGCACCTTCGAAGAAAATAGAGCGATGCCAGCGACTTAACTCCGCCAAAGCAGCAACTTCGAGGGAAATAGATCGGTGCGAACGACTTAAATCTGCGAAAGCAGCACCTTCAAGGGAAATAGATCGATGTTACCGACTTAACTCCGCCAAAGCAGCACCTTCGAGGGAATTAGAGCGATGCTACCGACTTAACTCCGCGAAAGCTGCACCTTCGTAGAAAATTGAGCGATACCACCGACTTAAATCTACAAAAGCAGCTCCTTCGAGGGAAATAGATCGGTGCCAGCGATGTTGCTCACTCAGCGCGAAAGCAACTGCTTGCTTAATTACTCAGTTAATTACTCAGTTAATCCCTCCCATTCCGCCCCACCCAGTGATACAGCGGGAAGCCGATGGCGCCGGCGATGCCGACATACTTGGTGGCGTGGTAGAAGGCGACGGAGCCAAGATGTTCGTTAAACCGCCTCTTGAATTTCGTAAAGATGAACTGTCCGCCACGGAAAGTCCTCCTGCTTAAGCTGATTTTATATTGATCTGTTCGTTTGAGGAACAAGCCAAAAAACTAGGGGGTCAACAAAAGCTGCAGTAAACAAATTCAAGCGACAAGAGCCGTCCACTCCGCTTTTTAAGCGGAATGGACGGCTCTTGCATTTATCGTATTGTACATTGCATGCTACCCGACAATCAACGCGTAGACGACGCCAGGGCCGTGCACCCCGATCGTCAGGTCGTTTTCGATGTCTGAGGAGCGGCTTGGTCCCGTGATGAAGTGGACGCCGGCTGGCAGCGCCTCACGGCCCGCCTCGTCTAACCCGATCAACACCTCGCCCAGCCGCGTCTTTAGACGTTCCGCAGGGATGACGATAAAGAGCACCGTCGGCAGCAGGCTGACAGAACGCCCCTTCTCCTTCGACGACGTTACGACAACGGAGCCCGTATAGGCTACGGCATGATCCGCCTGTACAACGCCGAAGTCCGCTTCGGCCGCGCGTGCCTTCCAAGGCTGTTGTTCGTCGCTGTTCCAAACGGACACCTGCACGTCTGGCAGAGCCTCCTCCAGCCCGAGTCCCGCTAATGTCGGATCGTCCTGGCGGACGAGAAACTTCGCGCCCATCTCCTCGGCTTTGGCCGTAATGTAGGCGGAGACTTCATCCATGCTCCCCAGCTTCGCGACATGGCCGCCCACGGACAACCAGTTGTCCGAAAACGCGTCGATTTTCTGTTCGGTCGTCCAGTCCAGTTCTCTCCAGAAGTCGGGAGCGCCGCGATAAGGATGCTTCGGAGCCGTCGTCATCCGCGGATGGCGCAGGCGCTCCGAGATATTATTCATAAATCGCTCCTGCTTCTGCCGCGACTGCTCCGCCAGGCGAGCCAGCCATTGCTCGCGAGACTCGTCGCCTTGGCTTCCGCCAGTTGGCCGGGCAGCGTCGCTCCCCGTCTGAGTCACATGTTTACTCATGTCTATACCTCCCTTGCCGCCCCTCGGAGTCGGCCACGTCAACGAAAGACCCGGCCATTTTCTCGGCCGCATCACCCATGACCGTGTCCTCCTCCATCCTTCGACTCGCGTTGTTCCCGCGCCTTCTGCTCCATACGCTCGCGCATGGCCGTCGGCATCTCGCGCAGCTCCGCTTTCAGCTCTTGGTCAAGCGTAGCCCACTGGTCTCGGAACGACTTTTTCGGCAGGCTTGGCGTAACGCGGTACGTATTCCAGCCTTTCAGAGGGCCAAGCTTCGTACGAATGAAACCGTCGCGTACAACCAGCTTCTGGCCAAGCTTGCCCATCCGTAAAAGACCGCCCATTACCTTCGAGCTGCTCATCGCCGTGGCGAAGCCTTGCATGCCCATGCCCTCCAGCTTGTTGCCGTTGCCGCTCTCCACCTTGCGGCGGCGCAGGTAGACGAGCATATCGTGCAGCGGAATCTTGACCGGACAAGCCTCGTAACAAGCGCCGCAAAGGCTGGACGCATTGGCGATATCGTCCCATTCGGCGATATTTTTGTTAAGCGACGGCGTCAGCACCGCGCCGATCGGGCCGCTGTACGTGCTGCCGTAAGCATGGCCGCCGATATGGCGGTACACCGGACAAGCGTTGAGACAAGCTCCGCAGCGGATGCAATTAAGCAGCTCCTGGAACTCGGGGTCCCCAAGCTGCAGCGATCGGCCGTTGTCGACGATAATAATATGCATTTCCTCGGGTCCGTCGCCGTCGGCCGTCCGCTTCGGTCCCGTAATGCCGGACATGTACATCGTCAGCTTCTGTCCCGTCGCAGAACGCGGGAGAAGCGTCGCCATCACCTCGAGATCTTCCCAGGAGGGGATGATCCGCTCCATGCCCATCAGCGTAATTTGCGTTTTCGGCACGGTTGTCACCATACGGGCGTTGCCTTCGTTCTCGAACAGCACCATGGAGCCCGTCTCCGCGATCGCGAAGTTGCAGCCGGTCATGCCGATATCGGCTTCCAGAAACTTCTCGCGCAACTTTTTGCGCACGAAGCCGGCCAGCGCCGTCGTGTCAGGCGGCAGTTCATACCCAGCTTCCTTGGACAGTAGCTCCGCGATCTGATAACGGTTTTTATGAATAGCCGGGATGACGATATGCGAAGGCATCTCTCCGGCAAGCTGGATGATATATTCGCCCAGATCCGTTTCGATCGCTTCCACGCCGATGGATTCCAGCGCGTGGTTGAGATGAAGCTCCTCCGAAACCATGGACTTGGACTTCACGACCGATCTCGCGCCGACATGCTCCGCGATATCCAGCGTAAGCTCTACTGCTTCCTGAGCCGTATCGGCAAAATGTACATGCACGCCGTTAGCCCTTGCATTTTCGACGAACGTATTTAAATAATAGTCGAGATGAGCGATCGTATGCAGCCGAATCTGCCGGCCGCGCTCACGCCACTCCTCCCAGTTGCCATGCTCCTCGGACGCCTTCTTCTTGCCGTTCCGCAGCCGCTCCGTCGTGAATCGTACCGCCTTGCGCAGAAATTCGTCGTTCAGCGCCAGCTCGGCTCTCGCCTTGACCGTCGCTCCTGATTTCCCTCCGCTCATGCTCCCTTCACTCCTTCGTACAGCAGCTCGGCCAGATGCATGACGCGCACCGGTTCGCCGCGATAATGCAGATTGCCCGCGATGTTCATCAGGCAAGCCATGTCGAGGCCAACCAGCACCTCGGCTTCCGTCTCCAGCACATGATCGGCTTTCTCCGTCACCATCGCGCCCGAGATATCGGCCATCTTAACGGCGAAGGTGCCGCCGAAGCCGCAGCAGTCTTCCGCGAACGGAAGCGGCACAAGCTCCATGCCCCTGACGTTCTTCATCAGCTGCATCGGCTCGTCCTTCACGCCCAGGATCCGGCTGCCATGACAGGAAGGATGATAGGTGACTTTGCGCGAAAAGGTTGCCCCGACGTCCGTCACGCCAAGCACCTGCACGAGAAACTGAGTAAACTCGTACGATTTTGCCCGCAGCGCCTCGGCCCGCTTAAGCATAACGGGATCGCTTTCGAACAGCTTCGTATAGTGATGCAGCATGCCCGTGCAGGAGCCGGAAGGCGAGATGACAAAGTCGCTGTCCTCGAACGCGTCGAGAATCGTACGAGCCGACTCGCGAGCTTCCTTCCAGTAGCCGCTATTGTAGGCAGGCTGCCCGCAGCAGGTCTGGACGCGGGGGAATTCCAGCGTAACGCCGTAATTCGCCAGCAGCCTGACCATCGCTTCCCCGACTCGCGGGAAGATTGCATCGCTTAAACAAGTAATAAATAGAGATACCTTCATGACTGCACCCACCTGTTAAACCGTCGTAACGGTAATTTGGCGTTCCCGAAGCTCTGCACCCAGCTCCGGGGTCAGCCCGTTATCCGTAATGATACGATGAATTGCGCCAAGCTCGGCCACATGGGTGAACGCCTGGACGCCGAATTTGCTGGAGTCCGCGAGCAAGACGACTTCATCGGCCATGCCAACCATCCGATGTTTGATGCGTGCTTGCAGCTCGTTGGACTCGCTGATGCCCCGGTCCAGATGAACGCCCTTGCAGGAGAGAAACGCCCGGTCGACATGATAGGCGTCCAGCGAACGTTCCGCCAGCGGTCCGATATAGGACAAACTGCGAGAAGCAAGAATGCCTCCCGTCGAAATGACCTCGATCCGCTCCTTGCCAGCCAGCTCCATCGCTACCTTGATGGAATTGGTCAGCACCGTCAGCGGAATATCCGGCATGCTCTGAGCCATATACCAAGCCGTGGAGCTGGCATCCAGCAAAATCCGCTCCTTGGGGCGGATCAAGCTCACGGCTTCCTCGGCGATTCGCCGTTTTTCGTCTGCCCGGACAATCTCCCTTTCAAAGTAAGGAATCTCCGGCTGCTGCTCCTTTACGCTCACTGCACCGCCATGGGAGCGGCGCAATCGGCCGGCCTGCTCCAAGCGGTCCAGATCGCGGCGGATCGTCTCCTCCGTCACCTGGCACAGCTCGCTGAGTTCCGTCACGCGAATACTGCCTCTCTCATTAACCAGCTGTACAATTAAGTCGTATCGTTCCGCAACCAGCATAGAATCCCTCTTTCCCGACCATCATCGATCACGTTATTTTAGCCCGTCAAGCCGGTAGCGGCCAAGAACCTGACATAAGCCTCTTCCCATTGCGGCCCGTCCTTGGGCTCATAGACATCTACAGGGAAAGAATCGCCGACTACGCGCCTCGCTTCCCAAATGTCGCTCAATTCGCCGTTCGTTATCCATTGTACCAGCATATTGCCGATTGCGCTTCCTTCGATTGGTCCTGCCCATACCGGCTTGCCGATCGCGTTCGCCGTCCATTCGCAGAGCAGCGTGTTCTGAATGCCGCCGCCGACCATATGCAGTCCACTATATGTCACGCCGGACAGCTGCCCAGTCTGCTCCAGCGCATAACGGTATTTAAATGCCAGACTCTCCAGGATGGCCCGTACGAAAGCTCCCTCGTTTTCCGGCGCCTTCTGTCCCGTCCGCTCGCAATATTCGCGAATGCGGCCAGGCATATCGCCGGGTGGCAGAAACAGCTCGTCGTCGGAATCAATGAAGCATGCGAAAGGCTCAGCAGCAGACGCCTTCGCCACCAGCTCGGGGAACGTATACTTAACGCCTGCGCGCTCCCATTCGCGTCTGCATTCCTGCAAGATCCAGAGGCCCATGATGTTTTTGAGCAGCCGGTACGTGCCGTATACGCCGCCCTCATTCGTGAAGTTCAGCTCCAGCGCCTTCGCTCCCATAACAGGCTCGCTTACTTCGGTACCGATCAGCGACCATGTGCCGCAGCTCAGGTAAGCGAACGAGCGATCCTTCGCCGGCACCGCCGCAACGGCGGAGCCCGTGTCATGTTCGGCTACTGCGATTACCGGCACCGGCTCAATGCCCAGCTCCGCGCATACCGATTCGCTAAGCCGACCGACCGGCGTGCCGGGCTGAACGACTGGACCAAACAGCGAACGGTCCGCGCCTACCGCCTTCAGCAGCTCGTCATCCCAATCGCCCGTTACCGGGTTGTACATTTGCGTCGTAGTCGCCAGCGAGAATTCATTGTGCATTTCGTCCGTAAGGAAGTAACGCAGCAGAGCCGGAATCATCAGAAAGTGTTTCGCTTCGCGCAGCAGCGGAGAACCGGCCTTCTTCATGGCCTCAAGCTGATAAAGCGTATTGAACGTCAGAAACTGAATCCCCGATCGGTCGAAGATCGTCTCCGCCGACAGTTCGCCAATGAGACGCTCCATCACTCCATCGGTCTGTGAATCCCGATAATGGACGGGATTGCCCAGCAGCTCGTTGCCGGGACCGCCCAGCAGGCCGAAGTCAACGCCCCAAGTATCGATGGCGATGCTGCTCAGCTTGATGCCGCGATGTTTCGCTTTCAGCAAGCTTTGTTTCAGCTCGTGCAACAAGCGAAGAATGTCCCAATGCAGCCGTCCGCCTGCCTGCACAGGGTCGTTCGGGAAGCGATGCAGCTCTTCGAGAACGATTTTGCCGTCCTCGAGCCGACCCAGCATGGCTCTGCCGCTGCTGGCGCCGAGATCGAAAGCCAGTACATGCTTCTGCATCACCAGCTCGCACCGCCCTTGCCTCTGACGGCAATGTCTTTCCCGTAGCTGGAGGCCAGGTAATCGCCCATGGGATCAACGGACAAACCTTGCTCTTCGCGGTACGACCGCAGCAGCGGAGCAACGTCGAATTCGAATGCGCTGCGCACCGCATGTTCGGCAGCCAGCACGTCGCCGCGGTTTGCTGCCGCTTCGACTTCCTCGTGATTAACAAGCAGCGCTTTCGCGAATTGCGTTTGCACATTAAGCACGGAACGCAGCATCGCTGGAATTTTCGCTTCGATATTATGCGACTGGTCGATCATGTACGCAATATTGTTCACGCAGGATTGGATCGCCTCGTCGCGGTCGCTCGCCGCGCTCAGGATTTGATAGAAGATCAGGAACAGCTCGTATGGATTGACGGTACCTACGATAAGATCGTCATCCGCGTATTTGCGGCTGTTGAAGTGGAAACCTCCGAGACGTTTTTCGTCGATCAGATAAGCGACGATATGCTCGATGTTGGCTCCCTGCAGATGGTGGCCCGTATCTACGAGCACTTCGGCCTGCGGTCCCAGCTTTTGCGCCAAGTTGTACGCCATGCCCCAATCCGCGAGATCCGTATGATAAAACGCCGGCTCGAAGCATTTGTATTCGATCAGCATGCGCATGTTTGGCGCAAGCGCTTTATACATTTCGCCCAGCGATTCCTGCATCCATGCTTTACGTTTGCGAATGTTGCCTTGTCCCGGGTAGTTCGTGCCGTCCGCGAACCACAGGCTGATATCGCGCGAACCCGTCTCCTTTGCGATGTCGACGCATTCCAGCAGATGATCCGTCGCCTTGCGGCGAATGGCGGCATCCGCATTTGTCACGCTGCCCAGCATGTAATCATCTTCTTGGAACAGGTTCGGATTGATCGCGCCAATCGCGAGACCCAAACTCTCCGCGTGGCTTTTCAGCTTGCCGTAATCTTCCACTTTGTCCCAAGGAATATGGATCGCAACAGACGGCGCAAGACCTGTCAGCTTGTGCACCTGAGCCGCATCCTCGAACTTCTCGAACGGATTGCGCGGCACGCCTTCCTTCTGGAACACCTTAAAGCGCGTACCGGAATCGCCATAGCCCCAGGACGGAGTTTCGATGCTAAGTCCTTTCAGCTTCGCTTTCACTTCGTTTAAATTAATGCCTCTTGCCCCTTGCTGCTCCTCGAACAGCGAATACGCGCGATCTGTCATGTTACGGCACCCTCTCTATAATTGAATGGTATTATTTCGATTTCAACGGAAACGCCATTGTCGACATCAGCGCATTCTCCGCTTGCGTGGAATCCAGTCTGCTGTACTGCACAATAACGGGAATATCGCTTTTTACCTCGATCGCATAAGGCACGCCCACCGGAATGCCTGCGCCGTTTTTCTGAAGGGAAGATGTCCGGATATGCTTCGTGCGTCTCGCCGGCACAACATGCATCATGTCCTCCATCGGTTCCCTATCCTCGAAAAAGATCGTAAATCTCAGCAACGCCTCTTCCGAAGACGTATTAAGGACGCAAACGGATTCATGACTGGTCAAGCTGCCCGAGCTGTCCGGCGGAATAAATCCGTCCGGAATGATCCAATGCTTCTCTCCTTTGGCCTGGAACATGCCGATCACCCCTTCTTAGGCGATAGGTCCGCCTGGCGCCCGTTAATCATGGATGCAGGCGGACCGCTTTGGCCCGATTATTATCTCGTTATCTAGTAAACGCCGCCGGTACGCCGCCGTCAATCGTCAACATGCAGCCCGTCGTTTTGTCTGCCTTCGACGAAGCGAAGAAGGCGATGCCTTCCGCAATATCACGCGGATAAATATTAACGAGCAGCGTCGTACGTTTGCGGTAGTACTCCTCCAGTTGATCCGGCTCGATGCCGTAAGCGGCTGCCCGCTCGTTGCGCCAGCTGCCGTTCCAGATCGCGGAGCCTTGCAGAATCGCGTCCGGCAGAACCGTGTTGACGCGAATGCCGAACTCGCCGCCTTCTGCTGCGATGCAACGGGCAAGATGCGCTTCCAGCGCTTTCGCCGCGCTGTATGCCGATGCGTTTTTGCCTGCATATACGGAGTTTTTGGAGCCGATAAACACCATGTTGCCGCCAATGCCTTGCGTCTTCATCAATTTGAACGCTTCGCGTGCAACCAGGAAGTAACCAGTGCCAAGCACGTTCATGTTCAGGTTCCATTCCTTCAGGGAAGTCTGGTCGAACGGGCTGGAAGTCGCCAGACCCGCATTGTTGACGATAATGTCAACGCCGCCGTAAGCGATCGCCGTCTCGGCATAAGCCGCCGCCACCTGTTCCTCGCTCGTCACGTCCATCTTTACCGCAATCGCGCGGTTTTCGCCGTACTTCTCATTAATTTCGCCGGCAACCTTCTGGGCACCTTCCAGGTTCAGGTCAGCCAGTACGACATGGGCGCCATCGGATACGAGTCTGCGCGCCGTCTCGCTGCCGATGCCACCTGCTCCGCCCGTAATGAAAGCAACCTTGCGGGAGAATTCCGCTTCTGCAGGAGCAAGCGACAGCTTGTACAGCTCCAGCGGCCAGTACTCTACATTGTAAGACTCGTTCTCGCTAAGGGAAACGAAGTTGCCCAGCGCCGTTGCGCCGCGCATAACAGCGATGGCACGGTGATACAACGCGCCGCTGACTTGGGACATCGCCCAGCTCTTGCCGGTGTTGATCATGCCGATACCAGGAATAAGAATGACGCGAGGAGCCGCTTCGAACATGACGTCGCCTTCATGTTTGTTCCGCTCAAAGTATTGCGAGTACTGTTCCTTATAAGACGCGATTCCTTCCGCGAGCTTCGCTTTCAAGCCTTCGACATCGTCTGCGTTCGGAGCCCAGTCGATAAAGAGCGGAACGACCTTCGTATGAACAAGATGGTCCGGGCAAGCCGCGCCGACTTGCGACAATGCTGCGGAATCCGAGCCGTTTACGAAGGAAAGCACGTCGTCCGCGTCGTCGAAGGACAAAATCATCTTTTTGACGTCGCTGACGGCGCCACGAACGGTCGGCATCACTGCTGCGACGATCGACTTGCGAACATCGGCCGGCAGCGATTCGTAACGCGCTCCGCCGAACAGCTTCGCTTCGTTAACGCGCGCCTCGATAAACGCTTCCGCTTCATTGATAATGCGAATGGTTTGCGCGTAAGCAGCCTCGGACGTTTCTCCCCAAGTAACCAGACCGTGTTTCTCCATTATGACAAGCTCGGCGTTAGGATTGTTAAGGACGCCTTCCGCGATCATCTTAGACAGCGTGAAGCCAGGACGTACATAAGGAACCCATACGAAACGGTTGCCGAAAATCTCTTCCGCCAGCTGGCGGCCGTTATCCGCGCATGCCAGGCTGATAATCGCGTCAGGATGCGTATGGTCAACGTGTTTAAAAGGAAGGAACGCATGCAGCAAGGTTTCGATGGAAGCACGCGGATGTTTGGCATCGATCATGCAGTTCGCCAGGTAAGCCACCATATCCTCATCGGACATCTCGCC
This sequence comes from Paenibacillus agaridevorans, assembly GCF_003112455.1. Lineage (GTDB taxonomy): Bacteria > Bacillota > Bacilli > Paenibacillales > Paenibacillaceae > Pristimantibacillus > Pristimantibacillus agaridevorans. The sequence goes on from NZ_BDQX01000458.1 coordinate 420,102, forward strand.
GCGCTCGAACAGCGGACGAATGTCGTCCATGCGCAGACCGGTGAAATTGCCCGCTTTCATCGTAGCCAGGTCGGAACCGCTTCCTTTTACGTACATGACTTCGACGTCGCGTCCGCGGAAGTCCTTCTCCATCGTTTTGGTCGATGTATTGCCGCCGCCGAAGTTGCACACTCTGCGGTCCGTGCCGATCAGGTTGGAGCGGTATACCAGCTCGCTCAATCCCCCGTTAAGCTCTGCTGCTTTCGAAGATTCCCATAATGATTGCACCATGTTTGCTTTTACCTCCAAGTAATTTTTGTTTTTATTTGTTTTCGATTGGTTCCAGTATATCATCTTTGTTTTTGTTTGAATACAATTATTTTCGGAAGAAAACAAAGATGAATACAGGTGAATTCTATCACAGGGAAGAATGGATTCTCGGCGGCCTTGCCTTCATAACCCCATTCGGGGAGGCTTCCCTTGCATTTCATCGATTGGTGTGGCAAAGTAAAACAATAGATATTTAGGCGGCAAAGAATGCCCCGTTTCCTTATGTAATGAGGAGACGGGGCATTTTCGATTTTCACGATCTATTTAGCTTTTACTTTAGAAGCTCTGTTTTTTACAAGAACCGATCTAAGGGTTATCACGATTTGTGGAAAGGATGAGCCAAAGTCATGAGTTTTGAATATTAGCAAGAGAGATGGTTAAGCAGTCATCGAATCAAGCGATCAGGCGAAAGGTCTGATGCTTTGAAGCGAGGTCACGGGTACGGCAATCGTTTATTTACCGAGAAGATATGGTGGCCGCTAATGGGACATTTCAACGGTTTGCACCCCGAGTACGAGGTGAGAGACGGGCGTGGGAGATCCTATTTCGTGGATTTTATGCTGCTGGTTGGGACCATTCGAATCGTGTTTGAGATTATGGATTTCGGCTCGCATGGCACGGATCGCTCAAAGTATCGTCAAGATCTAAACCGGGGTTTGTACCTTCAATCGCAGAATTGTTTGGTCTACTATATTTCGCTGGACGAGTTGAAGGAAAATCCTTCCTTCATCCTATCTGTCGTCCGCAACATTCTAAATCCCTACGCCGCGGTCATCAACGTCGGGACGAGCGCATTCGAGCGTAAGTTTTGCAAAACCGAACGCGAATTGATGCGAATTGCGATCAGGGACAATCGCTTGATCAGGCCTATCAAAGCAGCGAGAGAACTAGAGCTAGACAGATACACCATCACAAAATACTGTCGAAGCTTAGTCGACAAAGGGAAATTCCGACCGCTAACAAAAGGTGTATCTCAGCGAATCACTTCTTACGAGTACGTTGGCACTTTGCAAAGTACTGATCTAGTTTGAAAGCGTGTGGAACCTTAGCATGAAACACGCGCTAGCAAACGGTAGTGGATTCCCACAATAGTCGGCGGATCAGATGCGGCGCGGTTTATTATAGTGACTTTTTCCACTATAACCGATGGGTCAGATGCGGCGTGGCTTATTATAGTGGATTATTCAGTTACATTTGGCACATCTGGGCAAAGTGAGCCCATTGTAGTGGACTTTTCCGCTATATTCGGCACACCAGATCAAATCGAGCCCATTGTAGTGGACTTTTCCGCTATATTCGGCACACCAGATCGGAGCGAGCCCATTGTAGTGGACTTTTCTGCTATATTCGGCACACCAGATCGGAGCGAGCTCATTGTAGTGGACTTTTCCACTATATTCGGCGCACCAGATCAAATCGAGCCCATTGTAATGGACTTTTCCGCTATATTCGGCACACCAGATCGGAGCGAGCCCATTGTAGTGGACTTTTCCGCTATATTCGGCACACCAGATCAAATCGAGCCTATTGTAGTGGACTTTTCCGCTATATTCGGCGGATCCGGCACGGTGTGGCTTATTATAGTGGTTTTATCCGCTACATTTGGCGCATCTGACCAGGGTGAGCCGAATGTAGTGGATTTTTCCGCTACATTCGGCTCGCCAGACCTCTTTCGGTGGTCGGGGATAGCTTCGAACAGGTTTCCCCGCCAACCACCGACTCACGCGACTCCCTTCTCTTCTATAGGCAACGCAAAGTGACTTCGATGTCCTGGTTGTAGTTGCCGAAGCCCTTGCCGAATAAGGTGACGCCGCCGCAATTGCGGGCCGTCGCGCTGCACGAGATTCGGAACAGAATTTCCTTGTCGTATGACAATGCCAAGTCCGAGATTGTTACGCCCGATACTTTGACGCCGTCGATGAACGAGCCATGCTGCGTAATTCGAATCGTCTTCATCAGACCATGATGAATGTTTTTGTACCACCATGCCGGGGTGTAGATGCCTCGGTCGTTGCCGAAATTGCCGGGATACGTCCAAGTGCCAATCTCTGTTCCATTCATGGAAAAGACGATGTCGGTAGGCAAATGATCCACAGTGCATGGAGTCTCCGAACAAATCTCCAGCGAAACCTCCAGCGTGTCGGGTTTCTCGTTGTTGACCATGTAATTCGGGATCCGGTATTCCACGTAACCGATGCCGAACCACAACACTCGCGCATGCACATGCTCGGGATCCGCAAAATATCTGGGATCGTCGCACATCCCGATCATATTGTTCGCGGAGGCTATGCCGCAAGTCGGTTTCACTTCATAAGAAGAATACGCCCCTACAGGGAGCGATACAAAATACCGACTCCGCTCCGTTGCCACAGCATGCTTGCGAAAACGCAGCGTGGCCTGGGATAGGTCCAAGTGGCAAATTTTTTGCTTGCCTCGTTTGCCCGCAACGATCTCTGATCTCACAATGCCCGCTTGTTCAAGCATATGGATATGTCTTGTCACGATAGGCGATTTAATATCCAGCGCTTCGGACAAACTTTTAATATTCATTGCTTCGGCTCCCAGCAGCTCGATAATGCGAACCCGCGTCGGAGACGAAAAACATTCCAAAAACTTTAAATTCTCGCTGCAAACCTCGATCTCCATAACCGAATTACTCTCCGTTCGTTTCAATCGTGCTCATGTCGCCTCATTATATAACTTTAAAGTTATCTTTTCAATCCTACCCCGTTTTCTTGACATGCCTATATGTTACCGATAGAATTAATCGCGTCAACGAGTGTAGCCAATATAACGTTTCCTCAAAAGTTCATCAAATAAGGAGGTTGCCGCATGAACAGCTTTCAATTTCACAATCCTACCCGCATCGTGTTCGGCGAAGGCGAAACGCGTCGAGTCGCCGAATTGACCGCTACATATGGCCGAAACGTCCTTCTTGTGTACGGAGGCAACAGCATTAAAGCGAACGGTCTGTACGACCAAACGATCGATCTGCTCAAACAAGCGGATATCGAAGTGCATGAGCTGGCCGGTATTGAACCCAACCCTCGCCTGTCCACTGTGCAGAAGGGCATCGACATTTGCCGCCGGGAAGGCGTGGACTTTATATTGGCGGTCGGCGGAGGCAGCGTCATCGACGCGGCCAAGGCGATCGCGGCCGGCGTTCCGTACGACGGCGACGTCTGGGATTTCTTCGTAGGCAAAGCACGAATCCAGAAAGCACTCCCGCTGGGAACGATTCTGACGCTGGCCGCTACGGGCTCCGAGATGAACGGCAACACCGTTATCTCCCACTGGGATGCCAAGCTAAAACGAGGCAGCGGCAGCCCCCATATCTATCCGAAGTTTTCGATACTCGATCCCACCGTTACCTACTCCGTGCCTCGCAATCATACGGTGTACGGGTCCATCGACATTATGTCGCATGTGTTTGAGCAATATTTCAGCCTGACCAAGAATACGCCCCTGCAGGAGAGATTGTGCGAATCCATTCTTCAGACCGTCATCGAGAACGTAGAACCTGCGCTGTCCAATCCTAACGACTCGGTGGCGCGGGCCAATCTGATGTGGAGCGGCACCATGGCGCTGAACGGCGGGCTCATCAGCGTCGGCGTGCATACCGATTGGGCGACGCACGGCATCGAGCACGAAGTCAGCGCGATCTACGATATCCCGCATGGCGCGGGTCTCGCTGTCCTTTTCCCTAACTGGATGAAATACGTGTACAAAGAACGCATCGACAGATTTGTCCAATACGCGCAGCGGGTATGGGGCATCCAGCGTGATGACCGCACTGACGATGAGCTTGCACTTGCGGGCATCGAGGCAACACGCGCCTTCTTCACTCGCATTGGAGCGGAGTCCCGCTTGGCCGACTTCGGCATCGGAGCGGACCAGTTGGACCGAATGGCGGAGGAAGCCGTCCGTTACGGAGAGATCGGCAACTTCAAACGTCTGGGCCAACAAGATGTGCGCAATATTTTGGAAATGTCGCTCTAATCTACTATCGATCGAGGAGGAACTCTAACAATGACAACCGCATTTACGAACAGCGCAACGCTGCATAACGGATTAAAAATGCCTTGGCTCGGCTTGGGCGTATGGAAAGTAAAGGACGATGGCGAGACGGAGCGTACCGTACAAGCTGCGATCGAAGCGGGATACCGACATATCGATACGGCTGCGGTCTACGGCAACGAAACCGGCGTAGGTATCGGCGTTCGCAACAGCGGCATCGCGCGCGAAGAGCTCTTTATCACGACGAAAGTATGGAATTCGGACCAAGGCTACGAGTCTTCGCTTGCGGCGTTCGAGCAGAGCCTGGAGCGGCTGGGCATGGATTACGTCGACCTGCTCTTGATCCACTGGCCGGTGAAAAGCAAATACAAGGATACATGGCGGGCGCTGGAATCCATCTACCGCTCCGGCAAAGCCCGTGCGATCGGCGTCAGCAACTTCCATATCCATCACCTGCAGGATCTGATGGAGTCCAGCGAGCTCGTGCCGATGGTCAATCAGGTAGAATACCATCCGCTGCTGACGCAAGAGCCGCTTTTGGCATTCTGCAAGAGCAATCGAATTCAAGTCACGGCTTGGAGCCCGCTGATGCAAGGCAACCTGGATCATGCCGTGCTTGCCGACATCGGGGCCAAATACGGCAAATCTCCCGCACAGGTCGTGCTCCGCTGGGATCTGCAGACGGGCGTTATAACGATTCCGAAATCTACAAATCCGGAACGTCTGAAGCAGAACGGCGATATTTTCGACTTCGAGCTGTCCGCAGAGGATATGGCAGCCATCAGCGCGCTGAATCGCAATCAGCGCTTTGGCTCGGATCCGGACAACTTCAACTTCTAAGAGAGAAAGTATGGCGAATCATTTACACTTCTATATGTGGTCAAAGCACGGGGACTTAACGGTCTCCGTGCTTTTTTTTCCTCAATACGACTGACACGTACACATTGCCCGCGCTACGCTCTGCGCCCTGTTCGTAACGGACACCACAGTCGCTATTTCGCAAAAATGGGGCCTGTTCAAATTGTAACGGACACAGACGACCTTACTTCCGTCAAAACCGCATAGAATGGGCGGAAATGCTTCAAATAGCGTCATCTGAGTCTGTTAGATTTTCAATATCGCGAAAATGCGGCAAATAGAGGCTTTGAGGTCCGTTAGCGAAAGCCAACCGAACTCATTTGACACCAGCGCATCGTTAAATCGATGCATATCCGATTTTTCTTGACAGCTCCAGCCTTCCGGGAGTAATCTAATGCCATAAAATGAGTGATTACTCACTCCTATCCGAGGGGGTTTTGGAATGTCTGCTCCTATCGATACCGCCATCCGCGTTCGCGGGCTCAGCCGCGCTTTCGGCCATCAAACCGTCCTAAGGGACATTACGCTCGACATCCAATCATCCGAAATATTCGGTTTGCTGGGACCTTCCGGCTCCGGCAAAACGACGCTTGTCAAAATGATCGCCGGCATTGACGAAGGAACCTCAGGCGAAGTCGTCATGCTGGGCACGAAGCTGCCGAATCTCTCGATGATGGAAAGAATCGGCTACATGGCCCAGTCCGACGCACTGTACGAAGAGTTGACGGCCAAGGAGAATCTTGATTTCTTTGCCGCGCTGTTTGGACTAAAAGGCGCGATAAAGAAAACCAGAACCGCGTACGTCATGGAGCTGGTCGGGCTGGGCGAGCACATGAACGGGATCGTAGCCTCGTACTCCGGGGGGATGAAACGAAGATTGTCGCTCGCTATCGCCCTGCTTCACGATCCCAGAATCCTTATTCTCGATGAGCCAACCGTTGGCATAGATCCCTTGCTTCGGAAGTCGATCTGGTCCGAGCTGGAAAAGCTTAGCCGGCAAGGAACGACTATCCTCATCACAACCCATGTCATGGACGAGGCGGAAAAATGTCATCGACTCGGCCTGATCCGCGAGGGCCGCCTCATCGCTGTCGGCTCACCGGAAGCGTTGAAGCAGGAAACGGGCAGCTTCACGATCGAGGAAGCATTTCTTCATTACGGAGGTGCGGCAAGATGAGAATTCGCGCGTTAACGCTCCGGATTATCCGCCAGTTTTTCCGCGACAAGAGGACGCTGGCCTTGCTGATCGCAGCGCCCCTACTCGTCCTGTCGCTTATGTATCTTGTATTTAACGGCGACTCCTATACGCCTAAGATAGGGGTTATCGGCATACCGGACTCGCTCGCAAAGCAAGCCGAGGGGCTTGATGCGGATGTCCGCGCGTTCGGCAGTCCGGAGCTGGCGGAGAAGGCGCTCGAGGCGCAGGACATCGACGCCTATGTCTTGTGGGACGGCAGCGCGCCGGCAATCAGGCTGGAGGGCAGCGATCCGGCCCGCAATCGGGCGGTGCTGTCAGTCGCTTCGGCGTGGCTGGGGCAGACCGGCATGTCTGCGGGCATAGGCGTGCCGGCAGGCAAAGGGGCGCCAGCGGATACGAACGCGCATTTGAATGATGTCGCGGACACGTCGTCGAACGCGCACTCGGAGGCTGATAAGGGCACGAGCGCTCAAGCCGGCCCTGCGGCGGCGCCTGCAATCGAATATTTGCACGGCGGACCCGCGATGACGACATTCGACAGTCTGGGCCCCGTTTTCATCGGCGTATTTGCTTTCTTTTTCGTGTTCCTGATCGCTGGTGTTTCGTTTTTAAAGGAAAGAACAAGCGGAACTCTTGAGCGGTTGCTTGCGACGCCTCTGAGAAGATGGGAGATCGTTGCGGGATATATTTTTGGCTTCGGCTTGTTCACGGGCATACAAGCGGTGCTGATCGCCTTGTATTCCGTCCATGTCCTGGGTTTGATGATGGACGGCTCCATCTGGTACGTGCTGCTGGTGATGCTGCTCTTGTCCGCAACGGCGCTAAGTCTCGGCACCTTTCTGTCGGCGTTCGCCCATACGGAATTCCAGATGATACAATTCATCCCGCTGGTCATCGTCCCGCAAATCTTTTTCTCCGGACTGTTCGATCTCGAAAGCATGTCCCCATGGCTCAGATGGCTGTCCCATCTCATGCCGCTGACCTACGGCGCCGACGCGCTTAGAGGCGTCATGCTCCGGGGCGAAGGCTGGAGCGGCATCGCGGGAGACGTGCTCGTGCTCGCCGGCTTATCCTTGCTCTTTATGGGAGCCAACGTGCTGGCGTTGCGCAAACATCGCAAAATATAGTAACCTGTAGCAACCTACAGCTAGACAAAAAGGAGCTTACTCGCATGACCGAACGGAATGATCTATGGCTGCAAGATCTGCTTCGACTGGCGGAGGAAGACGGAGGCGGCGTTAAAACTGAGAAGCAAGCCCGCATTCTCGAAGCCGCGATCGAAATCTTTGCCGAGAAAGGTTACGCTGCCGCATCGACGAGCGAGATCGCATCCAAAGCTGGCGTAGCGGAAGGCACGATTTTCCGCCATTACAAAACCAAAAAGGATCTGCTGCTCTCCATTGCCGGACCCATTGCAGTGAAACTTGCCGCTCCGTTCCTCATGCGCGACTTCGCCAAAATGCTGGAGCAGCCCCACGAACGGGTCGAGGACTTGTTCCGGACCATCGCCAAGGATCGATTCCAGTTCGCGCGACAGCACATGAAGCTGCTCCGCATTCTGATCCATGAGGTCCCCTTCCAGCCCGAGCTGCTGACGCAGGTCAGGGAACTGTTCGAGAACCACGTATATCGGCGCATGGAGAAAGCGATACTCCACTTTCAGGCCCAAGGCCAACTGATCGATGCCCCTCCGTGGCGCGTGCTTCGTTCTGCGATCAGCCTGGTCGTCGGCATGATCTTGACCCATCTCCTCCTATTACCGGACGAGAGCATCGACGAGGACGAAGAAATCGACCGCACGATCGACATCTTGATGTACGGCATCGCAGGCCGGTCGGAATAACCTGATCCTTCGGATTGCTGCCGGGCATGCGCGAACTGAGCTTCGATTAGCGATAACAGACAGACAAAGACGCCCCGTTCCTAGCTGTATCAGCAAGAAACGGGGCGTCTATTTGGTCAACAGGAGCTCGCAATTTTTCGAATCCAGAGTCGTTCCCGTCGCGAGTTATTCGGCGTTATCCGGCTTGACAACGCCCTTCTTCAAGATCAGGTTCGCGTACAAGGCGCTCTCACCTGTCGCTACGATTGCGTAAGCCCGCTTCGCCCTCTCGTAGAAGGAGAATCTTTCGATCTCTTCAAATGGCTCATCCAGCCCTTCGCGGGCGCGGATAATTTCGCGGTACTCCTCCCAGATAGGCGTCTGCGTCGCGTCACCCGGCATGACGGCCATCAGTCCGGCAGGTTTTTCCACGTATTGATCCAGCGGTAACAATTGCAGCATGGCGTCCAGCAGCGCCGGAATGCCGTGCCCGTCACAACGGATTAGCCGCTGCGCGTGGCTGGCGCCAGGGAAGTTTCCGTCCGCGAGAACGATTTCATCGCTATGTCCCATCTCCATAAGGACCTTCAACAGCTCGGGCGGCAAAATGGCCGGTATCCCTTTCAGCATAATAAGCCTCCTCACCGCTTCCCGCTCGCCATGTTAAGCCGCAAGGGCCCAAGAGCGATTGGCATCGGCATTATTTCATCTTCTGAAGCAGTTGAATCCGGTAGGCTTCGCTTTCAAGCGAAGCTATCTCCTCAAACTCTTCCTTCGTGAGTACCTTCGGCTCGCGAATCGCTTTGGCGATGAGGTAGATTTTGCAGCTTTCCTCGACGACTTCCGTGCGGTAATAAGCTTCGCGCAGGTTGCGTCCGGTCGTCACTAGACCGTGATTGCCCAGCAGCACCGTACTGGCTTGATTAACAACCTCGACGTATGCGTCCGCGAGTTTATCCGTCGTAGGCAGAACGTACGGTACATACACCGTCTTGCCGACAAGCGCCGCTTGGTCCGGGAACATGATGGGAAGCTCCTGCTCTACCAGAGTAAATGCGATGCAATATGGCGGGTGTGTATGCACGATTGCGCCGATATTCGGATTGGCGCGGTAAGCGTAGAGATGCATCAGCACCTCAGACGATGGACGCAGACCGATGTCGGTTATGTCGCCCGTTTCGATGTCGACTTCTACCCATTGCTCCGGCTCGATTTCGTCGAGAGCGAAACCGCTTGGGGACAAATACATTTTGCCTTCGTGCTTTGCGCTAATATTACCTCCCGGGCCGACGACCAGCTTGTTCGCTACCGTCTTGCGGGCGTATTTGCACAGTTCCTCGCGAATGGCTGTACTGCTCATGTTGGGTTAACCTCCAGCATAATTAATTTGATATTGAAAGATGGGGCAGCATGTTTTAGGGCGTGTCTGAATACTCCGAGGGGAGCAGATTTTGCCGAATTTTCGTTCCATGCAAGGAACTTTTGTGAAGGTGTACCGGGGGTACATCAAGCAAAAGTGACGAAGCAGGGGGCGGAAAGGCGGTGAAAGATGCCCCTGAGCGGGTTTTCAGACACGACCTAGTTATTTGTAAAGCGGGCCAAAGTTGCTGCACGCGCGGAAGTCCGCGCCCTCGGCATCGGCCGTGCCGAAAAGTCCCCATGCGCGAGGACGGAAGACACGATCCTCCGGCACGTTGTGCATATGGACCGGAATGCGAAGCATGGCCGCCAGCGTAATCAAGTCGCCGCCGATATGGCCGTAGCTGATGGAGCCATGGTTGGCGCCCCAGTTGTCCATGACATCGTAGACGGAGCGGAACGCGCCTTCTCCGGTAAGCTTAGGAGCGAACCAAGTCGTCGGCCATGTAGAATCCGTCCGTTTGTCCAGCGTATCGTGCACGTCTTGCGGCAGATCGACGGAGTAGCCTTCCGCGATTTGCAGTACCGGACCGATGCCCTTTACGAGATTGAGTCGGGACATCGTCATCGGCATGCCGCCGCGAGTCAGATAATCGGAGGAATAGCCGCCGCCGCGGAAATATTCCACGGAAGCCGGACGCCAGGACGTCGCGTCCAGACACTTCTGCGCCTCTTCTTCCGTAATCTCCCAGAACGGCTTCATGACCGGCTGGCCGTCCCTGCTTTGTTCGCCCGTGCCGTCAAGCGTTGCCGGACCGGAGTTGATCAGATGGAGAATGCCGCCTTCCGCAGCTCCTTCGAGCTTATGTCCCGTCACGCGTTCAACGGAGTCGGGACTCCAGTAAGTGCGAACGTCTGCAAAGATCTGCGCCGTATTCGTAAGCAAGTTGCCGAACAACATGACCGCGCCGTTAAGGCTGTCGTTCTCAGTCGCGACGATGTATGGAGCGCGGATGCCGTTCCAGTCGAACGAGGAGTTAAGCATCGCTTCCATAAAGTCTCCGTTCGGGAAGTGGTCCGTCCACTGGCGCTGGCCTTGAAAGCCGGATACGATCGCGTTGTGGCCCATTGCTTCCTCGCCGAAGCCCAGCTCCGCTAGGCGCGGGTTGCCGACCATAAGGTCGCGGGCGATTTGGGTCATTTTGACCACGGTCTCCCAGTCCTTGTCCTTGCTCTCGCGGGAGGTCTGGATGCTCTCCGGATTGTTGTCCGGTCCTTCGATGCAATTCTCCTTCACCCATGCCAGCGCCTTTTCGTATTCTTCGCCGTCATAGATGCCTTCTTCCATACGGCGGACGAATTCCGACATGTCCACGTATTCGGTGCGAAGGCCGAGATACTCCTGGAAAAACGCGTCGTTGACGATGGAACCCGCGATACCCATGGATACCGAGCCCATGGACAGGTACGACTTGCCGCGCATATAAGCAACCGCTAGACCCGCGCGCGCGAATCCGATCAGCTTGTCCCGGACATCGTCCGGAATGGTCGTATCGCCAGCATCCTGGACTTGCTCGCCGTAGATGCCGAACGCCGGCAAACCTTTCTGCGCATAACCCGACAATACGGCTGCCAGATAGACCGCGCCTGGACGCTCCGTACCGTTAAAGCCCCATACCGCCTTGGGGATGGAAGGATCCATATCCATCGTCTCCGTGCCATAACACCAGCATGGAGTTACGGTGATGGACACGCCCACGCCGGACTTCAGGAATTTGTCGGCGCATGCTGCAGCTTCCGCCACGCCGCCGATGCAAGTATCCGCAATGACGCATTCTACAGGCTCTCCGTTCGGATAACGAAGCGTCTCCGACAACAATTTCGCCGTTGCTTTTGCCATATTCATCGTCTGCTCTTCGAGCGACTCGCGCACGCCTCTTCGTCTGCCGTCAATCGTCGGCCGAATGCCGATCTTGGGGAAACCCCCTTGGAATCGCAAGTTTGTCTCTGCCATGTCAAAACCCTCCATTGGAATAATTTTAAGGTTGTTCAAAGTAAAAATGTTACCGATAACTCTAAATTAACAGCCAAAGAGGTTGCTGTCAACGCTTTCTTTTTGTATGATAAGTCCTATGATATGTCGAAAGGATAGTCATTATGGTAACGATCTATGATATTGCGGAGAAAGCCAATGTCTCGGCGATGACCGTGTCGAGAGTTATCAATAACTCAGGCAGAATTAGCGAAAAAACACGGGCGAAGGTACGGAAAGTGATGGAGGAAATGAACTACGTGCCGAATCAAACGGCGAGAAGTCTCGTGCTGCAGCAAACGAAGCTGCTGTTCCTTCTCATTACGGATATTACGAACCCGTTTTATACGACGCTCGCAAGAGGCGCGGAAGATGCCGCCAAGAAACAAGGCTACCGTCTGCTGTTCGGCAACAGCGACGAGAGCCTGGAAAAGGAAGCCGACTACGTGACGACGATATTGACGACGAGGGTCGACGGCGTGCTGCTCGCGCCGGCCGGCGATCCGTCACTCCCCCATCTGGAGTTGCTGCGCCGCCACGATGTGCCCTTCGTCCTGCTTGACCGCGAGGTGCCCGGCATCGACTGCGACATTGTACTCGGCGACAGCAAGGAAGGCGCCAGGCAACTCGTCTCCCATCTGGCGGAGGCCGGACATGAACGAATTGCCATGGTAAACGGTTCCTCCTCCATCTCCAGTGCGAGACTGCGCCTGCAAGGCTACAAGGAGGGACTGAAGCTAAGCGAGCTGCCTTTCCGAGAGGACCATATATTCGAGACGAGCTTCGGCTCGCTAAACGATCTATCCGAGATGGAAGCATGGCTGGCCGGCCTCAACCCTCCTCCAACCGCGATTCTTACGGGCAACAACGTGCTTGCCGTAGAGGTCATGCGGCTGCTGCATGGGCAAGGACTCCGCGTCCCCGAGGATATGTCCATCGTCTGCTTCGACGATCTCGGTCCCTATGCCGATGTGGAGCCGTTTCTCACCGTCGCGGCGCAGCAAGCCTACCAGTTCGGCTATATGGGCATGAGCATGCTCATCGAACGTATTCAGGACAAGGAGACCGCCCAGCCGTGGAAAAAAATCGTCCTCCCCGCGGAGCTGCTCGTCCGTCGATCCGTCAAGCCGCTGCGCTCGGGAGAGTAGTTTTGTGTCACAGCGACTTCCGGAATTCTGTAGGCGACACCCCTCGCCACTTTCGGAATTGCTTCGTGAAAAACAGAGGGTCGTTAAAGCCGACCGAAGCCGCCACCTGGGCGATCGTCAAATCTCCAGCGAGCAGCTTCTCGGCTTTTTTCATGCGGATTTTATTTAAATATTGCATGGGAGACAGCCCTGTCGTTTCTTTGAACAGCTTCGTCAAATGGGCGCGGTGGTAGCCCAGCTTCCTCGCGATTTCCCCAATCGAAATATGCTGGCCGTATTGGTAGGACAGCATCCGAATCGCTTGATCGATCTGCTGCTGTCTGCCAGGTATCGCGTCCTCCGGCAGCGGTCGATTCATGGGGCGCCCTCCCTCACTTGGCTGATGCGACATGATCCTCGGCTCGCCGTCGCCGCCGTCTATGCCTGTGACGCCGTTTTCGGGCGCATTCCCTGCAAGCGCGGCGACCCCCATTTCGTGAAGCACCAGCCTCAAACAGCCGGACGCCGCCATGCTGCCCAGCTCGGGCGTCGCTCCGTTGTCCAGACTGTCCCGGATACTGCCGAACAATTCTTGCATCTTAATGGGAGACAACCCTCGGAGTGCCGCCCGTTCAGGCGTTATGCCAATACGCCCCAACGCCTTCTCGGTCTGATCACCCGAGAAACCGATCCACATATACGTCCACGGAGTCTCCTTGCTCGCTTCGTATTTGACCAAAATGTCGGGGAAAATCAGAAACGCGTCCCCCTTCTTCAGCCGATACTTTTGCCCCAGCGTTTCGAACGTCCCTTCTCCCGCTGTCACAACATGAACGAGAAAATAATCGTGAACCGCAGGCCCGATGTAATGGCCGCCAACGACGTCGGCTTCGCCGCAGAACATCACGACGAAGTCCCCCCGATCCGACGCGGCGTTTATAGACAGGCTGTATCGGTAGTGTTCCACTCTGCATGTCTCCCTTCGCGTTTCTCCTGTCGTTACTCCTATCGTTATCATACACAACAATACGACATTACTCCATATATTGATCTCTTCTTTCCATATGCAACGGCAGCTTGCCGACCTATACTGTAAGTGATTACTTCGGTTGTGCGCGCTGCATACCACACTTCAAACCTATACGTTCGAGGAGGCTTATTTCTTATGTCCAAGATTACATTTATCGGTGCGGGAAGCACAGTATTTGCAAAAAATATTTTAGGCGACGTGATGCATACGCCGGCGCTTCAGGGCTTCGAGATTGCCTTGTACGACATCGATGCCGACCGTCTACGCGATTCCGAAACGATGCTGCAAAACATTAAGTTAACCAGCGGCAGCGCTTGCGAGATCAAAGCTTACTCCGATCGCAAGGAAGCGCTCCGCGGCGCCAAATACATCGTTAACGCGATTCAGGTTGGCGGATACGATCCATGTACGATTACCGACTTCGAAATTCCTAAAAAATACGGCCTGCGTCAGACGATTGCCGATACAGTCGGCATCGGCGGCATTTTCCGCAACTTGCGCACGATTCCCGTAATGCTCGACTTCGCCAAGGATATTAACGAAGTATGTCCGGACGCGCTGTTCCTGAATTACACGAATCCGATGGCGGTATTGACGAACGTCATGAACACGCACGGCGGCGTTAATACGGTCGGTCTCTGCCATAGCGTGCAAGTATGCGTACCGCATCTGTTCAAACATCTTGGCATGGAGACGGAAGGCGTGAAGTGGCATATCGCGGGAATCAATCATATGGCTTGGCTGCTGGAAGTAAGCAAAAACGGCGTCGATCTGTATCCCGAGATCAAACGCAGAGCCGCAGAGAAACAAAAGGAAAAACACGACGATATGGTCCGCTTCGAGATGATGCTGAAATTCGGCTATTACATCACGGAGTCGTCCGAGCATAACGCGGAATACCACCCGTACTTCATCAAACGCAATTATCCCGAGCTGATCGAACGCTTCAACATTCCGCTGGACGAGTATCCACGCCGCTGCGTGAATCAAATTCAGAACTGGGCGGATATGCGCGATAAACTCGTTAACGACAAAGGACTCGAGCATTGCCGAAGCCACGAATACGCATCCTACATCCTGGAGGCGATCGAGACCGACGTTCCGTTCCGCATCGGCGGCAATGTCATGAACACGGGGCTCATCACGAATCTGCCTAAGGAAGCCTGCGTCGAGGTGCCGTGTCTGGTCGACCGCAACGGCGTTACGCCAACTTACGTAGGCGATCTGCCGCCGCAGTTGGCCGCTCTTAACCGCACTAACATCAATACGCAGCTGTTGACGATCGAAGCGGCTGTCACCGGAAAGCGCGACCACATCTACCATGCGGCGATGCTGGATCCGCATACGTCCGCCGAGCTGTCGATGGACGACATCGTTTCCCTCTGCGACGAGCTTATCGAAGCTCACGGCAGCTGGCTGCCGAAGTACGTATAATATTACGGAAAACCATTGATGTTTTTGCTGCCTCCCGTCTTTCGGGAGGCCTTTTTATTTGGGCATCCAGTGAAAGTTGATCCTGTATGTAATAGAGAATAAGCCGCAAAGTCAGGTTGTAAAACCCGTCTCTGCGGCTTATGGAAATGGACTAACCGATAAGTTATATCCTTTTTTTGAAAAGCAGGCTTGAAATCAAGGTTCCGCGTAGACGCCCCACCCCGCTCCGCCCGGAAGCGGACAACGCTTGACCTTCAGCTTTGCGGCCACGCGCACGTAACATCCGCAAGCGACGCAAGTCGAACCGCCAGTCAGTTTGGGACATGCTTGGCATACGGCAAGCCTGCTCTCGTACACATCGTCCGGAACGGCATGGAGAGGCGAGCTGAACATCGGCGCCGACAAGATACGGTCGATATCGGCTTCCGTGACGCGATAAGCGGGATCGCAGCCTCTGCAGCCCCCGGAATCGGGCTGCCTGGACTGCCCGCGAGCAACCTGTCGATCTTCCGCGGTCATCATGAACCGCTCCTACGATTGAAGCTGCAGTACCGTTACGGACATCGGCGACAGCTTCACGCGGAGCGTCGTTTCTTCCAGGGAAAAGCCGTTGAACGGCGCCGGCTTCACGACTTCCGGCTGCTCGAACGTATTGTGGGCATCCATGGCGCTTGCCGTCAATTCCGTGCCGCTGACCTGCGGAGCGGCATCCGACAAACCGCGTAGATCGATGCTCAGCTCGGCTCCGCTGTGTGGATCGACATTGCACAAGCTAATGTGAATACGGCCTTCCGCGTCTCTCGACGCGCTGGCGGACAGCTTGGCGATGGAGTCGCCGCCATGCGAATACGTTTCGTCCGACGACAGCTTCAGCTCCAGACGTTCGGCGTCGTGATGCACCTTGTACATATCGAATACATGGTACGTCGGCGTCAAGATCATGGCTTCCCCTTCCGTAAGAATAACGGATTGCAGCACGTTGACGACCTGAGCGATGTTCGCCATGCGGACACGATCATTATGTTCATGGAAGATGTGGAAGTTGAGTCCGGCGACGATCGCGTCGCGGATTGAGTTTTGCTGATACAGAAAACCCGGATTCGTGCCCGGCTCTACGTTGTACCAAGTGCCCCATTCGTCGATAACAAGTCCTACCCGCTTATCCGGGTCGTAACGATCCATGATCGCGGAGTGGCGAGTAATGAGCTCATCCATCCGCAGCGTCTTCTTGAGCGTCACGAACCAATCCGCCTCCGTAAAGCCCGTCGCCGCGCCTTTGTCCGCCCAGACGCCCGGCACCGTGTAGTAATGAAGGGAGATGGAGTCCAGATGGCGATGCGCTTCGCGCATGAGCACGTCTGTCCATTCATAATTATCGTCGTTGGGACCGCACGCAATTCTGTGTATCTTGTTGTCTCCATAGTTGCGAACGTAAGTCTGATAACGCTTGTATACGTCCGCGTAATATTGCGGACGCATATTGCCGCCGCAGCCCCAATTCTCATTGCCGACGCCGAAGTAGGTCAGCTTCCACGGCTTCTCCCGGCCGTTCTTCGCACGCAGCTCCGCCATTGGCGATACGCCTTCGAATGTCATGTATTCCACCCACTCGGACATCTCCTGCACCGTGCCGCTGCCTACGTTGCCGCAGATGATGGGCTCGCATTCCAGCAGCTCGCACAACAACATGAACTCATGGGTGCCGAAGTGGTTGTTCTCCACCACGCCGCCCCAATGCGTGTTGATCATCCGCTTGCGCTCCTCGCGAGGGCCGATGCCGTCCTTCCAGTGGTATTCGTCCGCGAAGCAGCCGCCTGGCCAGCGCAACGAAGGGATCTTAATGCCTTTGAGCGCTTCCAGCACGTCGTTCCGAATGCCGCTCGTATTTGGAATCGGAGAATCCTCGCCCACCCAAATGCCTTCATAGATACATCTGCCCAGATGCTCGGAGAAGTGGGCGTAGAGATTGCGGTCGATCTTGCCTAACGTTTGGTCGGCTTGAATCGTCAATACGTTTTGGTTCGTCATCGCTTTGACCTCGCTATTCTAATGGGAGTAGGTTGCTCTAATTGAATTAACATTTATATAAATTCAATTAGTATATTTATTAATCCTACTCATAGAATACGCTTGCAGAGCTATTTTAGCAATCCTTTTTTACTTAACCAGCTTAGATAATGCTTGATTTGCGAATCCCAATGCCCCCAAGAATGATCGCCAGGCCCTTCGGAGTAGTCCAATTCAAAGGCGGATTCCCGGCAAGCATCCCGGAAGCTCAAGTTTTCCTCATAAAGAAAATCCTCTGTTCCGCACCATTGGTATAGCGGCGGCAATGCCGCATCTGCCTTGGCCCCCCGCTTCAATAGCTCCAACAGGTCATTGTCCGTTCCCTCAACGGCCTCATCTCCGAAGATGAGGCCGAAGGAGCGGCGGCGGTTCTCGTCATCCTTGGATTTTTGGATGAAGGCTGCTAAATCTACCGCACCGGAGAAGCTGCCGGCTGCCGCGAATCGTTCCGGATGGCTTAGCGCCCACTTGAACGCTCCGTAACCTCCCATGGACAGGCCCGCGACGAAATTATCCTCGGGCTTATCCGAGAGCGGAAACATCGATCTCGCAAGGAACGGAAGCTCTTCCGTCAGGAACGTCCAGTAATCGCCACCATGCACCATGTTCGCGTAATAGCTGCGATGAACGTTTGGCATGACGACGGCAATTCCATGCTCGTCCGCGTATCGTTCGACGGAAGTACGGCGCGTCCAGATCGTGTCGTCGTCAGAGAAGCCGTGGAGCAAAAACAGCGTTATGTATTTCCGCGATTCCGGGTTCATTCCGTTAGCTCTGGAGGGCTGCGGCAGCAGCACCGTCATGGACGTACTAAGTCCCAGCGATTCGGCAATAAAGTGACACTTCAACAAAGCCATTCGATTATCTTCTCCCTTGACTCATAGTATCTTTACGACTAATATGCTAGCAGAAAACCCGATGTTGCGAAACCTGGAATTGAAGCGCTCTCAGCGCTTATTCATCCTGCTTGCTTTCATGAGATTTTTTTCATGCAATTCTCATAAAGCCAAAAAAAGCGCTCTGCAAGAACCTTTCCAGCTCTCATTTGGCAAAAAGGCCCTGTTTCAATTATGATATATTGATTTTATGAAAAATGACCTGGAGGGATACACTGACAACATGAGAAACGGAAACCTGCTCAAGCACATCGTCAAAATCGGAACCTGCGGCGCAATTATTTGGTCGGCCGTAACGTTCGGAGCCGGCACAGACTCGGCTCATGCAGCAACTCCTACATCGATAGCGTTAATCGACAGCAGCAAAGATTACATAGGCACGCCATACCTTTACGGCGCAGCCGCGGGCTCGACCTCCGCATTCGACTGCTCCTCGTTTACCCAATACATGTTAGGATCCATCGGAGTCTGGCTGCCCCGCACATCAACGGCTCAAGCCTACATGGGCGAAAAGGTTGGCAAAGGATTTCTGAGCATGGGCGATCTCGTGTTCTTCAGCACAAATGGAGGCAAATCCATCAGCCATGTCGGCATCTATGCAGGATCCGGCAAGTTCATCCATAGCTCCAGCAGCAAAGGCGTTACCGTAACCGACATGAACTCCAGCTACTGGAAAAACAAATACGTAACTGCACGCCGGGTTTTGTAAGCGGGATTTCAGAATATGCACTTTTGAAAAAGCTGTTCCCCTGATGAACGAATTCGTTCTTCGGGAGAACAGCTTTTGTGGTCCCATTCTTCATCGATCAGGTCAGGTCTTCACCTTAATCCACTCTTCGCTTCTTCCTTCGGCGTACAAGCTCCGCCAAGACTTTCCGATTACGCCTTGCAGACCCAACTCCCGGACTTGGCTGTGCAGCGATTCGCTTGTACCTCTTGCAAACACCATCCGCTTAAAGCAGGCATTATCCTCAAGCACGGCAAACAGCATACGCTTCCGCTTATATAGAGGAAACACACGCAAATCGATGCCGTTAAAATAAAGAATATCGAATACAAAAAACCGGAGCGGCATCATCGATTGCGCTTCGCGAATACGCAGATCGCCCTTTAAACGATACCGATGCTGGAGCACTTCGAAGTCCGTCTTTCCGGACTCCGGATGCACATAGGCGAGCTGCCCGTCGAAAACGACGTCTGCGGGTTTGCGCAACGGGACGTTATGTAATTCCGGATATTGCCTCGTCACGTCATACCCGTGCCGGCTCAGCAGCTTGACTACGCCTCCGCTCATTGCCAGCTGGAGACGCTGACCATGAATCAACGGCTCGAACAGAAATCGCTCGTCATCAAAAGGGCCGTCCCCCCCGGCGGGGAGCATAGGTTTCATAAACATAGGATGAGTCACCTCGTCTCCATTTTATCATGCATCTATTCATCGAATCCTCGGTAAATTTAGGCTCAATTGACGAATAATTCGTGTAGATGCAACGCATAATATCGGTAGAAAAGGAGGTTGACCAAAGATGTCCAACAACAGAAGCAGCAACAATCTTTTAGTACCCCAGGCTCGCGCCGCCCTGGAGCAGATGAAATATGAAATCGCAGGCGAATTGGGAATCCAGCTTCCGCAAGACGGCTATTACGGCAACATGACCTCTCGGGACATGGGCTCGATTGGCGGTTACATTACACGTCGCCTGGTTCAGATGGCTCAGCAGCAACTGGCAGGCCGCCAATAACCGAAAACGCATGGTCAGAGAGCGCAGCGGCGCTCTCTTTTTGCATTTCGCTTCCATTCGGTTGAGAAAATCGGTAAAATGGGATAGAGTTGTCCTTTGTACATAAATGATGAACGTATTTCATGAAAAGAAAGGAATATCCCAATATGATCATTCAACCAAAAACTCGCGGCTTTATATGCACAACGGCTCACCCGGAGGGCTGCGCCAAGCAAGTTCAGCGGCAAATCGATTACGTGAAAGGCCAGCCTGCTCTGACGGGCCCACGCAATGTGCTCGTAATCGGCGCTTCCACGGGTTATGGTCTTGCGTCGCGCATCGTCTCCGCTTTCGGCGCAGGCGCGAATACGGTCGGCGTTTACTTCGACAAAGCCGCCGAAGGAGCGCGTACCGCTTCCGCGGGCTGGTATAACTCCGCCGCGTTTGAGCAAGCTGCCGCCGCTGCCGGCACGAAGTCCTACAGCATCGTCGGCGACGCATTTTCCGACGAGATTAAAGCCAAAACGATCGACCTGATTCGTACGGAGCTTGGCAAGATCGACCTGATCGTGTACAGCGTCGCCTCCCCGCGGCGCACGCATCCCAAGACAGGCGAGACCTTCTCTTCGGTTATCAAGCCGCTTGGCGAAACTTACAGCAACAAAACCGTCAACTTCCATAATGGCGACGTTTCGATCGCAACGATCGAGCCCGCAACGGATGACGAGCTGCGTCAGACTATTGCAGTCATGGGTGGCGAGGACTGGCAAATGTGGATCGACGAACTCAGTGCCGCCGGCGTTCTAGAGAACGATGTCACGACGGTTGCTTATTCCTATATCGGACCCGAGATTACGCATGCCGTCTACCGCGAAGGAACGATCGGCGCGGCAAAAAATGATCTCGAGACTACGGCTCAGCGGTTGAACAGCCAGCTGTCGGCAACTGGCGGACGGGCGTTCGTATCCGTGAACAAGGCGCTCGTAACGCAATCTAGCTCCGCGATTCCGGTCGTGCCGCTGTATATCTCCGCTCTGTACAAAGTCATGAAAGAGAAAGGCCTGCATGAGGGCTGCATCGAGCAGATGTATCGTCTGTTCTCCGAGCGGCTGTACGCCTCTAACGGAGTTGCAGTAGACGAAAAAGGCCTCATCCGCGTCGATGACTGGGAGATGAAGCCGGAGATTCAAGCAGAGGTCGCTCAGCTATGGGCTGATCTGACTACCGAAAATGTCTACGAGCTGTCCGATCTGGAAGGATATCGCCGCGAGTTCTTCCAATTGTTCGGCTTCGAGACGGACGGCATTGATTACGAAGCGGATGTCAATCAGGACGTAAACATTCCGAATTTGCGTTAAGTTTTTCTATATTTCAACAAAACGCTGAGCGTCGGCCGCGGCCGTGCTCAGCGTTTTTGACCACATAAAAATTTTTAAGTTTCCGAGCTTATCGGACATTTGAAATCTAATCTTTGAAGCGGAGGGTAATATGCCGAATATTAAAATTTTCGCCGGATCATCCAACCCCCGGCTAGCAGAAGCCGTGTGCAAGCAGCTTGAGCTGCCGCTCGGCCGTTCCAACATCTCCCGCGCGCAAAGCGGCGAAATTCATGTTTCTTACGAAGAGTCGATTCGCAACTTCGATATCTTTATCGTGCAGTCGCTCTCTCATCCCGTCAACGAGAATCTCGTCGAGCTGCTTGTTATGATCGATGCGGCCAAACGAGCTTCGGCCAAGTCCGTTAACATCGTCATGCCGTATTACGGCTATGCGCGTCAAGAGAGGAAAGCTGCGCCTCGCGAACCGATCTCGGCCAAGATGGTTGCCGACGTTCTGACGACGGCCGGCGCATCCCGGATCATTACTGTCGATCTTCATGCGGATGCTATCCAGGGTTTCTTCAAGATCACGCTCGATCACTTGACCGCGCTCGATTTGATTATCGAATATTTGCGTTCCAAATCCATTCAGAACCCTGTCGTCGTATCGCCCGACGCCGGACGCGCCACGACAGCGGAAAAGCTTGCAGGTTTGCTGGACTGCCCGTTCGCGATCATGATCAAAAACCGTCCGGCTCACAACGAGTCCGAAATTACGCATATTATCGGCGAAGTCGAAGGGATGACGCCAATCATCATCGAGGATCTGATCGATACGGGCAGCACCATTATTAACGTCGTCGAGGCGCTTAAGAAACGCGGAGCCGAAGACGCCTTTATTTGCGCGACGCATGGACTATTCTCGGGTGACGCGGTACAAAAGCTAAACCATCCCAACATTCAGGAGGTCGTCATCACAGACACCATCAGTCTCGACCAGGAACATTCCGACAAATTCGTCCTGCTGCCGATGGCTCCGCTGCTCGGAACCGCCATTCGCATCATTACGGAGGGCGGCTCCATCGCGACACTGTTCAAGTCGGAGTAACAATAATCTCTCGGCCTGAGACTAGACGGTCAGGCTTTCCTTCTTTAGATCCAGCCAGTCCATCTCTTCCTTGGTCAAGACGATTCGCGAACCTTCGTCGCAGGACGTCAGCTCCTGCGTCGTCTGCGCGCCGATCAGGGCGCAGGTCGGGAACGGCTGATTTAATACATAAGCCAGGGCAATCTGAATGGCGGTTGCCCCCTTCTGTTCCCCAAGCTTCCTTGCCCGCTCCAATCTCTCCCAGTTGTCGTCGTTATAAAACACCCGCACCAAATCTGCATTGTCACGAATCTCCGGCGTGAACCTTCCCGTAAAGAAACCCCTTGCCTGCGAAGACCACGACAAAAGCGGAAGACCTTCGCGCTCATGCCAGGCGCAGGTTTCTTCGTCTGCCGATACGCAGCCCTTCCAGAACGGCTCATTCGCTTTTGCGAGACTGAGGTTCGGACTGCTAAACGTAAAACCTCTTAATCCACTTTTAGCGGCATATTCATTCGCCTCCTGGATTCGTTGCCAAGTCCAGTTGGATACGCCGATCGCGCCCACTTTGCCTGCCTCGATATGTTCGTTAAGCGCGTCCACGATAACCTGTACCGGTATCTCGGGATCGTCGCGATGCAAGCCGTAGAGATCGATATACCCCGTACGCAGTCTATCCAGACTCACGGAGAGATCATAAGCGATGTCCTTACGGGTAACGCGCGGTCCGTTCTGATCGTGATGGGCTCCCTTGGTCAAAATAACGATTTTGTCCCGGTTTCCTCTCTCCTCCATATAACGGCCAATTACCTCTTCGCTCTGGCCTCCGCAATAAATATGGGCGGAATCCAGCGAGTTGCCTCCGATGGCAAGGAAAGCGTCCAGATTCGTTGCCGCCTTCTCATAGGAATCGTGATAGAAATAGTCCGTGCCTTTCATCAATTGAGACACCGGTTTGTCGCAGCCTTTAATTTGAATATATTCCATGGTTGTAGTCCTCCTGATTAGTTAATGGTTACTCTTGCTCTCTCGCGTGCGGATTGCAAGCAAGCATCAATGACCTTCATATTGCGGACTGCGTCAAAAGCATCATACCGAAGCGGTTCTTCTCCTTTGACGGCGCGATACAACGCGTCGGCCTGGGCCGTATAGGCGTTGACATGCTCGACCTCCACCAATCGGCGTTCTCCTCCAGCGTTTACATAGAAGTCGCCGCTGCCTGGCTGCGGCGTAACGTATGCGGAAGGAACTTCAATAATGCCTTCAGTCCCAAGGATCTCAAGCGGGTTGCGGAACGCCGCCCACATGCCGCAGTCGAACGTCAGGGAAACTCCGCCTTCGAATTCCAGCAGACCGGATGCCATCATATCCACATCATCATGCTCCTGCGAGAAGATCGCCTGAACCGTCGCCGCTTCGGGCTCCTTGCCAAGCAACAGCCGTGCCGCGTTGATCGGGTAACAGCCAACGTCGTAGATAGAGCCGCCGCCCCAATCCTTGCGATAACGGACATTGGCGGAATCTTTGGCGTTGTTGAACGTAAACGCGCTGCGAATGCCCCTCAGCTCGCCAATTTCCCCGGATGCGATGATCTCCCGAAGCTTGTCGTAACGCGGATTCCAACGATACATAAACGCTTCGGACAGTTCCACGCCGGCTTTGGCGCAAGCCTCTACCATTTCCTCTGCTTCTTTAGCGGTTAATGCCAGAGGTTTCTCGCAAAGGATATGCTTGCCTGCCTCTGCGGCGCGAATCGTCCACTCTCTGTGCAGATGGTTCGGCAGCGGAATATAAACGACATCGATGGAAGGATCCGCGAGGAGCTCCTCGTAGCTGGAGTAGGCTTGGCCGATCCCATGCTCTTCTGCCGTGCGTGAAGCCTTATCGGCATCCCGGCTGGCAATAGCCGTCACTTCGTTCCATTTCGAAGCTTGCACGCCTGGAATCACTGCGCGTTTGGCAATCCCGGCACAGCCGAGCACGCCCCATTTTAATTTGGTCGCTGTCATATTTGATTGCTCCTTTGTATGTGTAATAATACTATATTGTGATTATATGACTACTCGATTAAAATGAAAATGACAATATATTAAAGGTGTTTAGCACAATTTTGTCTTGAATTAAGCATTCAAAAAGTAAGGAGGTTGGCCTATAAATGCAACGTCAAAGCCACTTGCTAACGCTTCCCCATAGCCCTTACTTCTGTATGCCCGAATCCGTCGGACATTATGAGGATTATATGGAACATACCGTTCATCGCAAGGCCGGAGCGCAAAATAACTTCAATATCCATTTTGTCGTGTCCGGCAAAGGTTATGTAGAAATAGACGGAGAGCGACATGCGCTAGTCGCAGGCGACGCCGTCTTGTATTTCCCCCTTCAGGAGCAGACCTATTACACCAGTCAAGACGATCTCTGGAGCTGCCGATGGGTTCACTTCTACGGCGATGGCCTGCTTGGCGATTTCCTCGTCAATCAGGAGCTGCATCTCAGCCAGCTCTGGTCGCTCCGGGGAACCGAGCAGTGGATTGCCGCGCACGAAGAGCTGCTTGCCGAAGCGGAGCAGCACCGGATGTTGCGCCCTCATCGGCTATCGACGCTTACTTATGCGCTAATCGCGTTATTTGCCGAACAAGCCGTACCGAGAACAACGATCAAGCCCGTCTCTTCCGGCAACCGTATTCTGGAGATTCTGCCGTTGATGCAAAAGGAAGCCGTCCAGCCTTTCGAGCTGGAGCGCTGGTCCTCGCTCGTTGGGGTTACTCCCCATTACTTCTGCAAGCTGTTCCGAGCTGTTATGGAGATGACGCCGATGGACTTCATAACGCGCTGCCGACTGCAGACGGCCAAGCAATGGCTGCTGGAACGCCAATCGGCCTCCATCGGCCAAATCGCGACGGAGGCCGGTTATCCCAGCGCCAGTTATTTCAACAAACGATTTATGGAGCATGAGGGCATGACGCCCACCTCTTATCGCCAGCTCTATAACAATGCGAATAAATAATGGGGCGAGACGGCTAATTGTTCTTGTCTGGCCCCATTATAACTTTGTCGCACACTTTAGATCGGCGACGCCGACTTCAATCCGAAAAAGCAGCCTCCCCGCACTCTTTAGATCGGCGACACCGACTTCAATCCGAAAAAGCAGCCTCCCCGCACTCTTTAGATCGGCGACACCGACTTAAATCCGAAAATGCAGCCTTCTCGCACACTTTAGATCGGCGATGCCGACTTAAATCCGAAAATGCAGCCTTCTCACACACTTTAGATCGGTGACGCCGACTTAAATCCGAATATGCAGCCTTCTCTCGCACAATTTAGATCGGTGACGCCGACTTAAATCCGAAAAAGCAGCCTTCTCGCACACTTTAGATCGGTGACGCCGACTTAAATCCGAAAATGCAGCCTTCTCGCACACTTTAGATCGGTGACGCCGACTTAAATCCGAAAATGCAGCCTTCTCGCACACTTTAGATCGGTGACGCCGACTTAAATCTAGGATAGTCAGCCGCCGTCAGATCCTTAAATCCGGCCTAATCCAACATACGTCAAGCCGGCTTCGCGGACTTTGGTCGGATTCAGCACATTACGTCCATCCATGACGATCGTTCCGCTCATTTTTTGCCGAAGCTGATTCCAATCGGCATCCACGAATTCCTTCCAGCCGGTCGCCACGATGAGGGCGTGGGCACCCGTCGCTGCATCGGCAGCGGACTTCGCCCAAACAACGCCCGGCAGAGCAGGCGAAACCAGCGGGTCGTATGCCGTAACGGCGCAGCCTCTCGCAGCCAATCGCTTCATAAGCTCAATCGCTTGCGAATACCGCAAATCGTCGGTATTCTCCTTAAAGGTAGCTCCAAGCACTGCAACTTTGACCTCCGAGTCCAGATGGCCAAGCGACTTCTCCAGCTTGCCGATATAATGATCCGGCTGAGAAGCATTGACGGCGGCGACTTCCCGCAGCAGCCCCAGGCCAATCTTGCGGGAAGCCGCAGCTCCAA
>NZ_BDQX01000458.1:446494-456211 GCF_003112455.1 Paenibacillus agaridevorans
CCCGATGCCGGCTTGCAGAAATTTGCCTCCGATCCTCGTATCCTTGCCTATGCCTTCGGCCACCTGCATAATATCTGCGCCGAATACGTCGCAGACGCGCGCCAACTCGTTTACAAAAGAAAGCTTTGTCGCCAGGAACGCATTGGAACCGTATTTGATCAGCTCGGCCTCCGTCTGTCCCGTCCACACCGTCTCCGCTTCGATCCCATTATAGATGGCCCGCACTTTCTCGGCCGCATCGACGCTCCTGCTGCCGATAACGATACGATCGGGATTGAGCGTATCGTGGATCGCCGTGCCTTCGCGCAGAAATTCCGGATTGGACACGATATCAAAGAGCGTGCCGGGCACGCCAAGTCCCAGGAGGAACTCCTCCGCCCATACGCCTGTACCCGGAGGCACCGTACTTTTCATAATAATGACTTTATGGGTATGAAGCACGGTGCTTAACGCCAGAAGCACGCTTCTTACGTACACGAGATCTGCACTCCCGTCCGCGGCCGAAGGCGTCCCTACTGCAATCATAATCAGCTCATGTTCGTCCATGCTAGCCGCCACGTCGGAGCTGAACGTCAGCCTGCCCTCTTTCCTGTTGCGAACGACCAGTTCGGATAATCCAGGCTCATAAATCGGGATAACGCCCTGCTCCAAGGCATTAATCTTGGTTTCGTCGCGGTCGACGCACTTGACCTTGTGTCCAAGATCAGATAACACAGCAGCTGTAGTCAAGCCGACATAGCCCGCTCCAATGATACAAATCCTCATGAATACGCATCCTCTCCAGACACCATAGGTACAATATCATGTGCAGAGAGAAAAGGAATGGAAACGGCGTATCACTATCTGCATTTACAATAATTTAACCTAGGACCGGGCTTTCGGCTTCCGTTCGCCTATTCTGAAAGCATCATGACGTGACCGATTCGTTATTTGCCTTCGGCCTAACGGAGGGCTAAAATATAAGAACACACTGACAAAGGTTGTTCAAAAATCAAACAGGAGGAGATGCATATGCGCAAGGGGATCCTATCCGTAAAAGCTATGATAACCGCAGGTTTGGTGGCAACAGCCTTGCTGTCAGGATGCGGCAACTCAGCGCAGTCGGTAAAGCCTTCCGAGTCGCCTCCGGCAACCATTCAGCCGACTCCGGAGAGCTCGCCGTCCGAAAGCCCGAGTGCTTCCGCCGAAGGTCCTGCGTCGACTTTAAATCCGAATACGTCGCCTCAGACGGGCGATAAAGCCATTCTGGAACAGATTGCAGCTATGACGCTTGAGCAGAAGGTAGGGCAGTTGGCTATCATCGGTCTGGAAGGCAAATCGATGGACAAGTCGACGGAATCTTTTATCCAGAACTACCATGTCGGAGGGTTCATTCTATTTAAAGACAATATAACAAGCGCGAATCAGACGTTGAAGCTGCTTAATCAGTTAAAGGCTGCCAACGAGGCTGTGCCAGACTCTGTGCCGTTGTGGCTAAGCGTCGATCAAGAGGGCGGCAAGGTCAACAGGCTGCCATCCGAGTTCGACAAGACTCCGACCGCGCGCCAGATCGCAAGCAAACAGAATCCGAAATATACGGAAGCGATCGGTTCCTCGCTTGGACTAAAGATCGGTTCGCTCGGTTTTAATATGGACTTTGCGCCCGTGCTTGATATCAATAGCAATCCCGACAATCCCGTCATCGGAGACCGTTCGTTCGGCAGCGATGCCGAAACCGTCAGTCTCCATGGTTTGGCCATGATGGAGGGCATCACTTCGCAAGGCGTCGCAGCAGTCGCAAAGCACTTCCCCGGACACGGAGACACTTCCGTTGATTCCCATAAGGGGCTGCCCGTCGTGAACAAAAGCTTGAATGAGCTCAAAAACTTCGAGCTGCTTCCTTTCGAAGAGGCTATTAAAAAAGATGTGGATGCGATTATGGTCGGCCATCTGCTGATGAAGAAGCTGGATGCGGAGAATCCCGCGTCGATCTCCCCTGCCGTCATCACCGGCTTGCTGAGGGAGCAGCTTGGCTACGATGGCGTCATCATAACCGACGATATGACGATGAAAGGTTTAACCGGCGGCATTAGCGTGGGTAAAGCTGCGGTAGAGGCGATATTGGCGGGAGGGGACATCTTGCTCGTCTGTCATGAATACAAGCTGCAGCAGGAAGCGTTGGACGCCGTCATTAAGTCCGTTAAGGACGGCGTCATCTCGCAGGAGCGATTGGACGAAAGCGTCTATCGCGTATTAAGCCTGAAAGCGAAATACGAACTGTCGGACGCCGCCATGCCCGCTGTTGACACGTCAGCGATCAATGCCGTTGTGGAGGACTCGCTTAAAGCTTTCCAAGCGCAATAGATCATGCCTCAGCCGCCGATCGCTTTTTCGAAGCGGGTAATATCGATATTTTTGCCAATGACGACCAGCAAATCTCCTTCATAGATATAATCATCCGCATGCGGCGCTACGACCATCTCATTGTCCTTCCTGCGGATCGCCATAATGTTGCATCCGTACTTTGCTCTTACGTTTAATGTTTTGATCGTTCGCCCGCAGAAGTTATCCGGCGCGATTATTTCGACAAGACTATGCTCAGGCGACAACTCCAGATATTCCACCGTGTTTTTTGAGGTTACCTGATGGGCTACCCGAATGCCTGTGTCCCGTTCGGGATGCACAATCTGATCGGCTCCAAGCCCTTCGAGAACCCTTTGGTGGTAGTCGTTGTTCGCCTTGGCCGTTACATACGGGACGCCCATGTCCTTGAGGATCAACGTCGACAGAATGCTGGCTTGCAAGTCTTCCCCGATCGCCACTATGGCATGGTCCATATTATGGACGCCAAGCTGTCTCATGACCGCCTCGTCCGTCGAATCCGCCTGATACACATGCGCAAGAACAGGAGCGAATTCTTGCACGCGGCGTTCATCCCGATCAATTCCCATCACCTCGTGGCCCAGTGAAACCAACGTCCTGGTGACGCTGCCTCCGAACCTCCCCAGACCGATGACGACAAATTGTTTTTTCATAGTAACGCAGCCTCTTTTCTCTCATTCCTGTAACCCCTACACTCCTATGCACATCAAAAAACCACAGAGGTTAATTCGCTCTGCGGTCGTGAATCATACGAACACGGCTCGGCGCTTTGATGTGTTTGGTTCATTGCTAATGCTACTCCTTTCGAAACCAAATGTAAAAGCCGAAACGAGCATACCATTATTAGGATTCACTGAAATAATGCCGTTAGAACGTTTACAATGCGTCCAGGATCAGCCAATCGCGAATTATGAAGTCCTTGGGCCGATTTACGCGTTTTCCGGCCTGGGCAAACTACTTTTCGAATTTGCCTACGGACTGGATTGTCACTTTCGTATTGCAGCGAATGTCCATGTTCGAATACACGGCTTTCCAGTCTATATTTTTCCATTCTTTGTAACTTAACGAATTCCGTACATGTTTCCCGATTCCGATACTATCTACGCCTAATTTCTGAAGCTCCTTAACCATGCTTTCAGCCTCATTGTTGATGTGAGCGGCTATAGCCTTCTCCAACCGCTCCTTATCCGATTCCATGTTTAATTGCAAATCGCCTAAATATTCCAGAAGAATTCCATGAATTTTAATACTAATATCGGCACGATACAAACGCTCCCCAGGCAACGTTTTGATTTTCACCTTGCTGTTTCCGGCAAGAGAACTAAACATTGCTTTTTCCCCTTTTCTTTCTTGATCAGCCAAGTCGATATTAATCTCTCCGTATTTGAAGGAACCCTTTAAAAACGCGAATATTAAGGTTTGATCGCTATCGATGCGCGAAATATAACGGTCTCCATCGAACAAGGCGATGCCGCTAGCTTCGATATGCGTTCCCTGCTGCTTAATGATAGGCGCAACCGAATCAACGCCGTCATCCATATAATCGCGCATAAAGCTATAAAGAGTCGATTCAGGAACCCTGTTGTTCATGACTTCCTTTTCCAGTAAATGATCGATATATGGCCCCGTATTCATATGGGAGGGATACTCCTTTTTTAACATTTCATTTGCCGTTCCATCGACAACTACGATTTTCAGACGCTGCGAAACAGCTGGATCCCGCATGAATCCGTCCAAATATGGCATAATTCCTCTGGATGCAAGCTGCAAGTTGAATAGAGCCGTGCGCATCTGTCCGCTCGCGAGCGATAATTCCGTCTGCTTGGCTAGACGGAATCTGCCTTCTTTCCCCGTACTGGCCACGGTTTGTAGAATCAACGGATGCTGCCTGCCGCTCTCGGCGCTGACAACGGGCAGCCAGACCGTAACGCTGAGCTGGTCTTTCTTTACCTTGTTGCCAGGCACGGATCCTTCCGCTGATTTGCCTTTGGCCAGCCAATCGTACCCTATTGAATAGATAAACCCTTGTTTCTCCAGAATGCGCTGATCCCCGCATCCTGCCAGCACTCCTAATAAAATTACGATCATTGCCACTCGAACGAGTCGATTATGCATGCCCCTGCTCCTTTCTTCGCAGAATCAACAAGATGAGAATCAAGAAAACCGGCAAACCGATCGCAATGATAACTTGGCCGTAACCGAGCCACTTCAGCCAAATCTCTACCTTGCTTAACGTATCGGGAAGCCAGGACACCCCATAGATGACGATGAGCAACACGGCTGCGAGCAGCTTAGATTCTGCTTTGGGAAACATCCGGTTAAGCGCTTCGGTACTCGCCCAAATATACATAACGATTGTGATTAACACCGTAAAGAAGAAAAAACCAAAAAACAACGTTTCTATGCGCTCCACGAAGGGCAGGCGAATATACGATAACATATCCAGCATCGGGAAGCGGAAAGCGGTAAGCTGCCCAAGACTATAGAAGCCGAATGCCACGAAAGCATACAAGGTATACAAGACACCGGTCAACAAATTACCCGCATGCACCGCCTTAATAAAACCCTTTTTGGTATTGACATATGGAAAAAGGAGAAGCGTTAACTCGTAGCCCAGGAACGCCGTATATCCGTTCAATCCGCCTCTTATCGTTTCCGTGCCTCCCTTTAGCAAGAACGGCGTTAGTCTTGCAAATTCGAAGTCCGGGACAAAAAACAGAAGCAGCAAGCCCATCCAAGCCGTTAACACGAAAAACGACATCGTTGCTTTTGAGATGTTATAAACCCCTTTAATAAGCAACAAAAAAGCGACAATATCTATAAGGAGCTTAAAAAGCATAGGATGCATAGTGGGAAACGCCATCGTTTGAAAAATATAAACATAATGTTTCGCTACCATACACCCTAATAACGACCAAACGACAATCAAAACGAGATAAAGGGGATATGCCCCTATTTTTGTCAATGACCTCTCCAATATTTCAAAAACAGACCTTCCTTGGCTCAGTCTGTAAACCACCGCAATCAAACCAATATTTAGCGCAGCGATCAGCGTAAACACCGGCACCATCAACCAGCCGTTGTAGCCGAAGGCCTCTGCCATAATCCTCGGAAGGCTAAACACGACCACTCCCGTCTGAATCATATACACTAAAATCGCGATATGGACAGGATACAACTTCTCTTTCATATGCGGTTCCTCGCTTATTGTTTGATCCTCGTCTTCCGCTTGTTGGGAGTGCGGGTCTGTGAAGGCCTTTCTTGTATCCAACTAAAGGGAGCGCGTATGAAGATATCCAGCCAATCTTTAAGGTTGATTGGCGCTACCGGAGTCAAATACGATGATTTTAAGCTAGTCAAGCCGCTAAGGTGAATGAAGATGATGGCAATTGCCATCACGATCCCGAAATTCCCGAGGAGTCCTGCCATTAATAGTAGTCCGAACCGGATTAGCCGGATCGATGCGCTCATCACATAACTTGGAATAACGAAGGAAGCGATCGCAGAGGAGGCTACCGCAATGATTAAAATATTGCTTGTCAGTCCAGCCTGCACTGCCGCTTGCCCAATCACGATACCGCCGACGATGCCGATCGTTTGACCGATTTTTGTCGGAAGTCTGGCCCCGGCCTCGCGCAGCAGCTCGATGGTGATCTCCATAAGCAACGCTTCGTACAAGGGAGGAAAAGGGACGCGGCTCCTTGATTGCGTTATTGTAATGAGCAAGTCCTCGGGAATCATCTCGTAATGGAAGGTCGTAACGGAAACGTACAGCGCTGTAAAAGAGATCGTGATGACAAAGGCGATGAACCGAAGCATTCTGGTCATCGTGCCAATCGCCCAACGTTGATAATAGTCATCCGATGAGGCAAAAAACTCAAAAAAAGACGATGGCGCGGAGAATGCGGACGGACTTCCGTCCATAACGACGACAATCTTTCCGCCTGCCAGTTTGGATGCTATGGCATCCGTTCTTTCCGTTGTCTGAAACAACGGAAATACGGAGTTCGGATGATCATCGATCAGTTGAACCAGCATGTTGCCGTCATGTACGACATCAATCTCGACGAGCTCAATTCGTTTCTTCATTTCCTGCACGTTCTCTGCATTGGCCAGACCGTCTATATATAACAGATAAACATCCGTCTTCGAAACCTCGCCCACCTGCAGCTTGAGCGCCTTCAGGCGAGTTGATCTTATCCTGCGACGAATAAGCGACAAATTAATAAGAACGGACTCGACAAAGCCGTCATGAGGTCCATTGATCGAGGTTTCCGTCTCCGATTGCGAGATGCTTCTTGTCTCCGGCAAAGAGACGCTTACGAGATAAGCACTGCCTTTGTGGAACAAACAGACATTACCGTCCAATATCCCTTTCGACGCTGATCTGCAATCCAAAGCGGGCTTGTATTGAGAGCGGCTCAACACCTCTTCCATCTCGTCCGGCGCAATGGAGCGGAATGGTTCGGATATTTCTCTGGCGAACTCTTCGTTGCCTGCCAAATGGCTGAAATACAGCATATCCAACTGAGACTCCGGCCAACTCCAATGGATGAGGTCAGCACAATCTGCAAACAAATCTTGCATGATCTTAAGCGTTGGATACTGCTCGAGCAAGGCTTGCTGCTCAATCGACTCGGCATCATGAGTAGCATTTTTGTTGTCTTTGCCGGGCCTTAACCATTTGGCGAGCAATGACATAGGATTCCTGCCTCCTAATAGGGGTTGTTGCTTTAATATTCGCAAAATTTTACAGTCCCATTCAGGAGCGGCCTTCCATGCTTGCTTGAATCACTATCCCCACTACTCAGAAGATTAGTTCCAGAGCTAACGAACGGCGATCCATCTTTGATGAATATCCCCTCCATTCAGGACATGTTCATACGCAATCTTACCTGTTTAGCGGAGAGGGGGATAACGTTCGGAGGGATACGTTTGGATGGCTGAAGCTGCTCGGCGGTCTATACTTGATCATCCTTTTAAGGATCACGCTCCCCCATAGAGAAACTCGTTACCGTTGCTGGGGCATTGTCGTTACCGTTGCCGGGGATATGCATGGCATGATCCGAAAATCGGCCTCTCTGTACATTTGTGCATTTCTCCCCAATTTCTCAAACAATGGAGCCTCTGCACAACAAATTGTACGAATATACACAAATTCTTGCCTCCTATCTTCGTTTGGGACCTCTTTGAATCAATATTTGTGTATATATGTACAAATGTACGAATAACTTGCTCTTCCCTCATCTGAATTGTGTATTTTCGTACAATTATTGTACCGTTTGTGTAAGTTTCCAAGGGCGCACACTGGCACCAGCACTTCAGCACCAGCACTCCCTCTCCTATAATTTTAGAAATCCTCTATCGAAGGCTTTCAGTGATGAGCGACCTCCAGCTTTGCAAAGCAAAGCCGCTTCGGAAGCATAAGGTAGATTTATCGCCAAATCGAATTTCGGTTTTCGAATGCTCGAAAACTTATACTATTGATATAAAAAACAGCCGTTCCGATTAAAACGTCGGTACGGCTGGCTTTTTTAATTTTTTGATGGAAGTATCCGTTCATACAAGTAGTCTACGATATGCATTGCCTCCATGCGGAAAGGCGGCTTGTGTTTTTCGATCCCATGCTTCATCTGGAGCAGGCAGCCCGGATTGCTTGTCAGCATATAGCTCGCTCCCGTCTGGCAAGCATGCTCCATCTTATGCTCCAGGAGCTGGCCAGCCATCTCCGGCTGAGTCACGTTGTAGATGCCTGCAGAGCCGCAGCAGCGGTCGGCTTCCTTCATCTCTACGTAGGAAACGCCTTCCACGCTTCGCATGAGCTGGCGCGGCGCGGAAGATCCTTTCATCACGTTGCGTAGATGGCAGGAATCCTGGTAGGTAACCGTGCCTTGCCCGCCTTCCGCAGCAAGTTCGGCGAACGCGGGGATTCTCCCCTTTTCCACCACAAGCTGGCTCACATCCTTGACTCGTTTTGCGAACCATTGCGCAGCTTCCCGCACATCGCTGTCGACATCCTCGCCTAGCAGATGATCATATTCCACCAGAAGCGCGCCGCAGCCTCCCGCATTGGAGGCGATATAGTCCACGCCGGCCTCTTTGAATACGCGCACGTTCGTCCTTGCAAGCTCGCGAGCGCCGTCCATCTCTCCGCTATGCGCATGCAAGGCGCCGCAGCATCCCTGCGTCTCCGGGATGACGACGTCGAAGCCCGCCTCCGACAACAGCTTTACCGTATTTACGTTCGTCCCAGCGAACATGACATCCATAATGCAGCCCCGGAACAACGCTACGCGGGCAATCGCTTCTCCCTTGGCGGGGTAGAAGGTCCCAAGCCGCTCCACCACGCCCTTCGAGGATGCATCCGGCAAAATCGCCTCCATCTCCTGAAGATGCTTGGGGAACATCTTCATCAGCCCCGTACCTCGAGCAAACTTCCGAAGGCCCGACTTCTGATAAAAGCTCATAGCTCCTCCCAGCAGCTTAAGCTTGCCGCGATTCGGGAATACACCGTTAAACATGACTCGGCGAAGTCCGCGCACCGGCAAACCATGCTCCGCGTGATCCTCGATCGCATCGCGCGCCTGCTCGATCAGCTGTCCGTACTTGACGTCCGCGGGGCAAGCAGGCTCGCAAGCCCGGCAGCCCAGGCAATGGTTCATCTGATCCTGGAACACCTGGTCGGGATCCATTACCCCATCGGCGACCGCTTTCATCAGGGCGATACGGCCGCGCGGCGATTCCGGCTCCAGTCCCGTCTCGCGGAACGTCGGGCATGCCGGCAAGCAGAACCCGCAGCGCATGCAATTGGTGAGCTGGTCGTAATCGAGCTTGTTCAGCAGCGTTTGCGCCAGCGGATTGGCATGCCGAATATCCGGCTTCTTCATCACGGTTTCGTTAGCCATGCTGCAGCACCACCCTTTTTCTCGTTTCCTTCGCGAACAGCTTGCCAGGATTCAGCAGGCCCTGTGGATCGAAGGCCGCCTTGATGCCCTTCATCACCTCGATGCCGGGCGCTCCCACCTTCCATTCCAGATATGGCGCCTTTACGAGTCCCACGCCATGTTCGCCTGTAATGGTGCCTCCCAGTTCGATCGCCGCTTCGAAAATTTCCGCAAAAGCCGCTTCGACCCGGTGCACCTCCTCCGTGTCTCTCGCGTCAGTCGTCGCTGTAGGATGCAGATTGCCGTCTCCCGCATGGCCGAAGGTAGCGATCGTCACGTTATGCTTGCGGGCGATCTCGTTAATGCGGAGCACCATATCCGCGATCCGGGAGCGCGGCACTGTCGCGTCTTCGAGAATCGTCGTCGGACGAAGCCTCGCCAGCGCCGTGAAGGCGCTGCGGCGAGCCGGCAG
>NZ_BDQX01000458.1:456327-467057 GCF_003112455.1 Paenibacillus agaridevorans
CTTCCAAGGCGCAAATCTCGCGAATGCGCGCAATATCCCTCTCTACCGATGCAGCATCACCATCCTGCTCGATAAGCAGAATCGCTTCCATATCGCGGGGAAGACCAAGGCCAGCGAAGTCGTCGACCACGCGAATCGTCGGATTATCCATAAATTCCAGCGTAGCCGGTATGATACGATTTTCGATAATGCGCGATACCGTCCGGGCGGCTCCGTACAGATCGCGGTACATCGCCAGCATCGTCTTTTTGGTCTGAGGCGGCGGGATCAGCTTGAGCGTGGCCTCCGTTATAATGGCGAGGGTCCCCTCAGAGCCGACAAGCAGCTTCGTCAGATCATAGCCGGCAACGTCCTTCATCAGCTTGCCGCCGGTTCGTATAATGTCGCCGCTGGCCAGTACCGCTTCCAGCCCGATGACGTAATCCTTTGTCGTGCCGTACTTCAATCCCCGCAAACCGCCTGAGCATTCCGCGATATTGCCGCCGATCGTGCTGATCCGCATGCTGCTGGGATCGGGTGGATAAAACAGTCCGAGAGACTCCACATGCGCGATCAGCTCGGCCGTAATAAGTCCGGGCTGTACCGTTACGGTCAAGTTCTCGGTATCCGTCTCGATAATCCGGTTCATCCGATGCATGACCATCACGATGCCGCCATCCACCGGCACGGTCCCTCCGCACAGGTTGGAGCCGGAGCCGCGGCTTACTAGCGGAACGCCGTGTTTGGACAGCAGCTTCATAATGGCGGATACCTGCGCCGTAGATTCAGGATAGATGACGCCCTGCGGCAGGCTTTGCAGCATGGGGGTTCCGTCATACGAGTGGGCGACCAGCGCCTCTGGATCATTGCGATAGTGGCGTTCGCCGACAATGGCGCGCAGTCCTTCAATCAGTTCGGCATTCATAAAATGCTACCTCCGTTTTCCAATCCGTAATATAGATCAGGTCATCTGATGACTTTTCAATCATTATAGCTTATGCTTA
This sequence comes from Paenibacillus agaridevorans, assembly GCF_003112455.1. GTDB lineage: Bacteria > Bacillota > Bacilli > Paenibacillales > Paenibacillaceae > Pristimantibacillus > Pristimantibacillus agaridevorans. The sequence goes on from NZ_BDQX01000458.1 coordinate 457,311, forward strand.
TATTAAAATACAGACCTAATTTTAAAAAAGCCATTACGACGACGGCTTGCTAATAGATGACGGAGGTAGCGCATTATGAAAATCGAAACAGAGAAGGGACACGAAATTGTCAGCCGTATCCTCTTGACAAAAATTCGCGAGGGAGAATGGAAGCCGGGCGATAAACTGCCGTCCGTGGTTGAACTGTCGTCTTCGTTCGGCGTCGGCCGGTCGACCGTTCGCGAAGCGCTTAGCGCCCTTAAAGCGATGGGCTGGCTCGACATTCGCCATGGGGGCGGCACCTTCGTAAAGAAGGAGCTTCCCAGCGAGCGCAAGGACGGCGCCGATCCCTTTAAGGATGCCGCTTCCATGATGGAGCTGCTGGAGGTGCGCAAGGTGCTGGAGACCGGCACGGCGACGCTTGCCGCACGCAATCGCAAGGATGAAGACCTCGCCGCATTGCAAGCCGTCCTCGGCACGATGCGTGAAGCGCTGGAGAGAGACGATACCGCGGCGGGAGAACAAGCCGATGTCGCTTTCCATGCCGCCATTGCTGCCGCTTCGCATAATTCGCTTCTGTCCGACTTAATGGATTCTCTGGCAGAAAGGCTTGGCCGCACGATCGGACAGACGCGGGAGCTTTGGTTTTACCAGGAGACGTCGACCGCGGTCCGCTTGCTGGAGGAACATGAAGGGATCTACGAAGCAATCGCCGCCGGAAATGCCGAAGAAGCGTCCCGATTAATCGGGACGCATCTAACAAAGGTCGAGAACGTATTGCGAGAGCGGCTGTAGCCGCACGCGGTACGATTAGCGCAATCGGTCTCTTAAGAACTGTCCCGTGTGGGAAGCTTCGATTGCGGCAACCTGTTCGGGGGTTCCTTGCGCCATGACGCTGCCCCCCGCCGCTCCGCCTTCCGGGCCGATGTCGATGACGTAATCGCATTGCCAGACAACGTCGATATTATGCTCGACGACAATAACCGTATTGCCCGCGTCCACCAGCTTGTTAAGTAGCACCATCAGCCTGCGGACATCGCCCGGATGCAGGCCGGTCGTCGGCTCGTCGAGCAGATAGACCGCATGCTTGCCCGTCCCCTTGCCCAGATGCTTCGCCAGCTTGATGCGCTGCCCTTCTCCCCCGGACAGGGTGCTGAGCGACTGCCCCCACTTCAAATAACCAAGACCTACCTCGCAGAGCAGCTTAAGCGTATCGCCGATCTTGGCAAGATCTCCAATCACGGCCAGACTCTCTTCGATGGAAAGATCCAGCAGGTCGGATATACTGTATCCTTCGTGTGTGACGGCCAGCACCTCGTCCTGAAAACGTCTTCCCTTGCATGCCGTGCATCGCACCTCGATCTCCGGCAGGAAATGCATATGGATCGGCACGACGCCAAGTCCCTGACATCCCTCGCAGCGGCCGCCCGCCGTATTAAAGGAAAAATGTTTCGCCGTCAGTTTCCTTCTCTTTGCCTCGGGAAAGCTTGCGTACCAATTGCGCAGATGCGTATAAACATCGGTATAAGTCGCGATATTGGAGCGCTGCATGCGGGACAGAGGCGATTGATCCACTTTGATGAGCGAACCCGCATGCTCCCAGCCTGTTATGGCCCTGCACCCTGACGGCGCAGGTTTGTCCGGACCGGATTCCGCCAGCAGATCGAACACTAGCGTCGACTTCCCGGAGCCGGATACGCCCGTTACCGCTACCAGGCAGCCCAACGGAAAAGCAGCGGTGACTTGCTTTAAATTTCGAAGCGTCGCTTCCCGAACCGTCAAGAATTGCCCCGTCCCTTCGCGGCGCTTCGAAAGCACAGCCCCCTTCTCCAGTTCCTCCCTGAAATACGCGCCCGTTACCGACTTCGGCTGTTCCAGGAGTTCCTCGAGCGTTCCTTGTCCGACAACGTTGCCGCCGAATGCGCCCGCTCCGGGACCGATGTCGATAATGTGATCGGCTGCCCGCATCACTTCTTCGTCGTGCTCGATAACAAGCACCGTATTGCCGAGGTCGCGCAGCTGCTTCATGACCGCGATAAGTCCTCCCGTATCCTTGGGATGCAATCCCGCCGTCGGCTCGTCGAGAATATACAGAACGCCGGTCAGACCCGAACCAATGATGGAAGCCAGCCTCAGCCGCTGCGCTTCTCCTCCGGACAACGTCACAATCTGGCGGTCGAGCGTCATATATCCGAGCCCCGCTTCAATAATCCGCCGGATTCTCACGATCATGTCATGGATCAGACTTCCGACGAGCTTCTCTTCGTCGTCCGAGAGACCGTCCCTCATCTCCTCCAACCAGGCGAGCGTCTTGCCCAGCGCACCGTAGGATGCTTCATGGATGGCCAGTCCGTTCACTTTTACAAGCAGACTCTCCTTCTTGAGCTTCGCGCCTTCGCAGCTATCGCAAATCCGCTGCTCGAACAGCGCCGCTTCGCCGGATTCGCCTCCTTTCTCTTTGAACCTTCGCCATATGCCCGTGACGACGCCTTCGTATTTGCCTTGACTCACCGTCTTCGGCGCCTTCTTGTCGGGAAAGCGGGAAGCGAATGCTTCGCTTTCGACTCCATAATACAAAAGATCAAGCGCAGCGGAATCGTATTGCGCAAGGCGCTGATTCTCGTCGAATGCAATGCCGTAATGCTTCGCCGCTGCCTTAAGCGTGGCGATATTGTAATCGGCCCAGGCATCGAACCAGATGGAAACCGCCCCTTCCCGCAAGCTTTTGTTGCTATCGAACACCGCCTCCATGTTAAGCGTCGATACATGTCCGAGTCCGTCGCAGCTCTCGCAGGCTCCTTCCGGCTTGTTGAAGGAGAAATGGGACATCGTCAGCCTGTCCAGCGAATGACCGCAGGCGCCACAGCTCACGGCATCGTCTCCTCCGTTGTCGTCTTCCCATAGCCCCGCTGCCGGTTCCGCTTGTCCAATGACGCTGGCGACGTTCTCGCCGCAATTCGGGCAGGGTCGTTGCCCCAGCTTCGCATATACGATTCGCATGAGGGTGTAGATATCGGAAGCCGTTCCGATCGTAGAACGCGGGTTGCGATTGGTCTGATGCTGCCCGACGCTGATGGATGGCGAAAGGCCCTCAATCCCCTCGACCTTTGGTTTGCCCACGTTATCGGACACCAGCCCCATCGACTCCATATATTGCCGCTGGCATTCGCGCTGGAGCGTATCCATGGCGAGCGTCGATTTGCCCGAGCCGGAAGGTCCGGTTACGACGATCAACTTATGCTTCGGGATGGACAACGAAACATTTTTCAGATTGTTTTCACGCGCGCCCTTAATCTTAATCATACCGCTCATTCTTTTGCCTCCCAGTCCGATTTTGATCCAACCCCATCATTCTACAACATTCATGCAAGTCCGAAGCTTTAAGCGTATAATGGATGAAATAACGCTGTTTTTTGACCATCAATCCGTCAAGTTACTTTAAGGTATTAAATGAAGGTTCGACGACGGCGAATAGAAAGGGTGAGCTTGATGGGACAAATCAGGATCTGGAAGCCGCTGCAAATCGCCAAAAGCCTCCAAATTAGCACAAGCGCGCTGAGGCACTACGAGAGCTGGGGGATCGTGCCTCCGCCCGAACGGTCGCCGAGCGGATATCGGCTCTATACGGACGAACATTACGCCTACTTCGCTTGCATTCGCGCCATGTATCCCGGCTACGGCATGGATACGGTAAGGCAAGCGATGTCGCTTATCATCCAGAAACGTATGCACGAGGCGATGTGGCTGATCAACAAATGCCAGGCAGCGCTTCACGAGGACAAAGTAATTGCCGAGAGAACGATTGAACTGCTGGAGAAGGAAGACTTGTCCGTGGCTGACCGGAGAGGCGGGCGCGGCAAAATGACGATCAGGGAAGCGTCGGAGCTTACTGGCGTGCCCAGCACCGCTATTCGCCATTGGGAGAAGGAAGGATTATTGGAGATTCCTCGCAGCGAGGATAACGGATATCGCTGCATGACCGGCATGCATGTCCGGCAAATCTCCATTATTCGAACGCTCCGTGCGGCTAATCACCCGCTGGACGTTATTCGCGAGGTCATGGTCCAGCTTAACCATAATCATATCGGAAATGCGCTACGAATCGCCCGCGAGGCAAGCGATTATTTAGATCATCGACTTCGGAATCAAGTCAAGGGGGCACACTATTTTTATCGATTATGTCTGGCAACGGGGTTAATGGATGAGGGCTAGCGACAGAGCGATATAGACACTCAAAAATTAATTTTGCGGACAGAAATTGGACAACAATATACCTTTTGTATCATTTTCTGCTATAATAAATGGCAACGACATGGGTCTCGCGGACTAAGGAGGAGCCAATGCAGATGGCAAGATACGGAAAGAGAATCGCGGAGCTCCGCAAAAAGAGGGGAATGAACCAGGAGACGCTGGCCGGGCTGTTGGGCATTACGAGAGCGTCCCTGTCCCATTACGAGACGGATCGCAGGGAGCCGGACTTCGAGATTTTGACGAAGATGGCCAATTTGTTCCGAGTGTCATTTGACGATCTTATGGGCCGTACGCAGCATGTGGCAACCGACCCCGCACATCATGTAACGGAATTTTTAAACCGCGTCGAATTGGCCGACGATCAAATTGAAAGCCGTTACGAGCTGACCATAGACGGTCGCAAGCTAACGCCGGACGAGACGCAGCGTTTCATTGCTTTCATTCGTTCTGAGCGAGCTGCACATTCGGATCGGACAGGCTACTAGCGGGTTCCTTGCCGACTTCGATCAGATGCGCGATGGACTCCCAGCTGATGCCAAGCCGGTCGAGGATATCGCAAACATCGAGCACGACTGCGCGACTTTTGCTTTCTACCATATCATAACCCTCTTTCCGCCCAACATTGGTATGTACCCGAGTTCATTATACTAACGTCGGGCGGATTCGTAAACGGACATCATTTGTCATCCGATGAGAAGTTTTGTCGAATACCCCCGGATTGAGCCTCAACTTGACATTTAATCGCAAATTTTCTCCATCTCCTCATAAGCAACTCCTTAGCCACCCCTTCCATTCGATCGTAATTTTAATATGGTGCCCTAGGCGGGAGCTACTGTGAAAAAACCGATTCAGTGTACATTATTGGAATACTCTTGCAGCCCGCCATTACCCCATATATAACTATAGTTGAAGAGACAGATCAAAGGGGGTATGAGATCGCGATGACCAGGACGATCTACGTGGCGACGGATGGCAGCGACCGGGACGGAAACGGTACTGTGAAAGAGCCGTTCGGAAGTTTGGACCGCGCCGTGCAAGAAATACGAAACCTTACCGCAGCCGGACTGCTCAAACCTGTTACCGTTTATATTCGGGGCGGTTGTTATGAACGGTCAGAACCGTTATCGCTTGACGAAAGAGATTCCGGCACTCCGGAATGTCCCGTCACTTACCGCGCTTATCCAGGAGAAGAGGTCGTCATTACGGGCGGCAAAGCCGTTACGGGGTGGGAGCGGATGGAAGACGGGATTTGGCGAGCGTCCTATGATCTCGGCTACGTCCCTTCGACTTTGTATGCCGATGGTCGTCGCGTCCTTCAAGCACGCCTGCCGTCTGTTGGCTATTATGAGACGGATACTCCAATCACCCCCCTACACGATCATAGACTAGGCATCACGTTCAAAGAAGGCGAAGCTCCGGAGATCCCCGCAGGCGATTGCCGCTTGTCCGTCTTTGTATGGCCCGGGGAAGGAGAATGGAATTGGTTCTCGGAGACGAAAACAGCCGTTCATTACGACGCAGCCAACCGATACCTCTCCTTCGGCAGTCCCGCTTCCTGGCCGATCGGCGAAGGTTCGAGATTTTATATTCAGGGCTCGCTTGCATTTTTGAGGGCACCGGGACAATTCTGCATCGACGAATCCCAAGGATACGTGTATTATTGGCCGGCGGACAGCGGCGCGGATCCCAATGAACAGACGATCATTGCGCCGGCAATAAAGCGAATATTGCAAATACAGGGCTCCAGTCCCGAACTTCCCGTCTCGGGGATCACCTTCTCCGATCTGACGTTTTCAAGTACGGATTTTTTCCCCGAATACCGCATGATGGAGAATAACGTAGACCGGGATGAGCATCGCGAAGGACTCATCTATATGAGAAACGCGGCGAATATACGGATCGAACGCTGCAGGCTGCTGCAATCGGGAAGCTGCGGCATCTATCTCGACAGGGATGCAGCCGGCATCAGAATGGACGGCAACATCATTGCAAGCTTTGGGCATATCGGCATCAGCCTTAGCGGATATGCGCCGGGCGAAGGTGCGTTTTCCGGCCCCGCTGCTGCCGACCGGAACGGCCATCATGCCATTACGAACAATTACATCGAGCATGGCGGCGAGCTTGTCGGCCATGGCTGCGGCATCTTACTCTACCAAAGCGGACATAACTTGATCGCGCATAATCGCATCTCCCATATGCCGAGATACGGGATTTCCATGAAAGGGCTGCGGTACGGCGAGTTGCCCGCCGAAATATACGGCTTAACGGTAACCTGGGAAAATCACTGGGATTTCCTCCACACGCGGGATAACCTTATTGCAGGCAACGATATCTCAAGCGTGATGGAAGACAGCCAGGACGGAGGCATGATCGAAGCTTGGGGCGTCGGACGGGGCAATATCATTACGAACAATGACCTTCATGACAGCGGCATTCATTTCTCTTTTGGATTCGGTATCTATCTCGACGATGCGGCAGACGACTTTACCGTCTGCAATAACGTCATTCGAGGTTTATACAGCACAGGTAAAGGGAAACTGTGGATGCTGATCTTCTCCAAGGGGATCGGCAATCGCATCTTCAACAACCTGCTTGTCGATAATCCCATGGCGATTTCGGGCATCGGCTCGCAGGAAATGGCCGGAGAGCAAAATAAAGATATCGAAATCGCTTCCAATATCGTTTATAATTCGGGAAACCTTTATTATTTTGTCAATTACACCGACGAACGGTTCGCTTCCGCCGACCGAAATCTGTATTGGCGGAACGGAGAGCCTTGCCGAATTGCCGGAGAGCTTCCTCTTGCGCCAAAAGGTCCCGACGAACTGGGACGGAACGTTTACGAATGGTCGCAATGGCGCACTCTCAGGGAGGGCAGCTACGATGCCGCTTCTCTATGCTGCGATCCCCTGTTCGTCGACCGAGCCGCCGGCGATTATCGGCTGCAAGCAGAATCTCCGGCCTATTCGCTTGGCTGGCAGGACATTGCGCTCGGCGAATTCGGTCCCAGGCAGTCGTATCCCGTGTGATGTAACGACCTACTCATCCTATGCTCGGGGGGCTTGAATACCATGAAAGTCGTGTTCGGCTTCTATAAGTCCAAAAAGTATTTGCAGCGGGTTATGCTGTCCATCGTGACGACGATGGTGCTTGTTCTGGTCGTGTCTTCGATCACCAACACTTATATGCTGGAGAGAACCGTCAAGCGCATCCAGGAGGACTCCAACCTTAAGGTGCTGTCGCAAATTCGCTATAATCTGGCCTACATGAACGACATGATCTCCAGACTTTCCAATTTCGTTTACCGCGACAACTTCCTGATCCCGCTTATGTTCAGCACGGAATTGCCCAAGATGGATCTCATCAGGGGCCACAGGCAGATGGCCAATATTATGGAGAGCACCTCGTTCCTGGATTCCATGGTCATCTACAACAAGTCGCAATCGGAGCTGTACGGCACCAGCGTCAACTTTATGCTGGACGGGGGCATAACGAAGGAGCGTATTCGGAAAGCGCTGATCAACGACCGGCCGCATCCCACCAACCGACTTATTCCCATAAGTCTTAACGGCAGCGTAAACCGGATCGATACGTTCGCATTTATTGTCACCGATTCATTGAAATCGTTTTCAGAAACGCAATCGGCTATTATCCTGTTCATTAAGTCGGATTGGGTATTCGACAGTCTAAAGAAGATGAACGTAACGAGCGGGCGCGACCTCGGGGAAGTCTATATTCAAACGGAGGACGGCTCCCTGTTGACATCCGATGCCGGCGCAAGCTACACGGGCGCGGAGAATCAGAGCCGGCTGACGCAACTCGTTCATGCGGACAAGGTAGCGCAGGGCGGAACGACTTCGGGATTCGTCATCGGAGAGGTTGCGGACAGGAAAAGCGTGGTTACGTATATGGATGACAGCCTGGGAGCCTGGACGATTCTCTATATACAGGACTATAAGCAGCTTATGGCGGAAGTAACCAAATCGCGCAACGGATCGCTGGCGATCTCCGGCATCTTCCTGCTGTTCGCCATCGCCGTATCGATCGGGTTGTCCTATAAGCTCTATAATCCAATCGAAAACATGCTTAAGCAAATCAGGCCTTATCTGGCTGCGACCGATCGGAAAAACGAGCCGGCTGCCGGCGACGAGCTTGGTCTCATGAGCGAAAATGTGAAGCAGCTGTCGGACCAGCTTAAAGAGATCAGCTCCGGGCAGATCGTAAGCAAATATTATGTCAGAAGGTTTCTTACCGATAGTCTTCTGTTCTCCCATGCCGATATGCAGCATCTGATCGAAAAACATAATCTTAACATTAAAGCCATGGACGGTCTGCTGGTCTGCGTGCTGAAGTTCGATCACTTCGCGGCTTACGACGGAAAGGTCAGCAACTCGTCCAAGCTGCTCTACAACTTCGCGATCGTCAATATCGCTGCCGAGATCATGGGCAAGTCGTACCCTTGCGAGGCGGCAGAGATGCGAGGCGATCACTTCGTACTCATTTTGTCCAAAGTGCGGCAAGAAGATGCTGCTGCAATCGAGGGCGTCAAAGGCATGCTGCGCGAGGTACAAGATACAATCGACCGGTATTACGGGCTGTCGCTAACTTGCGGCATCAGCGACCCTATCTCGCAGTTTCCTTCGCTCTCCTCGGCGTATGCGCAGGCGCTGCGCTTGTGCCAATACAAGCTCGTAAAAGGCCACAAGTCCATCATCTCGTCAGAGGATGTACGCGGCAATCTGGCCGGCAAGCAGTCCGATCTCCCTGATGGCGTGACGCGAAAGCTGACCGAAGCGCTCAAGAAAGGTCACTTGACGAACGCCGGAGGCGAATTGGAGAAGGCGTTTACCCTAATCGCGGGCTACAATTACGATGACATGATTCGTGCCGTATCCAACCTGGCTTTCCAACTGAAAAACGTAGCGGGAGAAATCAATGACAATCGAATTGTCGCCTTTACGATCGATATGGAGAACCTGCATCAGCTCCTGCAAGAGAAGGAGACGCTTACGGAGATGTATCTCTCCCTCCTCTCGGTATGCAGCCAAATTTGCGAAGGGCAACGCCCCGCCAATATGGAGCGCAACGAGATGATGCTGGAGACGGTAAAAGAGCTGATCGAGCAGCGTTTCACCGACATCAATCTTAGTCAGCAGTCTATCGCGAGCACAGTCAAGCTGTCTTCCGCTTATATCGGCAAGCTGTTTAAGGAAAGCTACAACATGTCCATTACGGAATACATGAACGAGGTGCGTCTTAACCATGCGCAGAAGCTTTTGGAGGGAGACAGCTATACGATCTCGGAAATTATGGACAAATGCGGCTACGCGAATCAAAGCTACTTCTTCCGCCTCTTTAAGGGCAAGGTTGGCACCACGCCGAAGGAATACCGGATGAAAAAATCGTTAACCTGACCGCAAGCGATAACGAAGCAACTCCTGCAACTCGGACCTTCCCGGCCGGCAATCGGCCGCGGAAGGGCTTTTTTTTGCTGTCATAAAGACTCTTGTATCCGCG
>NZ_BDQX01000458.1:467089-529881 GCF_003112455.1 Paenibacillus agaridevorans
TTTTTTTGCTGTCATAAAGACTCTTGTATCCGCGCCGTCACTGTATTTCCTGCGGAATTGCAGAGAATCGAAAATTGTACACTTCGGCAATACAGCTATTCGCAAACTCTATTCTATTCAGCCTGGCTCTTCCCGTGGCAAGATGGCTTCAGCGACGACGCCGCACACCAATCGATACAAAGGACGGAGGAGATCCTAACGTGGCCAACCGGCTGTACAAGGAATGGAAGCTGATAATTAAAAATCGGGAGCTGCTAGCACTCTCCTTGCCCGGCATTCTATATAAGCTCGTAATCGCTTATATCCCGATGGTCGGACTCATTCTCGCCTTCAAGTACTTCAGGTACGACCAAGGCATCTTTGGAAGCAAGTGGGTCGGACTAGACAACTTCGAGTTTCTGTTCAAAGCCCAGGACGCCTTCCGCATTATTCGCAACACCTTGCTGTATAACGTGACGTATATCATTCTCGGAACCGTTGCCGCCTTGCTGCTGGCCTTGCTCCTGAACGAGTTGCACGGGAAGCTGGTCAAAATTTATCAAACTGCGTTGTTTCTGCCCTACTTCATCTCGTTCGTACTCGTCGGATATATTACCTCCGCATTCCTCGATCATAAGGCAGGCTACCTTAACACCATACTTGCCTGGTTCGGGATGGATCCGCACAAGTGGTATCTGGAGACGACGCCATGGATATTTATCCTGCCGATCGTCGCCTTATGGAAGGGAATCGGCTTTTCGACTCTCGTGTATTATGCCGGCATTACCGGCATCAGCACCGAATATTACGAAGCCGCGAGGCTTGACGGCGCTTCCCGCATTCAGATGATGTGGCGCATCACCCTGCCGCTTCTAAAGCCGCTTATCATTATTTTGTTTATCCTGGGGCTCGGCAACATCTTTAGAGGCGACTTTGGCTTGCATTACTTCGTGCCGAACAACGTCGGGCCGAACTTCCCGACTACGGATATTATCGACACCTACGTCTATCGGGCGCTCACGAAGCTCGGAGACATTAACTCCGCGGCAGCCGTCGGCTTCCTGCAATCGGTTGTCGGATTCGTTACCGTCATCACGGCCAACTTCATCGTGCGCCGGATCGACCGGGACAGCGCACTATTCTAAGAAAGGAGCTACACAGCGATGCCTACCGACAAACGATTCAACATCATGAACGGCTGCATCAATCTATTTTTGACGATTCTGTGCTTGATGGTCGCCCTGCCGTTCGTCCTGGTCGTTGTCATCTCCTTGACCTCGGAGAACAGCCTTGTGCAAAACGGCTACCAGTTCATTCCTAAGGAATGGTCGCTGGAAGCGTATCGCATCACGTTCGCACAGCCAGATCTGCTGATCCGCGGTTACCTGGTCACCATTATGATAACCGTCATCGGAACGGTTACTTCGCTCCTGCTGACGGCGATGACCGCCTATCCCATCTCGCGCCGCGACTTCCGTTACAACCGGCCGATTACGTTTTATATCTTTTTTACGATGCTGTTCAACGGCGGCCTGATTCCATTCTACATTTTAATGACGCAATATCTGCATCTAAAGAACTCGCTTATGGCCCTTATTATCCCGGCCCTTCTAAGTCCGTTCAATATCATGATCATGAAGGGGTTCCTCGACAAGATCGGCAAGGAGATCATCGAATCCGCCAAAGTGGACGGCGCCAGGGAAATCCGGATCTTCTTTACGATCATTCTTCCCTTGTCCACGCCGGCTCTGGCCACATTAGGGCTATTCATTTCCTTCGGCTATTGGAATGAATGGTACAACGCGCTGCTGTTCATCGACAATGACCGGTTCGTGCCGTTGCAGCTTCTGCTCGTTCGCATCCTGACGCAGATCGAGTTTCTTGCGAACTCGCCGCTGGCCCAGGTGGCCGACAAGCTGGCCTTCGCGAACTTCCCGACCATGTCCGTCCGAATGGCTATGGCTATTCTCGCCGGCGGTCCCATGCTTGTCATCTTTCCTTTCTTCCAGAAATATTTCGTGAAGGGTATTACAGTAGGTTCCTTGAAAGGATAAGGGACGACTATTGTGCCAAATATAGAAAACATACATTGGAGGGTTCAACGTGAAAAAAGAAAAAACGACCGTCTGGAGCAAATGGGTTCCTCTCGTCCTCAGCTTAGGCTTGCTGGCCGCCTGCTCCAATACGAACAACGCTCCCGCAGCAACGAATGCGCCAAGCGCCGGCACCGATCCCACCTCAGCTGCTTCGGAGATTCCGTCCCTGCCTGATGCGAAGCTGACTTTCATCTATCCCGTAGCCTCGAATCCGGGTCCGGATCAGAAGCTGGTCAATGATGAAATCAACAAATATTTGAAAGAAAAAATCAACGCCACCGTCGACTTGAGACCGCTTACGTTCGACGAGTACGAGCCGAAGCTCAACGCCATGCTCGCCGCGGGCGAAAACTTCGACATCGCTTGGAGTTCCAAGGGCTGGCTCGGCAACTATCAACCATACATCGACCGCGGCGCCTATCTCGAGATTACCGAAGATATGATCAACACGTTTGCCAAGGAAGCCCGCGCCAATATACCCGACAAATTCTGGCCGGACATGAACGCCGTCGACGGCAAGGTATACGGCTTCCCGATCTATCAGGTCGCCGCCAAAACCAAAAGCTTGGTCATTCAGAAACGTTTCGTCGACAAATACAGCCTGGACCTGGCTTCCATTCAAACCTACAAGGATATCGAGCCGTTCCTGAAGCAGCTCAAGGAGAACGAACCGGACATTATCCCGCTTGGTCTTGCACAGAACTCGTGGGGACTGTACGCTAACCGCGACGAGGTTGGCGAGGGCATGTCCGTGACGTACAAAAAAGACGATCCAATGTTAAAGATGGTGAGCGGTCTGGAAGCGCTTGACAGCAAAACGGATTATTATAATACGATGCGCGCCTGGTATCAAGCGGGTTATATTAATGAAGATGCGCCTATCATCCAGAACATTAACGATCTCAAGGCTAAAGGCAACGTAGCCGTCGGCCTTGAATTCACCTCCAAGCCAGGCGGCGAGGTTGGCGAAATGGCCGTAAATGGCGGCAACGAAGTCGTCTACGCGCCGATCGCGGACAGCTACTTCACGGGAATAGCCAGCGCCATGCATGTCATTAACAAAGGTTCCAAAAACGCGGAACGCGCCCTTATGCTCATTAACCTGCTCAACACGGATCCCTACTTGTACAATCTGATCTGCAACGGCATCGAAGGCAAACATTATACGAAAATCGACGACAAGTTCATCGAGCCGATCAAGGATTCCGGTTATGCGCCTAACGGCGACTGGGTATTCGGCAACCAGTTCAATGCTTACTTAAAGCCGGGTCAAGCACCCGACACTTGGGAAAAAACGATCGAGCTCAACGATAGCGCCATCGTCCCTGCATCCAGCGGCTTCGGCGTCAACGAAGAAAACATGAAGGCGGAAGTGGCCAATATTACGGCCATCAACAACGAATATCGTGTCGCGCTGGAATCCGGATCCGTCGATCCAGCCAAAGTATTGCCGGAATATCGGGCCAAGCTGGTCGCATCCGGTCAAGAGAAGTTCGACAACGAAATCAATGCGCAATGGGAGCAATTCAAAAAGGATAAAGGGATCGGACAATAATGTTTTAAGCCTTCCCGCCCGCTCATGGAAAACCGTCGATCAGCCTGGGCTGACGGCGGTTTTCTTTCATGAAACGGGTCAAATATGAACAATGTTTGACAAATTAAAAAACCTTATTCCCTGGCTGTGTATAGTCCGTGCTGCTTCTTGAAAAAATAGCTAATAAGTGCTAGAATCTGAATTTAGGTGAGCCTGTCAGGGAAGGAGGTTATGGGGCATGCATAAGTGGATTATGGCAACATTGCTCGGAGTAGCTGGCCTGTTGGCCGTATACCTGCTCACGTTTAATCTCCCGGAGAAAGAGGAGCACGTAGCTGAGGAGCAGTTTACCGTTCCCGATACGCCTGTGGATGCTGCAACTGCCGAAGCGTTTTACAAGAGCAACTGCATGGGATGTCACGGCGATCAGTACCAAGGCGCTATGGGTCCTGCGCTTGCGAATATCGGCAGCTTGAGAAGCAAAGAAGAGATCTACAAGACCGTACTAAAAGGCAAAAGCGGCGGAATGCCATCTTTCGAAGGCAAGATTACGGAAGAAGAACTGATTAATCTTACGAATTGGCTGGCGGAGATGAAGTAACAACCTCCACGGCCGTAAGCCCCGCCCGGCGTTAGCGCCAGGCGGGGCTTATTATATTTCACAGATCGTCTAGGATGGCGCCTTGCTATGATCCTCTCAGAGGCTCCAAGCTTTGTAGAGCTGCTTCATATAGGTTGTCATCCAGTCGTTCACTTCCTGCAGATCGGCGACGGGAGCGCCCGTTTCATGATGGATCGGCATATAACCCGGAGGACCGAACTCCGCGGTAAATGTCGCGAATGCTTCCCCCCGCTCTTTGCGTAGCAGCAGCATACGGCGCCACCAGCCGGTAAACAGCTCCAGCTCCCCCTGGAACGCGTCTGCTGCAGGATGTGGCACCTGCGGGCCTTGTGGGTATCCGATCCTTCCGTGGATATGAACCGTTCTCTCAATCGCGAGAGACAGATTCTCCTCCTGATCCTGCAGATGCGACTCGCAGACGTTTACCCAATGGCTGAAATCCGCTGTAATTTTCAGCTCGGGGAATTGGCGGAGCAACCTGGCCGTCGTCCATGGAGTGAACAAAGGTCTGCTGCGATGCGTCTCATGACCGACCGGTATGCCGAATTGCTTCTCGATCCTTAACGCGCCTTCGTAAAAGGCATCTTGCCCGGACTCGCTCATGCTGTCTCTTGCGCTTTGGGCGTTGATGAGAACGGGACGGAAATCAGCTGCCCGCTCTACCAGCTCGCCGAAACTAGCGAGATGATCGCCGATTGTATGGATTTGCGCTATAAACCGCAGATCGAGCCGTTCCAGCGTTTCTTTAAATAGCGTTGCCTCGTCCGCGGACGGCAGCACCGTCTCGACGCCGTCATGACCGGCTGCTTTGGCCGCTTCCAGCTTCTCCGTCAGCGTTCCTTCCATACCCCACAGCGATTGATAAGTGAGCAATCTCACTGTAAGTCCTCCTTGTTCGCAACCGTACGATTAGTGCGGATAAGCTTTGTCGAATTCCACGCCGCAAGGTCCGCCGTCTTCGTTTAACTCAAGATCGACGGAAGTGCCGTCCTCGCGGAACAACGGACGGTAAAAGCCGCTTATACGGGACGCGGATGCATTGGCGTAATGGCAGATAAACGCTCTGCGGAATCTGTCCTTCGTCTTGTTCCGGTAGGAACCGTGTATCAAGTTGCCATTAAAAAATAGAACATCGCCCGGATCCATGACCGCCGGCACGACAGCCCGGTCCTTGGGCGGCTTTACATAATGGGTTGTAAACGACTCCGCAGAATCCGCGAGCTCCGGACAGCTGATCTCGTGCTCCCCCGTACGCGGCACAACCAGCAGTCCGCCGTTCTCCATATCCGCAGCGTCCACTGCGGTCCATGCGGCTATGCAATTGCCCGGCTCCACTTGCAGGTAGAAGTTGTCTTGATGCAGCGCCTGACCTCTCGAACCTGGCGGCTTGTAGTAGAACATGCTTTGCGCGGCTAACGCTTCCTCGCCGTATAGCTCTCGCAGCACCGCCATAACAGGCGCATGAAGCATATACTTCTTCGCGGTATCGTTGAACCGGTGCGGTTGCATGACGCGCGGGTATCGCTTCAGCGGATCTTCCGTCCCTGCCTCCATATCGGGTTCAAAGAATCCAGGCACTGGATTCTGGCCGATTCTCTCAAATGTATCCGATATTTCGGCGAGCTCTTCCGGCTGGAACAGCCCTTTCACAATAATAAAACCTTCCTCTACAAATTGCTTCATTTGCTCTTCGCTTAATATACGAACCTGCTTCTCCATATCTCTTCCCCTCCGTTTGCGGATCCATGATTGTCAATTCAATATTGCTTTCTTCATGGTTTCATTATAGAATTTCGAACCAAGAGGGGGAATAACGATAATGGCCGATAACCATAACAATCCTGCTGCAACGACTTTCACTCCTCCGCCCGGCGTCCTGGTCTCCGGCCACTTCCAAGAGACGTATGGATACGAGGTCATCCGTCCGGAAGGGACTCGCGATTGGCTGCTGACGTTGACGTTAGACGGCGTGGGCGAATACCGGCTGGGAGATGAGGTCATTATGCCTGCGGATGGAGATATTATACTGATTCCGCCGGGAACGCCCCATCATTACTACGCGCCTGAGCATGGTTATTGGGATTTTGTTTGGGTTCATTTTATCCCGGAGCTTCGCTGGCTTGAGCTTCTGCGCATGCCGCAGAACGGGAGTCGCATCATGACTTTCTCCTTGGGCACATCTTCAACCTTCATGCGAATGAAAAACGCTTTTCTTCGACTGGTTCGCGAAAACCGGCATACGGGACGCCATGCCGAGCTGCTTTCCCTTAACGCGCTGGAGGAAGTGCTTATTCATCTGGCCCAGCACGCGGTTACGACGGATCAACGGCTGGATGAACGGATCGCCGATACGCTGAATTATATGATCGACAACCTGAACGTTGCTCACACCATTCCGGCTTTAGCCAGCCGCGTGGCGCTTTCGCCGTCCCGCTTCTCGCATTTGTTCAAGGAACAGACGGGGGACTCCGTTTTGGAGACGCTGCTTAAGCTGCGGCTCAAGCATGCCGCTAGGCTGCTGAAGCATACCCCTTCGCTAGTGTCCGAGATTGCCGGCCAGGTCGGCTTTCAGAGCCCTTTCTATTTCACGAAGCAATTTACCGCGATGTTTGGCCTTAGTCCTTCCGATTATCGGCGGAAGGAGTAGTTTCATCATTACCTATAAAACGAAAAAACCTCTCTTTCGCAGTTTCGCGTAAGAGAGGTTTGACAATAAATAGTATGCGTTAGACGTCGCGGACGACCCTGAAGCCGCAATTGCCCGTCGAGCTGTCGGGCGTATTGGAGCTTCGAGCTGCCAACCTGTAGCGGTTGCAGTAAGAACGATGGCAGAGATAGGAGCCGCCGCGCATGGATCGGCTGGCGGTCTGCTTGCTGTATAGCGGATTAACGGCTGATGTCGTCCTGTGATAATCCGGAGAGAACCAATCCGCGCACCATTCCCATACGTTGCCGGACATCTGGTACAGACCATACCCATTGGGCTTGTACGCATTGACTGGTGCAGTACCGACATAACCGTCGCTTGCGTTGTTTTTTACAGGAAACTTCCCCTGCCAAATGTTGCATTGATGCTGATCGTCCTGCTTCAGCAGATCGCCCCAAGGATACGTCTTTCCCTCGAGACCGCCTCTTGCCGCATATTCCCATTCCGCCTCGCTGGGCAGACGGACTCCGGCAAAGCGGCAATAGGCATTGGCATCGTTCCATGAGATATGAACGACGGGATGATCCATCCGGTCCGCGATCGACGAATCAGGACCTTCAGGCGCCGCCCAGTATGCTCCCTCCACAACAAGCCACCACGGCACTCCTTGCGGCACCGTCTTCACCTTCCTGCCTGTCTCCTCAGACACCAGTAGATGGAACACGAATGACCAGCCGAAAACCTCGGCTTCCGTGCGATACCCCGTAGCTTCTACGAATTGGCTGAACTGGGCATTTGTAACGGCATACGGCGACATGCGGAACGATTTTACCTCCACCTGTCGTACCGGGCCCTCCCCGTCATTAGGGAAACCCTCCCTTGTGTCCGTTCCCATCAGAAAGCTGCCTTCCGGAATGAGGACCAGATCGTCATGCAGCAGGACGGGGTTATCCGACTCCTTTTTCCACCGTTCCAGCTTGATGAGACCGCTTGCTGCCGACGGCTTCGTCTCTATATGGATCCCATCGCGCGAAGCCGCGCAGCAGGATGGCAGTTTGTCTTCATTCAAGATTCTAATCCCCCTTGCTTGCTTCAAGATTTAGCTATATAACGCAATACCGATTAATCCGGATATAATAAGAATCGTTAACGGATGCTTGCGAAGCAGCAGCAACGCCGCAAGCGAACCCGCGAAGATCAGGAGCTGGCTAAGCGTAAACCATGATACCGACGTCACAAGCTCGTTACGCACCGCAAATACAACCGCTGCATATAGAATAAGTCCTGTAATAACGGAACGCAACCCGTATAGCGACGATTGGACCCACTTGTTCTGATGAATCCGGAAAAATATCGTTCCTACCGCCACGATAATGACCAAAGATGGCAGCACCATACCAATTGCGGCAACGATCGCTCCAACAATACCCGCCTGCTGCATGCCGACGAATATGGCAATATTTGTAGCGATCGGTCCAGGCGACATCCCCGCCACTCCGATCATATCGGTAAACTCTGTCACGTTCATCCAGCCATGCCGTTCGACGACTTCTTGCTGGATAATCGGAATCATGGCATATCCGCCACCGAAAGCTATGAAACCGACCAGTAAGAACGTCAGAAACAGCTCCAGCAGAATCATCCTCATCGCCTCTCCCATGTTAGTGCATGTTCCTAACCTATATTGCCTAGATCATATAATCAAATATTTGCTCCTGCACTTTGCCGCTTCGCTCCTGCCGCAACTCTTTGCTTCGCTCTTGTCCCAGCTTCGCTTTAATGGCCTGAATCACGATTCCCGCGGCAGCACCGCCAGCTATGATCAGAAGCGGATGGATCAAGGAACCACCTACGAACAGCAGCAGCACGGTGACCCCGATAAGTACGGCCGATGCTTTGTCGACGAGCGCCTTTTTACCGTATTTGATGGCTGCATACGCGATTAGCGCCACGATCGTCGCCCTGATCGACAGAAATGCCGCTTCAATCTTGGGATTGTCTTTCACCTGCAGAAATACATAAGACAGCACAACGATAATACAGAACGTTGGCAGCAGCATCCCTATCATAGCGGCTAACGCTCCACGAATACCGGCGATCCGGTATCCGATAAAAGTAGCGGAATTAATCGCAACCGCGCCTGGTATGGATTGCGCAACAGCGAATACATCTCCAATATCCTCGCTGTCCATCCATTTGCGTTTCTCCACAACTTCCTTCTCCATCGCCGGCATGACCGCAAAGCCGCCTCCGAAGGTCGCCGGAGCTATTCTCAGAAACGTTGTGAACAGCTGCCAGATTGTTTTCCCGGTCTCCGTCATCTTCTCCCGTCCCCCCATGATGTCATCTGAAAATCAATGCCGTTTATGCAATCAAGCTTTCCGTTCCAAACTCTATAGAACTAGTATAGCATCTTTTTTTCATTTTGGAATTAAGTTTTTATGAAAAGGGCTATAAGTATTTGTGATATGGTCAAATATATGAAAAATCGTTGATTTCTCGTCATTATCCAGAGAGGAATACTGAGGATTCGTTGGAGTTTTTATCATTTTGCAAATAAGTGGATATACTTGTAGAGATTCTAGCAACCACCCTTCTTTTAAGCTATGATGAATATTAAAGGTGTATAAAGGAATAGGAGAAGTTGGGATGAGGACAGATGGACAAACCGCAAAACAATCCGTGAAACAAACGGTGTATCAACATATTGCGCATCAGGGCATCGTCTCCAAAGCCGATTTGCTTCCAAGCTATTCGTTGACTTCGAGCACGATGAATCGTCTGCTGGAAGAGCTGCTGGGCGACGGTTTGATCGCGGAATCCGGATTCGGCCCTTCCAGCGGCGGAAGGAAGCCCATACTCTATAAAATTAACGAAACCTACGGTTACGTTTTTGGACTGGAAATTTCGCGTTTTTACTCCACGCTTGGTTTGTTCGACATGGACATGAATCCCAAGTCTTTCGTCCGCTGGCGAATGGATGAGGATATGACGCCGGAACAATTCGTAAAGTATGTCGCGGGGCGAATCCGGGTGCTGCTGGCCGATCATGGCTTGACGGAGTCCCGGATCATCGGTATCGGCATCGGCGCCGTCGGACCGTTGAACCGCGAGGAAGGCATCATACTGAACCCGCTGTACTTCCCTGCAAAGGGCTGGAGCAACGTGCCCATCTGCAGCTTGATCGAACAAGCGACTGGGATTGCCGCCATGCTGGATAACGGAGCGAACACCGCGCTGATCGGCGAGCACTGGGCGCTGCGGCACGAAGGCATCGAGCACATGGTCTATGTGCATGCAGGAATAAGTATGCGCTCCGCGATGATGTCCTACGGCCGCATCGTCTACGGCTCCGTGGATATGGAGGGCTCCATCGGACAGATGATTATTCAGACCGACGGGCCGCGCCTTAACGAAGAAGGCAACTACGGGGCGCTGGAGGCATTTGTCTCCGTCCAGGCGCTGGAGAAGCAGGCACGCTCGGATGCCAAGATGGGCCGCGGCGACCTGACGAATATGTACCATCTCCCTGCCGAGCGTATCGGCTACGATACGCTGCTCAGGGAGCTGGCGAGAGACAGCGCCTACGTATCGGAGCTGTTCCTTCGCTCGGCGAGATATTTTGGGATCGGCTTGTCCAATGTGATCAACCTGTTCCACCCTCAGACGATTGTCCTCGGCGGCACGCTGGTAACCTCGCATGAGCGCTTCTTCCAGACAGCGACGGAGGTTGCCCGAAGCAACGCCTATCATAATCCGGAATACGTGCCCGTGTTTTCCAAGGGCGTGCTCAAGGAAGACGCCGTCGCGACCGGCGCGGCTCTGATGGTCTGGAAGGCGATGCCGGTATAATAACCCGGCCTTTCGGTTCAAACGACGATCGGCTGTCCTATCAGGATAAAAGAAAAATCACGTTGTATGCTCCCGTCTACCTGGTGCAGGAGAGCAACAACGTGATTTTTTAATGTATAGGAATCGAAGCGCTCCGATAGCCGTTTTTCGCTACTTCAAATAAACGAATCGCTCGCCCGGCGCGAACATATGGAAGCTCGAACTTGGATAATGTTTGTACATATAATCGACGAAATAAGCCGGATTCTCGTCATTATGAGCGAACAATCCGTAATGCATCGGCACGGTCAGCCTTGCGCCGATCGCGACGCTGAGCTCGGCAGCCTCCCTGTAGTTCATGTTGCCGACGATGCCTTTGCGGGCCCGGACATAATCGCGACCGTTGATCGGCAGCAGCGCGACGTCGATCTCTTGCGGCTTCAGCCAATCCTCCAGCTCCGTAAAGCCAATGGTATCCCCGGCATGCAGCAGCTTGATCTCCCCCAGCGTAGCGACATAACTTAAGTAGAAATGCTCACCTGCCCCATCCGTTTCAAAATCCTCGTGTTTCGCTGCGTGTGCGGCAATTGATACGCCCTCCGCCAGTTGCAGGTTATCTCCATGCGAAATCCCGATCAACTGCTCCTCGGCGACTCCCCATTCCATCATTAGGCCCAGGTGAGCTTTGGGGACGATGAACTTCGTTTTGTTCGATCGGGCTATTTCTTGCAAGGTAAGCTTGTCCATATGATCCTCATGGTGATGCGAGCAGACGACATAGTCCACGTCTAGACACTCCGAGGGCAACAACGGCGTCCTGAAAGCTCTCTGCCAAGGGTCGCCGGCAAGTTCGTAAACCCAATCGGATAGGTACGGATCAAAGAGGACGGTGGTTTCCTTCCATTTGACCAGAAATCCTTCCTGTCCCAATGACCAGATGGCAATCGCTTCTTGCGGAAGTGTCGTGGAATGCATTTGATTGAATACGGTTGCAGAATACTTGTTTGGTTTCATATGCTCGCTCTCCTCAAATGAAATGATATAATAGATGTAGTTCAAAAAGTCCAATTTTGATTACGAGGTAACTCGGGAAGTATATCGACATCGAATCTTGCATTCAGCCGGACCTTCCGGTGCTCACGTAGCTTCCACTACGCTCCGCTCCTCAGTCCCTACTCTTCATACAACCTTCTCGGTACTGAAAATCGGACTTTTTAAACTCGAACTAATAGGGTAGAATCTATGAAACGATCGGAAGGATGGATCACACGATGACTACAAAACAGCAACGCCAGCAGCAGCTTAGAAAGCTGATAGCGGATCGTGCCTGTGCCACGCCCCTGCTTCCCAGCGGACTGTGGTTCCATGGAGACATCCGCGACAACTTCTATTATGCTTCTTATCTGTACACTGCTGCAAGCGAAGGCCAAGCCCTCGCGCTCGAGCAATCGTCTGCCCTTGATCTGGCTACTTCCGTACTGACGAAAGTCTTGCGTCTGCAAGACCGCGATCCGGACAGCGCTACTTACGGACATTGGCCGCTGAACCTAGGAGACAATCCTGCGCAAGCGCCGATCAACAAGCTGCCTGTCGAGATCATGTGTTGTCTCCTTACTTTCTTCCACGAAAAGCATAAAATGGATTTGACGCCGGAGCTTCGCTCCGAGCTTTCGTTATCCACCCAGCATATGTATCGTTCTCGTTACTATGCCGCGCCGCTAAGAACGTATAACCATCATGAAGCGAAACATACTGCTGCTGCTCTTCTACTAGGCACCGTACTTGAGGATTCGGAATTGCTTCGAGAAGGAGCGGCCCGCGTACGATCCACTTTGACGCAGCTGAAGACCTACGGCATGTCGGAATACGGCATCCTGCCATGGTTCTGGCACTGGACGCAAGCTTATGCGGCCGCTTGGGAGATAGTCCGTGACGATGTTGTCAAAGCTGACATCCAGTCTCTGCTGGAATGGCTGTGGCAGGAACGTGCCGATTATTATTTCCACGGGGCATGGGCGGGACCGCATTCGCGTTCGTTGCCGCCTGACGCGCCTGCTGACCGCTGCGCTGCGTTCGATTATGTGCAATTCGGCGATTTCCCGCTGCCGGAAACGGTTCATCGTCCGGAATATGCCGGGCTGCTGGGTTACGAGATCCCGGATTACATCAGGCAATCCGCGTTGAAGCGTTCCTATCCCTATCAATTGCGACGCGACTATCCCGCTTCCGCGCTTGAACCGTCCGGCGAACGCCGACATAGCATCCTCTATATGGACGAAACGTTTGCGCTTGGCGGTATGCTGGAGCGAGCGGTCGAATTCGACAACGAGCAGCATCGCTGGGATGTGACGTTTCCTGTGACCGATGGTACCGTCAACCAAGCTTACTTCGTCCTGCCTGCTGCCAAAGCTGGCGACAAGCTGCGCCATAGCGGCGAAGCAGAGGAGATCGCGCTGGACCGCAATGTGCTTATTGCCTTGTACCAGCCTACCTCTCCGGAAGAAGCCCGTCAATCTCTAGTAGGCGTGTTGCCGCCGGGAGAATGGATTGCGGATGCTCGCGCCGTGTATGGCATCGTCGGACAAGCGATGCTCGCCATTCACTTGATGAAGCCGTTCCGCCTGACGTCCAGACCTGATCGCTGCGAGATCGAGTCGATCGAAAGCGGCAGCAATGGCGTCGTCGTCGAAGCGATCTCCATCCGGGAAGCCGGGGCGAACGGCTTGACGACGCTTAGCGCATTTGTAGAGAACAGGCAAGCGAATGCTCCCGTATTTTCCGAGCAACCACTGTCCGCCTCATATGTAAGCGTGACCGGCGCAACGCTGACACTTAAGCATAGCCGGTAAGATGCGAAGGTTGGAGCTAACGGCCTAGCCGCACAAGTGGCATTCGCGAAGGGTCGGCCAACAAGCCGCCCCTTTACGCTAGCGTCGGCTTCCGCCTCCTGATCGCGACTATTTTTGCAGCGGCAGCTCCTTCGCGAACCGTTCCTGGTACATGCGGGGGAGATGCTTAATTTTGTAATTGATCGTCTTCAGACTGTTCTGGAGCTCCACCAGCTGCGATTCGACCATCTCCCTGTGCTTAAGCAAAATTTCCATCCCCTTCTCGAGCACTGCGTCATTGTCGGTGCAATGCTGGATCAGGCTGCGCAAATCCTTGATAGGCATACGCGTCTGCTTAAGGCAACAGATGAGATCGATCCAGTCGATGTCCTGCTCGCTGAAAATGCGTGTCCCATTGCGGCGGTCGATGAATGGCAGCAGACCTTCTTTGTCATAATATCGAATGGTATGGATGGACAGCCCCGTTTTTTCGGCCGCCTGAGATATCGAATACGTCATGATTCATACCTGCTTTCCAAGGCAATACATATATACTAAATGTCTAGAGGTTACGCCAACCTCCGCGGATTGTCAATGCTTGCAAGGAACAAACATCAGATTGCGGCTCTGCATAACAGCGCCAGTTTTTTTGTCCAATATATTCTGGACGTATTGACCTAGAGTCCACTCTATCTTGTATGTTGTTGTAGAACCTATTCTCGAGAGGAGCCAACCTTACTATGAAAATGATTCCAATAGCAGGCACGGATCTAACCGCCTCCAATATTGTCCTCGGCTGCATGCGCATTAAGGGCATGTCCCTGCAAGACACCGAAACGCTAATTCGCACCTCGATGGAAGAGGGCGTCAATTTCTTCGACCATGCGGATATCTATGGCGGCGGCGAATGCGAGACACATTTCTCCAAGGCGATTGGCATGAACGCAAACCTTCGCGAAAAGATGATCATCCAGAGCAAATGCGGCATTCGCGGCGGATATTTCGACTTCTCCAAGGAGCATATCCTCGCTTCCGTCGATGGTATTCTTGGGCGTCTAAACACGGATTATTTGGATATTTTGCTGCTGCACCGTCCCGACGCGCTCGTGGAGCCGGAAGAAGTCGCCGAAGCCTTCGACAGCCTGCAAGCGAGCGGCAAGGTCCGTCATTTCGGCGTCTCCAACCATTCGCCGTTGCAGATCGAGCTGCTCAAAAAATTCGTAAAACAGCCGATCGTCGCCAACCAGCTGCAATTCAGCATCGCGCATACGCCGCTTGTCGATTCCGGCATTGCGCTGAACATGAATATCGACCAGTCCGTCAACCGCGATGGAGGCATTCTCGACTACAGCCGTCTTCACGATATTACGGTCCAAGCCTGGTCGCCATTCCAGCAAGGATTCTTTAAAGGTCCGTTCCTCGGCGATTTGGAGAACTACAAGGAGCTTAACGAGTATATCGACACGCTCGCGGCCAAATACGATGTCACCAACACGGCGATTGCCGTGGCTTGGATTACCCGTCATCCGGCGAATATCCAGGTCGTGCTGGGCACGACGAACGTCGGCCGTCTCAAGGATTCCTGCAAAGGCTCCGACATTCCGCTGACGCGCCAGGAATGGTACGGCATCTACAAAGCTGCAGGTAATATGGTGCCTTAACGGGCAGTAAGCTGCTCGTATTTCATTTGGGACACTGCTTATAAAATGAAGCTGACGACATATAAACTGCTTGGAAATCTTGCAGCTGACATTCGTCCTTTAATAGGGTTTGCCTTCGGCGAAGAACGCTTGAATCCACCTGACTGCCAGGTTGATTTGCGCGTTCTTTTTTTTGAGTGAATGCAACATGCGCGTAGCACATCGCGCGGCGTTTGTTGACGGCTTCATGATGTTTTTGCAGAAACTTGCATTACCGTAAAAATGAGAGGAGATGATCACGATGACGTTTGAGAAGGAACACGAAGCGTTTATCCAGTGACATTTGGAAAGACGGGCCGGGGAACGAAAAGGAAGACTGGTGCGTGGACATCTGGAAGCGGAAACGCTGTTTTGCAAGCAGGTATGGTGGCCGCTCCGGGGTAACTTTCTTGGGCTCCATCCGGAGTACGAGGTGCTGGATTGGCGCGGTTACTCGTACTTTTGCGATTTTGTGTATATGACGGGCATGGAGAAGATTGTCATAGAAATAAAAGGCTTCGGCCCCCACGTCAAAAACATGGACCGACAAAAGTATTGTAACGAGCTCAATCGGGAAACGTTCCTTACCTCTATCGGCTATCACGTTATTTCCTTCGCTTACGACGATGTGGCGCAACGCCCGGAGCTGTGCGTAACATTGCTTCGCATGGTATTAAGCCGATTCGAGGCATCGGCTACACCTGTGACAATCTGCTCGCTGGCCGAACGCGAGACGATTCGGCTCGCCTATACGCTCGCTCGACCCCTGCGGGTTGCCGATGTTGCCAAGCACGTCGGAATCGACCGGCGTACAGCCGTCAAGGCACTGCGTTCATTATGCGATCACGGCTTGTTTACTTCCGTCACGGTCCCAAATGGCAAATACGTGGTGAAGTACGTGATGAAGCCTCATGCATTATTTGCAATCAGATAAGAGTCGCTGGATAGTTGGTGGCATCGTTTTGTACATTTAAATACCAATTTCAAGGCAATACTTGTACAAAACTGTGCATGTTGCAATTCAGCTTCGTGCCTAAGGGATACAGTAGATTCGGGAGGTATTCAGGAGGCTTTCAGTTGGATTTCAGTTGACTTTCAGCAGGCTTTCAGTAGGCAACAGAGGAAAATTGTACAAATATACACAATTTTCATGGGTAGACCAGGGGTAAACAGTAAAATTGTACAAATATACATAAATTTCAATAGTAGCAAGCTAAAACGCCTCTTCAGCAGGCCAAAATTGTGTATTTTGGTACAATTCTTTCACGATCAGCTGAAATCGGGAGAAAAATTGAGCATATTTGCACAATCATCGAGTAGCTTTCCTCGTACGAAGTGATAAGTGTAGGTGTAGGTGTAGGTGTAGGTGTAGGTGTAGGTGTAGGTGTAGCTGTAGCTGTAGCTGCGGGTGCGGGTGCGGGTACAGGTATGGGAGGAGTGCCGGCCACACAGCGGCAGCGGCCAGCACCTCCAATAACTCTATTCGTCGAATTTGTTCACATACGCAGACAGCGCAAGCAACGGCCAACTGACATTGTTACTTGGATAATGGGCATACATGCTGCCTGGCAGCATCGCTCCCGTCGGGTAGACAGATGTCCAGTCTCCCGCTCGCAAAACTCGCAGCAACGCCTCCACTCCCCGCTCCATCTCCGAAGTCGGCTTGTCGTGGGCTGCTATCAGTCCGTTCAGCGCCCATGCCGTCTGCGACGGTGTGCTGGCGTTTAGAGGCACATACCGTTTCCGTTCGTCGCTGACACAGCTTTCTCCCCAGCCACCGTCGCTATTCTGTATGTCGAACAGCCAGCGAACGCCTTTCGTAACGGCCGGATGGTCCTTCGCCAGCCCTACGGCCAGCAGCCCTTGCAGCGCCATGCCCGTTCCGTGAACATAAGCTATTCCCCATCTGCCATACCAGCTTCCGTCACGCTCTTGGCGCGACAACACCCACTTCACGGAATCGTCCACCCAACTGTGGCCGATTGTCATATCCAGCTCCTCGCCTAGAAACTCCAGCACCCTGCAGCTGAGATCCACTGTAGAAGGATCCGATGCAATATCGGATTTGCCGTCGAAGGTAAAGAACAAGTCCGTTATCGAGCTTCCCCTTCTTTCGAAAGCTGGCCATCCCCCATCGTCGTTACGCATGGCTAACACGAAGTTCAACCCCCTCTGCCAGCTGGCGCGTCCATCCGGCAGCCGGCTCAAGTAGGGTCGGATCGTTCTCAATGCAGCTACGCTGTCGTCCACATCGGGGTAGAAGGTGTTCACGTCCGAAAAGCCCCATCCTCCCGGCTCCGTATGCGGGCTTCTGCGAATCCAATCTCCGACACGAAATTGCTGCCTGCTGGCAAGGTACAATGCGGCGTTCTCCAGCGATGTAGAGGTTTCAGAAGTCGGAAGACCGGCTTCTCTTAGTGCGTAACTAATCATGGCGGTGTCCCATATCTCGGACGAAGCTGTCTGAATGCCGGCACGATTCCAGCATTGCAGAGAAAGGACGCCGTGCAGGAGTCGATCCATCAGAGGAGATGCGACAGGCTCTTGCATCGCCATAAGCGCAAATGCCATCAGAATGGTCGAAGTCGAGTATGTGAGCAGCGTCCCGTTCGGCTCCAGCCTCTCCAGCATAAATTGCCGAGCTTGCTCCAGCGCGTTCGGCGAACCGATGACAGGCAAGCTGTCAAACGGAATTGCCGATAAAAACACATTTAGCGCCGAGATCCATGTATGGTCGTTGGCAAAAGTTCGTTCTCCGTGAACAAACAGGTCTCCCATATCCGGCATCCATTCGTTGCGCGCCGAGAACTGCAGATTCGACATGACTAACGTCGGAATGAGATGGACGCGAGCATGCCCCGATAACGAAAAGAGATCGAGCCCTGCCTGCGAAAAAAACAACTCCAACGGCAGCCGCAACTGCTTCGGCCACTCTGCTTGCCCTGTCGCGGAGAAAATAACTTGCGTCAGCAAGCTTTTTGCCTGAGATAGTCCTCCCTTCGAGCGAATATATTGCTTAGCCCTTTCGATCGCACCATCCGTCTCCAAATAGAACCCTGCGCATAACAGCGCGTAACAGGCTTCCGCCGTCGCCTCCAAGCTGCCTTCCTCGTCGGGATACAGCTTCCACGCTCCATTTGGCTGCTGCAAAGAGGCTATCCGCGCGGCCAGCGGTCGGATAAAGGCGTCATCCCTTCGTCTGAGCGCTGTCAACAATACGATCCAATAACAATCCGTCGAGATCCCGGTGTCCAGGCATAAACGCCACGATCCATCCGATGACTGAGCAGACATTGCCCCCATCGCCAGCGCACGAATTCCGTCCTTTATTTCATTCATGTTCATTGCATGCCCATCCTTTTCCCGTTTCTTTGCTACATATATATGCGTGTTCGGAGTAGGATAGGAATTGCATGAACAATAGAACTATTGACCTATACACAGGTCAATCGGCATGATATATTCAACTAGAAGGTTCTGGAATTATATCCAGCATTCGTACCAGGCGAATCTCACCCTATCTCTGACTAAGGAGTACATCTCAATGGAACAAGAACTAGTACAAGAACCAGCCCCCCTCGCGCCCCAACAACCGACAAAACCCTGGATTCGCTTCTGGGCGAGATACTTCGATTATTTAAGTCATGCGATTTTAATTTCCATTTTGTGGATATTAATTGATTTTGATAGCTTTCTCCAAATCAACGACAATCTTCTAGGTTTCATCCTATTGGTTGCCTTCGTTTTTCTGGATGCCCTGTACATGTACTTTTGGGGGACAACGCCAGGCAAAAAACTATTGAACATTAAAGTTCTGGATGCCGACGGAACAAGAATGCCCAAATCACTGGCCTTTAAGAGAGCCCGACTTGTCTGGTTGAGGGGAATGGGACTGGGCGTTGGCATACTGGAAATCATCGCGAACATTGTTGGTTATCGACGATTAAAAAAAGAAGGAATAACATCGTGGGATCAGGAGTTAGGGCTTCAAGTCATACATGGAAAAATCGGCATTTTCCGAATGCTACTAACCCCTTTTATCGTCGTTCTGCTGCTAGGCATTGCGGTTTACGGCATGATATAAGAAATAACAGTATATCAGTAGGAAGAACTAGGGCGTGTCTGAATACTCCGAGGGGAGCAGATTTTGCCGAATTTTCGTTCCATGCAAGGAACTTTTGTGAAGGTGTACCGGGGGTACATCAAGCAAAAGTGACGAAGCAGGGGGCGGAAAGACGGTGAAAGATGCCCCTGAGCGGGTTTTCAGACACGACCTAAACTTTCTATAACAAAAGCCATAGTTTCTAAGGGTTCATGCGGCTTTCTTTTCGGATAAACTGGAAGGAGCATTCACTCAACGCTCAAGGAGGAACTATGATGGCTAAACGCAACGAACCCTTGGTGACTCATATCTATACAGCGGACCCTTCCGCGCATGTCTTTGAAGGCAAACTGTATATCTACCCTTCGCACGACCTCGATCATGAGAAAACCTCCAACGACAACGGCGATCAATACGATATGGAAGACTACCATGTTCTCTCCATGGAAGATCCGGATGCACCTTGCGTCGATCATGGGGAAGCGCTCCATCTGCGCGATATTCCATGGGCCAAGCAGCAGCTATGGGCGCCGGACGCCGCCTTCAAAAACGATACGTATTATTTGTTTTTCCCGGCGCGTGACGGGCAGGGCATCTTCCGTATCGGCGTTGCTACCGGCAAGTCGCCGACTGGTCCGTTCAAGCCCGAAGCGGACTACATCCCGGGCAGCTTCAGCATCGATCCCGCCGTTCTTGTGGACGAAGACGATAAAGCTTATATGTATTTCGGCGGATTGTGGGGAGGACAGTTGGAAAAGTGGCAGACCGGCGAGTTCCTGCCAGACGCCGAAGGCCCCGATCCGACGGAACCGGCACTGGGTCCACGCGTGGCAAGGCTGTCAGACGATATGCTGGGTTTCGCCAGTGCTCCCAAGGAAATTGCCATCGTGGACGAGAACGGACGGCCTATTCTTGCGGGAGACGAGGAGCGGCGCTACTTCGAAGGGCCATGGGTGCACAAGTACAATGGACTTTATTACTTATCCTATTCGACGGGCTCTACCCATTACATTGTCTACGCGACCAGCACGAATCCCGAAGGCCCCTACCATTATAGAGGCCGGATACTGACGCCGGTTATCGGCTGGACGACCCATCATTCCATCGTGCAGTTCAAGGAACGTTGGTATCTGTTCTACCACGACAGCTCGCTCTCAGGCGGCGCGGATAACAAACGAAGCGTCAAATTTACCGAGCTCCATTACAACGAAGACGGCACGATTCGAACGATCGACCCTTACGAGGTTTAACTATTACGGTGACGTCTGGCTCTGCCGAAGGGGCTATCCCAAAAGCCAATTTGCGACTTTTTTGGGACAGCCCCAATCGACAGATCATCATGGCTTGGGTAACGATACGACCATTCATTCAAGCAACCAGCACTACCCGCTTTGCTCCGCTCCCTCCCGCCATGCCTGTTCCCGGTATTGCCCCGGCGTCTGCCCCGTCCATCGTTTAAAGGCGCTTTGGAACGCGCTTGGCTCCGAGAAGTGCAAGGCATAAGCGATATCGCCGACCGAAACACCTCGCTTCTCCAGATAACCTTTGGCCAGCTCTTTGCGAACCCCGATGGACAAATCATTGTACGACGTCCCCTCCAGTTGGAGCTTATGCTGGAGCGTTCGCACGCTAACGCCAAGCGCCTCCGCCGTCTGCACGACGGTTGGAAACTCGGCGGGCAGACATGCCTTCATCCAAGCTGTCACCCGTTCCCCCATCCCGTGACTCTCCGTCTGTGCTAGCTGCTCAAGCGTCTGCCGTGCCATATTGTCGAACAGCTCCAACAGCTTGGAGTCGGAATACATCACTGGATAGCCGAGTACCTCAGCAGAAAAACGAAGATATGTCTCATGTTGTTCGAACATCGGCGATACACCAAACACACTCAGGTAGGGATCGACGTCAGCCGGTGGGGCATGCTGGAACGATACCTCTTGAAGGGCTATGGAACGATTGCTTAATTTGCCCATCATTTTAAATATGGAGCAAGTCATATCCTCCACGCAATGGCGGGACATCTTGTCTTTATCGGGATGCTGAAGCCGTATGACGATTCTGACCTCGTCACCATACGGCTCCACGTCCATTAGAAAGCCGCTGCACAATATATCGTTATACCGCCTATACGCGGCGAGCGCTTCGCCGACCGTGCGGGAGTGCATCATTACGTAACCGAGAATGCCCATATCCGCAAAATCCGTAATCTCGCCCTGGCGCAAGCCAAAATGATCGTCATCCGTATAAATAGCGGCGGCAATCATAAGCCGTTCCAGCTCGGCTGCAGGAATACGCGCCTCCGGATCCCGCAGCAATTCGTCGTCAAGCGATACCGATGCGCAGAATTGCTCGCGATCGTATCCTTTGTGCACAATGGTCTTTAAAATGGGAAATACCATCGTGATCGCTACCTTTTCGCTGCTCAAGCGCCTCTCCCCTCCTTTCTCTTGCGTAAATTCACAATCCGGGTTGCGCCATCCATCATCCACATGCTCTTCCAAATGGCGTATGCTGAATCTGGCATTACGAATCCCATGATCGATGGAGGTAACTTCCCATGACCCTAACGAACAAATCCAACATTCTTATTATTAACGGCCATCCCGATTCTGCCAGCTTTAATGCCGCGCTAGCCGACGCTTACGCAACCGGCGCCCTTGGCAGCGGCGCGCAGGTACGCAGGCTAAATCTTGCCGAGCTTGCTTTCAACCCTATTTTGTCCTTCGGCTACCGTAAGCGCACCGAGCTCGAGCCAGACTTAATTCGCGCTCAGGAGCTGATCCGGTGGGCTCATCACCTGGTATTCGTCTACCCAACCTGGTGGGGAGCCATGCCAGCCTTGCTGAAGGGCTTCATCGATCGTGTTTTCCTGCCCGGCTTCGCCTTCAAATACCGCGAGAACTCCGCTCTCTGGGATAAGCTGCTTGTCGGCCGCACCGCGCATTTGCTCGTTACGATGGATACGCCATCCTGGTACAATCGGCTCGTATATCGCAATGCGGGACATATTGTGATGAAAAAAAACATATTGAAGTTTTGCGGGATCAATCCTGTCCGCATTACAGAACTTACGCCGATCAAACCATCCACTCCCGAGCAGCGCGCCAAGTGGCTTAAGAAGGCAAAAACTCTCGGCGAAAAAATGTCTTAAGCAGGTTTTGAACCGCTTCCTAACCACAATTAATTGGCCACGGCGAGCGATAGCTCGCCTTGTAGATGAAAAGGTGTTCGGGAAACAGCCGACAGCTAAACAGACCGTTACTGATTTCCGTTGTTTAACGGAGGCACATGGCCAAGCTTGTCGGGGTTGCAAATGCAATAAATATGATCGATAACCCCGTCCCGGAAGCCGAAAGAATAGATGTATCGGTTCCCGTCGTCGAAATCGAAACGGAGTCCCGGCGTGCCGTTCATCCAAACATAATCGAATTGGTACGTAGCGTCATACATGACAAGCAGATTTTGCAGCAAGGACAGAACGGCCTTTGCGCCGCGCACAGGCACTTGAGCCGCCCGCACCTTGCCGCCGCCATCTGACAGAAAGACGATGTTGTCGCTGACCAGTTCCAGAATTCGCGACTGATCGCCCTTAAAAACGGACTGCACGAACGACTTGACAAGAGATTCCGCAACTTCTGCAGTTGGATGCTCACCCTTGCTGTCGCGAATGCTCTTATGCGCCCGATGATAAATTTGCCGACAATTCGCTGCATGCTTGCCGACGATCTCCGAAATGTCCTCATAAGAATATTGATACAGCTCCCGGAGCAAAAATATGGCTCGCTCTACCGCGTTCAGCTGCTGCAGCAGCATGAGATACGCCGTGGACATCGATTCGCTACGCTCGTAAGCCAGCGCGGGATCTTCGCCGCCTGTTGCACCGCCGTTGAAGTCTCCGAGCAGCGGCTCCGGCAGCCATGGCCCGACATAGAGCTCCCGCTTCTTCGCCGAGGACCGAAACAAATCCAGGCAGCGATTCGTCGCGATTCGATATAGATAAGCCCGTACGTTCCGAACCGGCTCGACGCTTAAAGATTGTCCGTACGCAATAAAGGTTTCCTGTACGATATCCTCCGCATCCATAACGCTCCCCAACATGCGGTACGACAACGCGAACAGCTCCGCTCGATGTTCCTTATATAACGACTCGATGTCCATTTCTTGAGTTGCCCTCCCCGATGCCGCTCCCCAGCATATGCCGGACGGCCCTTTTCGCGCTGGCCGTGGCGGCGTCTACCAATAATTCGCCATGGGACGCCCATTCGCCTGCCACATATAATCCGCTGATCTCCGGTACGTTCGGACCCGGATGCACTCGACCGCGAACATGGAGGAAATCATGGCACACTGTTATTTTCGGCAAATATTGTTTCGCGACCAGCTCCCCTCGCCATCCCGGCTGCACGAGATCAAGCGTCTCCTCCAGCTCCTTCAGATCCTTCTCCGGATTCGAACCCGCCCCTTGATACTTAATGAGACATACGACTTGGGCGCCATCATCGCTTAGTCTGGCCGCACGGGACTGATTCGTCAGGAAAATCGGCCTATCAATGCCATAGACGAATTGCTGGTTAGGCATCGGGAGCTTCCTCAGCGCAACATCCAGGCAAGCGGACGTGATTTCGATGGATTGTTCCTTCCATACGCGCAGTGCGGTAGCGTCGGCTTGAGGAACAAGCTTATATGCAACGGCTGGCGACGACGCGACAATGACATGTTCTGCGCTAATGGATGAGCCATCGTCCAGCACGACGCCAGTAACGGCACCTAGCTCATGCAAAACGCTTGCCGCGTTTGTACCGGTCAAGAACGAGGCTCCCTCTCGGGAAGCTTTCTCCTGCAGCTCCCGAACAAGCGCCCCCCAGCCTTCATCCAGATAAATAACGCCTTGCATGGCGCTGGCAAGCCCTCGCAGCACCGGACCCGCCGCTTGCAGATCGGGCGCCATCCCATAACTCGCCGTACGCAGAAGCGAATAGAACACATGCCGCACCATAGGATCTTTGATATTTCCTTCAATCCAATCTCTTAAGCTGATTCCATCGTAATTCCGGGTATCCATCTTCGGAAATTTCATCAGCCAACTCGCGAACTCCAGCTTGCCCCTCCAAGACAACAGCGGCGACGCCAGCAGCGAAGAAACGCTGGTAGGCAGCACGCTGAGCTTCCCGTTCCAAATGCCGAAAGCGTCAATGGACGGCTCCCCTCCCTGCAACGAACATCCGAACTCCCGGAACGTCTCGTAGGCATCGCCTTTGTATAAAGCATGGCCTCCCAGGTTGAAATAAGCTCCTTCCTTCCGATTCGTCATCGCCCTGCCGCCAAGCCGGTTCTGCTTCTCGATGACAACAACTCGTTTGCCAGCCTTGCTGGCCAGAACCGCGGCCGTTAATCCCGCAATACCTCCGCCCACGATCGCCACGTCATACCTTTCCATCCCCATCACCCTTTCGCGTATTTGCCAATATGACGGGGAGGTCGATTGATTTGTGACATCTCTATCCGAAAAAAATAAACCAGCATGTTCGTATTTCCATATCCTTCCCCAGTCCTGCTGTGCTATAGTGAACCTAATTATGCCAAATGGGAGGAGAATAATGGACTATATTCGGGATTATGCCATGTACGCAGCCATTTTCGGCATGTTCAGCTTCAGTTGGTTCGGCTGGGCACAGGAAAGACCTCGCAATTCATGGCGTCTTTATTTGGGAATCGCTTCGGGACTGGCACTCCTCGTTTGTTTACTAGGCGTTTATCTCAGCATTACGAACTGGGATGAGGCATCCGCATTAAACGAAGCAAGCTCGTTCCGTGTTTATCTCATAACCGTGTACGCCGAGTTTATTATCGCGGGCATAGGGGCTTTCATTCTCATTCGCAAGAAGCTGTCCGATTTCGTGGCGCCGTTAATCGCCTTTATCGTCGGTATTCATTTTATCGGGCTTGCTCCGGTGTTCGAGGATGCCAGCCTTTACGTGCTTGCCGCCTTGCTGACGGCTGCATCCATTTTATCGGTATTCGTCGCACCCAAGCTGGGAGTCGCCCGCAGCGCGATTGCTGGCATTTGCAGCGGAACTGTGCTGTTTGCTTTCGCAGTTCTCGGTATTATTCGTTTTTTCTCGATATAAATCCAAGTAAAAGCAGCCCCTTGTTGATCAACGGAATGATTTGCTAGTCGATCACTCGCTGTTCGGTCAAGATTCAGGGCTGCTTTTCTTTTTACGATGTGATTGTTTATTAAATCAACTTATGCTTGTACCACTTGTCTCCCTTGTAACGCCAATAGAACACAGCTCCGCGCACGCCCCATTCGGCAACCATCGCGACCCATACGCCCATTAATCCGAACCCGAGCGTAATGCCAAGCACATAGCCCAAAATAATGCGGAGCAGCCACATCGTCAGCAGCGACGATATGGACGTAAACTTCGAATCGCCCGCGGCCCGAAGCGCCGAAGGCAAGATGAAGCTAATCGACCACAGCAACGGCTGCGAGACGGAAATTAAGACGATAAGTGCGAATATATCCGGCACAATCTCCTCCGGCGGTGCGTACAGATGAACGAGAAGCGGGAAGATCGCCAGCAGGATGATCGTAATCACCACGAAAAATACGTTGGACAAGCCAAGAAAAGAGGAAATAAACTTTCTTGCGTCGTCCATATTTTTGCGTCCAATGGATTGTCCGACGACGGTAACGATAGCCGCTCCGAGCGCCATGCCCCCAATCTGGAACAGCATGGACAGCGAATTCGCAATCGCGTTGACCGTAATGGCCAGCGTGCCGAGCTGGACGATAAACGTCTGCGTCAGCAGCTTGCCGCCATTAAAGAACATCTGCTCCAGCGCAAAGGGCACGCCGATGTACATAATCTTGCGAAGAAGCGACCAGTTCGTTTGCAACAGATGTTTCAGTTTGAAGCGCAATGTCTGGTTATAACGAAGCAGGTAGATAATCGAGACGACCATCCCCAACACACGTGCGGCAATGAGCGAGATGGAAAGCCCGACTACGCCCAGATCAAACCCTTTAACCAGCACGAGATTGAGCAGGAAATAAGAGAGATTCATGATTACCGATAACATCAGGCATGCTTTCGTCTCCGCGACACCGCGCAGGGCGCCGGTCACCGCCTGATAAATGGCGAGGAACGGATACGAGATGCAGCTCCCTATCAGAAAGATCTTCGCATTATGCAGGACGTCTGCCTCTGCGCTCCCGAAGAGCATTTCAATCACCGAGCCATGAAAGACGATCATGACCACGCAGAGCAAGATCGACAGCAAGGCCACGGTCGATACCGATTGGGAGGCTGCCTTCGACACCATCGCGTCATTGCCGCTGCCCTTGTATTGCGCGACTATGACCGTCCCTCCCGTCGCAACGGCCACGAACAGATTGATAATGAACATGTTAATGGAGTCGACCATGCTGACGGCGCTCACCGCCGCAACCCCCGAGGAACTGATCATGGCCGTATTCATAATCGCCATCAATACGATAAACGCGGAATCCACGAAGATGGGAATAATAATGGCGAAAATTTGTTTGTAATCCATAGAACTTCCGGTAAAATAACGATTCAATAGCGCCACGCTTCGATTGCGCAGTCTCGTTGTCAAGCCGTGCACGGCATCATCACTTCTTTTCTGTTACGATAGCGGGAGTAACGACATCGTCGCCTCCAGCCTTCCCAGTATAACAAATAAAGCAGACTTTCGGCCGCTTTTCGAAATAAAATTTCAGTTCTTGAGCGCTCCAAGATCCGGCTTGCCAATCGGCGTATATGGCAGCTCATCCATCATGACGATGGACCTGGGCAACTGGTATCTGGCCATACGCGGCCGAAGCCATATCATCAGCGACTCTTCCGACAGAACCGCTTGCTTTTTCAGCTCTACATATGCGGCAAGCCGTTGACCGAACGTATGATCATCTACCCCGATAACGATTACGTCTTCCACATCGGGATGCTGCCGCAAAATCCCTTCAACTTCAGCGGGAAAGACGTTTTCTCCTCCGGATACGATCATGTCGTCGCTTCTGCCCAACAGCCGGTACAAACCGCTGCTTTCCCTGACGCCGACATCCCCCGTCTCGATCCAGGAGGCGCGTTGTCCCGGCAATCCTTTCCGTCTTCTTATGCACAGCCGTCCGACTTCGCCAGCCCGAGCCAAGCGTCCTGACTCGCTCAGCACATACAGCGGGACGTCTCTAATGGCTTTGCCTATGGTTTCCGGTATCCTTCGCATATCCCGCGGCGTCGCAATTGTAGTGAGTCCTCCCTCTGTTGTTCCGTAAAGGTTAAATAACACCTCGCCTAGCGTGTTCATAGTCTCCAATGCCAGATTGCCGCTCAGCGCAGCTCCTCCTGATACGATGCAGCGTAGCGAAGCCAAAGCTCCGGAATCATGCCCGAGCATCCGCTTCACCATCAAGGGAACGACGATCGTTACCTCTACTCCATGCTCGCGGATCAGGGCGCAAGCATCTTCGGCTTTGAATCGAGGCGTCAGAATCAGCTTATAACCAAGCGCGACAAACAGGAACAAATTTGCGATCCCATAACCGTGGGCCATAGGTGTCGCAATATAGACGGTACGGCAACCAAGCAGGGGCAGTCTGTTAAGAAGCGCGGCAAACGGGGGCAAATAATGCAACAGCGAAGGTTTATGCGCCACGCCCTTCGGCCGCCCGGTCGTACCGCCGGTCAGCAGCATGATGCGTCCGGATGAGGAGCGAGGAAGGTTTGACGTCTCGCCTGCCGTCAACAATTGCCAATCCAATGACGCCAAGCTGACGATCGCCCAGCCTTTATGCTCCGGCGTCTCTATGTCGAGCGCCCTTATGTCGTCATATATAATAAGATCCAGTTCGTTGTTAGCCGCCAATTCCTTTAATTGGCTCGGGCTCAGCTCTGCATTCATCATATACAGATCCGCTCCGGTTGCCGAGACGGCAAAAATAGAGCGCACTAATGCCAGCTTATTCCTCCCTATGAGTCCAATCTTCATGCCACGCTTTACTCCATGACGGGAAGTTAGCAGCGAAGCAAGCCGATTTGCCTGCGAAAGCAGCTCGCGATAGGAGACACTGCCTCGGTCATCCACGATGGCTGGAGAGTCTCCATGCGTTCGCTCCGCAATTCTAAGCAGGGCCATCACATTTATGCCGTGTCTGCCAATCGCCGACAACAGACGCCACAGGCCAGCTGGCGTAAGCAGCCGAAGCTTGTACATCACCTCGAGCAGAAGCAGAAATCGCATTACCGCCTCTCCCTTCTCCGCAATAGGAGAGGAGCCGCTCGCTCCCATGCCCCTCTGCCCCATAAGGAAGCAAGCTCACCGAAAGGAAGCCACCATGGCCTGATTCTTCTTTGTCGCGTGTAAATGGCTCTTGCGATAAGCTGCGCGGCATGTTCGGCGCTCATCGCCGGACTGCTCTCATAAGCTTTGGTCGGCGCGATCATGGGCGTGCGAACAAGCGGAAGATAGACCGACGTCGTGGCGATCCCAGCCGCATTCAGCTCCGGCGCGGCAGAGCGGAACCAGGTGTCGAAGGCGGCTTTGGACGCTTGGTACGCAGACCAGTGGGGGAATGGAATTAAGGACATATTAATCGTGGAGATGTTGATGATTTGACCGCCATTACTTCGCAGACCGGGAATAAGCCCAAGCAGAAGCCTAAGCGGCGCCGTATAATTAATCGCGATCGTACGATCGAAGTCATGAGCGCGATCGAGCGAGTCGAAGATGGCTCTGCGGATCGATAAGCCCGCGTTGCTCACGACGATATCCGGCTGGTTCGGAAGTTCCCGAATAAAAGCATGCAGCGCCTCCAGTTGCGCCGCATCCCGAAGATCCGCGCTAAAAATCGACACTTTCGCTCCCTCCGCCTCCTCTTCGATCGACCTCTTGACCGCCAGCAGTTTCTCCTCTCGTCTTGCCGTAAGAATGAGACTTCCTCCACTTCTGCCTGCCAGATAAGCAAGCTGTTCCCCTATGCCGGAGCTGGCGCCGGTAATTAGAACCGTTTTGCCACTCAGCGCCTCCTTTAGTTTCATCTCGCTCAATCGAGTACGGGGGAACAAAATTCGCTCCAGTATGCTGTAGCTCTTCATGTTGTTCGTCCCCCCTTCCGTCTTCGTACAATCCGAATCATTGACCGTCGAATAGATTTTTATAGTCGCTTCGAGCCGTCTTCACCTTTGACTATCGAGTAAACCTTTAAGTCGCAATGAACGCCCTTGTTCAACACAACCTTGCGCAACGTTCCTTCGTAAGTCATGCCCGTCTTCTCCATCACCCTGGCCGAGCCAATGTTAGGTACGAGACATCTTGCTTCGAGACGGATAAGGTCCATCTCCGTAAAGCCGAATTGAATGATTGCGGCCGCGACCTCTGTCATGTATCCCTTACCCCAATAGCGCCGGGACAACGCATATCCCAGTTCCGCTCTACGGTGAACGGGGTCCCAATGCACGAAGCCGCAAGTACCGATTAATCGGTCTTCTTCCTTGTCCACGACACCCCACGGCGCAACTTCGCCGCTATCGTATTTGCGCTCCAGATGGCGGATAAAGCCAAGCGTGTCATCGAGCGTCCCATGGGGATACCAGCTCGTATATTCGGCGACGGCTTCGTCCGAGCAATAGCGGTACATATCTTCAACATCCTGTAAAGTGACAGGACGAAGCTTCGTCCGCTCCGTCTCCAGTAAGGGAAGCTTTCCAAATACGTCTTTTATTTGCATAGCCGCAGCCTCCTTAGTATTCGATTCAATAGGTTGATGTATAAAGAGTCCGTATAGTCCGAAGCTTGAATAAGGTGTATCATTAAATTTACATCAAGTGCAGGGTGAAGGAGAGTGGACGTAATGTCTCGTTATATAGATCAATTTGTGCGCAATGAAGAAGAACGTTTACGTGTGGAGAAAGTCGAGCGTTTGGCTGCGAAATTCGTGGAACGTGCGGCCCGGCATGATGAGGAGGCCTCTTTCCCATTCGACAATTTCGCCGACCTGCGGGAAGCCGGTTATCTAAAGCTGACTGTCCCTGCGGAATACGGCGGCGACGGCATCGACTTGCATGGTCTTGTCCTGCTGCAGGAGCGCCTGGCTTACGGCGATGGCTCCACGGCTCTCGCCGTAGGCTGGCATGTCGGGCAAGTGTTTCACTACCGGGAATCGGGCAAGTGGCAGCAAAAATTGTTCGCGGAATTATGCCGCTCCGTCGTTCGGGACGGCACGATGATCAACACGTTCGCAAGCGAAGCCTCGACGGGAAGCCCCAGCCGCGGCGGCAGGCCGGAGACAATCGCCGTCCGTTCGGATGGCGGCTGGCGGTTGACGGGCCGCAAGACGTTTAGCACTTTGTCGCCGATTCTGGACCGATTCGTCGTATCCGCCTATATTCCGGAAGAAGCTGCCGTCAGCGAATTTCTAGTCATGAAGTCGGAAAACGTAACGCTGGTAGAGACCTGGAATTCGTTAGGGATGCGGGCGACAGGCAGTCACGATGTCATATTGGACGGCGCGTTCGTTCCATCGGAGCATCGCATCGCGGGCGGCGGCATCGACGACGGGTCCGGCTGGCTGCTGCATATACCGGCATGTTATATGGGCATTGCGCTTGCCGCCAGAGACTACGCGCTGGAATTCGCCCGCACCTATCAACCGAACTATACGGACAAGCCGATCGCTTCATTCCCCGCCGTTCAAGCTTCTATCGGCGAGATGGAGTTGGCGCTGCGATCTGCTCGCACCGTTTTGTTCGCTGCAGCGGACCGATGGGACAAGGAACCGGACAATCGTCCCGCTTTGAAGCCCGAGCTTGGTCTCGCGAAACATGTCACGACCAACAACGCGATTCGCGTCGTGGATCTTGCCATGCGGATTGTCGGAGGCTCCAGTCTATCTCGCAGCCTGCCGTTGGAACGTTACTACAGGGACGTGCGGGCGGGACTGCATAATCCGCCCATGGACGGCACGGTCATTCAGAATCTGGCATCCTCCGCCCTTTCCGACGGCGTTTCATCGTAAATATACCGCTCCAAAAATCCGTTCCGGAATTTCCGCTCGGGATCGAACTTCTGCACCAGCTCCCTAAAGGCCGGCAGCTTCGGATAGAGCTCTTGCAGCTTGGCCGGCTCCATGGCGAAGAGCTTGCCCCAATGCGGACGCGCGCCGAACGGCTCAAGACTGGCTTCAATGATCGGCAACGCCGCGCTGACTCTCTCCCAATCCGGCTTCCATGTAAAGTGGATGCCAACGGAGTCTTGTCCGAAGCATGGACTTAACCACAGGTTGTCGCTTGCAATCGTTCGCACCTCCGTTACGAACAGAAGCGGAGAGATGAGATCGCGCAGGCCATCCAGCGCCTCGAGAGCAGCGTAGGCATCCTTGCGCGCCACAAAATATTCGCTCTGCAGCTCCTCGCCCGCGCTTGGCGTAAAGTCCATGCGGAAGTGGGCCAGCCTCTCATGCCAAGGTCCCGCGATGCCGCGTTGATCGCTGCAATTGTCCGCCGCATAACCCGGCACGGGATGAAGATTATCATCGGATAACACGGCGCCGTAACAGCTAGTGGGATCTCCCCCTATTGACTCGTCGCCAGGCTTTACAACGGACTTCCTCCACACCTGGTGGAAGGACGAAGACTTCCAATCCGTAAACAAGCTGACGCTGTATCCGGAAGCGAATAGGTCCTCAAAGCAGTCCGCAAGCTTGGAGAGCGGCAAACCTTGGTAAACATGTTGCTTTATTTCGAAGGCTGGCACGAGATCCAGCGTCAGCTTTGTCACGACACCCAGCGCTCCAAGACCAACGATTGCTCCCGCGAGCAGACCATCCTCATCATCCCTGGTTAGAGTGATCAGTTTCCCATCACCTGTAGCCAGCTCGATGCCATAGACCACTGTAGCCAGATTGCCGTTGAGATCCCCCGAGCCGTGCGTCGCCGTCGCGCAAGCTCCCGCAATCGTAATATGCGGCAGAGAAGCCAAATTGTGAAGCGCATAACCGTTCTCATGCAAATAACCGCACAGTTCGCCGTAGCGGATGCCGCCCTCGACGGTTACTCGATGTTGGACACGATCCAGCTCAACGACGCCATTTAACCTCTCCAGTGACACATGTGCCGCGTCCGTATCCGCGATGGCGTTAAAGGAATGTCTGGAGCCAAGCACCTTTATTTGATCCAGTCGGCTCACTAACTCGCGCACCTCTTCGGCCGTCCCCGGCACATGACATTCCTTGGCTTGGTACATGTAATTGCCTGCCCAATTCCGTTCGTATCTCAAGCTGTTCCTCTCCCTTGGCGTCTATATTTTTATGCGATAAAGTTCTGTTTCCAGTTTATCGCAGAAACAAGGACTTGTCTTTAAAGAGTTGCCGCCAACCCTTGGAGCTGCTTCAGGCGAATGTCGCCGCACACAAATAAAGCCGGGTCCTGCGCGGACCGGGCTTTATTTTGCAGCTTTATTTCGGCTATTGCTTAACAAACTCTACATGATCGACATAATACCACGCATTGGCCGGGGAGTTGGAATAAAATCCGATCATGCTTTGACCATTCGTTACATTGATATTTGGGATGCTAATCTGCGTCCAGGTCGATGTTGTCGGAATATTGGCGGTTACGCTTGAGCCACCGTAATCCTTGGCCTGCATATACGCGGTTCCCAAACCGCCGTAATCGCTTTTCACCCATGCCTTGAGCGTATACAGTCCATTGCTTAATCCTGTTATCGTCTGATAAGTATACGATTGATAATTGCTGTTTTTCCAATGAACAAGCTTGTAGGAGCCGCTATAGGCGCTTCCTTCCGTATAGTCCGAATCCAGATTTTTGCCCGTTGTATACCAACCGGAGGGTGATTGCACCGGCGCCGTATTGTCTTCAAATCCCGGATTGACCACGTAGTTGTGCACATAATTTAGACTGACCTTGCTTAATTGCGGATTGTAGCTTAACGCTCCGCCGGTCGGAAATTCGACCTTTAGATAACCGGTTCCCGCCGGAGCCGCAGCCATCGTATATAACCGCCTGGTCCAGTCCCCACCGTTAATCGGCGTATCCGTCTTCGACCAGCCTGTCTGCTGCGTCCAGGTTGTTCCGTTCGGCGATGTATAAAATTTGAAGTCATTGATCGCCTCGGCATGTGTAGCGTACAAACCGGTTACGCTAAAGTCGCGGATGTCCGAATATTGATAAACGATATTTTCCGTCGGAGAAGCGTTTGTATTGTTGCGCGACGCCCGGCTCGAATCTCCAAGCTGAGTTGCATTGGCCGTATCGAAAATAAGACCGGAGCTATGAGAATAGGTTTTGCTCCAATTGTTCAGGTCATCGACCATCGGTGTCGTTGTTGCCGTGTTGGTGGCATTCGAAATCTCATAGAACACAACGCCGTGGTGCGCCAGAGGCGGGGTCAGCACAAGCTTGTTGCCCGTCACCGTTGCCGTTG
Organism: Paenibacillus agaridevorans; assembly: GCF_003112455.1. GTDB lineage: Bacteria > Bacillota > Bacilli > Paenibacillales > Paenibacillaceae > Pristimantibacillus > Pristimantibacillus agaridevorans. The sequence continues at coordinate 500,871 of NZ_BDQX01000458.1, forward strand.
TTGTGGTCGGAGTCAGGGTCGCTGCCGTTTTGTACGCCGACTCGCGGGAGTACCAGTAAGCAATATCCGCCGCGTTCACGAGATGTTTGGGCACCTCAAGCGAATATTTGGACCAGCTGAATGCGGAGTTTGTCAAACCTCTTGCCAACAAGTCCGCTCTCCATGCCGGCCAGAAATTGCCGTGCAAATCATCGACAAGCCATTGCTTTACCGTCACGGTGCTGCCCGAAGCAGGTTTGATATTGTTAATCGTAATCGTCGGAGTTTCGCCCGTTATCGCATTCATATTGTTATTATGATTATAAGCCATCACATGTACAGTATTGGTCGAGCGGTTAAAGCCGGCTATGCCGTCGATTTCATTGCCGGGGTCCCCGGTCGATCCGGTAACGGCAAAGCCGACCCGATTGTCCCCTGTCATCTTGTAAGCCAGATTGGCGATATGGGTGCCCACGGCGGGCACGCCGCCCCAGAAAGCTTCGGTCGTCAGTCCCCAGGTGGAAAGCCAGTCGATTTGCGCATCATTCATAATTCTGAACAGCTTGGCGTCATAGGTGCCCTGATAAGTGTGCGGCATAATTCTGGAGAACAATGCTCTTCCGTCATCGCTTGGACCGTTCAGAATGCGTCCTTCGTCGATGCCGAATTTCAGATTGGTCAGCCCGACAGAATTGGCTTTGTCACGCAGCAGATTGATCGTATCCGCAAACGAAAGGCCGGAGCTGCCTTGACCGGGAGCCATATCATAATACGACGCCGCCAAATAATCGATTTGTGTGCCGACAGTACCCGTCTTATAGTTTGTTCCCGTCGCTACATGCTGGATAAAATCCCTTTCATCCCATAACGCATTTACAACGGACATGCTATGTGCGCCGACATTCAGGTTGCCCGCGCCTATAGCCGCCTCTAACGCCGCAACAGTATAGTCGTACAGCTTGAAATACGCAATTTTGGTTGTGTTCGGAGAACCGTCTGAGGCAATAAACCAATCCGAATTTTCATATTCGGTCAGCACGCCCCATGTCCAGGTTTTGACCTCGTTGATGCCAAACTCTGCCACAATCGCATCGGCCATCGCCTTAATGTAATTGTAGTAAACATCGTAGTCGGCCGGTGGTCGGACATTGACGCCAAATGCGGATGAAATATGCGGACTGTTCGACAATTTGAGCGGAACCGCTCCCGTTTTGATAAACGGCTTTAATCCCTGATCCACCACATTATGCAAGGCATCGATCAACTCATCGAATTTGTAGTCCGTCTTGGTCGCATTATTGTACGGATCAACGAACAAATCGCGAGTATCATTACCTCCCGTCGCGGTCATAAATTGCACATTTTTGACAAACGGATAATTGGCGGCAAAATAATTGGACGGCCTCCCCTCCGCCTCCGATGTCCAATGAATTCTGAAGTCCCACACATTGATCATCGAATGTTTGTTTTCCATAATCGGGCCTTGGGCGGCCAGATTGACATTGATGTGTACATTGCCTGCAGCCGCCGCGCTTCGGGGCAGCACAGTCGTCAATACGAAGGCTGAAAGAAGTCCAAACAACGCGCACCATTGGGCTAATTTCTCAGCTTTTCCCGAAACCTTCATCCATCATCATCTCCTCACAATCTGACTCCTCATTCCTTCACGCTGCCCATCACCATTCCTTTGACAAAATACTTTTGCAGAAACGGATATACCAACAGGATGGGCAACGCGCCCAGCAGCGTCTGCGCCGCCTTCAGCGTCCGGTCGGATACCTCGGCCAGCATGCTTATATCCGTCGAATTGACTAAAGACAAATCGCGATTGATAACGACGGTTTGCAAATAGCTTTGCAGCGGGTATTTGTCCGGAGAATTCATCAAAATAAGACCGTCGAACCAGGCGTTCCAATGGCCAACAATCGTAAACAAGCCGATCGTAGCAAGAGCCGGAAGGGACAACGGGATAAATATTTTCCACAAAATAGTCCAATGGCCCGCTCCGTCCACAAACGCCGATTCCTCAAGTTCCTTGGGGAGCGTGCGGAAAAAATTCAGCAGCAACACGACATTAAACACAGGGACCGCTCCCGGCAACACCAGAGCGCCAAGCGAATTCAGCAAGCCCGCTTCCTTGATCACCAGATACCAGGGAATAAATCCGCCGTTAATAAAGATCGTCAAGACAAAAAACCAGGCATACCAGGTCCTTCCGAAAAAACTGCGCGACTCCTTGGATAAAGCGTAACCGAGCATGACGGTTAATGACATATTAACCGCAGTCCCCAACAGAACCCGTTGCAAGCTCACTTCCATCGAACGCAAAAATTCCTTTTTTTGCAACACAAATTGATAGGATTTCCATGTAAAGTCCACCGGCCATAAATTCACATTGCCAGCTCCCGCCGCCGTACTCGAGCTGAACGAAACCGCACCGACATGGATCAGGGGTAGAATGCACAGAAGACCAAGCGCAATCAAAAGTATATAATTCGCAACAGTAAAAAGCTTCCCGCCGAAGGATGTATAAACCATCTGTCTCTCTCCTATCCTTCTAGAAAATACGATAATTCGCCAGACGATACGCTAAGTAATAAGATACGGACACAAACAATACGGATACGGCGGATTTAAACATGCCCATCGCGGTTGCGACCGCATATTGCGCGTCTACAAGTCCGAGACGATAAACAAACGTATCAATAATATCGCCGCTTTCATAAACCTGCGGACTATACAGATTGAACACCTGATCAAATCCGGCATTAAGCACATTGCCCAGACTTAACGTCGACATCAGTATAATGATAGGCAACATGCCGGGCAGCGTGACATGCAGCGTCTGCTTCCATCTTCCCGCTCCGTCAACAACCGCCGCTTCGTATAATGTCGGGTTGATGCTTGTAAGCGCAGCCAAATAAACGATGGTGCTAAAACCAAACTCCTTCCACACATCCGACAGGACAAGCAGATAGGGAAACCATTGATTGTCTCCGAGGAAAAATATCGGCTTGATGCCAATTAAACCCAACATTTGGTTGACGATGCCGCTTGAAGGCGAAAGAATGTCGATCAGAATGCTGCCGAGAATGATCCAGGACAGAAAATGCGGTAAATAAATGAGCGTTTGCACCCCGCGCTTAATGGATTCTATCCGGATTTCATTGAGCAAAAGCGCGGTTGCAATCGGCGCGATCAGACCGGCCACAATTTTCATAAAGGCAATAAGCACGGTATTTCCGATAACATCCAGCGTTCCCGGCAAGGAAAAAACGTAACGGAAATTGTCGAACCCGATCCACTCCGAACCAAAAATGCCCTTGACGATGGAATATTTCTGAAAAGCAATTACAAGTCCCGCAATCGGGCCGTAACTGAATACGAGAACAAGCAACAGAGCCGGCATCACCATCAGATGAAGCGGCAATTGCCGCGACCAGTTTTTCTCAACCATTTGTTATGCCACCTTTTCGGAGACATCCACGGGGGCTGCAGCGCCCCCGTCTCTGCTTGCCGATTATTTCGTTGCCAGCCACTCGTTCACTTCGGCCGTTATTTGATCGCCGCCGAGCTTTTTCCAATCGGCCACAAACTTATCAAACTCCTCCATGGGCGCGCCCAAAATGATTTTAGTGAAGGTCTCCAGCTCAAGCTTCTCCAAAGTCGCCTTTCGGTCGCCCATCGTTTCGGTAGGCGCGCCGAAATATTCATTGACCGTCAGTCGTTTATCCTGATGATAATATTGGCCGATAACCGAATAAGAGCTAAGCTTGCCGAATACACGATCCGTGCCCCAGCCCGAGTTGTCTCCGGCTTCATGCGCGACGATCTTGTCGTAATAGCCTTTTTCCTCTCCCGTCAATTTCGACGCGTCTCCCGATGCAAAGGCGTCCGCGATATGCTTCTGCACGCCGATCAGACCTTCGCCGGTGCCGGTATTGCCGAGCAGCGAATACTTGTGGAACTCGACGCCGTCTTTGCTATGGTACACTTCCGGCTCCTCGCTATCGCCGAAAATTTTATTGTTCAAATTAAACATCTTGATAACGGCTTCCGGATGCTCATAGCCTTTGCGTACAACCCAGAACTGGTTGTAGTCGAGGCTGCTTTGCGCATTGGCCTGCTTGTCGTCGATCGATGGGATCGGATACGGCTTCCAGTCCGCTTGCGGCTCCTTGTCCTTGTTTCCTTGCAGCGGGAACAGCGGGTTCCACATCGCGCCGAAATGCAAGCCGATTTTTCCGTCCACTTCAAGCTCGGAAGCTTTGCTGCCGTCTTTGACGCCAAACTCTTTATCGATCTGTCCGGCTTTAAACATTTCTTGCAGCTTGGCAAGAGCGGCTTTGGCTTCAGGCTGAATGCTGCCGTAAACCAGTTTGCCGGAATCGTCTTTGATCCAGATTTTCGGATAGGCGTGAAAGCCGTTCATAAATCCCGTCACATCGGGATAGCCGCCGAACAGCTCTTTCGACAACGCCAACCCCAAAGTGTCAGCCTTTCCGTTATCATCGGGGTCCTGATTGGTAAATGCCTCGGCAATGGCAAATACGTCCTGCATCGTCTCCGGCTCGGGTAAGCCGAGCTTGGTCAGCCAGTCCGTGCGCACCCACAGCAACGGCGCGCCGCCGTAATAATCCTGCGCTTGCGGCAGAGCCAGCAATTGGCCGCCGATTGTTGCGGCAGCTTTGGCCACCTGCCCGTTCTCGATCAGCTCCCGGCTTAGCGGGGATGCGTATTTCTCATACGCCTCGCTCAAATCTTCCAGCTGGCCCGCATCGGCAAGCTGCTTGAATTGCACCGCGTTTACCCGGAATATGTCCGGCAAATCCCCTGCGGCAATCGATGCATTCATTTTTTGATCGTATTGATCGCTTTGCACAATCCACTTGTTCACAATTTCGATGCCTAGCTGATCGCTATAAGCGCTATTCCAGGCATTGTTGTCAAACGATTCTCCTTCTTTGAACTTAAATGTCGAATCCGTATTTCTGACGACGTTTAATTTGACCGGCGGATCAAATTTGCCGAACGGATCGATTGTTTCTTCCGGAGCAGCGCTTTCGGTTGCCGCCGGGTTTTCCGTTGCCGCGGGAGAACTGCCTGGATTTTCGTTTGCTTTGTTGCCATTGTTCGCGGTACTGCATGCGGCGGTCATCACCATCATCAATGCCGCCAGCGTTATACCGGCTGATTTTGCCATACGTTTCATGCTAAGCCCCCTCGAGTCGATGTTGTCTTGTCTTACATTTTTTATTATAGGAGCTGGGGCATGGGGACGAAATCGCACGTTTTTGACATTGTTCATTCATTTCTTTACCGCTTCCTGTCGCGGTACTCCTGCGGCGTCATTCCGGTCTCTTTCTTGAAGAAACGTCCAAAATAATTGGCCGAATCAAAGCCGACGCGCGCCGCAATCTCATGAATTTTAAGCACAGAATGGCTTAGCAAATCCTGTGCTTTCAACATGCGCATACTGGTCGTATATTCCAGCAGGCCGACACCTGTATGCTGTTTGAACAGGCGGGACAAATACGAAGGGTTGAGATAAACGATTTCAGACAATCGGCTGAGCGATAAATCCTGATCCAGATGATCGGCTATATGCGTTTTCAACTGACCGATAATGGAATGCGTATTTTCCTCGCGGTTTCCCTCCCGCAGATAAATCCACCGTTCCAATCGATTGTCCAGATAAGCCAGCGTCTGCTCCCAGGTGGAATGATCGCCAAGGCTTGGCCATTTGTAATCGCTGGAGTCGCGCGCCGCCTGTCCGTTGCGGTTGCGATTCGTCAAGGAAATTAGCAAAAATCCGACGCCGTAATAGATTTCGGACAATACCTCCATTTCGTTGCGGCAATGCAAAGAAAGCTCCTTGAGCTGCAAATACGTCACTGTGAAAGCTTGCCTCGCTTCCTTCGATCCTTCCGGCTCCAGCGCAAGCAATTGCTGCAGCTTGCTTCTGGCCAGCAGCTCGTAAATGCTTTTGTCCGCTTTGCCCGTTGCAGCCAGATAGCGGTCTGTCAGCAGCATTTCGACCCCTTCGCCAAGCCCGTGGAACAGAACATCGTTAAGCTCGGCATATTTGGCCGGAAGCGCCCCCCATTCCGACGGATCGGAAGCGGTGGCAAACGAAATCGTAACTTTCAGCCAGGTTTTGCAAGCCGCCTGGATGGACTCCAAGGTTCCTTGCACGAAGCGTGCAAGCGCGTCCGGCTTTTCCGGAACGGCGCCGGCCGCCAACTCTGTCCCGGATTGCAGCAGCCATACAAAACGCGAAGGCTCCGGCATTAGCGAATAAAGATGCTTCCGCCGGAAAAGCTCCTCCGCCATATTCTGGACGGCGTATGAAAGCAACGTTCTATCCGTCAAGCTTATATCGTCGCGCCAGCAATCTACCCGCCCGACGACCATAAGCACTTTTTGCTCCGTCAGGAGCGGGATGCCAAGCTCGTCCAGGCGCGCTTGCGATGCCTTGTTTTCGCCGCGCAGCAGCGCGGTAATATACTCTTTGCGCAGCATCGGCAACGATTCCTGGAATTGCTCCGCCGCACTCTTAACCCAACGTTCCGTTTCCAGTTGCTTCGACAAATCATCGGCCGCTCTCTCAACAGCATGGATAATCGCCTCATCGCCGTCGGTTTTCAGAATATAGTCCACGCCGCCTTGACGCAGCGCCGCCTGGGCATAACGGAAATCATCGTAGCCCGAAAGAAAGATGACACGGCATCGCGGCCAACGAAGCATAACCTGGCGATGAAGTTCCAGACCGTCCATACCCGGCATCCGGATGTCGGACAAAATAATGTCGATTTTGATCCGCTCCAGACATTCCAAAGCCTCATGGGCGGAAAAAGCCCGGTATACTTCCAGCTCCAGCAGTCCTTGCTCCTCTTCAAACAGCTGCTGCAACCCCTTGACGATTTTTGGTTCGTTATCGACAATCAACAATCTGTACATTTTATTCGTCTCCCCCCATGTCCGCAGGCAGCAGCAGCTCGATGCGAAGTCCGCCGTCCGATCCTCTGGCCGCTTCCATCGTACCTGCCTCTCCGAAAAACAACTGCAATCTCCTTTTGACGTTGTACAGTCCGGCATTTTCCTCCGGAGACTGCCTTCGCTCCAGCAATCCCTTTATTTTCGCCAATTGATCGTCCGTCAGGTCGCCGTTGTCTTCCACAAATATCGTTAAAGCTTGTTCGGCATCCATAAACCCGACATGGATGACGCCCGGCTCTCCCCGGTCTTCCAATCCATGCTGGTAAGCGTTTTCGAGCAAGGGCTGCAAAATGAGCTTCGGAATTTTACGATTCCGCCAACGGTCGGGGATATCTTCGAAACGAACGCGAATTTGATCTTCGAAACGGATTTCCTGAATGTCGGCATAAGCTTTGGCATGCCTCACTTCTTCTTCAAGCCGGATATGATCGCTACCGCGCGTAATAAATCGGAAATATTCTCCCAGACTTTGCGTTACGCGGATCACTTGCTCGATTTCGTGCATTTTGGCCATTCGGTACAGGTTAAAAAAGCAATTAAACAAAAAATGGGGATTGATCTGCGATTGCAGTTGCTTCAGCTCTGCCACCTTCGCCTGATATTGTTGAACGTACACCTCATCGATTAACTCCTTTAAGCGGTAAACCGTCTTATTGAACCGTTCGAACAAATAGGTAAACTCTCCCGAACCTTTTATTTGCATGGCGGCGTCAAGATGGCCCCGCTCCAGCTTGCGAAACGAATCCACAAGCTGCGCCAGCGGCCGATGGATCAATCTGTAAATCCAGTACGAAAACACCACAACAATGATCAAAGAGAACAGGGAAAGCCACCAGACCCTATCGTTGTATTGTTTTAACGGGCCAATAATTTTGCTTTCCTTGACGAATACGGACAGCGTCAATCCGAGCTTGTCCGATTTGTCGAAAAACAAATAATACGAATCCCCGTCCGCCCTTATTGTTTCATACTCTTGGCCGGCCGCGCCGAAATTGCCGGAGCGAAGCTTCTGTTCGACTGCTTCCATAACGGTCGGAACGCCCTCTCCGCTCTGGATCGACCATTCCAATGATTCATCAACAAGGAGACCGCCACCGTCCTGAAGCTCCGTAAATCCCTTCAAGTAAGACGCCAGACTTTCGTTGGATATTTCCAGTCCCAGGGTAAATACCGGTGTGCGGTTCAACGTACCAGGATACGGCAATGTAATCCAAAGCTTGCCCTGATGGGCAATAAACGGCGATTCGAAGCGATTGGCAGTTTGGTTCAGAACAGCGCGGTCGGCAGCTGGTATTTCATTGTAGGTGTCCGTGGAAATTCGCCTGTCCATAAGCCCGATATCGACAAAGCTGTCATGCACGAAGCTCGCCGCATTTTTCATCAGTCGCAGCCTGTCCTGCAGTCTGGAGACCGCTGCCGTAAACTCAATATGCGACAGATCCCCCCGCGTGCTCAAAATATCAATATCGTCATCGTTGACATATTCGGTTTGCAGTCTCATCACCCGGTCAAAATCCAGCTCCAGCGTACTGATAAAAGCGTCCATGCGCTGTTTCACGGTCTGGGTAATTTCTTTGCGAACCAGCTCTTTGCTCTGATCGTTCATACGGATGCTCAATGCGTACAATGGCAGCAATACAATTAAAAAAGCCATAATCAGCTTGGGAAAAATGGACATTTGATTACCCCGGCGCATTTTCATGGTTTCCCCCACTGTACTTGTCTGTACTTCAAAGGCGACAGACCGGTCATTTTCTTAAATGTTCTGCTAAATACGGCCATGTCCGGATAACCCGAGTCCAGACCAATCTGCTGAACGGAGTTGCTCGTATGGACGAGCAGTTGCTTGGCTTTGTTTATCCGATAAAGCGCAATCAGACTAGCCGGGGTAGCACCCGCTATTTTCTTGATTTGCCGGGTCAAATAATCAGGGGAAAAATGAAACCGCGCAGCCAGATCCGACACAGTCAAAGGCTCCGAGAAGTGCTGCCGTATATAGGCAAGCGCTGGTTGAATGGAAGCATGGCTTCCTTCCTTAATAGACTCCGGTTCGATCATTCGTTCCAGCAATTCCAGAAAGCAGGCCTGTTTATGGAGAACCCCCTTGCCCGGCGCCACATCCTGTTGCAGCTTATGAAACAGCTCAAACCAGTCGGAATGAAGCCCATAGGTTCCCCGCATCGGCAGCTTCATAACATATTGGGGGAGCCGCACCCCTTCCCCGCTGTCAAGTTGCATGGTGCGAGACAGAACGGATTCCCGCTTCATCTCATCATTTTCAATATGCCAATCGGCTTGAGGCAAGAAATGGACAAAATGAAACACGGTCCGGATGCCCGCGGCCCGATGACCGTAATGCCGAATCCCCGGCGTCTGTATAAACCATTGACCGGGCATCAAGGTAAACGTCTGCTCGCCTTCCGTAAAATACAGAATTCCTTCTTCGATAAACATTGCAACAAACGTCGAAAAGATACGTTCAGGATGCTTCTGATCAGGTCCATAAACGACCCTGCCGGAAAAAATATAACCGGGAAAAGGATTGCAATAAAAATTCAATAGCGGATGATGCTCCATCTTCGCTCTCCATTCAAGTCGGATTTGATCAAAATTATATCTGAAATAGCTATGTAATTAAAGATATTTATATAATACTATCATTATAAAATGATCAAATTAAAAAATGAGATGAGGGTAACGGCCAATGAATGTATCCGATTTTTTGACTCCTTATAAGCACGCGCAACCTGTCCTCACCGGATCCGGGATAGCAGGTGCTTTCGACGAGACAGCGGTAGATTCTCCTTTTGTGTTCAAACATCAAGACCTGTATTACATGATGTATGTAGGCTTTGACGGCACAGGTTATCAGACTGGGCTTGCAACAAGCGATAACCTGCTTGATTGGCTGCCGATCGGCGTTATTCTTCGCCGCGGGGAAGGCAATGGCTGGGATTCGATGAACGCAGCGGGCACCTGGATTTTGCGCGAAAATGACTTGAACGGAATTCCCGTTCTAAAGAAGTGGAACAACAAATATTGGCTTGTATACCATGCCTATCCCGATGAAGGCTACGAGAACGGCCCCGGCCGCATCGGCATCGCTTGGACAGAGGATCCTGCATTGCTTGTCTGGCACCGGATGCCCGAACCAATCCTTGTGCCGGAAAACGGCGGCTTGTGGGAGCAGGGCGGATTATACAAAGAATGTCTGGTCGAGCATAAAGGTCTTTTTTATTTGTTCTACAACGCCAAGAACATCACTGACATCCCGAATGACTGGCTTGAACAAATCGGCTTGGCAACCTCGACGGATCTCGTTCAATGGACCAGACACAGCGGCAATCCTCTGCTGCGGGTGGCCCCAAATTCCTGGGAAAGCCGGTTTGTCAGCGATCCATGCGTATTAAAGCACCAGGACAAATGGGTCATGTTTTATTTTGGTTTTGACGGCAATCAGGCGCAAGAAGGAATCGCTTTTTCCGACGACCTCTTGACCTGGACCAAACATCCCGATCCTATTATTGAGCCAGGTCCGGAAGGCAGCCTGGATAGCCTTTACGCGCATAAACCGTCCGTTATTGGCCACGAAAGGATTCTGTATCACTTTTATTGCGCATGCCGTCCAAGCCGTCCAGGCGATATTACTGCCAACTTCGGCCAATACAGAACGATTGCGGTTGCCACATCGAAGCCTTTGAGGCAGTAGCGAGTTTCCCCTCAATATCGAACTCGATCGGTCTTCAGAACGGAGGGCAACTTCGTTGGGTTGCTATGTTTTCGGAAACTTATAAATTCTTATTTGGTAACATAGGTTTAATCTTATATCATTCATCTACAAGGGGGATTATCGCATGGGATTGTTCGACGGTTTAATGGGCAACGCCTCGGAGCTAAAGATGGAAGAGGTTCAGAAGGAATTTGTTCATATTCTGAGCAAGTCGGAGAGGTTCGAAAAAGCCTATAAGCTCATTCGGGATTTGTTCGTCTTTACGGATAAGCGGCTCATCCTGGTCGATAAGCAAGGACTCTCAGGCAAGAACGCACTTTAGCATCGAGACCGCGGGCACGTTCGACATGGACGCCGAGCTGAAAATCTGGATTTCCGGCTCGGCGATGCCCGTTCAGAAAAAGTTTAACAAAAATTTGAATATCTACGAGTTGCAAAGCGTGCTTGCGGAGTACGTATTAAAATAAAGGCTAAGCGACAAGGGTTATAGACTTCATTAATCCATCTTCTTTGGACAACGAGTACGTAATGAGAATATTTCCGTTAGGAAACGGAACGTCCATTCGGAATACGTCGACTGCTTCGTTGCTGGATTCGAAATCTTGCAGCTCGGCGTATCCGAATTGTTCTCCCGCCTTCGTCAGGTATTGAAGCAGCGTCCCCACTTCAGCTCCTTTATAGAGGTCTCGCAATTGCGCCGTCCACTCCTCCGCGTCCCAATCAGGGCTTTTCACCTGTATCTCATGTTTTTGCAGCATGTCGAGCAGATCGACAACCATCCTTCCGTCCCCTTCCTGCAGGGCAACCGCAAGCGCGATTTGACTTCTGTTCAACGTCGGCATATAACTTTCCAGGTTTTTCGCTGCCAGCATGTCGAATATGGCATCCGGTTCATGATGTTTGGCGAACCAATAGGAATGAACGTCCATCGGATTCAACGGACTAGTGCCCGGTATGAGGAACCTGCCGTCCGCCGATACACGGTTTAATGCAGATGATTCCAGACGGGCCGAATATTTCAAGACGAAAACGTTTTCGCCGTTTCCGTCAACGAAAATTCGTACGAATAGCGGTTCGCGTGGCTTCTCGTCTCCTGGAAGAATCGCAGCATAACCGTTATCGCTGGAATAATAAACGCTCCCGTCGTTCGAGCCATGACGGACAAGCCGATACAAGATCCGACTCTTGCGCTTCATCGGCTCTACCCAGATACTCGTAGTATTTCCGCTCGTCGTTCGTACCTCTTCATCTATTTCCCATACGATGTCGGCAATACCCCGAAGCTCGTCTGGCTGTCTTCCATTCCCTAGTTCCGGCAGCTTCATATCCAATTTGTAATCTTCTGAACGCCATTCGTATGCGGTGTAGCGTTGTTCGGAAGCATAGAAGACATCCGAGAAGTTCGAACGGCTCATGATGCCTTCATAAGTCGGCTTCCGTACCGAATCGAACAGAGTCAGATGTTTCCCCGACGAGGCATACACGCCTCCTGCAACCAATGTCGGAATAAGGAGGACATGGATAATGGCGATGAGCCGGTTATGCGAAGTGACAACGGGCTGCAGTTTGGGGATTGAGTCGCCGTCTTTCTTGAGATTGGATGCCAAGGTAAACATGAGAGCCACGATTAGCAGCGTGCCTATGCTGGAATGGAGAAGCAGCGGGACGGCGTAACCATACGGAGCCGGCATCATTCTCGTCAAACTGATCGCGAACGTGCACAACATGGCGATCAAAGCTAGCGGGAGCATCGCGCCGAAATAACGGCGGAACATGCCGGGCGCTTTCGCAAGAGCGTCGCCTAACGTCACGTCTTGCAGTACCATGAAGTAGGGCGTTATGGAATAAATCATCATGACCACGAGTAAAAGAAGTCCTAGCGGGAAAAATACCGCCGATAAAAAGAGCATAAGGACTCCCGCCAAAAACTGAATAATCGACCACGCCAGCATTTCGCTAAAATAGCGGCGTCCGTTTGCCCAAAACGGCGCAACCCTTCGATCGACAACCCATCCTCTCACTCCTCCCAGAAACATGCCCCTTACAAAGCTCTGAAGGACCAATACCGCTGCCGAAACGAGCACGCTTGCCGCTCCCCACAGTGGCTCACCTCTCTGAAGCGATGTATATCCCGCCTTCAAGTCCTGCAGCGACGGCATATATAGCGGCAGTTTAGCATGGAAACTTTCCGTCCGGGTTTCCCAGCCTGCCGCTCCGGCTTCAATGAGGCTAACCGATGAAGACGAGGAAACATAGGGATAAACAGAAAAGCCGTAATAATAACCCGCCACGATCAAAGCCGTAATAAACACTTCAAACAACAACACGAGCACGATTAAACGGCTATATGCCACTGTCCCTCCCACTAAAAGGAACCTCCGCACATAAGCCGATTCCACTCCTCGAGCTCCGGAAGCTCGCTTTGCTGGACGCCCGGCGGGGTAATCGCGCACAACTGTTTTGGCTTGCCCCTGTTTCCGAATGTTAGGATAACCTCCGTCCGAATCGGACGGCTGTCAATCTCGAACGTTAACTCCGCATGTCCGGTGCTGTAGCTGCCATCGTCGAATTCGGCTCTTATCCCATCGAATGTCAGCAGCTTGAAATCTTGTTTTTCGAATAATTCCCGCATGTCATTCGGCCAACTGTTGTTGGCGGTGGAATCCTCGAACCGTTTCATCGCCTCATTAAAATCTTGCTTGCGAATCTGCTCTAAAAAAGCTTCTGTGTTATTTTTCAGGAGTGGCGGATTCCAAAACCAGCCTATCGTCTGGAAGAAAAAGTAGGCAGCTGTACCGATGCCAATCGCGAAAATGACAATTTTAATCCCTAAACTTGTTCGTTTGCTCACGTTATACCTCCGCTATGCTTACATATTACCCTATAATTAGAAACGCATGTTGAGCAGAAAAGTTGCCTTTCTATAGGCGATTTCTGAATTATGGCTATCTGGGAAAATAGATCACTTTATAAATAGAAATGGCGGTGCTAGGGTTGAACTTTCCCCGCACCGCCATTTCCGGCTTTTTCGCAGAAACCTGTTTCAGCGACGTTATCGTCAGTTTTCCGAAAGCTGATCGGACAATCCCCCATGTGGCTCAAAAGTCCTTCGGATTGCTTCGCAATTCGCTGCCGTTATCTCGTCTTAAGGGCCGAAAGTTTCCAGCGGAATGGACATGACGTTAATACGCGAGCCGTCCTTCGCGCTGTATTCGAACAACTCCAGCGTCAGCGTGCCGTTAACGGGCTGCCCAGATTCCGGAATTTCGAGTTCGATCGCGAACGGTGACCATGCCGGAGCCCCTTCCGCAAGAGTATGGAATTGTTCCAGCAAATAATTATGCCCGTCTTCGACGGCATAATTCATGACTGCTTCGAATACCCGTGCAGTTCCCGATACGATATATCTGCCATTAGAACCGTTGACGCTGACATTGCAAAATGCATTGTTGCATGGGCGCATATCCTCGCTTGCAGTGATATGGACTCGCCTTAAAGCATCATCCCAAGCAACCGATGCCCCCAACAGATCGCCTACGGACCGAAGGGGCACATACGTACTTCCCTGATAATTCAGCATGGGCAATTTTCCATCCGTATAAGCCACATTATTTACGAATACCGGATACGATGCTTCCGTCAAAGAATACGTCGTCTTCTGCGTCGCCGCCATCGAAGGCAGCGCCGTCATGAGCAATCCTCCCATGACCAAGCCTATTATGAATCCTTTCGCATTTTTAAACAAACTTGCACCTCTCTTCTCCTCAATTCCCTCAGCGGGATTTATTCCATCTTATGCAGAAGAATAGTGAATCCATGAATGACGAATCTTCGGCGATAGAGAAGGCGCTGGGCAAAATCGCATACAAACAAAGCAAATACTCGCCCTTGCAACTCGATTGCGCGCACGATACGCTTGTATGACTACTAACAACAGAATGGAGCGTGCGCCTGCTATGTTTGTTAATCGCCTTTCAATAAGCAGCTGGAGTCTTCATCGCTGCCTTGGTCCACTTCGCTGGACCGTCTGGGATCAGACTTCCCGGACTCAGTCCACCAACATTCAGGAGCAGCCGGAGCTTTTTTCGCTCCTTGATCTGCCATCCGACGCCGCTTCCCGAGGATTGTCGTATCTGGAGCTCTGCCATTTTCATTTCCCATCCCGAGAGGACGATTATTTAAAGAAACTCCGTTCCTCGTTTGCCGATGCCGGCATCGCCTTTCATACTTTGTTAATTGACTATGGCGACATCTCCTCTCCGGATCCCGTACGCCGGGAATCCGATATCGCTTATTTGAAGGGCTGGATGGAGACCGCTGCCCTGGCGGGCGCCGCTGCCGTCCGAATCGTCGCCGGCGAACAGCCGGCCGGAGACTCGGAGGCGATCCGGCGAAGCGCGATTGCTCTGCTTGAACTGAGCCATTACGGGACGCCGCTAGGCGTTAAAGTCGTCACGGAAAATTTCCGCGATCTGACATCCACCGTAGACAGTTGGAGAAATCTGCTTGCCGAGACGGGCAATGAGGTGTCCACTATCGTCGATTTCGGCAATCTGGCTAAGAAGGAGAAGGAAGCGGGCATCGTCTTTGGAACGCCTCTCGCGCACTCCTTCCATGCCAAGCCGGAGTACGGCGACGATGGTTCCATTAACGCCGAATCGCTGCGGCAGCTGCTCCGACTAGCCGGAGCGGGCAATGCCGATGCGCCGGTGTCCCTTATCTTCGACCGGGACGGGGATATGTGGGAAGGCATCGAGAGGATCAAGAATGTCGTTCTGAGCGTAGAAGAATAGCCCCGCGAAAAAACAAAGACGCCCTGCCATCCAGTAAAATCACTTGGATGCGAGCGTCTTTATTGTTCGGCATAAATGTTGCCGCTTATGACATTTTTACGAGGCTGTAGTTCTTTTTGCCTTTGCGGATAATGATAAAGCGGCCGCCGATGGCTTGATCTTCGGACACCTCAAGCGTGAGGTCGGTTACGCGTTCGCCGTTCATGGAGATGGCGCCGTTCGTAATATCTTCGCGCGCTTGGCGTTTGGATGGTTCGATGCCGAGATCCACGAGCCAGTCGACGATGTTTTTCGCCTCGCGGCCCGATTCGAACGTCGGCATTTCCTTGAAGCCCTGCTCGATATCGTCCGCCGTCAAGGAGCCGATATCGCCCGTGAACAGAGCCGCCGTAATACGCTTCGCCTGCTCCAGCAGTTCCTCGCCGTGCACAAATCTCGTCATCTCTTCGGCAAGCTTTTTCTGAGCTTCGCGTTTATGCGGCTCTGACTGCACCTTTTCCGCGAGCGACTCGATCTCTTCCATCGACAAGAAGGTAAAGTACTTCAAGTATTTGACGACATCGCGGTCGTCCGTATTTGCCCAGAACTGGTAGAATTCGAACGGCGTCGTTTTGTTCGGATCGAGCCAGATCGCGCCGCCCGCCGTCTTGCCGAACTTCGTCCCGTCCGCTTTGAGCATGAGCGGAATCGTTAGTCCAAATGCCTTGGCTTCGCTGCCTTCCTTCTTTCGGATCAGGTCCAGGCCGCTTGTAATGTTGCCCCATTGATCGGAGCCGCCGATTTGCAATTGCACATCCTCGTTCTGGAAAAGGTGAAGGTAGTCGAGCGATTGCAGAATCTGGTACGAAAACTCAGTGAAAGAGATTCCGCTGTCGAGACGACTGGACACGACGTCCTTCGCCAGCATCGTGTTGATGCTGAAGTTTTTGCCGTAGTCGCGC
The DNA here is from genome assembly GCF_003112455.1 of Paenibacillus agaridevorans. Lineage (GTDB taxonomy): Bacteria > Bacillota > Bacilli > Paenibacillales > Paenibacillaceae > Pristimantibacillus > Pristimantibacillus agaridevorans. The sequence continues at coordinate 517,313 of NZ_BDQX01000458.1, forward strand.
AGAAATTCGATAACGTTGATCTTGTGCGTCCAGTCGTAGTTGTTGACCATCCGGATGTTGTTGTCGCCATCCGTGACGAACAGCTTGCGCAGCTGCGCCGTTAGCGCTTCAACATTGTCCTGGATCTGCTCCAGCGTCTGCAGGGATCTCTCCGACGTACGGCCGCTTGGATCACCAATAGTACCCGTTGCGCCGCCGATCAGGATAACAGGACGATGGCCGGCCAGCTGGAATCGCTTAAGCACCATAAAGGGGATCAAATGTCCGATATGCATGCTGTCGCCCGTAGGATCCACGCCGCAGTATAGCGACACGGCTTTCTCGTTCGTCAAGGCGCGGAGTCCCTCCGCGTCGGTCTGCTGATTAATGGCGTCGCGCCATTCCAATTCGTCGATAATGTTCATTTGTTAAGCACTCCTTCGATTATTCGTGAAATAAGGAAAACGGTTGCGCCAACCCTTTAAATGCCTGGAAACTAGGCAAAACGGCTACGCCGTCCAGTGGAGGCGGGGCGCGTTTCGTTTCGAGAATTATTGAGAAAGCACGGCGAAATCCTATACTTTCTTAACAATTAAAAAAACGCCCCTAGTCTATGGAAGACATAGGGACGATTATTAACCGTGTTACCACCCAAATTGCATCAACTAAGCAGCGCCCGCGGACGTGTCGTTGATACCACTCTAGGCGAGATATCGTTCGCCAATCCGCCCGGCATTACCCGAGATGCTCCAGAGTGTATTTCGCAGGCTTAATGTGTGCCGGGTTCCATCGCCCCCCGGCTTTCTGGGACAGGGACTAAGCCGCTACTGCGCTCTTTCGACGCAAGTCGCTTATAAGATTAAAGCAAGTATAGAGAATGACGCATGGATTGTCAACCGTCTCTATCGATGTCTGTGTCGATGCCTGTGTCGACGTCTCTCCCGGCTAAGTCTCTGTCCGTTCTATTGGCCCGTTTCTCTCTCGCATCCGAAGGGGGGTACCCGTAATATCGTTTAAACAGCTTGCTAAACGTATAAATATCGGCATACGCCAACGCATCCGCTACTTCCGTTACGGTCATGGCCGTCTCCTCCAGCAAGTGGACCGCGCGCTCCATGCGCAGCTTCGAAATCGTTTCTTTAAGCGTCAGCCCGGTATGACGTTTCATGAGCGAGCTAACGTAACGAGCGGTGAGACCCGAGGGGGCTGCTACAGCTTCGTAATCGATCTCCTCCGACAGCCGAAACCGTATCTCGTTATGCACTTGCTGGATCATCTGTTCAACATAATAGTTGCGCTGCGGCATAAGCTGCCTTTCCTTTGCCTTGCGCCAACGGGTCAGAATCAACTTAAGCAGCAGGTCGAACTCGGCTTCCTCCCCCGTCTCCGCCAAAGAAGCCAAATCGACAAGCTGGTGAAGCAACGGCTCCATCCGGTAAGTATCCCCAATATGGACGCAGCGCTGCTCGGTCAAGGGATCGGGCAGCTCTCTCCCGTGCTTCGTTTTTTTATTCACGATTGTAAAATGGCAATAGAGTACAGTAAGCGGATTGTTCGGGCGATGGCTGGCTTTGATCTCGTCGCCAGGATGCAATATAAAGCATGAGCCAGGCCGAATGTTATACTTGTCTCCGTTGATCCACATATCCCCTTGTCCTTTGACGGCATACCAGAGGTCGTAATCCGGCAGCGGAAGCGGCTGCCAGGACCAGTTCGGCTCACATCTGGCTTTGCCGCTCGAGCCGCTTCTCGCAAAAAAACGCTCTTCCCAAGGCCATGCTGCCGACTCTTCGCCAAACGTGATTCCCATCATCGCCAACCCCCTCTATTAGCATCTTTGTCCAAATTCATGCGATTGGATTCCATTTCTATATCGTATGCTCCCTGATACTCTATTGGCAAGGGATATTTATTAATATTAAGGAGGAATAGACAATGAAAGGAACCACGTTAACTCCGGAGCAAATCAATTCCATGTTATACCAATACGATAAGGTGCATGTAAGTCTAAACGGAATCAAAGAGCTGCAAGAGGTACATTATGCGCAATACAAACAAACGGGATTCCTTTCCGTCGATGGCGTGCTGAATGAGAATGAAGTTGGGCAAAGCATTCAAGCGATTATGGATTTGCTCCATGTCGATCGTAAAAAGTCGCGTCTGCAATTCACGAAACCCGAGCAAGAGTTGAATACACCGGAAGAACGCGAACTGTCCATTCGGAAAATTCACGAATTCGTGGATTCCGAGGACCGATTACGCAAAATCGCCTATCACCCCGACATCATCGGCACGATTCGACGCCTATTCGGCGAAGAGCCGAAGCTGATTCAGGATATGGCGCTGCTCAAGCCACCGCACGGCGGCGGCGAGAAACCTTGGCATCAGGATATGGCCTATGGCAACCTGACCTATACGAAGTCGGCTATCGGAGTATGGATCGCCCTTGACGAGGCTACGGCAGACAACGGCTGCATGCACGTCATTCCCGGCTCCCATCAAGAGGGCGCCACGCCTCATTACGCTGTACGCGACTGGCAGCTATGCGACACGCAAGTACCGGTAAACAAAGACGTTATCGTTCCCTTAAAGCCAGGCGGCGTATTGTTTTTCCATGGATTGCTGTACCACGGAACCCCGTCCAACTTCTCCACGCTTCGCAGGCGAGCCTTGCAATTCCATTACGTGCCAGCCTCTGCCGAAAAGATAAATGCTAAAGAGTACAAACGGATGTTCACGAACGAAATGACCGACGCGGAATGTTGAATCGAGCGGTGTAACTGGCAAGGGGGGGCTCAATGTCTATTGTGACTTTGAGCAGCCCCTTCTACACGTGGTTATATGAAATATCAAAGACATAAGGCGTATTGGGCTCGCACCTGGGCAAACGTATATGAAATTTCATACTCAGACGGCCCATTAGGCCCGAGTCTGGCCAAACGTGTATGAAATTTCATACTCATACGGCCCATTAGGGTAGCGCCTAGCCAAACGTATATGAAATTTCATACTCAGACGGCCTATTGGGCCCGCGCATGGCCAAACGTATATGAAATTTCATACTCAGACGGCCTATTGGGCCCGCGACTGGCCTAACGTGTATGAAATTTCATACTCATACGGCCCATTGGGCCCACGACTAGCCAAACGTGTATGAAATTTCATACTCATAAGGCCTATTGGGCTCGAGACTGGCCAATCGTGTATGAAATTTCATACTCAATTGGCCCCCCATTAGACCCGCGACTGGCCAAACGCGTATGAAATTTCATACTCACACAGCTCATTGGGCTCGCGACTGGCTAAACGCTGCAAAAGGCTTGTGAGTTACTAAGAATCCACTTAGTGACTTCGCTCGGAATGCCCCATCATCCCCACCGCTCCGCACTATTCTTCCTCACTCAGCGCTTCGCCGATCAGTTCCAAGCAAATGATGCCCATTAATCGACCATTGCGAAGCCGTGTTCGTCAACATTCAAGTAACGAATCGGTCCAGTCCCGCGACTTGAAGCCCAGGCAGAACCCCTAGGAACATACCCAGCGCGATATGCTAGTATTCGATCGATCCTCGTACCGCCCCTGGCATGTGGACTATTTTGCCGCAGTCTCTCATTTGGCGAGCCTGTCCCCATTACGACTTGCAAGCAGCACAGAACACAAAAAAATCGCCCTCGGTCCGTAACAGAACCGAGGGCGATTTAAACTTATAAATCCGTCATACCATCGGCTGGGTAATGGAGTTCTTATAACCCAACCGTTTGAGCCAATTGCCGCAAAGCTCCGTCCAACGCGCCGTATCAGGCAGATGATGCGCCAGCCCGACGCCGTGCTCGCCCTTCTCGAAAATATGCAGCTCGAACGGCACCTGATGCCGGCTCAGAGCCATAGCGAACATCATGCTGTTCTCGACCGGTACAGGGCGATCCTCGGCGGTATGCCAAAGAAAGGTCGGCGGCGTGTCTGCACTCACCTGCATATCGTTGGATAACGAACGGAGCAGCTCCTCGTCCGGATTCGCGCCAAGCTGCGCTTCCACCGAACCTCCATGAGTGAAGGGTTCCATAAAAGAGATAACAGGATAACACAAGATTAGCGCGTCCGGTCTACAGCTATGCCGTTCTACCGGATCCTCGCTCTCAACGTCGCCTCCGTCAAAATGCGTGCCTACCGTCGATACGAGATGCCCTCCGGCCGAAAAGCCTAGCAGCGCTATCCGATCCGGATTAACACCCCACTCCGCCGCATGCTGCCGAGCGAATCGGACCGCCCTCTGGGCATCCACCATGGGAACCGGATATTGATAAGGGTTGACGCGGTAATGCAAGACTGCAGCAGAGATGCCAATGGAATTCAGCCAATCCGTGATGGGATAAGCCTCATGAGCCGCTCTCCCTCCATAGCCGCCGCCGGGACAAACGATGACGAGGCCTTCGCGTTCTTGTTCCGGCACGAGGAACAGCTCCAGCCTCGGGACATCTTCGTTAGACGTCCCTTTCGCCAGCGGAGCATCTCCTTCCCATAATCGGTAAAGCATGTCGTTCTACCTTCCCTTCTACCTCCGGATAAAATGATGATCGCAATCGTCCTCGATCATCTCATAGTTGAGCCGCAACCGTCAATTGCTTCGCCGGCTCGACAGCATCGAACCACCAGTGGTATCCGTCCCGCGCCAGCAGTTCGTCGGCTTCGGCCGGTCCGTACGTGCCTGCCGCGTAAGTATGCAGCGGAACGCTATTTTCCTCGTAAGCTTCCAGGATCGGTTGCACCCAAGCCCATGAAGCTTCCACTTCGTCCCAATGAGCGAAGTACGTTCCGTCGCCCAAAAGGGCGTCATGAATAAGATTCTCGTATGCTTCGGGAAGATCGCCTTGGCCGGGATCGATGTCGATGCAGATTGGCTTGGAGGCTTCCTTGACGCTAGCGCCCATCGTGTTGAGCTGCAACGAGATGCTTTCGCCGGGACTCATCTCAATGACGAGCAGATTCGGTTCCGCCGCGCCGTCTTCGGATACCGAGGATTGTTTGAGCGGCTCCTTGAATTCGATGACGATGCGCGTCGACTTCTCCTTAAGGCGTTTGCCCGTACGGATATAGAACGGAACGCCGCGCCAGAAGGAATCGTCGATGCTCAGTTTGGCCGCAATGAACGTATCGTTCATCGAGCCTTCCGCGATTCCGGGTTCGGAGGTATAGCCGTTAACCGGCTGACCCTGGAGGTAACCTGAACCGTATTGGCCGCGCACGATGGAATTGGCGACATCGGCCTTCTGCAGAGGCTCGAGCGCCTCCATGATATGTTTTTTCTTAAAACGCACCACTTCCGCATCGCTTCCGGTAGAAGTGCGGATCGCCGTCATCATAAGCAGCTGCAGCATATGGTTCTGGAACATGTCGCGCAGCGCGCCGACATGGTCGTAATAACCGGCCCGCTCCTCTACGCCAACCGTTTCGTTTGCCGTAATCTGTACGTTGGCGATGCTGCGGTTCGTCCATAAAGTCTGGATGATAGGATTGCTTTGCTGTAAAACCTTGAAGCGTTGAAGCATCGGCTTGCCAAGATAATGGTCGATGCGGAAAATCTCCTCTTCCGCAAACGCTTTGCCCAGCATCGCGTTCAGTCCTCTTGCCGTCTGCAGATCGTGGCCGAACGGCTTTTCGATGACGAGACGTTTCCAGCCGTTCGCGGAGCCAAGACCGCTTTCCTGAATATTCTCGGCAATCGTCTCGAAGTACTCCGGTCCGACCGACAGGTAGAACAATCGATTCGGCGCAAGACCCAGCTTTTGTTCGCGGGACTCGATGCGGCCTAGCAGTTTGGCATAATCCTCAAGATTGCCGATGTCCAGCACGCTGTAGCTGAATGCTTGCAAAAACGCCGCCAGCTTGGATTCGTTCACCGCCTTGCGCCTGGAGAAATCGCGGATGGATTGTTCGATATTCCCTCGAAATTTGTCGTCCGACCAGTCCCTGCGGCCCAGGCCGATCAGGGCAAACGATGCTGGCAATTTATCATCAATAAATAAATTAAACAGGGCAGGGTAAATTTTGCGTTTGGCCAAATCGCCGGTTGCCCCGAACAATACGAATGTAGTTGGTTCCATGTTCCTACTCCTCCTAATAAAGGATGATCTATGTTTAGCTTAGCTTTACTATAATACGAAGTTAAGCCATACAAGTAATTAATATATTTCAGAGTAGCTATAAACACAGTGTATACCCGGAGTCACTATCGTTTTGCCAACGTTTTCACCTGGGTAACCTACATTAGTTCCGATTGGCAATTTTAAATCAGATATTCCAGAAAAGCCGTCGCTATACCAAAGTAAATAAGGAGGGACAATATGTCGTTAAGCGTTGTAATGAGCGGACCCGATGCTACGGCCGGATCCACCTTAAGCCTGTATAGAAGGATTGGAATTACCGTTCCGGCAAGCGTGCCGATAACGAGCGTCACGACAAGCGAACTTCCCACCACCAGCCCCAAGACCGGACTTCCTTGCCAAACGTAGGCGATAACGGAAATGAGCGTGCCGCAAATGCCCCCAATCATCAATCCCACCAGTAATTCTCGCCAAATGAGCCGTTTAATGAGGCCGCTAGTCGCTTCCCTGGTGGTCAGCCCCCGTACAACGACCGCCAGGGATTGCGTACCCGTATTACCGGTCATGCCGGCAATCATGGGCATAAAAAATGCCAAAGCCACTACTTTGTCCAACGTTTCCTCGAATCGGCTAATAATCGTTCCGGATATAATGCCAATCAACAGCAGCAAGATTAACCATGGTAATCGCCGCCAAGCGGCAACTATCGCCTTCGTATCGAAGTCGATCGACTTGCCCGACGCGGACAGCTTTGCGATATCCTCGGAAGCCTCGCGAATGACAACGTCGATGATATCGTCGACAGTGACGATTCCGACCAATATTCCGCCATCCTCCACGACGGGTACAGCAATAAAATCATATCTTTCGATCATGCGCGCTACAACCTCTTGGTCCATGTCGGAAGGTACAGATATAACTCTCTCGAACATAATGTCGGCAATCCGCTCTTCCGCATCCGCCAAAATAAGATCGCGATACGACACGACGCCGAGCAGCCTTTTCTCGTCGTCAACAACATACAAATAACTGATCGACTCGGCGATTTCAGCGAATTCCTTCAGTTTCTCCACGGCATTGCGCACCGTAAAATGCAAAGGAATCCAGACATACCTGTTCGTCATGATCCGCCCCGCCGTTTCGGGCGCATAGGTCATGAGATGCCGAACGGCCTGAGACTCCTCTTCTTTCATATAATCCAGAAAGGACTGCTTTCTCTCCTCTGACAACCCGCCTAACAGCCCAGCCAAATCGTCCTTGTCCATTCGGTCCATAAGTTGAGCCGTCCGCTCCACGCCGAGCAGCTCGAACACCTCGATTTGCGGTTCCCGCTCCATCTCTCCGACCATGGCGGTCAGAAGCTCCATGGTGAGATAGATTACGAATCCGGCACGTTGTTTGCCTGGCAACCGATCGTATACGCCTGCCAGATCATACGGTTGGAGCTCCTCTGCCAGAGCAAGAAGCTGTACTTTATCCCCTGCCTCGAGCGCGCGAAGTACATACATATCAATTTCCGTTACGTTCATGTGCATGACCCTCAACCCCTTCCCCGGAGGAACGTTGCCCCTGTTATTTATACCCAAACCTATCAGCGAATAAAACGGGCGGGGAGGAACCGCTTTAGGTATACAGCGAACATTCGAATTTCCATAGCAATAGAAAAAACGCCGAAATAATCGACGTTTTTTTAATGATCTTAAATCAATTCCGATTTCTTCAATAGACGTTTTAGGATCGCGGCAACCTCGGTTCTGGTCATATTTTGCCTAGGAGCAAGCAATGGTCGACCGTTACGTCTTGCGCATGTACGCCCGCACCGTCAAAGGAGCGAACACGATCACGATGACTGCAGCGCCAGCCAATGAGATGAATAAATGTTGGCCGACGGTGCCGGACTGGGTCAATTCCCTTACGGCAGAGATGAGATGCGACACGGGATTCGCGTTAACGAACCACTGCAGCCACTTCGGCATGGTCTCGACCGGCACAAAGGCGTTCGATAAAAACGTCAGCGGGAATAACGCCAACATCGAGATGCCTTGCACGCTGGAAGCCGTCCTCGCGATGACGCCGAAGAAGGCAAAGATCCAACTGATCGCCCATGCGCAAAAGATGACCAGCACGCTGGCGAGCGCAACCGTCCCTAACCCCGCTTCGGGACGATATCCCATTATATAACCCATGGCGAAGGTCAAAGTCGTAGCGATGGTATAACGCACCGTGTCGGCCAATAGCGCTCCTGCAAGCGGAGCAATGCGCGCGATCGGCAGCGACTTGAACCGGTCGAACACCCCTTTGTCCATATCCTCCCGAAGCTGGACGCCCGTCACGAGGGAGGTCGTAATGACCGTCTGCACAAGAATGCCAGGTATAATGACCGGCAAGTAGCTCTGCACGTCGCCGGAGATGGCGCCTCCGAAAATGTAAGTAAACATCAAAGTAAAGATGATGGGTTGAAGCGTGACGTCGAAGAGCTGCTCCGGCGTCCGTTTGATTTTGAGCAGCCCCCTGTAAGCCATCGTAAGCGAGTTTCGTATCGTCTGGCCGAGACTGGTGTAATTGCGCAGCTTCCCGTTGACAGAGGTTCCCGTAGTCGTATGGTTCATCCTATTGCCACCTCTTTCTTAGTCGCCCCGGCTTCCTCGGATGTTTTCACGCTGACTTTATCCTGTCCTGTAATGGTCAGGAACACCTCGTCAAGCGTCGGCTTCTGGACGCTGAACTCCGACAGCGGAATGCCGGCCCCCCGAAGGGCAAGAAGTAGATCCGTCACAGAATCCGCATTCGCCATTGGCGCCGTAATCGTACCTGCCTCCGCCGTGATGCCCGCCTTCGTCCCCAATACCTCTTCGATGATACGCTTGGCTTGCGCCAGATTTCCCGGATCCTCGATGTTTAAGTGCAGCGATGAAGTGCCTACCGACGCCTTGAGCTCGTTGACCGTACCTTCGGCTACGACGCGTCCGTGATCGATTACGGCTACCCGATCCGCCAGCTGATCGGCTTCGTCCAAGTACTGCGTTGTAAGCAATACCGTGGAACCCGTCTTTACGAGTCGTCTGATCGTATCCCACATCTGGGATCTCGTTCGCGGGTCCAGTCCTGTCGTCGGCTCATCTAGAAAGATGAGCGGAGGCTGCGAGATCAGGCTGGCCGCCAGGTCCAAGCGGCGCCTCATGCCTCCCGAGAACTCCTTGAGCGGCCGCTTCGCCGCCTCCGACAATCCGAATTCCTCCAGCAACTCCACTGCTTTGCGCTTCGCTTCGCCTCGTCCCAAACCTAGCAGCCTAGAGAATATAACAAGATTCTCCGTCGCGCTGAGCGATTCGTCGACCGAGGCGTACTGTCCCGTAACGCCGATCAATTGGCGAACGATCTGAGCTTCCTTGGCTACGTCATGGCCGAAGATCTGTGCAGAACCCGAGTCGGGACGAAGCAGAGTTGCCAGCATCCGGATCGTCGTCGTTTTGCCTGCTCCGTTCGGGCCCAGCACCCCATAGATGCTTCCCGCCTTAACTTGGAGATCCACTCCGTCCACGGCCCGGTTATTTCCGAAGGTCTTGACGAGTCCCTTCGCTTCGACCGCCCACTCCTTCGCCATGCCCTTTGTAGTTTTCGAATGTATGACCATCGTATTTCCTCCTATCCTGTACTCTGTTGATTGCTTCCATAAGGGCATCTTATCGCGGGAATTTAAACGGAATTTAAACGGCCTCCGACTAAAATATGAAACTCTTTCTTCCTATCGACTTATAAAATTCGCCAATTAGCGGAATGGTAATGAGGTGAATTTATATTAGCAAATAACGCCCATGGGGGATTATAGGAATGGAAATGAATCTGGAAAAAATGCGGGAGCACGCGCACAGGCTTGCTCTGGAGCATGATCCCAGCGGCAAAAGGATTTCTTCGGCAGCGCTGTGGAACCGAATGGAGGAGGATATTCGGGAGCTTCGCGCGTATATTGCCGAATTAAACAACGGAAGCACGGTCTGCGGGCAACCTGCCGATGAGTGGCTGCTCGACCATTCCGAGTTTCTCGAAGCCGAGCTGGGGGAAATTCGCGAAGCGCTGGCGGATTTTCCAGCCAAGCGGCTGCCAACGCTGGAAACCGGTGCCCGAACTCGAGCTGCTTCTCTTTGCGAATCCTACTTGGCCTATGGCGACGGGGTGCTGGACGAAAATATATTCGCCGAGTTCCTCGATGCCTATCAGGAGGTGGCCGTCCTTACAGCGGCGGAAGCCTGGTCGCTGCCGCTCTTCCTCAAAATGGAGCTCGTCCGCAAGCTGGCTTTAGTCGTGGAGCCGCTGCAGGAACGGCGCACCGTCTGCGCCCAGGTGGAAAAAATGCTCGCGGGCATACCCGCTTCCGAGCTGACGCCCGAGACGTTCAAGGCGGCCCTTGATGCGGAACGTGTGGAGCTTCCTCTCTCCGGCGCTATGATCGTTCATTTGATCAAACATTTGCGGGATCATGCCGAGGACACCGCCCATGTCGGGGAATGGCTTGTCTGCAAGCTGGAGAACCCGCCGGAAGATCTGGACTCCATCCTCTCATATGAATACCGATTGCAAGCCGAATACCAAGTCAGCGCCGGCAATGTCATAAGCAGCTTAAGGAAGCTCTCCCGCTGGGACTTTAGCGAACTTTTCGAGCGCATCAGCATCATAGAACGCACGCTTCGGACGGAACAAGCCGGGGATTATGCCCGACTGGACAGCGGGAGCCGCCATACGTTGCGCCATCGCGTAGAGCTTCTCGCCCGCCGAATGGCCGTGCCGGAAAATCTGGTTGCGACCGAAGCCGTAAGACTGGCCGACGAGGCTTATTCGATGCAAGCAATGGAGTCATCCGACGATACCGGGTCGATGCAGCTGCCATCCAGACCTTGCTTTGCCGCATTCTATTTGCTGGATGCGCGCGGCATGCGGCTGCTGCAGGCCGCTCTCAAGCTATGCGGCAAAACAGGCGCTCTGCCGCAGGCCGGCTTCAAACGCCGTGCTTCGGGCTTATATATGCAGCTGCTCGCGTTAGGCACATTAACCGTTCTGGCCGTTTCCCTGACGGTCACCGTCGGCGGCTTGCAGGCGCCTGCTTCTGCAGGCAGTCTGGCGCTTGCATTCGCGCTGCTGCTGATTCCCGCCAGCGAATGGGCGGTTACAGCCGTACATTGGCTGATCGAACGCGTCACCAGACCCGATCGTCTGCTTCGCTACGACTTCTCCAAGGGCGTGCCGGAAGATGCGGCCACGATAGTCGTCATTCCCGTCATTTGGAGTCGGGGGGACCATGTTGCCTCAACGTTGGACAGACTGGAGCTGCATTATCTCGCCAATCGGGATCCTCATATCCGCTTCGGCATATTAAGCGATTTCCAGGACGCCGCGGAAGAGAAGCTGCCAGAGGATGAAGAGCTGCTTCGCATCGCCCGATCGGGCATCGAGCGGCTCAACCGGAAATATCCGGATACCTCCTTCCATCTCTTCCATCGCAAGCGTCAATGGAATCCCTCCGAACGGACATGGATGGGCTGGGAGCGCAAGCGGGGCAAGCTGGAGGAATTCGTCAAGCTGCTGCAAGGCGATCGCCATACAAGCTTCGATACCGTAATCGGCGACGAATCCCGGCTCGGCGAGATCCGATACGTCATTACGCTCGACGGGGATACGAGACTTCCACTGGAAAGCGCTCGCCGCATGATCGGCGCGATCCACTTGCCTTACAACCGCGCGCGCCTCGATGAGAGCGGGCGGAAGGTCGTTGAAGGTTACGGCGTGCTCCAGCCGCGCATCGGCATGACATACGAGAGCGCGCACAAGTCGAGACTGACGGCGCTGTTTGCATCCGAGCCCGGACTAGACCCTTACGCCTTTGCGGTATCGGACCCTTACCAGGACGCCATCGGGCAAGGCATATTCACGGGCAAAGGCATCTTGGACGTGGATGTCTTTCACCGCGTGCTGGGCGGACGAATTCCGGAAAACGCCGTGCTCAGCCACGATTTGCTGGAAGGCGGCTTCCTTCGGGCGGGTCTGCTGTCGGATATCGAGCTGATCGACGATCACCCGCCAACCTTTCTGGCGCAGCAGAAAAGGTTGCATCGATGGACCCGCGGCGACTGGCAGCTGTTGCCGTGGCTAGCCAACTCGGCGCGCAACGCCCGCGGCGAACGTATACCGACCGCCTTGTCGCTCATGACGCGCTGGCAGATTGCCGACAATATGCGCCGCAGCTTGCTGCAGCCCGCGCTGATGGCTATTCTGCTGCTGGCGGGACCGCTACCCGGCTCTGCCATGGCATGGTATGGCATCGTGCTGCTGACACTGCTGCTTCCGGTGTTCCGCTCGCTGTTATCCGTCTCGCACTGGATTCGCCGTCCATCCGCTTTATTGCGGTCAGCCGCCCATGCCTGCCTCACTCTTTTGACGCTCCCTTTCCAAAGCGCCATGCTGCTCGACGGAATAATACGAACGCTGTATCGGCTG
>NZ_BDQX01000458.1:530052-533487 GCF_003112455.1 Paenibacillus agaridevorans
TTACGTGCTGACCGCACTTATGGCCGCAAGCGTGCTGATTGCGCCGGGGATATCGTCCGCTGCAACGACGATCGGTCTCGTTTTGGCGCTGTTGTGGTGTGCCGCTCCGCTCGTCGTGAAATGGCTCGACGGCTCTCCCGAACGCGCGGAGTCCGGTTTCTCGGAAAAACAACACCAAGAGCTTTTTAAGCTGGCCAGCGATATTTGGTCCTTTTACGAGGATTACGTGACGGAGAGAGACAATTGGCTCCCGCCTGACAATGTCCAGATCGAACCGGACCGAGGCATCGCTCACCGGACCTCCCCTACCAATATCGGGATGTACGCGTTATGCGCGGTCGCGGCCAGAGACTTCGGCTTTATCGATACGGAAGGTCTTATCGTGCGCCTGGAGCGGACGATCGGGACGATGGAACGCATGGAGAAGTGGGAAGGCCATCTCTTTAATTGGTATGATACGGAGTCCCTTGCTCCTCTGCAGCCCGTGTATGTCTCGACAGTGGATTCCGGCAATCTGGTCGCCTCGCTTATAGCGGTTAAGGAAGGTCTGCTGGAATGGATGCAGGCGGACTGGGGCGGCAACGCCGAGGGGACTCGTCAGCAAGAGTCCGGCCGTTACGGGGGCGGACGCTTCGAGGTCGCTTTCGCCGGCGAGCTAGGCTCGCGGGGAGGCTCCGAGCTGATGAGCCGCGGCAATCGTTTGCTTGCGCGAATCGATGCTCTTGCGCGGGATACGGACTTCCGTGCGCTTTACGATCCGCGAAGCAACCTGTTCTCGCTCGGCTACCACGTCACCAGACGCGAGCGCGACGAGGTTTTGTATGACCTGCTGGCTTCGGAAGCGCGGCAGGCAAGCTTCGTCGCAATCGCCATGGGACAGGTTCCCGTCTCGCATTGGAACGCGCTTGGCAGGACGATGACCAAGGTTTCCGGGAAACCTGCATTGCTCTCGTGGTCCGGCACGATGTTCGAATATATGATGCCATGGCTGCTTATGCGCACCTATCGGAATACCGTCTGGGACAGTACCTACAAGGCCGTTGTCAACCGCCAGATCCAATACGCCAAGGAGCGCCGCGTGCCATTTGGCATATCCGAGTCGGGCTACTTCGCCTTCGATCATCAATTGAATTATCAGTACCGTGCATTTGGCGTGCCGGGACTGGGCTTCAAGCGCGGTCTGGAGCAGGATCTCGTTCTGGCGCCATATGCCACGATTATGGCCCTTCCTTACGCTCCCGCCGAAGGGATGCTTGCGCTGGGCCAAATGGAAAAGCTCGGAGGACGAGGCCAGTACGGTTATTATGAAGCGCTGGACTTTACTCCACGCCGGCTCAAGCAGGACGGCAAACACGCCGTCATTTTGAGCTTTATGGCGCATCATCAAGGCATGAGCATGCTCACCTTGTCGAACCTGCTGCTGCCGCAATCCATGATCGACCGCTTTCATCGCAACAAGGAGGTTCGCGCCGCCGAGCTGCTGCTGCAGGAACGGATACCGGGCCGCACCAAGCTGATCCGCCATCCCTCCCTGCATCGGCTGCGGGAAGAGCGCGAGACGAAGGAAACGGCGAACGAGCCTGTTCGCGAATTCAAATCGCCGCATACGGCCGCTCCGGAAGCATGCGTATTATCCAACGGGCGCTTTAGCACCGTCGTTACGGCAAGCGGCAGCGGATACAGCAGCTATGAAGGTTTGCTCGTATCGCGCTGGAGAGAAGATCCCGTGCGTGATTCATGGGGCACCTTCATCTACATTCGGGATGTCTCGTCAGGGAGCGTGTGGTCCCCCTCCTTCCAGCCTTGCCGTACGGATATGCAGGATCTTCGCGTCCGGTTCGAGCCGGACAAAGCGACGTTCGAGCAAAGCTTCGACGAAGTTTCCGCCCGGATGGAAATATGCGTATCGCCCGAGAGCGACGCCGAGGTCCGGCGCATTACGCTGACGAACAACGGCAGCGAGCCCAAGCTGCTGGAAGTAACCACCTTCGTGGAGCTCGCCCTGGCGAACCCCATCGCGGACGAGGCCCACACCGCATTCAGCAAGCTGTTCATTCGTACCGCCTATGAGGAGAGCAGCGGCTGTCTCGTTGCCAGCCGCCGCAAAAGAGAGGCGAAGGAACAAGCGTTATGGGCCGCCCACTCCCTCAGCGCGGAAGGAACGACGGTTGGCGGGTTGGAGTTCGAAACCGACCGCATGGCGTTTATCGGTCGAGGTTATCAGCTCGAGGAGCCCCAAAGCATTCGGACTCGTCTTAAGGGGAAGACGGGCTCCGTCGCCGATCCCGCCTTCGTTATGCGCAGGCGCGTCGGGATCGAGCCGGGGCGACAAGTCGTTCTTTACGCGGTGACCTCCGTGGCTGCGACTAGGGAAGCCGCCTTGGACGGGGCCACGAGCCTGACGAAGTCTCAAACGGTGGAGCGGGCCTTCCAGCTTGCCTGGACTCGCAGCCGCATCGAGCTGCGCAGTCTCGGCCTGGAGCTTGCGGACGCCTTTGTCTTCCAGCGGCTGGCCGCCCAAGTGCTTTATACGCCGCCCCTCAGCGGCGAGCGGGCCCAGCGGATCGAGGCTAATGTCAAAGGGCAGCCAGGCCTCTGGGCATTCGGCATCTCTGGCGACAGACCTCTCGTCGCCGCGGAGATCGACAGTCGGAGTCGGATGCCTTTTATTATGAAGCTGCTGGCGGGACATGAATATTTGCGCAGACTCGGCATCCGTTTCGATCTCGCTCTCCTCAACGGATCAGAGGAGGGATACGAACAGGAACTGCAGGACGCGCTTAGCCGGGCGGTTGAGCACGGCGTAGACCGATTCGGAGCCGGTCATGGCAGCATAGTCGTACTCCCGGCCAAGCAGCTGTCGGCGGACAATCTGACGCTCATTCTTGCCGTCGCACGATTGACGTTGAAGGCGAACGGACCATCCTTGGCCGTGCAGTTAAAGCTGCTTCGCCGCAGCGGCGAGGCCGGCGAAGGCTCACGAGGCTTAAAGCGAGCCGCGGAACGCGGCCCTGGCAGGAAAGCTCGCGCTGGCGCAATAGCTGCCGAAGATCCCGAATCTGCGACGCTCCCGACTCGCGAAGACTTTTCGCAGAATCCCGGGGAGTCTTCCGGCAGCGTCTCCCTCGACCCCAAGGATGTCTTGTTCTACAACGGCTGGGGCGGATTCGCGGCGGACGGCAAGCAATACAAGCTTTTGATCAAAGGCGGCAATCATCTTCCCGCGCCATGGATCAATGTTCTGTCCAATCCCGGGTTCGGAGCCATCGTATCGGAACTTGGCACGGGTTATACATTCTGGCGCAACAGTCGGGAATGCAAGCTGACTCCGTGGTCCAATGACCCAGTTCTCGACCCGCCCGGCGAGCTCGGCTTCTTGCGGGACGAAGAGTCGGGTCTGGTTTGGACGCTGACGCCGTCAGCGGGGGCGAACGC
>NZ_BDQX01000458.1:533548-536330 GCF_003112455.1 Paenibacillus agaridevorans
ACGCAGTGTCATACCTCGTCACGCACGGCCTTGGAAGCACGGCCTTCGAGCACAAACGCGGGGGGATTCACCATGAACTCTCGTTATTTGTGCCGATGGAGGATCCCGTCAAAATTATGCGGCTCAAGCTGCGCAACGACTCCGAAACGCCCAGGAAGCTGTCGGTTACGTATTATGCGGAATGGGTGATCGGCGTGCAGCGGCAGAGCAACGCCTCCTTCATTTCCAGCGAATGGGACGAGGAGGCCAAAATCTTGACCGCGCAAAACCGTTATCAGGAAATATTCCGGGAAGCAACACCTTTCCTCGGCATCTTCCCGGAACGGTCGGAAGGCGAAGATCAGGAAGTATCCTGGACATCCGATCAGCTCGGCTTCATCGGCCGCAACGGCAGCGTGCTCCAGCCAGCCGCACTGTCGCGCGCCAGACTGGACAAGCAAACCGGCGTTCATTACGCCAGCTGCGGAGCCGTTCAGCGCAAGCTGACCCTGCAGCCTGGCGAGGAAACGGAAGTGATCCTGCTGCTTGGATGCGGCACCTCCCGCAAACACGCCGCCGAGCTCGCGGGGCGTTACGCCATCGCCAGCCGTTGCGACGAAGCCTGGCAGGAAACTTCGAGTTACTGGGCGGAGACGCTGGGCCAAATCGTCGTCGACACGCCTTCGCAGGAGACGAACATTCTGCTTAACGGCTGGCTGCTGTATCAATCGCTGGCTTGCCGGATGTGGGCCCGAACGGCCTTCTATCAAGCGGGCGGCGCATTCGGATTCCGCGACCAACTGCAGGATTCTCTCGCTATCCTCCATACCAGACCGGAGCTGACGAGAAAACAAATTTTACTTAGCGCCTCCCATCAGTACGAGGAAGGAGACGTACAACACTGGTGGCACGAAGAGACAAGCCGCGGCATCCGCACCTTGTTTTCGGACGATCTGCTCTGGCTTCCGTACACCGTCAGCCGGTACATCGAGCATACGGGGGACGCCACAATTCTGGATGAGCTTGTCCCTTACATTACAAGCGACACGCTGCGGGAAGGCGAACATGAACGGTACGAGGAGACGATCCGTTCGTCTCATAGCGGAACGGTCTACGAGCATTGCGTCAGAGCCGTCGAAAAGGCACTATCGCGAATCGGCGAGCATGGCTTGCCGCACATTGGCGTCGGCGACTGGAACGACGGCATGAATCTCGTCGGTGACGAAGGCCGCGGCGAAAGCGTCTGGCTGGGCTGGTTCCTATGCGAAGTGCTGCGCAGGCTTGAGCCGTTATCCGTGTCGCGCGGAGAGCGGGATCGGGACGAGAAGTACCTCCTCGAGCGGGACAAGCTGGCGGATGCGATACATGAGCATGGATGGGATGGTCAATGGTACCGAAGAGCGTTCACGGACGGGGGCACCTGGCTCGGCTCGCTTTACAATGAGGAATGCCGAATCGACGCCATCGCGCAGTCCTGGTCCGTCATCTCCGGCGCCGCGCCGGAGGATCGGGCGCTGCAAGCGATGCAATCGTTCGACCGCGAGCTGGTCGACCGCGAGATGTCGGTCGTGCGTCTGCTGACGCCGCCTTTCGATCGGACCGAGCCGAGCCCCGGTTATATCCAGGGTTATCCGCCGGGCATCCGCGAGAACGGCGCTCAGTATACGCACGGCGTCATCTGGAGCATCGTCGCCTGGAGCAAGCTGGGCCGCGGCGACAAGGCGTTCGAGCTGTTCCGCATGCTCAATCCCATCAACCATACGCGGACCGACCGCGAGGTTCGGACCTACTACGGCGAACCATACGTGATGGCTGCGGATGTGTACACGGCCGAGCCGCATCAGGGCCATGCGGGCTGGACCTGGTATACCGGCGCCTCCAGCTGGATGTACCAGAGCGGCATCGAATGGATTCTCGGCATTCGCAAGTTAGGCGACAAGCTTTACTTAAATCCTTGCGTGCCGTCCGATTGGCCGGGCTTTAAGGTCGCCTACCGATTCGGCGAGACCCGCTATCTGCTGGATTTCAAGCGGGAGCATAACGAAGGCGCACCGTTCGATCTGGAGGCGGGACCCGAAGCCTATATAGAACTGGAAGATCAGGGCGGTGAACATGCCGTTTCGATTAAGCTGACCTAGCACTGCAACATGAAACACAGAGAAACGGCTGCGCCGTCCTCTGGCGGAACTGTCAACTGACAATGCAGCTCGTTCTACCCCGGGAATTCTAGGCCCCTCTATGCAGCACACTTTTAAATGGTTTTGTGTTTAACAACCGGCGGTATCAGGTTTGGCAATTGCCACCCTGTACCGCCTTTTTTTCGTCAACGCGATGCTCGAATTTCCCGTCCGGCAAAAAATAACGGGAGCAGTTGTAACGGAACTGAAATGCGTAATTTCAGCAAAAAGCAGCATTTCGCAAATCTAATGGAACTGACAGCCCTTATGAGGGGCAAAAGTTCGCGATTTGCCTGGATTTCTCACGAATAACGTCGCAGAGTTCCGTTAGATTTTATTATCACGCCAAACGATCCATATAAGGGCCAACATTTCCGTTAACAAGTTGGCGATGATCGAGATTGCAGCTTCATTTCCAGTTTTGCGCACAAAGAATCAATGGCCTCTCAAGAAACGTTATTTCCAAGAAACAGACTCCAAACCTTTGCTTTCGAATCAATAGCGTTACTCATATCCGTTAGAATTGCGATTGGCTCATTCCGCCAAAAATAACGTCGATACTGAGGCTGTCGATTCATTGTGGACGGCAGCGCAGTTAAGTAAAGGCTGATCGTAACGGACACCAC
>NZ_BDQX01000459.1 GCF_003112455.1 Paenibacillus agaridevorans
CGATTTGAACATGCGACCCCCTGGTCCCAAACCAGGTGCTCTACCAAGCTGAGCTACATCCCGTGAAACTAATGGAGCGGAAGACGGGAATCGAACCCGCGACCCTCGCCTTGGCAAGGCGATGCTCTACCGCT
>NZ_BDQX01000460.1 GCF_003112455.1 Paenibacillus agaridevorans
CGTGAAACGTTCTACACTGGAACAAGCCTTTTATAGGGAAGGCGCAGGTTACGGGCTCGGCTGGGTTATTGACGAGAAACATGACCGGAAACGAATTTACCACGGAGGGGCCTACCGCGGCTTCCGCTC
>NZ_BDQX01000461.1 GCF_003112455.1 Paenibacillus agaridevorans
AAGATAGCTCCGTCGCACTTGCTTGCTACGATCTGAGCATCCGTAACGGCTAGCAACGGCGGGGGGTCGATCAGGATGACGTCGTATTGCGACTTGAGATGTTCAATAATCGCAGACATCCGGTTAGAG
>NZ_BDQX01000462.1 GCF_003112455.1 Paenibacillus agaridevorans
ATTGTAGCCCTTTTCTCGTAGCTGGATCATCCTCCTGACGAATGGAATGGCTGCCGGACTTAGGGCTAGTTCGGCAATCCTAATCGTCGTCCAATACTTCTAGAAAAAATCGACCAATTCATCTACGTC
>NZ_BDQX01000463.1 GCF_003112455.1 Paenibacillus agaridevorans
GGTTTATTCGAGAAAATAATGCTGGGTATGTATGTGAATCCTTATCTCCCGCAGAGATAGCTCACTTACTTGCTGATATTATTGAAGATAAAGAGAGAAATGAACGGGGTATAAAGGGGTATGAAGCTT
>NZ_BDQX01000464.1 GCF_003112455.1 Paenibacillus agaridevorans
AGTTTAGTTGCTTCACCTTTTGGGTGTACAAAAAGAACGCACTTCGTGTTATTGTAAAGTCGACAAAACATAACAATAAGGAGTGCGTTCTTATGTCTTTCACTTTACAACAAAAACCATTAATGTTCAATTCTCAAAAGAAAATTTCTATCGCCAATGATGGGGGCGCCTTAACCAATGATGCCGGAATGGTATTGGTTGC
>NZ_BDQX01000465.1 GCF_003112455.1 Paenibacillus agaridevorans
TATGGAATATCCGAAGATGGCGTATCAATACAAGATTGAAATCTCGAATGACGGCAGCAGCTGGGCGCTGTATGCCGACCGAACCAGCAATGGGACTGCGGGAGATCCATTCTATCAGGATGCTAGCAG
>NZ_BDQX01000466.1 GCF_003112455.1 Paenibacillus agaridevorans
CTTGTTAGTTGAGAAAACCTCAATCGGGGCCTTTCGAAGATGGGCGACCGCGTTTAGAGGCAGGGTTGTGTTGAAGTGTTGTACGGCTCACAGAAATAATGCCTTGATGATCCAGAAGAAGAACATCGC
>NZ_BDQX01000467.1 GCF_003112455.1 Paenibacillus agaridevorans
GGAAACTCCCCAATAATGCACATGAAAGGTGAGCCGTTCGCCCTGCAGCAGTCCGGCTTGCCGGCTAAGTCTTTCCTGGCTTTGTTGCCACTGAAACATATCAATCCGACCTCCCTTGGCGGAATTTTG